>JAEUPP010000079.1 GCA_016790075.1 Rhodanobacteraceae bacterium | reverse complement strand
CTCTGCGAGTACCGCCCAGTAAACGCCTCATAGTCACGGAAGTAGTTGTAGTTCAGCCCACTTGGCGCGTCATACCGCTGCCCCGGGAACCGCATATCCAACACAAACCAGTTGCCGTCACCATCCGGATCCTGATTCGGTTCGCTGTCACCAAAGGCTTCACTGGTCAGATCCCAGCGCCATACCGCCACATTGCGCTGCGGATTGATCACGACACGCGGCGTACCCAGCATATCGGCTTCGATATAGTGCAACTGGGTTGCGCCACCAGGCATTCTGGCCTGTACGCCGACTGGCAGATCGCCGAGCCAGATCGTCTGCTGCAAGGCAGCGCCGTTGGTATCGTAGTCGCCTAACCAGTGTCCGGCCTGGTCGTACAACGTGTACACGGTGCCGGTCGGTGTCTGGCGATAGACGCGCTGGCCGTAGCTGTTGTAGCGATATGTGGCCTGCAACACGCCCGTGCTGGTGACCGAACCCAGGCGGCCCGCCTCGTTGTATACATAGTTACGCGAGACCATGGCGCGCGGCGTGACCGGCGCTACCGGCGTGACCGTGGACAGATTGCCCGCGGCATCGTAGCTGCGCTGCGCGCCGTCGCCGGCTGACAGCAGATGATGTGATCCGTTGGCATAGGCATAGGCAAACGACGACCACACCAGTTGGGTTCCGGTGGTGCAGGGGCCGCCCTGTCCCTGGGGGCAGCTCTGCGTGGTTGTGGCTGTGGTCAGGCCAGCACTCAAGCGGTTGCCGGTCTTGTCGTAGCTGTAGTTCTGCCAGATGACATTCGCCGCGTCCTTGGCTTCAGTCAGGCGATTGAGGCCGTCGTAGTCGTAAATGCGGGCCGGTGGATCGGCCTGATCGGCATTGCGCAGGCGCTTGAGATTACCGACGGCGTCGAACTCGTAACCCAGGCTCAGACCACCTGCCGCAGTGTCCTGCACCGAATAAGGCTGGTAGTTCAGGTTATAGCTGCGGGTCAGTGTGCGGCCATTGCCAAAGGTCCACTGGGCCACGGGACCGAAGGGGTAATAAGCGATAGCGCTGATCAGCACCTCGCGGCTGCTGCGCAGCGGCGTCACGCCGATTTCACTGACCCGGCCATGGACGTCGTAGACGTAGTCGACCACGCTGCCATCAGGATAGGTCATCGACTGCAGGCGACCAGTGGCCGCGTAGTTCCAGCGCAGGGTAAAGGTCTTGCTGCTGGTGCGCTGTACCTTGCGCACCAGATCACCGAAGCGGTTGTAGCAGAAGGTCGTGCTGCCGCTTTCGTCATTCATCTTGCCGAGGCGGCCGATATTGAAATTCTCGCCCGTAGGACAGTCGCCCATCGCAACGTCGTAAGCGAATGTTTCATCGGGCACCGCAGCGGCATAGTCGACCATCTTGAGCCGGTTCAGCGCGTCATAGCGGTAGCTGATGGACTTGCCGTTGGCATCGATGCGGCTGGCCAGGTTGCCGGCTTCGTCGTAGCTATACGTGGTCGTGCCCGTATCCGGACTTTGCAGCTGGGTCTGATCGCCTAGGCCGTTGTAGGTATAGAGCGTGTCCAGTCCTTTGGGATCAGTCACGCGAGTTACATTGTCCAGCGCGTCATAACCGAGCGTGGTTTCAGCGGCGATACCGCTGACGTCCTGCAACACGCGCTTGAGGCGATCCAGGCCGTCATGATCACTGTCGGAGATGCGGCTCAGTGCATCGGTAGCGCGGTCCGGGTTTTCATTGACGTCGTAGCTGAAGGTAGTCGCGCGACCATAGGCATCGATCTGGCTTTGCAGCTGATCCAGCGTGGTGTAGGTGCGACTCAGGCTGTGCTTCAGCACACCGTTGGGGTCTTTGGTTTCTTGCTTGATGCGCTGGCTAGCGGTGCTCAGCGTGTACTCGATGCGGTTGCCGGCGTTGTCGCGGATCGACGTCAGGCGATGTGCATCGTCATAGTCATAGGCGGTATACGAGCCATCGGGCTGGGTGATCTGCTTGACCAGGCCGGTAGGCCAGTACTCGATGCCGAGAATGCGGTCGTCGGATTCACCGCTGTTATCGGCCCCGCGCTGCTTGCGTGCGGTAAGGCGGCCGCGCATGTCATATTCAAAATCGGTCAGCACACCGTTGGCGTCCCGGACGCTTTGTGGCCGGCCGCTGGCGTCCAGCTTGAGGACTTCCGTCGCATGACCCAGTGCATTGGTGACTGTCCATAAGTCGCCCTTGCGGTACTGGCAGGTCAAGGGCGAACTGGCACAGCTGGCTTCGTCGGCGGCACGGTAGGCAAACGTCGTGACATCCACGACATCACTGCGCGGACCGTCGACGGACTTGAGCAAACCGACCAGCGGACAGCTGCCGGCGCTGACATCGGTCTGTTCGCAATAGGCCAGTGTGGTCGTACGGGAGGCCGAGCTGGCGGGATCGGTAATGCTGGCCGTCAGCATCTGCCCGCGGCTGTTGTAGGTATAGCTATGGCGTTGTTTGGTGACATAGCTGGTACCCGACTTGGTCTGGATCTCCCGCGAGGTCGTGCGGTAGGCAGGGTCGCGCACCGTCACAAACTTGCGTTCGTCGGGCGTGCCATAGGCTTCGTAGCGTTCGCTTTCATAGCTCTCGGTAAAGACGTAGCGCGTGGTCCGGCCGCCGGTGTATCCGACCAGTGTTGCCCCCGATCCGCTACCCGTGTAATTGGCATAGTAGCTACCACGGCTGCTGGTCATTCCGGTGATGCGCGTATACGCGCGCTCGGGCGTCAGGTTATAGGTGACGACTTCACCATACGGCAGGGTTGCCACCGGCTGCTGCGGGTTGGAATAGTCGACCGTCGTTTTCTCGACGAAGGTTCCGTCGCCCTTGTGCCGCTGGCTCAGCGTCACGCGGCCGTTGATGTTGTAGCCGTAGGTCGAGTAGCGCAGCCCATTTTCCGTCGTGATGCCGGTCAGTGCATGGGGATCGTTGGCCAGCGACAGTCCGGCCTCGTTGTAGTGATACCGCTTGCTGCTGCCATCGGGATAAGTAGCCCGCTCGAAGTTGGTGCTGGCATCGTAGTGATATTCGACCACCCGGCCGTCCGGCAAGGTGATGCTGGACAGGCGCCCATCGGTGTATACAAAGTGCAGTGTGCGGCCAGATTGATCCTGCGCGCGTACCAGCTTGTCGCCGTCGTAGCTGAAATCAATAGCCAGCAAGCCAGACAGCGAGCGTTCCTGTCGTACGAGGCGGCCGGCGGTATTGAAAAAAAGCACTTTGCCGGTTTCGTCGTAAATGCGGTAGCCGTCGCTGAGCTTGACCAGCTTCTTGCGCGTGGTCTGGCTGGACTTGTACTCGTTATTGCCCAGCGGCAGGAAATACTCGACATTGCCGTCGCTGCGGATAATGCGCATATTGGTCGAGCCGCCATCGAGCACGCGGTCGCTGAAGGTATGCGTCCAGCCCGGTGCGAATGCCGGTATGGTTCCGGTCTGGTGCAGCGAGTGGTAGTAGCGCGTGAATGCTACGCCAGCAAACGCGAAATCGACTTCGTTGCGTGATTTGTCGCCAGTCGCCGGATGGCAGGGACCAGGCGAGTTGCCCGCTGGGCAGCTTGCGGTCTGGCGTTCCTTGTAGACGATATATGGCATCGTCCCGGCGCGGCACAGTGCCCTACTGATGATCGGCAATGCGCCGCCGTTGGAATATTGTGCGGCGCCATACCCTTCAACCGGCTTGAAATCCTCCGGGCACAGGAAGGTCTGCTGCGAACTCAGATTGATCTCTCGTGTCACCGGGCCAGGCGGATTCCATCCCGGACACTGCACCGTGTATTCGTATTTCCGGTTGCCGGCAGGCGGCAGGTTGGGATTGGTGTAGCTGATAACCCCGTAGCGGCTGGTCCAGTTGTAGGCACTGATCCGGGCGAACGGACTTGCCCACGAATTGGCATAGTTAAGGCGGACGTGGGTGCATTGTGGGTAGGTATTGACCATGTACCCATACAACGCTTCTGTCGCACCGTCTTCGGTCTTGCACAGGTGCGGGTACAGGGGGTCGCCCGCCGATGGGCAGACATCCGGAGCGCCGCGCCAGCCCTGGTAATAGCCTCGCGGAAACGTGTGTTCTGGCGGCTGATCCGGTACGTAGAAATCGACTCGCCACTCTTCCAGGCCGGTGTCCCAGGCGATCTGGCCGGTAGGATAGGGCGTCTTGGGGAAAATGACGTTGCGGTAGCTGGCGGGCAGCGCTGCCTTCATGCCGGCCATGGCCTGCGGCATGCTGGGGTAGCACTGCCAGAGGTTCTGGTAGGAAAAGCAGAAATCGTTGGGTAGTACCGGCGAGGTCTGCGCTTGGGTCTTTGGACTCCACGACAGCGGCATCAACAGCGCTGCGAGAGCAGGCAACAGCAGCCCCGCAACAAACCCACGCCGGGAGTTTGCGGGGATAAGGGTTAGCGGCGGAGGCGAAAAGCCCGCTGCCCGGCAGGGTGCCGGGTAAATGTCGTGTGAGTCCTGCATAACGTCCTCGAAGATAGCGCCTGTGGTAATGCGAGCCCTGGGGACTTCAAGAGAGGGCCCGGGCTGGTAGGCAAGGACGCGTGTTCCAGCGCTGTACTCGATCAATTTTTTTGCGCGCCACCGCCGGGAGGATTGCGAGGGGCTGCGGATCGTGTTGTTTCTTTGCGATTCTGCTGGGCCAGCGCCGTGCGCAATGCCTCCCAGTCAGCCTTGAATTCCGGATCTTCGCGGAACTCGGCGTCGGCCTTTTCGCATTCGGCCACGAGCGTGCGGACCTCATCCCATTGCCCACGCTGAGCGAGCACGATGCCGAGGTTCAGGCGTGACATAAAACCGTTGCCGATGGGGCTGTCCAGCGGCGTGATCCGGGCAGCTTTGCGCAGCACCGGTTCGGCCGCTGTGAAATCGCCGCGCCGGCGCAGCAAGGTGCCGTAATCCGCCGCAAACGCACCGACATTGCCGGACTCCACACCGAATGCGATCTGGCCAACTTCATAGGCTTTTGCATACCACTTCAGTGCGGCTTCGGCGTCGATCTTGCCGTAGTCGTAAGCCGTGCCGAGCTGAAAGGCGACAACGGCGATATCACCATTGGGCGCGTCGCGATGGATATGTGCGTAGATGGCCTCCGCGCGCTGCAGCACTTTCAGGGCGGCCGCGAAGTTGTAGGTGGTGTTGTAGGCGCCGCCTGCGATCAGCAGGGCATTGGCTTCGGACAGCGAATTTTCGCCGTATATACGCGCACTTTCGCGCGCGACTTCTTCGATCATTGGGATCGCTTCGTCATTGCGGCGCAGCCGCCGCAGCGAAGTCGCCTGGGCTAAGCGCAGGTCCAGCAAGATGACTTCGTCCGCGTCCATGCGGCGGCGTACAAGATCGGTGGCTTGCACAACACGTTCGAGCGTGCGCGCGGAACCGGCCTCGCCGCCGACACGACAGGTGCGGCTGGTATAGAGCAGGGTACGTACAAACGCTTCCGGATCGGCTTCGGCAGAAGCCAGCGTTTCATCGACTAGCGTCTCCGCCTGGCGGCAGGCTTCTTTGATGTCGGTCTGCCAGTGCACGGTTGCTGCGAGCAATCGTGTGCGCCAGTGCAGCGGCTGGCCGGGCCGCAGCTTCGCCTCCAGCGCCTGCAGCTTGTCCAGCTGCGGCTGCAGCTTGTCGAACTGGGAATCACTGAGCAGGATGTCGATGTTCTGCCGCAGTTCGGCGAGCAGCGCCTCGGGTTCTATGCCCGGCGTCGTCTCGAGCAGCGCCAGCGACTGCGTACTCAGCTGCGCGGCGGTGCGGAATTCGCCAAGGCTGTTGTAGATCGTCGCCAGGGCGCCGCTGATACGGGCGCGGATAGCCGGCTCGTCGGCGAGTTTCGTGTCGAGGGTTTTTTGTGCATGGGCCAAGGCCTGACCGATAGGCAGGTCGGCTTTCTTGGCGACGGCGGGATCGCCGGAACGAAACACGGTCAACAGGAACTCGGTCACGGCCTCGGCGCTGCGGCTCGCATTGACCGCGCGATCACGTTCGGCCGCAGTCTGGTTCACCTGGTGCAGCAGGGTTATCGCGAAAGCAATGACCGCGGCAACGATGGCCCCGGTGGCGGCGATGGCGCGCCGGTTACGTCGGACAAAACGCGCAAACCGGTAGCGCCGGTCGCCCTGTCTGCCACGTATCGGCCTGTCCTGCAGATGGTGGTCGATATCCTGCGCCAGCTGCTCTACCGAGGCATAACGTTGTTCCGGCTCCTTGCGCACGGCGCGCTGCACGATGACGTCAATGTCACCACGCAGGCGGGCTGCGAGTGCCTTGGCAGAACCCGTGCGCCGTGCCTGCAATACTGCTTCGGCGGCTGATTCAGCGATCTGGCTGGGCGCGTCCGGAACGACGTTGAGGATCTTGCGCTCCAGCTCCGACACCGTTGTACCGGCAAGTGCAAACAGCGGGCTGCCGCAAACGAGTTCGTGCAGCAGTGCGCCCAGCTGATAGACATCGCAGGTTACTGATACCACGCCGCCGCGGATCTGTTCGGGGGCGGCGTTTGCAAGCGAAAAGTAACGCTGCTGATCGATGGTCTGTTGTACCTCAAGCGTGTCGCTGCTGCCCAGCGGCTTGGCTATGCCGAAGTCGATGAGTTTGGGAACACCGTGTTCGTCGACAAGGATATTGCTGGGCTTGATGTCGCGATGAAGGATCAGCTTGGAATGTGCGTACTGCACTGCATCGCAGATCTTGCGTAACAGGCGCAGGCGCTCGGCTATGCTCAGGCGATAGCGGTCGCAATGCGCATCGACCGGCAGGCCACGCAGATACTCCATGACGTAGTAAGGCTCGCCGCGGCTGCTCTCGCCCGCATCCAGCAGGCGGGCAATGCCGGGATGGTCAAACCCGGCGAGGATTTCGCGTTCGCGCTGAAAACGTGCCCGGGTGTGCTCATCCAGGCCGCCGGTATGCAGGATCTTGATAGCGACTTCCTGCTGCACGCGGCCGTCGCCACGTTCGCCGCGGTACACCACACCCATGCCGCCCCGGCCGATTTCCTCCAGCAGCTCGAATGCACCCAGCCGCGTTCCGCTCGCCGAGGGCGTTGCCGCCAGGCTGAGTGCGGCGACCGCGGCATCAGTACGGCGGGCCCATTGCCGGTTGGCCGAAAGCATGGAGGCGAGTGCATCGGCAACGCGCTCATCCTCGCCGCGATGTGCCGCGATGAAGGCGGCTGCCGCTGCGGTGTCCAGCTGTTCGGCCTGCTCGAACAGCGACTGAAGGCGCTGCCACTGCCGGGTGGAAAAGGTAGTGCTCACGGGTACAAAGTCCTTGGGGCATTGACGGGCTGGCAAGGCCGCTACAAACGCCGGTGCAGCCAGGCTCTGGCGAACTTCCAGTGGCGTACGACGGTAGCCACACCGATGTCGAGCACGTCGGCGACTTCGTCGTTATTGAGCCCGCCAAAGTAGCGCAACTCGACAACCCGGCCGGCAATCGGATCTCGCCCTTCCAGTTGCTGCAGCGCTTGTTCCAGCTGCAGCCAGTCAATACGGCTTTCCTGCGCGATGTCGGTGCCGGGGTCGGGTTCCAGCTCCAGGCGGACAAAATCGATACCGGCACCGCGCTTCTCCGCTTGGCGTTCGCGAATCAGCTCGATCAGCACACGCCGCGTGACACGAGCCGCTATGCCGAGAAAGTGCGCACGCCCGTGCCAGTCGGTACGCTGGTCAACCAGGCGCAGATAGGCCTCGTGGGTCAGATCAGTCGCCCGCAGCGAAAGGCGATGCGCCAGCGGCCGCAGGCAGCGTTGCGCAATCGACTTCAACGACGGGTATAACGCCTCGGCGATGCGGTGTTCGGCGCCCGGATCTCCGTTGCGCGAACGGCGCAACCAGTCCTTCAGTTCAGCAGTGGTCAGATCATTGGGCACAAACGGATGCCTGGCTAGGCTGGATTCACTCGAGTTTCATCGGCGCTATCAGGGCCTGTTCCGCTGGTCCCGGAACCTGCCTGGACTACCAGACGGACGTGAGCACAGAAACCCCTCAGCCTGCCGGGAACTTGAGATCGTATCCTGCGTGTCCGCGGCCATCCATCCCCGGCCATCCAGCGAATAGCTGCGGCCTCATTGGCGCGGCCCGGATCGATCGGGTGATCCCGATTGCGGCCTATCTGCGGCGGACTTGCCGAACACGTCGGTGGGCTTCAGGCCCCGGGGCCGGTGTTCAGTGTCGATGGCGGCCTGGACAACAGCCTGCGCATTCTTTGTGCCAAGCCGGCTTTATGCCAAGCCTGAAGATCAACTCGTACAGGCCGTCAAACGTTTGGTCGCGGCATGGCTCGCGACTTGCCCTCGTCCACCACCTCTCGCCGGCGGCATTCATTGCCCGGCTGAGCGCGCAGTACACCAAAAAGCACTGCTTGCAGAATTGGACTCCAAGATCCAGGCACGCCGAGTCAGCTGCCCCGCATCACCCGCCTCAGGATGCTACGCCCGGGCAAAGCGGAGCCCTGCCTCTGACGACAGGAACCCGCCTGTGAATATTCTCCACAAATTTCAATGAAAAGAATCAGTTGAACCCATTGATAAACAAACCATCGACAAACAAACCGGCAATACCGTATTGCGCGGTGCCCGAGCCGGCTAACTGGCCAAACCCAACAAGGCGCGGATAGCGAAACAGAGTGCCGCGATAGGACGAAAAATTCGGAACGATCGACCCGTCGACACTGAGTGCACTGAACGGCGTCGCCTCCATCGCTCTGCCATTGATGACATCGACCGGTACGAGTCGCGAATTGGGAGTCCTGGTAATCGCCACGCCGGGATAATTTGCCGAATAGGCCAGCATGGCGGGCAGACACGGCAGCGGGGTGGTCGCGATGGTGCACGATGCGTCGTTTGTACCGGTACTGGCGTACCAGACCATGTTCGGCGCGGTCGCCACAGCGGCTATGCGTGCAACCAGCGAGACAATTCCCACCGTCGGACAGTCCGCACGTGCCGCAACCAGCACGTCACCGTTCCAGCCCGCAGGGCGCTCGATCGCGTCAATCACCGAGCCGGCCGTACTGAACGGACATGGAAAGACGGTGGTTCGGTAGTTCAGGGCAAGTGTCCCTGCGTCGTAGTCCGCATAAAGTGCCTCGGTACCGAGGCGGCCGACCAGCTCAATGTGGTTCGGCCCGTTCGTGCGCACCTGGGTGATGGTCAGAGAACTACTGAACAACACGGACGATCCACCACCCTGATCCGACAGTGCGGCTGATCCAGCGCCATGAGCACGGCTGAATACCAGGCGATTACCCGGCGCTTCGACAACAACCACCAGGACAGGAAGTCCGAACACCAGGGTAAACGCTGCACCTCTCAACCTGTCCAGGCCGCCGGGGGCGCTGTTGGGCAACTTTGAGACGGCATAGCCGCCAAAGCCAAAACTGGAGTCGAAAGCCCCGCTGGCAACAAATTTTGCTACGGCAACCGAAAAATCGTCGACACCTTGGCGCAGGCTGAATGCCAGGTAGAAGATGTCCTGACCATTCTCGCTACCTGCCACGAGGCGCATGGTATTGGTTTCGTTTCCGCTGATGAAACCAAAATCCACATGGGGCGACGGCAATGCAGGCATCTGGCTGCCGTTAACCCCCCAGCTCGTGTCCAGCATGCCCGCTTCGGTATAACGCGTCAGCACGATGCGGTATACCGAGCTCACGCGCTGCAGTGAGGCCAGCACGTAGCCGCCGCCAACAGCCAGATGAATCACCCCAATCGGAACAGCGCTCGAGCCAGCGTCAGCTACCGGTTGCAACGGAATGGTGGAAAACCCGGCCGTACCAAAGCCCGGATCAAAAGCCAGTCCGATGGGGTTACTGCCGGCGAAGCAGGAGCCGGCCACTGCGACCCATGCCATAACGCCGACTATCAACCGGCTCAACCCATTGCGCAGACTCGCTGCAAACACCGTCGCCCCTTCCATACACAAGTCCCCCGACAGACACCGGTACAGCCCGGTGCACCTGGCCGGAGACTGCGTCCAGACAGACTTCCTTGCCTCTACTGCAACATCTCCGCAACCTCACCACCGCGCTACATCAGCAACGCTGCCACATTGAAGACAGCTGACCCCGTTGGAGAACCGTTCTCGTATGGCGATTGAAACGAGAGCAGACATCGCCGTCTCGCCGCCGGCACGCACCAGGCCTTTCCGTAGGCACCGGGATCAGCGCTTCTATTGGAATCCGTTGATAAACAAGCCATCGACAATCAGCCCGGCCAGCCCCTGAACACTGGGAAACTTCACGCCAAAGCTGACCAGGCGCGGATAACGGAACACGATGCCACGATAAGACGAGGGCTCCGCCGTAATTTGCGCGTCGAGTGCGCCGAGCGGTGTTGCCGCCATCGGTGTCCCCGCCACAATATCGACCGGCACGAGATTCTTCAGCGGAGTCGCTGTAATCGCCACGCCGGGGTAGCTGTCCGAATAGGCAAGCATGACTTGCGGACAGGTCGCCGCGGTACCGGGCAAGCAGCTCGCTCCAGTTTCGGTATCGGCGTGCCAGACCACACTCGGCGCGAGCGCAATGTTGGCAACGCGAGCGACGGTGGAAACACGGCCCTGACCTACGCAAAGCGAGCGCCCCGCGACCAGAACATCGCCGTTCCAGCCTGCCGGACGGGCGATCGCATCGATGGCCGAAGCCGTCGTACCGCCGGTGCAGGGGAAGCGGAAGGTGCGGGAATTCAGAACCAGCGCGCCGGCATCATAGTCAGCGTAGAACGCTTCGTTACCGATACTGCCGACGATCTCTATGTGGTTGGGTCCATTCGTTCGCGCCTGCAGAACTTGCGGCGGAAAGCCGAACGCCAGCGACGAACCGCTACCCTGATCTGACAATGCGGCGGTTCCGCTGCCGTGCGCGCGGCTGAATACGAGACGGTTGTTCGCCGCTCCGACAGCGACCACGAGTACCGGCAGTCCGAATACCGGCGTGAACGCGGCCCCACGCAATTCGCGCAAACCTTCCGGCGCACTGAACGGTAGCGACGATACGGCATACCCGCCGAATCCAAAACTGGCATCGAAGGCGCCGCTGGCCGTGAATTTCGCAACGGCGACAGAAAAGGCAATGGAATCGCTGGACAGGCTGAAGGCGAGATAGAAGATGTCGTCTCCATTTTCCGTGCCGGCAACCAGACGGACCGCGTTGCCGGGGCCATAGGGCGAGGGCAAAGCCGGCATCAGGCTTCCACCATTGCCCCAGCTCGTATCCAGCCCGCCCAATTCGGTATAACGCGTGAGCACGATGCGCGGTTCGTTACCCGCTCGCTGCAACGTAGCCGCGACATAGCCCCCACGCGCGTCCAGATGGATCACACCAAGCGGCGTAACCGTCGTGCTTGCATCGGCGGTCGGATATCGCGGTAGCTGGATGTGCCCGCCGACGCCAAAGCCCGGGTCGAACGCGAGGCCGATCGGATTGGATGCGGCATTGCCAGAGTCGATGGCAGCCAGGCACGTGGCGACGCCAAGTACCAACCGCCTCATCCTTTGCCACATGACTGCAGTTCTTTTCTTTGCAATTTCCACACTGAATTTCCTCGACATATGCCGGCTAGACCCGGCCCGCGATGAAGAACCCTGCTCGGGCGCCGTCGCGAAAGTCTTCGCATCAAGCACTACGCAAGCTCGCTACAGCGCAATTTCACGGACCGGCGTCCGACGAAGCGCGCGACGAGGCCAATCATCAGGGCCACGACGGGTTCGTGCCGGAGGCTGCGCCGGTCCGGCTTGCTTACTGAAACCCGTCGATAAACAAGCCATCGACAAACAGCCCAGCCAGTCCCTTGCGAGCCGCAACGTCAAGACCAAAACCGACCAGACGCGGATAGCGGAACACCAGGCCGCGATACGACGAGTGCTGCGCATAGAACTGCCCGCTCAACGCGTTGACCGGCGTTGCCGCCATAGGCCTGCCCGTAACGGTATTGACCGGGACGAGTTTGTTCCGTGGCGTCATGGTGATCGCGATGCCAGGCCTGGCGTCCGAATAGGCGAGCATGACGCCGGTGCACAGCGTCATGCCGCCCGGCGTGCAGAGGCTTCCCACTTCCGTCTGCGCCAGCCAGACCGGGTTGGGCGACGTCGCAATATTCGCCATGCGGGCGACAACCGACGTGGCGCCCTCGGTAATGCAGGCAGTACGCCCCATGACCAGTACATCGCCGTTCCAGCCGGCTGGACGCTCGATCGCATCAATGGCCGATGCGGTGCTGCCATTGGCGCAGGGGAAGCGGAAGGTCCGCGAGACCAGCGTCAGCGTACCGGCATCGTAGTCGGCATAGAGCGCTTCGTTGCCGGTATTGCCGACCAGCTCGATATGGTTAGGCCCGTTGGTACGTACTTGCAGAATGTTGGGCGAGTTGCCGAACTGGATCGACGAACCGCCGCCCTGGTCCGACAGCGTCGCTGCTCCACTGCCATGCGCGCGGCTGAACACCAGGCGGTTGTTCGCCGCAGCGACGATAACAACCAATACCGGCAGACCAAAGACCCGAGTGAACGCTGCTCCACGCAGTTCGAGCAGACCGCCGGGTGCACTGACCGGCAAGGATGACGCCGCATAACCGCCGAAACCAAAGCTGGCGTCAAACGCGCCGCTGGCGACGAATTTCGCAACACCCACAAAAAAATTTGCGCCGTTGGGCAGACTGAACGCCAGATAGAAGATGTCCTGGCCATTCTCGCTGCCGGCGACAAGGCGAATCGCGTCGGGCGACCCATTTCCCCCCACGTAAGGCGACGGTAACGCCGGCATGGAGCTGCCCTGGCTACCCCAGCTCAGGTCCAGCGCACCCGCTTCCGTGTAGCGCGTAAGCACCATGCGCGGCAGGTTATTCACCTGTTGCAGCGAGGCAGCGATATAGCCGCCGCTTGTGTCCAGATGTATGACGCCGATGGGCACTATCGACGAGGTCTTGTCAGCACTGACATGCAATGGCAATTCCGAAAACCCACCCGAACCGAAATCTGGATCGAATGCCAGACCAATCGGGTTGGACGCGGCGGAGCAACAACTGGCCGCTGCTATACTCGCGCCGACGCCGAGCACGGCGCGTCCAACCCACTGCCGCAAGCTCGGTCCCGCCATGTTGCTCATACCCATATGCGCATCCTCGAAAGGCACCGGATCGACCCGGTTGATAGCGATGGATGCTGCTAGGGCCATGCTTCCGATGTCCTCACGGCAACATCTCCGCAACCTCACTGCCGCCTGCCATCTGGTTTTGCGCGCATGAACCTGCCTTACTCCGAGCCGGCGTCCGGTGACGTCAGCACGGCGCCGGTCTATCGGTTCAGCAACGTAACCGTCGATGTTGGCCGTCAGCAGTTGTCGGTCGACGAGGTCGAAGTCGCCTGCCAGCCGCTCGCGTTCCGCTTGCTCGTCATGCTCTGCGAGGCAAACGGCACGCTGGTACCCCGCGCGGTACTGTTCGACCGGCTCTGGCCCGGCGGCCAGGACATCGGTGATGCGGCGCTGACTCAACTGATCTGGCGCCTGCGCGGTGCTCTGGGTTCCGCCGCCGATGCCATCAGGACCGTGCGCCGGGGCGGTATCCGCCTGGATGCGGAACTACGCGTCGAGCTCGCCGCCGAGCCCGAGTTGCATACTCCCGTCGCCGCCGCTCCGGACGTGGTATTGCCGACGCCGGTAGCTGACACCAGGCAGGCAACCGCGCCCCGGCGTTGGCGCATAGGGCTGCTCATCGTGCTTGTCGCCGTAGCCGCTGCACTCTTGCTCGCCAGGGTTCTGCACGATCCCTTGATCAGCAGCGAATACGCACTGTATGCAAGCGACCTCGACGCAAGCCGCGACGATACCGCCGAGCTACTGCGTCTGGCCTTGGCGGCCGAGCAAACGGCCGACAAAGGCCGCTCACGCGAACTGCTGCAGCAGGTGGCCATGCTGGACACCCAGTCGCCGGTCGCCCCGGCCTTGCTTGCGATGTACTTGGGCGGGGGACTGGCGGAATCCGAACAGTGGGCGGAAATCGCGCGCACTCGCGTGCGCGAGCAGACTCCCGCCTATACGCGACTTTTGGTCGAACTCTCCTACCACCTGCGCGAGAGAGACGAGCGCGTGCGTCAGCTCCGCGACGCGATGCTCGACCTGCGGCCAAACGCGTGGCGCATGCAGTTTGCGTTGGCGCACTACCATATGGCTCGGCGCGCCTTTGCCACGGCATTGGCTGCTTATCGTCGCGTGCCGCTGGACAAACCGGGACCGGGCGTCCTTGTCTACGTGCTCAGTGATCGTGCAAGCCTCGGCGATATTGACGCCGTCGAAGCGGAGCTGGCCGCGGGGCGGCTGCGCAATGCGCCCATGCTCGAAGCCTATGTGCAGGCGCGCCTGGCCTATGCGGGCAAACACTGGGACGAAGCCATTCTGGCTGCCGACCGCGCGCAGGCGCTCGCTGATGGCGAACGCGCCTATGACAACGCAGCCCGCATGGCCGAACTCGCTGCACTGGCCTCCTATGCCAGCGGCCACAGCGACGCCGGTGAACGCTTTACGCGTCTGCTCCCACGCTGCGCCGGGAAACAGATCGCGTGCCGCGCCGGTTATCTCGGTTTCCTTGCCATCGTTACGGCCCAGGCTGGCGAGCGCGAGTTGGCACGAAGCTACCTGGCGGATGCTCTTGAAGCAGCCCTGCCCAGCTGGGAGCAAGCAGCCCTGCAGATCACGGCTCTGCAATTTGGCATCGCCTCACCGCGCGACACCGAATCCATTGCCAAGGCGTTCGGTCCGGAATCTGATTTCGCCGGCAACGCAGAACTGCTACGCGCCTGGCAATCGCTGGCGGACGGTGATCGTGCGGCGGCTGCGCGGCAGCTGGAACGCGCGCGCATGGAAGGAGTCAAGGACACCTATTTCGCCGAGTATGCCCTGTTGCTCGGCGCGCGCCTGGGCGAGAAAACAACGCCCTGCCATGTCGACCCGCCATACCCCAATTCATTGCGGCTCAGCGCCTGCATAGAGCTGGCGCGCCTGGAACAGCGCTGAAGCCCCTGGCGAATCGTGCAGTGCCGCGCGGCAGGGCCGAACAAAACCCGGCAACGACTCGAAGGCGACCCCAGGAAGGGGGCAACGCGAGGACACGCACCTTTTTGCCTCGATGCCAGGCCCGGTAGCTGCTTACTTCCTCATTCGATGCGAGCGATGCGAGGACACGCACTTTTCGACCGCAGTGCCAGACACAGTAGCTGGTCACTTTCTCATTGAGCGAAAGATAGGCGCGGGCAGCCCCCGTATCGTGCTCCAGGCCAAGCCCTGCAACCGCATCGTCCAGGTCGTCGCGCAAACGCTCTGCCGGATCAGGGGCTCGGCATATCGCTTTCGTCGAACGCTTCAATGGCACTTGTTGCGCTGAAGTTCGAGACGCCTATTGCTTCAGCTCGCGCCGGTACCGTTCCGGATGCCAAGCAGACTCGGACAGACCAAAGACAGCGATCCGCCCTATGATGGTGCATCTGCCCCAACCTGCAGCAATCCGTGGACCCTGCGACGCTTTGGCTCCAACTCAGTACTGCCGCGGCCTGTGTGGACGCACAGCAGCAGCTGCAGATGCCGAACCCGGCGCTGTGCGAGCTGCTTGGTCTGGGCACACGGCGGCTGGAAGGGATGACGTTGGCCTCGCTGGTGCCGGATCGGCCCGAGCTGGTCGAGGCGCTGCGGCGTGTACTGGCCGAGCAACGGGTCGTCCAGTTGCGTGATTTCGCGCTGAGCACGGTGACAGGGGAGGCTGTCGCCGTTGACCTGACCCTGAGCCCGCTTGCGGCGGGTGGGGCACTGCTCGAAGTGCACGTGCTGGCGCCCAGCAGCAGCGGTGCCACAGCGCAGCTGTCCGAATCGCTGCGCGGGTTTGCCCACGAGGTGAAAAATCCGCTGGCCGGATTGCGTGGCGCTGCGCAATTGATCACCCGGCGTGTCGCTGACGACGGGGTCAAGGAGTTGGCCGGTCTCGTCATCGCCGAGGCGGACCGGCTCACCCAGCTCGCCAACCGCCTGTTGCAGGGATCGGCGGGCCCGGCATTTGCGCTGGTCAACATCCATGAGGTGCTGGAACGTGTTGCCGTACTGCTCGCCTCGCAAGGCCAGGCAACCGTGCTGCGCGACTTCGATCCGAGTTTGCCGGGTCTTCCCGGTGATGCGGACCGGCTATTGCAGGTGTTCCTGAATCTTGGACGCAACGCGCTGGAAGCCGGCGCTGGCCGCATCACGCTACGCAGCCGTGCGGAACATTCGGCCCGGATCAACGACCGCGTCGTCAAACTCGCCCTGCGCGTTGATGTGATCGACAACGGCGGCGGCGTAGCGCCGGAGCTTGCTGACAGCCTGTTTCTGCCGATGGTCAGCGGACGCGCCAGCGGCAGCGGTCTTGGTCTTGCGCTGTGCCGTGAAATTGCTGCGGAACACGGTGGCGCGTTGAACTATCGCAGCCGCAGCGGCGAGACCGTTTTCACCCTGCTGCTGCCCTATGGAGAACTGCATGGCTGATGCCGCACTGGTCTGGCTGGTCGATGATGATCGCGGCGTACGGTTCGTGCTTGCCGCGGCACTGCGCGACGCAGGACTACAGGTTGCGGAATTCGAGGACGCGGAAAGTGTGCTGTCGCACATCGAGGAACAAGTGCCGGATTTGCTCTTTACCGACGTGCGCATGACGGGACAAGGCGGCCTCAAGCTACTGGAGCGGTTGCATGCGCGCCACGCGCAACTGCCGGTTATCGTCATGAGTGCGTATACCGACATCGCGACCACGGCTGCTGCCTACAGGCATGGTGCATTTGACTATCTGCCCAAGCCCTTTGATCTGGATCAGGCAGTAGCAGCGGCGCAGCGTGCACTGGCCCAGCGGCGCAGCGCCCTGCCCGCGCCGCCCGCGCGCGCACCGCCGCGGGACACCGAACTCATAGGCCGTTCGCCGGCAATGCGCGAAGTTTTCCGCGCCATAGGCCGCGTCGCGGCAAGTGGCCTCAATGTGCTGATCACCGGCGAAACGGGTACCGGAAAGGAACTGGTCGCACGTGCGCTGCATACTCATAGCGCGCGTGCGCTGCGTCCGTTCGTGGCGTTGAATACCGCGGCGATTCCTTCTGAGCTGCTGGAGTCGGAGCTGTTCGGTCACGAGATGGGTGCCTTCACCGGGGCAACACGGCGCCATGCCGGGCGTTTCGAGCAGGCTGACGGCGGCACTCTGTTCCTCGATGAGATCGGCGATATGCCGTTGCTGCTGCAGACACGCCTGCTGCGTGTACTCGCCGAGGGCGAGTTCTACCGCGTCGGTGGCCGCGAATTGATCCGGGCTGATGTCCGCGTCATCGCGGCGACTCATCAGGATCTCGAAACCAAGGTTTCGCGTGGTGAGTTCCGCGCCGACCTGTTGCATCGCCTTGATGTCGTGAATGTCCACTTGCCCAGTTTGCGCGAACGCCCCGAGGATGTTGCGTTGCTAGCCGAGCACTTTCTCGCGCGCGCGGCTGAGGAGCTCAAGATTGGCGCAAAGCGCTGGTCGCCAAAGGCGCTGGCAGTCATGCAAAAGTTCGCCTGGCCGGGCAATGTACGGCAACTCGAAAACCTGTGCCGGCGCCTTGCGGTGATGGCGCCGGGCCGTGAGGTCCGTGCCGAGGATCTGCCGTTCGAGCGCGCACCGGCAGTTACCAATGAAGCAGGCTGGACCCACCAGTTGCGCCAGTGGGCTGATGCGGAACTCGCGCGTGGCCGCGGCGACTTGCATGCGGCGGCGCTGGCTGAACTCGAACGTGTGCTGTTCGACGCCGCGCTGGCAGCCCATGGCGGCCATCGCCAGCATGCGGCGGAAGCCCTGGGCGTCGGCCGCAATACCTTGACGCGGAAACTCGGCAGTTCACGCAAGCGGCAGCCGTGAACACGGGTCTCTTGGGCTGGACTTCAGCCCAGCCTCGCCGATGTACCGGCCACCGCGGGCTGGAACCGGCATGCCGCGCCGGGAAGCAGGCGAGTATTCACTGCGGCAACCGTCCTTGGCAGATGATCGAGAGTAATGCGAGATGGCGGCACCGACGCAACAGGCGCAGACGAACAGTGCTTTGCGCTAGATTTTTCGAGATCGGGCCGACGCCAGACCGCATTCTTGTTCCGGGCGTCGATAATTGCGCCACTACTTATTGTTGCCAGCCGAGCAGGATCGCATGACCGACATCCATATCCGTGCCGCCACACTTGATGATCTTGCGTTTCTCGTCGATGCCAACGCGGCGATGGCGCTGGAAACCGAAAACAAGCAACTGGATCGGGAACGCCTCACGCGCGGTGTGGCTGCGGTATTCGCCGATGCACGCCGTGGCTTTTATCGTATAGCCGAACATCGGGGCCGCGTGGTCGGCAGCCTGCTCGTCACGTTTGAATGGAGTGACTGGCGCGAGGGCGACTGGTGGTGGATACAAAGTGTCTATGTGCTGCCCGACGCGCGCCGTCACGGGGTCTTCCGCGCACTGTACGCCCAGGTTGAATCTGACGCGCGCGTTACGTCAGGCGTTATTGGGCTGCGTCTGTACGTCGAATGGGAGAACGCGCGCGCCCAGCGCACTTATGCCGCACTTGGCATGGCGCAGGAGCACTACCACATGTATGCACGGCCGTTTGTCGCGTTGACCTGAGAGGCCGTCTATAAATATCCGCGAATGATCGGACGGTGGGCTGAGGCCCACCCTATGTGGTATTTGCGACCACGCTCCGGGTGGTCGCACAAACTCGGGTTGTGAACCGGCAGGGCCGTTGTGAGGCGGCTTCAACCCACCGGCATGCTGCACAGGCAACCGATCGCGGCCGCAGCAGGCTCGCTTTCGTGACGGTGGGTTTGAACCCACCGTACGAGTCTGAACGCAATGGCACACGGTTGCAGCCAGGCACGTGGCACTGAGGTCTGCCCGATTTCAGCTCAACGCCGGGGGCTCATGACGAATTGCAGGAATTCGGCGCGAGTGCGTGCGTCGTCGCGGAACACGCCGAGCATCTGGCTGGTCGTCATCGACACGCCGGTCTTGTGCACGCCGCGTGTGGTCATGCACTGATGCGCAGCCTCGATGACCACGCCAACGCCGCGCGGCCTGAGCACATCTTCAATGCAATGCGCGATCTGCGCCGTCATCTTTTCCTGCACCTGGAAGCGGCGCGCGAAGCCTTCGACGACGCGGGCGAGCTTGGAGATGCCCACGACCTTGTTGGTGGGCAGATAGCCGACATGGGCGCGGCCAATGATCGGCGCCATGTGATGTTCACAATGGGATTCGAACTCGATGTCGCGCAGCACGATCAGTTCGTCATAGCCCGCAACTTCTTCGAACGTGCGGCGCAGGTACTCGGCGGGATCTTCGCTGTAACCGGAAAACCAGTCGCGATAGGCATCGACGACACGACGCGGCGTATCGATCAGCCCTTCGCGCCGCGGATCCTCGCCTGCCCAGCGCAGCAGTGTACGCACTGCTGCTTCTGCTTCAGCGCGATCGACGGGATTGGAGGATTCGTCTGCCATCTAGGGGAACCTCGGAGCTAGCCTGAATGTGGTTTTGAACGCCCAACGGGCTGGGTGAAGAGTGATCGCTTAGTACCGCAGGTTCTGATCACCCGGAAAGCCCAATGGACCGGATTATGGGAATACGCAGCAGGGCTGGGACACGCAACGGTCAGGGAGCGGCGATTGTAGGCTGGATTGCCGTATCCGAGGCTTTTTAGCTCAGGCCGCGTGACTGGAAATCGCGCGCCAGCTCGCGCATGGCGTCGATGACGGCGTCGCCGTTGGCGGGCTTGCCGTTCACAGCCATCCGCGCGCGCAGCGCCATCGTCAACGCGCGCAGCGGCTGCGCATTGGCCTGCTTGGCAGCGGAAAACGCTTCGCGGCCGAGTTCGGAGTTGAAGCGGTGCAGCTCAAAGAAGAAACGCTCCTGGCCGTCGGTCAGGAAGGCGTATACCGGCATGGCCGAGTTGTCATCGCCGGTTTCGCGGTGGCAGCGCATCTCCCGCTCCTGGCATAGGCGCAGGCCGGTTTCGACGAATCGCGTAAACGGCTCAGCGACATTGGCGGTATCGAGGTCGGCCGCGACAAGGGCGAGCTCAAGCGCGTGCTGCAAGGCCCGGTCATCGCGCCAGCCCGGCACATGCTTGTCGAGTTTGGCATCGAGCTTGGACGCTAGCGCACCACCACCTTGCACCAGGTCGACCGAGTTGTATTCCCAGTCCTGAGCCGGTGGTCGGGCATCGAACGTGGATCCGGCGATCGTGAGTTCGAGCCCGATGTAGTAGGTGATGTCGCGGGAACGATCGAAACCGGCGAGGTCGAGGATGCGCAAGCCCTCCTCGATGCTCGCTCGCTCGTTGCTGCCGACACCGGCGCTGTAGAGCACCGCTTCGCGCTGGCGCAGGTCGTGGCAGGCGGCAAACAGCCCCAGCAGCAGCCAGTCGTCGAGGCTCAAGGCGTGCAGGCCCACCTGCTGCATTAGCTGCGCAATGCGGCTGTCGAAAATTTCCAGAATGTGATGTTCGTTGTGATACGCGTGGAAATCGTCGCCCCAGCTACCGTGGCGCAGGGCAAGACGGGCATAGGCAAGTTCCACGGCGGCCTCAGCCCGGGCCACGCGTTCGGCGGCGCAGTCCGAGGTGATGGGCGCCAGCGCGCGGCGGCGCTGCGCCAGTGCGATAGCGAGTCCCGGGGCGAGCGTAGCCAGCAGGCGCCGCGCCTGGGCCACGTCCGGTATGGAGCGTTCGGCAGCGTCGTCGGAAAACTCGCGTGGGAACGGCAGTATCACGTGCGGCCAGGCCCTCCACCAAGCGAACTGCAGTATATGTCAGCGCCGTGTCAACGCTAGCTGTCGCTGCACTCGGCGCCAGCCGCGGGGATCACAGCCAGCCGCGCTGGGCCAGTGACACCGGCGCGTCGGCGCCGACGACAAAATGGTCGAGCACGCGAACGCCGACCAGGCCTAGCGCCTCGCGCAGTTCGGTCGTGATCGCACGGTCCGACTCACTGGGTTCGGCCACGCCCGAGGGATGGTTGTGCGCGAATATCACCGCAGCGGCATTGTGGCGCAGGCAGGCGCGGACGACCTCGCGCGGATGTACTGCGGCGCCGTCGATCGTGCCACGGAACATTTCCTCAAAGGCGATAACGCGGTGCCGGTTGTCGAGAAATACAACGGCGAAGACTTCAAATGGATAGTCGCGCATGCGTGCACGCAGAAATGCAGCGGAATCCTGCGGCGTGCGCAGAGTCTCGTTGCGCTTGAGCTCTTGGCCAAGGCAGCGCCGCGCCACTTCAAACATGGCGTACAGGCGGCACGACTTGGCGACTCCGAGGCCGCGGATACGCGGCAATGGCTCAGTACGCACCAAGAGCGCCCGCAGGCTGCCCGCGTCGGCCAGCAACCGCCGCCCAAGGTCGACCGCGGTCTGCCCGCGGCTGCCGCTGCCGAAAAAAATTGCGAGCAGTTCGGCGTCCGACAGCGCAGCGGCACCGCGTTCGAGCAGTTTCTCGCGCGGGCGATCTTCCACAGGCCAATGACTGATATTCATAAGTTCTCCGTCCGCAATCCATGCCCTCCCAGCCTAGCCGGTTAGTGATGCAGTCCGCGCGCGGAGTGAGCGGGCTTTCCCGTAAGCTATCGGCGGATAAAAGGGTGGGAAATTTCTGATGGCTCTGACAGAGTTGGCCGGCAGGCGGGTGCTGCTGGGCGTGACAGGGGGTATAGCCGCGTACAAGGCCGCCGAACTGGTGCGGCGCCTGGCGGAGGCCGGCGCACAGGTGCGCGTCGCGATGACCGAAAACGCGGCGCGGTTTGTCACCCCGCTGACGTTCCAGGCGCTGTCCGGTCATCCTGTCCGACTGAGCCTCTGGGACGAGAGTGCCGAGGCCGCCATGGGGCACATTGAACTGGCGCGCTGGGCGGAAGATATTCTGATTGCACCGGCCAGCGCGGACTTTCTCGCCCGCCTCGCGCACGGTCTGGCCGACGATCTGCTGACGACGCTGTGCCTCGCGAGTGCAGCGCCGGTTTACGTGGCACCGGCGATGAATCAGCAAATGTGGGCCAACGCGGCGACACAGGCGAATCTCGCCCTGCTGCGCTCGCGCGGAATTGGCGTATTCGGGCCCGCCGCGGGCTCGCAGGCTTGTGGCGAGGTTGGCGCAGGCCGGTTGCTCGAAGCCGACGAGCTTGTCCAGGCACTCGCGAGTACCAGGCGCCCTCGCTCCCTCTCAGGGCGCCAGGTATTGGTCAGCGCAGGCCCGACTTACGAAGATATCGACCCGGTACGTTTTCTCGGCAACCGCAGTTCGGGCCGCATGGGCTTTGCGATTGCGGCCGCAGCGGCCGAAGCCGGCGCGGCGGTGACATTGGTAGCCGGTCCCGTCCACCTTGCGACTCCAGCCGGGGTACACCGTATCGACGTGCGCAGCGCACGCCAGATGCATGCGGCCGTGATGGCGGCGGCAGCGGTGGCTGATGTCTTTGTCGCAGCCGCGGCTGTCGGTGATTTCCGGCCACAGGAAGTTGCGAGGCACAAGATCAAGAAACGTGACGATGGCGGGATGACGTTGGAATTGACGCAGAACCCCGACATCCTTGCCGAAGTCGCAGCGCTGCCGCGACGGCCGCTGCTGGTCGGTTTCGCCGCGGAAACCGAGCATCTTGAAACCCATGCGCGGGCAAAACTCGAACGCAAGCGCCTCGACCTGATCGCGGCAAACCTGGTTGGCGGCGGGCTCGGTTTTGAGGTCGATGACAACAGCCTGACCCTGATTGCCGCCGATGGCACGATACACTTGCCGACCGCACCCAAGCGCGAACTTGCACACCAGCTGGTCGATATCATTGCGCAGCGCCTGGAGCGGCGCGAAGCCACTGCCGGGGTGGCAAGCGCATGATCGACGTGGATCTGCGGATTCTCGACCCGCGTATCGGCGCGGAGATCCCATTGCCTTCCTATGCGACGGCAGGCTCGGCCGGACTTGACCTGCGCGCCGCGTTGACCCAGGCGCTGGTGCTGCAGCCGGGGCAGTCCGAGCTCATACCGACGGGTTTCGCGATCCATATGCGGGATCGCAACTACTGTGCGGTGATCTTGCCGCGCTCGGGCCTCGGCCATCGCCACGGCATCGTACTTGGCAATCTCTTGGGCTTGATCGATGCGGATTACCAGGGCCCGCTCATGATTTCTTGCTGGAACCGATCGGATGAGGCCTTTACCATCGCGCCGGGCGATCGCATTGCCCAGCTTGTCTTCCTTCCCGTCGCCCACGCTGCCTTCCGCATCGTCGATGCGTTCGAGCCGACCGAGCGCGGCACGGGCGGTTTTGGTTCCTCGGGCATTACCTGATCGATGCACGGAGTTCAGCGGATGAAGAAGAAGCAGCGCGATGCGGCCCCCAGCACAGCGGCTGGCGAAACCGATGCGCCAGCAAAACGCCGTCTGGCGATACCAACGCTGGATTGGCGCCGGCTGCTGCCGATTTCGGCCGCAACCCTGCTGGCGGCTGCATCGCTATTTTTTGCCTGGCAAATGGTGCAGGTATGGCGCGAACAGTCAGCCTTGAACCACCTTGCAACACAGCGGCAGGCCCAGGCGCAAAACCTTGCCGACGTCATTCGCGGCATGCGCGAACGGATTTCCGCGACACTGCATTCGCCGGCCGTGTTGCAGCCACTGCAAAGCGGCGATCCAGCGCAGCGCGAAACCGCAATCACAGCATTGCGCAGTGCCTTGCCCGAAGTGACCGAAGCCTATTTTTTCAGCGCCGAACTCAACGAGGTTCTGGGTTCTGACCTGCGCACCTTTGGTTACGCAAAAGCCGCGCAACTGATCCAGGCACAGAACAGCGTTGCTGACGCACAGTCGGTCGTCATCGGCAAGAGCGGTCGCATGGTTACTTTTGCGGAGACGGTCAAGGCTGGCACCCAAGGTGTCGCTGTCGCCTGGGTCGCACTTCCTATGCAGCCGGTGTTCGACCAATTGGCCAAGGCCGGTATCGGCGAGGGGCGCCTTGAACTGCGCCAGGGCACCGGTAACCCCAATGATCTGGTGCTGTTTGCCGTGGGTTCCGGCGGCACCGCCGGCGCCGTACCCGACCTGGGTCTACCGGTAGCCGGCACCGCTTTCCGTGTTGCGCAGTTGCGGCCACAGTTGTTTGTGCTTGTTTCGGATAACCCGTGGTTGCCGCTGGTTCTGGCCCTGGTATGTGGCGTCGCAGCCGCCCTTGGCCTGTGGCTACGCACCGTCGGCTGGCATGAGGGCATGGCCAAACTGCGCAGCAGGCTGGTCAAGCGCGGCGAGGAAGAACCGGAAGTCACCATGGCCGAAGTGCTCAACGTCGAGGCGCGCCCCGCGCGTATGCCACGTGGACCCGCACCAGCGGCTGCTCAGGGCATCGCACCGCCGCGACCGGCCGCGCCGCAGCTGCTTGTGGACCGCAGCATTTTCCGGGCGTACGACATCCGCGGTGTAGTCGGCAAGACGCTGGACCGCCAAATTGCACGCCAGCTCGGCTGCGCGATCGGTAGCGAAGGCGTCGAACGTGGTCTGTCTGAGATAGTCGTCGGACGTGACGGGCGCCTGTCCGGCCCTGATCTGATGGCCGGCCTTATCGAAGGCCTGCGCCAGGCCGGCATGAACGTAATCGACATCGGTCAGGTTCCGACCCCGCTGGTCTACTACGCGACCTACCATCTCAATACCGGCTCGGGCGTCTCGGTTACCGGCAGCCACAATCCTCCGGATTACAACGGTTTCAAGATCGTTCTGGGCGGAGAAACCTTGGCCGAGCAGGCTATCCAGGCGCTATATGCGCGCATCGCCGAGAACCGCTTCACCAGCGGCAGCGGCACGCTGCAGACCATGGACGTCAAGGCCGACTATATCGATCGCGTCACCAGCGACGTCCAGGTCGACGGACGCCTGCGCGTGGTGGTTGATTGTGGCAACGGTGTGCCGGGACTGATCGCGCCAGCCGTGCTTGAAGGCATAGGCTGCGAGGTCATGCCGTTGTATTGCGATGTCGATGGCGAATTTCCGAACCACCATCCCGACCCGTCGGACTTGCGCAATCTGCGCGACCTGATCCTGACCGTAAAGCAGGTCGGCGCGGATCTTGGTCTCGCCTTCGATGGCGACGGCGACCGTCTGGGCGTGGTGACCAAGACCGGCGAAGTGATCTTTCCCGACCGCGTGCTGATGCTGTTCGCAAAAGACGTGCTGGTGCGCAACCCGGGCGCGACGATCATCTACGACGTCAAATGCACCGGAAAATTGCAGTCGGAAGTGCTCAAGCATGGCGGCAGCCCGATCATGTGGAAAACGGGGCATTCGCTGATAAAGGCGAAGATGCGCGAGACAGACGCCGAACTCGCCGGCGAAATGAGCGGGCATTTCTTCTTCAGGGAACGCTGGTATGGCTTCGACGACGGGATCTACGCCGCCGCGCGCCTGCTCGAAATCCTTGCCGGTGACCTGGAAGGCCGCGACCCCCAGCAGATCTTCGACAGCCTGGCGAAAGGTACGAGCACACCGGAGCTCAAGGTCGAAATGCACGAAGGCGAGCACTATCGCTTCATCGAGCGCTTCCGCGAACGGGCAAGTTTCGAGGGCGCCCGCGTCACAACGATCGACGGCGTGCGCGCCGACTGGCCGGACGGCTGGGGCCTGGTACGCGCCTCGAACACAACGCCTGTTCTCGTACTGCGTTTCGATGCCGACAACGAGCAGGCGCTTTCCCGCATCCAGGAAGTATTCCGGCGCCAGTTGCACGCGCTCGATCCGAATCTGAAGCTGCCGTTCTGAAGACTTGCACCACGCTGCGGTGACGGAGGGGTCCGTCACCGCGTGTGGACCGTGGCGGGGTTGCCGGCGTTACGGCTTCCGCCTACGGTCAGTGCGCCGGATCGAAATCGTGCGCAAACAGCCGGTCATGGCTGTGGACGAGAAAGATGTCGGAAAACTGGCCATTGCCATCGCTGTCGACGAGATCGCCACGCGTCGAATGGAAGGTGATCCCGTTGCCGTCGGCAGAGAACCGCGGCCTGCGAGTTTTCGCGGACGAGCTGTCCGCGTTGAACCAGGTCAAGTTGCCGCACGGATTGGGACACGCACAACCAATCAATCGACGAACCGTGACGCACGGATTGGGACACGCACAACCAATCAATCGACGAACCGGGACAAGAAGATGCTGGCGGCTTTCGCGCGCCGAACTACGCATCACCAGCCCGAGAAGGCTCTCTCTTGGTGCAAGATGCCCGGCCGATTGCACCATTTCGGTGCATGACTTCAATGCGGGAATTCCGAAATTCACATAACTGATTGATTAATATTAAATTGCTGCGATGGCACAGCACTTGCCATAGCAACCTCACTCTCCTTCCCCACACAGGTGTCAGCTCCATGTCCGTCGACAAGGTCCTCAAGCTCATCAAGGACGAAGGCATTGAATTCGTCGATCTGCGTTTTGCCGATATGCGCGGCACCCAGCACCATGTGACGTTCCCAGCACATGCCATCGACGCCAGCACGTTTGAAGACGGCAAGATGTTCGATGGCTCGTCGATCGCCGGCTGGAAGGGGATCAACGAATCCGACATGGTGCTGCTGCCGGATGCCGATTCGGCCGTGCTCGACCCGTTCTTCGCCCACAAGACCCTGGCCATTACCTGCGACGTGCTGGAGCCGAGCACCATGCAGGCCTATTCCCGCTGCCCGCGTTCCATCGCCAAGCGTGGCGAGGCCTTTCTGAAGTCCACAGGCCTGGCTGACACCGCGTTCTTTGGTCCCGAACCCGAGTTCTTCATCTTCGACTCGGTGCGTTGGCAGAACGATATGGGCAAGGTGTTCTATGAAATCGAGTCACAGGAAGCTGCCTGGAGCTCGAAGTACCGCTATGAAGAAGGCAATTCGGGTCTGCGTCCGGGAGTGAAGGGCGGCTACTTCCCGCTGCCGCCGGTCGACTCCTTCCAAGATCTGCGCGCCGAAATGTGCCTGGCGCTGGAAGCGCTGGGCCAGGTCGTCGAGGTGCATCACCATGAAGTCGCCAACGCCGGCCAGTGCGAAATCGGCACGCGCTTCAACACGCTGGTGAAGAAGGCGGATGAGCTGGCGATACTCAAGTACGTGATCCGCAACATCGCGCACAAGAACGGCAAGACCGTGACCTTCATGCCCAAGCCCATCGTCGGCGACAACGGTTCGGGCATGCACGTGCACCAGTCGTTGTCCAAGAGCGGCCAGAACCTGTTCTCTGGCGACCTTTACGGCGGCCTGTCGCAGACAGCGCTGTACTACATCGGCGGCATCTTCAAGCACGCGCGGGCGATCAACGCGTTCACCAATTCGACCACGAACAGCTACAAGCGCCTGGTGCCCGGTTTTGAAGCGCCGGTCATGCTGGCTTATTCGGCGCGCAACCGTTCGGCAAGCTGCCGTATTCCGTTCGTGACCAATCCCAAGGGACGCCGCATCGAGATCCGCTTCCCTGATCCGATGAACTCGGGCTACCTCACCTTCACCGCGCTGATGATGGCCGGCCTTGACGGCATCCTGAACAAGATCGACCCCGGCGCGCCTATGGACAAGGATCTCTACGACCTGCCGCCGGAAGAGGAAAAGAACATCCCGACGGTCTGTCACAGCCTCGACCAGGCGCTGGACGCGCTGGACAAGGATCGTGATTTCCTCAAGGCGGGCGGTGTGTTCTCCGATGATTTCATCGACGCCTACATTGAACTGAAGATGCAGGAAGTCACCAAGTTCCGCGCATCGACGCATCCGCTCGAATACCAGATGTACTACGCGATCTGAGGCGGCCCGACAAAGTAGGCGCAGACTGGGCTTAGGCCCGGTGTCACAAAGCCTGGTCCGTCGCAGCAGTGAAAATCGCGGCAAGTAGTGTCGCGATCTTCGGCTGCGGCGGACGCACCGCAAGAACTGGAAGTATAAAAAAATTATAAGTTAATAATGCAACAAGCCGTGCAGGGCGCACGGCGTTCGGGAAGGGGGCAGGCGGGCTTGCGCGAAGCCTTGCCTGCTGGCCGCAGGATGCGGCGCTACGGTCTGTTCTCGCCGCGAGCCAGGCGTGGACGGAACCCAGGGGCGGAACAGCCTCGGATACCCGGAGTGGACCGGCACGGATCGCCACCGTTGCGCTGCGGCGCTGCGGCAACCAACTCACGAACGGGAATCACCCCTATGCCTCGCCTTGTCACCACGCTTTGTGCGGGTGCTTTAGTTGCGTCTTCGCTATTTCTCAATGCCCCGCGCGCTGACGCCGCGGTCAGCGGCACGCTGGCTCTGACCAGCGACTATCTGTTCCGCAGTCTGTCGCAGGCAAACCAGGGGCCCGCCCTGCAAGGCGGTATTGAATATGCCCACGACAGCGGCATCTACAGCGGTCTCTGGGGCAGCAGCGTAAGCTGGCTGTCGGACAATTCCAGCGCAACATTGCCCGTCAGCAACAGTGTCGAGCTAGACTTTTATGCCGGCTGGCGCGGCAACGCGGGCGAGTTGCTGAAACTCGATGCCGCCATCTTCACTTACTACTATCCCGGCGACTACCCGCGCGGCTTCGTGCGTCCCTACACGACGGAAATCGTCGTTGCCGCAAGCAGCGGGCCGGCGACGCTGAAGTATTCCCACGCGCTTACCAATCTGTTCGGATTCGCTGACTCCGACGGCTCCGGCTATCTCGAGGCCAACCTCAACTACGAATTCAGCCCGGGCTGGGTACTTAATGCGCATGCCGGCCGTCAGCGCGTAAAGCGCAACCGCGCAGCCTCCTACAGCGACTGGAAGCTGGGTCTCACACGCAACCTCAATGCCGGTTGGTCACTTGCGTTCGCCTACACCGACACGAACGCCGAACGCAGCGTCTACACCAACGCCAAGGGCAATTTCCTGGGGCGCGCGACCGGCAGCCTGACCCTTACCAAAGCCTTCTAGGAGCTCCGATGAAATTGATCGTTGCCATCATCCGGCCGTTCAAACTCGACGACGTCCGCGAAGCGCTGTCCGAAGCCGGTGTCAGCGGCATCACAGTAACCGAGGTCAAGGGCTACGGACGTCAGAAAGGCCATACCGAGCTTTACCGCGGCGCCGAGTATGTCGTCGACTTCGTCCCAAAGATCCGCGTCGAGGCCGCAGTGCCCGACAGCCTGGAAGACATTGCGATCGAGGCCATCACGACCGCCGCGCGCACCGACAAGATCGGTGACGGCAAGATTTTCGTGCTCGAACTGCAGCATGCGGTGCGTATCCGCACCGGCGAAACCGACGACGACGCGCTATGAGGGAAGACATCATGAATTTGAATTCCACTCCACGCACCGCCACGCGTCACGCTCTCGCCGCCGCGGTCTTGCTCGGCGGATTTGCTCCCGACCTGTTCGCGCAAGCCGCAGCCGCACCGAACAAGGGCGATACGGCCTGGCTGCTGGTCTGCACCGCGGTGGTGATTTTCATGACGTTGCCCGGACTCGGCCTGTTCTACGGTGGCCTGGTGCGGTCCAAGAACATGCTGTCGGTGCTGATGCAATGTGTGCTCGTGTTCGCGCTGGTCGCCGTACTCTGGAGCCTGTACGGCTACAGCCTTGCATTCACCTCCGGCAATGCCTTCGTCGGCGGCTTCGACCGACTGCTGATGCGCGGACTCACGCCCGAAGCAAATGCGGCAACCTTTTCCAAGGGGGTAGTCGTGCCAGAGCTAGGCTATTTCGCGTTTCAGGCCGCGTTCGCCTGCATCACCTGCGCGCTCGTCGTCGGCGCATTCGCCGAACGTATCCGCTTCAGCGCTGTGCTTGTGTTTACCGTGGTCTGGTTTACGTTTAGCTATATACCCATTGCACACATGGTCTGGTTCTGGCCTGGCCCGGACGCATTTACCGATGCCGCGGCCGGGGCTGCGGCAACAGCGGGCTCGGGTTTCCTGTTCAGGCAAGGGGCGCTTGATTTTGCCGGCGGCACAGTAGTGCATATCAATGCCGCAGTCGCGGCTCTCGTCGGCGCCTGGCTGGTCGGCAAGCGTATAGGCTATGGTCACGAGGCGATGCGACCGCACAACCTCGCACTGACCATGACTGGGGCAGCCATCCTCTGGGTGGGATGGTTCGGCTTCAACGCGGGATCTGCACTTGAAGCCAACAGCACGGCTGCCTTGGCCTTCGTCAACACATTGATTGCGCCCTGTGCGGCGATACTGGCCTGGACCGCCGGCGAGTGGATCAGCAAGGGCAGGCCATCCATGCTGGGCGCGGCATCGGGCGCAGTCGCCGGTCTTGTTGGTATCACACCGGCAGCTGGTTTCGTCGGCCTCGGCGGTGCGCTTGCCATTGGATTTGTCGCCGGCCTGGCCTGCCTCTGGGGCGTTACCGGATTGAAGCGGCTGCTGCGCGCCGACGACGCATTGGATGTGTTCGGCGTGCATGGCGTCGGCGGCATAGTCGGTGCGTTGCTGACCGGCGTATTCGCCGCACCGTCGCTGGGCGGCACGGGTGTTTACGATTACGTCGCTGACAAGGTTGGCGATTCGTATTCGATAGCGGCGCAGCTACTGGTACAAAGCACCAGCATCGTCATCACTGTGCTCTGGTCGGCGGTGGTCGCGTTTATTGCTTTCAAGCTTGCGAGCCTGGCCCCTGGCGGCTTGCGCGTAGCAGCCGACGAGGAGCGCGAGGGACTCGACATTACTTCGCATGGGGAATCGGCCTACGACCGCTGAGGCTAGTGCCGGCCGCCGCCCCGGCGGCGGCCGGCACTGGCGGTAGCTTGCTGCATCCTCGTGGATGTCCAGAATCCGCAGAATCCGCCGAGAAACTGCGCTGGATCTTGCGGATCTCGGTGCGTGTCCTCGCCCTCACCTGTCCCGCCCTCACTGGCTTTCTGGTCCGCCCCCGCACTCCGAGGTTTCTTGGGTGTCCCAATTTCGCCGTCCCTGTTTCGCCGGTCTCCCAGTCTTGGGGGTTGGTCTCTGCTGGGTGTCCGGAATGTCGAGCTCACGCAGAATTTCTGCGTGTCCCGGATCTCCGGATCTCGCGCATGTCCAGGCTCTTACGCCGCCCGGAGCTTCTACCCGGATTTCCCGATCTCCTTCGTGGCAGCCAGTACCCGTGGTGAGGTGCACGGTTCTGCGCGAACGCGTTAGCGCGGAATCGAAGAGCTCGCTGGGTGACAGGAATCAGGCCGTTGTTGACGCGCCTTGGCCGAACGCGGCCAGCAAAAAATCGATAAGCACGCGCAGACATAGCGGCATATGACGACCGCCAGCGTAGATCAGTGAGAACGGTCGTGAGCGCCCGCCGTAGTCGCGCAGTACCTCCACCAGATCGCCGCGCGCGATATCGTTCTCAACAATAAAGCGATAGGTCTGCAGCAGGCCTCCGCCATGACGCGCAAGCGTGACGGCGGCGAGCAAGTGCTCTGCGCAGGCTATGCCGCCCCGAGTCGGCAGTTCCAGGTCAGCGCCGTGCTCGCGAAACAGCCAGGGTACTGGCTGGCCGTTGCGAGGCAGAAGGAACTGCAGGCACTCGTGCCTGGCCAGATCATCCAGGGTCTTTGGCGTTCCCGCTTGCGCGAGATAGGCCGGTGTCGCGATAACGACCAGCTCGGCGTCCAGCAACTTTCGCGCAACGAAGCTCGAATCCGGCGGCGTGCGTCCACGCACGACAAGGTCGTAACCGTCAGCCGTCAGGTCGACATTGCGGTCGCTGACATGCACATCGAGCTGCACATTCGGATAGCGTGCACGGAACGCCGGCAGCACTGGCAAGATGCGGCAGTGGCCCAGCGGCGTGGGTATGCTGATGCGCAAGTTGCCCGAGGGAACGAGCTGCTGGCCGCCGATTTCGCGTTCCGCATCGATCAGCTGATTCAATGCCTGGCGGCATTGCTGGAAGTAGACGCGCCCTGCGTCGGTAAGATGGATCTGCCGCGTCGTACGCGTGAACAGGCGCACGCCCAGCCGTTGTTCAAGACGGCCTATGGCACGGCTTACCGCCGGTGGAGTCAAACCAGCCGCCGTCGCAGCGGCGGTAAAGCTGGCGTGCTCGACGCTGAGGCAGAACAGCTCGATGCTGCCCAGCATAAGGTCATCAAACTGACGGCTCATTGGCCATACCGCGGTGAGAATGGACGGCATGATGCCGCATTCGTGCCCCTACTCTCAGGCACAAATGTTGTTACTCGCCGGTAAGGCTGATCGCCTCTCGCAACCATTTGGCAATACCTCGCAGGGCTTCTCAGTCCACCAGTCCAGGACAGTCCACGGGGCAGCCCTGGGACACCCACCAACCCTGGGACACCCACCAACCCTGGGACACCCACCAACCCAGGGACACCCACCAGCCCAGGGACACCCACCAGCCCTGGGACACCCACCAGCCCTGGGACACCAGCCGATCCGAGCAGCCCAAGGGCCGCCATAGTCATACTGGCCAGTACCCTTTTCCGGTGAAAAACACATCGGCGTTGCAGAGGAGAATCCGATCTTTTCGCACGAAGCAACAACTTCGCACTTGATGCGCTGCACCGGTTGCGAATAAGTTCCGTCTTCAGCGGTACGTTCCGGCGCGGCAATAGCACGCAGCAGGGGCGGACGGACCGGACGGAGGGGAGCATGGCGCACAAGGGCAGTCTGGTCTGTGTGGGCCTGGGCATGACCTTGGGCTCGCACTTGAGCCCGCTCGCACGCAGTTACATTGAACAGGCTGATGTCGTTTTTGCCGGCGTGTCCGACGGCGTCGTTGAGCTCTGGCTACAGAGCCTGCACGCGGACGTACGCAGCCTGCAGCCCTACTATCGTGAGGGCCTGTCGCGGCTGCGTACCTACGAGCACATGGTCGAGGCCATGCTGAGTGAGGTTCGCGCTGGCAAGAAAGTCGTCGGCGCCTTTTACGGCCACCCCGGCGTCTTCGCCCTGCCGCCGCATCGCGCGATTACGCTGGCGCGGGCGGAAGGCTACGCCGCTCACATGGATCCCGGGATCTCGGCCGAAGACTGCCTTTATGCCGACCTCGGCATTGATCCCGGCCGCGTCGGCTGCCAGCATTTTGAAGCCAGCCAGTTCATGTTCTACCGGCGCCGGATTGATACCTCGGCATATCTGGTGCTCTGGCAGGTCGGTATTGCCGGCGACCAGTCGCTGGCACGTTTCTCGACACCGGCCGCCTATCGCGAAGTGCTGGTCGACGTGCTGACCCAGGACTACCCGCGTGACCATGCGGCAATCATCTACAAGGTCGCCACCCTGCCTATCCACGCACCCCGTATCGAACACACCACGATCGCGGGTCTGGTCACCGCTGACATTGATCTCCACGCTACGGTAGTACTGCCGCCGGCGCGCGAGCTTGAACCGAATCTGGTTGTGCGTAAGCGGTTGGATGAGTTGGACGCAGCAATAGGCTACCCATGACCGTCGCCACTACTACGTGCTCGTCTACAGCAGGGTCGTTGCGTATCGCGCCGTTAGCCGCGAACGATGAGTCGCTCTACTGCGAGCTGTACACGGATGTGCGGCTAATGCGACACGTTGGTATGGCATTGCAGCGCGAACAGGCAGAGCGAAGTTTTCGTGCCGCGGTTGTGGCCTCGCACGACCGGCCACCGCGCCATATCTACTTCAGTCTTGTTCATGGAGCAACAAATTGGAGCGCCGGAATCTGCGCACTTAGGGACATCGACCTAAGTGAACGGTGCGCAGAAATTGGATTGATTCTACGGCGGAGAGCACACGCGACTGGTGCGGCACGCGAAGGCCTTGAAGCTGTTGCTTCGTGGGCGTTCTCGGAGCTTGGCTTGGCCCGTCTTTACGGACGTGCTAGTGCTGACAATCTCGCCGCGGCGCGCGTCGCTCGCCTCGCTGGTTTCTCGTTGGTCAGGCCTGCTGCCGAGGGAGCTGCGGCATCAATGAGCCTATTCGTGCGGTTCCGTGCCACTTCTGAAACCTGCAACAGTCACCAAGGGGTTAGTCATGTCCAAAGTTATTGACTTTCTTGAGCGTGTAGGTCGCGACAGCCGCTTAATTCGCGCTTCTGCGGTCGAGCTAAGCAACGCCGTGCAGCGGGAGCAACTGACTCCGGAACTCAGCGACGCGCTGATCGCCCGAGATCAGCAGCGACTTGAGCAACTGCTAGGCGCGAGGGCAAACGTCATATGCGGCATGGCTCCGGCCGAAGACGACGCGCCGGAGAAAAAACAAGACGATGACGAGGAAATCCGCTCCAGCATGCTGCGATCTGCGTGTGCCGCTGGTTAAAGGCACTCGCCAGCTCGGCGCGGATTCTTACTGCCTGCGATCGGGCCTTTACGCTGTAGCTATCCTGCTGGCGGTGTTTTGCACCGTCAGTAGGATTGTCGTGGCGGAAACGATCGACATCGACCAGCAGCTGCACACGGCTGACACGCTAAAGAGTTCGAACTATCCGGAATTTCTCCGGATGGTTCAATCTATCGGCGAGCAGCAAAGCACTCTTACGAAGCCGCAAGTTCAATACCTGAACTATCTGCGAGGGTGGGAGCGTGGCTACGCAGGTGACTATGACGCCGCGATTCCGCTATACAACTCAGTCGTCAGTAATTCTGACGATCCCGTGCTTCGCTTTCGAGCGACGGCTAGCATGATTAGCAATCTAAGCATTGCGCAGCGTTACCTCGAGGCGTATACACACCTCGACCTGCTAGTGGGACAGATGGCGAATACGACCGATCCTCTGGCTCGCGAGCAAGGACTTCACGCGGCGGCATTGCTGAACAATCAGGCAGGCCAGTATGAACTCGGGCTCGACTACAGTACTACGCTGCTAAGGGAGCGCGAGGGCCTTCGTGGCGAATGCATTGCGCGCGAACTTCGAGTGGAGTCTCTGTACAAGCTCAAAAAGCTACAGGCAGACGGTGAAGAAATTCGACTCGGGCTCCAGATATGCAATCAGCACCGTGAGGTAGTGTTCGCGAATATCATTCGCGGTTTTCAGGCGCAACAGTACATTGATACTGGGCGATACAGCGAGGCGATTGATTTGCTCAACCGCCACTACGACGAAGTGCAAAACACCCGCTATCTCCGGGTGATTTCCGAATTCGATATCATCCTCGCCGAAGCCAATTGGCACCTGGGTGAAATTGACAGAGCACACAGCTATGCATTGCGTGCGATCGACAAGCGCGTGCCAAACGAAGTCACTGACTCCCTTATCGGCGCCTATCGATTGCTCTATCAAATTGCTGTCAGAAGAGACGATCCAAGAACTGCACTTGGATTCCACGAAAAGTACGCCGAAGCCTATCGGCAGAGCCTGGATGATGAGACAACCCGCTCCTTGGCTTATCAAATGGCCAAGCATCGCGCACTCGCTTCGCGATTGGAAATCGAAGCATTAAACAAGAAGAACCAGGTTCTGCAGCTGCGACAGGATCTAGGCGCAAAGGCAGCAGAAACAAGTCGTCTTTATATTGCGCTGCTAATATCGGGCTTGCTTCTTGTATTTCTATGGGCGTTCTATACGAAACGTAGACAAATTTACTTCCGAACGCTATCGGAGCGCGACAGCCTCACGCGGATCGCCAACCGGTCGCGGTTCCTTGAGCTGTCGATGCGCTCACTAGAAGAATGTCGACGCAACAACAAGGAAGCCGTGGCCATCTTGTTCGACCTCGATTACTTCAAGCTGATTAACGACCGTTACGGACATGCGGCAGGTGACGACGTTCTCCGGAAGGTTGCTGCTGCATGCAGATCATATTTAGGCTCTAATCCTCATTTTGGGCGGCTAGGCGGCGAGGAATTTTCAATTCTCCTTGCGGACTCCAACGAGCAGGTAGCCGTTTCCCTTGCCGAGCAATTGAGAAAAGCGGTGACTGTTTCGGCCACTGACGGCGTACTCGGTGAATTTCTGGTGTCGGCAAGCTTCGGCGTCGCTTCAACCAAGAAAGCTGGCTATGAGCTAAACCATTTGCTCGCCTGCGCCGACAACGCGATGTACAAAGCGAAGCTCTGTGGTCGCGATCGTGTCGCTGTATTCGAGGACGGATCTCTGAGACCGCACCCTACTGATAGACAGCAAATTACAGAATCGGTACTTGACGGCATAAGGAACTAGATGCTGGGCCATACCTACCCCAGCGCACTTGAGTGCTTCTGACTCGCGACAATCGGGGGGGATATGACAGAGCTCATCCAGGGCGGTACAGAAACGCACCGCACTCAGGGCACAAATCCAGCTAGTTCACTCCCTCTCAAAATGCCGTTAGCGCACGCGCAACGGCGTATCTGGTTTCTGTCTGGACTGAGCTCCCAAGCATCATCGGCCTACGTGATTTCGACCGGGCTGCAGCTACGGGGGGAGTTGAACCCTGCGGCGCTTCAGCACGCATTCCGGGCGGCATGCGAGTGTCGCGATGTATTTTACCTGCGCATTGAAGAAGCTGACGGCGAACCGCAGTTGCGGTTCGATGATAGAGCGTCCATCCCCCAGCTCGACTTGCTTGATCTTACGACCGCCGATCAACGCGCGATTGATGCGTTGATCGACGATGCTTTTTTCTCACCGTTTGACCTTGGCAGCGGTCCACTAATTCGCGCACAGCTGCTGAAGCGTAGCCAGAATCATCATGTACTGCTCGTCAACGTTCACCATGTGATTTTTGACGGTACATCGCTGCAGTTGTTTCTGCGTGATTTTGGTGCTGCTTATATCGATCTAGTCGAAGGGAGGCCGCTTCGGCACACTCCTGCGCGAACGTTCCGCGACGTCGTCATCCATCAAAGCCGGGATGACTGGTCGGAGCGCTTACGACAGCAAGAGCAGTTCTGGCGAATCGAGTTGCAAGGGGCGCCGCTTCAATCATCACTGCCGAGCGATCGGCCACGCGCAGCACAACATGAGTTTGCTGGCGACTTCACACACGCTCGGATAGATGCAGCTTCGACGCTACGGCTGCGCGCGCTGGCCCATCGCCTCGGCGCGAGTTTGTTTGGTGTGTTGCTTGCGGGCTGGGCGGCACTGCTCCAACGGCTTAACGCACGGAGCGAAAGCGTAGTCGGCGTGTCGACATCTGGACGTACCGTCGCGGAGTATCGTGACGTCATCGGCTGCTTCGTCGGAACTGTACCCGTGCGCACAGCAGCCGAAAACGACTCAACGATCGCGGAATTTGTAGCAAGAACTGCGGCAAGCCTGCGCGCTGCGGCAGCGCAACAAGACCTGTCATTCGACCGCATAGTTGATGCAGCAAACGTCGAAAGAAACCTGTCCTATAACCCGCTGTTTCAAACACTACTGAACTGGTACGGCGCTACGCACGAAGCTATTTCGTTTGCGGAACTAGCGGTGCATCCACTCGATCGATTGATTGCAAAGTACAGCTCTACTGCAGCCATGCTGCCTCAGCAAGCATCTCCACTGGCCTTGTACGGCGGCACCGTTACTAACGTCCCAGCCAAACTAGACATCGCGCTGTTGATATGGGAGAGCGCCGGTGAAATTACTATCGGCGCTGAGTATGCAAGCTCATTATTCGACAGACCAAGCATAGACCGGTTTATTTCTTACTGGATAAGAATACTTGAAGCATTTTGCGTTGATGAAAATCGAGTATTGTCTTCAGTCGATCTACTTACGGCAGATGAGAGGCACCGCGCGCTAGTCGAATGGAACGCTACAACCGTTCCACTGCCATCGCTCACGATCATCGACAAGCTAAGCCATCACGCGCAGCGAATGCCATCGGCTATCGCGGTCGAGCACGGAAACGAGCGCTGGAGCTATGCAGAACTGGACGTGGCGACGTCTCGAGTGGCTGCTCAGTTGGCAGGACGCGGCATTGGAAAAGGAAATACTGTAGCAATTTGCATAGAACGCGGCATGGCAATGCTTGCGGCCATGCTCGGAACAATGCGCTGCGGTGCGGCTTATGTGCCAGTCGATTTGCAGCTGCCATCCGCACGACGGGACTTCATCATCAATGATGCCGGCGTTTCAGCCCTGCTCTGTCGCGACGACATCGCTATCAATGTCGTCGCCGACACTGCCCTCGTGTTGAACATTGATGAGTTGCTGCTGCTCAGTCAGGAATACTCGGGGCTGCCACAGCTGCCGCACCCAGATGACATTGCTTACGTCATTTATACTTCTGGAACGACAGGCTTGCCCAAGGGGGTCATTGTCAAGCACAGCAGCGTGATGAACCTGCTGCTAGCGATGAGCGAAGCACTCGACTTGCGCGAAGATGATCGCGTGCTTGCGCTGACCACAATCGGGTTTGACATTGCGGTACTCGAACTCTTTCTTCCGCTGATGCAGGCTGCGTGCGTCGTAGTGGCCGATCGCGAAGCCGCCTATGACCCGGGCCAACTTGCACGAGTTCTGAGCAGGTCGGCCATCAACATCATGCAGGCAACGCCTACTACGTGGCGGATGCTGCTTGATTCCGGCTGGCCGGGTGAACCCGGCTTGCGCGCCCTTAGCGGTGGCGAACCACTTCATCGCGAATTAGCTCTACGCATCGCGGAACGCGTCGCAGCACTGTGGAACGTTTATGGTCCTACCGAAACTACTGTTTGGTCCACGCTGCATCGCGTACAACGAAATGCTGTCGGACTGGACGTTATCGAAGCCGTCGGCAGACCGCTTGCCAATACGAGAATCTACTTACTCGACGAAGCGGGCCAACCGGTTCCTGTTGGAGTTACGGCCGAGATCTATATTGCTGGCGAAGGTGTTGCTCACGGATATGTTGGACTCAATGAACTCACGCGCGAACGTTTCCTGTGCGACCCCTTTGTGCCGGGGCAACGCATGTACCGTAGCGGTGATCTGGCTCGCTGGGACGAGTCTGGGATATTGCATCATCTTGGGCGCAACGATGGGCAAATTAAATTCCATGGTCACCGGATCGAACTTGCCGAAATAGAGACACAATTGCGTGAACATCCGCAGATTACGGATGCTGCAGTGGCGCTTCGTCGCGTTGGTACAGAACAGCATCTTGTTGCTTATTGCGCACCATGTCCTTCGGATGAAGGCGCAAAAACCTCACTAGCCGCCACGTTGCGCGAGCATCTGCTGCAGTTTCTTCCGAGTTACATGGTTCCGAGTATCTATGTCACGCTCGACCGGTTGCCGGCGAATGCCAACGGAAAGCTCGATCGGCATGCACTACCACCACCGGCGATAGCGGAGCGACCGCTCCGGGAAATACCTCGATCCGGTGTCGAGCGCGACGTCGCTGCAATTTGGAGCGAGCTGCTTGATGGCAGGACGATTGATCGCCATGACGATTTTTTCCGCATTGGAGGTCATTCGCTACTCGCCGTTCGGGTAGTCGCGTGGCTTCGAAAACGACTTGGCATCGAAGTCGGTGTTGCCGAGCTGTTCGCTCGTCCTATCCTCGTTGATTTCGCCGCTGTTGTGGCCCAAAGCGAAGCACCCCCGTTGCCGGCGCCGCGAGAACGAGAGCCAGGTGCGCAAATACCGCTGTCATTCGCACAACAGCGACTTTGGTTCATTGCGCAGACCAGCACTGATGCGAGTCGTGCGTACCATATGCCACTAGTGCTGCGGATTTTCGGGCCCGTGGACAAAGAGGCACTGCAGCAAGCGTTTAGCTCGATACTGCTGCGTCATGAAGCGCTGCGCACCGTATTTCCGCTTATTGATGGCGAGCCATACCAGCAGATATTACCCGCCGCGCCAAGCATGCCTTTGCTGTCCGAAGTCAGCGTCGACGGTGACGACGAAGACGCACTGCGTGCTGCAATCGACGCACAGATTGATATACGTTTCGATCTAGCGTCGGATCCGCCGCTGCGCGCAGCGTTAATCTGCGTCGACGAGCAGGACCATGTACTTGCGATCACAGTGCATCACATCGCATGTGACGGTTGGTCGCTCACGTTATTCCAACGTGAGCTGCAGATGCATTACTCCGCCGCCCTGCGACATGAGCCACTTCCGCTACCGGCCTTGCCGATTCAGTATGCTGACTATGCAATTTGGCAAAGGCATCACCTCACCGAAAGCCAGCTCGCGCATCATGCGCGTTATTGGAAAGAGAGGCTCGCTGGCGCGCCGGCGCTTTTTGAACTGCCAACTGACCGCCCGCGCGCTCCGCTGCAGGATTTTAGCGGCGACTTCGTCGAGTGCGCGATTTCGTCATCAACCACTGAACGACTTCGCGCAGTTGCTGAGCAGGCAGGAACAACGCTGTTTGTCGCTGTACTGGCGAGCTGGTCAGCACTGCTATCACGGCTGTCTGGTGTAACCGATCTGGTTGTCGGCGCGCCGGTAGCCAACAGAAACCATGAAGAAACCGAAAGACTGATTGGTTTTTTCGCCAACACACTCGCATTGCGGATTGACCTGAGTGGCGACCCCACAGTTCATTCGCTGGTTTTGCGTTGCCGCGACGAAGTGCTTGCGGCTCAGCGACATCACGAGCTTCCTTTCGAGCAAATCGTCGAAGCATTGAAGCCAGAGCGTAGCGCCGCCTATACACCACTATTCCAGGTCGCATTAGCGTGGCAGAGCGTTGCGCCGATTACCGTAGCACTCGACGGTTTAGTCGTTTCACAACAGCTATTGCGTAGCGGAAAAAGCGCCAAATTCGACGTTACCCTGTATCTGTGGGAGTCCGATGACGGGCTCAGCGGCGGCATCGAGTATGCAAAAAGCCTGTTCGACCGCACCACTATCGAACGCTATCTTGGGCATTGGCAAACCCTTTTGGCGGCTTTTGTCACCGATAGCTCTTTGACACTGAATCGACTGCCGCTGCTCGATGCCGCTGAAAAGCAGCGAATAGTAGACGAATCATGCGGCAAGCGGCGCTGTGCTGATCCGCAAACGGTTCATGACCGCATAGAAGCAAACGCGTTTTTGCTGCCTCACACTGTCGCCGTTTGCCATCGCAACGACAGTGCAACGTATGCTGAGATCAACTCGCGCGCAGTGAATCTCGCTGGTGCACTGATTGATCTCGGAATATGCGCGGAGGATAGAGTCGGCATTCATCTTCCGCGCAGCATCGACCTCATTGTTGCTTTGCTCGCTGTGTTAAAGACCGGCGCCGCCTATTTGTTGCTGGACCCGGCGCTGCCAGAAGCTCGCCTGGTACAGATGCTCGACGATTGCGCTGCTCGTGCACTCGTAGCAACGGACAAAGCGCCTGCAACGTTAACGCGCGGCGGACGTGTTCGGATTGATCCGTCAGCTGCAACGCAGACAGAAGTAACCAATCGACAGGGTGAAGTTGCCTATGTCATCTACACGTCAGGTTCGTCCGGGCGCCCAAAAGGTATTCCAGTCACGCATCGCGGGCTCGGTAACCTCGTTGACTGGCTCGTTGACGAGCTTGATCTTGCACCAGGCCGTCTAGCATCCGGAGTCTGCGGCCTCGCGTTTGATGCGAGCGTAATCGACATCTGGCCGACCTTGTGCGCGGGCGCAACGCTCGTCCTTTCTCCAGTCGAGGCATCGCGCGACGGCGACGCGCTGCTTCAATGGTGGTCGCAGCAGCCATTCCACAGCAGCATGCTGCCTACGCCACTTGCGGAAATCGCACTGGCGCAAGGACTTTTCCCAGCAACGTTGCGTGTACTGGCTACCGGCGGAGCCCGCCTGACCCGTCACGCGCCGACACAGTGCGGTTTTCGGCTGTTGAACCTCTACGGGCCAGCTGAGGCCAGTGTCGTTGCGACATTCGACACTGTCGAAAGCACTGGTCCGATCACAATTGGACGCCCGATTCCAAACACAGACGCTTATGTTCTCGACACATTGATGCAACCACAACCTGCCGGTGTAGCTGGTGAGTTATATCTCGGTGGAGCCGGAATATCGAATGGATACTTCGGGCTTCCTGAATTGACAGCGCGTATGTTCGTTGCCGATCCCTTTGCTTCCGATTCCGGCGCTCGCCTTTACCGAACAGGTGATCGGGTACGGCGACTCACAGACGGGCGTATCGAGTTTTTGGGGCGTGCTGACGATCAGATCAAGCTGCGCGGTATGCGTGTCGAGTTGGGTGAAGTGGAAGCCTGCCTCACTGCACTACCGACCGTACGTGAAGCTTTTGTGGTCGCTGCAGGCTTACCTGCGTCATCACGACTCGTCGCCTACGTCAGCCTTACCAACAACAATACGGACGAAGAATCTCGGCTGAATGAGTGGCAGCGACTGTACGACGAGAACTACTGCGCTCCTGATCCCGATGTACTGTTCGATTTTGGTGGCTGGAATAGCAGTTTCACAGGTGATCCGATTCCTATTGCCGAGATGCGTGACTGGCAGAACCAGACCGTGGATCGCATACGCGCGCTGCAACCACAGCGAGTACTGGAGATCGGTTGCGGATCAGGTCTGCTGTTATTGGCCCTCGCACGCGATTGCGCACGTTATGTGGGAGTCGACTTTTCGAACGAGGCGCTGACCAATCTCCAGCGCAAAGTTGAACGAGAGCGCATCGCCGGAGTCGAGCTGATTCAGGCTCGCGCTGATGAGACGGATCGCTTCGGTTCCGACTTGTACGACACCATCATCATCAACTCGGTGATTCAGTACTTTCCGGATCAGCTCTATCTAGACCATGTAGTTGACGCAGCATTGGCACGACTCGCAGCTGGTGGGCGCGTGTTCATCGGCGATGTTCGTAATCTACTGCTTGCCGAGCATTTTCATCGTTCAAAGAGCCGCTACGCTGCGCCGTCGGCATCGGTCAGCGAACTCGACAGGGCTGCTCACGAGTCGCTGCGTCGTGAAAAAGAGCTTCTCGTCGCGCCGGGCTACTTCCGCGCCTTGGTCGAGCAACAGCGAGTTTCAGAAATTCAGGTATTACCAAAGACGAGTGAGAACCGTAACGAACTTACTACTTACCGTTACGATGTCGTTCTACACAGTGCGCAGCCATTCTTGGCGCATGCGCGTTACTTCGATGCCTCCGGTGATCCAACGACGCTGGCGAGAGCGCTGGACGCACTTGCGGACGACTCTACACTCGTTGCGGTGATCGAGAATATCGGAAACGAGCTCGTCGATGGTACGTCCAGTGATTGCCAACTGCGGCTGAGCCCAGCCGAAGCAGTGGCGCAATTGCAGAGCCACGGCTACTGCGCTGAAGCTAGTTGGTTGGGGTCCGACCGCGAAGGCCGCTTCCATCTGCTGATAGCGAAGGCCGCGGAGCTAATAAAGTGCCACGACCGATTGCTTACTGGGCGGACCGAACCGCCTGGCGCCTCGACCAATATTCCGATGCAGCTCGCAAATGAGACTCGAAAAACGCGGGAACTCGCTGCTGCGCTCGGACGCCTGTTGCCGGACTACATGGTGCCAGCACAATTCATTGTCGTTCCACGTCTGCCATTGACGCCAAACGGTAAAGTCGATCGCAGCGCGCTACCTCTCATCGATGAATCGGTCGAACACGAATTCGTTGCTCCGTCCACGCATATAGAGACCTTGCTCGCTGAAATCTGGAGCGACGTCTTGGGTTGTTCCCCACCCGGAGCAAACGCTCACTTCTTCGAGCTTGGCGGTCACTCTCTTGCTGCGGTACAGGTTCTGGCGCGGTTACGCCGGACATTGACCATTGAAGCAACTCTGCCTGACTTGTTTGCACATCCTGTACTCAGTGACTTCGCGCGACTATTGGAACGCGCAGGCCCCGCGGATGCGGTCGAACCCTCAGCTCCGATCAGCACGGAAAGAGGGAGTCTTTCATTCGAGCAAGAAGGGTTGTGGTTTTTGAGCAAACTGCCTGGTGCAGCCGCAGCTTACAACATCGTATTTGGTCTGCGCCTCCACGGCCATCTCAGCGGTTCGGCACTTGCGCGCAGCCTTGATGGACTGCTCGAACGCCACGAATCGCTACGCACTGTGTTCACTGAACATGACGGCCGTCCCAAAATGCGCGTTCTCCCGCCGCGTGCCTGCGCCGTCGCTATCCGTCGTGCTTCACACAGCGCGGACTACGCAACCGGCCTGCAAGATTTCATTGAGGATGAAACAGACCGTCACTTCAACCTGGAAAGCGGGCCTCTGTTTCGAGTCTGCGTGTACGCAGAGTCCGACGAGAGTCACGTCCTGCTCTTCGCAATGCATCACATTGTAAGTGACGGGTGGTCGACGAGGGTGTTGCTGCAAGATTTTGCAGCGCTTTACAACGCCGCCGCAGCCGGCGTTGCAGCCACGTTACCGCCTCTTACATGGCAATTCGCCGACTGGGCACTCGCTCAACGCCAGGCAAGCGCACGACATACACAGCACCTGGCGTCGTATTGGCGAGCGAAGCTTCATGGCGCACCTGCACTGCTCGAACTCGCAGCTGATCGCGTGCGGCCGACACAGCAAGACTTCAGCGGCGCGTTTGTTTCCTGCCGCCTCGACAGAACCCTCTCGGCGCGTGTGCGTGCGACGGCGCGCCGCTTCGGCACCACACCATTTGTCGTGCTACTAACAAGTTGGGCATTGCTGCTTTCCCGGTTGTCCGCCCAGGCTGACATTGTCGTTGGTACGCCTAGCGCGAACCGTTCGCGACCCGAGGCACAGCCGTTGATCGGCCTGCTCGTGAGTACGTTGCCGCTGCGTCTCGACCTATCGGGAACGCCGCATCTGTCGGAGCTGCTCAAGCGCGTTGAACGCTGCTCGCTGGAGGCGCAGCAGCACCAGGACATCGCGTTCGAGAAGATCGTCGAGTCAGTCTGCGAAACGCGCAGCCTTGCTTACAATCCGATTTTCCAAGTGATGTTTGCGTGGCAAGGCGGAGTGACAGACGTGCCGCTACTTCATGGAGCGACCGCGAGCTTGCTGCACGATTGCGTTCCACGGCACGCGAAATTCGACCTATCCCTCAACCTGGCAGACGCGGTCGACGGAATTCACGGCGGCATCGAATTCGCTTCGGCGTTATTCGATGTAGAAACGATTGAACGCTACAAAGATCATTGGCTTACCATACTCAGCTGTGTCGTCAACGGAGCAGATCCGACCATTGACTGCATCGACGTGCTGTCGTCGGACCAGCGTCATCGGGTGCTGGTAGAGTGGAATGACACTGCGCGTGATTTTCCGCATGACTGCTGTCTGCACGACCTAGTACGCAAACAGGCGCAGGCAACTCCTTCCGCCGTCGCACTCGAAAGTGGCCCTGAGCAATTGACCTATGCGCAACTTGAGGAACGCGCCGATCGCCTCGCATGTCATCTGCGCATGGCCGGTGTTCGCTCGGGCTCTTTCGTAGCGGTTCACATTTCTCGAAGTATGCCGATGATTGTTGCTGTGCTGGCTATTTTGAAAGCGGGAGGCGCATACGTACCATTAGATACAACACATCCGGATGCACGCAAGATTCATGTTCTTGACGACTGCAAGCCGAAATGGCTGCTGCACGCCGGCGAAATTCCTTCGCTGGAGACTCTTGCGACCATTCCCTTGCTCATCGACGTTATGGCAGCGATGGCGGAGTCATCGCTGCAAGAGTCCGTCGTGACCCAGGACTCAACCGAACTGGCGTACCTCATCTACACCTCCGGTTCGACGGGGCTACCCAAAGGGGTCATGCTTCAACACCGATCGATAGTAAACCGCCTGACCTGGATGCAGCGTCATTTCTCGATTGGGCCGGCCGATGTCGTCCTGCAAAAGACCGCACTCGGATTTGACGTGTCGGTTTGGGAGGTCTTCCTGCCGCTAATCTGTGGTGCACGGCTAGTCCTGGCAGAACAGGACAGTCACCGTGATCCGGAGCGCATAGCTCGGGTCATGCGTGAAAAACGCGTAACAATCCTGCACTTCGTGCCATCAATGTTGCATCTGTTCTTGGCACAGCGCGGAACGCTCGACTTTCCACACCTGCGTTACGTGGTCTGCAGTGGTGAAGAGTTGCCACCCGCCGTTGTCGAAGACTGTTTGCGGAAATTGCCCGGCGTGGAGATTCAGAATCTCTACGGACCAACTGAGGCGTCGATAGATGTTAGCTGGCACCGTTGCAGCCCCAATCATGGAGCAGCTCGCGTTCCTATCGGTAGACCGATCGACAATTGTCGACTCTATGTACTTGACGCCGAACATAGGCTGGTTCCGCCGGGCGTAACCGGCGAACTTTATATTGGCGGCACTCCGGTCGCGCGCGGGTATTTCAACAGACCTGCGCTAAACGCGGAGCGGTTCCTGCCCGACCCGTTTGCCAACGATACGCGCGAGCATATGTATAAGACCGGCGATCAAGCGCGCTGGCTACCGAATGGCGAAATCGATTTTCTTGGGCGCAACGACGCGCAGATCAAGCTGCGAGGTTTCCGGATAGAGCTCAGCGAAATCGAAAGCCATCTCGTGCGGTTCCCAGATGTGTCCGAGGCCGCCGTTGCGTTGCGACGTGACGTAAACGGTGAGGCTGTCCTCGTCGCCTATTGGGTTGCGGCATCGATTACCGAAGGAGTCAATGCGCTCATGCTTCGCGCACATCTGGCAGCGGTGCTGCCAGACTATATGGTGCCGGCACTGTTTGTGCGCATGGATCAACTGCCATTGAATTCGAACGGCAAGCTTGATCGCAATGCGTTGCCCGCGCCCGAGGCAGCCCACGTGGCAACCCTCACCGATACCGCACCGCAAGGAGCACTGGAGCAGCGCGTTGCGGCTGCTTGGCATGATGTGTTGGGTCGCCAGGACGTAGGCCGAGGCGACAATTTCTTCTCAATCGGTGGGCATTCGCTGCTGACCTTGCGACTATGCAGACGTTTAGAAATGGACGGTCTGCACGTCGATATTGCCGACATCTTTAGATGTCCGACGATACACAGTCTGGCGGACCTGTTGCAGCGGCATGAAGTCGAGACCCGTTCTGCGCTAGTTGAGATACGGTCACAGGGCAAAGAGTCACCGTTGTTTCTTTGCCACGATGGGTTCGGGCTCGTGCTTTATGCGCATGTGCTTGCGCCGCATCTCCCTGATGATGTCCCGCTTTATGGACTCGCGACCACGGTCGAAGAAGACGAAGAGAGTGCTTCCATCTCACTACTCGCCGAGCATCTGTTGCGAGTCCTGCGCGAGCGGCAACCACACGGCCCATATCGCCTCGCAGGCTGGTCATTTGGCGGGCTGCTGGCCTACGAACTGGCGACGCGGCTGGTCGACGCGGGTGAACAGGTCGACTATCTCGGCCTTATCGACAGCTACTACCGTTTCGATGAACCCACGACGGACGAGCGGCCGGCAGACTTTGCTGAAACGCCGCTGCATGTCGCCGCGCTGGAACCGGCGCGGCAGCAGGAATGTCTGGCGCGGCACGAAATCTATGCGCTGGCGGCACGGCGTTACGCGGCGCGGCCGCTGCATCTGCGTGTGGATCTGATCAAGGCGCAGCGCTGCGACTTTCCGGCCATGCAGGCATACCGCGGCTGGGAACGTGTATTGCCGCTTTCCGCGCTGCGCGTGCACGAGGTGGACGGCTGCCACTTTTCGATGATGACGCCGCCGTTTATCACGGGCACGGCGGCCGCGCTCGCCGAGGGGCTGCAGGCCGCGCCGCGCTGAAGCGGCGCGGCTATGGCAAGCTGGCGCCATGCAGGGAGTCCCCGCCAGTTTTGAGTTTGCCGCCGACAGCGCTGAGTTTCTTCATCCGGCGCATCGCGGCGGCGTGGAGCTCTATCGCGCACATATCGTGCGTCATGCCTTCGAGCCGCATACCCATGCCGCCTTCGGACTGGGTGCGATCGAGCGCGGCGTGGAACGTTTCCGCCTGCGCGGTAGTGATCATCTCGCCCCGCCGGACTCGCTGGTGCTGATGAATCCGGACGAGCTGCATACCGGCCGTGCGGAAACCGAGGCCGGCTGGTGCTATCGCATGATCTATCTCGATGCGGAGGTGGCGGCTGAAATCAGCGGTGAGCGCGACTGGTGGTTTGACCGCGCCGTGCAGACGGACGCGCCGCGCGCGCGGCGCGTGACCGCGCTGCTGCAACGGCTTTGGCAGGCGCACTCGCCGCTGGCCTTCGACAGCCTGCTGCTGGAGCTTTTGCACGAATTCGCGCCGCATGCGCGCCGGCCGCGGCCGCAAGCTGCGGAAGGTGTGCCGCGTTTTGAGCGCGTGGTGGAATTCCTGCGCGCCAATCTGTCGCAACGCCTGACGCTGGAGCAGCTGGCCGCTGTAGCCAATCTGAGTCCATTTCACTTCCTGCGCCGCTTCCGCGCGCACTATCACGCGACACCGCAGCAGATGCTGATGGCCTTGCGCCTGCAGCAGGCCAAGCGGCAGCTCGCTGCCGGCACGGCGCCGGCTCAGGTGGCGGCGGCCTGCGGACTCGCGGATCAAGCGCATCTGACACGAGCGTTCGCGCAGCGCTACGGCGTGACACCGGCGCGCTACCAGCGCCAGCTGCGCCGCTGAGCAATCTGCGACAAGACCAGAGCAGCCTGCCACGGCAGGCTGCGCCCATGGTTATCGGTATTTTCTACGCGCTGGTCGCGGGTCTGTTCTGGGGCATGGTCTTTATCGGGCCGCTGCTGCTGCCCGACTATCCGGCAGCATTGCTGTCAGTCGCGCGCTATCTGGCCTTCGGCCTGATTGCGCTGCCGCTGGCCTGGTTCGATCGCGGCGAGTTGCGCCGCCTGCAGCGCAGCGACTGGATAGAGGCGCTGAAACTCTCGGCGGTCGGCAATCTGCTGTACTACGTTTGTCTTGCGGCGGCGATCCAGCGTGCGGGAGCTCCGCTGCCGACCATGCTGGTCGGCAGCTTGCCGGTAGTCATCGCAATCGCCGCCAACCGGCGCAATGCACAACGCGATGGACGCTTGCACTGGCGCCAGCTTGCCCCGCCGCTGCTGCTGATCGCCCTCGGCGTGGCCTGCGTGAATCAGGCCGAGTTCGCGGCATTGCGCGCCGATCACACGGCCGATTCGAGCCGCTACGTAATCGGTGCGTTACTTGCGCTGGCAGCGGTCGTGTGCTGGACCTGGTATCCGCTGCGCAACGCCGACTGGCTGCGTGCGCATCCGGATCGTTCCGCGCGCGTCTGGGCCACCGCGCAAGGCCTGGTCACGTTGCCGCTGGCGGCACTGGGCTATGTCCTGGTCTGGATCGCAATGCCGTGGATCGCGGCGGATTTCACCATGCCGCTGGGACCGCAGCCGCTGCGTTTTGTACTGCTGATGGCGGCGATAGGCCTGTTTGCTTCGTGGCTGGGCACCCTGTGCTGGAACCAGGCTAGCCAGCGCCTGCCGACGGCGATAGCCGGTCAGCTCATCGTGTTTGAAACGCTGGCCGCGCTGGCCTATGCCTATGTGCTGCGCAGTACGCTGCCAGCGCCCTGGACGCTGGCCGGTATCGTCTTGCTCGTTGCCGGCGTGATGCTGGCGGCGCAGCTGAAACCGCAGCGACAAGTCGTTTGACAAAAAGTCACGTAGGGTGGGCTTCAGCCCACCGTCGCGGTGCATCCGCTACCACGGCCGGCGATCGAAACACGGCACCCTGCCATGATCATCCCGGCAGCAAATCTGCCCTCATATCGGTGGGCCAAGACCCACCCTACACCAACCCCGTCGCGTAGTAGCTCGCGATGACGATGAACACGGCGATGGTCTTGATCAGCGTAATCGCGAAGATGTCCTTGTAGGCCTGGCGATGACTGAGGCCAGTCACGGCCAGCAAGGTGATGACCGCGCCGTTATGCGGCAAGGTGTCCATGCCGCCCGAGGCCATGGCTGCGACGCGATGCAGCACGTCCATGGGAATACCCGCGGCGTTGGCGTTGGCGATAAAGGTTTCCGACAAGGCTGCCAGCGCAATGCTCATGCCGCCGGAAGCCGAACCGGTGATGCCGGCGAGTGCGGTGATCGTGACGGCTTCGTTGAGCAGCGGGTTCGGAATCGTGGCCAAGGACTGGGCCACGATGACGAATCCCGGCAATGCTGCGATGACGGCGCCGAAGCCATATTCCGATGCTGTGTTCATCGCCGCCAGCAGGGCGCCGCTGATGGCGCTGCGCGAGCTTTCGGCAAAGCTTGCCGTGACCGGCTTCCACGCAAGCACGAGCACGCTGGCAATGCCGACGAGGAGAGCGCCCTCGACTGCCCATATTGCCGCGACCTTGGATACTTCCTGCACCACCGGAGCTGCCTTGCCCAGTGCGGCGGGAAGGAATTCATGCCTGCTGCCGTAGTAGTGCGGAATCAGGTGCGTGAACAGCTTGTTGCTTACGCCGACCAGCAGCAGCGGCAGCAGTGCGATCAGCGGGTGTGCCAGTGTGCCGCCACCAAACGCGGCCGGTTCGTTCTGCAGGCTGGCTGCATCCCCATAACCTTCGCCGGCTGCCCGCGCGGCGCGGCGGCGCCAGTCGAGATAGCAGAGTCCCAGGACCAGGATAAACACGGCGCCGATGCTGCCGAGTACCGGCGCGGCCCAGGCATTCGTGCCAAAGAAGGCCGACGGAATAATGTTCTGGATCTGCGGCGTACCAGGCAGCGCATCCATGGTGAAGGTGAACGCACCCAGCGCGATGGTGCCCGGGATCAGGCGCTTGGGAATGTCGCCCTGGCGAAACAGTTCGGCGGCGAACGGATAGACCGCAAACACCACGACAAACAGGGACACACCGCCGTAAGTCAGCAGCGCGCAGACGGCGACGATGGAAAGCAGCGCACGGTCTGCACCGAATAGCCGTATCGTCGCGGCGACGATGGCCTTGGAAAAACCCGACACCTCGATCAGCTTGCCGAAAACTGCGCCCAGCAGGAAAACCGGGAAATATAACTTTATAAAACCAACCATCCTGTCCATGAACAGGCCGGTGAACATGGGTGCGACCAGCGTTGGGTCGGTCAGCAGCACCGCGCCGAGCGCAGCGACCGGCGCGAACAGGATCACGCTGTGGCCGCGATAGGCGATCCACATCAGAAAGCTCAGCGCGGCCAACACAATCAGTAACGACATTCCCTGGCTCCGTACGCCTGACGCAGCGAGTGTCGGGAAGCCTCCGCGCACGGCCCATTGTCCGAAGGTACGATGCCGCGCCGCGCAAGCGCAGCCTAGCCTTGCGGCCACCGGCGGCAAGTCCGCTGACTACATGCACCCGGCAGGAGGGGCAGTGATGAAGCGGATGCAGCGAAATGGTCTGATGCTGGCGATAGTCAGTGTGCTTGCGGCGGCGACGGTCCGGGCCAGCGATGAGAGCGACGTGGTAGCGGAACCTGCGGTCGCAGCCCAGGCACCAGCAGCAAGCGGTGAGGGTGAATCAGGCAATGCTGCGGCGACCACACTGGACCGCGTCACCGTGACCGCGCGCAAGCGCGAGGAAACCCTGCAGGATGTACCGGTCGCGGTCACCGCGTTCACGGCGGACGCACTGGAAAAGCTCAATGTCGAGGACATCAGCGATCTCGACGCCCAGGTGCCCAATCTCACGATTTACGCCGCGCGCGGCTCCAGCAGCACCGTTACTGCCTATCTTCGCGGCGTTGGTCAGTCCGATCCGCTCTGGGGCGTCGACCCCGGCGTCGGCATCTATCTCGATGATGTCTATATCGCGCGCCCACAAGGAGCACTGCTCGACGTGTTTGATGTCGAGCGGGTGGAGGTGCTGCGTGGACCGCAGGGTACGCTGTACGGCAAGAACACCATAGGCGGTGCGATCAAATATATTTCCAGGGGTTTGCCCAAACAGGCCGAAGGTTATGCCCAGCTCACGGTTGGCAACTACGGTCAGCTGGACGCAAAAGGTGCGATCGCCGGACCGGTCGGCGGCGAGGACAGTCCGGTCCGTGCGCGGCTCGCCGTCGCGAGCCTCAACCGCGACGGCTTCGGTGAGAACCGGACCAACGGCGCGCCGGTCAGCGACAAGGAAATCAATGCGTTCCGCGCCTCGCTGGGTGCAGATCTCAGCGAACGCTTCGACCTCGGCATTGCCTTCGACTGGATGGATGACCAGTCCGGCGTGCGCGGCGCCAGGATGCTGGCCCCGAACCGCTTCGCTCCAGCACTGACGCCGCTGGACGATCGCTACGACATTCGCGCCGGCATGCCCAATATCAACGATACGCAGATGAAAGGACTGTCGGCGACAGCGAACTGGCGCGCGACCGACTCCTGGGCATTCAAGTACGTCCTTGCGCGGCGCGATTCCGATACCGAGACCAACATCGACTTCGACACGTTGCCGAACAAGATCGCCGATGTGAAAGCGTTCTATCGCGACGAACAGACCACGCACGAACTGCAGGCCAACTACGACGGCGGCGGCATGGCACGCGGGGTCATGGGCCTCTACCACTTTGATGGCGAAGCCGGTGGCCAGGTGCGCAACAACTTTTTCAACGCCTCGTTTGGCGACACGCAAGGCACCGTGTTTACCGACAGTCTGGCCGCCTATGCGGACTGGACATTCGATTTCACCGATCGCCTGTCACTGGACCTCGGTGCGCGCTGGACCGACGAGGACAAGCATGCCATCGTGCTCAACCGGGGCTATACCGACGCAACCTTCACCACGCCGACCACGACCGTTGCCAATTTCAATCGCACGGTGAATTTCAGCAACGTGTCGCCCAAGCTTGCGCTCGACTTCCGGCTCAACGACGAGGTCATGCTATACGGGTCTGCCTCACGCGGCTTCAAGTCCGGCGGCTTCAACATACGCGCAAATTCCGTCGCCGTGCCGCGTTCGGCTGAGCCCTTCGACGACGAACAGGTCGACAGCTTCGAGCTGGGCACCAAGATGGCTCTTGCCGAGCAGAGCCTGTTTCTGAATTTCGCCTATTTCTATAACGTTTACGAGGACATTCAGCTGTCCGTATTCACCGCCTACGACAGCAACGGCGATGGCGTGGACGACGCTTTCTTCGGCGACTTCACCAACGCCGGCAAGGGCCATATCCAGGGCCTGGAAATGGAATACCAGTGGTTACCGAACGAACATTGGGTACTTAGCGGCAACCTGGCCTGGCTGGACGCCCAGTACGACGACTTCCTCTCGCGTGGAATCGATGTCGCGAGCCAGCAGAAATTCACCAATGCACCGCGCTTCTCCGGCGCGGTCAATCTGGAATATCGCAGCGAGCTTGCCAGCGGCGGCAGTCTCGCCACGCGGCTTGGCTATAGCTATCAGGGCGAGGTCTGGCCGACGACCGACCTGAGTCCGGCCATTCGACAGGATGGTTATGGCCTGCTCAATGCCGGCGTGATCTGGAAGGTCAATCCCGACTGGACCTTGGCGCTGCAGGGCAGCAACCTGACCAACAAGGAATACCGCACTACCGGCTATAACATTCCTGTGCTCGGCGTACTCACCGGCTTCTACGGGCCGCCGCGGCAATACACGCTCAGTGCGCGTTACGATTTCTGATCCGCTGCGCGCCGCCGGCTGACGGAGTTTTCCTTCACCACATTTCCTGTTGACCGCCGGCTGCGCGCTACCATGCGGCGTCGTTTCCGCGAGGCAGGACCATGTTGAGTGCGGGCACCGTCGTGCTGGCGGCGCTGCTTTGGCTGGCAGCACTGTTTGGCGTTGCGCTCTACGCCGAGCGCCGGCCTGCCGGGCTGGTGCGTTGCTGGCCTTACGTCTACGCGTTGTCGCTGGCGGTCTACTGCACATCGTGGACTTTCTACGGCACGGTCACACAGGCCGCGCGTTATGGCTGGCCGTTGCCGCCGACCTTTATCGGCACCATCGCGCTGTATGCCTTCGCCGCGATCGCACTGGTGAAACTGGTGCGTCTGGCGCGTGCATCGAACGCGACCTCGCTGGCGGATCTGATCGCCACCCGCCTGGGCAAGAGTTCGGGCGTGGCCGCCAGCGTGACCGTAGTCGCCGCGCTTGGCTTGATTCCCTACATCGCGCTGCAGCTCAAGGCTGTATCCATGAGCTACGCGGTGTTGACGCGTTCGCCGGCTACAGCGCCGCAGATGCTGTGGCAGGACGGCGCGCTCTACGTCGCGCTGGCCATGGCACTGTTCGCCATGCTGTTCGGTACGCGGCGCGTGAGCGCGGCCGAACATAATCGCGGCATTGTGCTCGCGATTGCATTTGAGTCGCTGTTCAAACTGACGGCCATGCTGGCTCTTGGCGCCTTTGTGCTGTTCGGGCTGGATCTCCCGGAGCAGATCGCGGCACCACCGCCGCGCGCAACCGCCGGTGGCTTCCTGCCGCTGGTGCTGCTCGGGGCGCTGGCCATGTTCACTTTGCCGCATCAGTTTCATATTGGCGTGGTCGAGTGCCGTGACGAGACCCATGTACGCACGGCGCGCTGGCTGTTTCCGCTGTATCTGTTGCTGATCGCGCTGCCCCTGCTGCCGCTGGCCCAGGCCGGGGATACACTGCTGGGCGGCAGCGGCCTGTCGTCGGATCTCTATGTGCTGGCGCTGCCGTTGGCGCAGGGGCAGGAGGGGCTGGCCCTGCTCGCATTTCTCGGCGGTCTCAGCGCAGCGACGGGGATGATCGTCGTCAGTACGCTGAGCCTGAGTCTGATGATAGGCAACCATTGGCTGGCGCCTGGATTGCTGCGCACGGCGTGGTCGCGCGAAGGCGGCGATCTGCGTGGCACGGTGCTGCTGCTGCGCCGCGTGGGCATCGCGATGATCATGCTGCTGGCCTGGGCTTATAACCGGCTTATCGCCGGCAACGAAGCCTTGGCTGATGTGGGTGCTGTCTCGTTCTCGGCGCTGGCAACCCTGACCCCGGCGCTTGCGTTTGCCGTATGGCGGCCGCAGACGCCACCGCGGGCGGTTATCGCAGGCATTGCCGCAGGGTTCGCGACCTGGTGCTGGGCCTTGCTGTTGCCGCTCGCTGCACAGGTGCGCGGCGTCGAGCCAGACTGGCTGCAGCACGGGATATACGGTCAGCCCTGGCTGGCGCCCGACGCCCTGTTCGGACTCACTGGCTGGAGCCGTCTGGGCCGCGCCGTGGGTGCCAGCCTGTTCGTGGGCACGCTGATTACGTTCGCACTGGCCGCGTGGCGGCCTGGCCCGTTGCGTGAAAAGCTCGGCTTTGATCAACGCGCGTTGCGCAATGCCGGCCGCCGCTTCCTGTCCGAGTCGCGTCTTGATGAATTGTTGCGCGCAGCGCCGGCACGTGGTGCTGTGCCGGCGGCGATCGAGGCCAGCGTCGAGCATGAACTTGCCGCTGTGCTGGGCAGCGCCTCAGCGCGCCTGCTGCTCGATGCCGCACAACGCGAAGCCGCGGCGGAACTGGAAACCGTGGCGGCCATCGTCGGCGAGGTCTCGCAGGAGCTGCGCTTCAACCAGCGCCTGCTCGAAGCGGCGCTGGAGAACATGAGCCAGGGCATCAGCGTGGTCGATGCACAGCTGCGCCTTGTAGCCTGGAATCGGCGCTATGTGGAATTGTTCTGTTTTCCTGAAAACATGTTGCGCGTCGGCGCGCCTGTGGCCGAACTCGCAGCCTGGGCGCTGCAGCGCCTGCCACATCGCGACCACGCCGACGCGGCGCTGGAGCGCCGGCTACAGCATATGCGCGCTGGCACACCGCATCTGTCCGAACGTGTGTTTCCCGACGGCAGCATCATTGAAATCCGCGGCAACCCCATGCCCAGCGGCGGTTTTGTGGCGACCTTCACCGACGTGACCGCATTCCGCCATGCCGAAGCGGCGCTGATGCGGGCCAACGAAACCCTGGAGCAGCGCGTTGCCGAGCGCACCAGTCTGCTGCAACAGGCCAAGCACGAAGCCGAGCGCGCCAATGAAGCCAAGAGCCGTTTTCTCGCCGCGGTCGGCCATGATCTGTTGCAGCCCCTGCATGCAGCCCACCTGTTCACCGATGCGCTGGCGCAGCAGATCACCGCGCCGGAACCGCGCAAACTCGTTGCGCAGACACGGGGCGCACTCGATTCGACGACGGATCTGCTGACCGGCCTGCTCGATATGTCGCGGCTCGAAGCCGGCGGACTGACACCGCAGCTGCGCGAGTTTCCGCTCACGGACGTGCTCGATCCGCTTGCCTCGGAGTTCCGTGCGCTCGCAGCCGAGCGGAGGCTAACCTTGCGTTATCACCGGAGTGGAGCCTGGGTACGCAGCGATCCCCAGCTGCTGCGCCGCGTGCTGCAGAATTTCCTCGCCAATGCGGTGCGCTATACCGCACAGGGCCGCATAGTGCTGGGCTTGCGCCGCCGCGGTACGTCGCTGCAGGTCGTGGTGCACGATACCGGCCCTGGCATAACACCCGAACAGCAGCGCGTCATCTTCGAAGAATTCCGCCGCGGCGACGATGCGGCCGGCGTAGGCCTGGGGCTGGGCCTTGCCATCGCCGAACGCATGGCGCAGCTGCTCAATGCGCCGTTGACGCTGCGCAGCCGTGTTGGCCATGGCACGGTCTTCGGTATCACGCTGCCGCGCGTGCCAAGTCCTGTGCGTGACGGTGCGGGTGATAGCAAACCTGTATCACGTCTATGTGGCCTGCGCGTACTCGTCGTCGACAACGACGCTGTCTCGCGGGAAGCGCTGCAGCGCCTGCTGCAGGGCTGGGGTTGCGCGGTGGGCACCGCAGCCTGTGACGCGGAAGCCAGGGAGCAACTTGGGCAGGGCGAAACCGATCTCTGGCTGTTCGACTTCCATCTCGACGACGGGGATACCGGCGTTGCGCTCTACCAACGCCTGTGCAAGCAGTTCGCCCCGCGTCCCGCGCTGATCCTCAGCGCCGACAGCGGCGATGCAACCCGCAGAACCGTGGCAGAGACCGGGTTGCCGCTGCTGATCAAACCCATCAAACCGCTGGCGTTGAAGTCGGTGCTTGATCGGGTACTGGTAGCGACGATGGCGCGCTGAGGTGCCCGGCACCTCGGCGTGTGCGCAAAACCGCGAGAAGTACCCGGTGCTTGTTCGCGATAGCTGATCACGGCGGCCGAGCCAGAGCGACCCTGATTCCGACCGGCACCGGATAGCGCGCAAACAGTGTTGTCTGCACCGCTCAGAGCCGCCTCGCCGGATCGCTGAGCTCGAGCTCACGCAGCACCACGCTGGCCTGAGTGCGGTTGCGCACGCCGAGGCGATCGAAGATTGCGGTCAGGTGGGCCTTGACGGTGCGTTCCTGCACATTGAGGCGATCGGCGATCTGTTTGTTGAGCAGGCCCTCGGCAACCAGCGTCAGCACGCGAAACTGCTGCGGCGACAGGCTTGCCAGCCGGGCCGCAAGATGCGTGTCGCGTATTGAAGAGGGCGCCCGCGCAACACTGTTGCGCAGGTTTGTCGGCAGCCATTGTTCGCAGGCCAGTACGCTGCGGATTGCGTCGCGCAGTTCGTCGAGACCGGCACTCTTGGGCAGATAACCTGCCGCACCGTGGTCGAGTGCGCGGCGTACTACCTGCGGATCGTCATTGGCTGAAACAACGACGACGGCTACGCCTGGATGCTGCGCGCGCAGGGCAGCCAGTCCAGCGAGGCCGTGATTGCCCGGCATATGCAGGTCGAGCAGCACGAGATCGATATCCGGCTCCCGCTCCAGTGTGGCCAGGACACCGTCCAGCGAATCGGCCTCACGCACCTCCAGCGCCGCAACCGCATCGACGGCGGCGCTGCGCAATGCGGCACGGAACAGGGGATGGTCGTCGGCGATCAGCAGACAGGGCATGGCGCTGCGCGGGGCTACTGTATGGTCCAGCCGCCGTCGACGGTAATCGTCTGGCCGGTGATATTGCGCGCAGCGGTCGAGATCAGGAACGCGCTGATGCCGGCGAGTTCGTCAAAGCCGATGAACACGCCCTTGGGCATGGGCTTGAGCATCACGTCGCTGACGACCTGTGACTCCGGAATGCCGCGTGTGCGTGCCTGATCGGCGATCTGCTTGTCGACCAGCGGCGTCTTCACGTAGGTCGGGCAGATAGTGTTGATGGTGATGTCCGTGCTTGCGGTTTCCAGTGCGACGACTTTCGAGAAGCCAACCAGTCCGTGCTTGGCCGCGACATAGGCACTCTTGAACGGGCTGGCCACCAGCGAATGGATGGAACCGATATTCACGATACGGCCAAAGCCGCGTTCGCGCATGCCGGGCAATACCGCACGGGTCAGCCGCGCCACACCGACCAGCATGACCTGGACCAGGAAATCCCATTTGTCTACGGGAAATTCCTCCAGCGGAGCCACGTGTTGCAGGCCAGCGTTGTTGATCAGCACGTCGACGGGCCGGGTCACGGCGGCCAGTGCGGCCGCGACGCTGTCGTCCGAAGTAACGTTCAGTGCGAGGGCTTCGGCCGAGCCGCCGGCAGCGAGGATCTGCGCCGCCACCGCGTCGACCGCGCTGCGCTCCAGGTCGGTCAATACAAGATGATGTCCGGCTGCGGCCAGCTCCGTGGCTATGCCGGCGCCGATGCCACTGCCGGCGCCGGTGATCAGGATGCAGCGTTGGGTCATTGCAATACTCCGTGGTCCAGCCTGGTGTGGTGATGCGTTAGTTACTTTGCGGCAGGGCGATCACCGCTCCGCTCCGGCGCGCTGCGGATGCAGTGGAGCAGCGAGCTGAAAGGCAGCGAAACCGTTCGGTCACCCGTCGAATGGCCACCTTAGCAGGCGACTCCCGCGCCGGCCTGGTACGAAAGTACGATAGCCGAGTCGCTGCACCTTGGTACGGTTGGCGCATGACCATCACCTCGATTCTGCGCGCTGTGGCACCAGCGCTGGCAGCGCTGCTCACCGCCTGCAGCCAGACGCCGTCGCTGCCGACCGTATCCGCTGCCAAGCCGGCGCCGCTGAGTGCCGCGGAGAAGACCGCCATGTTCAAAGTCCAGCGCGTGAGCGAGCATCGCAACGGCGACGATCTGCTCAGCGCCGGCCTGGGGCTTGCAGGCCTGCGCTCAATGGCGCCGCCGGCATTCGCCAATGCGGAAGCACCGACGCCGACGGAGCTGCGCCGCCGGGCAATCTGGAGCAATTGGCGCGGGATTGCCGATCTCACCCCCGCCGGTGGTTTCGGCACGGTATACGGTTCACTGCCCGATATTCCGGGGCGCGAGTACCAGGCCTTCGCGACCGTGCCCGGCGCAACGCAGCCGCACCGTGTGCTCACCCAGATTCCCGATACGTTCGACAGTAACCGGCGCTGTCTTGTTGTTACGGCTTCGTCGGGTTCACGCGGCGTCTACGGGGCGATCGCGGTGGCCGCCCCCTGGGCGCTGCCAAAAGGCTGCGCCGTTGCCTATACCGACAAGGGGGCCGGCACGGACTATTACGACCTTGCGCAGCGCCGCGGCGTGCGTATCGACGGTACGCTGGGCAAGGACGATGAGGCGCTCGCGTTCAAGCCCGACAGCAATGCCGTAGCAGGTATTGCATTCAAGCACGCCCACTCCAAGGACAACCCCGAAGCCGATTGGGGCCTGCACGTGAAGCAGGCGGCCGAATACGGCCTGCATGCGCTGAATCACGCCCTGCCCCAGCACGCACCGTTCACGTTCGAGAACACGCGTGTGATCGCCGTCGGCATTTCCAACGGCGGCGGCGCGGTGCTGCGCGCGGCCGAACTCGATGGTGACTGGCTGCGCGCTGTGGTCGCCGGGGAGCCCAATATCTACAGCGAGGGCTCAGCGGCGCGTCCGCTGTTCGACTATGCGACCGAAGCGGCCTTGCTGATGCCTTGTGCGCTGCCCAAGCTCGGTCTGCCGGCCGTCGCCGATATCGATCAGCGCTGTGCGGCGGCGGCGGCAGCTGGATTGATCGGTGGCGACGATCTCGGCACACGGCAAACCGCGGCCTACGACGCATTGCGTGCCAGCGGCTGGACCGATGCTGCGCTGCGCGCTGGTGCGATCAGTGTCACGTTCGATCTATGGCGCACGGTGGCCGCGACCTATGCGTCCGCCTATGGCCGTTACGCTGCCGGCGAGGAGCCCTGCATTGCCGGTTTTTCCGCGCTGAACAGCGACGGCAGCACTCGCGCAAGCACTCCAGCCGAACGTGCTGCCTGGTGGTCAGACGCGAGTGGCATACCGCCAGGCGCTGGTATCAGCCTTCGTGTCGCCGATCCGGCAGAACCGCAGACGGCGCTGAACTGTCTGCGAGCGTTATGGGCTGGCAACGAGGCGGCTGCCCGGCGAGTCAAGCAGGGCATTGTGGCCACGCGCGCCGGACTGCCACGCAAAGGACTGCCTGTCATCGTCGTGCACGGCCTTGACGACGGCCTGGTGCCAGCGGCATTCAGCAGTGCACCCTATGTCGCCGCCGCCAGAGCCGCTGGCGCTGATCTGCGCTACTGGCAGGTCCGCCACGTGCAGCATTTCGATGCCTTTCTTGGTCTGCCGCAGTACGGTGCGGTCTATCTGCCGCTGTTGCCCTATGTCTACCGCGCCCTTGATCAGGTCTGGGCGCAACTGGAGGGCAAGACAGAGCTTCCCGCGGACGCCGTCATCGAAACCACCCCGCGGGGCCTGGGCAAGGCGCTGGAGGCGGGTCACCTCGCACTGCCGTAATACGCGTTCAGGCCTGGCGAGCTGAGGTGGTGCGGCAACCGCAGCGCCAGAGCCTGGTCATGGAACGGGTTTGCGGCGGGAAAAACGAAAAGACGATTCTTGCGCCGGCGACGTTCACCCCCGTGAGCGAAGCTGGCGTACCATGCCCGGCACATTGCGAAACGTGGACGAACGGACTTGTGGCCAGCGCTCCTAGGCGCGGGCCGACCTTCGGAGAACGTTATGGCCAAGGCGGCGGTGTTTATCGGTGTCGACAGGGCTGGTGGTCTCACCCCGCTGAAGGATGCGGCCGCCGGAGCAAAGCGCCTGTATGACGGCTGGGCCAGCGCGCAGAAGTTCGAACGGCGCGAGTTACTGACGGATGCCGGAGGCGCCAAGGTCACATTCACCCAGGTCTTCGACACGATTGCCGACGTGCTCAAACCCGGGGACGTCGAGCAGCTGTTCGTCTACTTCGCCGGGCATGGGATCAACGTCGCCCGGCACGAATGCTGGCTGCTCAGCGACGCGCCGGCGCGTGCGCATGAAGTCATCAGCGTGACGATCAGTGTCGAGCAGGCGTATTACTGCGGCGTGCCGCATGTCGTCTTTATCTCCGACGCCTGCCGCACGGCAGCGGGCAGCATAGGGCTGCAGAACGTCAGCGGCAGCGGCATCTTTGCCAACGAAGAGCCCAGTGGTACCGAAAAACCGGTTGATCTGTTCTTTGGTGCTTCACTGGGGCGCCCGGCGTTTGAAGTCAGCAATGATGCCGATGCGGCTTCGGGATTCACGGCGCTGTATACCGATGCGCTAAAGAAGGCGCTGGAGTTTGAGGCGCCCGATGTGATTGACTGGGTACGCGAGCAAGGCGACGAAATTGGGCTGATACGCCCGCGGCGCTTGCGTGATCATCTCGGCCGGGCGGTCTCGCGCACGATACGTGACCGCAATCTCGCCAAGGCCATCGTGCAGGTTCCCGACGCGCGCATCACCTCCGATCCGGATGCCTGGCTTGCGCGTCGTGTCGGCCGGCCTGACGGGCCGGAGCCGGAACCCGCGGATACGTCGGTGATTACGGGGCCAGGTACGAGTTTTGGTTTCGGCAGCCGGGGCGCATCCAACACCAGCGCTATCGTGGTACCGACGCTGCCGGTGAATCTGCGTGCCTCGTCGACATCACTGGTTGCACTGGCCTTGCGCCAGCCCGATACCGTTGCCGAGCTCCTCTCGGTTACCGATGCAGCAGGCCCGAGTCAATTCGAGACCCAATGCGGCCTGAAGCTGCGCGGCATGCGTGCACGTGAAGTCTTCGCACTGGGGGCACGCGTCGAGCAGCTTGGTCCGGCGCGTGACGTGATACGGGTAAGCCCGCAACAGGGCCGCCCCGTCGTACTGCTGGTGCTCGACAACGGTGCCGGGGTTGTGGTGCCGGCCATTCCCGGTTTCGTAGGCGCGCTGAAGTTCGATGACGGCGAGTTCATCGATCTGGCCTACGAACCCTCGGCCAATACCTGGCGTGCAGCTGACTACCAGCGGCGTGCACGTGAACTGCAGACGTTGCGCCAGGTTGCTGCAGCGGCCAGCCGTAACGGTGCGTTCCGTCTCGAAGGTGACGATGCGGCGTTGCTCGCTCGGCGCATGCAGCTGCTCAAGGGCGTAGACCCCGCGCTCGCGGTCTACGCCGCCTATGCCTATCGTGACTGCCGTGACCACGCCCATCTGCGGGAAATGCACGGCTACCTGCGCAGCGACCTGGGTGCCTCGCTATTTGATGTCGCGCTGCTGGCCGGCGTGCTCAACGAGGGCCTGGCCACAGCGCCGGATCAGGTATTCGGACTGTTTCCGCTGCTGACCCAGGGCTGGGTCTACCTGCACACCCAGCGGGTGCGCCTGGCCCAGGACGGTGAAGCCCTGCAGCCGTATCTGCTGGACTCCCTGTGGACCCAATTCGACGCCGCCGGAGTGGACCGGCTGCGTTCGACCTATTTCAGAGGAGCATCGCCATGGCAACGCGTCGACTAGTGCTGATTCACGGCCGGGCACAGGAAAACAAGGATCCGCAGGAGCTCAAGGACGCCTGGGTGGAATCCCTGCGCAAGGGCATGGCCAAGAGCGGGCTTGAGTTGCCCATCGCCGAAAGCGACATCGCTTTTCCGTACTACGGCCAGGCGTTGTTTGATCGTGTCGAAGGCGTGCCGCAGGACCAGGTGGCGAGCGTGATCATGCGCGGCACCTCGTTGCCGGCTGACCAGCGCCAGTTCGCGGTCGACTGGCTGGAGCAAGTTGCCGAATCCCGGGAAATTACCCGGGACGAGATTGCGGCCGTCGATGCGGCGCAGATACGGGAACGCGGTGTACAGAACTGGGAATGGGTGCAGAAAATCCTGATCGCGCTGGACCGGAAAGTGCCGAAGGCGAGCAAACTGAGCATTGCGCTGGCGACGGAAGACGTAGCGGAATACCTGTACAACCGCAACATCACGGACGTGATCGACGAGGGCGTGCGTGCGGCCATGGTCGATGACAGACCGACCGTGGTCGTCAGCCACTCGCTGGGCACCGTCGTCGGGTACAAGATACTCAAGGAAAAGCCGGCCCATGCGCGCTGGCAGGTGCCGCTGTTCGTGACCTTGGGCTCACCACTGGCGATCACTGCTATCCGGCGCCGGCTGCAGCCCATCAAACATCCGCAATACGTCGGCGCCTGGTTCAACGCCATGGATCCGCGCGACGTCGTCGCGCTCTATCCGCTGGATGCAGACAATTTCCGCGTCGAACCGGCTATTGAAAACAAGACAGATGTGAACAATTTCACTGACAACCGCCACGGCATCGCCGGCTACCTCGAGGACGCCGAGGTAGCACGGCGGATTCACGCAGCCCTGGCCGCACCCTGAATACAACCACGCGCCGGCCGCGCGTGCCTGCGTGGCGGTAACAGCCTGGCTCAGACAGCAACGCTGACGCGATAGCGCCGTTGCGGATCGCTGTCGTCAGGCCGGATCTCCACCTCAGCGGCACCGAACGCGCGAATCACGGCGGCATTGGTTTCCAGATGCAGCGAAGGCCGGCCCGTGACATAACTTCCGCCGCCGGCAAGCACCAGTGGCAGCAGCAGTTGATCGGCCAGATGCGTACCCACCGGCGCGCCATGCGCGAGGTAGGTGCGCAGTTCGTCGGTGGCCGAGCTCGCCACCGTCTCGGCGCTGACGCCCTGCTCGCCGAGGCCGACGATGACCTCACTGACCTGCTCGAACGTCGCCGTCAGCACCAGCGCATTGGCCGGCCCGGCGCCGCCGGGCAGATCGCGCAGGGCGCGGCTGGTCAGCGGCAGTTGTTGTGCAGTGGTGTCGAGCTCGCGCAGACCGATATGCGAGGGCAGGCTGCGCAGCAGCACGGTTGCATCAATACCGCGGCTTTCGCCACGTTCGTGCAGCTGCAACGGCGTCAGCGCCGCGGGTGTGACCTGAACCTCGACGCGGCCACCACCGGCGGGAAAGAAGCCGTGCCGCTCCACTGTCATCACCACATTCGCGCCCATGCGTGCCAGCTGCGGCAGGAAGGCCTGCGCGATGAAGTCGCTGGACGGCGCCATCTGGTTGTGAGTGCCACCTTCGAGCACGATTCGGCTGGCTCCGTCGGCAATCAGCAATGCAGGCAGCACGGTCTGCAGCACCAGCATGGTGCTGCCCGCGCTACCGATCTTGAAATCGAAGTGGCCGCTGCGGATAACACCGGGGCGAAACTCCAGTGCTGTCGATCCGATCTCAGCGCCGTCAACCGAGGCCGAAGACACCGAGGCGGCGGCGCGCACGCAGGCCAGATGCTGGCGCATCAGCCCCGGCTTGCGGCGGCCGGCGCGAATGTTGCGCAGGCGCAGCGGCCGGTTCTGCAGCATGGCCAGGCTCAACGCCGTGCGCAGTATCTGTCCGCCGCCTTCGCCCTGCGCGCCGTCGAGTTCTATCGGTGCATCCTTTCTCGTCTTCATTCGGGTAGTCCTGCCCGGGTGATCGCACCTCAGGCTTCGTTATTGAGTCCTGCAGCCAGCAACTCTCGCGAGTTGAGCTGGCGTTTGTGGGTGATCCGAAACGGAAACCCATTGCACATCAGATCAAACGGCACCGAGCGTGTCGTCGGCGCTATAGCGGCGATCTCGACTTCATACCAGATGCCCTTGCCTCTGAAGTAACCACGTGTCGGGGCCATCGGTCGAAACTCGATCGGATTTCCGGCGCTATCGAACCGGGGTGCCGGCGGCAGGCGCCGCAGCACCCGCCGCGGTACCGGCTCGCGCCAGCGCAACACACCAGTACGTGGATCGACATAGAGTCCATCGACTGGCTCGTCCGGCGCGCTGCGACGGCGCAGATGCGGCTTCAGGATGACCGCGCGCTGTGCTGCGTCGTAATCCGCACTGATCACCACCAGCTGGCGCACGTGATCGAGCAGGTGCCGGCCGACCACCGAACGCGTGTCGATGCTTGCCGTGAGCTCACTCCAGATCTTGTTCCAGGGACGACCGACCTGACGGCGCAGCCAGCGCCGCAGCGGCGCCAGCAGGTCATCGAAAAACTTCGTCCGCCGCTGGCGCGGTTCATAGCTGTCGGCGTAGCTGTCCTCGCCAGTCCACTCCGCTGCGCGCGGCTTGTTGCCGCGCGCAGTCTTCAGGCGATGGCCGCGGCGCGGCCGTTCTATCAGCACTTCGTGCAGGTCGTTGCGCATGGTTTTCAACCCTTGACGCAGACGACCTGACGCAAGGTATGCATGATCTCGACGAGATCGCGCTGTGCGGCCATGACCTTGTCGATGGGCTTGTAGGCCGCTGGCGACTCGTCGATCACGTCGGCATCCTTGCGGCATTCGACATGAGCTGTGGCTGCGCGGTGTTCACCCAGCGTGATCCGCTTTTTCGCTTCGGTACGGCTCATGACGCGACCCGCACCATGTGAACACGAGCAGAAACTCTCCTCGTTCCCAAGGCCGCGCACGATAAAACTCTGCGCGCCCATGCTGCCGGGAATGATGCCGAACTGACCTTCGCGTGCGCTCACCGCGCCCTTGCGCGTGACATAGAGCTCACGCCCGAAATGCGTTTCACGCTGCACGTAGTTGTGATGGCAGTTGATCGCCATGCGGGTGAGCTGGAACGCCGGCAGATGCTTGCGCAACACGCCGAGCACGGTCTCCATCATCTGCTGCCGGTTCTGCGCAGCGTATTCCTGCGCCCACTCCACCGCATCCACATAGTCCGCAAACAGCGTACTGCCTTCGCTGAAATAGGCGAGGTCGCGGTCGGGCAGGTTGGCCTGCTGCTTTTGCATTTCATTACGCGCCTTCTCGATGAAGTACTGGCCGATACCGTTGCCGACCCCGCGGGAACCCGAATGCAGCATCACCCAGACCTGATCGTTTTCGTCCAGGCAGAGTTCGATGAAGTGGTTGCCGCCGCCGAGTGAGCCCAGCTGGCTCAACGGCGACTTGTGCGAAATGCGCGGATGGCGCTCGACCAGCGAACGGTAGCGTGTTTCCAGCTGCCGCCAGCGCGTGGTCGCGGAGTTCGGAGCGACGATCCAGTTGCCCTTGAGGCTGCGGCCGTCCACCGTAACAAAGCCATGCGGCACAGCACGTTCGATATCGCTGCGCAAGGTCTGCAGACTTTCCGGCAACTGGTCGGCACGCAGCGTGGTCTGGTACGCCATCATGCCGCAGCCGATGTCGACACCAACCGCTGCGGGGATGATCGCGCCCTCGGTCGGGACTACCGAACCGACGGTGGCACCGATACCCAGATGCACGTCGGGCATGACCGCAATCCAGGGACCTACGATGGGCAGCCGCGCCATATTGCGTAGCTGCTTGCGTGCTCCTTCTTCCAACGGCACGCCGTTGATCCAGGCCTTGATCGGCACGGCACCTTCGTCGTGAAGGGTCTGATGGAGGGCGGTGTTCATGGCAATACTCTCTTTGTTGTTCGTTTCTTGTTGTTGCAGTGACGCGACAAGTTATGGCCGGTCGAACGTCGCTCTAACCGCTGAGCTACGGCGCGAGCGCCGGCGGGACTCGAACCCGCGACCAACGCTTCCAATGTAGACCGGCAGGCATTCGCGGCACTGCAGCAAGCGGCGACAAAGGACCATCAGCCGAGACGTGGCTCTTAACAGGAGAATGTAGTCCCGGCTCAGCATTCGCCGCTTGCGGCAAGGCCGCAGCGTGTTTTCTTGTAGCAATGGCGAGGCCCTGATTGGCGGGCGGGGCCTCGGCGCCCGTTGATGGCCACGGCAGCGACAATAGTTGCAAGACGTTTATCCAGTGCGTCTGTCTTCCGCCACGGTGGCGTCCCACCGGCGGGGGCTTTCACCCCTGCATGCCTTGCGGCGCTGGATCCATGTAGTCCTGCGGGCATTCGCTGCCGCGACCAAACCGTGATCGTGGCGGCCGCAGCGCCCATTCGCTGCGGCCATGTCCGTTTCCGTAGCTGCGCCGGGGCCAGGTCACGGCCCCGCGACGACAGGGCTCACGTCAGGGCGGGGCGGTGAGACCTGCCATTCGGAGCCATCCCGCCGGTCGCTGTTCCGTCCCGGCGCGGATCAGCTATATCAAGTCGCGTGCCAACCCGCGAAATCCGAATTATTTCCTTTTTATTCAGTTGTTTGCGTTTCATGAGTGATTTTGCTCCCCTGCGGAACCTGCGCCGTACAGCTCGTGTATTATCCTTCCGGATAAATCATCGGGGTGAGCCATGCAAAACAAACCGCTGGTTGTGATCGGCTTCGTCGGCACCGTGCTGGATGCGGCCGACGGGCCCGGGCGCTGGGAGAAATGGCGACCGACGGTTGCCCTGGGCATGTACGAGGATCTGCTGATCGCCCGGCTCGAACTGCTGCTCGACGAACGCAAATACAAAAAGCTTGCAGGCTGCCTGCAGGCGGATCTTGCCAAGGTCAGCCCGGAAACCGAGGTGCGGATCCACGATTTCCATCTGTCTGATCCCTGGGATTTCGAGGAAGTGTTTGGCGCACTGCATGACTTCGCGCGCCGCTATCCGTTCGACCCCGAGCGCGAAGATTATTTGGTCCACATTTCCACTGGCACCCATGTCGCGCAGATCTGCTGGTTCCTGCTGACCGAGGCACGGTTCTTTCCGGCGCGATTGCTGCAGACCTCCCCGCCGCCAAAGCAGCGCTCCGGTGATGCCGGCAAGTACGCAATCATCGATCTCGATCTCGCACGTTATGACCGCATTGCGCAGCGTTTCGCGCGTGATCGCGCCGACACGGCGAGCTTTCTCAAGAGCGGCATCGCAACGCGCAGCGCGACGTTCAACCGCATGATCGAACAGATCGAACGTGTCGCGGTGCGCTCCAAGGCGCCTATGTTGCTGCTCGGCCCCACCGGCGCCGGCAAGAGCATGCTGGCGCGCAACCTGTTCGACCTGAAGCAAAGCCGCCATGCACTCAAGGGCCGTTTCGTCGAGGTGAACTGCGCGACCCTGCGCGGCGACGGCGCCGGCAGTGCGCTATTTGGTCATGTGCGTGGCGCTTTCACCGGTGCCCAGAACGAACGCGCGGGTCTGCTCAAGAGCGCCGACGGCGGCCTGCTGTTTCTCGACGAAATAGGTGAGCTCGGTCTCGACGAGCAGGCCATGTTATTGCGCGCCATCGAGGACAAACGCTTTCCGCCGCTAGGCGGTGACCGCGAAGTCAGCAGCGATTTCCAGCTGATCGCCGGCACCAATCGCGATCTCGCCGTTGCCGTCGCCGAAGGCCGCTTCCGCGAAGACCTTTATGCCAGGCTGAACCTCTGGACGTTCTACCTGCCGGGGCTCAAGGAGCGCGCTGAGGACATAGAACCTAATCTCGATTTCGAGCTGGAACGTTTTGCGCGCCTGCACGGGGAGCGCATCACCTTCAACCGCGAGGCGCGAGAGCGTTATCTGCGCTTTGCGATGAGTATCGATGCGACCTGGCCCGGCAACTTTCGCGACCTGGGCGCATCGGTGACACGCATGGCCACGCTGGCGTCACAAGGTCGTATCACGCTGGATGTCGTCGATGAAGAAACCGCCCGCCTTGGCCGGCTCTGGGGCGGTGCGCGGCGCGGTGCGGCGGCGTCTGCCTCGGATGCCTTGCTCGAAGCGTTGTGCGCAGACCGGCTTGCCGCCATCGACCGCTTCGACCGCGTACAACTGGCCGACGTGCTGCGCGTCTGTGCCAGTGCGCGCAGCGCCAGCGACGCCGGTCGTATCCTGTTCCAGGCCAGCCGCGAGCAGCGCACGTCGAGCAACGACGCCGATCGTCTGCGCAAGTACCTCAAACGGTTCGGGCTCGAGTTTGCGCAGATCCACGCCGCTGCCCGCTTGCTGTGAGCATACGGGAGTCGCAATCAGCGCAGGGCGATGCTCTGGCGTTTCCAGGCCGGATCCTGCGCGCGGTAGAAAACGCTGAGCGAAGCCGGATTGTCGACCTGGTTTTGCGTCGCCAGCGTGTCCATGTCGATGACTTCAAAACTACGGCGCAGGCGACCTTCGCGCCTGGCTTCGCGCGCGGCGAGCAGCTGCGCCTTGCCCGGCACCCAGCCCGCGAATTCGATATAGCCCAGCTCGGGCGAATCGAGGCTTGGCGGCAGCACATCAATGCGCCAGCCTTGCGCTGTCTGCTGAAACAGCCAGAGTTCACGCCAGGCGGCCAGTGGTTGCACCGCGAGTGCAAGCGCCGTTCCGGCAGCGTTCGCGTTTGCGGATGCGGTCCATACCAGGCCATAAGTGCAGCGCCGCGCAAGGGCGTTCGCCATGTCGTGCTTGGCGTCGATCAGCGCAACGCAGGTCTGGCCGGGCTCACCGCTACCAGTGACGACACGTAGTCCGCCGATTGCAGGTATGGCGCTCTCCGCACTCCAGCGCGAGGCACCGACGCGTACGGCGGCATCGGTATAGACCGCGTTGTCTTCCTCGGCGAGTTCGAGCTTGTTGACGCCGGCAAGCTCCTGCAGCGCCAGGAGCATGGTTGGCTGCGCGTCTTCGCCACGGCGTGCGCGCTGAAACGCGAAACTAGCGAGTACGGCTGCGCTGCGCAGGCGCAAGCGATTGCGCAGAAACTCAGGCAAGTCGTCACGCGGCACACGGGCGAGCACCTCCGTACGCCATGCATCGAAATCGTAGCTCGCGGCCGCGCTCAGATCGGGCGCTACGCAATCCGGCCGCGTCAGTGCCAAGGCTGCTGCGGCACGTTCCTCGGCGCTGGCCGGCAGGGCAAGCACGCGGCGGAATGCCTCGCCGTCGTAACACAGCAGCATGCGCCCATCGCGCTCAATGCTATGGATTGCGATACCGAGGCTCGCAGCAACTTCGAGGTGCGCAGCGATCACGGCGTCATCCGTGTTCACACGCCGTGACGACGCACGGCGTGCCAGACGTTCAGCCATGCTGCCCAGCGCGGCGAACACTTCGCTGCCCAGTGCGTCAGCAGGCGCCGCCTTGAGGTAGGCCGCCACGTAGGCGAGGCCCTGTGCCTCGGCACCCGGTGTGTCGCGCAGGAAACGCACAACGGCAAGCAGTTCACCAGCGTGTTCGGCAGTCAGCGAAATGCGCCGGACCTGAGTCGCGCGCACATAGCCGCCGCGTTCGCGGCGATGATCGTAGACCTGCAGATAACCCAACTTCTCGCCGCGGATTTCCAGCGTGTCGCCCTGCCAGAGTACGGCTTGCTGCGGCGCCGAATCTTTCGGCGCCGCACGCAAGGCGATCTGATCCTGGCTCACGATTGCAGTCAAAGGCAGGGTTTCCTCAGCGGCTGCGGTACTGGACAGACCGGTGTCGGACAGCCCCAGGCACAGCAACAGGGTGGCGATATAGCGTTTCATCGTTGCCTTGTGGATCAGTCAGCGGGGGCAGCGCTTTGTTGTGCAACCTTGGTCGCACCAAGCAGGTTGCTGCCGATAAACCCACCATCGCCCGGTGGCGGTGCAATGATCACGGATACCTTGTCCGAGAGCTTGTCCGCCAGCGTTTTCTGGATCAGCAACGGGTGCTTGGAAATCAGCTCGCCGTCGCGTTGCATCTGTTCGCTCTGTACCTTGCCGATGCGCTCAAGCCGGAATACCTCGGCTTCGGCCAGACGTTGACGTGAATCGGCTTCACCCGCGGCTTCGATGCGGCGGGACTCCGCCGCCGCTTCGGCGAGTTTGATGCGTGAGGTCTTCTCGGCTTCGGCTTCGAGCTGGCGCTGCTCGATCTGCTTTTGCTTGAACGGCAGCACGTGGCGCATGGCTTCCTCCTGCGCCTTGGCTGCGATGATCTGCTCTGCCGCCGCTGCTTGTGCGGCTTTCTCGCGCGTGATCTTTTCCGCGTCCGCCGTCAGTTCAGCTTCCTTGACCTGCTTTTCCTTGAGTTCCAGGGTGTATTTCATCTTTTCCGTTTCGAGCTCTACGGCGAGCAGGCGGTCCATGCCAGCCCGGTAGTCCGCCGGCAGATCGACGTTGCCCATCAGCACGGTGTGCAGCACGATGCCGTCCGCGGCGAGCTTGGGCTTGAGTTCTGCTTCGAGTACATCCTGAAGTTCCTGGCGTTTGGTCGAGAAGATTTCGCGCACGGTATAGCGGGCGAAGATCTTGTAGATCGTGCCCTGCACCGCCGGTTCGAGTCGCTCGCTGGCGATATGCGTGGGCAAGGTGCGGGAGAACAGATCGACGCGCTGCGGATCGAGTGAATAGCGGATCGCGAGTTCGACGCCGAAGGAGAGTCCCTCTATGGATTGGAATGGCGCATCGCCGTCTGCCTTTGCACTGCGTTCAGGCCGATAGAGTCGGCTTTGCAGCGGATAACGGCGCAGTTCGTGGATGCCCGGCAATACGACGACCAGTCCTTCGCTGACTGTCGTCGTGGTGCCAGTCCAGCGATTCAGGCGCAGCCCGAGTTCACCGACGCCGACGCTGTCAGTCGGCGGCCGTGTATAGACGGCATAGGCGCCGGCCAGCAGTGCCAGCAGCAGCACAGAGCGGGCTTTGAGAACGGCACGGACAGCCTGCGACAGCCGCGACGATAGCTGAGACACGAAACGACTCCTGATGCGTGTGGGTAAGGGGATAGAGTGGATCCCGTCCTGTGCGACATTGGAGCGCGGCGGGTGGGCAGGGCGCCGCAGGATCCCGGGCGTTGCCGTGATGGTTTGTGGCAAAAAGCGGGCAAGCGCGACGCGCTCTGCCCTGGGCCGCCTGCTCGATCGTGTTCGGGGCTTCGACCGCTGCGATAATTGTATTGCACTGCACCTTTTTCCTCGGACCTGACCTGTGGCCAAGACATCGACAACACCCACGACACCGAATCGTGACTACCTGCTTCTGGCGATAGGCATGGCGGATGTGCTGGTAGTCGCTGTTGGAGCGTTGATAATGGTGCCGGGGTTCGCGGCGTCGTATCAGGGCTTCGGCGCCGAGGTGCCGACTATCACGCACTTGCTGCTCGTGACCTACCGCGGCTGGGGCTTGTTCGCGCTTTTCGTTCCGTTGGTCTGGTGGATATGGCCAGATCCACGCACGCGGGGGTTAGTCGGCTTGATCGCCGGTAGCATACTCGCCCTGCTCTTGCTGGCTTTCGGCCTGTGGGCAGGTTACGCGCCGTACTTCGCGCTTGCCGCCCACGTAACCTGAGTTGTGCTGCTGGCCGCGCAGTAGTGAAAAGGACAACTGCCAGACGCGAAGCGATGCGCTACATTGGCCTGCGAACACGCCGACTTGCCGCACACTTGACCCGCGGCTTTACCCGTGCTGAGCCCTGACGCCCCCCGGAGAACGAGATGAGCACAAGAGCCTACGGCGCCCACGCCGCTACCCAACCTCTGCAGGCCCTGAGCATAGTGCGGCGCGAGCCAGGGCCGCGCGATGTGCAGATCGATATCGCGTATTGCGGCGTCTGTCATTCGGATCTGCACACGGTGCGGTCGGAATGGCCCGGCACACGCTACCCCTGTGTGCCCGGTCACGAGATCGTTGGTCGCGTGAGTGCAGCTGGCGCCGCAGTGGACCGATTCCGCCTGGGGGATATCGTCGGCGTCGGCTGCATGGTCGACAGTTGCCGACGGTGCGACGCCTGCGGCGACGGTCTGCAGCAGTATTGCGTGAACGGTTTCGTCGGCACGTACAACGGCCGCACTCCGGATGCGCCGGGCCACACATTGGGTGGCTATTCGCAGCGCATCGTCGTCGACGAGTCTTTCGTTCTTGCCATTCGCCACCCGGTGGAGCAGCTTGCCTCGGTCGCGCCGCTGCTTTGTGCCGGCATAACGACGTATTCGCCGCTGCGTCATTGGAACGTGAGACCTGGCCAGAAGGTTGGCATCGTCGGCATTGGTGGTCTCGGCCACATGGGCATCAAGCTTGCTCATGCCATGGGTGCACATACCGTTGCGTTCACAACTTCCGAAGCCAAGCGTGACGATGCGCGCAGGCTTGGCGCCGACGAGGTTGTAGTCGTGAAAAACACCGCCCAGATGAGGGCACAAGGCGGCAGCTTTGACTTCATTCTCGACACGGTTGCGGCCAGCCACGACCTCGACGCCTTCACACGCCTGCTCAAGCGCGATGCCACGCTGTGCCTCGTTGGCATGCCGGACCGACCGCATCCGACGCCCGCTATCGCGCCGCTGATCATGGGCCGCCGCACGATTGCGGGTTCGCTGATCGGCGGCATTGCAGAGACCCAGGAAATGCTCGATTTCTGTGCCGACAAGGGCATCGTCTGCGATATCGAACTGATTGCTGCGGCGGAAATCGATGGCGCTTACGAGCGCATGCTGCGCGGTGACGTGAGGTATCGGTTTGTCATTGATACCAGCACGATGGGTGCCGCCTGAGCGTCAGCAGCAGACTCGCCCTTCCTGTCAGGACCAACGCCAGACAGGCCGGCGAATGCCGGGCCACCGCGCGCCGAAATTTCCCACGGATGGATGTGGCATATCCCGAAGCCGTGCATGCGGAGGCCCCTCATCGGCTAGCGATAGAGGGGCCGGGAAGGGCGATTCAGGCGCTTGCCTGTTCGTCTATGGTCAGCGCACAGCGGAAGTGGAAGGTCAGTGCCTTTATGTTGTCCGTGGACTGGTTGCCCGCAAGAGCCTGACCCGAAAGGCCGGTAAGCCGGGTAGAGGTGCTGCCTGGCAACGGCGGGATGTCGAAGATCGCATTGGGATTGGTACCTCCATTGCCACCGGACATCGTTCTTCCGTCACTCGTAGTAAACGTCAGCGCATTGATGACGCCTGTTGCGTAACCGCTGACCGACTGCACGCCGGTGCCGGAAGCAAATGACAGACTTTGTTGCGCTCCGCCCGAACCACCTACCTTGCTCTGCGCCACGCCATCAAACGTGAGTTGCAGCGCGTCGATCAGACTTCCACTCCACAGCGAGAGCTGGGTAACGGCCCGGTCCCCACCACGCTGGTCGAAGGAAGTCGCTCCCTGATAGTCGCCAAACGGCCCCACCGAATAGTCGATGACCGGAGCCGTGACCGGCAACGCTTTTTCGGGATCGAACCAGCTCCACAGCTGGCTCACTGCATTGTTGACGTCGAGCATCAGCGCCAGATGATTCGCCACACGTTCCTTGTACTGCGTCAGATGCCGGTCCGCACGGGTGCGATCGGTGATCTGGCCGCGCCAGCCGTTGAACAGATCGACCACCAGATAGTTGTTCCGGCTGTCCTCCTGCACCACGATCAACTGCATACGGCGGTCAATGACGCGATCGCGCGCCTTTGTCAGCAGCGCCTGGTAATTGCTGATCAGTTCTTGAATTTCCTCGGTAAGCTGGGCGCGGTACTCCGCACCGGGCTCACTGCCGTGGTAGTACGCGTAGTGCTGCAGGTTCTCCCGCAATGTCGCAAGGTGCAGTGAGGCGTAAGGCACAAAAAAACTGAGCTTACTTTCTGGATAGTTCTCGTCCACAAAGTAAGACGCCGCGTTGCCAACTTCATCGAACAGATTTGTAAAATTATCTACTTTTGAGTCATGTTCGCTGTCGGGCGTGTTCACGTACCGGCTCGCCGCCGAGTAGAGCGAGCTGAGCATCGCGTTGAGATCGGTGTAAGTGATCTGCCAGTAAACCCCGGCCACCGCCTGATTGACATAGTTCTGCCCACAGGCCCAGACCTGCTCCTCATTGCTCACGTCAGGCCACAGTCCCCCTACCAGGGTACCGATGGTGCCGCCGACTACCGGAATCATGTTCAACGACGCCGAAACAACCGTGCGCAGGTAATTGTTCACGCCTTCGGCATTGACGATGGAGCTCGTGGTTTCAGTCGCGAACGGCCCGCCGACCTTTGATTCGACGAACCAGGGAGGCCTGCTGTCGTAGAGCATGAAGCTGCTGATATTCCCGCCCAGGCCGTAAACATCCAGATCCGGGACTTCCGTATTCGGCCCGAACATGGCGCTTTTCCCGCCGTAGTCATTGTCCTTGTAAACGACTAACCACGACCTCGAACCCGTTTTGAGCGAGTCTGGCTCATCTCCTTCCTTGTCTCCATCCGACTGCGTGTAGTCGTCGAGATTATTCACACTCTTAGGGCCGTCGAAACGCAGCGTTGCATCTCGGTATTCCTCTCCGTCCCAGAACTGAACCCAGCAACCGTCGCTCATTAATTTCCCCTCAGGAAGGAATGATGGATGTCCGCAGCAGGATCTCGGCGCCCTGCTGCGAACTTGCACGACCTTGCCAGCCGTCTGCCGCGCAGGCGCCTCGCCACCACCGTTCCCACCGCGCGCGCGCTGCAAGCCGGCCTTGGCTTTATCAACCGTTGCCTCAGGGGATCGCGTTCGGGCAAAGCGTCCTGACCAGCGGAAACTCCGCCCCGGCGCGAACTCAACAAGCCGCACCATACGAAGGCGAAATTGCTGTCAAACTGCCGGCCACGCAAAGTCCACCCGTATAGAGCGGAAAGACGGCCGAGGGACTATCAACACACGAAGTGGCGCGCGTGGCTGACAAGGCGTCGAGAAACTGCCTGAGCCGAAACCATCACAGGAACGCGGAGCCACCCACTATTCGGAATTGTCTGAGGCGTGACCGAGATGTTTTCGGACACACCTGCCGGAGCCGAACGCGGAGCCACCCACCAGTCAGAATTATCCGACGCACGGCCGAGGTGTTTTCGGACGCACCTGCGGTTTCCGCCCGAAATTGCTCGCCCCCGTCGACAGAACGCGGAAATACCCCGCCCATCATCAGCTCAGGCCTTTCGGCTTGCCTTACCGCCCCACATGCCCGACCATCGCCGACCGCTTTCTGGTTTCCGTCCCTAGTGAGTGCAACTGCGTCTGATGACGGCCTGCAGGAGTTCCTGCGCCCTGGCCTCGTCGCCAACGATATTCCCGCCCTGTTTGGCCTGCGCAAGGCGCGTGAGCTGCTGCGCGCTTTCTCGACCCTGTTCCACGGTGGCGAGGACGTGGTCATGATGCGCCTGCTCGTGCTGCGTACGCTCGGCGAGCGCGGTGCGGCGCCGGACTGGAGCCCTCAGGAACTGCGTGAACATTTCGCCTACGTTGATGCGACCAAGCTCGACACCGTGCTGGCGCGACTGCGCGACAACAGCCTGTTGACCTGGGACGGCGAAACTCAGCGCTACCGCGTGAGCCCGGTCGGCCGCCAGGCGCTGTCCGCCCTGAGTTTATTGCTGCAGTTTCAGGGTGAAGGCGATGAACTGGCCTATGTGACGGCGCAGATTGCCGCGGGCGAAGCGACCGGCCGCATTGGCAGCGAAGATCTGCAACACCTGCTTTCGCGCCTTAACGAGCTGCGCGGCGACTTCGATCGCGCTGTACTCAGCGGTTCGGAGCATCGCATCCGCGCCGCTGCATCCACGCTGAAATCCGTCTGGCGCTGGGTCGAAAAGGGTACTGATATCGTCCGCACGCTAGCGCAGGATACGGAGCTCGATCCGGCCACACACCGCGTTGCGCAGCAGATCGGCCGAGCGCAAAGCGCGATGTTGCGCCAGGCTTCGGTGTTTCAGCGAGCGCTCAACCAGCTGGACCGCCATCGCGTTCATCTGGGTGCAAGCGGCCTGTCCTCCTCCGACGTGAATCAGTGGCTGCGTACGCTCGAAGCCGAGCAGCTGGCCGCACTCGCGCGCGAGGTCGTCGCCGGGCGCCTGGCACCGGCTTTCGTGCTGGGTGATATCGCGCTCGATATCGCTGACTTCGAGCTGGTCGAGCGCGAGCGCGACGTGGCTGCAGTAGAGACCCTGCCCGAGGCTTGCGGTGCTCCGGAGCAGACGGCGCCGCCGCTGACGTCGAATGACTATGAACTGGCGCAGCGCTGGCAGACGGAACTGGCTGCGCTGGCTGGTGACGCAAGGCTGTCGGCCCTGGTTCCCTGTGCGGACTTCGCGACTTCGGCTTATCGCCTGTCGCTGCTAGGTCTGCTGGGTGACCCTGCCGCGCATGCGCGCGAGGGCGCGCTGGCCGAGCTTGCGCGCCTGCCGCTGCGGCTCGAACTCAGTGGCGCGCTTGAAGCCATCGAAGGCAACGACGTTGCCTACATCAGCGCTGGCCGTCTGCGTCCGCTCGCGGCGCACCTGTCGCAAGAACCCGCTCGGCCAGCGGACAAATGCAGTGAGGAACTGACGGATGAATGATCCCGTGGCTGCGCTGATCGCGCGCCTGCTTGCCGAACGCTGGCTGCCGCGCGAGGACGAGCTCGCGCGCCAGGCGCTCACCGACGCCAGTTTCCGCGAGGAACTCGATCGCCGCCTTGCCGCAGCCGGATTGCGTCTGCTGGACCATCCCTACGCTGGCCATATCGCAATTGCTATCGCCAAGGCGCAGGAGGCGGCGGTGTTCGCCGGCCCACGTGCGTGGTCGGCCAGCAATCTCGACTTCGACCGCGACTGCATAGCGCTGCTGGTTGTTTTGTGGAGTTTGCTGATTCTTCCAAAAAGGCAGCGCCAGATCCGGCGCATCGAGGTTGATCGCGAGCAGGAACAGGGTCAGATCTTCGCGGAAATGAAACCCGTGCCTGTCGGCAACGAAGTGGCCGAACCACTGGCCGAACGTACGTTGATTGCTGACTTCGGCGAAAAGCTGGGCGGCAAGATGCGCATCAACATCAATCTCGGCGTACTCGCACGTCATGGTTTCATCGTGCGGCGCAAGGAACGTATTCTCGAAGGGCCCCTGCTCGACCTGGCGTTTGACTACGAGCGCACGGCGCGGCGCGTGCTCGACGGCGCGCTCGCCTTCGTTACTGAGCGGGCCACTAGCGTGACCGCCGCGACCGCTGACGACGAAACCGACGCGGAGATCGGCCATGTTTGAATTTCGCGCGCTGGAGGTGGTGCATTGGGACTACTGGCAACGCTTCACCTTGCCGCTGGACTCGGCCATCGTCACCGTGGTCGGACCCAATGGCTCGGGCAAGACGACTCTGCTTGATGCGCTGCGTACGTTGCTCGCGATTGAAGATCGCGAAACGGCGCGTGACTACAAGACCTATCTGCGCCACAACGGCAAACCGTTCGCCTGGTTGCGTGGTGTAGTCAGCAACCGGCCCGACCGCAACGGGCGGCGCCCGTTCTTTCCCCACATGGACGCCGAAGTCACGCTGGCCTGCCGTGTTCGCAAGAAGGGTGGCGACTGGTCGCGCGACTATCAGATACTTGGCGGCGATGTCAGCGTTGAGGCGATAGAAGCGCAGGGCGGCGAATGGCTAGGCCTGCGCGATTACCGCGTACGCCTAGAAGGCGCCGGCCTTACCCGCGCCATACGCCGCGTGCTGACCCTCGAACAAGGTGCCACCGACAAACTTTGCCAGTACCCGCCGCGCGAACTGCTGCAGTTGGTCTGGGACGTGTTTGGCGAGAAGCCTGTGCTGGACGACTACCAGCGCGCTCGCGCCGAGCAGTTCGCGACAGAGCAGGAGCTGAAGTCGCTGGGACAGGATCTCGCGGCTCTGCATACGCGATTGGAAGCGGCCAAGGCTGATGTGCGTTCGTTCGAGGAATACAGCGCGCTGCAGCGTGACCGGCAGCGCCTGCAGACCGAGATTGCGCCCAAGATCGCGCTGGCCGAACGGCGCGCCAGCATTGCCGGTAGCCGGCCGCAACTGACCGGCTTGCGCCGCACATTGCGCGAACTTGAACGCCGCGATGCGGCGCTGGCCGAAGAACAGCGGACTGCTGCCGAAAGGCAGGCGACACTTGCTGACGCGCTGAGGGCCGCGCAAACGCAGGCCGTTTCCGCTGAAGAAACGTTTCTCGCGGCACGTGATGCGGCGCGTGACGCCGAGCAGATCGACCGCCGGCGCCAGCAGCTGGAGCAGCTCGCGGCGAGTCAGGGAGCCGGCGATGTTGCGCAGCTGCTGCGCACAGTGGAAGCCGACCGCCGCCGTCAGGCCCAGCTCAAGCTTGCGGACGAACAGGCCGCCGAGCGGGCAAGCGAACTGGACGCGCAGATTGCTGTACTTGCGAGTGGTCAGCGTTTCGCGCCGGGTTTCGAGCGCGACTTCCGCGCAGCGCTGGATCGCGCCGGCATTGCGCATCGCATGCTGGCCGACTGCGTCGAGATGATCGACCCCGCCTGGGAGGCAGCGGTCGAGGCCGTGCTGCAGCCGTACCGGCACCTGGTCCTGCTCGCGTCGCCTTCTGATGCAAAAGCGGCCTTTGCTATTGGCGAACAAATGCAATATCGGCATTTTGTTGTCGCTGAACGGGGCGGTGCGGCGCCGGCCTCGCCGGGTTCACTGCTCGAGGTATTGCGCTTTGCGGCTGATCCGCCACTCTGGCTGCCGCGCCAGCTCGACAAGCTAAAGCGCGTAGCCGATGTGGCCAAGGGCATGCAGTTACCGCCAGGCCAGGACTGGATCACGCCAAAGGGTTATTTGCGTGAACATCGCGGTGGCCGGCACATCGGCACCGACGAACGCCATTTCAGCACCAGCGCACGTGCCGCCCGTTTGCGCGATCTGCAGCTTGAACGCAGCCAGTGGAATGCGGCGGCGGACGCGCGCCGCAACGAGCGCTGCGAACTCGAGCTGCGCCTTGACACCAACCAGGCGCGCCTGCTCAAGCTCGACGCGGCACAGGAACTGGCTGCCCGCACCGTCGAATTCGCTTCTGCAGCCGAAGCACTGCCGCTGCTGCTGCAGGCCGCACAGGACAGCGCACTGGCACTTAGTACGGCGCGCGATGCGGTCGAGGCGGCACGTCAGGCCGCAAACGATGAACAGAGAGCGGCCGATCGCCGCGCGAGCCAGCGCGATCAGCTGGCGCGCGATCGCGACGACAAGGCGCACAAGCTCGCGCGCGATCGCCACGACTACGTGCGCCGCGTGCTCGACTTTCGCCGCCAGCGCAGCCTGATGCCGCCGGCCTGGCGCAGCAGCGAAGCGCTTGCTGCTGTCTTGCAGGAATTCGAGACCGAGCACGAAGTACAGCGTGAACTCGACAAGATCGCTCAGCGCACGGAGCGTGGCAGTTTTGTTACCGATGCCGCTTGTGTTGTGCTGCGCGACAAGATCGCAGCCGACCATGAATCCCTGGAAACCACGTTGAGCCGGCGCGATGCGCATCTGCAGCGTGCGCGGCGCATTACCGATGAAGCGCGCGGCGCCTATATCAACGTGCTGCGGGCTACGGTGCGCCAGTATGCAAAAAACCTGCGCGCGCTCGGCGAGTTGTCGGGCATCAATGTCGAGGTCGACCAGCCGGAACTCGCCAATGACGACATCGCACTCGCGCAGGCCGGGCTGAGCGTGCGCTTCGATTTTGATCGCAAGGGCTGGATAGGTCTCGACGACGGCGAAGCTTCGGGCGGTCAGCAGGTCATGAAATCGCTGCTGCTGCTGGTCGCATTGCTGCGCGACGAAACCCATCCAGGAGGCTTCGTCTTCATCGACGAACCATTTGCACATTTGGATGTGTTCAATATTGAAAAAGTTGGCAGGTTCCTGCGTGCCACCGAGGCGCAGTACATCCTGACCACGCCGATCACGCACAACCTCAACGTGTTCCATCCCACGGATCTCGTGCTGACCACGACCAAGCGCCGCCCAGACAGTCGCTGGGCCGAGCCGGTCGCAGTGCTGAGGCGCGCGGCGCGCGCCTTGGCTCAGGGCCGCAGCGCTTAGGCCCGTTCCGGCAGCACGCCCGCTACCGCCAACCGGGCGTGTTCGTGCCGGCGCGCGGCATAGTCCGTGTGTCACCGGATACGCTCTCACCGGACACGGGCGAGCGCGGGCGTAGAGCATTTGCAGATCCGCCTTCGTTTGGGCAAGCTCAGCAGACTGTGCATTCCGTCACGTTCCGGGCCGCTTAACCAACGGTGAGGCCCGGGCCGTCGAGTTTGATTCTTTCTGCTTTCAGGGCCGCTTATGAACCGTGCCGCGCGTGGACTGGTGTTCGTGCTCGCTTTCGCCGGTCTTGCCGGCACGGCTTCCGCTCAGCAGCTCAGCAGGTCGGGCCAGCCGCCCGGCGTGCCGGTGCAGATACCATGGCCAGCGCCTCTGGCCGCACAGACCATCACCCAGTCGAGCAGTGCCGCGATCAACACGGGTGCTTCGGTTTCCTGCAACGGTGGTGCGCCAGGTTTCATCCATACCGACAACAGTTATTACCGCGCGTTCACGCTGTCGACGTTTGGGAATTTGACCTTGCCGCAGTTTCGCGTGGACACCGTGAGTTTTGGCGTCGAGACTGCGAACGATGGTGGCGGCGTCGGTCAGCCGGTTACCGTGAACCTGTGGCGCAGCTCGGCCAACCCGCCAACCGTCTCGACATTGACCGCGGTCAGCAGCGATGCCGTGACCGTGCCGGATTCGGCGATGGGCACCGTTTTCACTGCCAACATTGCGACCCAGCCTGTATTTACCGTGGCGACCGACATTCTGGTCGTCGAGATCTTCACGCCGGCCGGCACAGCTGGCTCTCGTAGCTTCTTTATCGGCTCCAATTCTGGCGGCCAGTCCGCACCCAGCTTTATCCGCGCGGCATCCTGTGGGATCAACGAAATCACCGACCTGGCCGGGGTGCACCGCAAGCCCGCCGCACCGTTTTCATGAGCGACGACAAGCCCTATTCGGCCGCCTGCGAGCGCAACCGCGAGCCCATACTCGGCGTGCTGCGCACCGCGTTGCGCGAATGCCGCGATGTGCTCGAAATCGGCAGTGGCACTGGCCAGCACGCAGTGCACTTCGCGGCGCATATGCCCTGGCTGAACTGGCATACGTCCGATCGTGCCGATAACTTGCCGGGCATACGGGCCTGGCTTGCTGATGCGGCGTTGTCGAATACACCGGAACCACTGCAGCTCGATGTCGCAGGGGATATCTGGCCGGTACGAACCTACGACGCCGCGTTCAGTGCGAACACGCTGCATATCATGAGCTGGGCCGAGGTCGAGCGGCTATTCAGCGGCGTTGCTGCCTGCCTGCGCACCAGCGGCCAGCTGGCTATCTACGGGCCGTACAACGTCGGCGGACGCTTCACCAGCGACAGCAACGAAGCCTTCGACCGAGCGCTGCGCGCCGCGGTACCGCACCGCGGTCTGCGCGATATCGCCGACGTGGACGCGCTGGCTGCCGGCCATGGCCTGAGGCTCGAAAGCGATCACACGATGCCAGCCAACAATCGCCTGCGTATCTGGCGCCGCAACGACACGGATAACTGATCTCAGTTCACACTGCGCTTCAAGCATGGCTTTCTCGCAGCTGTCCTGGGCCTTTTCCGGTTTTTCCGCGACCATAGGTTCCGCGCAGCATCCCTGCCCATTCCCATAGGCACCGGCCGCGCTCCTAACGCATGGTCAACAGGTAGATCCCGATGTTTCCTGTGCTTTGCGAGACATTGCCGAGATTGCACACGCGCACTTGCACCGTATCGGCACTGACCACCCGCAGCGGCTGGATCAGCATGTTCGGCGGCAGCGCGACACTGGACTGCAGGTTGAACAGCAACAGGTCGTTGACCTCTGCGCCGCTGATGGCGAGGTTGTAGTCGTTGCAGTCGTTCGCTCCAACGGTGACGGCGATGGAACCGTTGCTGTAGCCGCCAGCGACCTTGCCACGCGTAATGCTGTCGTTGGCGATCTCCGAAGTACCGACCGCCCCGTTGGCGATCTTTTCCGCGGTCACTGCGTCGGAGGCCAGCTCGCTGGTGTCCACGGAACCCGCAAATATCTTGGACGCAGTGACCGAGTCCGCAGCGAGCTTGGAATTGCTTACTGCACCGACGGCGATGTTCGCCGAGCCGACTGCAGCATTGGCCAAAGTGGGATTGGGGTATGTGCCGGTGAGTGCGCCGCCAGCCGGACCACTGATGCTGCCGCTCAGGCTGAACTGCGCGACGGGCGCCGTCGCTACGGCCTGTCGCGGCAGCAGCGGTGTCCCTTCCACGCTGACTTGCAGATACAGCTGCGTGCCGGTAAACGCACCTGGGAAACTCAGCGATACGTTGAAGATGCCATCGACGACAGGGAAATCCGTCTCGGTGACCGTTGCACCGACCTGATTGCCACCACTGGCCTGGTCATACAGCGCAAACGCGAAATCGAAACTGCCGTTGGCCGGCGCGCCGCTCTGCTGCAGCCGCCCCTGGTAAGTGAAATCTGTTAATTGTGGAGAAGACTGCGCCAGCGCGGTGCCGGCACTCACCAGGAGCAGCAGCACGACCGCGGCGCGATACAGGGCGGCACAGAGACAGGGACGGGTTTTCATCAGTTGCACTCCTCGAAACCGCCGGAAAAAACGCGGTCACGGCGCTGGCTGCCGGGACCGGCCCAATAGCCGGCGCGCAGCATGAACCCGCCGCCGCTCGCGCTACCGACGGCCGGTTGACCCAGGCTACCTTCCAGAACACGACAGCCGCCCGGCGAGCGGCTGGTGCCGCCGCCGGCTGCTATGACATGGCTGCTGATCTGCTGGGCCAATGCCTGACCTGCGAGCAAGGCAGCGGCCAGCAGGACCAGCAGTCGGAGTTGCCGCACATACGCGCGCCGCGACGCAGACCGCAGTGGTGAGGGCAAAGCGGTGCACATGGTACGAGCTCCGGTTTCGGTAGACATCTCATCGGTACAAACGCCTGACCGCGACGAGCCGAACAGCGCGCTGGCGGATACGTGACCGCGCACAATCTGACAGCGGGAGCGAAGTGCCCGTTGACAGCATGATGTGCACTTAGAAACTCAGAGGGGCGCCGGTAGCAATCTTCAGCGTGAAGGCTCCGTAGGCAACTATTCCGACGCTCATGAAGAGGGTCAGCACCGCCATGACCATCGCCACACCCGCCTTGAAGGCGGGACGCTGGTTTGCGCATTGCAGGTACAGTTCCGCCACGGCCAACGGCACGAGGAACGCACCAAACTTCCAGACTTCGAAAAAGGTGCCTACGTTGGCGCTACCGGTTCCCAACACCTGAGTCATAACGAGGTAGGCGAACAGGCCCACGCGCGTGAACCATTGCGCGTTGGAAACCAGGAAGAGGCGTATCGCCCAACGCCTGTGGTCGGCGAAGCGCCTGGCGCGGGCGGCCTTCAAGGTCATATAGGCAAAGCTCAGTATGAGAACGCCGTTGATGGTGGTGGCGAAGCCCGACAGCGTGGTGGGTGGATCATCGCGAATCCACTCCAGGTAGAAGCCACTCAAGCTCAACACCGTGACCATCGTCAGGAAGATGCGGCCGTTCCACCTGTGCAGGCGCGGTGCGCGCTTGCGTATGACGGGAATAAGCTGAAGAACACCACCAATTACAACAAGTCCGGCGCCCAGGGCGTGTGTAAGAAATACCCAGTTGCCCGTGGCGTCACCGGCGATGAAGGGGGTTCGCCCCATCGCCTGCAACCGGTTCCAAGCCTCGAAGTTACCCTCCAGGAGCGAACTGCCGTAGAAGGCGACGATGTAGGAAAAAAATGCCAGTTGCCCGAGTAGCGCCGCGGTGAACCAGGTTGCGACGGTCGCATTCAGAAAGCGAGGTGTGCCCGTGTTCTGGGCCGGGGTAAGGGCAGCGGACAACATCTGAAAATCTCCCGTGGGGCTCTGTGCAGCGCACTGTCCCGGAAGCGCCCCTGCGCGAACATGCCCATGCGACGAACAGCTCCGTCCCGGGGGCGGACTGCTTCAGAACGGGTGCCAACGACACTCCGCCCTAACCCGCACCGGAGCCTTTGCGAGTACCCGTTGGCCCTGCCGTGTTGCACGCCGGGGCTAACCTGCCTGGGCGGTGCCCTCACCTGTGCCCGTTCACGCCGCGGAAGCCGCAGTTCGTCGCAGCTTCCGGCACCTTCGTCTCAAGCCGACCGCCAGCGGAAACAAGTTGGTTCATTCTGGGAGTGCAGCAGCAACGCGGATTCGCCGCCTTTGCAAAAGAACGCTCTCACCATATGGCGTGCCAAGACAGTCGGTCGATACTTCGGCCCAGCGGCGCTTGCCACGTTCCCGGTCGGCGTCTACCTGAACTTCGGCCTGCAGAGCAGTGTGTCTCCTCTGGCCGGCGCCGCTGGTATACGTGGCGTCCGCGCTGTAGTTGACGGTTATGGAATTTCGCCCAGCGCAGGAGCAGTCCGGGCTCATGGCGCCCAACCCCGCCACGGCGTCGCCGATCTAGCCGCAAAGCTACCCTGTCATGACGGGCGAACCCGCGGCTCGCTTGTTCCAATGTTCCGATCGGGCAAGCCACGCACACAATGCGATCAATGCCTGACTCGGCGCGGAAGCTGCAACGGCCAACCGCCACGGCAAGCGGTCGGATGAAAACCCAAAGGATCACCTCGCCTTCTGGTGTCACTTCGACAGCGGACTCACTTCCGATGCAGCTCCTTTCAACCTTGTTTGGCCGGCGCCGCCTGCAGATCGCGCTTGCGGCTGCGTTTCTACTGAGTCTGGTGGCGTTGCTACGACCGGCTTCCTATCCCACCACCTTGATGCGCTCGGTGCTGGTCGGCTTGATGGCCCTGTTCGTGTTTGGCGTCCTGGAGCAGTGGCCACGGCAACTGCCGAATCAGCTCTCCCGCCTGGTGTTGCAGATCGTCGGAGTGGCGGCGACGATCCCCGCGGCGATGGCCATCGCGTATTTCGTCACCACCTACAGCAGCCCGGTGCCTTGGTATCTCGATGACCTGCGATTGGCAGGTTTCAAGATCCAAACCGTCCTGTGGCTGCTGCTCGTGCCTGGCATCGCGCTGGCGGCACTGTTTCAGAAAATCAAGGACGAGGCGCGGCACCAGGCGTTGGCGTTCGAGCTGGAGCGCAGCCAACTGGAGCAGCAAGCCATTGGCGCCCGGCTGCGTCTGCTGCAGGCCCAGGTGGAGCCGCACTTCCTCTTCAATACGCTCGCCAATGTCCGCGAACTGGTGGTGCGGGGTTCTCCGCAGGCGAGCATCGTCCTGGACAGCCTGATCACCTACCTGCGCGCCGCTGTGCCGCGCCTGCAGGCCGATACGACTCGCCTGGGCGACGAGTTCGATCTGGTCCGTGCCTATCTGGAGATCATGCGCATGCGCATGCCTGATCGTCTGGGGTTCGAGATAAGCCTGGCGACGGAGCTGGCGGAGGTCTCCTGCCCGCCCATGTGCGTGTTGACGCTGGTCGAGAATGCCGTACAGCATGGCATCGATCCAAGCGTGCTCGGCGGACGTATCCAGGTATTGGGCCGGCTGGAAGGTGACATAGCGCTGATCGAGGTCAGCGACGACTGCGTTGGCCTGACCGCACAAAACGATGGGCTGGGCACAGGGCTGGTAACCCTTCGCGAACGATTGCACCTGGCCTTCGGCGACGCCGCAGTGCTTGAGCTCTCTTCACGCACGCCGCGCGGCGTGCTGGCGCGCCTGGCTCTCCCGATTCGAAGGCAGGTAGCGAAATGACGCCGACAGCATTGGTTGCAGATGATGAGCCGCTATTGCGCAGCGGGCTGGTTCGCCAACTGCAGTCGGCATGGCCGGAGTTGCGGGTAGTGGCCGAGGCGCGAAACGGCGGCGAGGCCGTCGAACTGTTCGAACGGCACCAGCCCGCTATCTGTTTCCTCGACGTGCACATGCCGGGTCTTTCCGGGGTGGAGGCAGCCCAGCTCATCGGCTCTCGTGCCCATCTGGTTTTCGTTACCGCATTCCAGCAATACGCGGTGCAGGCTTTTGAACAGGGAGCCCTGGACTACCTAGTCAAGCCGGTCGAGGGAGTTCGACTCGCGGAGACGGTACGCCGCTTGCGGGAGCGCATGTTGCACTCTGACCCGACGCGGCCGGCTAACGAGCTGCTGCAGGCCCTGGTCGACAAGTTGCAACGCGGGACGGCGCAGCAGGGATTGCGGTGGATTCGCGCCTCCGCTGGCAACGTCCTGCGATTGATTCCCGCGGACGCCATCGACTACCTGCGTGCCGGCGACAAGTACACCACCATCGCTTGGCGCGATAGCGACCACCAGGCGCTGGAGGCGGTAGTGCGTACACCGCTGAAGGAACTCCTGTCTCAACTCGATGAGAACCTGTTCGCCCAGGTGCACCGTTCGTTCGCAGTAAACCTCAATGCCGTGGACCACGTCCTGCGCGACGAGAACTACGCGGAAATCCGTCTGCGCGGACGGGCCGAGACACTACCAGTCAGTCGAGCGCATCTGCACCTCTTCCGGCAAATGTGACGCAGCCAGGCCGGAGGTCATGATCAGAATTGATCTGGCCATGTGCATCTACCGGATAGCCTGGTCGCAACCTGGGCGTCCGCCGTGCTGATTTCGTCCATTGTCACGGCTTGTCCGGCAGACTGCTTCCCGGCCTTCGCACTCGAAGTTCCGGCCATGAGCTAGGCTCACGCCCAATGGCTGCCGCACGCTCGCGCCAGCATCGGCGTTATTCCGTCTTATCCGATACCGAACAGCTCTGCCAGATCGTTTTCATCAAAGCGCAGCGCCTGCGTCGTACCGCCTTCGAGCACGGCCTGGGCGAGATCGGCCTTGCGCTGCTGCATGTCCTGGATCTTTTCCTCAACCGTGCCAGTGCAAATCAACTTGTAGACGAATACCGGCTTGTCCTGGCCTATGCGATGGGCGCGGTCAGTGGCCTGGGCTTCGACCGCCGGGTTCCACCAGGGATCGTAGTGGATCACGGTATCGGCCATGGTCAGGTTGAGCCCTACGCCGCCGGCCTTGAGGCTGATCAGGAATACGGGGACGCAGCCGGACTGGAAGTCCTCGACCAGTTCAGCGCGGTTGCGGGTCTGGCCAGTCAGGGTCTGGTAGTGGATATTTTCTGCAGTCAGCGCCTGCTCGATGAGTTCCAGCATTTCGGCAAACTGGGAAAACACGAGCACGCGGCGGCCTTCGGCGACGAGTTCGCGCAGCAGGTCCAGCAGCAGGTCGAGTTTGGCCGATTCGGGCGCCTTGCGCGCGCGCTCAAGTTTGACCAGGCGTGGATCGCAGCAGACCTGGCGCAGTTTGAGCAGTGCATCAAGCACGACAATGCCCGACTGGGCCAGGCCGCGCTCGCGGATCGCCTCGCGCACGCGCTCGTGCTGGGCCAGCCGCAGCGATTCATACAGCTCGCGCTGTTTGCCGATCAGCTCGACGCCGCGTTCGATGATGGTCTTGGGCGGCAAGTCGGTCAGCACGTCTTCCTTGCGCCGGCGCAGCATCAGCGGCGCAATACGCTTATGCAGTTTGGCCTGGCGCTCGGCATCGCCATGTTTTTCGATCGGCGTGCGGTAATGGCGCACGAAGGCGCGCTCGTCACTGAGCAGGCCAGGTTCTACCGCGTCGAACTGCGCCCAGAGTTCGCCCAGATGGTTCTCCAGCGGCGTACCCGTCATCGCGAGCCGGCGTGTCGCCTTGAGTTCGCGCACGACCTTGGCGGCCTGGGTGCGCGCGTTCTTGATCGCCTGTGCTTCGTCCAGGATCAGCAGCGAAAAGGACTGCTCTATCAGTACATCGCGATCACGGGCGAGCAAGGGATAGGTCGTGATGACCAGGTCATGTTCGGGCACTGCGCCGAAATTGGCGTCGCGTGCGGCGCCATGCAGGATCAGTACGCGCAGCTGCGGCGCGAAACGCTGTGCTTCAGCGCGCCAGTTCCAGACCAGACTGGTTGGTGCGACCACGAGGGCGGGATGCTGCAGTTCACCGCGCTGGCGCATGGCTTCCAGATGCGCGAGTACCTGCACGGTCTTGCCCAGGCCCATATCGTCGGCAAGGATGCCGCCCAGGCCAGCCTGGCCGAGGAACTCAAGCCACGCCAGGCCGTCGCGCTGATACGGACGCAGCTGGGCGCGAAAACCGTCGGGCTCCGCAACCGGTGTCCGCTCCGCGCGTAGCTGGGCGAGCATGTCCTTGAGCCGGCTTGCCCCGCGCCAGGGCAGCGCCGCAGGGCCCTGCGCCAGCTCTTCGACCACGCCGGCCTGGGCACGCCGCAGTTGCAGGCTGCCGCGGGCGTTGCCGCGCTCCAGCCATTCCAGCAGCGGCGCGATCAACGCACGAACGCGCGCAACCGGCAGCGGAATACGGCGACGCGCGTCGATAGGCGCTAGCCAGATCGCGTCGGCCGGTTCCTTGGCCGGCGGTACCAGCGGAAACGACGGGTCGGTCAGGGCCCGTTGCAGGATAGGCAGCAGGTCGACACGTTCGCCGGCGATGTCGATGCCCAGCGAGAGGTCGAACCAGGCGTTGCCGCTGTCGCTGACGTCTGCATGCCAGGCGTCCGGTGCTGCCAGGATTTCGACCGGCGAACCGGCGTCGAACTCGAGCTGGAAGCCGTCGGCCTGGAGCCGCATCGCGAGGGCGAGCAAATGATCGGGCGGCGCCAGTTCACTGCGGCCGCGTTCGAGCACGAAGATGCCCGACAGCTCGGCGTCACGCAGTCCATGCGCATAGGCAACGTCGGTCGCATCGACCAGCTTGTGCCGGTCCAGTCGCTCGAACGCGGCGATTTCGGCACTGCGATCACGGCGTATGTCGATAACCCGGCGATCGACCAGACGGCGCACCCGCGGCAGCATGCTGCCGTAGTCGATGCGGTGTCCGGCGTAGTCGAAACTCAGTTGCAGACAGCCTGCGGTATAAGGGCCGGCGCCGGTGCGGGCGGGCGGACGCGCCTTGAGCGTGCCCAGGCGCAGAACCGGTGTGGGAACGGGCTGGATTTCCTCGATCGCCCCATGGTCGGCCGGCATAGGCAGATCAGCCAGTGATTCGGTCGACTTCCAGCGCTCGCGCAGTAACGGCGCCTGCTCGGGTTGTACCGAAGGGGCGCGCAGCAGGCGTTCGGCCATGGCGGTGTCGCCGTCGGCCGGGCCGATCTCGTTGGTCAGCGGATCCCAATACCAGAGTGCGGCGATTTTCAGCAGCTGCGCGTTCGGCGCGTCGCTGACGACGGCCACCATCTGCTGCGAGCCGTCGGTCCGCGTCAGCCAGGTCCACTCGACGCCGCGCCGCGGACCCAGGTGCAGTGCACCGCTGCCGGGCTTGCCGAAATAGCAGGGCGTGTTTGCCAGCACATCGTTGAGCCAGGCTTCATGCCGCGGCGAAGCCAGCCGCTGCCAACTGCCGTTGCGCAGGTATTCCACCGGCGCCATGCGCAGTTCCGCAATGCGCTGGAATTCATCGGGGGAAAGACCGATCCACGGATCACCACGGCCCAGCGCCGGCTGCACGGGCCGCGGCGAGACCAGACCACCGCGCTTGCCATGGCGAAACCACATGGCTTGGGCGCAAAGGCCGGACGGAGCACCGGAGGTCGTTTCGAACAGAAAACCCAGTACGCGATCTTCCGCCGCGGCGCCGGTCGACGGCGCCGGCAAATTCAGGGTCGACAACCATTGCTCCCAGGGGCGCAGGTCGGGCTTGAGCTGCGCTGGCGACGGCGGCGGACTGAGCGTGAAGGTGCCAGCGCTGTCGTCATCGGACCAGTCCTCGCCCATGGCTTCGAGCACCAGCGCGGCAACATGCTTGCAGCCGCTACCGCGGATGCAGCTGCAGAACGTGTCGATCAGCGCTTCGCGTCCCCGCGGCAGCAGACGGAAGCCGCAGCGGTATGGCTCGATGGAGTTGCCCTGTACCACGCCGATCAGTACGCCGGCGGCCCCTTCCGTGCTGTAGTCCTTGTCCAGCACGCGGCCGCTGTCCACGTAGTCGGCGCCGCGTCCGAGTATGGCGTCGCTGAACACATGGCGGAAATCCAGGCGCGCTAGTAGCTGGATGAATTGCGACCGATCCATGGGCCTCCCGGCGCTCGCACAGCAACGGCGTGTACGGCCATTGCGGAAACAGAGAAACGCCGATTATGCCGAGAATCGAGCGGCGTGCGTGCACGCCGTCAGGCCCTGGCAGCGCAGGCAGGACGGCAGCCCGCAGTCCGTGCGGACAGCCGCCTATTCCACTGGCTTCAGGCCACTAACTTGACCGGCACCGCCTTGGGATTGCGCCAGGTGGCGAGCAGTTCGGTCCAGAGGGCCTTGGCCTTGGCCTCGTGCGCTTCCTTGACGTGGCCGTAGCCGCGGATCTGTTCGGGCACACTGGCAATGTCGACAGCGAGTGCACGATTGTCCGGGGTCAGTGTGCGCAGCAGCTCGTCGATGACGGTGAAGTAGTCGGCGATCCACTGCCGCTCCATGCGCCGTTCGGCGGTCTTGCCGAAGATGTCGAAGGCGCCGCCACGCAGGCCCTTGAACTTCGCGAGCACGCGGAATGCCGTCAGCACCCAGGCGCCGTATTCGCGCTTGACCAGATGGCCTTCGCTGTCACGGCGGGCAAGCAACGGCGGTGCCAGATGGAAATGCAGTTTGTAGTCGCCTTCAAAGGTGGCGCGAATCTGTTCGAGAAACTGCGGCCGGCTGTACAGGCGCGCGACTTCGTACTCGTCCTTGTAGGCCATGAGTTTGAAGGCATAACGTGCAACGGCCTCGCTGAGTGCGCTCGCACCCGGCGCCTTGTCGGCTTCGACGGCGCGAACGCGGTCGACCAGCGCACGGTACTTCTGCGCGTAGGCGGCGTCCTGGTATTCGGTGAGGAACGCGACGCGGCGCGTGATCACACTGTCGAGATCCGGCGAGATCAGGCGATCATCGAGCAGACTGTCGCTCCCTTGAGCCAGGGCGTCAGGCACTTCGGGCTGGGTGTTCTTGCCCGTGGCCGCGACTACGACGGCAAGATCGTGTGCCGCCATACGGCCCCAGTTGAACGCGGCGCGGTTCTGCTCGATCGCAGCCCCATTGAGTTCGATTGCGCGGATCAACGCATCGAGGCTCAACGGCACCCAGCCTTTCTGCCAGGCATAGCCCAGCATGAACAGATTGCCCATGATCGAATCGCCGAGCAGCGTGGTCGCAAGCCCGGTTGCATCGACCAGTTCGGGGGCTTCAGCACCGAGCGCGACCTTGACCGCCGCAATGATCTGTTCCGACGGGAATTGCATGTCCGGTCGCGTGGTAAACGTGCCCGGCATCGCCTCATAGGTATTCAGCACCGCATGGGTGCGGCCGGCACGGATTTTCGACAGCGCCCAGTAGTCGTTGACGACGACCATGTCGCAGCCGAGCACGAGGTCGGCCTCACCGGCGGCAATGCGCACGGCGTGGATGTCCGCTGGCGTGCGGGCTATGCGCAGGTGGCAGGTCACGGCGCCACCCTTCTGGGCCAGGCCGGTCTGATCCAGCACCGTTGCCCCCTTGCCTTCCAGATGCGCCGCCATGCCAACCAGCGCGCCGATCGTGACGACACCGGTACCGCCGATGCCGGTCACGAGGATGTTCCAGGGCTGGGCGAGGTCAGATGCAAACTGCGGCTGCGGCAACGCGTCGAAATCCACCTTGCCTACGCCTTTGCGCTTCTTCAGACCGCCGCCGTGTACCGTGACGAAGCTAGGGCAGAAGCCTTTGACGCAGGAATAGTCCTTGTTGCAATTGGACTGGTCGATTTCGCGCTTGCGGCCGAACTCGGTTTCCTTGGGCAGCACCGACACGCAGAACGATTTCTTGCCGCAGTCGCCGCAGCCTTCACAGACCTGCGTGTTGATAAAAACACGCTTTTTTGGATCTTCCATCTTGCCGCGTTTACGGCGACGGCGTTTTTCGGTAGCACAGGTCTGATCGTAGATGATGACGCTGACGCCGGATGTTTCGCGCAGGCGCTTCTGCACGGCGTCCAGTTCGCTGCGGTCGAGAAATTCCACGCCCTCGGGGAAGATTTCCGGCCGCGTCCATTTGCCGATGTCGTCGGACAGGACGACGATGGTTCTGATGCCTTCCGCCCGGACCTGGTGCGCGATATCGGGCACGGTCAAGGTGCCGTCGACGGGCTGGCCGCCGGTCATCGCGACCGCGTCGTTGTAGAGGATCTTGTAGGTGATGTTGACCTTGGCGGCGACGGCCTGGCGGATCGCGAGCGAGCCGGAATGGAAATAGGTGCCGTCGCCGAGATTCTGGAACACATGCTTGGTTTCGGTGAACGGCGCCTGGCCGCACCAGGTCGTGCCTTCGCCACCCATCTGGGTGAAGGTGTCGGTGCGGCGGTCCATCCAGGTGACCATGTAGTGGCAGCCGATGCCGCCGAGGCCGCGCGAACCTTCCGGCACCACGGTCGAGGTGTTATGCGGGCAGCCCGAGCAGTAATGCGCCGCACGCGGGAAGTTCGCGCGTGGCAGGGCGAGTTCCTTCTCCTTGGCGGCAAGAAAGGCGAGGCGGTTTTCTATCGTTTCCGAAGTAAAGAAGCGCGCCAGGCGCTTGGCGATCACGCGTGCAATACGCGCCGGGGTCAGCTCGTTGGTCGAGGGCAGGATCCAGTTGTCCTCCTCGTCGTACTTGCCGACGATGGACGGGCGCGTGTGGTGGTCCCAGTTGTACATGTGTTCCTTCATCTGCGATTCGATGAAGGAGCGTTTTTCCTCGACGACGATGATGTCTTCCAGGCCGCGGGCAAATTCGCGGATGCCCAGCGGTTCGAGCGGCCAGGTCATGCCGACCTTGTAGACGCGCAGGCCGATGTCGGCGGCCTCGCGCGCGCCAATGCCGAGGTACTCCAGCGCCTGCAGTACGTCGAGATAGCTCTTGCCGGTGGTCACGATGCCCAGGCGGGCCTTGGGCGAATCGATCACGGTGCGATCGATGCGGTTCGCGCGGGCGAAGGCGACGGCGGCCTGTACCGCGTACTGGTGCAGGCGCATTTCCTGCTCCAGCGGCGGGTCGGGCCAGCGGATGTTCAGACCGCCGGCCGGCAGCACGAAATCTTCAGGAACGACGATATCGAGCTGGTGCGGATTGACGTTGACCGAAGCCGACGATTCGACCGTTTCGGCTATCGTCTTGAAGCCGACCCAGCGCCCGGTGAAGCGCGACATGGCCCAACCAAGCAGGCCCATATCGAGTATGTCCTGCACGCCGGCCGGGTTGAGCACCGGCATCATGGCGGATACAAATTCCAGTTCGGAACCATGCGGCAAAGTGGAAGAACGGCAGGCATGGTCGTCAGCCGCGAGCGCGAGCACGCCGCCATGCCGGGAAGTACCGGCGGCGTTGCCGTGTTTGAACACGTCGCCGCAACGGTCGACACCGGGGCCCTTGCCGTACCACATCGCGAACACGCCATCGTATTTCGCGCCCGGAAACAGGTTCGCCTGCTGCGAACCCCAGACCATGGTCGCGCCCAGGTCCTCGTTGAGGCCGGGCGTGAATTCGATGTTGGACGACTTCAGATGTTTCTTCGCCTTCCACAACTCCAGGTCGAACCCGCCCAGCGGCGAGCCACGATAGCCAGAGATAAAGCCGGCGGTGTTGAGCGCGGCGGCACGGTCGCGCATCTGCTGCATCAGCGGCAGGCGCACCAGCGCCTGGACCCCCGACAGATAAATGCGGCCTTCGCTACGTGTGTACTTGTGCTCTAGGCTGTAGTCGCGATCAATCTCGACGGCGGGCTGGATGGCTGGCACGGACATGGACAGGGTCCCGATGGCGAGCGAATAGGAAGCGCAAAGTCTAACCACCGCGACAGAGTGCCACGATAGGGGCAGGTCCGGACAACCGATGGAGTTTTTGCCTGTGCCGGCAGATATTTGCTGCGCTTAGTCGGTGGCAGCGCCGCCATGTGGTCGAGCTCGCTCGGCGGCTTCGGTTGCATCGGCGATCCAGCAGGGCCATTCCGGCCAGAAGAACCAGGCGCTGGGGGTCAGCCGGATTGCACGGTCGAGCTGGTCGGCAAGTTTCTGCAAGGTGGCCGGATCAGCCGGGTCCAGGGCTTCCCCGATGACGAGTCGGCGTATGCCCCGTTCCAGGTCAAACTCCATCCAGTACGGCACGACCGGAACGCCGGCCGCTCTGGCAAGCTCCAGAGTGCCGTCCGGGAAGCTCACGGCCTTACCCAGCAGACGCACCGGCTGTTGCCCGCGTGGCGCCAGGCGTGGCGGTATGTCGAGCAGACTGACGACGACGGCACGTTCGTCGAGCACGCGCGCAAGCTGGGCGCGGGCGCCGGGCCGAAACACGACGGGGCGGCCGCCGAGGCGCTGTACGTCGCTGCCACGCAGCCGACCGTACCAGTAGCGCAGCGGATGGCCAGGATAGTCGGCCCGGTTCCAGCGCGCGGATATGAAGCTGGCATCGAAACCCGCATGCGCCAGCGAGCGGAATACCCAGTGGCCGTGGCCGTGATGGGAACCAGCGGCAACAAAATGCGTATCGCGAGGCCATTCGCCGACTTGCTGCACGTACCAGGGCAGCGCGGCGCGGCGCCGGCGCCCCAGCGAAAGGTAAAGGTCGGTCGTGTCCCAGAGGCAATTCAGGCGCACGTTGGCAGCGAATGCCTCGCGGTCGCTGACGGGCAGATGGTCCGGCGCGATGGCGGCCGCAGCCTGGGCGGGTTCGGCGAATACGCTGGTATTGCGCCGGCTAAGCCAGCGCAGCCAGCGATAGCCCAGGGGCCAGGGCAACAACGCAGCCAGAGCTGGTGCGACGAAGAATTGCCAGGCGTCGGCAAGTTGGGAGCGGAGCGTGGTGATCACGGGCGCTGCAGTAGGGGAAACACCGAATGCTACACTTGCCGGCCGTGTGCGCCGCCGGCGCATCTGCCGTTTGATCCCATGCCCGACATTCTCCATAGCCCCGGCGTGCTCGCGCTGGAGCTGAGCGCCGGTGCCGCGCCGTCGACGCTGACACTGCAGCGCGATGCGGCCGATGCGCTCGCGCGCCACATTGCCGACGATCTGGCGCTCCTGCTGCCGGCCGAGCGCAGTCGCGCCGGCGCCGAGCAGGCCAACCTGCTCGTGCTCGGCGCGCTTTACGACAGCGTGCAGGTGCTGCGTCCGGGGTGGCCGCTATTCGCCGCGCTGGCCGAGCTCGCACACCACAGCCAGGCACTGGCCGCAGGCGATGGGGATGGCAATGGCGATGGCGGCCGCATCGTCGCGTTCGGCAGCCACGCCGGCCGCATGCCGGGTGAAGCACTGCAACCGATCGCATCGGATCCCCCAAGCCCGCTGCTGCTGCTGCCATGGACCTTCAGTGCTGCTTCGGACATTGCCGAAGACCTTGGTTCCCGCATGGAAAGCGTATTCATGGCCAGGGGCGAAGCTGGCCGGCACACCGCCGATTTCCTGATGCGTACCTTCGGCGTGCGGCTCGAACACGCACGCTACCTGACACGGCATGATCTCTGCGCACTGATCTGCAGCCAGCTGGAACACGCCGGATATTCCGCGCTGTGGCAGATGCTGGAATTTGCCTTGCTGTATCCGCAGCGCGAAGGCGAAACCTCGACTTCGCGCGGCCGCCGGCTGGTGTTCCGCAGCGGCGCGGTGTATTGCGCACTGCCCGTCTATGCGGACTGGGTCTCTGCCCATGGCGCCGACCGCAGTCGCGAGGCGCGTTCGCTCGACTACGCGGGCTGGTTGTTCGAGCTGCGGCAATATGCGGCGCTACTTGGCGCGCACGGTGTGCCACTACGGTTCGAGGCCGATAAGGGTGAGACGTCCCTGCCCGCTCAGGTGCTGGCCGACGCCGACCCCGCCTTGCCTCCACCGCAGTTGTTCGCGCACGAGGCGCGCGGTCTTGGCATCGTCGTCGTCAGCGTTGCGCAGGTCGTGCCGGGACGCCGCTTGCATCTGATCGCGCGTGCCTGGCCGCTGGATCAGATTGGATTCGAGGTCGGCATACCGCAGCTTGCGGCGCGCTATGCTGCGTCGGCCGAGCTCGTGCGGCTTGGTGGAATCGAACTCACAGCGGATGCAAGCGATCTTGCACTGACCTTGCCTGAACCCGTCGCGCCGTGAGTCTCGCCTGGGCTGCGGCAGAGCCAGCCTGAACCCATGCGCAAGAAGACCAAAGACACAACAACTGACGCGGCGCGGTCGAAAGGTTCGAGCCAGGCCGCCCGGACAATCCGGATTACGCTCGTGTGACTACTGCGCCTCATTGGGAAGTTAGCTGTCGTGCCGTCCGCAGCCGTCGTCAAGTACCCGACACAAGGTTATACACAGCGCTGAACGAACCTACTGCCAGGCAACTGCGGAAACGCGACCGGCGTCGCTGTTTTCATTTAACCCATTGTTTTTGATGAATATATAAAAAGTTCGGCGCTTTTTTTTCACATCCTTAAAGCGCGGCCGTTACAACGCCCTGGCCGATTGTTCACAAACTTATCCACAAGCCAGTCAACACCGGTCAGTTCAGAACCTATACAAGCGCTTGCTGCCTGATCTTGCTACGAGCGCGAGATAACAAGAGCAAGTCATCGCCCGTTAACGATTTATTGCAGTGCATCAGGGCGCAAATCCGCATTCCAGCTTGGGCCGCAGGCGCGGGCCGACTACAATCGTTTCCTTTTCCGGCTCCGGCTTCCCTGTGAAAGACTTTCTTCGCGACCAGCTTCTGCAGGCGCTGGCGGCGCTGCAACGCAGCGGCAACCTACCTGCTGACATTCCCACCGGTTTCGTCATCGAACGTACGCGCAGCAAGGAGCACGGCGATTTCGCGGCGAATGCGGCGTTGCTGATGTCCAAACCAGCGGGCATGAAACCGCGTGAACTGGCGCAAGCGCTGGTCACCGCGATGCCAACGTCAGCGCAGGTCGCCAAGGTCGAGATCGCCGGCCCCGGTTTCATCAATTTCTTCCTGAGTCCCGACGCGTATCGCGCAGAAGTCCGCAGCATTCTTGAACTGGGCCAGGCCTACGGACGCAACAACAGCGGCGGCGGCGGCAAGGTCCAGATTGAATTCGTCTCGGCCAACCCGACCGGGCCACTACATGTCGGTCATGGCCGCGGCGCAGCCGTTGGCGACTGTCTGGCGCGACTGCTGCAGGCTACCGGCTGGGACGTTACGCGCGAGTTCTATTACAACGATGCCGGCGAGCAGATCGCGAATCTCGCGCTGTCCACGCAGGCGCGCGCGCGCGGCCTTGCTCCGGACGACCTGGGCTGGCCTGCCAACGGCTATCGTGGCGACTACATTACCGACGTTGCACGCGCCTACATGGCCGGCGAAACCGTGCATGCGGACGGTCAGGATGTTACCGGCGCCAAGGATGCCGATGACCTCGAAGCCATTCGCCGTTTCGCGGTCGCCGCCCTGCGTCGGGAACAGGATCTGGACCTGCGTGCCTTTGGTGTCGCGTTCGACGTCTATTACCTGGAATCGTCGCTGTACACCGAGGGCAAGGTCGATCAGACCTTGCAGCAGCTGGTTGCCTCCGGACACACCTACGAGCAGGATGGTGCGCTGTGGTTGCGCACCACGGACTTCGGCGACGACAAGGATCGCGTCATGCGCAAGGCGCAGGGCAGCTATACCTATTTCCTGCCTGATGTTGCCTACCACGTGACCAAATGGCAGCGCGGTTTCGGCCGCGTTATCAACGAACAGGGCGCTGACCATCACTCCACCGTGATGCGTGTGCGTGCCGGCCTGCAAGCGCTCGACATCGGCATTCCCAAAGGCTGGCCCGAGTACGTGCTGCACCAGATGGTCACCGTGATGCGCGGTGGTGAAGAAGTAAAATTGTCCAAACGTGCTGGCAGCTACGTCACGCTGCGCGACCTTATCGATGAAGTCGGCCGCGATGCCACCCGCTGGTTTTTGGCTGCGCGCAAGGCCGATTCGCAGCTCACCTTCGACATTGACCTCGCCCGCTCGCGCGTGCGCGAAAATCCGGTCTACTACGTGCAATACACGCATGCGCGCATCTGCCGAGTCGGCGAACGTTTCGCTGAGCATGGCTGGAGCTGGAACCGCGACAACGGTCTTGCGTCGTTGCAGCGCCTCGATACCGAATACGACCAGGACATGATGGTCGCGATCGCGCGTTTTCCGGAAGTGGTCGAGCTGGCGGCGAAGAATCTCGAACCCCATCTCATTGCGACCTACCTGACCGAGCTCGCGGCGGCGTTCCACACCTGGTACGACAACAGCCATATCCTGGTCGAGGAAGCGGATCTGCGCGATGCGCGCTTCGCCCTGGCCGTCGCGGCCAGGACGGTCGTCGCCAACGGTCTGGAACTGCTCGGGGTCAATGCGCCCCAGAGCATGTGAGCGACAGGAGCGCGACACGATGGCAGGCAAACGCAAGCAAGCAACCCGCACTGGTGCAACGACCCCAGCAGCCTGGCCGGCCTGGGTCTGGCTGGCCCTGGGCGTACTGCTGGGGCTGGGATTCGCGACGCTGATGCTGCTGCAGGGCTGGGCACCGACCTTGCGCAAGCCGAATTCGCCGCAGCCGAATCCGCAGGCAACCGCTCCGCGGGCCAGCGAACCGGCGCTGGCTGACGAAGGGAAAAAAGCTCCACCAAAGAAGAACTACGAGTTCTATTCGGTGTTGCCGGAAATGGAAGTCGTGATTCCCGACACTGAGCTCAGTGCCAAAGCACGAGCGGAGCAGCAACGCCAGCAGGCGGCAGCGCAGAATCCGGCGGCGGCCGGCACGCCGCCGCCGGAACCCTCGGTGGCGGCCAGCGGTGCGCGCTACGTGCTGCAGGCTGGCTCTTATCCTGATCCCAAGGCGGCGGAAGAACTCAAGGCCAAGCTGGCGCTGTCGGGCTTTGTCGCGCGCGTGCAATCTGTCAACGTCAATGGCAAGACCTGGCATCGCGTGCGCGTAGGACCGTACAGCAGCGCCAGCGATGTCGAGACCGCGAAGACCGCACTGTCGGAGGCCGGGGTCAACGCCATCGCACTCAAGGACGCCGGGGAATAAGCCGGCAGCGGGTCGAGGCAAGCCTGACAAATGGCAACGTCAACGGCTTCCGCACGGCCGCTTGTCGTATCAGCGATTTCCGCAGTTGCGAAAATCGCTGATACCGCGGCAACTGGTCAGGCGTGCCTGGGGATCGGCATTGCTGACTCGCGGCAGCCTGTGCCGCTTACCACTTGTAACGAACGGTATAGGTGACTTTCGCTTCGCCGTCGGCGGGAATATCGAGCGGAAAATCGATGGTTGCGGCATCGCGCTTGACGAACTCGCGGTTTTTCGCTGTCACGGTCCAGCCGCTCCAGCGATAGAGGTACTCGCGGGCGATCACGCGAGTGGCGGTTTTCTTGCGATTGCGCACCGTGACCTCAATGCTTTCGTCGATGGTCTTCGCACTGGTGTCGATGTTGAAGGAAACCTGCTTGCGCTCGCCGACGACGTCGAAGGCAGTGCCGAGCTTGATGCGCAGCGTTTCATTGCGTGGCGTGTGCTTGATCACGTCCTCGCCGATGAATTCCAGCGTGCCATCGACCGATGCCTGATTGACTCGAATACGCCCGGCCGGAAGCGGCATGCCGAGCTTGTTGTTTTCCTTGTTCTCGAATTCGAGGAATGCGCCGACCGTGCCTTGTTCGGTCGCGCCATAGCCCTGATCTGAAATCGGCGCGCCCCAGTAAGTCCAGGGCTGCGGCGATGCGGTGAATACGAGCTGCTTGGTACAACCGGCCTTGGCCGCGGTCGGAAACAGTTCCAGTTGCTTGGTCGAGTTGTCCGGCAGGTCGCTGCGCCGGCCAAGTGTATACAAGTGATACTCGAACAATGAGGATTCCTGGAAGCCATCGTCCAGCGGGGCCGCCGCGGCTGCCATGGTCTTCATGCGCATCTCCGCGGGGCGCGCGGGCGCCGGTGCCCGATTCACCTCGCCGGCGACGAGCTTGAGCTGGGCCTGCGGATAGCTGGCGCCCGACTGGTTCACGATCGTGACCCAGGCCGACAGGTCCATGTCGCAGCCGCTGTCGTTCTCGCGCAAGGTGATGTTGTAGTCCGACCACCAGGTCATGCCCTGGGTCTGATAGCTCACGCGTGTGTCATGGGTGCCCGCCTGCTTGGCGTTGACCAGCCAGACCAGGGTAGGCCGCGTGATCAGCCCGCCGGGCAGGCTGGGGAACAGCACGTTGCTGTAGGTACCGATGCTGACGACTTCGCCCGAATCGCGCTGCAGGATCAGGGTGCCGCCCGCTGCCGACAGCAGGGTGCCGCTGATGCGCTCCAGCGTGTCGCCGCGCTGCTGCTCTACGGTGATTGCCGCGCCGACATAGCGCTCCAGCAGCTTGTCGCGATTGACCAGATCGAACTGATAGTTCTGTTCGACCACACGGGTGCCTGTGGGATCGGTCAGCGATTCAAACGCCACCGTGGTCGGGTCAATGCGTTTGGCGACATCGGTGAACTTGAGTACGCCACTGCCGGCCTGCAGTTTCATCTGGCGTCCGTCGCGCACCAGCGCGTAGCCTGGCAGCGCGGAACCGTAGTTGGCGAGGCTTTCCGTATTGACCTGACCGGGTTGCGCGGAACTGTAGATGGTCAGCGAATAATCGGGCGTTTCAGCGGCTAGGGCGGCGGTAGTCATGGCGGCGGCGATTCCTGTGGCGAGCAGCATGCGCATATGAGAACTCCGTTGGGCGGGTGACGCGTCGAACGGCAGGAGCGGAAAACCGGGGTTGGACAGACAAAGGCGCGGTGGCGACGGCTTAGCCTTGATCGCTGTCTTGCTGCGGATCCGCGAGAGCCTCATCACCCAGCAGTCCACGGCTCCGGTCCGCGTCCAGCGATTCGACGCTGCGCAGTTTGCGCTCAATGGCCCGCGTGCGGGTACCGGCTTCGTCGATGCTGCGGCGAACCGTGTCGAGTTGCTTGCTGGTCTTGTCGAGCACCACGCCAAATTTGCCGAACTCCGTCTTGACCGCCCCCAGCAGCAGCCAGACTTCGCTCGAACGTTTCTCGATCGCGAGGGTACGAAAGCCCATCTGCAGGCTGTTGAGCGTCGCACTCAGCGTGGTCGGCCCGGTGACGACGACGCGCAGATCACGCTGCAGTGCCTCGAACAAGCCCGGCCGGCGTATGACCTCGGCGTACAGGCCTTCCGTCGGCAGGAACATGATGGCGAACTCGGTCGTCGCCGGCACAGAAATGTACTTGTCTCGAATGCTGCGAGCCGCCTCGCGCACCCGCCGTTCCAGCGCGGTGGCGGCAGTTGCCGCGGCATCGGCATCGGCGCGCTCCTGGGCGTCGAGCAGGCGTTCGTAGTCTTCGCGCGGAAATTTGGCGTCGATAGGCAGCCAGACCGGTGCGTCGCTGCTGGCTCCCGGAAGCCGGATGGCGAATTCGACGCGCTCGCTGGAACCTGGCACGGTGGCGACATTGCTGGCGTACTGCTCGGTAGTCAGCAGCTGTTCGAGCAAAGCCGCCAGTTGCACTTCGCCGAGCATGCCGCGGGTCTTGACGTTGCCGAGCACGCGCTTGAGGTCGCCCACACCCTGAGCCAGCCCCTGCATTTCGCCCAGACCGCGGTGCACCTGCTCCAGCCGTTCGGACACGAGCTTGAATGACTCGCCAAGCCGCGTCTCCAGCGTGGCATGCAGCTTCTCATCGACAGTCACACGCATCGCATCAAGCTGCCTGGCGTTGTCGAGCTGCAGCTCCTTGAGCCGGGTCTCCAGCGTGCTACGCACCTCCAGAAGGCGCTGCTGACTGTGTTCACCCTGCTCCTGCAGGCCCTGCCGTAGCAGATCGCCGAAACGCTGCAGCGACAGCGCGCTTTCCTCGCGCGAACGCCGCGCATCATCCTGCAATGCCTGGCGCAAGGCCTCCAGGCGTTGATCGTTGCGCTGCCCGCTCAGCTGTATGCGCTGGCCGAAATCCTCGATGCGCTGGTGCTGTTGTTGCGCGAGCTGCACGAACTGCGTCTGCACGGCATCGCGCAGCTGATCCAGCCGCTGCGACTGTTCAAGCCGGTCGGCACGCTGCTCGTCGCGTAACCCACGCTCCAGGCGCTGGCCGTCCTCGCGCAGATCAGCCAAGGCATCGCGTAGCGGTGCAAACGCGTCCTCACGGCTGCGGCGCAGCAGTACCAGCTGCAGCAGCAGTATGAGGACGAGCACGACAGCGACGGCAAGGATGAGTAGTTCGACGAGTGACATGGCGGGCGGGAAGGCAGTGATGCCACGGAGTGTAGCTGCTGGGTCGCTTTCCGCTTGCGCTGCGGGGACTACAACGTGAAGCGGCCGCTGCGAGCCGCCGCTTCACTCTGGGCACAAAGAGTCCCGTACCCGGACCTTGGGGGTGAGGCCAGACTCAGGCGGCTGGCTGCAGCAACGAGACGTCGGCGACCTGCAGGAACTGCTGACGCAGCCCATGCAACAAGCGCAGACGGTTCATTCGCACCGCCAGATCGTCGGCCATGACCATGACCTCGTTGAAGTAGGCGTCGACCGGACCGCGCAGGCGGCCGAGAGTTTGCAGTACGGCGACATAGTCACGGCGCTGCGCCAGCGGTGCCGTTGCACCTTGTGCTGCGCTCAGCGCGGCGTGCAGATCGGTTTCGGCACCGGCGGCGAGCAGGCTTAGATCGACGTCGCCATGGGCGAATTCGCCAGCCTGTCGCAGGATGTTTGCGATGCGCTTGTTCGCAGCAGCCAGCGCTTCGGCTTCCGGCAGCGCGGCGAATGCAGCGACGGCGCGCAGGCGTGCGTCGAAGTCGCCGAGGTCGGCGGGATTCAGTGCACGCACCGCGTCGAAGCGGTCAGCTCCAATGGCGGCATCGGCGTAGTAACCGCGCAGACGATCGACAATGAATTCGCCGAGCTCGTCGGCGAGTTCCGCGCGCCTGGCGCCCGCATCAAGCAGCGCTGTCTTGCCGTCCTTGGCTTTGGGCAAGCCGGCGACGAGTGCGGCTTCGGGCAACTGCGCCAGTGCTTCGGCCAGCAGTGGCGGCAATTCCAGCGCCATGCCGCTTTCGATCAGGGTGCGGGCAAGGCCTAGCGCGGTGCGGCGCAGCGCGAAGGGATCCTTGTTGCCGCTGGGTTTGAGGCCGACGGCGAAGATGCCGCAGAGCGTGTCGACACGCTCTGCGATCGCGAGTACCTGGCCCGTGCGCTCACTCGCGATTCCGTCGCCTGCGTAGCGCGGCTTGTAGAACTCGTCGAGCGCGAGAGCGACGTCAGCCGGTTCACCGTTTGCCGCCGCGTAATAGCGGCCCATGACACCCTGCAATTCCGGAAACTCGCCGACCATGCGGGTCATCAGATCGCACTTGGCCAGCGCCGCGGCACGGGTCGCGCGCGCGGCATCGGTCCCGACGCGGTTGGCGATCACGCGCGCGAGTTCGCCGACGCGGACTACCTTGTCGAACACCGTGCCCAGCGCCTGCTGGTAGGTCACGTTTTTCAGTGCGTCCAGCTGGGCGATCAGCGGCGTCTTCAGGTCTTCGTCGTAGAAGAATCGCGCATCGGCGAAACGTGGGCGGATTACCCGCTCATAACCCTTGCGGATTTCCCGTGGATCACGGCTTTCGATATTGGCGACGCCGATGAAGTGCCGGGTCAGGCGTCCGTCGCCGTCAACGACAGAAACGAACTTCTGGTTCGTCTCCATGGTCATGACCAGCGCTTCCTGCGGCACGCGCAGAAAATCCGCATCGAAGGTACAGGCGATTGCGACCGGCCATTCCGTCAGGTTCGCGATTTCCGCCAGCAGCGACTCGGTGAGCTGGGTGCGCCCACCCGTTTCAGCGGCGGCGCGGGCGATCTCGGCGCGGACGCGCTCGCGCCGTTCCTGTGGGTCGGCCAGCACGCGAGCCTCGCGTAGGGTCGAGAGCCAACTGCCGGCATCGGTGATCGTGATGGCCTGGTTATGGTGGAAGCGATGGCCGCGCGACTCGCGGCCGCTACCCAGTCCCAGCACCTGTGCATCGATGACCCGGTCGCCGTGCAGCAGCACCAGCCAGTGCACCGGGCGTACGAAAGCATAATCGTGGTCGCCCCAGCGCATGGGTTTGGGTATGGGCAGTGCCTTCAATGCTTCGCTGACCACATCCGGCAGCAATGCCGACAGTGGCTGACCGACCTGTTGGCTGCGGAACACGTACCAGCTGCCCTTGTCGGTTTCGAGTTTCTGCAGCTGGTCGACCGTGGTACCGCAGGACGCTGCAAAGCCGGTCAGCGCCTTGCTTGGCTGGCCATCCGCGCCGAACGATGCATTGGCAGCGGGGCCACGACGTTCGATGGTCTGATCGGGTTGCGCGTCGGCGACGGCCGGCAACAGCATGGCAAGCCGGCGCGGTGTGCAATAGATCCGGGCACTGCTCGCGGCAAGGGCGAAACCGCGTTTGCTCAACCCTTCGACGACGCCTGTAGCGAAGGCCTGCGCCAGCTCATCGACAGTATGCGTTGGCAACTCTTCGGTGCCGATTTCGATCAGCAATGGCAGCTCAGCCATGTGCCTTCTCCTGACGGTTCTTCAATCCGGGAAAGCCGAGCTTTTCTCGCTGGGCGTAATACGCTTCGGCGACCGCTCGCGCCAGCGTGCGTACGCGAAGGATGTAGCGCTGGCGTTCGGTCACGCTGATCGCACGCCGCGCATCAAGCAAGTTGAAGCTGTGCGAGGCTTTGCAGACCTGCTCATAGGCGGGCAGCGGCAGTTGCGCAGCGATGAGTTTTTTCGCTTCGCCTTCGCAGACGTCGAAGGCATGCAGCAGTTCGGCCACGTTGGCGTGTTCAAAGTTGTAGGCCGACTGCTCGACTTCGTTCTGATGGAACACGTCGCCGTAGGTCACGATACCGTGCGGCGCCACGGTCCATACCAGGTCATAGACGTTGTCGACGTTCTGCAGATACATGGCGAGGCGTTCCAGGCCATAAGTGATCTCGCCGGTTACCGGCCGGCACTCGAGGCCGCCCGCCTGCTGAAAATAAGTGAACTGCGTGACCTCCATGCCATTGAGCCAGACTTCCCAGCCCAGGCCCCAGGCCCCCAGGGTCGGCGACTCCCAGTTGTCCTCGACGAAGCGCAGGTCATGGGTCAGCGGATCGAGGCCGAGCGCGCGCAGTGAGCCGATATACAAGTCCAGAATGTTGTCCGGGTTCGGCTTGAGCACGACCTGGTACTGGTAGTAGTGCTGCAGGCGATTCGGGTTTTCGCCGTAGCGCCCGTCGGTCGGCCGACGTGACGGCTGTACATAGGCGGCAGCCCAGGGCTCGGGGCCGAGTGCACGCAGAAACGTCGCTGGATGGAAGGTGCCGGCACCGACTTCGGTGTCGAAAGGCTGGATCAGTACACAGCCCTGTTCCGCCCAGTAGCGGTTGAGGGTCTGGATCACGTCCTGGAACGTGGGCGTAGGCGTGGACATGGAATGGCTCACGAAAGGCCGGCGGTAAAGCGCGCTAGTATAGCCAGCGCCCCGCTGTACTACAGGAATCGTCATGGCCACCCAGCCCCAGCGCCCCGTCGCGGCAATTGCACCGCCCCCCGCGGCAGCGCCAGCGCCGGTCAAATTAGGCCTGCACGGGCGACTCGAACTCGATGAAACGCTGATGGCGCTGGTCCAGGAGGGCGTGCTCTCCGCCGACGACGCGCGCCGCGTCCGCGCCGACTCACGCAGTACCAAGGAAAAACTGGCCCTGCATCCGCTGGTACTGGTGGCGAACGCAAAGGCCACCGATCAGCGCAATCCGGGCAAGCCGTTGAGCCTTGAAGTCCTGACGCAATGGCTGGCTGACAAGGCAGCGCTGCCTTATCTGCGCATCGATCCCATGAAGATCGATGTGGCAAGCGTCACCCAGGTCATTTCGCACCAGTACGCGGTGCGCTACCGCATTCTGCCGGTCGCAGTCGCTCCCGAGAAAGTCACCATTGCATCGGCAGAACCGTTCGATACGCGCTGGGTGCACGATCTCAGCCATATTCTGCGGCGCGAGGTCGAGCGCGTCGTGTCCAGCCCACTCGACGTCAATCGTTATCTGACCGAATTCTTCGGCGTACAGCGCTCGATCCAACGGGCGAAGGATGCCAAGAGCGACAGCGGGTACGATCCCTCCAAACTGCTGAACTTCGAGCAGCTACTGGAGCTCGGCAAGTCCGGCGATATCGGTGCCGACGATCGCCATGTCGTTCACATCGTGGACTGGATGTTGCAGTACGCATTCGATCAGCGCGCCTCGGACATTCACCTCGAACCGCGCCGCGACGCTGGCAATATCCGTTTTCGCATCGACGGCAATATGATCAAGGTGTTCGAGTTTCCGCCGCCTGTCATGACCGCGGTGACGGCGCGTATCAAGATCCTTGGGCGCATGGACCTTGCGGAAAAACGCCGCCCGCAGGATGGGCGCATCAAGACGCGCTCACCCGGCGGTCGCGAGGTCGAACTGCGCCTGTCGACGATGCCGACGGCGTTCGGCGAGAAGATCGTGATGCGAATCTTCGACCCGGATATCGTGGTCAAGGAGTTCCGCCAGATTGGTTTCTCCATGGACGAGGAGAACCTCTGGCGCTCGATGGTCGAGAGGCCACATGGCATTGTGCTCGTGACTGGCCCAACCGGGTCGGGCAAGACCACGACCTTGTATTCGACGCTGAAGCATCTGGCCACACCGGATCTCAACGTCTGCACGGTCGAAGACCCGATTGAAATGGTCAGCCCTGAATTCAATCAAATGCAGGTCCAGCCGGCGATCGATCTCGATTTTGCCGCCGGCGTGCGCACGCTGCTGCGCCAGGATCCGGACATCATCATGGTCGGTGAAATCCGCGACCTTGAGACCGCTCAGATGGCCGTGCAAGCGTCGCTGACGGGTCACCTCGTGTTGTCGACCCTGCACACCAACGATGCGCCTACTGCCGTTACGCGCCTGCTTGATCTTGGTGTGCCACATTATCTGATTCAGTCAACGTTGACCGGCGTAGTCGCACAGCGCCTGGTACGTACGCTTTGCCCGCATTGCAAGACGGCGCTGGCGATCGACCCGCGTGCCTGGGATGCGTTGACCCATCGCTGGAACCTGGCCTTGCCCGAGCGCACCCAGGGTCCGGTAGGTTGCCTCGAATGTCGCAACACCGGTTTTCTTGGACGCACGGGTATCTACGAAATGATGCGAGTTAGCCCGAAGCTGCGCCAGCTGATTCAGGCTGACACCGACCTGGTCAAGTTCACCGAGGCGGCGCTGGCCGACGGTATGCGCCCGTTGCGTATCTCAGCAGCCGCACAGGTCGCCCGTGGCGTAACGACGGTGGCCGAGGTCATGACGGTGCTGCCGCCAGTCGACTGATGACGTCACACGTACTCGTACTGCAGACCGGTTCTACCCTGCGCGAACTAGCGGCGCGGCGGGGCGATTTCGCCGAATGGTTCATGCGCTGCGGTGGACTGCCGCGGCACGAGGTTGAAGTCGTACGCGTCGATCAGGGTGAGATGCTGCCTTCGGCGCAGCGTTTTGCAGCGGTACTCGTGACCGGTTCTGCGAGCATGGTGACGGAACGCGCGGACTGGAGTGAACGCTGCGCCGCATGGCTCGCCGCTGCTGTGCGGAACAACACGGTGCCCGTGCTCGGCGTCTGTTATGGCCATCAACTGCTCGCGCACGGGTTGGGCGGCGGCGTTGATTGGAATCCGCGGGGCCGGCAGATTGGAACCCGGGTGCTTACAACAACGCCGGGTGCTGCTGACGATCCGCTGTTCGCGCGGATTGAAGGCAGATTTCGCGCGCAGACCACGCATCAGCAGTCGGTGGTTACGCTACCGGCTGGCGCACAGGTGCTCGCCATGTCACCGCTCGATCCGCATCAGGCCCTGCGCTTTGGTGCGCGGGCCTGGGGGCTTCAGTTTCATCCCGAATTCAGTGCCGGCATCATGGCAGGCTACATTGGCGGCCGCCGCGAACGGCTGGCTGCGGAGGGCATCGACCCGTTAGCGCTGTTGCGTGAATGCGGCCCTGCACCACAGGCTCGGCGCCTGTTGCGGCGCTTCGTCGAACTCGCGCGCACAGCGCGGCTGTGATCGCAGCAAGCAAAAAACCATCGAATTGAAAGCCTGAATAGTCGACTTTGGTCGAGCATTGCGCTGCGCAAATGCCCAAATTCATCACAATTTACGCAGCGGATTATTGAACTTTCAAAACACAAACGCCGCGCTGTGCGCGGCGTCTGGAACATCGCAGGCAAATGGCAAACTGCAAAAATGCAGAACCGCTTACTTGCGGGCCTTGCCACCTTTGCGCAGGCTTGCCAGCGGGTCCGGCAATTTGAGGCCACCCAGATAGTCATTGATGGCTTCATTGGTCACATCGTAAAGCGGGCGACCCATCACGGCGGCTGCCGCTTTGAGGCTGTCACGCATACGCTTGGAGACGCGCAGGCTGGCGTCGCGTGTATCTTCGTCAACAGCGGCTGCTGCGGCGGACTTTTTCATGATCTTCACCCTGAGTTGAGAAGTGCTGCTACGTGAATTGCGGGAATAGTATACGTGGCAGATCGATGAAAAGTAGGTTACAGGGCCGCATCACTTGTAACGAATTGTAAATCTCGACGAAGCGTGAGCCTTTGCCCCCCGGAATTGCGTTGCCGGAATGCCGAATTCAGGTATCCGTGCCACCGGAAGCGGCGGGCCGGCTCACAACAGCCCTCGCGGCGATAATGCCGACCTCGTACAACAAGCACATGGGGATGGCGAGCATGACCTGGGACACCACGTCGGGAGGCGTGAGAATGGCCGCAACAACGAAGGCACCGACGATGACGTAGCCGCGGCTTTCGGTGAGCTGCGCGGGCGTTACCCAGCCGAGTGCAACGAGGATAACTACGGCAACCGGAACCTCGAAACAAAGGCCGAACGCGAAAAAGATGACCAGAACGAAGTCGAGATATTTGCCGATGTCCGTCATCATCGCCACGCCTTCTGGCGTGATTTTGGCCAGAAACGAGAACACCATCGGCAGCACGAGAAAGTAGGCGAACGCCCCGCCCAGGTAGAACAACCCGACGCTGGAGACCAGTAGCGGCAGGCCGAGGCGCTTTTCGTGCCGGTACAACCCCGGTGCGACGAATGCCCAGAGCTGGTACAGCACTACCGGCATGGCGATCACCAGAGCCGTGCAGAATGCGAGCTTCAACGGGGTGAAGAACGGTGACGCGACCTCGATCGCAACCAGCTTTCCACCGGCCGGCAGGTTGCGCAGCAACGGTTCCGCAAGCCATGCATAGAGCTTGTTCGCAAATGGCAGCAGGCACAGTAGTACCACGCCGACCGCGAGCACGGCCTTGAGCAGCCGTTGACGCAGCTCGATCAGGTGGGAAAAGAACGAAGCTTCTTCGCCGGGTTCCTGTTCAGCCGCGCTCATCAGGCTTCCTGCCTAGGTCTTCCGTCCCTGCACGGACTTGTTCGGTGGTTTCGCGAAATTGCTCGGCGGCTTGGTGCAGCTCTTCACGCGGATCAACTGCTGAAACCGTTTCGTGCATGCTTCGCTTGAGTTCTTCCGCGGCAAGCTCACGCTCGACTTCGTTGCGTACGTTGGCCCAGCTACTACGCGCGCGCCTCAGCAGTGCCCCGACAGTGCGCGCAGCGCCAGGCAGGCGCTCCGGACCGAGAACGATCAGTGCAACAACGCCGATCAGCACGAATTCGCTAAAGCCGATATCAAACATTGGCGCGGCTTATTCCGCTTTTTCGCGCTTGGCTTCGGTACTGGCCTTTTCGGTCTCGGGCGCCGGATCCGCCTTTAGCTTGGGGGCGTCGTCATCGCCCTGCAGGCCCTTCTTGAAATCGCGCATCGCGCTACCGAGATCGCCACCCATGTTGCGCAGGCGCTTGGTGCCGAACACCAGCACGACGATGAAAAAAACTATTATCCAATGCCAAAGGCTAAAGCTGCCCATTGCCTCACTCCTGCATTTGAGCCACGACACCGGGATCGGTGCAGCCCGACAGTGTAGCCGTGCTCCGCGATGAGGTCATGACTAGGTGGTTCACTCGGCCGATTGCGCAGTGTACTCCTCAAGGCGATCGCGGAAATCGACCACGACTTCCGGCACATGACCGACACCCCCTTCAAAAATACGCCGCGGCGTAACGCCGTCGCCGAATACGGCCTGATTGGCCTCGTGATTGATCGCCAGTACGGAACCATCGAGCGCGACCCCGGCAAACAGGCCGCGTGCGCGTGAATACGAATAGATTTCTGCCTTGAGCTGAGCGTCCGTCGATGCCTGTGCCGAACGTCCGACAGGTCCGGCGGCAGCGGACGCGTCGGCGCCGAGCGTGAACTTGCCATGGACAATCGAATCGACGCCGCGCTGGCTGCGGAACACGAGGACGATATCGGCCGACTGCACACCCGCCTGAAAACCAACACTGCCGCCGGTCATTGTGACAAAGCTCGGGTTCGACCAAGTACCGTCCGAGCTCTTGATCGCGATAAGGCCGTGGCCACGGCGGCCGCCGACGACGAGTCCGGCTTTGATGACGTCCGGAATCACGGCAATTGCATGCGCTTCGCGCAGCAGGTTGGTTGGAATGCGCCGGTCTGGCGCCTGCATGATTTCGTCGAGAACGCGCGCTGCTTCGCGCGCGCGCTTGGCCTCGCTCTCACCGGCTGTTGCGCCAGCGGCGAGCAGAAGACAGCTGAGGGTTATCAAGGCGCGCAATAACAGGTGGCTCACGAAAACCTCGGCTCGGCTGGGGTGAGGGCAACGCCAGAGTAGGCTTAGGACACGCCGTCGCCCAAGGGGCGACGCGCCGGCATGGTGTCTGCTCTTGCGGGAATCGACGCTTAACGTGACCTGCGGCGCAAGCCGAACGACGCGAGCAGCGCAACAAGGCCGGCGAGCAGGGCATAGCCTGTCGGTGAACCCGCAGGAACTGGTTGCGGCGTCGCGACAACGCCCGTCGGGCAGGGCGCCTGCGGGGCAATGGCGAACCCGAACAGCGGCACGCTGCGCAGGTCTTCAGGGCCGGTAATCGGCCCAAGCAAAGTCATTGCACCGCTGGCCGGATCAAGTCGCGCAAGATCACTCCAGTCGGGTGGAAACGCGTTGGCGGCGGGCGGCGGCGGCGGAATGTAGCTGACTGCAGCCCAGAGCTGACCGCTGCTGTCAAACGCTGGCCAGACCGAGCTGATCTTTGAGCTCGAAACATTGAACGACCCTATCGCGGTCGCGCTGCCGGTACTCGTATTGATACGGAAAAGCGAAGGATTTTCGTAATCCCCGGTGCCGTACAGATCGCGGCCGCGCGCGGCCAGACCGGTGATGCGGGCGCCGGTGGTGCCGACATAACTCGTGGCCCCGGTATTGGTGTCAACCTTCCATAGCTTGCGCGTCACGCCGGATGCGAGCCAGGCAGATCCGTCGCAGGTCACGGCATAAGACAGATCCAGCGCATCGAATCGCGCTGGATCACCTTGGCCGGCAAGCCCCAAACTACCGACGAAACTCGGCTTGGAGTTCAGAAAATCAAGGCGAAACAGAGACTTCGTATTATCTGACGAAGCCAGCAGTGAACCGCTAGGCGCATAGGCCATGCCCTTGAGAACGATGGGCTGGCCGGCAAATTGGCCGGTGGCGCCGACGAGCGTAGCTGTGCGCGTAGCCAGATCAACGCGATAAATCTGATCGTAGGCCGGAGCAAGGGCGAACGGCTCCGCAGTGACAGCCGAGGCGGTCAGCAGGGCAAGCAGTGCCGCAGCGGCAGGGCGTGCGCGCAGGCTCATTGTCCACCGTCTTTTGTTATCGTTTCTGGTAATCGTCGGCCGTGTCGGGCGCTGACACGGCATGACCAGTCTAGCACCTTCCAAGGCGCCCACAAGGCAGCAACAACGACACCGCCGGTCTGGCCGGCAGAATATCCACTCAGCTGGGGTACCATGCTCGGAACCAAGCGGTACTATGCGGCGCCCGCTGGCGCAGAATCCGGCCGCGGCGACATTGCCGTTGTGCTCGTCAATCTTGGTACGCCGGCGGCGCCGACGGCGTCCGCCGTAAGACGCTATCTCGGCCAATTTCTGGCGGACCCGCGGGTGGTTGAACAGCCCCGCTGGTTGTGGTGGCTGATCCTGCACGGCGTCATTCTGCGCCTGCGCCCGGCGCGGTCCGCGCGCGCCTATGCGCGCATCTGGACTGATGCCGGTTCGCCGCTTCTGGTGCAGAGCCAGGCATTGGCACGAGCGCTGGACCTGCATCTGCAGGCGCACTGCGAGGGCTCCGTCTGTGTGCGTCTGGCCATGACCTACGGTGAACCGGCGTTGCCAGAGGTGATTCGGCAACTGGTCGACCGTGGCATTCGCCGCGTTCTTGTGCTGCCCCTGTACCCACAGTATTCGGCGACATCTACCGGTGCCGTATTCGACGCGCTGGCTCTCACGATCCAGTCGCTGCGTTGGCCGCCCGAGTTGCGCACCGTTGGCGATTACCACGACCAGAACGCCCATATCGAAGCGCTGGCGCGCAGCGTCGAACGTCATTGGGCCGCGCATGGACCTGCTGAGCGTCTGCTGCTCTCATTCCACGGCATTCCCAAGCGTTACGTCGAGGCGGGCGATCCCTATGCCACGCAGTGCAGGGCGACAGCTGCGCGACTCGCCGCGCGCCTTGGGCTAGCGGCGGATACGCTCATCGTCAGTTTCCAGTCGCGCGTGGGCCGCGAAGAATGGCTCAGGCCGTATACCGATCTGACGCTGGAAGAGCTCGCGCGAGCAGGCGTGCGTTCTATCCAGGTGCTGTGCCCAGGTTTTGCGGTCGACTGCCTGGAGACGCTTGAAGAGATTGCGCTGGAAAACCGGGAGCGGTTCCTGCATGCAGGCGGCGAGCGCTACGAGTACATTCCGGCGCTCAACGACGCCGAGGACCAGGTCACCGCGCTCGCCGCGCTGGTCGCCCAGCACCTTCAAGGCTGGGTTCGTTCAAGTGATGCACAAGCACCGGTGTCCCATGTCGCCGCGTGAGTTTGCAATTGAACTGCCACACCTTACCTTGGCCGCTCAGGCCTGGGGCGATGCGGCGCTGCCGCCGCTGCTTGCCGTGCATGGCTGGCTTGACAATGCGGCCTCGTTCGCAGCGCTCGCGCCGCTACTGGCTTCGCGCTTTCATATCGTTGCCATCGATTTGCCGGGACATGGGCGTTCCGCACACCGGCCAGCCGGTGCCTGGTATCACTATGTCGAATACCTCGCCGATATTCAGGCGACGGTGACCGCGCTGGGCTGGGCTCGATTCACGTTGCTAGGACATTCGCTGGGTGGTGCGATTGCAAGCATGTACGCGGCGGCCCGACCCGATTCAGTCGAGCGCCTGCTGTTGATCGAGTCACTGGGACCGTTGACCGCAGCACCGGAACAGGCACTGGAACAGCTGCGCCGTGGTTTGGATCAGCGTGCCGAGTTTGGCGCCAAGCCCTTGCGCGTATTCGCCGATCCGGCTATTGCGGTGCGCGCGCGCATGCAGGCCAACGATCTCAGCGAGGCTGCGGCGACGGCACTAGTCGAAAGGGGGCTTGCTGCCGTGCCAGGTGGTTGGTCCTGGTCGAGTGACGCGCGCCTGACCCTGGCATCCCCGTTGCGCTATACCGAAACGCAGATCCAGAACATTCTGCGCGGCATTGTTGCGCCGACCTGCGTAGTCTTTGCCGAGCCATCACCGCCGTACCTGCCAATGGCAACAATGCAAGCACGCGCCTCTTGCGTGCCCTGGGTTGAAACGCACCGCCTGCCCGGCAACCACCATCTACATATGGAGCACGCCCCAGCCGTATCAGCCGTGTTCCATGCGTTCCTGCAGAAAAGCTGCTCTGCCGCTCGTGATCCTGCCTAAGAGCCGATCAGTCGCGACAACTCGGCCTTGAGGGCATGGCCCTTTTCACGCAGCCAGTCGCGTTGGACTTTCCAGTCCGGATAGAAGCTCGCGACGAGGTTCCAGTAACGTGGTGAATGATTGCGGATCTTCAGATGGCAGAGCTCATGCACGACCACATACTTGAGCGCTGGCGGCGGTGCCAGCGCCAGCGCCAGATCCAGCGTCATGCAATCACGCGTGTCGAGGCTGCCCCAGAGGCTTTTCAATGGCCGCGCACGAACAGCCACCGGTGACGCCTGCAGCTCGGAGGTATAGCGGGTAAGCAGGCGCGACACATCGCGGCGGATTTGCGCATCGAGAAACGAGCGCAACAGCGCTCGCGCCGTCGGCAATGCACGCGTGTTGCCAATTTGGGGCAAGGTCAGGACCAGCTTGTCGCCGTCTTGGGCAATGCCGGGAAAGGCGCCTTCGCGCCAGATCAGTTGCATGGTTTCACCGCGCAACGGGATCTGGCTTGGTGCCCCAGGCAACAGCGGCGGTGGACCTGAAGCATCCAGTTGCAGTTGGTCGAGCTTGCGCTCTAGCCAGTCAACATGTCGGTGCAGGAACGCAACCGCCTGAGCCGGATGTGTGCCTTCCGGGTACGACAGGCGCGCACCGCTTGAAGTTACGGTCAGGCGCAGCCGGCGCGCTTGCGGATGTGCCTTCTTGAGTACCTTGATCGTCTCGCCGTTCGGCCTGGACAGTACAAGGTAGTGATTGTCGTCCGGGGCCATGCCTGTTCCTTACCTGTCACCCCGGCGCGAGTACCGGGCACGGTTCAAACGGACAATCCCTTGTCGAGTCCGGTTCCGTTGTAGCCGGTAGTCCCGCGCTACGATCCCGCGGCGCTGCGCATTATCGATCGGTAGGTCGCGGCAAGCGGAACCATTCGTCGAGTTTACCGAGCAGGCGTTCGACCTCCAGCGTCATCAACGCCATGCGCGAGTCGAGCTCGGCGGCCGCTGAATCGGAATCGGTTTCCTGCAGCTGGTCAAGAACCTGATCGAGAAAACGCAGCTTGCGGATGACGAGGTCTTCGCCAAGCACGAAACTGATGCGGTCATCGAAGGTCAGGCCGAGCTGGAACACCTGCTTGCCAGTTTTCAGGTGCTCGCGCACCTCGTCAGTTTCAAGGTCCTGGCGGCGGCAGCGCACGATCGCGCCGGATTCGGCCGGGTCACGCAGCTCACACTCGTCCGCCAGAGCCAGAGCGGCCGGCAGGTTGCCGCTAACCACCCAGTCCGTCATCAAGGTTCGGGGTGACTCCTCGGGAGCCATGGGAGTCGCCGGGAAAGTGCCGGTGGCTTCACGCAACTCCGACAGAACTTCTTCGGCGGATTTGCGGCTTGCGGTGTCAACAACCAGCCAGCCGTGCTTGAGATCAAGATAGGCCAGCATCCGATAGGGCTTAACGAACGCGCGAGGCAGGAAGTCGGTCAGGATCTCTTCCTTCATCCGCTTGCGTTCTTTGGCGCCTACGCGTCTGCCCTGCTCTTCGTTGATCTTCTGCAGGCGCGCGGACAATTCTTCGTTGACTACCGAACCTGGCAGCAACTTGTCCTCGCCACCCAGTGCGACCAGCGTATACGGCCCGATCTTGTGCGTCAGCGCGGCCGCTGTGCGGCCATGCGGCGAGACGAAGCCACGCGTGGACTGCTCTAGCGGCCCGCAGGGGCGCAGGCGTTTCGCCTCGAGCACAGTGTCTAGCTCGGCCAGTGATTCGGCCATGGCCTCGGAGTAGCGGAACAGCGTCAGATTGCGGAAGAACATGAAACCCCAGGGGGTGGGTTCAGACCCACCGGTGAGTGAAAGGGACTGTGTCGGCTGCTGGGCCGGCGAAACTAGTGGGCTAGAGTCTCGTTTCCTGCGTCAGACGGCTCGCCGCGCAACCAGTCGCCGGCGCTGGGGCGGGCTTCGCTGCGGCTGCCGAGGGCAGCGAAGTCAAACAGGTTGCGGTCCGCAAGCTGCGACGGCGATACATCGCCAATTGCGCGAAATACGTTCTCAATACGGCCGGGGAACTGGCGTTCCCAATCCGACAGCATGGCCTTGATGGCTTTGCGCTGCAGGTTTTCCTGAGAGCCGCAGAGGTTGCAGGGCATGATCGGAAAGGCCTTGGCAGCAGCGTAGTCCGCAATGTCGTCTTCGCGGCAATAAGCCAGCGGCCGAATGACCACGTTGCGCCCGTCGTCGGAGCGCAGCTTGGGTGGCATGGCCTTGAGCTTGGCCTGGTGGAACAGATTGAGAAACAGCGTCTCCACGATGTCATCGCGGTGATGGCCCAGCGCGATCTTGGTGAAACCCGCAGCGGCAGCATGGTCGTAGAGATTGCCGCGGCGCAGACGCGAACAGAGGCTGCACATCGTGCGGCCTTCGGGAATCACGCGTTTCACGACGCTGTAGGTGTCCTGCTCGAGTATCGTATAGGGCATGCCGATGGCTTCGAGGTAGGCCGGCAGGGTCTGCGCATCGTAGCCCGGCTGTTTCTGGTCGAGGTGGACCGCATGTAGCTCGAACGTTACCGGCGCCTTCGCCTGCAGCTGACGCAGCAGATCGAGCAGGGTGTAGGAATCCTTGCCGCCCGAGAGGCAGACCATGATGCGGTCGCCGTCTTCGATCATATGGAAATCGGCGATAGCCTGACCGACCTGACGGCGCAAGCGCTTGGCCAGCTTGTTGGCGTTGACTTCCTGCTTGCGGGCGGCGGCGATGCTCATAGGCAGAACGTGGGGCGAAGACGCTGATTGTAGCAGCCGCGGCCACGCGGCCCGCCCATGGGTTACGAGCGGCCCTCGAAGCCCGCTACACTCCATCGACTTCCCACGCCACGCGCCAATGCCACTGGACCTTGCCGAAATTACGCGCCAGCTCATCGAGTTGCGCATCGAGCATCGCGATCTTGATGCAGCGATACAGCGCCTGTCTGCCGACAGCGCCAGCGACGAGCTGCAGCTCAAACGCCTGAAAAAACGCAAGCTGCGGCTCAAGGACATGATTGCCTACCTGGAAAACCAGCTCATTCCAGACCAGCCAGCCTGAACGGCCTGCGTCGCCTGGCTAGCTGGCTAGCTGGCTTGGTGCGATCAGGCTGCGTGCTCGGCGTTGGTACCAGGCGGTGTAACTTTCGGCTGCGGAGCCAGCTTCAGGATGCCGTGGCGGATCTCGCGGCTGAGAATAACCTTGGCGTCCTTGGCCACGATGGCCAGCGCTGCGTCGAAATCGAGTTTGCCAGCCTCGTCAGTCCAGATGACTCTGCGTTCGCGCAGTTGCTGGATGAACCCCTTGAACAGCGCCTTGTCGAAGAACTCCGGCGCATTGAGTTCATGCAGCAAGGTCAGGCGCTGGGCAGTCAGTGTGCACAGGTTTTCAAGCTCGGCTGCGCTGATCGTATGCGGTCCATGCTTCACGAGCACGGCGATCGTAATGTAGTAGCGCTCGAACGCCTGGAGCAGGCTATGCGCCAACGTGCGCAGCTGGAACGCGGCATCGCCCTGACCCGCACCGCGGTTGAGTACACGGCCTTCCGCATCGGGTGTGAGCACACCACGGCGCATGAAGAACTCGATCGTGGCCTGTATGCGCGCAACGAAACCAGCTTCATCCCAGGGAAGGAACAGCTCCGACTGGATGAATGGATAGATGAGCTTGGACAGCCTTAGCAGGGAAGCACGGGCCATGCGCCGATTGTTGATGAAACAACACGCGATCCAGGCCGATGCAGCAAACAGATGCAATACGTTGTTGCGGAAGTAGGACAGCAATGTCGCCTGTTTGCCTTCGCTGGTCAGCACGTCGCCGAGCGGATGCCGGATACGGCGAATCCACTGCATCTTCTCGCCATAGGCGATGATTTCCTGCGCTGACTTTGCAGTCAGCGTCACGCGCTCGTCGTAGGGGAGTTCAGAAAGGAGATTTTTATATAGTTCTATCTGTGCAATAAGATCGGTTTCTGCCATTGCATGCTTGGGCGTGGCGAGCAGCGCCACCGCAAGCAGGTTGATCGGGTTGACGTCGGCGGCACTGTTGATGCTGACCTGGATGCGCTTGGCCAGCACGTCGACGCTGCGGCCAAACCACTCCGGCTTGTCTTCACTGGCGCTGGCACGCCAACCCGGAGCTTCGGCCTGCAGCAGGTCTTCGAGAAATACCGGTTCGCCGAAGTTAACCGCCACGCGACCGTAATGTTCGCGCAGTTTCTTCACCGAGCGCAGCAGGCCTAGCAACGATTCCTTCTGCTTGGGCTGACCCGACAGTTCGCCGATATAGCTGTTGCCTTCCATCAGTTTTTCGTAGCCGATGTAGACCGGCTGGAACATGACAGGACGGCGTGACTCGCGCAGAAACGCGCGCAAGGTCATGGCGAGCATGCCCGCCTTGGGCTGCAGCAGGCGCCCAGTACGCGAACGGCCGCCCTCAATGAAGTACTCCATCGACACGCCGCGCGCGAATAGTTGACTTACATATTCGGTGAATACCGCCGAGTACAGCGCATTCGCCTTGAAGCTGCGGCGCAGGAAAAAAGCGCCACCGCGGCGCAGCAGCGGACCGACCAGCGGCAGGTTGAGGTTCACACCAGCGGCGATATGGGGTGGCACGATGCCGTTGGTGTAGAGCAGCCAGCTCACCAGCAGATAATCGATATGGCTGCGATGGCAGGGCACATAGATGATTTCATGTCCCGGTGCGACGGCTCGCACGCGGTCGAAATGATTCATCGTGACGCCGTCGTAGAGCTTGTTCCAGAAGCTATGCAGCAGGAACGACAACGAACGCACGACCGGGTGCGAGTAGTCGGCCGCAATTTCGACCGCGTACTCGCGTGCGCGGCGCACGGCCTGCTCGCGCGGCGTCGATTCCTTGGCCGATGCCGAGGTGATCACTTGCTGCACCGACTCGGCATTGACTACCGCGTCGACGATGGTGCGGCGATGTGAAAGGTCGGGGCCGATAACTGCTGCACGGATGCGGCGGAAGTGCGCGCGCAGCACGCGGGAAATCTTGCGCACGGTGCGCTCGCGCGGCGCGCCCTGTTCTTCGGCAAGAACGCGGCGCAGCGACACGGGCGTGGAGAACTGCACGTGGGTGTCGCGGCCGTTCAGCAACAATGCAAGCAAACGGCGGAAACGGCCTACAACAACCCAGTTTTCCGAAAACAGCACGCTGAACCAACCCGATTGCCGGTTCGGTGCGCGGCCGACAAAGATGGAAACCGGTACTAGCTGTATGTCCTGATCCGGCAGCAGCTCAAGTTGCGCTACGAGTTCCGCCAGCGGCTGCGTCGGCCGGCGCCGCCGTGCCGGGTTCCAGAACAGGCTGTTGCGCATGGACGTCGCGAAGTAACTGCGCTTGCGCCGGGTCGAAAGGTTCGACAGCGGAATCAGCGCCGACGGCAACCCAGCCTCGCGGCAGGCCTGCTCAAGGATCAGCGCGTCGGACAGGCCGTAGCGCTCGGTAACGTAGTAGACGGGTACGCCGGGCAGCAGCAGATTGAGCGGAACGGCCGGGTCGGGCTTGATCCGGACCCAGGATTGGAGCAGACGGCCGAACAGGCGCAGTCGCCAGGGTGCGCGCGGTGTCTCGTCGGCGCGCTCGGGAGTAGTGAGTTCATCCATGCCGCGATTGTAACCGTGGGAAAAACGAACGCCGCCTGGCGGCGGCGTTCCTTGGCGTTAGCGGCACGTTAAATCAGGCCGTCAACGGCGATCTGCCTCAGTTTGTCGTCGGCGCGGGAGCGGCGGCCGGCTCGGAAACGGCGGCATCCTTCGTCTTCAGACTTTCCATCATTTCCTTGCCGTACCAGCGCTCACCGACCTTGACCAGATCGCTCTCGGCGCTGAGCGGCGTGTTCAGCAGCGAGTAGCTGATCTTGACCTTGGCCGAGTTTGCGTCGGACGAAACGGTTTCGGCCTTGATCGAATCCAGCGTCTGATCGATCGAGAAACCATACACATTGAGCACGTCCTTGACGCCGAGATAGGCGATACCGGCCTTGCCCATCGCCTGCTCGTAACTCAGCGCACGCGCTTCGTCCAGGGTCTTCAGGTTGATCTTGCGCGCCGTGTCGCAAACGATCTTGATCGACTTCTGCGCGAGTGCCGGATCGGTGAACTTGGCCGTCGTGACCCAGTTGCCGATGGCGTCGACAGCCTGCGTGGCCTGCAGCTTCTGCGCTTCGGTAAGTTCCTGGTTCTGCTGTATCGAGCTCTGGATAAAACCCTTGCCCATGGCGACCATCATCGGCATCTGCTGCGCCATCTGCGCATCAAGCTCCTTGAGCTGAGGCTCAAGTTCGCTCCAGAGCTTGGCTTCCGCATCGGCCGCGGTCAGCTTGGCCATGTTTTCAGCGAACTTGGCCTTGTCCTCTTCGCTGGCAGGTTCCTTGTTCATTTCCTTGGCGTAATCCGCCTTGGCCTTGGCATATTCGTCCGGCGGCAGCACGCTCTGCATGAGGCCGTCGATGTTGCCGGATTTCAGATGAGCAATCGGCGCCATGATGGCGCCTTCGGGCGTTGCGGCGGCCTTGGCGGCGACGGCCGGCGGCGGCGCGGCTGGCGGTTCATCCTTGCCGCAACCGACGAGAGCAATACCGAGGGCCGCAGCAAGCGCAGCGCGAGCGAATTTCGTGGACATGTTTTTCCCCAAGGGTTTGATTGCTGAGACAGCAATGCACTCTAGCCGAGAGCGGCAATGCATTCCAGCAAACGCAGACCAGCACAAAAACCCGACATCGGGGCAAAGAAAAACCCGGTTGTCCTTGCGGAACAATCCGGGCTAATACCGGCGGGGCCGGAGGGGGAATCGCATTGTTGCGCGGTCGGGTTTTCGGTTTTATCGCCGCGTCTGGCTCAGGTATGGGGTCCATCCTACGGACTGAACGAACTTAATGCAATACCTCACAAAACTTACGCTAACTTATTGAATCTAAAATTAGTTTTCTGAAGATCCCGAAAATCCCCCGAGTCATGCGCACGCCAGCGTGTCTGCAATGGTCTTTTGCATCGCCAGAGCCGCCGCGCGCGGGTCCTCGGCCTGTCGGATAGGCCGGCCTACGACGATATAGTCGGCCCCGGCGGCGAACGCCTGGGCCACGTCCAACGTCCGTTTCTGATCGTCGCTATTGCCGATAGGCCGTATGCCAGGACAGACCGTAATCAGCGCGTGATCCACTTCGCGCCGCAACGCTGGCACTTCCAGTCCGGAGGACACCACTCCGTCACAGCCCGCAGCCAGCGCCGCCTTCGCCCGCGACAGCACGAGCTGCTCGGCGTTGCAACGGAATCCGAGGTCGTCGAGGTCGTGCTGATCGAGGCTGGTCAGCGCGGTCACGGCGAGCAGACGGATATCACCTTTGACCTGCGCGGCTGCACGCATCATGCCGTCGTTGCCGTGAATGGTGCAAAAGTATACTGGATAGCGCGTGAGCCCCCTGACCGCTGACGCAACCGTCGCCGGTACGTCAAAAAACTTGAGGTCGACAAAAATTTTCTTGCCGCGTTCGGCGAGGTCGCCGAGCACGGCGAAATAGTCGCCACTGGTCAGTAATTCCATGCCTATCTTGTAGAAAGTCACCGCCTCACCCAGGCGGTCGATCCAGTCCAGCGCCTCCGCGCGCGTTGCTACATCGAGCGCAAAAATCAGCCGGTCGTGTGAGGCGATATTTTTTTCGACATAGGTCATGGCATTCACTCCGCACGCAAAGCGCTGCGGCGGATCTGATGCTTTACCGGTGCAGTGGCCTCGCGCTGCCCGCCCAGGATGGCGCTGTCCCAGGATCCGTAAGTCGGGTTTGGCAGCATGAACCAACGTTCACCGAACCAGTTGGCGTGGGGCTTGATCGCTTCGGCGCGGTCCATGACGGTGTTACTGCCGACATCAATAAAATCGCCGAGCTGATCGCCGACAACGGCGAGCACGCGATAGCGCCGGCCGACCAGTTCACGGCGGCAACCCTTTTTGGTGCCGCTGGTCTGGCAACCTTCAACCTCGGTGCCCAGGCCAAGAAATACAGTTTCCTTGTCGGCAACCGGAAAACCGGCAGCGCGCAGGTTGGCTAGCGTCGCTTCCTTGAGGTGCTGACCGCGATTGGTCAGATAGAACACCGTGACCCCCTTGGCCGATGCAGCCAGGGTGAACTCCAGCGCTCCTGCCAGCGCGCGCGCGCGCTGCTCGTGACACCACTGTTCCCAGCTCGATTCCTCAAAGTCCTTGTTGTCCCGGATCAGGCGCGCCATGTACGGCGAGTTGTCGAGCACCGTTTCATCAACATCGACGATAACAGCGGGCTTGAGTCCCTTGAGTGCATTCTTGCGCTCGGTTTTCGGCAGCGCGTCCCAGTCTTTCTGTTTCAGCGCGAGCGCGAGCTGGCGTGTGGCCTGGGCGTAGATGCTGCGGTAGGCCATGTCATGCTCGACCGTGCCTTGCGCCCAGAGCGTCGCATTGAGATTGGTTTCGGCATAGGTCAGCGGCGGCGGCTGAGCCGGCTCTGCCGCCGCCGTCGGCGTGGTCGTGCGCGTTGGCGACGCGGCGCAGCCGGCGAGCAGCAGGGTCAACAAGACAGCGAAGCGATTCATCAGGGTCTCCGGTGGCGCAAGGCGGGCGATTCTAGCGGGCAACGGTCGTTCAGTCGGCCAGCAGGCTGGCAAGCCTGGCGAGGTGCGAGGCCGCAACATCCTTTTTGGCCTGGGCATCCTGCTCCGCATCGCGGCCGTCCCAGTGCAGGTCGTCGGCGGGTATCTCGCTGAGGAAGCGGCTGGGTTCGTTCTTGAGCACTTCGCCAAAACGCCGCGAGCGCGCGGCATAGCTCAGGCATAGCCGCTCTTTCGCCCGCGTGATGCCGACGTACATGAGGCGGCGCTCCTCGTCGAGACGGCCTTCCTCGAGGCTGCCCTCGTGCGGAAGCTGGCCGTCCTCGACGCCGACAATGAACACGAAGCGGAACTCCAGCCCTTTCGCGCCGTGCAAGGTCATCAGGCGTACGGAATTGCCCGGGTCGTCGCGATCGGAATGGGTCAGCAGAGCAAGCTGCGCGGCAAGATCACCGGCGCTGTTGGCGCCTTTTTGCATGGCGCGGAACCAATCGCCGAGTTCGCTCAGATTGCCCAGCCGTCTTTGCCGCGCGGCCGGATCCTTGATCTCGGCGGTCAGGTGTTCGGCATAGCGCGTACGGCGCACAAGCTCGTCGACAAGTTCCGCCGCACTCACCTGGCGCACCTGTGCACGTAGCCCGGCAATGAGATCGGCAAAGCCGGCCAGTGCAGAGGCCGAGCGCGGGGCGAGCTGCTTGAGCACGCCGTCGCTCTGGGCGGCTTCGAGCAGCGAAGCATGCCGCTGCTGAGCGAGTTCGCCGAGTTTTTCCAGGGTCGTCGCGCCGATGTCCCGGCGCGGAACATTGGCAATACGCAAAAAAGCGGAGTCGTCCTCCGGGTTCGAGATCAGGCGCAGATAGGCCAGGATGTCCTTGACTTCGCCACGATCGAGAAATGCCGTGCCGCCGCTGATGTGATAAGGCACACGTGCCAGCCGCAGTGCCTTTTCGAGCGCGCGTGACTGGTGATTGCCGCGATAGAGGATGGCGAAATCCTGCCACTTCGCCTGGTGCTTCTCGACGAGGTGGGTCAAGTCGGCGGCGACGCGCTCAGCCTCATGCTCGCTGTCCTTGCATTCCATGACACGGATAGGCGGGCCTTCCGGCAGATCGCTGAACAGCTGTTTCAGATGTTTGTGCGGGTTGTTCGCGATGAGCTTGTTTGCGGCGCGCAATATGCGTTTTCCGCAGCGGTAGTTCTGTTCGAGCTTGACGACCTTGAGACTGGGGTAATCGCGTGCAAGATCGTCGAGGTTTTCCGGATTCGCACCGCGCCAGGCGTAGATCGACTGGTCGTCGTCGCCCACCGCCGTGAACAGGCCACGGGGACCGCAGAGATTGCGGATCAGGCGGTACTGCGCCGAGTTTGTATCCTGGTATTCGTCGACGAGCAGGTAGCGGATACGTTCCTGCCAGGCATTGCGTGTCTCCTGGTCCTGCTCCAGCAAGCTCAGCGGCAGGCGGATCAGATCATCGAAGTCAACCGCGTTGAAGGCTGTCAGACGCCTCTGGTAGCCCTCGTAGAGCTGGGCGGCCTCCAGCTCGCGCGGGCTACGCGCGGCCGCAAGCGCCTGGGCCGGATCCAGTCCGTTGTTCTTCGCCGTTGAAACCAGATTGCGCAAGGCCCAGAGCTGGTCGGGCTTCAGCGCCTTGGGCAGCAGATCCTTGATGATGGACTCGCCGTCATCGGCATCGAGGACCGAAAAGCCGCGCTTGAGGCCGAGCTTGGCGTGCTCGATCTGCAGAAACTTCAGGCCCATTGCATGGAAGGTGCATACCGTCAGATCGCTGGCCGCTTCGCTGGACACGAGTTTGGCCACGCGCTCGCGCATTTCGCGTGCGGCCTTGTTGGTGAAGGTGATTGCGGCGATTTTTTTTGCCGCCAGATTACGCCGCGAGACGAGGTGCGCGATCTTCTGCGTGATGACACTGGTCTTGCCCGAGCCGGCACCGGCAAGGACGAGCAGCGGACCGTCGCAATAGTCGACGGCGGCGCGTTGGGCAGGATTGAGCATGGCAGAGACGTCGCAGGTGGCGGCAGCGCCGGAGACGGCGCAAGGCCGCCTATTCTGCCCGCGCCAGCGTTGCACTCAAAGTGCCGCATCAATGGCTATGGTGCCCTCGGCGTCATCCGATCACGGCCTAGCATTGCCCCTATCGCTCGATCATGAATACCGGATCGACCGTGAGGTCAAACGTCGCATTGCTCGCAGTCACTACGCTTCGGTCACAAGAGTCAGCGGAGTTCGGCCACGTAGCTCAAAGACCGATACGACCAGCCCTTGCGCGGCTGCTCACGCTACGACGGTGCGTCCCCGCCAGACCTGACCGTTCGGCCTAAGGGGCCGCCTGCCGCTTGCGGACGCCCACTTGAAGGAAAGCTAGACCGCAACGCCACGGCGCGCGCTCAGGAGGATAGCTACAGCGAACACTGCCTCGACGGCAGAACCCACGAACGCGGCCACATGAGGCTGCGCCTTGGACGCTGCCAGCAAGTAGCCGGCGAATGCCAGCGAGGCACCGCATGCCCAATAGATGCGCATGCCGAACAGAGTGCGAAATGTGAGGTAACGGCCGCCAATGACGAGGAGCATGGCCGGGAAGAACCACCGCATGTTGGATTGAGCGACTGCATACGTAATGGGTAGACAGAGAATCAGCCAGCCCGTGTTCTCGAGCGCGAGGGCACCGAGCGGATTTGCCTTGGAATGCCGGCCCGAACGCCCCATCGCCTTGCACAGCAGAACACCAACGGGATGGATGAGCATGCCGCCAACGAACAGCGCGATCACTGCGTTGGCCGGGGAACCTCGAAGTGCAACAAAGCCCGCGATGAGCCAGGCAAAGGCTGAAGCCAGCATGCCGGGCGCGCCGGAAAAATAAGAGACACGCATGTCCCGTTGGGCTTCGTCTGTTGTCATGAATCAGGGCCGACCTGTGGGGAAGAACTCGTATTATTCTGCGGTTTGGCGCCTGTGTTAAGCCAATCGCGAACACAACCAGCTAAGCCCAGTGTTGGAGAATGGACGACCGCGCCCGTGGGTGGACCTGATCAAAGCGCCATGTCCTCACAACCGGCGCCTCGATCTGCATAAGCATTTACACGTCGTCGTGCCCGGCGGCGCCATCGCTACTCGGCGCAAGCGATGATGACGAATCCAGGCGCATCGCATCACATCGCGCCAAACACAACCGCACTCGCCCCGATTTTTTGCCGCCATCTGCCGCAGATGCGGCTCGCGACATCACTGAAAATCGAAAAGTAATTTTCTAACTACCAGCACCCTGCAGCTGCAGTTGCAGTTGCAGTTGCCGACTCAAGTCAACCCAGGATAGATCGTGGCTGCGCGCGATCTACCCCGGTTCGCCAGGCCTCGTGCCCACCGCTTTACTGCCGCTCGACGAGGCGCATGATTTCCGCCCCGAGATGAAGGTCGGGAATGTGCCCGAAGACCTGCCGCCGCAATTGCCCCGAGCGATCAATCAGCAACAGAGTCGGCGTACCTTGCATACGGTAAGCCGCCATCGTTTGCGGAATCGGCCCACCGTCAGCCGCCGGCATATCCACGCCAACCGGGAAACGGATGCCGTATTCGTGCACGAAGGCGCGAAGGGCAGTAACTGTCATCGCATCGTGATGCTCGAACACGGTATGCAGGCCCACTACGATCACACCCTGCGGACTGAACAGCTCGTGCACTGCCTTCATCTGCGGAATGGCCAGGGCGACACAACCGGGGCACAACATCTGGAAGGCGCAGGCGACAACCACATGGCCGCGCTGCGCCTCCAGATCGACAGGCGCCGATGTGTTCAGCCAAGCGGAAGTGCGCCAGGGCAGCGCCATAACAGGCTGATTCACGACACGCCCTCAATCACGCAAGCGGCTGAAGGTGTAGTCCTGTGCCTTCTGCGGCTGATGGCAAGCAAAGCAGGCGGACGCCGCATTGGTAGCCACCACTCGCTTGGCCGGGTCACCGCCACCGAATCCTTCGAAACCCCATCCACCAGTTGCCTTGAATTTCTTCGAATCCTTGTGCATCACGCCGACCACCTTGCGCGCGCCCTCGGTAACGGCATTCCCATCACGCACGGCTTCCAGCAGGTCGAAGATGATTACCGATCCCTCAGGAAAGCTCTCGCCCCTGTACCCTTTCATGGCCTTGTCATTGGCATACAGGTGGTGAATGCCACCAAAGGCGCCGAACAGCGGGTGCCCCTCTTCGATAACCATGCTTTTCACGTGATGCCATTCGCGATACCCCTGAGGGTAGGGAACCTGAGGATCAGCAGCCTGCACGGTTGTTGCTGCAGTGGCGCAAAGCAAGCTCAAGACCAGCGCTTTCATGTAAGGACTCCTGACTATTAGGATCAAAGAAAGACCCGTTCGCGATGAACGGGGTAGTTGAGCCGCCGTCAGGCGGCGGATTCGTATTCCGCGCAGTCGACCCGAAGGTGGCGATCACCCATCGGCGCACTGACGAGTGCACAGAAATGAGGTGACTTCGTGCCGGGGGCGACGTTCTCGCGGAAATGGCGGCAAGCAACGCAGGTGCGCTGCGGTGCAATCAATTGGCGCTGCTGCAGTTGCCGGATCATCTTGATCACCAGCCCGAGCAGCACCTCCTGCTCCGCCTTGGAGAGGCCAGCCACAACCGGTGCGAAACTTCTGGGCCATGACTGGGCAATCTCCTGACCGGCGACCGAAGCTTTCAGCGTTACGGCACGCGCGTCGGATGCATCTCCGTACTTGTGCAGCAGATCCTTGGACTCCAGGGCAGCCACGGCATCGCTGGCGGTTGCTTTGCGGACACCAGCATGTGCGGCAGCGGCAGTGAGCCTCGACCCTTCCGGGCGGTTGGCGACAAAACAAAGGATGTCAGCCTGGGTCGGCGACAAGCCAGCCGAAGTGGCCGCTTGCCAGTCCAGTTGACGGGCGACGGCGGCCAGTCGGGTCAAACCATCTGCCAGCCGTAGATCCAGAGGTTCGGAGATTTGATCGAATTTCATGGTCAGGAATCCTAACCATTCGACCGGACTAAGCCAAGTACCCGCAGGGCAAAGCGGCGGATGGCTTTCGTACAACTGGCCCTGCGGCCCCTGAATGCCGAACGGGTGCAGCATCGGCATCCGCCGATCTGCTGCCCGCACTGCCAGACGCCGATGCGTGTCAACGGGCAGATCTTGCGCCGTCCCGACGGACAAGCCGCAAGCTCTCCGGCCGGCGACCACGACTCGCACCCGGTACGTGCTTCACGCCGCGCTGTCGCCGCCGGAAAATCAAGTCGAACTGAGAATGTCGCTCAGACCCGAGCCATGCTCATACGGTGCAGTCAGCGGCGGACAAGCGCGTTGGTTCGGCGTATTGGTACCGGCTGGCTCGCGTCGGGTCCGGAATCATTTCGCCGCAAGCGGTACGGCTTCCGAGTGACTGCAACAGTTTGCTACCGTTCCCTAATGATCAGACCCTATCGCTGCTGCATTGCATCATTCGCGCTGGCCGCACTGCTGTCGGCTTGCATACCGTCTCCCCGCCCCGAGACCCCCAAGGCTTCCACCGGCACGGCCACGCCGGTCGCGTCGTCGCCACAGCACGCCTTCCTGTTGCGTCTGCGCAGCCTCTGCGGCAAGGCGTTCGCTGGGCGCATCGTTACCGACACGCCGGTGACCGCTGACGACCCGTTCGCCGGCAAACCACTCGTCATGCACGTGCGTGAGTGCAATGACAATACGGTTCGCATTCCGTTCCACGTCGGTGACGACCGTTCGCGCACCTGGGTGATCACGTTCGACCAGCCGCACCACGTGCTACGTCTCAAGCACGATCATCGCCATGCGGACGGCAGCGAAGATGCGATCACGCTGTACGGCGGCAGCAGCCCTGCACGAACGGCAGAGAAGCCGACCGAACAATCGGCGGATCGCTGGCGTTTCGAGTTTCCCGCCGACCTGTACTCGAGGGCGCTGTTCCGCGCGCGTGATCGAAAAGTTTCGATCAGCAATGTATGGGCTCTTGAACTCGACGCGCAGCGCTTTGTCTACGAGCTCGCACGGCCGAACCGGTTATTCCGCGTCGAATTCGACCTGACTCAGCCGCAGCAGTCGCTTCCTCCGGCCCCCTGGGGCGCCGCCGGCGGCTGAGGAGGGCGTTCAACCCAGGACACCCACGATCCAAACCGGAAAACCAGGACACCCACGATAGCCAATCCATCTACCTCACTGCCCGACTAGAACAGAAAACCAAACGACTTGCCGAGTTTGGAAGAGCGAAGAATTCCCTGCGCCCACAGCAGATCCTCGCTTTCGCGCATAGAAATCCCAACACTCGGGCTCACCGAATTTTCTCTAGCGACCTCGCGAACCCAATGCCGCGCAGCCAGCGCTGACCGATCTCCCGTGCGGCAGCAATCAGGTCGTGCGCTTCTCCCGCAACGCGCCAATAGCGTGAGCCGATCGCCTTGACCCGCACCTGCCAACGGTCGGCGTTCTTCTCCATTCGCTCGACGACCGGCGGTACCCGGCTTGAAATCGCTCCACAGTTGTCACCCCGTAGCTGCTTCCCGGTCCATTCGATCAGCACCAAGTAGTCCCGCAATCGAATGTCCGCCGAGATCGGCGTGATCGTTGCTGCCAGCGGCTGCATCACACAGGCCAATAGCTGGGGACGATCGTTCGCCTCCCGGATGCGTTCGCTGACACTGGTGTGCTGCTGCTCCTCCAGCCGGTCAGCGATACCTGCGCGAACCGGGTTCAGGTCCACATAGGCCATCGCGGCGAGCAATGCCTTTTCGCCTTTCAGGACCTGCGACTTGAAACGGCCTTCCCAGAATCGCCCCTTGCAGCAATCCTCGGCATTCGCCCGACGAGCAATGGGTTCAACCAGACACTTCATCAGCCAGGACAAGCTCCCCAGGCGCGCGCGGATCACGACAAGACGCGCGGGATCACGGGTCACCAAGCAACACTTCGCCTCGAATGCGGATGCGGTGGCTTCGCTCGGTGGAAACAGTCTTGCCCAGCGCTGAGCGACCTCTTCATCAGGCCAGTGCTGTGGGGCCAGTGGATCAATCTCCACCACCAGATGCAGATGGTTACTCATCACGGCGTAGGCGTGGATCGCCACTGCAAAGCATGCGCCAACGAGGGCGATTCTGTCCTTGACCCACTGCTTGCGATGCTCGAACGAAATACCGGTGTATTTGTCTTCCCCGCACAGCCATGCCCGACGCACGCAGCGTTGTACACAATGAAACACGCCACGTTTATCCGGGGAAACCAGCTGAGAGCGAGGTTGGGCCATGGGCGCCATTGTCCCGCTTCAACTTCGCGGGCGCCTGCGAAAACATCCCGATAGCTCGTCAGATTGTTCTGAGTTGTGCGTGGCAGCGTTCTTGGCGTTCTTGTGGCAGCGTTCTTGGCCGGATTCGTCCCGGCGCTTCTGCGTGGCCGCGTTCTTGATGGCCGCGTTCTTGCCGTTACGGCGATCTTCGGCTGGCTCCATTAGCCCGATCATCCGCTGGCTCCGTTACCCCGGTCAGCACGTGGCTCCATTACGGCGATCCCGGATTGGCTCCATAGGTGCGGTCGGTGACACCCTGGCCTTAAACAGCCATGCGGCGCCTGCAGTAGCAGGTCGGCTCGAGCGAGGGGTTAGGCGCTGCTGGCTCAGCCATACCGCCGCTTGAGTTCTGTCAGCGAACCGAGCACCAGCTTCTCCAGCACCTTCTGGTCCAGGTCGGCGAGCCGTCTGAAGTACAGGCAGGCCTTGCCGAACTTGTGCTTACCCAGTTTGGCCAGGAGCGAAGACTGGTCAGGCGCCTCGGCGACCAAGTACACCACCAACTCCTTGCCACGGACGGCGAAGCCCGTAGCGCACGACTCGCCGAGCTTGCCACTGGCCAGTGGATAGCGATACGAACCGAAGCCCACGATGCTGGGCCCCCACATGCGCGGAGCCTGACCGGTGACGCGCTGGAGAAAGGCAAGCAGCGCCTGGCAGTCAACGAGCTGCTCGCCGGAGGCGCGAGAAGCAAGGTACTCCTCGATGCTCGCGCCGGATGGCTTGGTCTTGGCTTCTGCCATGGCAATGGGGCTCCGACGATTGGATTGCAGCGCCTAACGTTTGAACTCACCGGCCGCGGAAGGCGGTCCGGTGGAATGATGGGTTCGGCCACATTTTCAACCTTCCGCCTTTTCTGGCGGATCGATATCCTGACCAAACATGATTCGATGTCCGTCGGGTGTCGTGACTAGGAACTCGCGCATGCCCCACGGCTTACTTTCCGGTTCTGACATCGGCTGGACTGCGCGCGACCGAAACTCGTGACACAGAGAGTCAACGCTGTCGACTACGACGTAGGCGAAATATGAGTGGTCGCCGATCTTGCTCGCGGGGACTTCATCTGGACAGTGGCCAAGCATCACCGTGAAACCTCCGCGAGAAAGAAAGCACCACCCGTCGTAAGTGGCGCAAATTTCAAAGCCGAGCTTTTCGTGGAAGAAAGACGTTGAGACATCCAAATCCTGGACACCCAGTACGCTCCGCGCGCTAATCAATCTGGGCATGCCACTTTCCTTCCCTTCTTGCGGCCGAACGCATCAGCTGAGAGGCACGCCGACTTCCGCGCGTCCGCTCAAGCGCTGGGTTGGGCGTCACTGATCCGCACCAAATCGCTGCTCTTGAATCAAATGCGACGATAGGACTCGACCAGGAAGTCGACAAATGTTCTGACTTTCGCCGAGAGGTATTGCCGGCTGGGGTAAACAGCATACAGTGACGCCTTCGGAGTCTCAAATTCCGGCAATACGATTTCCAGTCGTCCATTGGACAGGTCTTCGCTGACCAGCGGCAACGGCATGAAGGCCAGTCCCATGCCGTGCAACGCGGCTAGATGAAGCAGGGTTTCGTTGTTACTCACCAGCGCTGGCACGTATCTGACAGCCTCCTCTCCGTCGGGGCCACGAAGGCTCACTTCGTCGCTTCCCACGAAAGCGTACGAGAGCATCGTATGCTGGGACAGGTCAGCAATGCGCCTCGGCCTGCCGCGATTCGCCAGGTACTTGGGAGATCCCACAATCGGAAACGCGATCTGAGTAACCGGCCTGATAATCAGGGTATCGTCCGGATTGCGCGTAGCGCGCAAGACCAGATCGAAGTTTTCCTCGACCATATTGACGAAGTGGCCGCTGAGGTCAACCTCCACGCGGACTTCCGGACAACGCGCGTGGAACTCGACCAGGAGTCCGGCAAAGTGCGGATTGGCCAGCCACACCGGCGCGCTCAAACGAAGCAGTCCGCGCGGCGTAGCGGTCGCCTGTCCAGCCTCAGCTTCGACTTCATCTAGGGTTTCCAGCAGCCGACGGGTTTGCTCGAAATACTTTGCTCCGACCTCAGTGAGGCTGACGCTGCGGCTGGTTCGGTTCAGCAGGCGCGCTCCGATCCTTTCCTCCAAATACTGGACATGCTTGCTCACCATAGTCGCCGAAATGTCGAAATGCCGCGCGGCGGCGATAAAACTCTTCTGCTCCGCCACTAGGCAAAACACTCGTCTGCTCATGAGGCTGTCCATGGCCATTCATCAACCACCAGGAAACGTTTCATCAACGAATGCACAGATGATAAACCAACTGGCAATGACTACATTGGCATTGCGGCTGCCGACCCGGTGGCCATCCCAATGGAGAACTCACATGAACACAACCATCGATGCCGCATTGCCGCCCCAGCGAGCGCTCCGCGCACTCCTCTGGGTCGCCCAGGTCGTGCTGGCCTTCTTCCTGCTGTTCGGCGCCTACATGAAGCTGGCCGCGCCGGCCGACGAACTGGCCAAGATGATGGTCTGGGCCACCGAGTACCCCACGCTCAAGTCATTCACCGGAATCGTCGACCTGCTGGGCGGCCTGGGCATCGTGCTGCCCGCGCTCACGCGCATCCGGCCGCGCCTGACGGTCCTGGCGGCCATCGGCATCATCGTGTTACAGGTGCTGGCATTCAGCTTCCACGCCTCGCGCGGCGAATGGTCCGCCACGCCGCTCAACCTGATCCTGCTGGCCCTGGCGGTGTTCGTGCTGTGGGGCCGCTCGCGCGCCGTGCTGAAGTCCAACGGGACCGGAGGCCTGTGATGCACCAGTCCACCGTTTATCTTTGCCGCGGCGGCGGCCCGTGACCCCACATAGACAGTCACGGGAAGATTGGTTTCAGCTGCTGGAAGAGTCCCTTCAGGATGTTTCTCGGTAATTGCTGTTAGCGCCCAATGTTCGGGGTAACCTGCCCGCGGAGGCAGGGCTTGTAAGCCCGGTCCGCGACGATAGTGCAGGTGGTACGGACCGGGCTTGCAAGGCCTGCCGTAGCGGGTCAGGTTCGCCGAAGGGTTAAGCAGTTAGACGTTCACGCCCGAACCCATTTCCAAACCTTCCCGTCTTCCTCATGTTCAATCTCTCCTTCACACTTGAACCCTACCCGTTCCAGTATGCATGTTGAGCCATTCTTGGTTGGTAGAGTGTGCGCGACAATTTGAAGCCCTTCGATCCCAGCATTCAGTGCGATCTCCACGAGCAGCGTTGCCATTTTAGTAGCAACACCCTTTCCCTCGTTTTCGGGAAAGGTGAAGTACGCAATTTCTACCTGTTCGTCTTTGGGTGGCCCGGTAAATCCGCAGGTGCCTACACATTTGGAGCCCAACACAGCCAAATAGCAGACCCAAGGAACCGAGAACCCACGATTGGCATAGAGATTACGCGTAGCCTCAATCACACCCAGCTCTTCAGCCGGTGGATCAATCCCGACAGGAAGGCTTAGGGAGCTCAAACCGATTTCGTATAACGAAATTCTGTCCATGGACTTCTAACGTAGAGGTAGCCGGCGCGCTACGGCATGGTAGGCAGCATTTTGGCGTTCGAGGCGTATTTCGTCCGGCCCGTATGGCCCTGCGTACTGCCAGCCTCGTGATTCATAGAAGGCCCGGGCGCGTGTGTTGGTTCCTGTCGATAGCCAGAGGCGATCGGGTGGCTGCTGCGAGAACCAGGCAAGCATCTCAGCGTGGAGGGCAGATCCGATGCCGCGGCCTTCTGCCTCGGGCCGGACAAACAGCGCCCAAACGTTGCCAGAGATCAGACCAATGGCAAACCCGACGATGCGGCCATGCTCTTCGCTCACCCAACCGGATCCACCTTCTTCGATCGAGTGACGAAGTTCCTCGTCTGAGATGCGGCCAGGCGTCAGGGTGTTCTCGGCGACGGAGTACCGCACGTCCCAAAGCCCAGGCATATCGTCGCGGACGGCTTGTCGAATGGCGACTGATGAGTGTTTCATGCGGCCTAACGTAGAGATGAGCTGCCCGCTCCAGCAGGCGGCGTAAGGCTGGGCCGAGAGAATGCCACACCGCGCCGCGGCCCGGCCTTACGCCGCCTGCTGGAGCGGGTCAGCTCGACCGACAAGTTAGGCCTCGGTCGCGCCGCGTGCCAGCACGAGCCCGGAAGCGGCAAACGCTTCGTTGCCCGTGAGCTTGCCATCGACGCGCTTGACAACACGAAAGCCCTCGGAGAGGTAGAGCGCCAGTGCAGATTCGTTGCCGACGAGAACTTCGGTTGTCATGGTTCCGCCAGAGGCGTCGATTGCATGTTTGAGCAACCGCCTGCCCACTCCTTGCCTGTAGCTTGACGGATCTACGTACAGCCAGGTGAGCTCGTTCTCGGCATAGGCTACGAACCCGCACACGCATCCTTCGACCTCGGCGACGACAACCTCGCCATCGAAGAGCCCCTCGTTCTCGGCTGTCTGCTCAAGCGTGAGGAAAGCTTGCGGGATGCCACTGGCCTGAAGTTCGTGCATACGAGCCGCGTCGTGGATCGCACACAGACGGTCCCAATCGGCTTTCGCGTAACTGCGGAGGTTCATGCGAGGCCTAACGCCTGAGTTAAGCCGAACCGCGAAGTGGGTCGGCTTGAATGAATTGTCAGGCATCATCTTGGATGCCTGTGCTCTGAGACGCAAAGTGCTCATGGACGAGCACCTCGCAAGCAGCCCACAGCGTTGGCGAGCCTCGCGAAATAGTAGGGCCATAACGCTCATTGACCTGCTCAAGCGTCACTCCATTATCTGACCAAGTGCCGCCACGGGTGTTTACGTTGACAAGGAGCGGCTGCACCCTATCGAGCGCCTTTGCGAATTTTGCATCATTCGACTCAGCTAGTTCGAATTCGCGCCAGAGCTCTAATAACGCCGCTCCTTGCTCGCCGGGGAGCATGCCGAAGATTCGCACTGCAGCTCGCTCTTCAAGTTCAGCTTGTGAACCCCCCATCCCTGTCTGGTGTATGGGAGTATCACCGACATCTACTTCCACGATGTCGTGAACCAGGAGCATTTGGATCACGCGCTCCACACGAATCTCGGCGGCAGCGTATTGCTGCAAGATCAACGCGTAAACGGCGAGATGCCAGGAATGCTCGGCACTATTTTCCTTTCGACTTCCGTTCAGCAGAGGCGACTGCCGGACCACGCTCTTCAGTTGGTCGATCTCTCGTAGAAATGCAAGCTGCTGATCTAAGAAACCAGGAGACATGATGTTGTCCGTGTGATGCCTAACGCCTGAATTAAGCCGCGCCGCGAAGCGGCGTCGGCTTGGACGAATTGTGAACTGGTAGCGACGCGTTCCTGAGCCAAGGCAAGCGTGCACCCAACGCGAATGAGGCTACCACAGGAATGCTCGGGGTAGCCGATGCGCTGAATGAGCCTGGTACGCAAGCAGATGCATGTGAGGAACACCAAAGATTATCGGGCGCCGCAAGCGCCTCGAGCGACGGGTTAGGCGGCACTCGCGGCGCAGCGTATTGCGGACGACGAGGCGAGCTACTTGGGTGGTGGCAAGGGGCGGAGTTCGTTGATTGCCGGAAGCTCTCTGGGTGCCTCAGATGCCATGCCGTACAACTCGATTCCGCTGAGCAGACCACCACTCTCAAAGATGAAGATGCCCGAGGGTGAGTTCTCCGGTCCGCACAGGAAGTCACCGAGCACGCTGACGCCAGGCGGTGCTTCTGGATGGCCGGCGATTCGGAAGTTGAAGCTTGCGCAGCCGCATGGACACTTCCACGAAGTGACCTCTGCAGCCTCGAGTTGAGCGAGAAAGGCACGACCCTCCGGTTCGCCATGCTCAAGCATGTAGCGCGCGAGCCTGCGTTCAGCGTCCGTGGGCGGACGATTCGGGGAGGTGGTGCTGGTCATGCCGCCTAACACCTGAGTTAAGCGGCATTTTGACCGCGCTCAGCATGTTACAAGATCGGGAACATGATGGGTGCAGCCCAAATGTCCGCTTGAACGATTGGTTAGGCCGCACGCGCGACTGAAAGGTGCTCGACTTTGGCGCCAGCGTGTTTGTCGAAGATGCGGCGGTGCGCGGAGTAGGACCACTGGTCGTCACGCGTGTAGTACGCGGCAACCCAAGCCTGGAGTTGAGCGAGCATGGAGTTCTGCTCTTCGAGTGACGCGTACTTGTGAGGCTCCCAAGGGCGTTGCCGGTTATTGGCTAGACATGCATCGCAACCCGGATTGAGGAAGACCAACTCGGTGCAGTGATGGGACGCTGCCTCGACCAGCTCGCCGTAACAGCCTTCTATGACCCAAGCCGCTTCGGTAGCGATGAAAGAGTTCAGTGATGCGGCAACCTCTTCGGGCCGACGTTGAACCGCGATCTTTCCGGGCTCCCACACGATGGTGTCAAGGTCGAGATGCGCGAGGCCGTGGAGCGCTGACATTGCCTTGGCGTATGTGCTCTTGCCAGAGCCCGAGTTTCCGTAGACGAGAATCTTCATGTGCGGCCTAACGTACCGTTAACCCGGAGCCGCGTCTCGCGGCGGTCGGGTTGAACGGATTGTTGGGCGACCGGATCGCCGATCCGAACTTCGACGCCAAGGGCAAGTGCCTGGGCTGCGAAAGACTGGATCAGCGCTCGCGCTCGCTCGGAGATCATGTGTGAGTCTGAGACGAATATTCGCATGCAACCATCACGAGCTGCGGGGTAAACACTTCCGAAGTGTGGATGTACCGCGGCGTACAGGTAAGCGTTGAGCTTCTCCTCGAGTCGCCGGCATGTTTCATCCGAGGCATCTAGTGGCCCTGTCGTCACCACAAGCATGTCAACACCGCCATCATTTCGCTCACCAATGACATCCAGGTTGTCCGGCTCAGACAGAGGCGATATAGCATCGATGTTCATCAATACTTCATCTCTTTGGGTGCCCAACGCTTGAATCAAGCCGCGCCGCGAAGCGGCGTCGGCTTGAATGAATTATTAGGCATCATTGCTTGGACCTTGCCAAGTCAATGGCGGCCTGAATTGCCGATCTTGCTTGCGGACTGTTTTTCCAGCAGGTGGAGCCAACCAAGCCGGCTGCACTTGTGACCACCTCAAGTACGTCTGCCCCGGCAAGCTCGCTCAAAGAATTGAACCCAATCTGCTCAAGACGCTGAATTACAGTCGGACCAATGCCTTTCACGGCGAGCAAGGCTTCACGTTCTGCAGTTGGAAAAGCCATGTTATTTCCTATGGTGCCTAACGTTGGAGATGAGCGGAGGGCGCAAGCACACGAAGCGTGCTTGCGCCCTCCGCTCGATTGACTGGTTAGGCGGCTGCATGCGGACGCCCTGCGAGAACCCAACCGGCCAACACGAGAAGCAACGCTGCCCCAGCGAGTGGCCAGTAAACCAGCCACTGATAGGGAAGACCAGACGGATCCCGCGGACCCCACAACGATAGGGCACACACGGCTAGCAATGCGGCCGAGGACACCAGCAAACCGAGGTGCCGAACCACTCGCGCTGGATTGAATGCGCTGCACAGCGCCACCCAAAGTAGATGCGGCGCTGCATAGAACAAGAAACCTCCGGCCAGATGCGTAAGCAGCAGCTCACCATTCAGAGGCTCGCGCGCCAGCGATAACGCAAGCGCCGCGCAGGCAACCGCAGCAGGAACCAAGAGGTGTGCGAGCCAGCGACGGGTTCTCATAGCGTTCAGCCTAACGGTTGAGCTGAGCGGCGCGCACGCCAGCGACTGGGTTTGGCACTTGATCGCTCACGCGTCCGCTCGAGCGATTTGTCAGACCGCAATCGCGCGAACATTTACTCGGTCCAGTATTCATCCAAGGCTCTCAAGATGTGGGGTCGCGAGAACTCGCAGTCGCCCTCTTCAGCTATATAGAGCATGAACTGGCGCACTGCCTCTCGCTGTTGGGGCGAGAGGAGCGAGAATCGATCCCCAGGATTGCAAAGGTGGTAATCAACACCGTGGTGGAAGTCGCCGGAAATGTCAGCAATTAGGAACGCGGGCATGTGAAACCTCATGCCTTCAGGGTCGAAGAACCTAAGACTGCTGTGACACTCATTCAGCGCGGCAGCCGGGATTCGAGACCAGTCGTGCTTCTCGTCATTCAAGCGAAGTCGGTCGAGCTCCTCCTGACCCGCATAGTCGTCCAGGCCTTGTGCCTGATATAGACCCACTCCATCCCCTAGCGTAACCCCAGCAAACGCCACACGAAGCCTGTCAATCACTTGCTTCCCCCGATACCAGCGCTTTGATTTCTCGTCGGCATCGCGGATCATCGAGATGTCGAAGCCCCTAGACTGCATTTCCGCGATGTCATCTGGCGACGGGTACTTCATAGCGGTCTAGCGCCTGAATTGAGCCGACCCGCGAAGCGGGTTCGGCTTGAATGAATTGTTAGATGGGGCGGCCCGTACTTCCGCGAGACATGAGGAGCACGCGATCTGGATAGTGCAAATTGCACCAAGCATGCTTGCTCAAAACCTTTTCAGGAACGATATCGTTGGGCGGATGAAGCAAGAAGCCTGAAGCAGCATAAAGGTCATGGAGCTTCTCGAAGGGCAAGCAGAACAAGGTGTCGAGGCCGCACTCGGCAACGAGATAGTCAACCAGCTGCTTGGCGATGCCTGAACCACGGAACTCTGGAAAAACGTACATGCCACCAAGTTCTCCGACAGTGGCGGTCAGTTGAGTAACGCGACCCAGCGCGGCAGGATTGTCGCCAACAAATACGACCGCGACAAAATCTGTAGCAGGAGACGGAAGAAAATCGACCTCCGCGTAGCGCTCGTTTGCCCAAGCGAGTTCACTTGGATCAAGTCTTTTTATCTGCAGCGACACAGCTTGCTCTGCCATCTAACGCCTGAATTGAGCCAACCCGCGAAGCGGGTTCGGATTGAATGAATTGTTAGGCCCGCCCAACGCGGCGGACCTGCGGTGCATCGAGCGACGCAACGTCAATGATCGGGTACAGACTCTGGATTTGGTAGTGCCTGAACGGTCCAGGGAAAGTATCCGAAGCAAAAGTACCCGCCGCAACAAAGTCCAGGAACTTGGACTTGGTGTATGTGCGGAAGACGTGCTTACCCTCCCAGACCTCCTCACTATCCCATTGGCAGTAACGCTCGCTGCGGACGGCATAGCTGATGTAGCTAGGCCAGCGGATCTCAAACACTCGGTCAGGGTTAGTGGCCTGAACGCGAATGCAAAGTTCAAACTCGGGCTCCTCCCGCATAGAAAGGAACCCAACATCGTCGCAAGCGGCCAGCTCTTCGAGTGGCGATAAATCTGTCATGCGGACCTAACGTTTGAGTTCACCCGCTCACGGAAGCGGGCGAAGCCCGCTGTAGCGAGTCGGGTGCAACGAAGGGTTAGGCGGCATGCGAGCCATTGGAAGCCGATTTGCTCGGGAACGCTTCTGCACTCCACACGAGTAGAAGGCCGACGAGCGAAACGATGAACGTGACCACCTTGGCGAAACTGGCGTAGCGCTGTGCTTTTGCGGCTCCCTTTCGCCACTCGTCATTCCAGAACTTACCCATTTCGCGCAGGAACGATTGCTTCCTAGACAAATAGTCATCCCAAGATGTTGGTTTGCCTTGCATCGCTTGAAGTAGCACCTGAAAGCGTGACTCCTTCGTGGCCTCCTGAAATGCCGGGGACAGATGAAGGACCGTGAAACGCATGGATGCGGCCTGCAGTGCGGCCTCCAGAAAGCGAAGGTCCTGGGTGTTCAAGTAGAGCAGTTCCAAGGAGTGCTCATTGACCTCACCTGTGGCAAAGGACGCGCTCGGAAAGACGGATTTGCTCTTTGCTTCGAGACCATCAACAACTGTCCATTGGAATACGAAGGCAACTACTGCCAGGAGCGCCCCGACGGTCTTCCGGTATCGCAAGAGAGCTTGCATGGATGCCGCCTAACGACATTTAGACCCCAAATCCGGGGCGTTGCGCCGAGTATGCCGAGGCCACTCCATACCGCGCAACGGGAATTTTCCAACTAAATACGAGCTGTTAGCTGATGGGCAACCGCAACCGCCGAGGCGTAACGTGGTCGAGAAACACGACACATACGAGGGTGTATGAGTTACGGCGGTGCAAATGCGGGTGTAACGCCCGGCTCTGAGCAGCGGCCAGGCTTGTACGCGGAAGTAAGGCAGCAGATTCGCTTGCGCCACTACAGCCGGCGAACAGAGCAGGCGTATCTCGGTTGAATACGGCGATTCGTGCAGGCTAACGGGCGGCGCCATCCGCGCGAGCTGCGCGGTGTCGAGGTGGAGCGGTTTCTGTCGCCGCTGGCAACGGAAGGCAATGTCGCTGCGGGCACGCAGAATCAGGCACTCGCCGCCTTGCTGTTCCTGTATCGCGAAGTGCTGGGGATTACGCTTGCGTGGATGGACTCGATGGTACGCGCCAAGCGCTCGGCGCGTGTGCCTGTCGTACTGTCGCGTGAAAAGGTAGGGCGTCTGCTCGCCGTACTGGAGGGTTGCGACTGGCTGATGGCCGCGGTGCTCGACGGAACCGGGATGCATTTGCTGGAGTGCCTGCGTCTGCGTGTGAAAGATGTGGATTTTTGCGCGTCAGGAAATTACCGTTCGTGATGGGAAAGGCGGCAAGGACAGGCGCGTTCCCTTGCCTGCGCGCGTGCAGGCCGCGTTGCGTCAGCAATTGGCGCGAGCCCAGGTGTTACACGAACAGGATCTTGCTCAGGGATTCGGTGAGGTGTGGTTGCCGCATGCACTGGCGCGGAAGTATCCAGGAGCCGCACGCGACTGGGCTTGGCAGTATACTTTTCCGCCTGACCGGCGCTCACGCGACCCACGAGAGGGAAGCGAGCGCCGCCATCATCGTGACGAGGCTGGCCTGCAGCGAGCTATCAAGCGCGCGCGCCAGCTTGCAGGTATAGCCAAGTTGGCGAGCTGTCATACCTTGCGGCATTCGTTTGCCACGCACTTGCTGGAAAGTGGATCTGACATTCGCACGGTGCAGGAATTGCTGGGGCGTAGCGACGTTTCCACTACGCAGATTTATACCCATGTACTGAACCGCGGCGCCGGCGGCGTGCTGAGTCCGTTGGATCGGTGGCTACTGCGGGGCTCCGCTGCTGCCCCTGCCTGATCGGTTGCTCGCCGGTTGGCACCTTCTTGAATGCACCGGTTGCTCTGCTTTAAGCGATTCTTGGCTTCGGACTTTCACCGACGGCGGGAAAGTCCGCCGAACGGCGTCGCCCCCCGTAAGCGCCGCGTTTGCACAACGGCGAAGACCTTCAACGAAGCCCACGCGTCTCGCCAAAATCAAACCGCCGATACTGCACCGCCTCGGTCACATGTGGCGTCTCTATGCAGGCCGCGCCTGCCAGATCGGCAATGGTTCGCGCCACACGCAGTATGCGATGGTAAGCGCGCGCCGACAGGCCTAGCCGCTCGACGGCGCGGTCGAGCAAATCCTGATCGCGTTGCCGCAATACGCAATCGCGCTCCACTTCGCGATTGGCGAGCCAGGCGTTTGGCTTGCCGGCGCGCTGCAGTTGCTGAGCGCGTGCGCTGGCGACGCGCTCACGCACCACCGCGCTGGTTTCTCCATGATGTGCGCCACGCAGATCGGTGTGCGGAATACGCGGCACGTTGAGCATGATGTCGATGCGATCCAGCAGCGGGCCCGACAGGCGCGACCGATAGCGGGCAATGCCTTCAGGCGTGCAGCGGCAACGCGCACGGGTATCGCCCGCATAGCCGCAGGGACAGAGACGCGTTGCCTTTTTGCCATTCGTGCGCGTACCGCTCAAGTCATTGAAACCAAGCGCTATTTCTGTTGCGCCGACTACTCTTGGCGGGCACTTGAAGGCAAAGCGACAGGGCCTCGGCCTCACTCAGAAGGAAGCAGCCAAGCTCCTTCAGGTCGGCGCTGAAACCGTACTCCATTGGGAGAAGGACCAGACCACACCGCCGGATGCCTCGTGGCCGACCATCCTTCAGTTCTTGGGGTACGACCCCCACCCCGAACCCACGTCGTTGCCCGAGAGACTAAAGGCCGTCCGCCGACAGAACGGTTGGTCGATCAAGCGCGCCGCGCGATTCCTTGGGGTGGACGAAGGAACTTGGGCCGGCTGGGAAAGCGGGCGCGCCCCGAGACGGCGTCACGCTCACCTGGTTGCAGAAGCGGTCGGATAGTGGCTCATCGCCATGTAGCCGTTTGCGTCGGCGCCGTATGAAGTCGGATCACCGACCCCATTGGATAGGGTTACAAATTCATACAATGCGAGCGGCAACGCCATGCTGATCAGCTACACGCGCAAGCGTGGACGCCGCCAACTAGGCTAGACGGGCTCAAGCTTGCAGTTTGAGGCGGCTGTCGGGAAGGAGTCTGGCATGGGCATTGGCCAAGACATGCTGCTCGTCGAGCCGGCGCCATAGACCGCCGCCGGTAAACATTCACGAAGGCCGTTAACGACACCCCATATGCGTATCTCGTCCATCCAAATCGACCAATGGGCTGACTCGGCCCACGCCCGAGGGCAACTCCCCGAACTCGTTCGCCGCCTGATCGGAGCGACCGCCACTCTGACACAGCTCGCCGTGCGCGGCGCCGACACGAACAATTTCGGCGGATGGGACGGAATGATCACCGCCAGCGCCGGCAACGCCTGGGTGCCGGTTGGCGACTCTCGGTGGGAGATGGGTTGCGCGCAGGCGCCGCTCGGCAAGGCGCGGAGCGACTTCCGGGAACGCACCGAAGCTACTCCAGCTGCGCAGGCGCGCGAGCTGGTTTTTGTTTTTGTCAGCCCGCGCATCTGGGCGGGCAAGGACGCCTGGCAGCGCGAGGCCGAAGCCCTTGGCCATTGGCGGTCGGTGCGCGCATACGATGCCGACGATCTGGCTTCATGGCTGGAGGTAGCTGGCGGCGTATGCCTGTGGTTCGCCGAAAGCATGGGCCTGAGCGGTCCCGGGGTGTCGTCTGTCGTTGCCTTCTGGGAAAACTGGCGCCATCAAACGCCGTTGCCGATCACCGTGGCGGCGCTATCCACCGACCGTGCCCGCGCCGTCGAGCAGTTTGGTCGAGCGCTCGCGGACGCGCCTGCCTTGCTATCGCTGGAGGCAGACAGCGTGGAAGAGGCGGTGGCGTTTGCCTGTGGGCAATTGGACAACACCGGTCACGCCGACGTGGCCTTGTGCGTCACCGCTGTCGAAGGCTGGCGATACGTCGATGCCAATGCAGGCATCCGCGTGGCGGTGGCTGCGAGCACCACGGTAGCGGCGGCGCGCGCGCGGCGTGAAGGCGTTACCCTGATCGTGCCATCGGCCTTCGGCCATCGCGCGCGCTCCAAAGAATCCGATCCCGCGCCTGGCACCGTGCGCATCGAACTGCCGCGCGCGGTAATGCACGAATTCAAAGACGCGCTGGTGGTGATGGGCGAAGCCGAAGCCGACGCGTCGCGTCTCGCGATGAGCTGCGGGCGCTCGTGGTCGGTGTACCGGCGCGTGCGCGCGGCTAATCCCGCTATTCGCACGCCCACCTGGATGACCGATCCAGCCGCTCGCAGCCTGAGCACAGTGGTGTTGCTCGGCGGATGGAATGCCTCGCGCCGTGGTGACGTGGCTTGCGTAGAAGCTGTCACTGGTCAGCCGTACGAGGCGGCGGAGCGCGACTTGCTGCACTTGGCGCACCTGGACGATGCCCCTGTGCTCAAGATTGGCCAAGTTTGGAAGGCTAAGGCGCCCCTGGAACTGCTTTATTTGTTTGCTCCGCGGCTGACAGGCGAGCAGAAGCGGCGCCTGCTCGACACCGCTGAGGCCGTCCTTGCGCAGCCAGACCCGGCCTTGGATCTGGCGCCGGATCAGCGCTGGATGGCGTCTGTGTACGGCAAAGTGCGCAACGAATCCGGCGTGGTTATCGGCTCGATCGTGGACTCGCTGACCAAATTGTCGGTTTACGCCGAAAGCGTGCAGGACTATGACCTCCTTGGCGACATCGATCGGCTGGTTGCCCGCTTGCTTGGAAATGCGTCGTCCGGGCGCTGGATGTCACTAGCCGGTTGTCTGCGCGAGCTGGCAGAGGCTTCGCCGCCGGAGTTCTTGCGCGCAGTGGAGGCGGGCCTACTCGCCGATCCAGCCCCGCTACGCGCCCTGTTCGTCGAGCACGACGGCGAGGTAATGTTCGAGCGCGATTTCCACACGCACCTGCTCTGGGCGCTGGAAATCCTGGCTTGGTCGCCGCGTAATCTGGCGCGGGTGTGCGACGCGCTGGCCCGCATGATGGCCTTCCCGGTGCGCAAGAACCTATCCAACCGGCCGAGCAACAGCCTCATCTCGCTGCTGCGCCCGTGGTGGCCGCAGACCACCGCTAGCGCCCATGTTCGCCTGAGGGTGCTCGACCGATTGATCACCGCGCATCCCGAAGCCACTTGGGAGATCCTCGCCCACTGCATACCAAGCGGGATGGAGTGGGCCAGCGCCAACGCAAAACCGCACTGGCGCGATGATGACGCTGGCGCTCCCAAGGCAAATCACATTGACGGGCACTACTTGTCTGAGGTCGGCGAGCGCATCCTGGCGCAAGCTCAAGGCCATGCGCGTCGGATCGGATTGCTGGTGTCCAAGATTGATTCGTTCGAAGGGCAATATCGCGACCGAATCTTGGCCCTGATGCGCAGCGCGGTGGAGTTTCCCGACGGCGAGCGACAGATTGTGCGCGATGCACTGCGCCACCGTTTGAGTTGGCAACTGTCGTTCAATCGCGAGAACGCGCAGGCTTTGGCCGAAACGCAATCGCTTCGCACGCTGTATGACGAACTGGCGCCGTCGGATTTGCTGACCCGCCACGCTTGGTTGTTCCAGCCGGGCTGGGTAGAACTGCCGGACGGGCACGAGGACGACTATCAAGCCGCCGGGGCTGCGCTAAGTCAGAGCCGCACAGTGGCGTTAGCCGAGATCTTTACTGCATACGGCTGGCGGGGCGTCGAGCGACTGCTCGCCATCGCGGATCCGGCCTTGGTAGGCTGGAATCTCACCACACTTATCGACGCAGCGCCGACGCTGACCGACTGGCTGATTGTGTACTTGTCGATACACGAGCATCCCACGCACGATCCGCTCACACGGGGCGTCTTGCACGGTTTGCCTGCTGATCGCAAAGACGCACTTCTGCACACCCTGGTGACCTCCGAAGTGGACGGGTTGCCGCTAGCTGCGCTTTCTGCTGCACCCGTCGAGCGGGCCACCTGGGACTTGATCGCGAACTTGCCCGCGGCAACGCAGGACGCCTATTGGCGCACGATCCAGCCGGGCGCCGTGCTGCGCGAAGACGAGGAAATTTCCTTTGTCGTAGAGAGGTTGATGGCCGTGGGCCGCGCCCGCACGGCGTTCCAGATTCTGCAGTTCCAAGAACAAACCGTCGGCTCGGCTCGGCTAATCGAGGTACTGGCGGCCATAAGTGGCGGCGCCGAACCGGAAGGCGTGCTTCCAGACGGTCACCGCATCGCCCGTGTCATTGACACCTTGGTCAAGGACGACACTGTGCCGCGACGCGCCATCGCCGCGCTTCAGTTCCGATATCTTGGCGCGATTGAACTGCGCAAGGGCGCACTAACGCTATTCGCCGAAATGGCGAAAGATCCAAATTTTTTCATGGAATTCGCGACGCTCGCGTTCAAACCCCGAGATGCAGAAGATGATCGTCCGGAAGTTCATCCGTCGGTGGCCAGAAACGCGTGGCAGGTCATGCACGAAGGTCGTGGGGTACCTGGCGGCGCTGAGGATGGCACTGTTGATTCGACCCTGTTCCGCGCGTGGGTCGCAGAAGTGCGTGCTCGCGCCCGAGAAAGTCATCGCCTGGGTGCCGTCGATAGCACCATTGGAACTTGGCTGTCGCGGTGTCCCGCAGATCCTGACGGACAGTGGCCCTGCCTGCCAGTGCGTGAACTACTAGAAGATCCGACCGCCGAAAGTATTCGCAACGGATTTGAGTGCGGTGTGCGCAACAACCGCGGCTTCCACAGTCGGGGGATTCTCGACGGCGGCGAGCAAGAGCGCACGCTGGCCGACCACTACCGCGGTCTAGCTCAGTCGCTGGTCGGGAGCTTTCCCAACACAGCCGAGTGCCTGAACGAAATCGCGCGCAGCTACGAACACGAAGCGAGATGGCACGATGACGACGCCGAGATGATGCGCGAACATCCCTAGCGATCGCAGTCTGGCCATAAGCCGTCCTAGCCTTCAAAGGGAGCAGGCGGGATGCTCCGTTTCGACGCAGCAACGTTACGCCCAACCAAGACGGACGCATATCTTGGCAAGAATGCGCCGCAATGCCCCATAGGCCTGCTCCAACAGCGTGTGCGTGATGTGGTGCGGCAGATTGTCAAACCGCAGCGTTCGGTTCCCCTTCGCCGCTTCCCGCACCCGGGCCAATCCGTCCTCCGATTCCGGGAGGCACCGGACCTTGTCCGCTCGATGGAAGAGTTAGGTCGCATGCGCGTCGATGCACACGATAAGGCCGTCATGCTCTGCGAACCCGAAGGGGTAGCGGCCTCGCACACGCTCCTCGACGAGGTGGCCTACAACGCCGAACAGCTTTGCATGCAGGTAGTCGCGCGCGATAGAAGCCGCCGGCTCTGCAACCTCAAGTTCAGGGTCATAGCCGAAGTAACTCTGGACCGGAGAGCCCGGGACCACCTCTTCGAACTCGGAGGCCCAGAAGTCATCATTCCTTTCAAAGCGGAGGCATGGAAATAGGTCAACAGTGGATCCGTCGCCTCCGTCATAGAAGTACTCACAGTACAGTGCTTTCACGTTCGGGTTATTGCTTGCGAGGTCGACAGCTCTGTCGAAGGCCGAGGCTAGGTTTGCAGCCATTGTGGGCAGATGGCCGAGCCTGCTACTTACAGCAGCACAGGTTTCTTCAGGGACAGCAGAGAGGAGCGCCGCCTCGAAGAACGCCTCCATGCCTTCCCAGTCGCGCGCATTGGCGAAGTGCTGACAGATGCTTCTCCTCAACTCAGGCAGTGGATCCCACTGCCGAGTGCGAGCTGCCTCCTGCAGAGCTGCAACGTACGAGGCAGGCGTGGTCTTCATGCGACCTAACTCTTGAGTTAAGCCGTGCCGCGAAGCGGCGTCGGCTTGAATGAATTGTTGAACCAAGCCGCTACGCGGCAGGACCAGCGATAGCAGCAACAGGACGGCGAAACGTGCACCTTTTCCTTCACACCCAAGCCCGGGTGTTCGACGAAGGAGAAGACCGATGGATGCATGGGAACAATCCCGTTTCGACGCCCTGAATGCGCTGCATCTTAGAGCACTGAAGCTGCAGGGCAAAGCGGATGCGACGGTCGATGGCTATGCGCGCGCGGTGCGGCGTGTGGCGGCGTATTTCGATCGCTGCCCGGACCAGCTTTCGGCAGAGGACTACAAGACCTACTTTGCCTTACTTAATGACGGCCACTCGTGGAGCCGGGTCAAGATCGAGCGGTGCGGTTTGCAGTTCTTCCACCAGCATGTGCTCGGACGCCAATGGCCGTGGGTGGATAGGGTCAAAGCGCCGCAGGTGCGTTCGCTGCCCGATGTGCTCACGCTCGATGAAATCGCACGCATCATCGCTAGTACGCGCGAGCGACGCTATCAGACGTTCTGGTGGACGACCTACCGTCTTGGCCTGCGCCTGGGTGAGGCGCTGAACTTGCGGGTGGGCGATATCGACAGTGCTCGCGGCCAGGTGCATGTGCGAGACGGCAGAGGTCGCAAGGATCGCTTCGTCGTGCTGCCGTCGCTAACGCTGGCCTGCTTACGCCGCTATTGGCGCGAGCATTGCCATCCGCAGTGGTTGTTTCCGGGCAGTGCAAGCAGCACCACAGGCACAATGGATCGCGGTAGTACGCAGAAGGCGTTTTCGCGCGTGATTGCCGACTGCAAGATCCGCAAGAAAGTCTCGATCCACCGCTTGCGCCATGCTCACCTGCACGAGTATCCGGAGGATTGCCTGGCGCAGTCATTACTGATCGAGTTTCCAAGTCGTCGGGCTCCCGCAAGAAGCCTGACACTTCGCTTCGGCGGCGGCGCATAGCATCGTCCGCTGCAAGCGGTCGTTCGAGATCAGATCGCGGCTGCGCGATCTATCCCTATTTGTTGATCTATCCCTGTTCGTCGCCGCTAGCTCGGGCGTCGACAACTTTGTCTAGCAGCTTCCACAGCGATTCAGTCTCTAAGTCAGTGGAATCGACGCCGAATTTTTCGAGGATCTTGGCGTGCACTTCCTGCATCGGAACGATTCCATCGAAGTCGCTGAGCGAGCTCTCGTCTGACAGAAAAAGCGGCCGCACGCCAACTGTAGCCTCAATGAACTCATACGCAAAATCTCCGTGCCGATCCAGTTCTGTCGCAGCCGCAAAGGAGATAGGCACGCGAGCGCCGGGCCTCGGAAGCGGGTTCTTTGACTTGTAGGCTTCAAAGTGACTCAGTAGGTCCAACCGAGCATCTGCTTCGGTAGCTCCGGTGCCCACGATTTTCCAGCCCTCGACCCTTGCCACCCAATCATGAACGCTCAGATCTCCGTCGGAGTTTTCTTGCTGCGTCACACTTACCGGATAGTCGTCAAGCACCCATTCGCGCTTGAAGAAGGATTTCATGTACTTCGCAATTCGGCTGAGCATGTCTGCATTGGTCGAATTAATAGGGAAAGCGTTATCCGCCGACTGTACGTTTTGGCAAAGAGTCCGGGATGCAGTACGGTTTCTGTCGCCGCTTGCAGCATAAGGCAATGTCGCTACCGCACACGGAATCAGACACACGCACGAAAGCCAAACGCTTCAACGAAGACCTTGTGCCTCGCCGAAATCAAACCGCCGATACTGTACCGCCTCGGTCACATGTGGTGTCTCTATGCAGGCCGCTCCGGCAAGATCCGCAATGGTTCGCGCCACGCGCAGTATGCGATGGTAGGCGCGCGCCGACAGGCCTAGCCGCTCCACGGCGCGGTCGAGCAAATCCTGATCGCGTTGCCGCAATACGCAATCGCGCTCCACTTCGCGATTGGCGAGCCAGGCGTTTGGCTTGTCGGCGCGCTGCAGTTGCTGAGCGCGTGCACTGGCGACGCGCTCACGCACCATCGCGCTGGTTTCTCCATGATGTGCGCCACGCAGATCGGTGTGCGGAATACGCGGCACGTTGAGCATGATGTCGATGCGATCCAGCAGTGGGCCCGACAGGCGCGACCGATAGCGGGCAATGCCTTCAGGCGTGCAGCGACAGCGCGCGCGGGTATCGCCCGCATAGCCGCAAGGACACGGATTCATGGCCGCAACAAGCTGGAACCGCGCCGGAAATTCGACATGACGAGCTGCGCGCGAGATCGTGATGCAGCCGGATTCCAGTGGCTCGCGTAGTACTTCGAGCACGTGGCGATTGAACTCCGGCAACTCATCGAGGAACAGCACACCATGATGAGCGAGCGAAATCTCGCCCGGCCGCGGATTCGAGCCGCCCCCCACCAGGGCGGCAGCGGATGCAGTGTGGTGTGGATGGCGGAATGCGCGCCGTTTCCAGGCGCGCACATCGTTACCCTGTCCGGCCACGGAACGGATTGCCGCGAGTTCCAGCGCCTCGTCCTCTTCCAGCGGCGGCAGTATGCCCGGCAGGCGGCTGGCGAGCATGGTCTTGCCGGTGCCGGGCACGCCGCAGAGCAGCACGTTGTGGCTGCCGGCAGCGGCGATTTCCAGCGCACGCCGCGCCGCGGGCTGGCCGCGTACGTCGGCCAGATCAAGTAATTCTGCATCCGTTGCCGGCGCTGCTGCTGCCGCGTCCGCGGCCGCCAGTTGTCCACGCCCGGTGAGGTGGGCGCAGACTTCGAGCAGGCTGTCGGCAATACGCACATCCGCGCCAGCAACGAGCGCTGCTTCCGGCCCATTGCCACGCGGTACGATGACGCGCCGTCCGGCGCGCGCCGCCTGCAGTACCGCTGGGAGTACGCCCTGCACCGGGCGCAGCTCGCCGGACAATGCCAGTTCGCCGACGAACTCCTGTTCGCGCAGTGCATCGCGTGGAATGCCACCATTGGCCGCGACTATGCCCAGGGCGATCGGCAGATCGAAACGGCCGCCATCCTTGGGCAGATCAGCTGGCGCGAGATTGACCGTCACGCGCCGTGCGGGGTAGTCGAGCTGTGTGTTCAGGATCGCGACGCGCACGCGGTCACGGGCTTCCTTGACCGCAGTCTCCGGCAATCCGACGATGGCCGTTCCCGGCAGTCCACCCGACAGATGCACTTCGACCGTAACGGCCGGTGCCGTGACGCCGTCTTGTGCACGCGAGTGGACGATAGCGAGGCTCATGGAAGGCTCGGCGAGAGGATGTCGGTCACACTCTAGTGACTGCGGACTGGCCACACATCGGTGATATGCCGGTATACATCTGGGAAATTTCGCAGCATCGACGGGCTGACGCCTGGGAGTCCGTAGCGCTGCAGCGCAGATGGCCGAACGGGAAAAATGAGAAGGTGGCCATCCGTGGCCGTGCTCCGCCAGCCCGAGTGGCTTGGGCGGCGGACATCCAGTGGGCGCGCGAACTCCCCACGCCGCTGAGCGATGCCAGCGGGCTGAAAGTACGCTGCGGTGATTGCGCGCCGGTTACGGCGCCGTATTCAGTGCCGCGGGGATTGCAGCAGTTTTTCGAGCTCCGCAACCCGGTTTTCGAGGGTTTCGACCAGTTCGCGTGTCCGTAGCAGCACATTGCGCTGCACGTCGAACTCTTCGCGTGTGACCAGATCCAGCTTTCGCAGACCGGCGCGCAGGGCATCACGCACATTGTCAGCGATGTCAGCGCCAGCACTGCCGATACCCGCGGGAATCAGCTCGGTTATGCGGCGTACGAGTTCGTCTACGGTGCGGGCGTCGATCATGGCGATACTCTGAATGGGAAGCGATGCACACAGGACAGGGCTTGCTTGCCGTTATTGGCTGCAACCTGTTGCGCGAACCGGGCCGACCGGGTAGCCGGCGAGTCGGAGCCTAGTGTAGCCGACGCCCTGGACGGTGACTCTCGGAAACGTCCGAATTACGGCTAGGAAAATTCTGATTCGGATTGCAGGCTCTGCAACACGCCGTGGGGTCCTGCCGCAAGCGCTGCGGCCAGCGCCGGCCGACCGGCGCCTGCGTTCGGCTATAGTCGCGGCCGTGCGCGGTCGGCGCATCGATGCCAACGCAAGGATTCCTGCCATGAAAATGATCACGGCCATCATCAAACCGTTCAAGCTCGATGATGTACGCGAGGCGCTGGCCGAGGTCGGGGTGCAGGGCATCACCGTAACCGAGGTCAAGGGTTTCGGCCGGCAGAAAGGTCATACCGAGCTCTATCGCGGCGCCGAGTATGTGGTCGACTTCCTGCCCAAGATCAAACTCGAAGTGGCGGTCAGTGCCGACCTCTGCGACCGCGTGGTCGAAGCCATCATGCAGTCGGCGAATACGGGCAAGATTGGCGACGGCAAGATCTTCGTCTACCAGCTTGACCAGGTGCTGCGTATCCGCACTGGCGAGATGGACGCCGAAGCCCTCTGATGCAGCGTATTCGGCTCGCGGCATAACCCGAGCCGAACCATCAAGCCGTGCGGCTGATCAACCCGCAGTCAGCGCCGCCAGTGCGGCGCGCAGCGCGCCTAGATCCGGCCAGTCCGCATTGTCGGCGGCACGCAGGCCGTTTTCGATCAGCGCCGCCTGATCGGCCAAGGCAACAGCGCCGACCAGGCGTGCCGCCCCTTTGATCCGATGGGCTTCCCGGCCGGCACCGGTGCGGTCCTGGCGTGCCAGGGCCTGTTCCAGCGCGGCCAGATCGCTCTGCGCAGTGCGGATAAAGTCATCGAAGATCTCCCGCGCCTGCTGCACGTCGCCGCCGGTGATTTCCTCCAGCACACGGTGATCGATTGCTTCTGGCAGGATCGCAGGGCTTGCCGTGTCCGCACGTGCGGCCTCCTGTGGAAACGGCACATGCGGCAGCCAGCCACGGAGTTTTGCTGCCAGTTGCGCAATGCTCACGGGTTTGCCGAGAAAATCGTCCATACCTGCGGCGATGCAGCGTTCGGCCTCGCCCTTGGTCACGTTCGCGGTAAGCGCAATCAGCGGTGTGCGTCGCCGTGCTTCCCGCTGCTCGATCGCCCGGATGGCGCTGGTCATCGCATAGCCATCCATATGCGGCATATGAATGTCGGCCAGCACCAGCGCGAAGCGGCCGCTGCGCCACTGCTGCAGACCTTGCTCGCCGTCTTCCGCGCTGATGCAGGCGTAACCGGCCTTTGCCAGCTGGCGTGCGATCACATCGCGGTTGGTCGGGTGATCGTCGACGAGCAGGATCAGGCTGCGCTCGCGCTCGGCTTCTTCGACACTCGGCGCTGCCCGTTTCGCAAAACGTGCGGGTTGACGGGGTTGTTCCGTCTCCAGCAGCAGCGCCTCGCTGCTCGCCATGGGCAAGGTGATCACGAGGCTGACTGAAGTGCCCTCGCCAAGCTGGCTGCGCAGACCCATTTCACCGCCCATGGCAGTGGCCAGCCGCTGACTGATGGCCAGTCCCAGACCAGTTCCGCCGTAGCTGCGCGCCGTGCCCGCTTCGGCCTGGGAGAATGGCGTGAACAGCTTGTCCTGCTGCTCCTGGCCTATGCCAATGCCGCTGTCGTGCACGCGCAGGGCCAGCGTCTGCGTCGCTTCGTCTTGCATAAGCAATTCGAGTTCGACGCGCACACCGCCCTTGTGGGTGAATTTCAAGGCATTGGACAGCAGATTCGACGCGATCTGGCGCAGGCGCAGTGCGTCGACCACATGCGCTGGCGCGACGCCCGCATCAACGTCCAGGGTCAGCGCAAGGCCGCGTGAAGAGGCCACGCCGAGGAAGTTGTTGACGGCCTGCTCCAGCAGGCGGCGCAGATCGGCCGGCGCGTTCACGATGTCGAGCCGGCCGGCCTCGATCTTGGAGAAATCGAGGATGTCGCCGATGATCTGCAGCAGCGCCTGCGCCGACGTATCGATGACATCGACACAGCGGCGCTGTTCCGCATCAAGGTCGGTATGCGACAGCAATTCGAGCATGCCGACCACACCAATCATCGGCGTGCGTATCTCATGGCTCATGGCCGCAAGGAAAGCGGTTTTCGCGCGGTTCGCTTCGGTTGCAAGCGCCTCGGAATGGCGCAGCTCGACCTCGTTGCGCGCCAGCGCATCGCGCATGCTGGCAAACGCGTGCGCCACCTGGCTCAGCTCACCGCTGGGCCACTCGCCTATCGGTAACCAGTAGTCGCCCGCGCGCGTTGCATGGGCGAGTTGCACGAGTTTTTCTACACCACGGTAGATATAACGCAGGATGCGCCGGCCTGCGGCGAAGGCGATGGCGAAGGCGAGCAAACTCAACGTGACGCGCCAGAAGCTCACCCGCGAGGTGCGGCGCGCGTCGGCGTCGAGGTTGCCATTGGCAGTGATCATTTGCAGCTCGGACAGAAACTTCAGCCGCGTGGTCACCGGATCAATGGCTGGATAGAGCTCGGTGTCCGCGAAACGACCGAGGTCAACGATGTTCTGTGCCTTGAGGATTGCACGCAGTTTCGCCGCGGCCCGATCAGCGCTCTCGCGCTGCCGGCGGATGTCCTCGACCAGGGTGGTCTGCACTTCGGTCAGGTTTGTCGCGAGCAGCTTGTCCCACTGGTCCTGGATGCGATCCGAGGCGCGGTCTATGACTTCCACGCCCTGCTCCCAGCCCATCAGGTTGTTGCGCACACGGAAGGTGGTATCGACGACGTCAAGGCCATAGGCGTCGGAAATGTTCTTTACGTAGCGCAACCCGGCAAGCGAGTCAGCGCGCAACTGGGTAATGGTTTTGATCGTCGCGCGCTCGTTGACGGTGTCGAGCATCAGTACAGTCACGCCCGTCGCAAGCAGCAGGCCGAACAGGCCCAGCAGCTGCTGGCGAATGCTGAGTTTGATCAGGCCCGGCCTCATACCGAAATTTGCGGCGATCTCCAGTGACGCACCTGTTCGACCAGAGCCGCGCCAGATACCGCGGGGCCGATCAGGTAACCCTGAGCATAGTCACAGCCGAGCTCGGCCAGCATCTGCCAGTCATCGACGGACTCCACCCCTTCGGCGACCGTGCCGAGGTCGAGCTTGCGCGCGAGTTCCAGGCTGGTCTCCACCACGGCGCGCTTGCGCGGCTGACGCACGGCACCCGTGACAAAACCCTGGTCGATCTTGAGCTCGGTGAACGGGATTTGCGAGAGCTGCGACAACGAGGAATAACCGGTACCAAAATCGTCGATCGCCAGACCAAACCCCTTGAGCCGCAACCGCGCGAGCACGTTAAGTGCGCTCGCGGCCTCACCCATGACCGAGCCTTCGGTCACTTCCAGCACCACATCGCGCGTCCGCACACCAGCCTGTTGCACGATCTGCTGATAGCGATCGGCGGTATCGACGCGCGCAAGATTGAGCATAGACACGTTGACCGACAGGCGCAGGTCCAGCCCGGCCGCCGCCCAGCGTGCGCGCCAGCGGCAAGCCTTGCGCAACATGCTCTCGGTCAGCGCATCGATCAGATTTTCCCGCTCGACCAGCGGCAGAAACTGCGAGGGCAGCAGTACCTGGTCGCCGCGCACCCAGCGCGCCAGCGCTTCAACCCCGACGGCATGGCCGCTCGCGATCGATACCTGGGCTTGGAACCAGGGTTCGATTTCCTCGGCCTGAATCGCATCGACCAGTGCCTGCCGCTCGATTTCGACAGGCGCGGGATAACCGTGTTCCTCAGGCTCGCTGTGAAAATGAGTCAGCACTTCCTGCAGGTTGGCCGCGGTCAGCGGTTTCTCCACGGCACCGAGCACACGCAGACCCGAAGCACGGGCCATGGTTTGAACCGTGTTGAGCAGGGCAGGATCCAGCGCCGAGAGGACGACAACCGCGCGCGCCAGACGGCGGCTCGCAATATGGCCAATGAGCTCGATGCCGTCCATCTCCGGAAGGTCGAGATCCACCAGCAGCACATCGGGTTTTTCCTGCATGGCGAGCACGCGCTCCAGCGCCTCGCGGCCATTGGCCGCCTCGAACGCCCGCTCGACGCCCAAGCCGGCCAGCAGGCGCAGCGCGATGCTGCGCTGAAAGCTGTGATCTTCGACCACCATTACCGATAACTGTGCAATCCGCGTCGTCATTCGGCCCCCCATCCTCTGGCCCCTGCGAATGTACCGCGAACGCCTGTCGGCTGGGTGGCATCTGCGTTGCGATCCGCGCAAGCACACCCGGCACGATTGACGGCAAACCGCATCACCACGCCATTTGCCAAGCTGGCCATGCGGACAAACGTAATAGTGGATTACGCATCACCGGGATGCATGACCGGACAATTGGATGGATTGCTCGGATCGCTTCTGCGAATTGTCGGCGACGGCGACGAGTTTGGTTATTTGACGCATCGCAGCATCTATGCTTGATTCGACGCCATGGCCCGCTACGGCGAGCTCTGCACCGGGCGCGACGGAATGCGCCACCCAAGCACGTCACGCGTGATCGCACTGGATCGATTCGCGCGCGACATCGCCAGGATTGCAGCATGACGCGTCGCAACACGCCGCGCCTGTACGACCCCGCGTTCGAACACGATAGTTGCGGCTTCGGACTCATCGCGCAAATCGGCAACCAGCCTAGCCGCTGGCTGGTCGACCAGGCCTTTACCGCATTGGCACGCATGGCCCACCGCGGCGGCGTCAATGCCGATGGCATCACCGGTGATGGCAGCGGCATCCTGCTGTATCGCGCCAATGAGTGGCTGCGCGCCCTCGCCGGAGAATCCGGCATTGCACTGGGCTCGCGCTTCGCAGCCGGGCTGGTATTCCTCGATCACGACACCGCGATTGCACAGAACGCCGTCGCCACGGTTGAGCACATCATCGCCGGCGAAGGACTGGCACTGGCCGGCTGGCGTGCAGTACCGATCGATGCCAGCGCCTGTGGGCCACTGGGCCAGGCACATGCGCCACGCGTCATGCAGATTTTTGTGGAACCGCGCGCGCAGGCGGATGAAGTGAGTTTCGAGCGTTCGTTGTTCCGCGCGCGCCGCCGCGCTGGCCACGCACTTGCACAGGATTCCAGCTTCTACATCGTGAGCCTGTCGGCCGCGACCATTACCTACAAGGCAATGACCGCACCCGGCGCGCTGCGCGCCGCATTCCCCGATCTGGCGCACCCGGCACTGAGCGCCAGTGCCGCTGTATTCCACCAGCGCTTTTCGACCAACACCTTGCCCAAGTGGCGCCTGGCACAGCCGTTCCGGCTGCTGGCCCACAACGGCGAGATCAATACCATCCGCGCAAACCGTACCTGGGCTGCAGCGCGCGCCGTGAAAATGGTGTCGCCGCTGGTCGACTTGTCTGACATAGGCCCACTGGTGAATCGCAGCGGTTCGGACTCGCAGAGCCTGGACGAAATGCTCGATGTGCTGCTGGCCGGCGGCATCGACCTGCTGACCGCCATGCGCATACTCGTGCCGCCGGCCTGGAATGCGCGCGATACCATCGACGAAGACCTCGAAGCGTTTTACGAGTACTACGCCCTGCATAGCGAGCCCTGGGACGGTCCGGCAGGACTGGTCATCTGCGATGCACGCCATGCGGTGTGCACGCTGGACCGCAACGGCCTGCGGCCGACGCGCTGGCTGCGTACCGATGACGAACATTTTGCCATTGGTTCAGAAGCTGGCATCTGGGACATTGCCGACGAATGCATCGTCGCCAAGGGCCGGCTAGGTCCGGGCGAGATGGTCGCGATCGATCTCATCGAAGGGCGTCTGCTCGACAACGCATCGATCGACGCGATCAACCGTGCACGCGCGCCGTTCAAGCAGTGGCTGCGCGAGGAAATGACCTATCTTGAATCGCATCTGATCGATCCAGCACTTGCCGCCGAACCGTTTCCGCCGGATATGCTGGCCCGTTTCCAGAAGCAATTTGCACTGACGCGTGAAGAGCGCGATGTGGTGCTCAAGGCGCTGGCCGAGGACGAGTCCGAAGCCACCGGCTCCATGGGCGACGACACGCCCATCGCCGTGCTCTCGCAGCAGTCACGGCCGCTCTATGAGTATTTCCGCCAGGCGTTTGCCCAGGTTACCAACCCGCCCATAGACCCGCTGCGTGAACGCCTGGTCATGTCGCTGGTGACGCAGATCGGGCGGGAAGGCAATGTATTTGCGCTTACCCCGGAAAACGCACGCCAGGTCATCCTGAATTCTCCCATCCTGTCGCAGCGCAAGCTGCGCCAGATCCTGGCACTACCGCAGGCGCAGGAGGCGCAGGTCAAGCTGGATCTCTACTACGATCCGGCGACAGGCCTGGAGCAGGCGATACGCAACCTTTGTGCCGCCGCCGAAGACGCGGTGCGCCGGGGCGTGCTGATCGTGCTGCTGTCCGACCGCTATCCGGTGCCTGGGCTGCTGCCTATCCATGCGCTGCTCGCAACCGGCGCAGTACACGCGCATCTGCTGGACCAGCAACTGCGCTGCGACTGCAACCTGCTGATCGAAACCGGCACCGCGCGCGATCCGCACCACTTCGCCTGCCTGATCGGCTTTGGGGCGACCGCGGTTTATCCCTATCTTGCCTACCAGACGCTGTTTGACATGAACCGGCGCGGCGAGCTCAAAGGCCTGGAAGGCGAGCCGCCTTCGGAAATTGGCCGCAGCTATCGACGCGGTATCCGCAAAGGGCTGCTCAAGATCATTTCGAAAATGGGCATTTCGACGATTGCGGGCTATCGCGGCGCGCAACTGTTCGAGATCGTGGGCCTGAGCAAGACCGTGGTCGATCTCTGCTTTCCCGGCGCTTCCTCACGCATTGGCGGCGCCGACTTCGCCGATATCGAAGCCGAATACCGCGCCCAGCTCGCCGCCGCGCGCGATCCAAGTTATGCGTTGCCGCCCGGTGGACTGCTCAAGGCCGTGCCTGACGGCGAATACCACATGTATAACCCGGCTGTAGTGGGCAGCCTGCAGGCTGCGGTACGCAGCGGCGAGATGCAGCGCTACCGCGTCTACGCCGCGCACGTGAACGGCCGCGCGCCGTCGGCGCTGCGCGACCTGTTTGCGCTGCAGGCGACCGGACCTGCAGTGCCGCTGGATGAAGTCGAGCCGGTCGAGGCCATCCTCGCGCGCTTTGACTCTGCCGGCATGTCGCTGGGTGCCTTGTCGCCCGAAGCGCATGAAGCGCTTGCGACGGCGATGAACCGCCTGGGCGCGCGTTCCAACTCCGGCGAAGGCGGCGAAGATCCGGCCCGCTATGGCACCGAACGCAGCTCCAAGATCAAGCAGGTCGCCTCGGGCCGCTTCGGCGTAACACCGGCTTATCTCGTCAACGCAGAAGTGCTGCAGATCAAGATCGCGCAGGGTGCCAAGCCCGGCGAAGGCGGACAGTTGCCGGGGCACAAGGTCAATGGCCTGATCGCGAGGCTGCGTTACGCCAAGCCAGGCATCGGCCTGATCTCCCCGCCGCCACACCACGATATCTATTCGATCGAGGATCTCGCCCAGCTGATCCACGATCTGCGCGAGATCAATCCGCGGGCGCTGATATCGGTCAAGCTCGTGTCGCATGCGGGCGTGGGCACGATAGCGGCTGGCGTGGTCAAGGCCGGTGCTGATCTGATCACGATCTCGGGCCACGACGGCGGCACCGGCGCAAGCCCGCTGACATCGATCCGCTATGCCGGTTCGCCCTGGGAGCTGGGCCTGGCCGAAACGCAGCAGACGCTGACCCTAAATGGACTGCGCGAACGCGTCATCGTACAGACCGACGGCGGCCTCAAGACCGGCCTCGACGTGCTCAAGGCGGCCGCACTGGGCGCCGAAAGTTTTGGGTTTGGCACCGCGCCCATGGTCGCACTGGGCTGCAAGTTCCTGCGTATCTGCCACCTCAATTCCTGCGCGACCGGCGTGGCCACGCAGAACGAGGTGTTGCGCCGCCAGCATTTCATCGGCATTCCGGAGATGGTGCAGAACTATTTCCGCTTTGTCGCCGAGGAAACGCGCGAGCTGCTCGCGAGCCTGGGTCTGCGTAGCCTGCGCGAGGCCGTCGGTAACGTCGCCCTGCTGCGCCGGATCGAAGGCGTTACGCGCAAGCAGGACGAACTTGAACTCGACGGCTTGCTCGACACGGCTGCAGCGCACGATCTGGGCGCCTGCGGCCCTTGCGTGCCGCCGCCGGCACGGGATGGACTTGCCGCTCGCATCGTGGCGGACACTGCTGCCGCCGTGGAATCCGGAGAAGGTGGCAATTTCCACTATGCGATATCCAATACCGACCGCTCGATAGGGGCACGCCTGTCCGGCGAGATCGCGCGGCGTTGGGGCGATGCCGGTCCGGCTGGAGCGCCGATCACCGTGCATCTGTCGGGCAGCGCCGGACAGAGCCTCGGTGCCTGGAATGCCAGCGGCCTGCATATCCTGCTGCGCGGCGAAGCCAATGACGGGGTCGGCAAGGGCATGCACGGCGGTCGCATCGTCGTGCGTGCGCCGGCGACGGCGCGTTATGAGAGCCAGCACAGTGCGATCGCCGGCAATACCTGTCTTTACGGCGCGACCGGCGGCGAGCTCTATGTCGCCGGCCGCGCTGGCGAACGCTTTGCTGTGCGCAACTCCGGCGCACTGGCGGTCGTCGAAGGCGTAGGTGATCACGCCTGCGAGTACATGACTGGCGGTGCCGTTGTCGTGCTGGGGCAGTCGGGATTGAATTTCGGTGCCGGCATGACCGGCGGCTACGCCTACGTGCTCGACCTCGAACGCGATTTCGTCGATCGCTACAACCACGAGCTGGTCGATATCCATCGCATTTCGCTGGAAGGCATGGAAAACCATCTGCAGCATCTGCGCAGCCTGTTGCGCAGCCACATCGAAGCCACCGCCAGTGCCTGGGCCACGCGCCTGCTGGGCGACTTCCGCGACGTGCTGCACAAGTTCTGGTTGGTCAAACCCAAGGCCGCGAGCCTCGATGCCCTGGCCGAAGCGTTGAGGCGCGCCGCATGAGCGACAAGACTTTCCCATTTCTCACATTTCACCGCGCGCTGCCGCAGGAAGTGCCGGTGCCAATTCGCGTGCTCGGCTATGGTGAAATTCACGCCGGCTTCGTCAACGGCGACGCCAGCGACCAGGCCGCGCGCTGCATCGATTGCGGCAACCCGTACTGCTCCTGGGGCTGTCCGCTGGGCAACCGCATTCCCCAGTGGCTGCAACTCGTGCGCGACGGGCGCATCGAGGACGCGGCAAGCCTGATGCATGAAACCAATCCGCTACCGGAAATCTGTGGCCGCGTCTGTCCCCAGGACCGGCTCTGCGAAGGCGATTGCACGCTGGAGCAAGGCGGCTTCGGCGCCGTGACCATCGGCAGCATAGAACGCTGGGTCACCGACGAAGCCCTGCGCCGCGGCTGGCGCCCGCAGCGGTATACCGAAGAACGCAGCGCCAGACGCGTCGCAATCGTCGGCGCCGGCCCAGCCGGATTGGCGGCAGCGGATCGCCTGATCCGTGCTGGTATCGCCGTCGACGTCTTCGACCGTCACGAAGAAATCGGCGGCCTGCTGACCTTTGGCATACCCGCATTCAAGCTGGAAAAATCGGTGGTGCGCACGCGCCGGTCCGTACTGGAAGAGTTTGGCGTGGCATTCCGGCTCGGTGTGGAGATAGGACGGGATCTGCCCTTTGCTGCACTGCTGGACGGCTATGACGCCGTGTTCCTGGCTACGGGCGCCTATACCTCGGTCGATGCGCAACTCCCCGGGGCGGAGCTCGACGGCGTCTATTCGGCGCTGCCGTTTCTGATCGCCAATACGCGCCGCCTGCTTGGGCTGGCGACGGCCGGTGCTGCCATGCCGGAACTCGCTGGCAAGCGTGTCGTCGTACTCGGCGGCGGCGACACGGCCATGGACTGCGTGCGCTCGGCTATCCGACTCGGTGCGCAGCGCGTGAGCTGCGTCTACCGACGCGACGAGGCGAACATGCCGGGCTCGCGCCGCGAAGTGAAATACGCTCGCGACGAGGGCGTGGAATTTGTTTTCCAGCGCCAGCCACTTGCCATCCTTGGCGAAGGCCGCGCCGAACGGGTGCGGGTTGCTCAGACCGAACTCATCGCCGGCAGCGGCGGACGCGCGCAGGGCCGGGCTGTGCCCGGCAGTGAACAGGAGCTAGCGGCGGATGTCGTGATCCAGGCTTTCGGTTTTCTCGCCAGCCCGCCGTCCTGGTGTTCAGAGCACGGTATCGCGGTAGATGCCAACGGCCGCCTCGTTGTCGGCGGCCCTGGGCGGGCACGCCAGCAGACCACGAACCCCAAAGTATTTGCCGGCGGCGACACGGTGCGCGGGGCCGACCTCGTCGTGCGGGCGGTGCTGGACGGGCGCGAGGCTGCGCGGGCGATACTGGCGCAGCTGCAAGCTGTGACCGCATCGACATAGCAGCTTGCGGCGCCGCATTACGCCCCGGAGAATCCGTGATTTTACGGGGCCCGCCATGCGAACTCACTTTTTCCTGCGATCGATCACGCTAGCTGCAGGCCTTGCCATAGCCGCAGCTGGACTGGCGGTAGAGCCTGATGAATCCCGCGTCGAGCAGCTCATGGCTGCACCGGCCGCGCCCCCCAAGCCCGCTGCTGCTGCAAAGCCGGACAAGAAGGCCGCAGCGCAGAACGACAACGACACCGTCGCAAGCCTTGTCGGCCAGCGCGTCGCGGTCGAGACCCGTCAACACGGTGTCTATATCGGTACGCTGACCGCAGCCAGCCGCGAAGCGATTACATTGCTGATCCCCTTGGCGTCGCGCGAGCTGAATTATTCGCTGCCGCGCAGCGACGTCGCCGCCGTCACAGCGCGCTGAGGCTGACATGAAACTGATGCTGATCGGTTATGCGCTGTCGCTGGGCTTCAGCCTTCTGATGGTCGTGCGCGTCTGGCGCGCCAGCACCCTTGACGGTGTGCTGACCCTGCTGCTGCCGTTTTATTTCATCGTCGCCATGATCAAATACTGGGGCGAACCAGACCACGATATTCGCTTTTTCGTGCTTGGCACGCTCGTGAGCGGCGGCATTGCCTACTACGGCGCTACACGCGTCGCGAGCGAGGCCATGGGAACGCCGGAACAACGCCAGGCCATGGTGCAGACGCTGCGTGACAACGGCGTCAAGATGACGCCCGAACAGGAACAGGCGCTGCTCGGCGATGACCCGGCGGCGGCGGCAGAAGCCGCGCGCCAGATCGACGAGCAGTATGCCGACAGCGATGGCGATGATGCCGACTTCAGCGCGAGCAACGGCACGGCAACAGCCAGCGCCGCGGCACGTCCGCGCGATGCCGAATTTGAAAATCCGCGGCCGGTTGCCGTACAGGAACGCCCAGCCGAAGTGCTGAGTTATGCCGAGGCAGCACGCCGTGCCGTGTTCAACCGTGGCCGCTATACGCGCGATGCCGTCGGCGTGAACATCGAGGTGCCATCCAAGTTCCGTCTGATCAACGCCACGGACGCGCGACGCCTCGACCAGTCACGCGGCCGCAGCGAAGACCCGCGCGGGCTGGGCTGGATTATTCACGAACGCCTCTCGCTGGCCGACCCCGATGCCTGGCACGTCAATGCGCGCTGGCACAGCGATGGCTGGGTCGGCACCTCAGCGCTGGACGGCGTGGCACTGCTGGAAAGCGCGCTGGCGAACAAGACCCCGGTACCCCAAGTGCTGGTAAGCCCGGGCGAACTGATCGGCTATGCAATCGCTCCGCAACTCAACGGGTCGGTGCTTGACTGGGCCGAGGAGCGCGTGCTGGTGAATTCCGACGACCAGGTCGTCGATTGTCACGCCATACGCCTCGGACGCCGCGGAGTACTCGAATTCAGCATCGTGGGCATGCCGGTGAAATCCCTGGCGCTCTGCCAGGAGACCGTGCGCCTGCTCGCGGCCCGTGCGAGTTTCCTGCCCGGCAAGGAATATCCGCCGGCTGCTCCGGCCGAGGGACTGCGCGCCCCGTATACGCTCGCTGCACTGGTGACGCATGCGCGTTGATCACCGCACCTTGAGGTAAGCCGCAGAGCAAGCTCACCGCAGAAGCAACGCGTGCTTGGTGCATAGCCCCCGCCGGGCTGTTCATTTATTACACATTGTAACCTTTGTACAAAGTTCCGTGCGCATCACGGGTCTCGCCGGCGGGCCGCTGCGTCGTGTAGTAGTAAAGCGCGATCGACTGGCGATAAACGCCATCGGGTGCAGCCCAGTGATTCGGATGGCCATGGAAGGTATCCGACCGCGTCGTGAACACGACGGCGCGATTGAACAGCGGTGCGACGCTGCGCACACGGCGCGTGCCGCTGGTATCCCAAAGTTCGAGCTCGCCGCCGTAGCCGGCTTCCCAGTGCGGGTTCAGATAGATCAGCAAGTTCAGGCGCCGGTGTGCCTGCAGGCCTTCATGCCAGTTGAAATCGGCATGGATGCCGAGATGGTCACCACGGCGGCTAAGATGAATTCCACCGCCGACGAGGCCAGGATCGGGCAGCAAATGGTCGATACCGCTCAATCGTTCAAGGAAACGAATGAACGGTCCGGAATTCAGGTCATGGATAGCGCGGCGTAGCGCCGCCGGGAAACGCACTTCGTCGGACGAGCCGAGTTTGACTTCGTAGCCGATGGCACCGAAACGATCCCAGGACAGATGGTCTTCAGGCTTGGGAAACACCTCGGCCAGCTCACACACAGCCGCTGGTTTCAGGAAGTCCTCGAACACGGCATGCGGATAGGGGACCGCGCTACGAAATTCCGCCGCGCCCGCGGCAACCAGCGCATCCAACCTGTCAAGATCGAAAACGTACGGCATAGTATTAGCAATTACCGTAAAACGCCTGATCATAACAGGCGCTTCCCCTACAGCCGCAGGAAAGCAAATCGTGAGCAGCAAGCAACGCGTAGGCATTATCGGCGGGGTACGCATCCCGTTCTGTCGCAATAACACGGCGTATGCCGACGTCGGCAATCTGGGCATGTCGATCAAGACCTTGGGCGCGCTCGTTGAACGCTTCGGCCTGCACGGCGTCGAACTCGGCGAAGTCGCTCTGGGTGCGGTGATCCACCATTCCTCGGACTGGAATCTCGCGCGCGAAGCGGCGCTGTCGTCGGGCCTGGCGCCGACGACGCCGGGCATCACGATGGCGCGCGCCTGCGGCACTTCGCTGGACACGGCGATCCATATCGGCAACAAGATCGCGCTGGGCCAGATCCAGGCCGGCGTCGCCGGCGGTTCGGACACGACCAGCGACGTGCCCATCGTCTATAGCAAAAAGCTGCAGCAGCGCCTGCTCGCTACCGTGCGCGCCAAAACCCCGCTGGACAAGCTCAAGACCTTCCTGCGCGGTTTCAGCTTCGGCGAGCTGAAGCCGCATTTCCCCGGTGTGGCCGAGCCGCGCACGGGCAAGTCCATGGGCGACCACTGCGAGCTCATGGCCAGGGAATGGCAGATAGCGCGCGAAGACCAGGACAAGCTGGCGTGGGAAAGCCACCAGAAAGCCGCAGCAGCCTACCAGCGCGGTTTCTACAAGGACTTGGTCGTGCCATTCCGCGGCGTAGAACGCGACAACATCCTGCGTCCCGAAACCACCCTCGAAAAACTCGCCGCCCTGAAGCCCGCCTTTGACAAGACGTCGGGCAAGGGCACGCTGACGGCCGGCAACTCGACCCCGTTGACCGATGGCGCTTCGGCCGTATTGCTGGCCAGCGATGCCTGGGCTCAGGCTCGCGACCTGAAGGTCCAGGCCTACCTGACCCACTCCCAGATCGCCGCGGTCGATTTCGTGCACGGTGAAGGCCTGCTGATGGCGCCGACCATCGCCGTCGCACAAATGCTCCGGGACGCGAACCTGACCTTGCAGGACTTCGATTTCTACGAAATCCACGAGGCGTTCGCGGCACAGGTGCTGTGTACCTTGCGCGCCTGGGAAAGCGAGGACTACTGCAAGAATCGCCTTGGTCTCGACACAGCCCTGGGCAGTATCGATCCGGCAAAGATGAACGTGAACGGCTCGTCGCTGGCGCACGGCCATCCGTTTGCGGCGACGGGGGCGCGTATCGTCGCCAATCTGGCCAAGCTGCTTGAGGAAAAAGGCAGTGGCCGCGGCCTGATCTCGATCTGCACAGCCGGCGGCATGGGCGTCACGGCAATACTCGAACGGCCTTGAGCGCCTGCACCTGTTCGGTTCCGTTTGCGCGCGCGTTATGAAACGGTAAAGTCAGGCCAGCGCGCCGCCCCGGTGCGCTCGCATCGTCGGGGAATCTCATGCAGAACACCAAACACGCCTTGGTGCTGACCGGTATTGTGCTGCCGGGTCACGCTGCGGAAACGGTCTGGCCGGCCCTGGCCAGCTATTTTCGTATGGAACCGGACAGCGTAAGTACCAAGCTTGTGCCGCGCGCACCGGTCACGCTGAAAGAAAGTGACGATCTGGGCAAGTTACAAGGATTGCAGGACGGCCTGCGCAGCATAGGGGCCGACAGCGAACTCCACGCAATGGACGACAACGGCAACTTGTTCGTCGTGATTGGCGGCAAGCCGCGTGGGCCGGTCCCGCATACGTTCGTCCAGAGCAAGGTCATGGCCGGCGACTGGTCGGGCAACGTCGAAGTGACCAAGGTCGGTGACAGCCATTGGGGACCCTTCAGCCGCCTCGGTATGCCGGCTGCCGCCCCGCCGCCGCCCAAGGCCGCACCGCCTACACCGCCTACACCGCCTACACCGAGAGAAACGGTATCACCACCGAGTTTCTCCATGGCCTCGTCACCGGCCGAAACGACCGTAATGCCACCGGCCATGCCCGCGGCCGACCCGTATGCGTCACCCTATGCAGCCCCGGATGCACCGCTGGTGCGTGGCGGTGGCGAGCTGATCGAATCCGGCATGCCCTTGCCCGCTGGCGACGCGATCCACGCCGGCTTCTGGCGTCGTTTCGCGGCCTATACCCTCGACAACCTGATTCTGCTCATTCCGGCAATCGTGCTGAACATCATCCCGCTGCTGGGCGTTCTGCTGTTCTATGTGGGCCGCTGGCTCTATTTCGCCTTGATGGAAAGCAGCCCCAGCCAAGCCACGCTGGGCAAGCAGGCCTTTGGCCTCAAGGTCACTGACGACCACGGCCAACCGATCACGTTCGCGCGTGCGACCGGCCGCTTCTTCGGGGGCGCTGTGTCGAACATCATTCTGTATATCGGCTATATGATGGCCGGCTTTACCGAGCGCAAGCAGGCGCTGCATGACCTCATGGCTAACACGTGTGTCGTTTTCAATACGGTAGAGCCCGGCCAGGAACACGAGCTTGAGCGTCCGCCCATGCCTTGGTACGGCTGGGTTCTGAACATCGGCATCATTGCGATCAGCGTAATCGGCATTATCGCCTGGTTCGTGATCATGGCCTCGTTGGTCGGCGGGATCAGATAATCAATCACGCTGCGAAGTTGGTGTTTTCTTGCGGATACGCAACAAAAAAACCCCGACCATGTCGGGGTTTTTTTGTTGCCTGGCAACGGCTGATGATACGGATCAGGCAAACGTGAACAGCGCGGGCTTCCAGCTAGCACTGCTGCCACTATAGGAATCGCGACGGCGACGGCGCATGCGATCCTGCAGTTCCTCGCGCCGGCCTTCCAGCCAACGCGCCCGTTCAATCTCGTGGCTGGCCGGATCGATCCCCAGGCGCGCGGCTTCGGCATTGCGGAAATCGCAAAAATCGTCGTACGCGTCGAGTTCATGTTTGAGCTCGCGCACACAGAGCTCGATCATGATCGCGTCATCAAGGAAACCGAGCACCGGCACCGTATCGGGAATCACGTCCTTGGGATCGGCGAAATAGGTCAGCGCCGAAAGGACTCGTGTCTTGTCCTCGTCCGGCAAGGCCCAACCTGCGTCGTGAACCATGGAGATCATCGCGTCGAGTTTGGCCAGACGTTCAGCGATGAAATGCGGTACGACGATATCACCCGAATCGACCAGTAGCTTGCGCGCCGCATCGGTAATCTGCTGGGCGCTGAGGTGCTTGGTCTCCTCCTGGGCTTTCTTCATGCCGTCAATGAAATGCTGCAGATCGTCATCGCCGAGTTCGATAGTGATGGTCAGAGACATGGCTGGTCTTCAGGTAAGCGGAGACTTTGCAGACTAGCCAGTGCAGGGTCTCGGCGTCAATTGAGCGATAGGCGCCTGTGCGGCACGCGCAAGCGGCTGGAAGTGGTGTTATGGCGCAATAGCAAACCCGTACGCCAGCCTCCGCGACGATGCGGCTAGCGAGTGAAACCCAGGCATTTCCTCAGAAGGAATCTGGCCGCTTCCAATCCCACGAGCAGCCGGCACCTCACAGTATCCCAACCAGCCCGGCACCAAACGCCGTCACGATTCGGGTGTAGATGCTCTTGAGTGGCAGATTCACTCCCGGGAAATCACCGACCAGCGCGTAGCAGTCGTAGAAGTGTGGATCGCTGGTGCGCAGCGGGGTGCAACCGGGCTTGAGCTCGAAACTGGTCGCATAGCGGAAGGGCCAAAAATCAAACAACGGCAGCGCGGTCGAGAAATCGTGGATCGCGTTATTGATCCGCTCTACCAGAACAGGCCGCGGCCGGCGCGCAATGACCCAGGCGTTCTGCGGCTCGGTATCGCGCAGCACCGATGCGCGCAGCGCCTGCGCAAAGGCCGGGTCGTGAATGATGAAGCCGGATTCCGTATTGTAGTTGTCCGAACGTGGATCGAAATTGTGCGATCCGATCAGACTGATCTTGCCGTCGATCACGATGGACTTTGCGTGCACGGCAATGCGTGGCCCGCGCTGGCTGCTACCGGAAGCCTCGCCCGCATCGCCGGCCAGGGTCTCGTATCCTTGAATCATTTGAGCCGCATCAGCCGGAAACGGCTTGAGTTCATAGATCTCGAAACCGAGATATTTGATGTAGCGTTTTTTGTACTTGTGCGACAGGGCATACACGTAGAACGCGTCGGTCGCTGCCAGCGAGTTGGTGGAAACGATGACGCGTAGCTCTGGCATGCGTTCACGCAACGCACGAAAGACCCGCCGCGCCGGCCGGCTGATTACGAGATAGGGCGTCTGCAGCACGATCTCGTCCTGTGCACTGTCGAGCAAATCCACGATATGCCGGGTAAGCGCCTTGTCAGCCGGGTTCTCGGGCTCCAGCGGCTTGTTCGGCGAGTCGGAAAAATAGTCCACTTCCGCGACGCGGAATCCGCGCGCAACAAAACGCTCCACGATTCCGTTCCAGTCGTCGGCCTGTCGCAGGATCGCCGCAACACGATCAGGCCGCTGCCAGATCGGCGTATCCCAGGGCGGCGCCGGCTCGCGCGTGATCTGCAGCAGCCGCCGGTTCACGTCCTTGAGCTGGGCCAGCGTGCGGGTGCGCTTGTGGTTCCAGAACTGCTCGAACGAGGCCTGCATCTGACGCCCCGCGCTGACTCCGGTGACGGCGACATCACGGTCGCGATAGTTGAACGCTGGATCCCAGTCGAAATACCGGTCTTCGTAGTTGCGTCCACCGGCCACACCTGTTTCGCCGTCAATCAGCAGCAGCTTGTTGTGCATGCGCTGATTGAACTGGAAGAAGCAGCAGAGCAGGTTGGCGGCGAACTCCAGCGGCTGTGTAGCGGCTTCGTCGAAGGCCGGGTTGTACAGGCGCAACTCAAAGTTCGCGTGCGCCCGGGCGAGCCGCGCCAGCAGTGTGTAGTCGCCCAGCGAGAACAGCTGATCGGCAATCACGCGCACGCGCACTCCGCGCCGCGCCGCGCGAATCAGTTCGTCGAGGAACAGGTGGCCAGCATCATCTGACGAAAAAATAAATGTTTGTACTTCAATACTTTTTCTGGCACTGCGCACAAGGTGCAGGCGCAGCGCGAGCGAATCAGCGCCGTGATCAAGCAGGGTGACGAAGTGCTGTGGTGCAACGGCGCGCAGACTTTCCTGGTACAGCTCGTGGTAGGGCGAATCGGCGGCGCAGCGGTCATCCGCCGTACAACTCGTTTCCTGGTCGCGCAGTTGCGCTATCACCGCATCGGCACGCCGCACGCGTTCACGCGACAGCGAACAGCCGAGCAGCAGCAGAGTGAGCACGAGTACCGCAAGCCATTGCCATCGACTACGCATGCAAGCGCGTTCCTTCATTCCGTTGCAGCTGCCGCGAGCACGCTGAAGTGCAGGCGCACCTTGTCCGCCAGGGTCGCCCGTCGCGAGCGCATACCGAATTCGCTACGCAGCAAAGTACCGTCGGCAACGACTGGACAGCGCCGCGCCGCTTCGCCGGGACAGCGCGACGGCCGCAGACGCAGACTCATGGGCCGCGTCACTCCACGCAGAGTCAGGTAACCGGTAATGGCGCCACCGAGATCCAGAGTCGCGAGTGGAAAAGGCTCGGATGCGAATTCGACGAAGGGGTGGCGCGCCGCGTCGAAGAACTCGTCGGACTTCACCCAATCCTCATAACTCTCGCGACGCATGGACACGCTGCGCACATCGATGCGCGCACGCACGCGCGCGCTGTGGGCAGCAGCATCAATATCCACCTCTCCGGTGACAGCAGGAAAATGGCCGGCAATATCAAACATCCACATCGCGCGAATTTCAAAATCGGCGCTGGATCGAGCCGGGTCCAGCGCGATGGGCTCAGTGCCTGCAACGGCTGGCAGCGCAAGCGCCGCCAGCAGCAACAGCCTCAGCCATTCGCGCCGCACGGTGCCGCGCACCCGACTTCCCTGCGGTTGTTTGCGAGGGAACATGTGCAAACCGTGCCCGAGCTGGCTTCAGGGTGACCAGAACGCCTTGAGACTGCCACTACCCGGTTCGATGTCTGCGCCGATTTCAAGCCAGGCTATACCGGCCGGCGGCATGCCGCGGAACTCGCCGGATTGGCCAGTCGCCAGGAGTGCAACCAGTGTTTCGATACCGGGATTGTGGCCGACCAGCAGCAGTTGCTCCGCGTCGCGGTGCTGGTCGAGCAGGCCCATGAGATCACCGGCGGTCGCTTCGTAAATCGCCGGCTCGTAGCGCGTGTCCGAATACTCGATGCGCGCGAGTACGCGTTCCAGCGTCTGGCGCGTACGCGCCGACGGCGAGCAGAGCACTCGCTGCGGGCGTGCGCCGCTGGCCTTGAGCCATGCCGCCGCGGCTTCCGCCTCCGCTTCGCCGGTCAGGCTCAGCGTGCGATCGCTGTCGCTCTGTTCCGGGCCGGGGTTGCCGGCGTGGGCGTGTCGCAGCAGGATGAGTTCTTGCATAGCGGGCTTCCTCGCCTGTCGTGTAGGGGGCTAATGGTGCACCAAGCCTCGGCGCCTGTGTGGACTGCCTGCGAGCTCGACCCGCAGGTCCAGAGGATTGGACACGGCGGGCAACCCAGCCGGCCCCGTATAGGGCCCGCTGCGCGAGGATTCCGTTCCCGGCCAGACCGGCAGCAGCGCGCTCAGGCACTGCTCTTTCGTAGCCACTTGAAAAGCGGTTTCCAGTCGTCCTGGTGGGAGCGCACGGCTTCCGCATGATAGTCAAACAAGCTCTTGCCCAGACCTGTCGCGACGACGTAACCCTGTGTGTCGCGCAACTGGGCGACGACGGGCAGGGCGAACTGCTGCATGTCCTCGTACGCCCGCTGGCTGGCCTGGGTCCAGGGCCGCATCCGGTTGGCGACGATGCCGGCAGCGACCTTGCCGCGCTTGATGCGAGTGAGTCCGGCGATGGCCTGGACAAAAGGGCTGCAGGCTTCGAGGTCGAACGGCGACGGCAACACGGGAGTCAGCACTGCGCCCACATAGTCGAGCAGTTCATCGACATCCTCGGCACTGGCACCGGCAGGGGTATCGATGACAACACAGTCGGCACCCGTGGGAATGCGCTCGCGCCAATTGCGCCGGGTGCCGTCTATGGGCAGCACGGCGCTGGCCAGGCCGGCGCGGCGTTCGCACCAGTGCCGTGCCGATGCAAGCCTGTCGCAGTCGACCAGTACGGTGTTCTTCCCTTCCACGGCATAGAACGCCGCCAGGTGGGTCGCCAGCGTGGTCTTGCCACATCCGCCCTTGCAACTGGCAATCAGGACTTTCAGCATCGAAGTGTCCTCGCGCAAACAAACGCGGCCGAGACTACACGGCGACGCGAACTCCGCAAGCTGTCTGGCCAGTTATTTGGGGTGGGCCTCAGCCCACCGTCCGGGAATAGTGAGTCGGCTTCAGCCGACCATTGCATGTATCCGTCACTGCGAGAAGCAATCAAAGCACCGCACCGCCGTGGGCGCTGGTTACCGCCGCAGCCGAACAGCCGTCATTGATGGTGGGCTAAAGCCCGCCCTATTCGCGGGTACTTGTAGACACCTGATCAGTAGCCCGCGGCCTGCCCGTCCTTGCGGCTTTCGGAAGCACCAATCCAGACGCGGTTCTTTTCGTCCCAGGCAATAGCCTGGTAGCCGCCATAAGGGCCGTCGGCATAGGTGACCTTGTGACCCTTTTGCAGCAGGCCGCGTACGGTTTCCCAGCTATAGCCGGTTTCGAGGTTGATTTCGCCGCCATCACTCATCGCCTGGACCTGGCCGGTAGGCTCGGTTGAACCCTCATGCTGGATACGTGGCGCATCACCCGCCTCCTGCAGGTTCATGCCGAAATCAACGAGGTTCATGACGATCTGCACATGGCCTTGTGGCTGCATCGCACCGCCCATGACGCCAAAACTGAGCCAGGGCTTGCCGTGTTTGGTAATGAAGGCCGGGATGATGGTGTGGAACGGGCGTTTGCCGGGCGCATAGGAATTCGGATGACCGTCCTTGAGCACAAACATTTCGCCGCGATCCTGCAGGATGAAACCCAGCCCCGTCGGCGCCATGCCCGAGCCCATGCCGCGGTAGTTCGACTGAATCAGCGACACCATGTTGCCGTCCTTGTCGGCAGTCGTCAGGTAAATGGTGTCACCCGCATCGAGCGGCGGATGACCGGCATCAACCGATCTCGCCGCACGGTCGCCGATGAGCTTGCGCCGCTCAGCGGCATAGTCCTTGGACAGCAAGCCCTGCAGCGGCGCCTTGGCGAACGCCGGGTCGGCGAAATAGCGCGCGCGGTCGGCAAAGGCCAGTTTCTTTGCCTCAGCAAACAAGTGCACATGCTCAACACTGCCAAACGGAATTTCCTTGAAGTCATAACCTTCCAGGATATTCAGCATGGCCAATGCGGCAACACCCTGGCCGTTTGGCGGCAGCTCCCAGACATCGTAGCCACGGTAGTTGGTCGACAGCGGCTCAACCCATTCGCCACGGTGCATGGCCAAATCTTCGGCGCTGAGAAAACCCTCATTGGCTTTCATGTAGTCGCCGATCACCTTGGCGATACGCCCTTTGTAAAAGGCGTCACGCCCGCCCTTGGCAATTGCCTCCAGCGTGTCGGCCAGGTTCGGATTGGTCCAGCGTTCGCCTTTTTGCGGGGCGGCACCATCGCGCGTGAACTGCTCCCTGAACCCGGGATACTTCACCAACCGTGGTACCGAACGCTGCCAGTAGTAGGCGATGAGCTCGCTGACCGGAAAACCATTACGCGCGTAGCGCACCGTCGGCGCCAGCAGCGTCTTCATCGGCAGGCGGCCGAATTTCTCATGCAACGCAAACCAGGCGTCGACGCAGCCTGGTACCGACACGGGCAGTGGCCCGGTCGGTGGAATGTCCTTGTAGCCGTGCTCGACGAACCAGGCCAGGGTCAGGGATTGCGGCGAACGGCCCGAACCGTTGTAGCCGTAGAGTTTCTGCGTTCTTGCATCCCAGACGATCGCAAACAGATCCCCGCCTATGCCATTGCCGGTCGGCTCCATGAGCCCAAGTGCGGCATTGGCAGCGATGGCCGCATCCAGCGCGCTGCCCCCCTGCTTGAGCATGTCGAGGCCAATTTGCGTCGCCAGTGGCTGCGAGGTTGCGACCATGCCCTGTGGGGCGATCACCTCCGAGCGCGTCGCGAAGGACTTGCCCGTAACCCGATCGGCCGCACTTGCGGCCAGCGGAATAATCAACAACAGCGCAGCAGCCAGGCGCGACATGGGGCGTCCTCCGGGAAAGCGGGAAGCCGCAGCATAAACGTAGCGGGCGCGCCGTCCATGGGCCGGACGGCGCGCCCGCTACCCGAGCGATGCTTATCGCTGCCCGTGTGGCGCCGGCTCGGTGCCGCCCGGCCAGCCTATCGTTCCGGTACCGTCATCTATGCGGAACTGCTCGACATGAATCACGCCCGTCGGATAACTGACGCCGGGTTCCGGCGGACGGATTTCATCGGCGGCGAGCACGATTTCATCGCTCTCCGGCACGGCGATCAGCGCCACATTGCCTACCGGCTGGGTAAACGGATACGCATCGATACTGCGACGCCACATCTCTTCACCACGGGCGTTCATCGCGACTAGCTGCACCGGACCCGACTCATCCGACTGCGGCCGCTTGAACGCGACGACACTGTTGCCCGCAGCGTCACCGCCCCAGGCGAAGCGAACCGGTGGGAAATCCGGCAAATAGGGAAAGTCGGCGCCGGACAGCCGCGGGAAATCCAGCCATGTCGCACTCTTGTCGTCGAACTGCCAAGCACCTAGCGCCCGCGCCTGCGCATTGACCGCAGGGATCAGCGCGCCGCCGTCATAGCGCGCTACGGCTTGCGGCACGAAGTGTTCGGGCAACGGCAGGGCATCGCCCTCGCCGTTGATGTCAGCTCGGCGCAATATGCGCTGGCCGCTGGTCGCGTCGTGCTGTTCGAGCACGAAAGCACCGTTGCCAATCGCCTGTGCTGAAGTCACGGGTGCCACACTGCCCGCATAGGGCCAGGACCGACGCACGGCCAGCAAAGCCCCGGTGGCTGGATCGAAGGTCTGCAGCGCAATCGTGCCGGCACTCGATGCATCCAGGCAGCGGCTGACCGCGTTCAAGGTTCCGCGCGATGGGTCGAAGTCCAGCGCCAGCAGCTCAACCGGCAGATTGCTGCCGTTCGCACAGCCGCCAATGTGGCGCGACCAATAGGCCGAGCCGACGCCATAGAAACTCAGGGTCGGCCGCGACAGGGACCCGGGCGCGCGGTACGCAACATGCACACCGCCGGCGCCGTTGCTGATGGCATGGCTGAGTACGGCGCCCACTTGAAAGCTCACGGCACGGCTGAACATCGTCTGGCCTGCGCGATACAGGAATACCCGTTGCTGGCGCGCGCCCTCAGGTCCGGACTCGACCCAATTGACGCGATCACCCTGACGCGCGCTGATCCCTTTCGGAACGAAGAGACCATCGCTGAATGAAGGCAGTGACGAGGTCAGCCAGGCCAGCCGATTGCCCTTGGCATCAAGTGCATGCACCTCTATCGACGCGCTACCAGACACCCGCAGGTTGCTGGTCTGCACAAACAAACGGCCTTCGCCGTCAGCAGCAAGCGAGCGTTCCTGAGCCAATGAAAGGAACTGCAGCGGCGCCGCTGATTCGACGACCTGGGTCCAGGTCTGTGCCTGCGCAATCGATGTGCCGCAGGCCAACAGCGCTGCGAGTATTTTTTTCTTCATGACGGTCCTATGTAGTTAGTGTCGCGGCCTCACTTTGACCATTCGATGTGGCTAGGTAAGGCCTGGCCGACGACGGCTTGCTGACGCGTGATGCCCGCAGACAGGCAACCTTCGCGAGTCCGAGGGGCGTCCGCTACGGCGGACACCCCTCGTTGTCGCTTAAGGCGAGCTGCCGACACGCTGGACGTGCACACCGAGGGTTCCCGTTGCAGCCAGCTTGTCGACCGCGACAACGAAACCACCGTCAGCGTCCTGGGCCGGCACGGCTTGTGGCTGGCTTCCGGACACTACGTCGTCAATGGTCTGGGTCCACTCAAGCAAACCATAGGCGTCGAGGCCGACGAGGCGAAGGAGCGAGGTCGACGCACCGGGTTCGACCCGCATCGCCAGCAGCTTGCCGTCGCGCCCAGCAGCTATCGTCCATCCATCACCGGCGAAGCCGGCCAACCCCGTGAGCGTCCTTGCCATCGGGACTGGAGCAAACGGGGTCAGCGATGCGACGGCGTAGTCGCCTGCGACGTTCTTGCCGACTATCGCGAGTGAGTCACCGCCCGCGGCAAGTGCGACGACCTGATCCACGCCGTGCAGGAAATCCGGCGGCAAGTACGAGCTACCGGGCGCCCCGATGCGATGCACTTCCTTGTGAGGCCAGGGTGTGTCGTAGATGGCGACGAGTTCATGCGCCGGCGAAAACGCAAGGCGCGCCAGGTCGTTGTGCGCTGCGGCGGCAATCCACTCGGGCGCACCCTGCAGACCATGGCCGGCATCAAAGCGCTGGACGAATACCTGCGCTGGCGTAATGCCGTCACTGCAGCTGCCCGCGACGCTTAGCACCGGGTGGCCAGACCAGGCCGTTGCTGGCGCGTAGTCCATTTCAAGATTTCTTGGCTCGAAACCCGCGGCACAAGGCTGCAGCGCAGCCCGCCATCGGGAATAGCTGCCATCAAACGCTATGACTTCGAATCCAGCCCCCCCGTCAAGTAGACGCAGGGCAAAGGCACCATCATTGCCGCCGGAAACGACGTTGGTGACACGGCCGTCGTTGCGTGGTTCGGCCAGCCACAGACTTGGCTGCGAGCTGTTCGGCGACAGCAGCGAAAGCTCGTCACGAATGGACCAGGGATTATCCGTGCGGGTCAGCCAGACCAGGCGGCGGCCATCCTGTTGGGCTACGCCCTGCGGCAGCATCTCCTCGCTGGCGCCACGTCCCACCAGACCCCAGATCCATGGAATGTTGCCATCTGCCGCCAGCGTGTATTCGTGCACGAATTCGATCTTGCCCGACCAGGCAAGCCGGTTATAGGTCTGCACAGCGACATAACCGCTTGCATCGACTGCGAGGCCATTTTCGGCCAATTGAGTTGGAAAAGCGGGATTGGAACCGAGAAATTGCGTCCAATCCGCTGCCGCGGCGTTCGTAACAGCAAGTGCCGCGAGCAACGCAGCACTGAGTAGTTCCCGCATACATCCTCCAGTGATCACCGCTGCCGGCACGATTGCCGGCTTTCCGCAGTTTCTCAGTGGGAGATATCAAAGGCTGCGACCAACGATCAGGGCGCCGCCAAAGCGGTTAGCTCGGCGCGGGATCTAGAGGACTTCCTTGACCGCTGTGAGCTTGGCACGCCGGATCAGCCAGGCAACACCACGCAGATCCGCAATACCGACCAGGGCGCGATTCAAATTGGTGTACTTGGAAACCCCGGCACCGCGCGCGCGGTGATTGACCGGGACGCTGACCGTCTTCCAGCCGGCGCGCTGCATCAGCGCCGGCAGGTAGCGATGCATGTGATTGAAGTAAGGCAGATCGAGAAATGCTTCGCGCTCGAACAGTTTGATACCGCAACCGGTGTCTGGTGTCGCATCGCGCAACAGGCGTGAACGTATCGCGTTGGCAATCTTCGAGGCCCAGCGTTTGCTGCCGGTGTCCTGTCGGTTGACGCGCCAGCCCGCATAGAGTTTTACGTCCGCGGGGCCGGCGTCACGTGCGGCGAGCAATTTGAGAATGTCTGCGGGATCGTTCTGGCCATCACCGTCGAGCGTCGCGATCCAGCTGCCACGTGCGGCCTTCACGCCATTGCGCACCGCCGTGCTTTGTCCACTCTGGGAAACGTGGTGAATAATACGTAGCTCGGGAACCTGCGACTTCAGGCCCTGCAATACGGCGAGACTGTCGTCCTTGCTGCAGTCGTCCACATAGACAATCTCGAAATCATGGCGCCCACGCAACGCGGCCACGATTTCGTCGACAAGCGGTTTTACATTGTCGCGCTCGTTGAACACGGGCACGACGACGGAGAGCTGAGGCATTGCAGGAGTCCGGCACGGATTGCGGCGCGCATTATCACCGGAGCACGGCTCAGGCCCAAACACCGTACCGGGCCACCGGCCCGCGCGGCACCGTCGCGCACCGGAGCCGCAGCCGTGCCGATTCCGCCGGCTTGATCAGGGGGTACCAGCAGCGACAGCCGGCGAACCTTCGAGGCTGTTGCGCCAGCTCGCTTCCAAGGTGTCGAAACGGCGCGGGTCGGCAGCAACGAGCGCCAGCGTACCCTCGGCCATCGGCACCGTACGCACGTACATGCCCTTGTCGACGTGGTCACCACGGCGCCCCTTGTGATGCACGAGGAAGAACACGGTGACCGGGCCTTCGTTCTCGGGCATGACCATGTGCACCGAGGCGATAGGGCCGACCGGACACAGTTGGGCGTAACTCACGCCGGCCGGTGGTGCTGCCATCAGCCGCACTCCTCGCCGGCGGAAGCGTTCCTCGATCTCGGTAGCTGGCAGCGGCGTATGGGTGAGCAACGCTTCAGACTCGTGCTGCAGATGAACGACAAGTTGCCGCGACAGCGGAGTAGCCGGCGCGAATTGAATGACGACGAGAGTGACGGCAGCAAAAACCGCAGCCGCAGCAGCCGACCAACCCCAGCGCTGGCGACGGCGCAGGCGCAGGCTGCGCTCACTCGTGGTCTGCGACAGCAGGATGCGCTCAGCGAGTCCATCGGGAACGGGCACAGCCAGCGCGCGTTTGAGCGCCAGCTCGAAGCCCAATGCACGCGCGTGGTGCGCGGCACAGCCGGCGCAGCCACGCCTATGCTCCAGCATTTCCGCGCTCTCATGCCGGGGGTCTGAACCAAGCTGACGGCGGTATTCGAGGCAATTCATGCGCTAGCCTCGACACGTCCGGCGCCAAGCAGGCTCTTGAGCTTCTGTCGCGCACGAAACAACTGGGTCATGACTGCGGCAGAACCAAGACCGAGCTCGCGTGCGATCTCTTCACAGGAGAATCCACCAAGCACCTGCAGCAACAGGGGTTCGCGATATTTGGGTTCCAGTTGCAACATGGCGGCACGCACGATGGAGTCCTCGCCCAGCTGTTCGGGAGTGAGCGAATCGCGGTCGTCCAGTTCCAGTTCGCCGATATCCGTGGTATCGAAACTCTTGCGCTCATAAAGACGTGCATGTTCGCGACGCAGGATCGTGATAAGCCACGCCTTGGCAGCGTCGGTTTCGCGCAGCGCATCCAGCGAGCGCCATGCGCGAAGCAAGGTTTCCTGAGTGAGGTCCTGCGCCAGTGCCGGATCGCCACAGAGCCAATAGGCGTAACGGTAGAGGTCGCCGTTATGGGCACGCACTAGTGCATCAAATTGGTGCTGTCGGCTGGTCACGCGCATACAGACCCCCGTTGCGCAAAATCGCTTTCACGAAGACTGCGGCGGTCGTCTCACTTGATGCGCGCGAGGATGCCGTCCAGCTCTTCGAGACTGTGGTAGCGAATCGTCAGTTTGCCACGACCATTGCGACTATGGCTGATTGCGACACGAGCGCCAATGCGCTCGGACAGGTCGCGCTCCAGCGACTCGACGTTGGGATCACGAGCAGGGGCGGCTGGCTTGGCAGCCAGGGTACGTGGCTCGCTTTGCGCTGCACGAGCGGCGTCTTCCAGCTCACGCACCGACCAAGCATGCTCGGCGGCCTGGCGCGCCAGTCCGATCGCCAGCGATTCGGGCAAGGTCAGCAGCGCCCGTGCATGCCCCATATCGAGTTTTTTCTGCTCCAGCAATTGCTTGATCTCGGCCGGTAGCTCCATAAGCCGCAGCAGATTCGAGACTGCTGCCCGCGAACGCCCGACCGCGTCGGCAACTTGCTGATGAGTCAGATCAAATTCGTCTATAAGGCGTTTGAGCGCCTGCGACTCTTCCAGTGGAGTCAGTTCTTCCCGCTGGATGTTCTCGATCAACGCGATCGCAACGACGGTGCGATCATCGACCTCGCGCACGAGTGCCGGAATCTCGCCAAGACCCGCGAGCTGCGTCGCGCGCCAGCGGCGTTCACCCGCAATCAGCTCGAAACGATCGCCAGCCGCACGCACGACGATGGGCTCGATGACGCCCTGTGCGCGTATGGATGCCGCGAGTTCCTCCAGTTTTTCCGGATCGATGGACTGACGCGGCTGATACTTGCCCGGAAAAATACTGCCCACGGCAATCTGGCGCAGTTCGTTCGCCGTGTTTTCAGAAACTTCAGCCGATTCCGGCTCCAGGCTACCGAGCAGCGCGTCCAGGCCGCGGCCAAGTCCTCTTTTTTTTGCTGCCGACATGATGAGCCTCAGTTGGAATGCGCCGCAGCAGCTGCCGCACCGCGCTCCAGCCGCAGCATCTCGCCGGCAAGGCCGAGGTATGCGATAGCGCCGCGCGATTCGCGATCGTAGAGATTGATGGGTTTGCCGTGGCTAGGCGCCTCGGCAAGACGGATATTGCGCGGAATGATCGAGCGCAGCACCTTGTCGCCGAAATGCTTGGTGAGCTGAGCCGAGACTTCGTTCGCAAGATTGTTGCGCACGTCGTACATGGTACGCAGCAGCCCATCGATCTCCAGGCGTGGATTCAGGCGCCGCCGCACGGCTTCAATGGTTTCACGCAGGCTAGCAAGGCCTTCCAGCGCGAAGTATTCGCACTGCACCGGGATCAACACCCCGTGCGCAGCACTCAATGCATTGATCGTCAGCAGGTGCAAGGTCGGCGGACAATCGATGAGGATGGTGTGATAGGTATCGCCGAGCTTGGTCAGTTGCTCCTTGAGCCGGTTCTCGCGCGCGAGGGCGTCCATGAGCTTAAGCTCGGCGGCGGTCAGGTCAGAGCTTCCGGGCAGCAGGTCAAACCCGGCCTCGGTGGTAACGATGGCGCGCTCTATCGGTACTTCGTCGAGCAGCACTTCGTAGCCGTTGGGTTTGGCCGTGCGCTTGTCAACGCCGGCGGCCATGGTCGCATTACCCTGCGGATCAAGGTCGACTAGCAGGATCTTGCGCCGCGTTTCGGCCAGGGCAGCCGCAAGATTGACCGCGGTGGTCGTCTTGCCGACTCCGCCTTTCTGGTTGGTGATGGCGATGATGCGCGTCATGGGGGGAACCGGTTATTCAAGCCCTGCGTACTTCAATGAGATGGCGTTCGCCGACCGTAGCCGGCACTTCCAGTGCGATGATCCGTTCGATGCGGAACCCAGCCGGCAGCGCCGCGATCTCTTCGTCCGCGAGCTTGCCTTTCATGGCCAGCCAACTGCCGCCCTCGGCCAGCAGCCCGCCGGCCCAGTCCAGCATGTCGGCAAGCGTGGCAAACGCACGGGCGGTGATGCAATCGAATTGTCCCGCGACATCCTGTACGCGGCCCTCGATGACGCGAACGTTGTTCAGTTTCAAGGCCCGTACTGCCTCACGCAGGAAACGCGCCTTCTTGCCGTTGGAATCGACCAGGGTGACTTGGCGTTCCGGTGCCGCGAGCGCAAGCGGTATGCCCGGCAAGCCGGGCCCCGTGCCAAGATCCGCAAGCGTCGCACCGTGCACATACGGCGCAATCGCCAGCGAGTCGAGCAGGTGCCGCGCGACCATTTCGCCTGCATCTCGCACCGCGGTCAGGTTATACGCCGCATTCCAGCGAGCCAGCAGCTGCACATAGGCGACAAGCTGGTCGCGCACGGTTTGCGGCAAATCCAGTCCAAGGGCCGCGAGGCCGTCATCGAGCCGGTGACGCAACCGCTCCCGCTCCGCCATCGCCGGGCCGTCCGTTCCGAAAGGCCGGCAAGTATCCGGGCCGCGGTTAGTAAAATCCAGTCGCAGCAACAAACAGACCCGCTCGAGGCGGGTCTGGGTAAAGGACTAACTCTGTTTCAGCGCTTCGGTCAGACCAGGCTGACCTGCACACGGGTCACAACGATGCCGACATCGCGCAGGCTTTCGTTCAGCACTGTCTTGAGCCGGTTGTTACGCGATTCAGGGGCTTCCTGATCCGGACGCTCAATTGCCCGGGCGACGTTGAGCAAACGGCTGCGGATCAGGCTATCAGCCCGGTCGATCATGGCATCGGCGCGTTCAGCATCGATGACCTGCCAGTAAACTTTGCCGCCGATTCGCGTGGTCGCATCGAACGTATCGAGCGGAAATAACTCATCGATCGTAAGCACATGGCCAGTAAGAGAAATACGATGAGCTACGCGCTCAACAAATGGCCAGATCAGATGGGTTCCAGGCTGCAGCAGACGTGGCTGGCCATTGAATCGACGCAGGGTGTAGACGGTGCCTTCGGGTATGCGCTTGATCGACAGCATAGCGACGACAGCGACCACGCTAAGAAACACGAAAATTATGCTCGGCGACATATAGAAATCCCTCTTTATTCAAGAGGTTAAAGCGAGGTTCTGAAACTCGAATCCAAATTCTTGACCGAGTCTAATGAAAAATAGCGAATTAATTATTCCTTAACGCGAACAAACTGTCGCTGAACGATTCCGCAAAACTCACGCTACTGGATCACAGTTCCTGCACGCTCCGCGCCTCACGCCCGACCGCGGCCAGCAAATCACGGGTATGTGTATGACGCGGCCGGGCGAAAATCTCCCCAACGGGTCCGTATTCGACCAGGGCGCCTTGCCACAACACGCCAACGTCGTCGGCAGCAGCAGCGACCAGGTCCAGATCGTGGGTTACGAACAGCAACGCTAGTCCGCGCTCGCGCTGCAGCTGACGCAGCAATGCCAGAATCTGTTGCTGCACCACGGCATCGAGCGCACTGGTTGCCTCGTCGAGCAGCAGCGCCTCAGGCTGCGCGGCCAACGCGCGTGCGATGGCGACACGCTGGCGCTGACCGCCGGAGAGCGCATGCGGGTAGCACGAAGCCAGCGCCGGGTCGAGTCCGACCTGCTCCAGCAACGCAGCAACCTGCTGGCGCTGCTGATCCTGGGGTATCGCCTTGCGAGTCAGCCGCAGCGGTTCAGCGACGAGGTCAGCAACGCGCCACAGGGGATCGAGGCTCGCACCGGGATCCTGGAACACCAGTTGCAACGGTCCGCGCAACGGCGCCGGATCGGACAGCGGAAGAGGGTAGGTGACGCCGCTGAGCACAAGATGCCCTGCATCCGGCGTGTGCAAGCCGACGAGACACCGCAGCAATGTCGATTTGCCTGAACCCGATTCGCCGACCACCGCCAGGCTACGGCCGGAGTCCAGCCGCAACTCGATGTCGCGCAATGCCGATCTCCGGGCGCGCGCCGGGCCCCAGAAACGTGTCGTCCGATAGCTTGCGGATAGCCCTTTGACCAGCAGCAGCGGCGTAATTTCAGCAGCGTTCGCCAGCGCCGGCGGCAGCACTGGCACTGCCGCCTTGAGCAGCGCGCGCGTCTGCGGATGCAGCGGGGCAGCAAACACGGCTTCGGTGTCGGCGCATTCGACGATACGCCCGGTATCAAGCACAGCAACGCGATCCGCATGATGCCGTACCAGGGCCAGGTCGTGACTTACGAACAACAGCGCGAGCCCACGTTGCCGCCGCACGCGATCGAGCAGCTTGACGATTTGCAGCCGGATCGTGCTGTCCAGGGCGCTGGTCGCCTCGTCAGCAATAAGCAGCCGCGGGTCGCCCGCCAGGGCGAGGGCGATCAGCACACGCTGGCGCTGCCCGCCCGACAGCTCATGGGGGAACTGAGTTAGCCGCCGCTCGGGCGCGTCGATTCCCACTTCACTCAGCAGCGCGCGGGCACGCCGCCGCCGCTCGCTGCGCGCAACACCCGCATGACGCAGTGCCTCGACGAGTTGCGCGCCGACGCGACGTAATGGGTGCAGGCTGGCCTGGCTGTCCTGCCAGACCATGCCGATACCACGATGCCGTGTACGTTGCCAGACAGCGGCGGTGGCATTGACGAGTTCCTCGCCGGCAAACGTGATGGACCCGGACACGCTGGCCCCTGGCGGTAACACCCCGATCAGCGCGCTGCTGGTCAGGCTCTTGCCCGAACCCGATGCACCGATCAACGCGAGGCAGGTGCCGGCGGCCAGGTCAAACGTGATTGCATCCACTACAGGCTCGCGGCGCCCGCGCAACGCAACGCGCAGATTGCGGACCTGCAGCAGCGGGGCATTCATGGTAGCGACCGGCGCGGATCCAGGCGCCGCCGCAGGGCTTCGCCGAGAAACTGACAAGTAATGAGCGTCAGCGCGAGCACGAGCGCCGGTGCGATCAAGGTCCAGGGCGCGTTGTCCATTTCCTGCGTACCGTCAAACAGCATCGCCCCCCAGCTGGCCGCCGGCTCATCAACGGACAGGCCAAGAAAACCAAGGAATGACTCGATAAGGATGGCGTTTGGCACACCCAGGCTCAGATAGACGAGCGCGAACCCAAACAGGTTCGGCGTCAGATGCCGCCACATGATCCAGGTTGGCCCGGCGCCGAGTAGCCGCGCCGCTTCAATGAATGCGAGGCCGCGCAAGCGCGCTGCTTCAGCGCGAATCACCCGCGCAAGATCCATCCAGACATAACCGCCGATCGCGACCAGCAGCAGTGGCAACGAACGCTCGAACACGGTCAGCAGCAGAATAACGATGAGCAGGAACGGCAGTGCGGCCAGAAGATCGAGCACGCGCATGAGCAGGCGATCCACGCGACCGCCCAGATAACCCGCGACAATGCCGTAGGTCATGCCGATGCTGAGTGCAAAGAAGCTGGCGAGCAGACCGACCAGCAAGGACAGGCGCCCGCCCACGCAAAGCCGCACGAAGACATCGCGGCCGATCGCATCGGTGCCCAGCCAATGGCCGTGTGCCAGCCCCGGCGCAACGGACACATGCTCCCAGTCGGTGTCATCCACACCGTAGTGGCTGAACCAGGGCCCGGCGATACAGAGCAGGGCAAGTGCACCGAGTATTCCGAGGCAGCGCCGTATCGTGCGCTCGACCCTGTCGTGGGTGGATACGACCGCTGCCGGATTGCCGCGCTCAGGAGACGCGGATTCCAGCAGTCGCGTTTCAGCCATGCGGGAACAGCGCGGCGAAATCGACGCTGCGCAGCGGTCGCGGCTCGCCTAGGTAATTGCCCTGCGCGTAATCGGCGCCGGACACGCGCAGCGCCTCAAGCGTGGAGAAACTGTCCACATGCTCGCCGATCACGCGCAACTTGAGCGATTGCGCCAGCTGGGTAATCGAACCGACCATCTTGCGATCGAGCTCACTGCCGGGCATGCCCTGCACAAAGCTACCTTCGACCTTGACGAAATCGACCGGCAAATGGCGCAGGTGCGTGAAGCTTGAGAAACCCGTGCCGAAATCGTCGAGCGCAAAGCGGCAACCAAGCTTCTTCAGGGCCGAGATGAACTTGCGCGCACTGTGCAGGCTGGTCAGTTCCGACGTCTCGGTGATTTCAAAAACAAGCTGGCGGGCTGACACCCCCGACGTGCGGATTGCCGCTTCGATGAGCTTCAGCGAGTCCGGATCGGCCAAGGTCATGTTCGACAGGTTGACATGGAACGCGATCGGCGCCTTGACCCCGCGCACACCCGACAGATAGCGCAGCAGCCGGTTCAGAACCCACAGATCGAGCTTGGGCATCATGCCAACACGTTCGGCCAGGGGCACGAACACGCCCGGCGAGATCAACTGGCCATCCTTGCCGACCATGCGTATCAGGATCTCGAACAGATACTCCTGGTTGGCCGAACCCGAACCGTTTACACGCCAGCCCTGCCGTTGCACAACGGCTGATTCACTGCGTGGCAGCGCACTGATCGGCACTATCGGCTGTACCAACAAAATGATGCGTTCCTGCTCCATGGCCTGCCGCAGCCGCTCGGTCCAGCCCGCTTCGATCTCGCGCGCAATGCGCGCATCGTGTTCACCGACGTAGATCTCGGTCTGGTCGCGGCCGCGCTGTTTAGCGGTGCGACAGGCCAGACGCGCATGCTCGACGACGTATTCCGCCGAGGGAGTGTCACGGCTGATGACGGCGACCCCGATCGAAGCCGTGACGGAACGGCTTGCGCCACCGTATTCGTATTTGCACTGATGCAGCAGCTCGCGATAGCTGTCAGCCAGCGGAAACAGGTTTTCCAGCTGTACACCGGAGAGCATCAGCGCGAGCCGGTCGCCCTCGATGCGCGCGAGCACGTCATGCTCGCGCAGACGCTTGCCGAGTACGGTCGCAATCTCCACCAGCAGGCGCTCGCTCGCGGAAACGCCCGCGGCGTCGACGATGGCGCTGAAGCGGTCGAGATCGATATAGAGGATCGCCGAATACCCGCCGGCTTCGCGGCGACGCTGCAATTCCTGTGCAACCTGATGCGTAAAATGGCGCGCGTTGACAAGGCCGGTGAGCTTGTCATGCGTCATTTCCCAACGCAGGTTGTCGGCGCTCTTGCGCTCGGAGATGTCGCGGAACACGACGACCGAGCCCTGGCGCCGGTTCTGGATGGCCAGAGGCAATACCGAACACTCGACCGTCATGCCGCTCTTGTCACGCCGCCAGAACACGGTCTCGTGCCCCTTGAGCGCATTGCCAGCGGTATACGCGCCGTCGAGGCCGGGATCTGCAGGATCCGTGGCCTGCTCGTCCGCCGTCTGGTGGATCAGTCCCTGCGCCGATTTGCCGATCAAGGCATCTTCGTCGTCGTAACCGAGCAGGCGCAGGCCGGTCGGATTGATGAAGGTAATGACACCACGCTGGTCGACGCCATACACACCATCGCCAACCGAGCCAAGAATTCCGTCTAGCCGCTGCCGTTCGGCTTCAACGGATTTCTGCATCTGGATCTGCCTCGACAGCGTTTTTACGCGCGCCAGGAACAGTTCCTTCGCTTCGTTCTTGAACATGCACTCGATCGCGCCGGCGTCGAGGCTCTTGACGATGATGTCTTCACGATAGGTGCCGGTGATGACCGCAAGCGCCGGCGCACCGGGCAAGCCGGCAAGGCGGCGGCATAGTTCATCGCCGCTGCCGTCGGGCAGGAAGTAATCGACGATGGCGAGGTCAAATGTTTCCTTGGCCGCCTTGTCAGCGGCTTCGGCCAGCGTGCCGGCGCTGGCAACTGCATAGCCCTGACGTTCCAGCAATTGCTGATAGGCCAACCTCACGCTCTGTGAATCGTCAACGAACAGGATGCGTATCCCCTGCTGCGGTACGGCCGCAGTCTCGCTGCGTGGCGCCAGCAGTTCAGCGCGGGGCTCAAGTTGCGCAAGGGCAGCGGGAATCTTGCTGAACTGCGTCCAGAGCACGGCGGCAGCACCGCCACGACGCCGAACCCAAGCGTCGAGCTCGGGCCCCTGCTCATGCACCATCAGCAACACCGGCAGCTCGCGTTGATCATCGGTCATCAGGTGATCGAGCAGCGCCATGCAATCACGTGTCGGACGCGCAGGCACGCCGACAATCAGCAAGCCATAGGGTTGCGCAAGTTCGAGCGAATGCTTGAGGTGGTCGATCGTGTCCAGATACGCCGCCAGCTCGCTGCGTGCCGAGAGGCCAGCGGCCGCCAGGGTACGCTTGAGCAAATGACTCAGCGTCGTTGAACGTTCGACGACCAGAATGCCGGACAAAGTATTGTTCCTGCTGAATCGTACGGTAGCGCGGACCTCATGCCCGCACTGCACCCCCTAGCGGAGGCGCACTATGACCCGCTCAAGCGTGTCATTTCAAGTATGTAGACAGCGCCCAAATCACGAATACCGGAATGTCACCAGCCTTACCTTACAGCCGGCGAAGTACGTTGCAATGTGCAACCAGCCGCTGCGCACCACCGCGGCAAGCGGTCGCGCCCTGCCGCGCGCCGGCGGCGTTACGCTACGCTCGCACATTTCCGCCGTCTGCCGGAGTTTCCACCCATGGCCTATCCTGCCACCCGACCGCGACGCATGCGGCGCGACGCATTTTCCCGTGCGCTGATGCGCGAAACCGTACTGACGAGTGCGGACCTGATCCTGCCGATGTTCGTGCACGAAGGTAGCGGCAGCGAAACCATATCCTCGATGCCGGGGGTGGCACGCGTAGGCATTGCCGAGTTGCTCGCGATTGCCGGCGAAGCGCAGGCCCTGGGCATACCGGCGCTCGCGCTGTTTCCGGTGACGCCGCCAGAGGTCAAGAGTCTGGATGCGGCCGAAGCCTGGAATCCTGATGGTCTCGCCCAGCGTGCGGTACGTGCGCTCAAGCAGTCCTATCCGGAGCTCGGCGTCATCACCGATGTCGCGCTGGACCCCTTCACGACGCACGGCCAGGACGGCCTTGTCGACGCCACCGGTTATGTACTCAATGACGAGACTGTCGCAGCGCTGGTACGCCAGGCCCTGTCACATGCCGCCGCGGGGGCCGATGTCGTTGCGCCGTCGGACATGATGGACGGGCGTATCGGCGCCATCCGCGACGCCCTGGAAAAGGCCGGTCATATCCACACCCGCATTCTTGCGTATTCGGCCAAGTACGCGTCGAGTTTCTACGGACCTTTTCGCGACGCAGTCGGCTCAGCCACCAGTCTTGGCAAAGGCAACAAATACACCTATCAGATGGACCCGGCCAACAGTGACGAAGCGTTGCGCGAGGTCGCCCTCGACCTGGACGAGGGTGCGGACATGGTCATGGTCAAGCCAGGACTGCCCTACCTCGACATCGTCCGGCGCGTGAAAGACCGCTTTGGCGCACCGACCTTCGTCTATCAGGTCAGCGGCGAATACGCGATGCTCAAGGCCGCCGCGCAGAATGGCTGGATCAATGAACAGGCCTGTGTCCTGGAAGCGTTGACCAGCATCAAGCGCGCCGGCGCTGACGCGATCCTGACCTACTTCGCGCTCGATGCGGCGCGCTGGCTCAGGCAGGCTTGACCCGGGCAGCCGGCCAGCGACACCTGGATGATGGCCGCTCGGAGCTGTAGGGAAACCTTTGATCGAATCGGAGTTCCGCCTCCGACTTTGGGGCAGTTGCAGGACCGGTCAACCGGAGCTCGGTCATTGCTGATCGAGGCTTTTCTAGCGCAGCACCGCAATCGGCCGGGCGAGCACGATCTCCCGCGTCGAAATCGCGCACTGCCAGGCCATGACCTCGACACCGCCAGCGCGGGCATCACGCAGACCACGTGCATAGGCCGCATCGATTTCACTCGCGGCGCGTACGGCGAGTACGTCGGCGCGCTGCACGCAATACAGCAACACGGCGCGCGCACCGCCGGCAGCGACACGCTCGAGTTCCCGTAGATGACGCAGTCCGCGGGCGCTGACCGCATCGGGAAAGATGCCGAGGCCGTATTCGTCGGCCGCCGTAACCGATTTGACCTCCACATAGCAGTCAGGTCGTTGCGGCGTCCGCAGCAATAGGTCAATACGACTGCCCTCGCCGCCGTAGCCCACTTCCGGCGCGCACTCGGAATACCCCGCTAGCGACGGGATACGCTGGGCTGCGATCGCTTCGGCTACGAGCCGGTTCGCCCGCGCCGGATGCACCCCAACCAGAGCACCGTCCACCTCGGCCAGCTCCCAGGTCCAGCGACAGCGCCCGGCACCGACGCGCTCGCTGGCCCAGACCCGCAGTCCTGGGGTCGAATAGCCGAGCATGCGACCGGTGTTGGGGCAATGGGCAAGGATCTCACGGCCGTCGTCGAGGCGTATGTCAGCGAGAAACCGCTGCCGGCGCGCCAGCAACTGGCCGCCATGCAGTGGCGGGAAGCGCATGCCGCAAACCATGCCCGGCGGGCTCAGACGACGCAAGCGCGGCTGTTATCATGCCGCGATGAAACCGCCTTACTCTGCCAATCCCCGCGTCCAGCTCAAGATCGAGCGCCGTTCCAACCATCCCTGGATCTTCCAGAAAATGGTCGAGAAGCCGGCCGAGCGACCCAAGCCAGGCAGCGTCGTCGATATCTATGACCGCGACGGCACCTTCGCCGGCCGCGGGTTTTACAACGGCCATTCGCGTATAGCCTTGCGTGTCCTCACACAGGACCCGGCCGAAGCCGTCGACGCTGCATTCTTCGAGCGCAAGATTGCCCAGGCCGTTGCACTGCGCCGCGATCTGCTGCAGCTCGACCGTGTCACCGATGCCTACCGCGTCATTCACTCTGAAGGTGACGGCCTTTCGGGGCTTGTCGTCGACCGCTTTGCTGACACGCTAGTCATCGAGTTCTTCTCCGCCGGCATGTTCCGCCAACGCGATCTGATCCGTCGTTGCCTGCTTGAGCACTTTCCCGACAGCCAGATCTACGCATTCGCCGAAGACCACGTGCAGAAGCAGGAAAGCTTCGACTGCTCCACACCACCGACCCCGCGACCCAGCATCATCCATGAGCATGGCGTCAAGTTCCATGCCGCGCCCGGTACCAAACACAAGACCGGGTTCTTTGCCGACCAGCGCGACAATCGGCTCGCGCTCGCAGGCTATTGCCGCGACAAGCGTGTACTGGATCTGTGTTGCAACTCCGGTGGCTTTGCGATCTACGCAAAAACAGTGGGTGGGGCAAAAGAAGTCGTCGGCGTCGACCTCGACGAGGAGATCCTCGAGGTCGCCGAATCGAACGCGCGGCTCAACAAAGTCAAAGTGCGCTTCGTCCAGGCCGATATCTTTCATTGGCTGCGTGACATAGCCGCCGGCCGTGCCGAGCAGTTCGAAGTGGTCGTGCTCGACCCGGCCAAGATGACGCGGGATCGCGAACAGGTGATACCGGCGCTAAAGAAGTATCTCGATATGAACAAGCTTGCGCTGGGTGCGGTCAAGCCTGGCGGGATCTTCGTCACCTGCTCGTGTACCGGTCTGGTCAGCGAGGAGCAGTTCCTCGACATGCTGCGCCGCGCGGCGTTCTACTCGAACCGGACCGTCCAGGTGCTGAAGATCAGCGGGGCCGGCCCGGACCATCCCTGGCAGGCGCATGTACCGGAATCACGCTACCTCAAGGCCGTGTTCTGCCGCGTCGACTGAATGTGATGAAGTTGGCAAAAGATTTTTTGTACGGAAGTGAGCCGCTGCTGGCCCCCAATCCGAGTAACTAATACAAGGCGGTCATCGCCTTGCCAAAGCGCCACCGTAGGGCACCCCCTGAGCCTTACGGTGGCGTTTTGTTTTCCTGCATTTGCGCGCCTTTTCAACTATTTCACAGCTGCAGCCCGGCCTTGCGAACCGTCAGCCAGCATCGACCGCCTTCAGATAGGCAGCAAAGCCATCTACGTCGTTCTCGATGAACACGAGATCGGAAACCTGACAGGCGCGGATGCGATCAAGCCGGAAGTTGCGGAACTCGCGCCGCAGGCGGCACCACGCGCCCAGGGTCCAGCTGCCACCCCAGAACGCCAGGCATAGCGGCTGAACGTCACGCAGGGACACGCGGCCTTTCTCGTCTGAATAGTCGAGCCGCACAACGCGATGTCCGTCGATAGCTGTATGGATATCGTCGATATATGCCTTGAGCACCGCGTGCTGGCCCAGGTCGGGCGCAAAAACCCGGGAACGATCACTACGCTCACGCAGTTCGGGCGACAGCACGGCGTTGATCTTGAGCAGCGCTGTATCGGCGGCGCGGCTCAGGCGCTCGCCGGCAAAGGCCTGCACGAAACGCGAGCCGACGACGAGTGCTTCCAGTTCGTCAGGCTGAAACATCAGCGGTGGTATGTCGCTACCCTTGCGCAACAGGTAGCCAACGCCGGCCTCTCCCTCGACCGGCACACCCGAACGCTGCAGGTCCGCCACATCACGGTAGATAGTGCGTTGCGATACGCCCAGGGTCCGGGCGAGATCGCGCGACGGCAGCGCGGTGCGGCGTCCCCGCAAGGTATGGATGATGAGAAATAGGCGATCAGCGCGACGCATGGCGAGAGCATGCCGCCGATGCACGCTTCGCACCAGGCGAGCGACGGCCGTCGCGGCCGTCGCCCAGCGCCAGCGACATCATGCCAGCAGCTCAAGGCCAGGGTTTCTCAGACGGCTGACCAGAGGCCGACGCGATTGCCTTCGCTATCGCGGAACTGCGCGTAGTAACCCATGTCGTCGGGAAGGGCCGTGCGCGGGACCAGCATGTCGCCGCCGTGCTCCTGTACGCGCTGCAGCACAGGCTGCAGATCGTCGACACTCAGATAGACGACGCTGCCCTGAATCGCAGGGCTGAGTTCAGCATGATGGATCAGTGCGCCACTGACATGGGGTCGGCCACCGTACGGAAATACGGCAAGCTCGGTCTCGCCCATGGGCTCACGTTTGAGGGCAACGTCAAGGATGCGCTCGTAGAAGGCCTGCGCGCGATTCATGTCAGAGGTAGGGATTTCAAACCAGGCGGGTACGGTCGGGCCAAGCATGGTGGTCACTGGAGTAACGTGCCGATTGCACGGGCCTAGCGTGCCAGCCCCCTGCTGCCAGCGTAGTGGCAGCAGCCTTTTCCGTAGCGGCCTGATGGAGTTTTGAAGCTGTCGCCCTGCGACGACGACTGAGCTAATGAAAAGGCCGCCTTGCGGCGGCCCTTTCTTTACCTCGTCACAGCGTTTCGATCAGGGTTCAAAGCCGTTGCTGAAGATCAGATCGACCTGAGCCGCACGGCAGCTCTGCACCTTCACGTCGTCGACGAACCAGCCCAGCGGCGCGTCACCGACCGAACCGTCGGTCGAGGCACGGAAGCGGAACTGCACGGTCTGACCGGCAAAGCTGGTCAGATCGACGATGGTCTTGCGGTACGGGATAGTGCCGCACCAGGCTTGCAGGCCATTGCCCGGACCGTCATTAAGTGAACCGGTGTACGGTGTATTCATCTGCGCACTCGTGATCTGGGTCCAGGTCGAGCCCGCATTGGTCGAGATTTCCAGCAGACCGCCATCCCAGCAGCCGCCAGCCGTGCGTTCTTCCATGTTCACATCGTTCTGGAAGCTCAGGCTCAGCGGGCTCTCACCCGTCGGCAAGGCAATCGCCGGCGAGATCAGGCGCTGGTCGGACGTCGTGGTGATATCCGTTGCAAGCCAGGACTTGGTACCAGCAAACGGACGTGCCGTGCTGACGGCCCAGGTCGAAGCACCCGTGCTGCCGGTGGTGGTCCAAGCCGTGGTATCGCCTTCGACGTCATGCGAGAACACCGCATTGGCCGTCTGCGACTCGCCGCAGTCACCCAATGCCGGTTGCGTCCTGAACGTGAACACAGCCGAGTTCGCACTGGTGCCGCAGATATTGCCGCTGCGCACGCGCCAGAAGTAATTCGTGTTCGAGGTCAGCGCCGGGGTGACGGTAACGTTGGTGCCGCCACCGCTGACAGTCTGAGTAAACACGATATTCGCGAAGCCGGCATCCGTCGCGACTTCAACCACGTAATCCTTGGCCTGTGCCGACGCATTCCAGCTCAGCGTCGGCGAAAAAGCGACGGCGGTGGCATTGTTGGCAGGGGCGGTCAGCACGGGAACGACCGGTACGGCAGTCGCAACCGATACGTTGAGATTGGCCGTCTTTGTGGTTGCGCCACTGGTACCGCTGAGGCCGATCGTCTGCAGACCGGCAGCAGCCGTATTGGCGACGCTCATCGCCATGCTACTGGTACCAGGTGGCGTCACGCTCGTCGGTGTGAATCCGCCGGTAAAACCAGTAGGCAGCGCGTTTGCAAACGCGAGGTTGACGGGCGTGGTGAAGCCATTGACTGAGCCCACGTTGACCGACACCGGAGTCAGCGCTGCGCTACCCGAGGCGGTACAGACTTCCTGGGACAGGTTGGTACCGTTGATCGTAAACGTCGGGCTGCCGCAGGCGCTGAACCGGAACGAACCTATGCGCGTGCCCTTGCTGGCGCTGGGCATGTATTCGCCCGTGAACCAGAAAGTACAGCCGTCGACCGGGTCTACACCCAGCTGCGCGTAGTCGCCCCAACGTTCGTTCGGGTGGCTGGCGGTACCAGCGACCAGCGTCGTTTCCGGGGTCGTCATCGTACCCAGCGGATCACCTGCCAAGCGGCCGACGTAGCCGATTGCCGGTTGCAGCGCTGGCGACTGTCGCACCATGGAGTAGGCCATTGCGATGTTGCCGGACGAATCCATACCAATACCGGCCATCCAGCGATCAATGCCGTCCTGCGGCGAGGCGCTACCGGCCCAGGTACCTTCCTGGTACAGCGTCCAGGCGTTTGCGATGCCGCCGACACGGCGCAGCTCGAACCAGCGGATACCGCCGGTGTCGTTGCCATCGATGTCGGTAACCAGGTTGCCGATGAGCGACTCGTAGCCACCGAAGTTGCGGTAGGCGAGGCGATTCATGATCGGCTCGCGCAGCGGATCGAGTTTCTGGCCACTGGGCTGTGGGAATGCGTTGAATGCCGTCAGGCCGTTCAGGTTGGAGCTGAATTCCGCAATCGGAATCTGCACCGGTCCCGTCAGCACCGTGTTGGCCGGTGTCGTGAAATCGACGGCCAGCTGATACAGCTCCAGGAAGTCCTGCGTCGGGTTGTTGGAACCGGCGTTGTGCGATTCGTCGTCGCGGTGGCGCAGGAAGATGCCGCGGGCGCCTGCGGGCGGAGCATCGACACCGTCATGATCGGCGGGTGTCGTCATCTGGAAACCGAAACCGGCCAGGTTCGGAATCGTGACACGCTGGAACGTGGCCGGCTGACCGGCGAGCATCTTGGCGCGTTCCATGGCATAGAGCGGGCGGGCGCCAGCCGTACCGCCTTCATTCGCGCCGACATAGTAGGCATCGCCCCAGACGCCGTACTTGGGATAGTCGGGGAAGGCCGGCATGGTGAAGGTGTACTTGTACCAGGTCACGACCGGAGCTTCGAGATTGTCAGTGTCGCTGACGTAAACGCAAAGCGAGCGGCCGGCCTGGGTCGAGAACTCGGTCAGCACCCAGCGGCTGGCCAGTTCGTCGAACAGGATGATCGGATCGCCGAGTCCCGAGGCGCAGGCACCAGTGCCGCCCAGCGATACCATCGAGAAGCTGCGCACGAAGCTACCATCGGCCTTGCGGTAGATGCGTACTTCGCTGCCGCCGCTGCCGTTGACGGACTGCACAAAATGCGTGGTGCCCACGTCGCCAGTCGGGTCGGGCGGCGAAGCCTGCGAGGTACTGCCGGCAACATTGATGATAGGCGTGGTGAAGCTGCCAACACCGCGATTTGGCTCGTTGAATTGCAGCGGTACCAGCGGGTCGTTCAGGTCAACGGCGTTAACCGGCGTCGGCGCCTGATTCGGTTTGTATTCCCAGTGCTGACGCGGGATTTCGACCAGCGAATCACCCGGGCGCCAGTCACGCACCGGTGGCAGGTCCGCCATGCGAATCCGGACAATGTCGGGATAGGAAACACCCAGGGCTTCAGCCCCGCGAACGAAGCGCACGCCCTGCGCATCCACGCCGACTTCCGGCTGATAGTCCGGTTTTTGCGCAAGAGCAGCACCAGACAGTGCCAGCGCTAGCGCGCAGCAAAGACTTTTACGTAGCAATTTCACTAGAAACCTCCCCGCACTCGAAAAAAAAGACCGTCCGCAAAAGCGGCAGGCCCCGTGGCTGACTTCCCCCGACGCGATCTGCACGGATAGCCAAGCATGTGGCGGACCGTGCGACCAATTCGGGTAAATACCACAGACCTAGGTCTTTTCAACAGTGGCTACAGGGACCATGGGCGGATGTTATGTCCGCCTTAACGTGTAATACGCCGGGCCAGTCAGCGGCGGGGCGGGACTTTGATGGGTATCAGAAACACATCACCGGTTTCGCTGCTGACATCCATGTGCTGGCTAGCGCCGCCGCGGCGTAGCTGGCCGCGGTGCCGGCCATTGCTCGCATCGCTGAGCTCCAGCGGCACGTCGCCGGCAATTTTTCCGCTGGTTTCAATATCCAGGGCGATTTCACCGTAAAGCGGCACTTCCACACGAATGTTGCCGCTGCGACTGTGCAACTTCATGGGTTTTAGCCACTTTGCTTCAGTCGGAAAAACGCTGAGTTCACCGCTATCAGTCGCCGCATCGATCGAGCCGCCACCGGCGATAGTCAGCCGGCCGTCGCGGGTACGTGCATAAACTTCGTTCTCCACCCGGCGGATCTGCAGATCGCCGTACGTTGTCGTCACCCGGAGATCCGGGGCTGCCGGCAGAAACACGCCGAGATCGACGCGCCCTTTGCGATAGCCGTTAACGAGTTTGTCGGCGCCGTGGCGCTGGTCCGATGCATAGCTCACGTCGATAACGGCCGTGTCGCCGTCAACGCGCAGTTGGATGTCCGGCTTCTCCGGTGTTGTGCCGATAAACTGCACCACTTCGTATACACCAAGCGTACGGCTATCGATCGGTTTGATGGCGACGCTGCCATGCGGGTTGTGGATGCGAACGTGTTTGACTGCCTCCGGAAGAGTCAGGTCGCGCTTGATCCGCTCTATCGTATACGGTGGCGGCTCCGCAGCTGCTGCAGTGGCGTTCTCGCGCGGCGGGGCGGTGGTACAACCCGCAAGAGCGATCACAGCAGTTGCGGATAGCAGGGCGGAGGCGAATCTTGCGCGGTGCATGAGGCGATCTCGTCGTTGAGGCTTAGCCGCCGACCATACCATCGATGGGTGATCCTGCCGATTCAGCACGCGCCGGCATGGACGCCGCGCCGCGCCAGCCGCGACAATCGGCGTTTTCCTGCTGGTCCGCCAACATGTCCCCGAATCGCCCCATCTCCCTGACCCGCTTTCTTATCGAGGAACAGCGCGCGCACCAGCACATCAACGCCGACCTGCGCCTGCTGATCGAAGTGGTTGCACGCGCCTGCAAGTCCATTTCTATTGCTGTCGGCAAGGGCGATCTCGGTGGCCTGCTGGGTGAAGCCGGCAGCGGGAACGTACAGGGCGAGGCACAGCAGAAGCTCGACGTGCTGTCGAACGAAATTCTGCTCGAGGCCAATGCCTGGGGTGGTCATCTGGCCGGCTGCGCCTCCGAGGAAATGGACGACCCACACCCGATTCCGGATGTCTACCCCAAGGGCAACTTCCTGTTGCTGTTCGATCCGCTAGACGGCTCGTCGAACATCGACGTGAATATTTCCGTCGGCACCATCTTCTCCGTGCTGCGCTGTCCCGACGGCGTCACCGAGCCCAAGGTCGAGCACTATTGCCAGCCGGGCGCTACCCAGGTCGCCGCCGGCTACACGGTATACGGCCCCAGCACACTGCTGGTGCTGACACTGGGGCACGGCACGCACGTGTTTACGCTGGATCGCGAACTGGGCAGCTTCGTGTTGACGCGGCGCAACGTGCAAATTCCCGCTGATACCAAGGAATTCGCGATCAACATGTCGAACCAGCGCCACTGGGAGGAACCCATGCAGCGCTACATCGCCGACCTGCTGACCGGCAAGGAAGGCCCCCGCGGCAAGGATTTCAATATGCGCTGGGTCGCCTCCATGGTCGCCGATGTGCACCGGATTCTTACCCGTGGCGGCATCTTCATCTACCCCTGGGACCGCAAGGACGCGGCCAAGCCGGGCAAGCTGCGCCTGATGTACGAAGCCAACCCTATGGCCTTTATCGTCGAACAGGCCGGAGGCCGGGCAACCACGGGACGCGCGCGCCTGCTCGACGTCCAGCCCACCACACTGCACCAACGCGTACCGGTGTTCCTCGGTTCGCGCAACGAGGTCGATACCGCGACACGCTATCACCTCGACCATGACGCAGCGCATTAGCCGCAGCCCGCACAATGCGGCAGTGATTGCCGGCTAGAATCGGACCTCCAGCCACCAGGAGCGGGCCATGAGCATTCTCGACTTCATCAAGAACGAACTGCTGGAGATCATCGAATGGACTGATGATTCGCGCGATACCTTGTCTTACCGTTTTCCCGACGATGACAAGGAGATCAAGAACGGCGCCCAGCTCATCGTTCGCGAATCGCAGATGGTCCAGTTCGTCGCGGCCGGCAAGTATGCCGATACCTTCGGTTCGGGCAAGCACACCCTGACGACGGAGAATATCCCGGTACTTTCAACCATTCTGGGCTGGAAGTACGGCTTCAATTCTCCGTTCAAGTGCGACATCTATTTCGTCAATACCCGGCTGTTCACCGGCAACAAGTGGGGCACATCCAATCCGGTGATGATGCGTGACAAGGACTTCGGGGTGGTGCGCCTGCGCGCATTCGGCACCTACGATTTCCGCGTCAGCAACGTGCCGAAGTTCCTCAGGGAAGTTGCCGGGACTGACCAGAATTTCCGCCTCGACGAATTCGCCGACACGATGCGCTCACGCATCGTCAGTGTATTCACCGAAGCACTGGCCACAGCGCAGGTACCCGCACTCGATGTCGCCGCGCGCTATTCGGAACTCGGCGACGCGCTGCTGCCCATCATCAACCCGGCCATGTCGAGCAAGTACGGACTCGAAATCACGAGCTTCGTCCTTGAGAACGTTTCCGTTCCGCCCGAAGTCGAGCAGGCCATCGACAAGCGCTCCAGCATGAGCGTGATCGGTAACCTCAACGACTACGTGAAATACCAGATGGGTGTCGGCATGGGACAGGGCGGCGAAGGCGCCGCGGCGGCGGCAGCGCCGGCGCAGATGGCCGTCGGTTTCGGCATGGCGCAGGAACTCATGAAAGGCATGCAGGGGCAGGCGGCCGCGGCCAGTCCCGCAGCAGCAACCGGCATCGAGGTGCTGACGCCGGAGCAGGCAGCCCAGGCGCTGGGCGTATCGATCGAGGACGTCATGGCCTCAATCACCGCCGGCGAGCTCAAGGCACGCAAGATCGGCAATGCCTATCGCATCGCCCGCGCGGCCCTGGAGGAGTTCCTGCGCGGCTGAGCATCGGCCCTGTCAGAACGCCCCTTCATTATCCTCGACTCCCGCAGCGTATGAACAACGCCACGGTCGCCAAACATCCCTGCCCGGAATGCGGCGGCGATCTGCAATGGAACGCGGCCCGGCAAGCCCTGGTCTGCCCCTACTGCGGCACCGCCGCCGCATGGTCACCGGCGCAGCCCGCCGATCCCGGTACCGCGGTAATAGAACACGATCTTGAAACCGCGCTGCGCAATCCGGCGATCAGCCGCGACTGGGGCGAAAAGCGGCGGGAGGTGCAGTGCCAGAGCTGTCACGCGATATCGGTCTTCGTCGATGGTCGCGTGGCACAGCGCTGTGATTTTTGCGGTTCCCCATCGATCATCGCGCACGAAGCACAAAAGGACGCGATCACGCCGCAGAGCCTGTTGCCGTTCAAGATCAGCGAAAGCCAGGTACGCGACCTGATACGGCGCTGGTATGGCACGCGCTGGTTCGCGCCGGACAAACTCAAGCGAGCGGCCTTGACCGATACCTTGCACGGCGTCTACTCGCCGTACTGGACCTTCGACGCGCAGGCCGATGCGCGCTGGACCGCCGAGGCCGGTTATTACTACTACGTGTCCGAAACCTATCGGGACGCCCAGGGCAATACGCGAACGCGGCAGGTGCGACACGTACGCTGGGAGCCGGCTTCGGGCCAGCTCGCCCACTTCTTTGACGATACCCTCGTACCCGGCACGGTCGGCGTACAGCCGGAGTTGCTGGCCGGGATAGAGCCGTTCCCCACCACGACTGACCTTCAGCCCTACTCGCCGGAATTCGTTCGCGGCTGGACCGTGGAGCGCTATCAGATCGACCTGCGCAAGGCTTCCGAGCTCAACCTCGCCGACCTGCAGCAACAGGTACGCGCGTTGTGCAGCGCCCAGGTACCCGGCGACACGCAGCGCAATCTTGAGGTCGATGCGCGCTATCGAGGGCGCACCTTCAAGCATGTGCTCGTGCCGGTCTGGATAGTGAGCTATACCTACGGGTCGCGCCGCTTCCAGATCGTGGCGAACGGCTATACCGGCAAGATCGCCGGCAAGCACCCGTATAGCTGGGTCAAGATCCTGTTCGCCGTGCTGACCGCACTCATCGTAGCCGGCGTGATGCTGTATTTCCTCGACTCGCAATAAGCCGGAAAACCGGCAGAGCGAGCCAGCTCTTGCACACCTCGCGGGCCGCGCCGATCATGGCCGATCCATTTCTGCGACAGCGGCCCGCCATGCAGCCCGATTTCATCGAGGTCTACGACCACGCACTTGATGCCGAAACCTGCGCCGCGCTGATACGCCGTTTTGAGCAAAGCGGTAAAGCCGTGCGTGGTCAGACCGGGAGCGGCGTGGACATCTCGCTGAAAAATAGCTGGGACATTTGCATCAGCGACCACCCGGAGTGGAACGACGTCGTAGGACGCTTCAACCAGACCGTGATGACGGGCTTCAAGGCTTATCTGCGCCAGTTCGCACACGCCGCTCTCGCGCCGCTGCTGCTCAAGATTCCCGACCCCAGGACGGGCCAGCACAAGGCTCTGGATGCCCAGGCCGTGGCGGAACTCGACGACCACATGCTGACCGCGATCGTGATGAAAGTGTTCCGCCCCGGCACGATCAATATCCAGAAATACATTGCCGACGAAGGCGGTTATCCCTACTGGCACTGCGAGCTTTACCCGAAGGTTTCCGACAACGCTGAAACCCTGCACCGGGTTGTGCTCTGGACTATCTACCTCAACGACGGCTTCGCTGAGGGCGAGACCGAGTTCTACTACCAGCAGCGGAAAATCGCGCCCAGGACCGGCTCTCTGCTGATTGCCCCAACGGCGTTTACCCACACGCATCGCGGCAACATGCCAAAAGGTGGCAATAAGTACATTGCAACAAGTTGGATCCTGTTCAACCGCGCAGAGACACTTTTCGGTCTCGACAGGAAGAGCTAGCGGCACGCTCCTGCCCCGGGACGACCGGACACCGGCATGGACAGGCTTGAAGATCGTAGCTGTGCGTTGCGCGCGGCATGAAAATCGATACCGGAAAGTCACTGACCGAAGCTCCTGCGACGGCCGTAGTACCGAGCATCCCCGGTGCCCCGGCCTCTCAGCCCCGATGCTTGTGGCAGGTCGAAGGCTCACAAGAAGCGATGGGGAAAGGGTGTACCATTGCGCGCCCCGGCTCAGGGTATGCGAGGCCGCGACGAAAAGACATGACGCGGACATAGGCTGTCGTCCGTTTGACGCACGTACGCCTCGCCTTCTCGCCGTGCGGCAGCAACTCGACGAATGCCGATAGTTCCAGTGCACTGATCATGCTGCGTCAACACTTTCTGTTCTTCTTCGCCATGCTCGGTGCGTTCAACGGCATCGGCGCCGCGTCGTTTCTCTGGTGGCGTGCCAGGGGCGAGCCCACACAGCGCTGGCTGTCGTTGCTGATCCTGATGGTCAGTGTGCGAACCGGCAAGTCTGTGGCTTTTTATTTCTGGCCCGACATCCCGCGGGCAGTTCTTCAGTTTGGTTTGACCGCCTGTTTCCTGATCGGTCCGTGCCTGTTTTTTCTGGTCCGGTCCAGCCAGTCCAACACACCCGGACTCAACCGCTGGGATCGCTGGCACATCGCCGGACTGCTGACGGCTGCCGCCGGCGTGAACCTGTTCCTTCCGTCCTATGCCGAGCAGCCTGGCTTTTGGCGAACGGTGGTCTTGCCGGGTATTACTTATACGTGGCTCGGCTACCTCCTGCTTGCCTCGGCGCAGCTGTATCGTCATCGCACGCGGTTGTCAGGGTCGCCATCGGGCACGCTGCTGTTGGGGGCGGTGACAGGTGTCTGGCTTATCTGGATCGCCTACTACACCTCGGGCTACACCTCCTACATCGTCGGTGCCCTGACCTTCACCTTCGTCCTCGCATCGAGTGTGCTCATCTATCTGCGGTTGCGTTCCGGCCAAGTTCCGATCGAGCCGTATCAGGACCGACGGATTCCCGAGTCCGAAGCCAGCCTGCAACTTCAGGCTTTGGCCGAGCTCATGGCGCGCGAGCGATTGCATCGTGATCCGGGGCTGACCTTGCCGCGCCTCGCTCGCCGGCTCGGCATGCCGCAGACGCGGCTGTCACAATTGCTGAACGACAACAACCAGACTTCGTTCAAGCAGTACCTCGCTCAGCTGCGCGTGGGCGAGGCCAAGGTGTTGTTGCGAGAGTCCCCGTCGAAGTCGCTCGAGGCCGTGGCAGAAGCCGCAGGTTTCCAGTCGATGTCGACCTTCCATAGCGCGTTCAAGAAAATCGAGGGCATCACGCCGGCTGCGTTCCGCACTGCCCACTGCGACTCCGAAAAACGATTCCAGCACTCCGAAGAAATATGACAACACATTGATCCGGAAGAAATTACGTAGTGTTCGAGCCCCTTCCTGCCGGGCTCGTACAGATGCGCAAACCCCGCTTCATCCCCTATCTCCTTACCCTGCTGTTGGTTTGGCTGGGCAGCGCGCCCGGCGCCCATGCCGGCTCCGGCGCTTCCGCGCATAGCCGCGCCGCGCACCCGCCATCCGGCGTAGCCGCCGTACAAGCTGACACTCACCGCTTCAGCGCAAAGGCCGACGCCGGAAAACCCGCTCGCACCGGCCCAGGACGCATCCTGTTCATCCTCGCCAGCAGTACGGTCCACGGCGCGTCAGCGCTGCCAGCCAGCATCAGCTTTGGCGAGGTGGTGAATGCCTGGGACGTATTCCAGGCCGCGGGCTACCCCGTGGACTTCGTCTCACCCGATGGTGGGGCCGTGCCTATCCTCGACAGCTATGTCAGCAAGGACATGGAGCCCCGCCTGAAGGACGAGCGCATCATGCAGGGGCTGCGCAGCACGGCCAAACCCAGTCAGGTCGATGCCGCGCAGTACCGTGCCGTGTACTACGTTGGCGGCAGCAATGCCATCTACGGTGTGCCGGAGAATCCGGCACTGCAAGCTATCGCCATGCAGGTGTACGAGCGCAATGGCGGAGTCGTTTCGGCGGTATGCCACGGAACGGCCGGCATCCTGAACCTCAGGCTTGCCAACGGCCAGCACCTGGTAGCAGGCAAGCGCATTACCGGCTTCCCCGAAGAGTACGAAGAACAGGATGCGGCCTACTTCCGGGAATTCCCGTTCCTGATCCGGAAAACGGTTGAGTCGCGCGGCGGCTCCTTCCGTGTGTCAGATCGCGATCAATCGCATGTCGAAATCGACGGCAGAGTAGTAACGGGCCAGAACTACCCATCGGCAAAGCCCGTCGCGCAGGCCGTCGTCGACATTCTTCGCACACAGGCTGATCCGCAACCAGACCGCCGTGCGACAAAAAACTAGCCACACCGGCAACCCCTCCCGCGCGGCACCATCAGGTCGCGCTGATCCTTTCAACAAGACCAGCAAATACAAGGACAGCCATGCAAATCACGATCCGCTCCATCGTTCTCACGATCGCCCTGCTTCTCCCAACGTTCGCCCTGGCGCAGAGCGGCGAACGCGACGCCGTAGACCAGGCGATGAAGAAGTTGATGCGCGCGTTTGAAACCAGTGACCCCAACCTGATCCAGGAAGTACTCAGAAAAGACGGGGTGGTGCTCGGCTATTCAACGTCCAGAAATCAGGTGATGACGCAAACCGCCGAAGAATGGGCAAAGGGATTCGACGGCAAGCCGGCCGACGACGAAGCCCAGCGCAAACGAAGCTACGAAATCCTGGATGTGAGCGGAAATGCCGCCGTCGTCAAGGTAATGCTCGACTATCCGGGCTGGGAGGGACTGGATTACCTGGCACTGTCCAAGATCGACGGGAAATGGATGATCTTCAGCAAGTCGTGGAACGGCCGGCGTAAACCGGCAGCGCAATAGCCTGTTTCCGGAGTTGCTGCTGGAAAGATACGGGCACGCCCGCCATCACGGGTGGCGGGCGTGCCCGTCGCAGTTCGCAAATGAACTGTCCGACGTCGGCTAATACGGTGACGTTCACGCCGTCATTTTTCCAGAGCGGATTCAGGCTTCAACCCGGAAGTGCTGCAAGTACATGCCTGAGCCCTTTCGGACAACTCAGTTCACATGCCGCGCCACCGTCATAGGCCCCACAACGGTGGACGGATCGAGGACGCTGGTCGTGGTCCCCGCCGTAACGATGCCGATGCCCGGGTAACGTTTTACTCCGCCATTGGAGCTGCTTTCATGACCGTAGCTGAAATCCGCCCAGCCGCCGCCAAGATAGGATCCGTCCAGCCCGCCGGTGCTGCGCAGGCGCATGACGAAGGCCTTGGTCCGGTCTGGGCCAGTGTCGGCAGGCGCGGCTTCAGGATGCTGACCGACGATGATGGGACGCTCAAGTTCGTCGAATATCAGATCGGTCACGATGGCACCGCCACCGCCAATGTCCTGCAGGAAGCGCCCCAGGCCACCATAGGCGGGATCGAGGCTGCCATCGTTCCTGATGCCGGCCGTCCCCACACGGCAATGGCTGTAGCCGGTGACTGGATCGGGCGCGCCACAGGTGCTGCCGGCGATCACAAAACGTCCGTCCTTGCGCTGCGCGATGCGGCGCCCATAGTCGTCGCCGGCGCTGAAGTCGATCACACTGAAGCCCCCGACACCGAAGGTCGCATCCGGTATGCCGTTGTAGCGATAACGCACGGCGACGAAGTCGTAACGCTCACCCGGCTTTGCGCTGCGGCCCGCAGCGACGATGCGGCCGTCTGGCTGGAACAGGATGCCGGTGAGGCGATTGCGCGCGCCGGCGCCAGTCCAGAGCCGTGAGTAGGCGATACCGCCGGTTCCAAAACCCGCAACCGGGGCTCCGCCCAGAGTCAACTCCACGACGACGAAGTCAAGGTTCCCGGTCGCCGGATTGCGCGCGCTGGCGGCCATGGCCAGGTAGTTTCCCCACTGCGCAATGTCGAATACGGGAAAGATGTTTGCGCCGACCGTGAAGCTCGCTACGCCGCCGGTACCAAACCAGGATTGAGGAATGCCATTTGTAGAGAAGGCGTAAACATGTAATTTGTCTTCAGTTGCAATCATCTGGTAAAGCGTGCCCTGGTAGGACGTGAGCGCGCTGTACGCCGCGACATTCGCCGGCACAGAAGCCGGTGTGACGATCCCGCCGCTGCCGAAACTCGTGTCGAGATTGCCGTCGGGCTTGTACTTGGCGAGCACGGGACGCGTCACCCCCGCCGTCGTGCTGGTTCCGGCCGTGTAAACAAATCCATAGCGATCGACGACGAGGTCGTCGGCCCCTGCGTTGTCGCCATAACTCGTGCGCCGGATACCACCGGCGCCGAAGCCAGGGTCGAGTTCTCCCGGAATGGCTGCTGCTGCCGTGGTCATGCCGCAGGCGAGCAAAAGTGCCAATAACCAGGTGTTCACGCTTCTCATCTGCCTTCTCCGTCAATGAAACGTAGCAGGTCAGTACGCAAAACCGTGCAGACGAGAGACATGCCACCCCGGCATGCAGGTTTTTTACTTTTCCGCAGGGTGAACGACGAACTGCCGCCGCAGAAGTCAGATCCGGCGAGGCGACGGACTACTGCCTAGCCGAATAACTCCCCCTGCCCCGAAACCACCCGCGGTGGCACGAACTGGCTGCAATCGAGATCAAGATTCGCACGGCGCTGGATCCCGTGTTTTCGGCAGGCCAGGGTCAGGCGGTTGCGGATCAGTTCTGCAAACGGCCCCTCGCCGCGCATGCGGAAACCAAAACGTGGTTCGTTGAGTTCGCCGCCGCGGATATCACGCAGTACGCTGAGCACATGCTGCTTACGCTCGGGATAGTGCGTTTCGAGCCAGTCTTCCCAGAGCTGCTTCAGCTCCCAGGGCAGGCGAAGCACGGTATAGCCGGCGCTCACAGCACCCGCGCTTGCCGCCTGCTCGATGATGGTTTCGATCCAATGATCGGTAAGGGCCGGAATGATGGGCGCGACATTGACGCTGGTTGGTATGCCAGCGGCGGTCAGTGCGGCGATGGCCTGGATACGCCGATGCGGAGCGCTCGCCCGCGGCTCCAGCCGGCTGCTGAGCTTGTTGTCCAGCGAAGTCACGCTGACGAATACATGGACCAGCCGGCGGCTGGCCATCGCGGCAAGAAGATCAATGTCACGCTCGATCAGCGCGTTCTTGGTGATGATGGTGCAGGGGTGGTTGCAGGCGTTGAGCAGTTCGAGAATCTGCCGCGTGATGCGGTAGCGCTTTTCGATTGGCTGATAGCAATCGGTGTTGGCGCCCAGATTGATCGCCGTGCATCGATAGCCGCGCCTGGACAGATCCTTGCGCAGTACCTCAGCCGCATTGGTCTTGGCGAACAACCGGGTCTCGAAGTCCAACCCTGGCGACAGATTCAGAAACGCATGCGAAGGCCGCGCATAGCAGTAGGCACAGCCGTGCTCGCAGCCGCGGTAGGGATTGATCGATGCATCAAAGGGCACATCGGGTGACGCGTTTGTCGTAATGAGCTGGCGTGCACGCTCTTCACTGACGCTGGTGCGTGGCGCGGCAGCGGGTTCACCATCCTGGTACCAGCCATCATCTACCGCCTCGCACGTGGTGACTTCAAAGCGGCCAGCCGGATTCCCGCGGCTGCCGCGGCCCTTGATGCGGTTGGGTTTGTTCAGCGAGGAAGGCATGGCGCGCCACTTTGCTTCCGCATAGTCGCACTTGCTGCGATGCCCTCAGGGCACAGCTGCAACATCCGGCGACACACCGCGCCAGCGCTGCCAGAGGCGACGCAAGCCGCGCCAGAGTTTGGGCAGCAGCCAGGCCACCAGCAGCAGGAACGCGGCCAGCAGCAGCAGGAACAGCCAGGGCTGGTGATACATCAGATACAGTCCGCCGAGCAGGGTCAGGTCTTCGCCAATACTCGCGCCCCAGTTCGTAAACGGTTCCGGTGAGGTATTGATCAGCGCGCGTGTACCCGCCTTGGTCAGATGCGTGCCTGAGGCAATCGTGCCGCCCAGCAGCCCCGCAGCGAGCTGAATCGCCGGCGTCGCATCGTGGAACACTCCCCAGGACAGCAGCGCCCCGGCGGGAATACGCACGAAGGTATGCAACGTGTCCCAGAACGAATCGAATGCCGGCACCTTGTCTGCCAGGAATTCACCAACGGCGAGAATGCCGGCGACCCAGAGCACCCAGTCGTCCTGCAGCAGGGCGAGTCCCGGCGGCAAGGTAATGACCTCAAACCGGCCTAGCAGACCGAGCAACAGCACCGCCGCATAGAGACGGAATCCGCTGGCCCAGGCCAGACCGGTCGCCAGCGCCATCGATTGCACTAGATCCATGACCGCAACCCTGCCTGCGTTATTGCCAACGGCGCCGATACTCGCCCCGAACCGGCGGTACATCAAGCCGTACAATCGGCAACCGGCGGCCCCGGGTACCTGGGCTATGATTCGCGGGCCGCAACGGCGCGGGGAGTTGATCGAATGCGTTTTTTCTGGCTGTTGCTGCTGCTGGGTGCACTCGTGTTTGCGATCACGACCCGCCATCCGGGTGTGCTCGCGCTAAGTCTGTTTGTTGCTTTCGTCAGTGGACTCGGTGCCGTTTTCGCGTTTGCCGCCGCACGTATCGAGTCCACCGCGCGGCCCGATTCCGCCTTGTTGACGCCCGAAGTGCTGGCCGCGGTGCGGGCTCGTGCCGCCCAGCAACGCGGACCTGCGGCGACACCTGCAGCGCCTGCGGCACGTCCAGTATTGCCGCCCGTGCGGTCTGCGGGTTCGCCGCCGTCGCAGTACTTGGATCCGGGTCAGTAAAGAGGCGGCGCCGCGCCAGGCACAAGCGCCGCCTGCCGACTTATTTCCTGACCTCCTGCTTGTGCACCTTCAAGGCCTCCGTCAGTCCGGGGATGGCGCCTGCCCCCTCCGGCACACTGATGCTCGATCCCTTGAAGTCGTCGCCGATCGGCTGCACGCGACCGCCCAGGCATTGCGACAGGAAGCCCTCGGCGACGGCATTGAACGCCTTGCTGTTCGCGGGCCGCGCAAAACCATGGCCTTCGTCCGGGAACAGCACGTAGGTCACCGGAATGTTCTTGGCCTTCATTGCCTTGACGATCTGGTCACTCTCGTCCTGCTTGACCCGTGGGTCGTTCGCACCCTGGCCAATCAACAGCGGTTTCTTGATCGCATCGACACGCGTCAGCGGCGAACGCTCGGCCAGGAGCTTCTTGCCGTCCTCGGTGCGCGGATCGCCGACGCGCTTGGCAAACTGCTCAAAGAACGCAGCCCAGTACGGCGGAATGGTTGCGAGCAGGGTATTGAGGTTGGAGGGTCCAACGATGTCAACGCCGCACTTGAAGGCATCAGGCGTGAAGGTCAGACCTACCAGCGTGGCATAACCACCGTAGCTGCCGCCCATGATCGCGACGTCTTCCTTGCGCGTGACCTTGTTCGTAACGGCCCAGCCAACCGCATCGATCAGGTCGTCGTGCATCGTGGTAGCCCACTGCCGGTCCGCGGCGGAAACAAAGGACTTGCCGAAGCCGGTAGAACCGCGATAGTTCACGCTGAGCGCTGCATAACCGCGATTGGCAAGCCACTGGTGTGTACTGATGTAACCGTACTCATCCCGCGCCCAGGGTCCGCCGTGGACCAGCAGTACCAGCGGCACTGGCTTGTCGGCCTTGCCGTCCTTGTTCGGGTCCGCCGACAACGGCAGGCTCAGGTAACTGACCAAGGTCAGACCGTCGCGTGACTTGATCAGCTGCGGCCACATCGGCACCAGAGGCTTGCCGTCCAGTGCGGGGCGCGCCGAGAACAGTTTTTCGAGCTTGCCGCCGGCGCCGGCTTGCCGTGTGTAGCGATAGTAAAGGGCAGGCTGTTCTGCCGCGCTGTAGGCAATGATCCATTGCTTGTCGTCCAGGCTGCGCGAGTTGACGAAGAACGTGCCCGGTCCGATGTTGCGCAGGGTCTCAATGTCCTTGGCGATCGCCGGGTCCAGCACTTTCCAGTCCGTACGTTCGTAGTTGACCGCTACCGCCTGGGCCACGCCGGTCTTGGGGTCGGTGATGATGGTGTCACCCACGTCGGCCCGCCGGTCTTCGGCAACGACGGTTTTCTTGCCGCTTGCGGTGTCGATGGCCAGCAGCGCCGCAGTGTCGCGACCGCGGGAATCGGCGATGTATTGCGTCTTGCCGTCCGTGGTATAGCCGATTGGAGCGGTCAGCAGGCTGTCTTCAAACGGGATATCGCCGACCTTGGTCCAACCGCCCTTGCCATCCGGTTCGAGCAGGTCCTGGCCACCGTCCGGGCGCTGTTTCTGCGCCAGGCGCACTTTCAGCTCCGGATCGGTGTAATACCCAGCGATTTCCTGCTCGTTCTTCTGCACGAGCTCACGCTTGCCGTCGGCCAGGTTCACCTTGTAGAGGTCGTGCCATTTCGGATCACGATCATTCATGCCCACTAGCACGTGGTCCGGATGCAGATGACTGCCCTGGACGAAGATGGCGCGCGTCTTCGGGTAGGGCGTCAGGTCGCGCTTGGTGCCGCTGCCGACGTCGACCGCGAACAGATGAAAGTCCTCGTCACCCCCGCTGTCGCGCAGATACAGCAAGGTAGCGCCGCGATAGCTCCAGAAATAACTGCGGATGCCACGCGCCTTGTCGTCGGTGACGGCCTTGGCCTTGGCCGGGTCGTCCGCCGGGGCAACCCAGATATTGAGCACCCCGTCCAGTGGCGCGACCCAGCTCAGGTACTTGCCGTCCGGGCTGATCTGTACGGCGAGCTTTTCTGGATTACCGAACAATGCATCACGGGAAATCAGCTCTACCGCATCGGCCGCCGCCGGTTCCGCAATGGCCGGACCCGCACAGATCGCAGCGATCGCCGCGGCAAGAATCAATCGGGATATACGCATGTTCCTTCGACCTCGTTGCTCAGGGAACGCACAGGTTCCACAGCAACGCGGCGCAATACAACGGGCAATGGTCATGTGCTTGGCGCAGCGAGGCAGGCGGCACGTAGAATGGCCCCAACCTGCGGAGATCCCCATGAGCGACAGCCCATCGCGTCACGCTGTATTCGGCCATCCGATCCACCACTCGCTGTCGCCGGTCATCCATCGCCGCTTCGGCCAGCAGACCAGTATTGAACTCAGCTACGAAGCGATCGACGCGCCGCCAGAAACCTTCGCCGTACAACTTGATGCATTTCGCCGCGGCGGTGGCGGCGGCGCCAATGTCACCTTGCCGCTCAAGACGCTAGCCTTCGACCGATGTGCCCAGGTGTCCGACTACGCCGCACGCACCGGCGTCGTCAATACCCTGGAGCCCCTGGCAGGCGGCGGCTGGCGAGGTCACAACACCGACGGCCCCGGCCTTGTCGCTGATCTTGCCGAACGGCACCGCCAGGATTTGCGTGGCCGGGACCTGCTCATGCTGGGTTCCGGCGGCGCGGCACAGGGGGTGGCTTACGCGCTGCTCGACGCCGGCGTACGTTCGCTGACGCTTGCCAACCGCAACGCCGACCGCGCCGACGCGCTCGCCGACCGCATAGGCCAACCGGGCCGGGTACACGTGCGCTACTGGAACGACCTCGCCCACGCCGGCAGCTGGGACTTCATCGTCAACGCCACCTCCGCTGGTGTGCAGGGCACGGACATAGCATTGCCGTTTGCCATCGTCGCACCGCGTGCCCTTTGCTACGACCTCTCCTACGGGCGCAGTGCAACCGCGTTTCTGGCCTGGGCCCGTACGGCCGGTGCCGCCCATGTGTTCGATGGCCTGGGCATGCTCGTGGAGCAGGCTGCCGAAGCGTTCGCCATCTGGCATGGCCGCCGACCGGATACCGAAGCAGTCTACGCCGAGCTTCGCGCCCTGCTGGACGCGGCATGAGTGCACTGGCATTTCACCCGGCCAGCGGCGGTTACGCCTGCCGCACGAGTTGTGGTGCCTGCTGCATCGCGCCGTCGATTTCCTCGCCGATTCCCGGCATGCCGCGGGGCAAGCCGGCCGGTGTGCGTTGTATACAATTAACCGATGACAACCGCTGCGCAATTTTCCACTCGCCCGAACGGCCCGAGGTCTGCGGCCGTCTACGGCCTG
>JAEUPP010000064.1 GCA_016790075.1 Rhodanobacteraceae bacterium | reverse complement strand
GGTGGTGGGCTGAAGCCCACCCTACGTTTCTGTCCGATGTAACGGATGCATCGCGATGGTGGGCTGAAGCCCACCCTACATTTCTGTCCGCGGTAACGGATGCATCGCGATGGTGGGCTGAAGCCCACCCTACATTTCTGTCCGCGGTAACGGATGCATCGCGATGGTGTGGGCTGAAGCCTACCCTGCGTTTCATCGAATTGCCCATTCCGTTCGTCGCATTACCCGTTCCATCGCAAGCGGGTGTCGCGGCGTGTATCTAGCCCGCCGCGGCATTTGAGCACCTCGATATGCGTGGTTTCGCGGTCATTGTCGACCAGCAGGCGCAGCCCCGAAGGACTGGCGCTGTGTGCTGCCGCGGCGGGCCGGAATACAAAGCCAATGCTGCCGCCGGTTTCTGCGGCAAGCTGCAAGCGCCGCAATTGCGCATAGTCGGTTTTGTGCAGCCAGCAGAGCACGGCGCCGCAGCCGCCGGAACGCAGGCATTGCTCAGCGCTCCAGCTGCTGTCGCCGTTGCTGGCCTGGATCTGGGTCACGAAATTTAGATCGACGCCGTGGTTTTGCAGGGCCGGCGCATACGGTATGTAAGGGGGAGCGACGAAGACCACGCGTCGGCGCCGCTGGGTGAGTTCGGCCAGCGCCGGCGTCAGCAGACTGAGCTCACCCAGACCATCCTGCGTGAACAGGATTTCCGACAGTGCGCCTAGTGGCCAGCCGCCGCCCGGCAGCAGGCTGTCGAGTTCTGCACAACCGGTTGCCTGTGTGCGCAGTGTAGGTGCCGAGCCGGACGAGCGGCGCCAGATCCCCGGATAACGCAATACCTCGTTCAAGCCGACGGAAGACATGAGTCACCCCTGACGAATCACACCGACATAAAGGCCTTCGATCGCGAAGGTACTGGCGCGCCGGGTATCGACTTCGATGGGCGCGAAATCCGGGTTTTCCGATAGCAGCAGCAGGCGGCCGCGCTCGCGCTGCAGGCGCTTGACCGTGATTTCATCGTCGAGGCGCGCGACGACGATGCGGCCACTGTCGGCATCCTGGGTGCGGTGCACGGCGATCAGGTCACCATCGAGTATGCCGGCATCACGCATGGACAGGCCCACGACGCGCAGCAGGAAATCGGCGCGCGGGCGGAACAGCGCTGCATCGACGGCATAGTGCGTTTCGATGTGGGCATCGGACAGAATGGGCGAGCCAGCGGCGACGCGGCCGACCAGCGGTAGTTCACGCAGGGCAGGGCGCCTGGTTTCGGTACGGGAGGCATGCGCAAGGCGCAGCCCGCGATGCTGGGGCAGGCGTTCCAGCGCGCCTTTGCGCACCAGGGCTTCGACATAGTCCTGAGCCGAACTGTGGCTGCGCAGCTGCAGCGCATCGGCGATTTCCCGCAGGCTAGGGGCGCTGGCGTGTTCAGTCATGTACTCAGTGATGTAGTCGAGTACGTGCTGCTGGTTGGCGGTCAGGGTAGGGTCGCGTGGCATACGTACGAATGTACGTATGCAGGCGCTGCTATGCAAGTGCCTCTACGTCAGTTCTGCGGCGGAACGGGTTGTGCCTGGCAAATCCTGCAGTCGGATGGCTTATCCGGTTGCTGCCGCGTCGTTGCCGCCGACGATTTCAAGCTGGCCACCGGCGGCGCGCAATCCGGCCTTGGGGCGTCCAACGTAGAAACCTTGCGCGTAGTCGACCCCGCAATTGCGCAGTGCACGAAGGATTTCGGGCCGGTCCACGTATTCGGCGACGGTGATCTTGCCGATGGAATGGGCAATGCTCGTGATCGCCGTAATCACTGCAAGATCGACCGGGTCGCTAAGCAGGCCCTGGGTGAAGGAGCCGTCGATCTTGAGCATGTCGACGTCCAGATGCTTCAGATGCGTGAACGAGGAGAAGCCAACGCCGAAATCATCGAGTGCGAAGCGGCAGCCGAAACTGCGTAATTCATTGATCAGGTTGCGCGCGGCGTCGAGGTTGTTGATCGCACCGGTCTCGGTGATCTCGAACGCGACAGCGCGTGGATCGACGTTGTATTCGACCAGGCGGTCGGTAATGAAGCGTGCCAGGTCGGCCTGACCTATCGATTGCGCGGACAGGTTGATCGATATGCCGATCGGCGGATCCTGCGCAGAGCTTTCGCGCAGGGACTTGAGCGCGTTGCGGATGACCCAGCGATCGATCTCGCCAATCAGGCTGAAACGTTCGGCCGCCGGCAGGAAGGCCGAAGGCGCTACCAGGCTGCCGTCCGGGTTGCGTAGGCGGATCAGGGCTTCGTAGAACGCACGTTGCTGCAGATTGCGGCGCAGATGCCGCGACCAGAGTGCGCCCTGCTGTTCGGGCAGGCTGTCGCAGTCGACCTGGCGCAGCGGCAGTATGGGTTGGAAGCAGAGCACGAACTGGTCCAGGCGCAGGGCTTCTTCCAGGCGAGCGCTCCAGCCCAGTTCGAGGTCCATCAAGGTGCGCTGGTCAGTGTCCTCGGCGAACACATGGACCTGGTTGCGGCCGTGGCGCTTGGCCATATGCAGGGCGATATCGGCATTGGCCATGGCCTCGGTACGCGAGGGCGTGTGCTGGTCGAGCACGGCCACGCCGATGCTGACGCCGACGCGATAACTCTTGCCACCGTAGACGAAGGGCGTGCCGACGATGGCGCGGCGGAAATCGTCGGCGATTGCATTGGCGCGCTCGACGCTGATATTGCGCAGGATCACGGCGTATTCGTCGCCGCCCATGCGGGCCAGATGATCCGAGCCCCGCAGCCGCGTCGACAGGCGGCGGCTCATGTCCACCAGCAACTGGTCGCCAGCGGTATGTCCGGCGGTATCGTTGATGTACTTGAAGCGATCGAGATCGAGGAACAGCAGTATCGATACCTGGTCGGTGCGTTTGAGCCGGGCGATCTCCTGTTCCAGCTGGGTCTCGAACCAGGCGCGGTTCTTGAGTTTGGTCAGCGCGTCATGGCTGGCCTGCCAGCGCAGCTCTTCCTCCAGCATGCGGCGCGAGGAAATGTCGCGGAACGCAACGACCGAGCCTTCGCGGCGGCCATCAAGGTTCAGTGGATAGACCGTGCATTCGATCGGTACCGAGCGGTTGCAGCGTGTCCAGAACACCGATTGCCAGCCGGGCACCTGGCTGCCCTGGGCATAGGACTGGGACAGGAAGCACGAAGCCGGCGTTGTCGCTGTGCCGTCTTCAAACGCATAGTGGAAAAGTTCATGCGCGCTGCGGCCAATCAGTTCGTCGGTACGGTCGTAGCCGAGCATGTCGAGTGCGGCCGGATTGACGAACTGCACTATGCCGCGGGCATCGACGCCGTAGACGCCGTCGCCGACCGAGGAAAGAATGCTCTGCAGACGGCGCCGCTCCGCATCAACCGACTGGCGGTCGGCAACCGCACGAGCGAGGGAACCCAGACGGGCCAGGAACAGTTCGCGTGCCTCGCTCTTGAACAGGCATTCCAGCGCGCCTGCGGCAAGGGATTCGTTGATCACGCGATCGGAATAGGTGCCGGTGATGACCGCGGTCAGCACGCCGGCGGTGCGTGGGTCGTCCTTGAGCCGGCGCACCAGCGCCGGGCCGGGCTCGCCCGGCATGAAATAGTCGATGATGGCGATATCAAACGGCGTCGCCTGCGCCTTGGCCCAACCGTCCTCGACATCGTTCGCCGTTTCCACGACATAGCCCTGCTTCATGAGCAGACGCCGGAAAGCGGTGCGCACTGTGGCCGAGTCGTCGACGAACAAGATGCGCAAATGCGACTGGCCGCCGACATCCAGGTGTTGCGCGTGCAGCGCTGGCGCCAGCAGCTTGGACAGGGCGTCGGCGCATTCGCTGTAGTCCGACCAGAGCAGCAGCGCGGTGCTCTGCCGTTTCATCATCCAGTTGACCGCGCCCGCATCGTTGCGGTCGGCCAGCAGCAGTACAGCCAGATGCTCGAACTCCTCGTGCCGCAGCAGCGCAAACAGTTCGTCGGCCAGGTTGTCGGCGAATTCGGGCCAGCCCAGGACGATTGCGCGCGGTGCGCTCACCGTTTCGCCCTGGCGCCGCAATACATCCAGCGCCTGGGCATAGTCGGTGACTTCGATAATGTCGTAGCCACGCGGCGTCAACAGCGTGCGCACCGCACGCCGACGAGTGGCCGAGGCCTCTAGCAGCAGTACCCTGTCCATTCCCCGCCCCTGTCCCCCTGGGGATAGCTCAGGGTATACGCCTGTCAACGGTGCTGCAAACTGGCCGCCGGCCGCGGCGGGCACTACCATGGCCGGTCCCAAGGCTTATCCGAGACGATAGACGATGCCCCAGCCGCACGAGGACAACCTGATTTGGATCGACCTGGAAATGACGGGGCTAGATCCGGACAACGACTCAATCCTGGAAATGGCGACGCTGGTGACCGACCGGGAGCTCAACCTGCTGGCCGAAGGGCCTGAATTTGCGATTCGCCATGCGCCAGAGCGGCTGGAGGCAATGGACGACTGGAATCGCAACCAGCACCGCAAATCCGGGCTGTGGCAGCGTGTCGTCGAATCAACGGTAGAGCTCGGTGTGGCCGAGGCGCTGACCGTCGAGTTCCTGCTGCAATGGGTTCCCGCCGGCAAATCGCCGATGTGTGGCAATTCGATCTGCCAGGACCGGCGCTTCCTGCATCGTCTGGCTCCACGCCTTGAGCGGTTTTTCCATTATCGCAATATGGATGTTTCCACTATCAAGGAGCTGGCTCGGCGCTGGGCGCCGGAGGTTGCGCGCGGCCATGTCAAGGAATCCGCCCATACCGCGCTGTCCGATGCCCGGGAATCGGTCGCCGAGCTGCGTTACTACCGCCAGTTCATGGGACGGTTGGCGGGGCAGGTCGAGGGCGTCAGGTCTTAGGCTTGTCAGTCTCTGGGCAGATTATTGATTCATCGTTGTGATGTATTCGCCGCCAAGGGCAGTGAACCCGACACGACCCAGGGCAAAGAAGGAATGGCGCAAGCCCGCAGTGGGCTTACGCCATTCCTTGTTCACAGCTTCCGGCTTTTCACGCAAAGCCAAGTTTTGTTGCGATGGCGTCGAGCAGCGCCTTCTCGCGCGGCTGCAGGCGGCCATCAGAAGCGGCGAGGCGGTACAACGCGTCGTGCAGCCGGCGTGCCTCGCCGCCGCCGCGCGGATAGGTCTTCAGAAACCGGTCAAGCTCGGTATCCACCACGATGTCCCGCTTGCGGCCGCGGGCGAACGCCTGTTGCGCGATGTCGCGTGCGCGGGTGGATAGCTGCAGTTCGTCCATGAGCTGGTTGACGAATTCCGCCTCGTGCGAAGTGACGATACTGTCGATGCCGGCAAGATAGCCCAGCAGTCCGAACGCAACCTCTATCGACAAGGCCTGCTCGGGTTCGAGTTTGCCGCCGCCGAGCAATTCGCCGATCGAAGCGCCGAGGTCGCGCAGGACAGCGCCGAAACGATTGCCGGGGGCCTGGGTTTCTCCGTGTGCCATCACTGTTCTCCTGAGGCGGAATAGGCGCACAGGTGGTTTGCGTCCGTGCGTCCGTGGACTGATGCTGCTCCAGTTTGTGGTTCGCGAAAAGAGGCACATGGACGAGCCCGCTGCCTGTGCAGGCGCATGCGGAAGCAGATCGCCAATTGACGACATCTGGTGCCGCCGCAGGCGATGTGCTACCAATGCGAGCGCGTATGGTGGGCATGCCTGTGTGCCCGACATGCGGTAGTGCAGCGTTGTCAGCGTTCGGATGCCGGCTTCTGGGGGGAATCGCATCGTGAATGTCGTACCCGGGCTCTACCGGCCTCGACTTTTTGTGTCTCGTTCACTTGTCGTCGTCCTCTTCACCTCGTCTCAGGTGTGTGGCATTGCGCGGTCTTCCTCGAATTTCTGAGCAATGCGGCTGGCCGTCGCGTTGGGGCTTGGCTTTGTTCTCACCCTGGTGAATTTTCTATAAGTCTGGTTTCACGTTGGATGTTCGCGATGGCGAAGCTCCGGCCGTCAGAGCTGTAGCGAATCTGTGCTGTTGCAAGCCGGTTCCGTTCCCACGCTTACGGCACGCCATACGCGGGGTGGTGTCGATTAGTGCAGAAACATGGGGGTTCAAATGACTAACAGAGTGACATTGGCGGCTGGTCTGCTGCTCGCGCTAGCAGCACTTCCGCTTTCCGCCGGTACCGGTTTTGAAGCGGTAGCCTCGGTGCAATTGCCTAAGCAAGAACGTGCTCCGGATGCCGTAGAAGAGCCGCCGAACAGTACTTCGGCGCAACGTGTTGCCGCAGCCTATGCGTTTGCGACCACGACCACGGGTTCGCTGACCGACATGAGCACCGGCACGACAAACCTGCTGGCGGCCAACATCGATGACACGGCGTCGCCGCTGACCAATATCGGCTTCGACTTCTATTTCCAGGGGGCGCGTTTTTCTCAGTTCTCAATCAACGAGAACGGCGTACTGCGACTGGGAGCTGCGGCACAGACTGGTACTCCCTATCAGCCGCTGGGCCAGGCAGGACCATCCATCATCACCGCCTTTGGTGCTGACCAGCGTACTCACCTTGGCGATGGCAAGGTGCATTACCGCGTATCAGGTACTGCACCCTCGTGAGTATTGACGGTCGAATGGCTGAACAATCAAGCGAATTTCAATACAGGCGGAACGGCGGATCTGACCTATCAGGTGCAGTTGCGTGAACAGACCGGGGTCATAGAGTTCACCTATGGCAGCATGACCATGAGTGCCCTCGGCTCGACTGACGCCAACTCGAACGATCCGCATATCGGTTTCTCGTCGAGCAATGTCGTTGGTACGGTAGGCTCAGTCGATGCGCCGATCAGCGGCACGCCGGCGCCCAGCTTCAGTGCGGCCATCGCAACGGCAGTCAATAACACCTACAACGTAGCCGGCCCGATAACTGTGCTGACTTCAGCGGTCGACGGTTCGCGCCGCACGTTTTCGTTCACGCCGCCGGTTCCAACCGCACCGACCGGCCTGAACTTTACCGCGGTCACGCCGCTGTCAATGACGTTGAACTGGACCGATTCGCCGGATGAACTGCTGTATGCGATCTACAATTCTACCGATGGCGTCAATTTCAATTTTTTCTCTACCGTTGCGCAGAACTCAACGTCGCTGGCTGTTTCGAGTCTGGTCCCGAATACCAACTACAGCTGGCGTGTATTCGCTGTATCAGAAGGCGCGCTCAGTGTCGCGCTGAGCGGCGCGCAAGCTACGCCACCTGCGGGTAACGTGACCTCGACCGGCGCTGGTGGCAACTGGAGCAATCCTGCGACCTGGGTCGGCGGCGTAGTGCCGCTGGCGAGTGACAATGTCACGATTGCGGCTGGGGCGACGGTTACGATCGATACGGCGGCGCTGGCCTATGCGCTTACGATTGCCAGCAACGGTGTGCTGCAATGGGAAACCACGATTGCACGCACGCTGACGGTCGGGTCTGATGTCACCATTGACGGCTTTTTCCAGAGTCAGCCCACGGGCACGGTAACGACACATGCGCTCAGTGTTGGCGGCAATCTGACCAATAACAACACACTGGACTTCGCCACGGCGACCAGCGGCGCCGGCATCACCTTCACCGGGGCCGGCAATGCGACCTTCGGCGGTGCCGGCGTGACGACAGATGTGCGCGCCATCGGGATGAACAAGGGCACCTCGAACGCGAACACGCTGGAGTTGGCCACGACCAACTTCACGGTACAGGGCGCGACCACCGATGTGGCGGGCTTCCTTACCGTAACGAATGGCACCTTCAAACTGTCAGGTACCTTTACCGGAACCAATCGCGTCTTTGCGATAGCGGGTTATTCGATTCCGGCTACCGGCGGTTTCTGGCTCAACAACCCGAATTACATCATCGCCGGCCAGAACGGCACTGGCACGGTCTCGGGGCGGCTGCGTGTCAGCCAGGGTACGTACAATATAGGCACGTCCAGCGGCAATTCGCTGGGCTTCAATGTCGGTGCCACTGTGACGGTCGAAGGCGGTGCGATCAATACCGCCGGACGTTTTGGTGTCGCCTCTGCAGGCAATTCATTCACCTATCTGCAGACAGGCGGTGTGATCACAGTCAATACCGTGGGCAATACCTCCACCACACTGGCGTCCTATGATCTGGGTACGGCTGCCGCCTCGTCGGTCACGATCTCCGGCGGTACTGTCATTGCACAGCTGGCATCCACGGCCGCGACCACCCCGCGTGACTACCGCTTCCAGTCGGGTACAGGCCCTGCAGGAGTCAGTGGCGGCACCGTGCAGTTCGGCAATGCAAGCTCCGGCGCGGCCAAGTCCTTCAATGCAGCGGGGGTGTTCCCGGATGTGGTCATCGATACGGTGAGCGCAGGTCATTCGGTCACGCTGCTCTCGCCGACGGGCTTCAACAACAACACGCGCAATCTGACCATCAATACCGGCAACTTCGTGTTCCTGTTCAACGGCAGCACGATCACGAACAACGGTACGCTGACTTCCAGTGGGGCAAATTCGCGTTTCATCACGTTCCGGCCGGCAGCAAATGTGACTTATCAGGGTACGGGTACCGTGACCACGCCGATGAACAGCCTCGAATTGCAGAACGATATGAACTTCACGCTCGATCCGGCCGTCAGCAATATTGTTGTAAACCGGGTCATTATTTTCAGCGGCAGCTTCGTCAATGCAAACAAGCTGACGTTGGGCAATGCGGGCAGTGCAACCGTACAGATCGGCAATACGACGACGCCGACGGCAGGCGGCACCTTCGACGTGGCGCCGGCCTTCAATCTCGGCGCTACGGGTGTGCAGAATCTGTCTTATCTGCGTACCGCGAGTTCCCGCACCACGGGGCCGGAAGTCGTTCCTACACGAGTGCTCGGCAACCTGACCTATGACGACAACGATCCCTCACATACCTTGACCGTGGCCGGTGGCGGCCTGGCCGTGAACGGGACACTGGCGCTGACCAATGGTCGCGTTATCGTGCCCGCGCCTGATGCCATTACGCTGGGCAGTGCCGGTACGACGACACGGACCACGGGTTATGTCGATGGCAAGCTGGCCAAGCCGCTGGCCGCAGCGGCGTCGCGTACGTTCGAGGTAGGTACCGCAAACGGTTATTCACCC
>JAEUPP010000070.1 GCA_016790075.1 Rhodanobacteraceae bacterium | reverse complement strand
ACTGGGCATCGAGTTCGGTCAAGCGCGGATCAGCAACCTGCGTGCTGCAGTCACTCCAGCCGCCGGAAATCGTAAGTGAGTAACTCGTATCACCGGCACCCACGCCGATGTTGTACTCCCAGCGCGGCACGCCGGCCGTGGTACCGCTGCGAACCAGCGTGCCGGTGCGGATACGGATCTCGTCATCCTGGCTGTTGAAAGCTGCCGTTTCCATCGCCGTGGCCAGATCATTGCCGGTGGTCACGCAGAACAACCTGGCCTGGGCCGTACCCGAGGACCAGGCCAGGACAAGGGCACACAACACAGCCAGCCATCGTCCAGCCGCGGCATGCCGGGGTGTGCCCGGCCCCTTCGACGCTGGAGCCTGGAATGGAACACCTTGGCCGTCCGGCATAGGGTCGACGGACGACGCGGTCGCCGATTGAGCGGGAACTGAGCAGAAATTCTTCACAGCGGGGTCTCGCATTAGTGGCTTGTTGACTCAGTCGGAATCCGGCGACGATTCCCGCCACACTGACTCGATTCCTTTGCTTGCGCTGACGCCCTGCCCCATTTCTGCGCGCGACAAACGCACCAGCACCGAGCCATCGTTCTGGATCAGAACCACAGACTCAATCGTGCCTGCTTAGCTTTGCTCACCGGCGCCGCAACCACCAGCCCCGGCGATTGCGCAATCGCCAGCCTTCCCACGGCCGTCGGCAGATGAAGAAACTGGTACCAGTAAATATTCGCAATGCGCCCAAGATAGACGCCGGGCTTTACCGCGGAGAGCGGGTTTTGCTCAATGACGCCATGACATTGAGCAACTCAAGTTAATACTTTTTTTAAATTCAGCAAATGAAAATAGTTGAAATTTGTCAGCACAAGTAAACGGGACCAGAAATTTACCGCCCCCTGACCCGTCTGATAATCGCGGCACCGAGAGCATCCCGCGCCTGAAAAGCGGAGCTAGCTTCAGGAGCTTAGGCAACTACTCCCGGCTGGAATCACCCACACGATTCCGCGATGAGCCGTTTTTTATGACGCACAGAATCCAGCTCTCCCTTGGCTACACGCCGATCTGCCGGATTGGCAGGTAGCGTCCGTTTGCATGATGGCGGCTAGTGGCGGCGGGCCGCGTCAGTACTGCGCCCTGCGAAGCCAAGGAAATGTCGAATTCGCCAGGACCGGAGGAAAGTGCGTAGAGCAAATCGAGGCCGCAGACTTGCGTCGCGACAAGCCGCCTACGACCCCGGTATCACCTCGACGACGATAGCTACCTCTACCTTCTGTGCCGGCGGATATAGCGGCGCCAGGGCTTCCCACTGGCGCTGCTTCTCGTCATCAGCGTGGTCAGGCGTAGAGCGCAGCGTCACGTTCAGGACTTGATTCGCTCGCTCCGCCACGCCATCAGCGTCGTGCTTGCGGAACGGTTGCCTCGCTGTCCGTGCTGCTGCCGACGCAGAGACCGCAATACCTCGCAAATTTACATGGTAATCACGCCTGACCCGGGCGTGTTGTCGGAACGAGGTTCGATGCTCTGCGGATGGCCCAATAGTAAGCTACCAGTCTGAAGAAATAACGCGAGAACCCAAGCAAAGTACCGCCCGCTGCGGACAACATGATTGCCCTCGCCCTTCCCGATCGCGCAGCAACCACCCCGCCCGCCAACGAAGCTATCAGTGCGCCCGCCATCTCGCTTATGGTTGGCTTTGGAATTGATAGCGCGGGTGCACTTAGCCCCACTGTATCGTCTATTTCCACCTTAGGAGCCTCCGGCATCTTGGGTGCATCGGGCATCTTGATCGATTTCAAAGCGGGGAGGATGTCAGGCTTCTTGATCGAAATATCGGGGAGCGGCACGTCGGGCAAGTGCAAATTCGGCGAGGGAATAGGGGGGAGTTGAATATCCACGGGATTGGAGAACTTTGGCAATCGAAAGTTCATGTCGGGTAGATTCCAGACGAGGCCATACAGGTCGAATGCGAAATAGCCCAACTGCAATCCGAAAGTGAGTTTACTCAGCCATTCCAGATCAAACTTCAGGCTCAGCAGGTTGAGTAATTCAAGCCCGACTTCGGTTGATACGATCGCAACGGTCGTGACCAGGACCTTCTTGCCGACTTTCTTGCCAGCCGCCGCCGCCGCTGCCTTGGCCGTTTGATAGGCTCCGACTGTCGAGGTCAGACCGTATGCGAACACGGCACCGCGGGCAAAGCCGAGAATCAATTTGGAATAGGTTGAACCATTGGTCCAGTCCCAATTGACAGGATTGAAGGTGCCGTTGCGCTTGGACGCTGCAAGGTAGCCATATGCCAGGCCGGTTCCGGCAATCAACGCTGCCGCCAGCACCGATTCGCCAGTCGGATCGATGTAGAGCAAGGGATCGTTAGCAGCATAGGTGTAGGGACTGGCGAACTCCCGGGCGGGGTCTGCGCTGATGAAGCGTCCGCTGGTGGGATCCATATAACGGGCGCCGTAGAAGTACAGCCCGGTATCGCGCTCAAGTTCCTTGCCAGTGAATTTGGGCCTGAAATTGTCGGTGCCTTCGCTGGCCTCCTGAAAGATTTCGCCATACGGCGCGTATTCGATCCGGGCCACCACCGCTGCTTGATCATTGAGGACCAACGCCGTGCTGTCGCGGTGATCTTGATAGAAAAACAGGCGCCCGGCCTCGGGAACACCGACACCGTTCGCACCGGGCAGGGTGGCCGCTGAAGCCGGGAGCGCTGTCGCCACGAAGAAAGTCAGCAACGTCACCCTAGCCAGAACGTCGTGAGCGATGCTCGATACCGAGAGACCTGAAAACTGCGCCGCCAGAGGCGTGCCGTACCAAAGCGCTGCGGCTACGCCGGTGCAAGGCTGCAACAACAGCAACAACATCGCCGCAAGCGTCAGCAGGGAAGGCCATGCGGGCAGATCAGCAGTAATGCTCTTGAGATGCCGCGAGAGCGTATCGGCCGATCTGGATACGCTCAGCGTCATCGCGCCGAGAAGCCCCTGTCGGGGCAGCGCATTGTCTGCGGAAGTCGTCAACGCAACGGCGTTTGCGTCACGGGTGAGGGTGGCAATCGGCCCTTCCAGGCCGTGCAATGTGCGCGTATGCAATCGCTTACCCGCTGCGAAGGTCACCTCGTAACTGGGGCCGACATATAACGTCTCAGTGCCGTCGGCTTCCTTCTTGTAAAGGCGTTCGCCTGCGGCACCGTAAACATACTGCGCGACGATGGTCGGCTCTGGTTTTGTGATCGACTGCCTGCTGACTTCGACCAGCCGGTTCCTGGTGTCGTACCGATAGGTGTCCAGACTGCCGTTGACATCAGCTCGCATCGTCCGATTGCCGTTGGCGTCGTACTGGTACAGGTATCGCCCGTTATGCGAGGCGAGAAGACGGTTGGAGCCGCCCGGCACAAGAAAGATCTGGCCGCCTTTGCTGGTGATATTTCCGTTGTCGTCATAGGTATAGGCCTGGGTGCCATAGATGCCTTGCGCGCCAAACAGCTGTCCTCGGCTGTCAAATACGAATCGCTGTGTTCGGCGGGCATCCTTTTGATCGATGATCGCTATCAGCTTGTTGCCCGTGCTCCATACGTACCGGGTGTCGACGATCGTGCCGCCAGCACCATCGGCTACCGTTCTGTTCGGCCTGCCGATGGCGTCGTACTGCTTCGATATGACAAGACCGTTGCTGTATTTGGTCGTGGTCGGGGAGCCCAGTGGGTCATAGCGATCGTAGGACGCCCACGTTTCGCTCTCGGACGGATTTACCGAAAGTAATGATCGGCGTTTGATTTGGCCACCTTCGTTGTAGTCGGTGGCGACACGCGATCCATCCGGCAGCGTGGTCTCAACCACGCGCCCCAACGGATCGAATTTTGAATTGACTGTGTATGTCGTATTCCGCAGTGCGGTGGTTTGCGCGACGGCATTTCCCTGCGCATCGTAAACATAACGATGTTCAAGGCCGATCTCCGGCATCACCATAGAGGTCAGGCGCCCCCTGCCGAATACGGCACTACCCTCGTCATAGCGATAGCGAACGTCCGGGGCCTTTCGGATCGAGGCTGATGCGGGCTGATCGGCCTGGGATATGAGTCGACCAAGCACGTCGTACGTCGACCGCTGCACGGATCCGTTGGCATCGGTCTTGGTCAGCACGTTGCCGTTCAGATCGTACGTGAAGCGCGTCACGCCCGTGTCGGTGTCCTGGCGCAGCAGCACCCGGCCCAAGGTGTCGTACTCGATACGGACGGCAAGGCCCTTGGGGTCACGCGAGGCAGTCATCCGGCCGAAATGGTCATACGTCGCGGTCGAGCTACCTCCGCCAGGAAAATCGGTACTCACCACATTGCCGCGCAGATCCTTGCGGGTGACTTTTCTCTGTTGTCCGATACCGTTTGGACCGGGCCATGCCTCCGTTACTTCGAGAACGGCCATGCCCTGCCAGCGCGTCAGCCGGTAATTGGTGGTGGTGGAGACTTCCAGTGGGGACACGGTCCTGATCAGCCTGCCCGCCCAGTCGTATTCGAGCCTTGTTCGCCCTGCTGGAGTGGCCTGACCGAGAAAATACGGTTGCGATTGCCAAAGCAACTGCCCGTTTTCGTTGTAGCCGTAGTCCTTGGTCAGAATTTGGCCAGCGTCTGCCTTGCTCTCTTCGCGCAAGGTTCTGCCGTGTGCATCGGTGGTCAGCCTGCCCCAGGCCCAGCCTGCGGGATCGTCCTCATCCCAACGGAGCCGGGCGCGAGACAGGATGGCCATTCCTGCACTGTTGTCGCGCGCGACATATTCCTGAGTGCTAAGCAGCACCTGCTGGCCGGTCGTATTCTGGCCGTAGCTTTCGATTGCGCGACCGAAGGCGTCGTAGGCCGTACCTGAGACCACACCGTTGCCGTCGGTGGTCGATAGCACATGACCAAACCCCGGTTCGTTGGTGAACAATCGCTCGGAGCCATCCGCCAATGTGTTCCTGGCAACGAAGATATTGGACTCTTGGTCATACGCCAGCGTGGTGGCCCGCCCCAGCGGATCTACGCTGGCCAAAAGATTGCCGAACAAATCGTACTGATGCGTGACATGACGCCATTGCCCATCAGGGGTACTGGGGCACCCGGCGATCGGCGCGGAAGAATCGCCGGGCCTTCCGGCAATCCATTCGCATTCGACAACGACATTCTCCTTGGCATCATGCGTGTTGTGCAGCCAAGAAAGATCCTTGGCGCTGTCCCATCTGGTGAAAGTTCCGCAGGCAGTGGCACGGACATTTTTGATATCGACCACCCGTCCAATAACCCACGCAGCCGGGTCGTTGACGATGTTCTGGCAGACCGATGTCTCATCGCCAGTGATCGCGAGATCACCGCGGTCCGTGACTCGATTTACATTGCCGTAACTGTCATACCCATATTCGAATTGCGTCTGATGATGCGGAGTGTTGTCGCCCGGGTTGTATTGCGACACTGTCAGGTACCGCTTCTCGGGGCGGTAAATCCCCTTGTTGGAATAGGGCGTTGGCGCGGCGTAGAGATGCGTCGCTTCATTGAGAATGGCGCCATCGGATTCTCTCAGCAGGATCTCTTGCGTGGTTGTCCCGGACAGCGGAAATTCGACTTCCATCGTCTGTGCGGAACGAATTCCCGTTTTGGGATCACGCGAATACCGGTATTTGAAGCCAAGCCAGCCACGCCCGCGCAGATCAGTGATGCCCTCTGCGTACCAGTAGCTTCTCTGCTGCACAAGCTGGCTTGCCGGGTCGTAGTCTGAATGCCCGGAGACCACGTGCATTGGCGCCGCAGCATCCGCGTATGGATAGCGGTTCCGGCCAACCGAATAAAACCCACCCCCAGGTTGTGACAGGCTTCGATACTGTATGGTCTGCTCGGCGCCGAGGCCGTCTCTTATCTGCGTCAGCAGGTCGGCCTTCTCGCCAGAAGACTTGATTCCCCGAATAACACGAGAGCCGTCTTCCAGATACAAATGGTCGGCGATCGCATCGCCATCGAGATCAACCAGCCACTGTACGTCGCCGTCCCATGCGCGATTCCCATTGACTTTTCCCTGAGTATTCGCGATGGCAAGCAATCTGCCGTTCTGGTTATGCCCGATCCGGTAATTCTTGTCCCTATCGATATAGGCATAATCGACGTAACTGTCGCCGTTCAGATCGCCCCACCACTGCGACTTCTCCGACAGGTCGCCGGCGTTGATATCAGGGATCCTGGCAAACTCTGTGAACGATGCGACGTATGGCAGTGACAAAGGAAAGTTGGAGGGTTCCGGATAAAACGGATTGGTCCGAAAGCCGCCGTAAGCGACACGTAGACTGTATGACCCGTCTTGATTCCTGATGCGATCCTTGTAGACATAGTCGGTCGCACCATCGCCGTTGACGTCAAACAGCCATTCGGATGCATAGGGCTTGACCGGCTCGCCAAGTGTGAAATTCTCGTTCCATGTCAATGGAAAGTAGTTCTGGAAAAAACCTCTACCCTCTTCATGGATGACGACCACGAGCTTGCCGCCCTCACGATAGACGATGTCCTGGAGGCCATCGCCATTCATGTCGGCCAGCCATGTTCTGTCCCTGCTTATGCTTACCGAGCCGTACGCTCGCTGCTCATAACTGCTGTCGCGCCGAATCGCCACATGGACTTTGTCTAGTGGATAATCCTCAGTAATCCACATGTAATCCATCCGTCCATCCAAATTGACGTCCACCAGCCATTCGTTTTGCGCGTCGATCGGCGCTGACTGAGGCAGTCTGAACAGAACGGTGTCCGCGCCGAAGCGGGAACCTGCCACGTTCTCGACCATCCGGATCTGCCTGTCGTCATCGCGATAGACAAAATCAGGAAAGCCATCGTCGTTCATGTCGGAGAACCATGCGGAGCGCGCCGACTCGGCAATGGTGCCTGAAGCGATCCGCCCCCAATCGGTGTCCGCACTGCTGCAGTCGGAACAGTAACGACCGCCGCGATTCGTGAGCACGTACAGATGCTTGTTGTCGCTCAGGACGATGTTCTCAGGCAGGCCGTCTTTGTTCAGATCGACCATCCAGGTAGTGCGGCCGAAAAACCATATCCGATCTGTCTGCCTGCCGTAGCCGTCATTCTGATCTTCAACAACGCGACCATCTTCCTCGCTGTAGGTCAAACGTGTCGGCGGCAAGCAGGTGCCGCTACCCTGATCCGAATAGCAATCAGAGATCTGCGACAACATGCTCCTGCGAGTGTAGGGGCTCTCCTTGTAAGCCAGCCTATACTGCTTGACGAGTTGACTGCCGACATAGGTCGAGATCGCATTGACCCTGTACTGGATCTCGGATCGGGCTGTCCCATATGAGAACGCAATATCGTTCCGCCTTTCACGCGTGAAACGCACGAAGCGCGGCTCGCCCGTTGCGGCATTTGCATCCTCGTGTCCGCCGTAGCGGATTTCATTCGGATACAGCGTGCCCGCGTCCGAAATGTAACGGTAGAGCATGTGATTGCCGTTGCGGCCGATCACCTTGTCGAGCGCCCAGCCCCTTGACGGCAGAGCAGCTATCCGGCCGGGGCTACGTGCATCCGGCTCGTATCCGAACCGCAAGATCTCACCAGACTTGGTCCATGCCTTGAAATGACATGGCGTCGCACGGGATGCACAATTCCCATAGGACACGATTTTCATCTGGTTGTCGATCTCAAGGCGGTACTCAGTCTTGTCGCCGCCATCCCCGACACCTTGCAGCGCGATCATCCGCTGCCCAGACAGGCAGAATCGATCCTGATCGGTGTAGCTCACGACACCGGCTCGTCCATCCTGGTAGACGGTAGCGGGGCAGCGCTCGATGACTGGAAACCCGGTGATATCCCAGCCAGTACCGAGAAAACCATCAGACTGGTGACTGTTATAGCTGAGGCTGAGCTCGGGCTGCATGCCGTTTCTGCCGGGGGGCACTTCAATCGCGATCGCATACGTGGCGCCGCCGGTACTGGAGACGTCGAACGTGCCCATGAGCGTTCCGACCAGACTCGTTGCCGGCGCGTTCGCGCTGGACAGCGTGGGAAGCAACGAAGCAGCGGCAATCGCTAGTGCGGCGAAGTACTTTGAAAAATCCATGCGGGTCCCGATCCAGTTGACGTCAATCTTGAAATTCTGTGCGTTGCAGTGAAACACGAGAGCCGGAAGCCCATGCATGAGGCCATGCTAGGGAGCTGCTGACTAAGTCGAAATTTGGTTCTGGACCGTTGAGCCCCCCTGAATCAACAGGGTGAAGAGTGATCAGAACCACAAGCTCTGATCACCCTGTACGCCCAACGGGCCGGACCAGCCAGACGCCTGCACAGCAAGTGCTTGGCGGGGTTGTGGGGATGTGCGGCTGAGTACAGAAGCCTCGCCGTAGGCACTTGACCAGAGCCTCCCTGGCTTGTGGGATTGATCTTCCCCTCATTTTCCCGAACGCCTCGACGAGCGGATCACTATCGCAATCCGAGGCGAATTCCCTGCTGAAGAAGATATCTTTAGAAAGAAACGGAATTTCTAAAGAATAGACATAACGACTAGGCAACTAGTGTAATGCATCTTAAATGCGCAATAAATAATTCTCATCTTCGCGGACCAGCGTGGGTGCATGCGTGCGACTTCGGGTAGCGCCGGCAGGAAGCTGGCGATGATCTTGAGCTTGAGGTACGCCTCGTCGCGATAGCCGTAGGCGTTGCACTGAATGATCCGGATCTTGTTATTCAGTCCTTCCAGCAGACCGAGGCTGACCTTGTTGCCTGGGTGGCAGCAGGCAACGCCCCCGTCCCAGTGTCGCTCAACCATCTGCACGAACTTCTGATAAGGCTCCAGCCGCCACCAGCGCAGACTCCGCTTTCAACGCGTGGGCGCCACGTTCGGTACGGCAGCTCCAGAGCTGACCGAAAGACTCTTTCAGGAGGTAGTCCGTGCTCAGACGCTGTTAGCCAACAGCAGCTTCTTGAGCGACTGACGGTCGCCCAGGGTGAGGTTGTCGCGGTGGCCTCTGTATAGAGGAGGCGGGGGCAAACTCGACCTCGGAGCGGTGGGTCCCACCGGCCTCATGGTTCGCCAGGATGGCAGCAATAGATGACGGTGGCGACTTCGGCACGGCAGCGCCTCGCAGGACAGCAGAAGCCTCCGCGTAGCGCAGGGACAACCTGCAGGAATAGATCTGCGCCGCCCGGGGATCGGTCGTGCGGAGGCTGACTTTGATGATGCTTCGACCGACAGCGGCGCGCAGGTCGGCGGGCACCTTCAACCGGAAATGGAAAATACCGAACCGGGAACGCAGGAGATGGCGAGCAATGCGCACAGGGGGCCTGAAGTGACCAAGCCCGTGACCACGCGCTTCAAAGACCCCAAAGAAAAAGCCCCTGTAAAAACAGGGGCTTTTCGTGTGGCTGGGAGACTAGGATTCGAACCTAGATAAACGGAGTCAGAGTCCGTTGTCCTACCGTTAGACGATCTCCCATCAATTTGCCGCGACGCGCGCTCTGACCGGATGCGCGTTGCGTTGGGGCTTAGCCCCGGCGAGGCGCGATTAGCGCTTCGAGAACTGCGTGGCGCGGCGGGCTTTGTGCAGGCCGACCTTCTTGCGCTCGACTTCGCGGGCATCGCGGGTCATGAAACCGGCTTTGCGCAGCGAGGACTTCAGGCTTTCGTCGTATTCGGTCAGGGCGCGGGAGATGCCGAGACGGATTGCGCCGGCCTGGCCGGTGGTGCCGCCGCCTTCAACTGTCACCAGGATGTCGAACTTCTCGGTGACGTTGAGCAGTTCCAGCGGCTGGCGCACGATCATGCGGGCGGTTTCGCGGCCGAAGAACGTGTCGAGCGTCTTGCCGTTCACCGTGATGTTGCCGGTGCCCGGGCGCAGGAACACGCGAGCGGCGGAGGTCTTGCGACGGCCGGTGCCGTAGTTCTGTTGCAGTGCCATGTGCTCTATTCCTGCGGTAATCAGAAGTCCAGCGCCTGCGGCTGCTGGGCGGTATGCGGATGCTCGGCACCGGCGTAGACCTTGAGCTTGCGGTACATCGCACGGCCCAGCGGGTTCTTCGGCAGCATGCCCTTGACGCCGAATTCGATGACACGCTCCGGGTGAGTCGCGAGCAGGTCCTTCAGCGAAATGGACTTCAGATTGCCGATGTAGCCAGTGAAGCGGTGATAGAACTTGTCGTCCATCTTCGCGCCGGTGGCGTGGATCTTTTCGGCATTGACGACGACGATGTAGTCACCGGTGTCGACATGCGGGGTGAAGACGGTCTTGTGCTTGCCGCGCAGACGCAGCGCGATTTCGGAGCACAGGCGGCCCAGCGTCTTGTTGGTCGCGTCGACGACGTACCAGTCGCGCTGTACGGTCTCAGCCTTCGCGCTGATCGTTTTCATGACTAAAGAAACCTTGTGCCAAAAGGGGCAGGGAAAGGCGCGGGATAATAGCGGCACATCCCTATGGGTGCAAGCCCTGGGGTGCTGCGTTCCGGCCTCGATCCCGGCAGATCACCGGGGGGCGCGAATGCTAGCATGAACCGACATGTCGTCCAGCCCCCCTGACAAAAATGCGGCCTCCGATTTAGTGTCCCTGGCCGACCAGTGCGTGCTCTGCGGACTGTGCTTGCCGGCCTGCCCAACGTATCGGGTCGCGCAGACCGAGGCGGAGTCGCCGCGCGGCCGCATCACCATGGCAAAAGCGCTGGCCACCGGCACGCTGCTGCCGGAATCCGGCGCGGCAGCGCATATCGACCATTGCCTCCATTGTCTTTCCTGCGAACGTGCCTGCCCATCGGGTGTGCAATACGGCCGCCTGATCGGCCTGCAGCGTCGCCTGACTGCAATGGCACCTGGCCGCCTGCAGCGCTTTGCCTATGCGCTAGTGGCGCGGCCACGCTGGCTACACAGAATGGCCAGGCTCAGCAACGGGCTGCGTCTGGCACGCTGGTTGAGTCCGCTAGCGCGACGCTGCGGTCGCGACCGCACAGGAATCGGGCGCTGGATTGCACTGATTCCACCGCTGCCGACGTTGTCCGGCCTGGATAACGTCGCTTCAGCGCCCCGTGGACGTGGCCGCATCGGGCTGTTTCTCGGCTGCGTGGCCTCGGCCTTCGACCGCGACACCCATGCAGCGGCGCGGATACTGCTGGCAGCGCTGGGTTATGAGGTGGTCGAACCCCCGGCCCAGGGTTGCTGCGGCGCACTGGCGCAGCACGCGGGACATGTGGAAATTGCCGCAACGCTGGCTGCCGCTACCGGCAGTGCATTTGCGACCTCAGGCGTAGGCACGGTGCTTGTATCCGCCTCGGGCTGTTATGCCAGCCTGCGTGATCGTGTATTCCGGGGCAGCGCTATCGCCGTGCGCGAGATCAGCGAATTCCTCGCCGCAGACCCCTTGTTCACTGCACTCCCGTTCGCCGCGCTGCCGCTCAGAGCTGCGCTGCACAACCCGTGTTCGCTGAACAACGAAGTGCGTGCCGCATCGGCGGCACGCGAGCTGCTGCAGCACATTCCACAATTGCATATTGCCGACACACCCACGCAACCACGCTGCTGCGGTGCCGGTGGCACGCATTTCCTGCGCTACCCGGAACTCGCGGACCCGCTGCGTGACGAGCGTCTCGACCAGGTCGAGGCACTGGGCGCAGAGCTGCTGCTGACCAGCAATATCGGCTGCCGCCTGCATCTGGCCGGCGGCCTGCGTACACGTGGTCGCACCATCGAAGTGCTGCATCCTATTACTCTGCTCGCGCGCCAGTTGAAAAAGCGCCGCGACTCCCCTACCCCGTCATTGCCCTCGCATCAGGCAACAAGCTGAATTTCATCCAAGGAATGTCTTATGTTCACGCGCCACTACAGTCTCCTTGACCGTTGTCTGGATCAGATTGAACGCGCCCTGGGTGCTTCGCTAGACGTGCGCGCCGAAGCCGTGCGGCCAAATCCGGCGGGCGACCAGCCCGAGGCCGAACTCAACGAGGAGCAGCGCCGCCACGCAGCCGGGCTTATGCGCATCAATCACACGGGCGAGGTCTGCGCACAGGCGCTCTACCTGGGCCAGGCTGCCGTCGCGCGCGACGCGGGGACGCGCACACAGCTGCTCGCTGCCGCACAGGAAGAGGCCGACCACCTGTCCTGGTGCCAGGAACGCCTGCAGGAACTCGACAGCCGCGGTAGCGTGCTCAACCCACTCTGGTATACAGGCGCCTACGTGATGGGCCTCGCCGCGGGCCTGCGCGGCGACGGCTGGAACCTCGGGTTTGTGGTCGAAACCGAACGCCAGGTCGAGGCCCATCTGGATGCCCATCTCGACCATGACGGACTGCCGCAACAGGATCTGCGCAGCCGTGCGATTGTCGCGGTCATGAAGGACGACGAAGCGCGCCATGCCGACCATGCACAGGCAGCCGGCGCGCGCCCGCTGCCACGACCGATTCCGGACCTTATGCGTCTGGCGGCGGCAACGATGAAGACCGTCGCCTATCGGCTCTGATCCACGGCCGCTGGCCGGCTACGGCAAACAGGCGTCGAACTGGCTGCGGAAGATGAAATCGCTGTTCGCGTTAATGCCGAAGGTGTTGCTGTTGCTGCTGCTGCGGCCCGGTGCGCTGGCCGTCAGGCGCAGGCCGGTGCCCGGCGTATAGAGCACGACATGGGAGAACGTGGCGACGCCGTTGACGACCGTGACCGGCGCACCGCCTTGCACCGGGGATGCCGTGCAGTTCGACCGCGAGAGTTGCACCTGGGTCGCGTTGTCGGTCGTCACCAGGTTGCCGCTGCTGTCCTGTACACGCACGGTGATCGCCGGCAGCGTCGTACCAGCCTGCGTCGTCACCGGGTGCTGCGCAAACGCCAGTACGGATGGCGCCCCGGTAGTAATGTTGAACGATGAGCTGGTGACAGCCGGCAATGCGCCAGCACTCGCGCGCAGGGTGTAAGCATTGCCACCAAGATCGATACGCAAATTGCTCCAGGTGGCCACACCCTGCACAAAGGAACTGCTGCCGCCGTTGCTGAGCACAGCGGCACCGCTGTTCGGATCATTGCCTATGGCTATCGAACTGGCGGCGAGCACGCCGTTGGGCACCAGCAGTCCCTCGTCATCCAGCACGCGGACTTTGACCGCCGGCGTGATGACCGAATTGACTGCGGTATTCACCGGCTGCTGCTGGAATGCCAGCACATTTTCGCGCTGGAAGCGCAGGCGGCCGTAGCCATACTGATAGTCACGCCCGCTGCTGCCGAGGTCGTTGCTGCCGGTCGCGGCCAGCGTACGCAACGGCGTAAGGATCAGCGTGTCGAGCTGCGCGGCGGTAGTAGGAATTCCGTTGCGTTGCATCAGCAACGCCGCCATGCCGGCGACATGCGGAGCCGCGGCTGAGGTACCGGTGAAGTTGGTCGTGCCGTAACTCACGGTGGCGACGTTGTCGTAACTTGCGACGTCAGGCTTGAGGTTGGGATCACTAGCCGGACTCGACGCCGGCAAGCCACCGCCGGATGCGAGTACCGGCCCTTCCGAGCTGAATGGCTGCTGCGGATTCGAGCCCGCCGTAGCGACATTGATCGCACCCACGGAAAACACATTGGGCGAGTCGGCCGGAAAACCGAGGCTGCGCGCTGCCGTGCGGTATCCCAGGGGAAAGTTCGCAAACAGCTGCAGGTTGGTCGTCGCCGTCGAGGTACCGGCCACACGCACTACGGCCACGCCATACACGGCGCTGTTGGCCGCACAGCCGCTGGTGGTACCACTCGCGACATAACTGATCTGCTCCTGCGGCGTCTGGCCGCTGGCCCCCACCTGCAGCAAAGTGGACTGGGCCGCCGGCAGCGATTCCCAGGTCGTGGAATTGATACGCCGGTACAGATACAGATCGTAGTTGCGATTGCTGCCCGGCGAGGTCCATGCGTCCCAGTAAAGGTCGACCTGGATCAGCTCACCGGCCGGAATGCAGTAGGCGTCGCCGGCCCCAGGCCCCACGCCGAACGCGTTATAGAGCGTGCTGCTGCCGCTCCAGGAATGCAGCCCGCTGCCCGAACTGGCGAGCGAAAACAGCCCTCCCCAGTGCTGCTCGCGCTCGTTGCCGGCGGCGTTGACGACCAGCACGCCGCGGTTGCGCGCCCAGCCCGCCGCCTCGGCGATCGAGCCCGGCAATGCCGTGCCATCCCCCCGGCCATCAAGCGGTGCACCCAACGAAGCGGAAATGATCGGCGCGCGCACGGCACCGGCTGAACCACCGCTGCTGTTGAGGTTGGCCGCATCGAGTATGGCGCGACGCCAGTCACCGACCGTAACGGTGTCGTAAGCGCGGAAATTCGCACCGGTCGCCACATCGTAGGCAATTTCCAGCGTCGCGTTGCCGTGACGCACGTTCATGCAGCCAAAGGTCGTCGGCGAGCACTGCGGCGGCGGGGTGGCAAAGGTCTTGTAGTCGAGCAGGCTGATGCGTGCGTCCGGGGGCCAATCCTGCGTAGCCTGCAGCGAGTTCACTTCATTGCCGTTGTTGTCGAAGCTGTCGATCATCGCAATGACAACACCGCTACCGTTCAGCGCCGGCACCGCTGTCTGCCACAGATTGGCACGTCCCGCGGCCACGCCTTCGCTGGTCTTGCTGCCGATCAGCGGCCGCACCAGGCGGGCCGGCACTATGCTGACCACATCGCTGTCACGGGCCAGCTCGTAGAGCTTGTCCCGGGGGATGCTGGCCTCTACACGATCAGCAGCCAGCACGTTGCGGATTTCGGCCGCGGCAAGCAGCAGTACCTGCTCGGCCCGCTGCGCGCCGGCACCGGGGCTGAAGCGCAGTTCGACGAGTACGCGCTCCTCACCGGCAAGCACCATCGGCAGACGCGCCGCGTCGCTGCCGGGCTGCGCACGTAGCTGCGCGTGGATCTTGCGGGCAATCTCATCGCCGTCGTCCGCAGGAGTGACTGGCGCCACGGCCGGCGCATCGACAGGGTCAACCGCCTTTGCCAGCTCATACGAGCTGGCCATCTGCGGCGCCGCAGCAAAAGCAGCGGCCAGAACGGAAACGCAGGTTAGGTAAGGAGCCTGAAGACGCCGCATAGCAACAAAGACCGTGCTGACCAAGCCTGCATGCTAGCAATGCTGTGGTTCGCACACTGTTAACTGGCTCTTTACGTCCAAGCACAAACGAAAAGCCCCGGCGTGCCGAGCCGGGGCTTTTGCAGGGACGGTGGCGGCAGTCTTAACTCAGGTTGCGGCCGTGGAACAGTTCCTCGATTTCGTACTTGAGCTGCTGTTCGATGCGGATCCGCTCCTTGAACGAAAGGTCGGACGCATTGGCTTCAAACAGGTAGGTGTCCAGCAGGAACTCCTTCACGTGCATCTTGGTGTGAAAGATGTTTTCCTGATAGACGTTGACGTCGATCATCTCGTAGCGCTGCTTGATGCCCTTGCTGAGATAGTCCTGGATGGAATTGATCTTGTGATCGATGTAGTGCTTCTTGCCCTTCACGTCACGGGTGAAGCCACGCACGCGATAGTCCATGGTCACGATATCGGACTCGAAGCTCTCGATCAGGTAGTTCAGCGCCTTCAGCGGCGAGATCACACCACAGGTCGCCACGTCGATATCCGCGCGGAAGGTCGCAATGCCGTTGTGCGGATGGGTTTCCGGATAGGTATGGACGGTGATGTGGCTCTTGTCGAGGTGAGCCACGACCGCGTCGGAAATGACGTCCTTGCCCGCCTGCTTCTTGTCGATGACCGGCTGTTCGGAAATCAGTATGGTCACCGACGCGCCCTGCGGATCATAGTCCTGGCGCGCGATGTTGAGGATGTTCGCACCGATGATGTCGGCCACGTCCGTCAGGATCTGGGTCAGACGGTCGGCGTCATATTGCTCATCGATATACTCGATATAGCGGTCGCGCTGCTCCGGCGTCACCGCATAGCAGATATCGTAGATATTGAAGCTCAGCGCCTTGGTCAGGTTGTTGAAACCCTGCAGCTTCAAGCGCGGAAGAGGTTTGACCACGGCGTATTACCTCGCGCAGGCCGGGGTGGGGAGGGAAAGGGCGCGGATTATGGACCAATCGGGTTGCGGATTACACCGCCGCCCATGGTATTCGTTAAGCCACGCTGCTTTCGACTAAGATGGGGACTTGCGCGGACGGGCCTTTGAACCCCGCCGCATTCCACGGGGCCCGGGAAAGGCCACAAACACTAGCCGCAACGGATCTACGCGGCTCGCAGAGGAATTGGGGCATCCGGGCATGCAGAAAATCGCCGACTTTCGTTACAACCTGCAACAGGCCGTCAACAAGGTTCAGGCGCCGCCCATGCTGGTGCCGGACCGCCAGGCCATGGAACGGTTTCTGGGTCAATGCCACCGGCGGCGCTATCCGAGCAAGACAGCCATCATCCGCCCCGGCGATTCCGCCAATATTCTTTACTACATCATCGACGGCTCGCTGACCGTCCTTACCGAAGACGAGGAAGGCCGCGAGCTGATCCTCGCCTATATCAATCGCGGCGAGTTCATCGGTGAGATGGGCCTGTTTGTCGAAACCCCGCGGCGCGAGGTCATGGTGCGTTCGCGCACCCCGGTTGAACTGGCGGAAATCAGCTACGAGCGCCTGTTCCATCTGTTCGAGACCACGCTCTCGACAGAATGTCCCAAGATCCTGTTCGCGATCGGCTCGCAGCTATCCAACCGGCTGCTGCATACCTCGCGCAAGGTCAGCCGCCTTGCCTTCATGGACGTCACCAGCCGTGTCGCCAAGACGCTGATCGACCTGACCGAAGAACCGGATGCCATGACCCATCCCAAGGGCAGCCAGATCCGTATTTCACGCCAGGAAATCAGCCGTATCGTCGGCTGCTCGCGCGAGATGGTCGGACGCGTGCTCAAGCAGCTTGAGGACCAGGGCATGATCACGGTCACGGGCAAGACGATAGTCGTACTGGGCACACGCTAAGACGCTCCAGGCTGTCTTGCACTGCACACGGGCCGGCGCTGGTCGCTCCGGCCCTATGTGTGGCTATGGAAAAGGCCACGAGCCGGTAGCGATTCTGCGGCCAACCTTGCTCGCGCCTGGCCTAGGCAAACAGCCGCATCAGTTCCGCGCCAGGATCGGGTGCACGCATGAAGGCCTCGCCGACGAGAAAGGCATGTATGCCGTTGTCCCGCATCAGTGAGACATCGGCCGGGGCGAGTACGCCGCTCTCGGTAACCAGCATCTGCCCGGCCGGCACGTGCTCGCGCAGCGTCAACGTGGTCTGCAGTGATACCTCGAACGTGCGCAGGTTGCGGTTGTTGATGCCTATAAGCACAGGCAGGCGTTCGGCCACGAGCAACGCGCGCTCCATTTCTCCGGCATCGTGAACTTCAACCAGCACATCCATGCCAAGATCAATCGCGAGCGCCGCGAGTTCGGCCAGCGCCGCATCGCCTAGCGCGGCCACGATCAGCAGGATGCAGTCCGCGCCAAGCACGCGCGCCTCATACACTTGGTAGGCGTCGATGACGAAATCCTTGCGCAGCACCGGCAGCGTGCAGGCGGCGCGTGCCATCTGCAGGTATTCGTCGCTGCCCTGGAAGAAATCCCTGTCGGTCAGCACCGACAGGCAGGCAGCATCACCGGCCGCATAGCTGCGCGCGATCGCGGCCGGATCGAAATCGGGCCGGATCACGCCCTTGCTGGGACTGGCCTTCTTGACCTCGGCGATCACCGCCGGCTGTTGCGCGGCAATGCGCTTGCACAGGCTCGCGGAAAACCCGCGCACCGCCGGAGCGGTATCCACGCGCGCCGACAGTGCGCGCAGCGAAACTTGGGCGCTGCGCTCACGCACTTCCTCGGCCTTGCGCGCCAGAATTTTCTGAAGAATGTCGCTCACCTGATCGCCTCTTGCTGGAAAACCTTGTCATTGCCGGCAGCGCAACGGATGCGCACCGTTGGCCGCTTCAGGCTGCGCCGGCAAGCCGCCGCGTCACGGCGACGAACTGCTCAAGCTTGGCGCGCGCTTCACCCGTTGCCACGGCTTCGTTCGCAAGTGCCACACCTTCCGCGATGGAACCGGCCAGATCGGCCGCATACAGCGCGGCACCGGTATTGAGCACGACGATATCGCGCGCCGGGCCGGGCTGGTTGTCGAGCACCTCCAGCAGGCGGCGGCGCGATTCTTCCGCGTCAGCCACAGCGAGCTGGCGCGACGACGCCATCGCAAAACCCAGTTCCTCGGGGTGGATTTCGTATTCCCTGACCACGCCATCGCGCAGCTCGCCGACGAGGGTGGAACCGCCCAGCGAAATTTCGTCCAGCCCGTCGCGGCCGTGTACAACCAGCGCATGCCGCGCCCCGAGCTGCTGCAGCACCCGCACCTGAATACCGACGAGATCGGCATGGAATACGCCCATGAGAATATTCGGCGCACCAGCAGGATTGGTCAGTGGCCCGAGTATGTTGAACAAGGTACGCACACCCATTTCCTTGCGCACCGGCGCCACGACCTTCATCGCCGGATGATGATTCGGCGCAAACATGAAACCGATGCGGGTTTCCGCCAGCGATGCGGCGACGCGTTCGGGGTCGAGATCAATGCGTGCTCCCAGCGCCTCCAGCACGTCGGCGCTGCCCGATTTCGACGACACGCTGCGATTGCCATGCTTGGCCACATATGCGCCGCAGGCCGCGGCGACAAACATGGCCGCGGTGGAAATATTGAAGCTGTGCGCGCTGTCGCCGCCGGTACCGACAATGTCGACGAAATGCGGGTAGTCGGGCGTAGTGACCCGGGCCGAGAGACTGCGCATGACCTCAGCCGCAGCGCTGATCTCGCCTACCGTTTCCTTCTTCACGCGCAGTCCGGTCACGATGGCTGCGATCATGACCGGCGACACCTCGCCGCGCATGATCTGGCCCATAAGGTCGACCATCTCGTCGTGGAAGATTTCGCGATGCTCTATCGTGCGCTGTAGCGCCTGTTGCGGGGTGATCGCCATGGCGGGCTCCAGCAAAGCGGGCCGGCATGATAAGCACTGGCGCAGAAAAGGTCAGCGCAATCGTTGGAATAAGCCAGACTGGCGCACGGCGCCAGTCTGGCCAAGCCGGGCCTGGCCGATCAGCGCTGCGGTTGCAGGCGGCGGATCAGCTTGCCCATTTCCGCCTCGTACTCGTCGATGCGGTAACGCTCGCGGATCTGCGTTTCCCCGTGGACGAAGTCCGTAGCCAGCTGCGCCGGCAAGCTTTGGCCGTCCTGCACATTGCTGAAACCGTGAAAATGGAAACGGCAGGGATCCAGGTCGACAAGGTCGCAGCCGGCGTTGTTCACATCCAGCAGTTCCTGGTTCAGGTAGTGCTGGCACAGGGCCATCGACGGCTCGGAAATTACACGGCTGGATGCTTCTCCATCGCAGACATAGTCGACGGTGGCCGAATACCAGATGGTGGGACCGTTGATTTCGGCCTGAGCAACACCCGCGGCAAGCAAGGCAGCGGCAGCGAGCACACGGATATAGCGGCTAGACATGAAGGTTCTCCTTGAGGTTGACAAGCCAGGCGGCGGTATCCACGCCGCGGCCGCCGACACGCTAGGAGCTGCCTTCCGCCAACGCGAGCGTAAATCCGGACCAGACTGGGAACGAGCCCGGACAGCGCGGGACGAAATCGTTTGCAAGCCGTCAGTCTGGTTGATTTTTCCTGCCGCGGCCCGGTTTAGCCCGCATTTCTCACACCCGTTCGTAGCGAGGCCGCCGAGACGCCGTCCTGACGCGCACCGCGGACTGAGTGACGGCGTGCGCAAGCCTTTGCCTACCGGGCCGACACTGACCGTACCGGGCGCCAATGGCCCCGGGGTGGTGCCTGAGCCGGCGAACCACAACGCATGCCTGTGCAGAGCGTATCCCGCCCCCACAAGATCTTTATACCTGCATCAAAATCATACAGTTAAAGCTATTTCTTCCCGCTTTGATCCCAGGATCGACTTGCCGCCGCGTGCGCCGCATGCGATTGATCAGAGGATCCGCGTTACCACGCAGGCACCCGCTGGACCGACCAAGGATCATTCATGAAGTACCGTGTTCACCTCGCCTTCTGCTTGCTTGTGGCCAGCAGCACTGCCCCCGCCCATAACGTGCTGCCCGGCGTCGACTGGTGTACGAACGGCAATGCCGTTGAGATCAGCCGCATTTATTTCGGTGGCGGCGATACCAAGCGCTATCAGCAATGCATCGACCAGAAACGCCTGCAGCCCTTTTGCTATCTGACTCATCACGTTGTTGCTGCCAGGCCCTGCCCGGCACAGACCTGTGGCGATTTTGACGACGACTACCGCGGAGCCCGCCAGCTCGCCCATAACTACTGCAATGATCTGCCTGCCCTGACTGACCCGGAGTCGCCCTATTTCGGCCTGGAAGCCGTGCCGATCTTTACCGGTCCGGAGAGCCTGACCGATTCCGCGACACACCATTCGAGTTACGACATCAACGACGGCGTATACGGGGCATGCATGGTCTGCCTGCCCAGTAACGACTGAACGGGCCGCACCCAATGACGCACTGCCGGCTGGCACCGGCCTGATCCGGCGGCGGGCGCGGCCGGGTCGGGTCCGCGCCCACCGCCAAGGCCGCGCCTCAGAGCAGTGCGCGGCGACGCAGGCTGGCCTGGATCGACTCGACACGTGAACGCAATGCGTCGCGCTCGGCATCGTCAAGGCGACATTCCGACAGCACATAGAAAGCGGTACGCAGCACTTCGCGCCAGCGTGGCTGGCGCGGCAGTCTGGACAGGCTCAGGTAGCGCTCCATGGCGCGAACGCGCAAGCGCCCTTCGTCAATCGTGACACGCCAGACCCGGCTCTTTTCGGCAAGGTCGATACGCGTACCACCGCTGACACGCTCCCAGATCTCTACCGCATCAATCATCAGCTCTACCAACTCACGCCGGAAACGCTCGGTATCGGCCTCGGCCGCGTCCACTTCACCGGGCATGCCGTGCTCAAGATCCTCCGGCATGAACCCGGCGCCATCAGCCGGCACTGCCTCGGCAGCAGCAAAGCGGACTACCGCAACGCCCGCATCAACAGGCAGCACCGCCAGGCTAGCCATGACCGTTGCAGCCGGCAGCTCCAGGCGCAACGACACTTCACCATCCTGATCGTCGATTGCCGACAACGCGCTCTGCAACCTTTCACGCGACTCAGCACCAAGCAACTCTGCCAACGGCCGTCCCAGCACCGCTTCGCGCGAGCGCCCTAGAGATACAGCAGCCCGCGCGGTTACCGCGACCAGCACACCGGCTGCGTCAATCGCCAGCAGCGCCGTGTCGCTGCGGTCCAGCAGCAAGCGCACACGCTCGCCGTCAGCACGCAGCGACTCGGCAGCCCGCCGATACTGATCAGCTTCTGCCGCAAGCTGCGACTCGCGCACCACTGCCGCCAGCCGGCTGCGCTGGCGAGCGCGCAGGAAAAGTCCGACAACCAACAGCATCACCACCAGCGCGCAGCTCAAGCCGAGCTGCAGCTGCGTCGTACGTTGCGCCAGAGCAAGCGCGGCAAGGCGATTCTCGGTCTTGAGTGCATCGATCGCCCGCTGGCGTTCGGCCACCTCGAACTGCACGCGCAACTGTGCGAGGCGACTATCGTGAGCGGCGTTGCGCACGCGCGTGTCCGCAGCGTGGAACTCCTTGAGCAAGGCGTACGCCTCGGCCGGGTCGCCCGCCGCAAGCGCCGCTTCCGCACTCGCCTGCAACAGCGAGCCCCGATCGGCGGCCTCTGCCGGCACCCGCCGCAAGGTCTGCTCCAGCACGCGGCGAGCGCCGACGATATCCCCATTGGACTGATACAGCCGGGCAAGCTGGACGGCAAGATTCACCGGCAGAGGCAACGCCAGCTCAGCGGCCAGGTCTTGCGCGTGCACCAACTGTGCGCGGGCGGAAGCCCAGCCCGCACGATCCAGTTCCAGCTCAGCCAGCGCGACGCGGGCACGCAGTTCGTCGGCCCGCGCGCCCAGTTCATGAAAACGGCCTATGGCCTGCGCGTAGGCGTCCGCGGCAGCAGCGACATCGCCACTCTGTGCGAGCACCGCTGCCAGACTCTCGCGTGTGTGCGCCGCCTCCCGCATGCGGTTCTCACGATCATGCTCGACCAGCGCCTCGCCATAGCGCTTCCTGGCTTCATTCAGATCACCAAGGTCACGGTACAGGTCGCCAAGATTGTTGTAGAGCGTGCCTAGTTGTTCATCTGCGCCTTTGCGCTTGAGATCGAGGCTTGCAAGGTAGGCATCGAGGGCTCCGGGGAAGTCCCCGATGCGCCGCAAGGCATTGCCCAGATCATTCCAGCTTTGCCCGAGTGCTGTGGTGTCGCCGTGGGCGGATGCAAGTTCGCGAGCGCTACGGAACTGCAGCAACGCCTCGGCATAGTGCTCTTGCCGGTAGGCAAGAATGCCGCGCCGGCGTACAAGCCGGAAGTCGCGCTTCCAGCGATCAGGTTCGGCCGGCAGTGCAGCGACACGATCAAGCGTCAGCGAAGCCGCGGCGAAATTTCCGGTAGCGATCTGTGCGTCACTGCGCCGGAACAACATCTCCGTGGCCAGCTCGCTAGCGCGTGTCGTGTCAAGCGCAGCAAAGGCGCGCTCACAGACATCGATTGCCTCGGCCGGCTCGATCTGCTGCAGGCGGCGGCATTGCACAACCAGCTCGCTGTCCGCAGCGGGTTCCGCGGCAACCGCTGCAACCGCGGTAACCAGCAAGACCAACAATCCGCCTAGCCCGCATTTCTCATACCCGTTCGTAGCGAGGCCGCCGAGACGCCGTCGTGACGCGCGCCGCGGACTGAGTGACGGCGAGGGCGTAGCCGACACTACGTCGAGCCGGCACGAGGGAGCCGCGTGCGTCAGGGCGAGCGTATCGGCGGCCACAGTAGAGCGGGTGTGAGAAATGCGGGCTAGCGGTATCCAGCTCCCAGCGCGCTTCATGCGGCAAGGAAGTTTGCCAGCATCCTGTGTCCATGCTGAGTCAGGATCGACTCGGGGTGAAACTGGACGCCTTCCACGCGCAGCTCCCGATGACGGAACCCCATGATCTCGTCGATACAGCCATCTTCGTGCTGCGTCCAGGCGGTCGTCTCGAGGCAATCAGGCAACGATTCTTTTTCCACAACGAGAGAATGGTAACGCGTAGCCTCGAAAGGAACAGGCAAGGTGCGGAACACCCCCTGCCCTGTATGGTGAATCAGCGAGGTCTTGCCGTGCATGATCTGCGCTGCCCTTACCACCTTGCCGCCGAACGCCTGGCCTATGGCCTGATGACCGAGGCAGACCCCAAAGATCGGAACGCGTCCGCCGAGCTCGCGCAGCAACTGCAGCGAAATGCCCGCTTCGTTCGGAGTGCATGGCCCGGGCGAGATAACGATATGGCTGGGCTGCGCCGCAGCAACCTGCTGCACGCTCCATTCGTCATTGCGCACAACCTTGACTTCGCAGCCGAGCTCACCGAAGTACTGCACGAGATTCCAGGTGAAGCTGTCATAGTTGTCGATCATCAGCAGCACAACACACCCGCCCTTGCCGGAATTGCGACTACGGCCACCGATGCGGCCAGAAAGACGCAAGGCTAGTCGGGCCAGCACTGCCGGCGCAAATGAATTCGTCCAGCATGATATGGCGCGACTACCGGTGCAGGCCTGCCGGAGCGCCTGGTGCTGGCGAAGGCTAGCGGCCTTGCCGATGAAACAGCATCGCCAGACGCCGCGGCAGCAACAGCAGGGGTGAATCCGCACCTATGCGCTGCCGGCCGGCAGCGTTGACGCGAGCACTGTCAACGGACGAGGTAAGCGCGGGCTCCGGCCGGGGACGCAAGTCACTGCCGCGCTTGGCGCTGGCGACTGCGGCGTTGCAGGCCACTCTTGCGCCGGCGCGCGGTGCGAACCCCGGATAGCTGGCCGTGACTATCGCCGCCGCGCTGCTGGTCGACGTGGTCACCGTCGGCCCGGACTTGGGTTTGGGAGCGGCCTTGAGCATCGGTGCCTTCGTGCGAGCAGCGTCCAACGCGCGCGCTGTGGCAGGAGTGGGCAGCACGATAACCTGCGCCGACGCGGTACGCGGTGGCGCTATGCGCGCGAGCAAGGTCGAAATCTCGCTGGCGGGCAAGGCGTTTAGTATGCGCGCTATCGTGGCCACGTTGTGGTGCACGAAGAAGGCAATGCTGTCGTCGGTACCGACCTGGCGTGCGCCAAACGCCCGGGAAAGACCAAACAGCGGACTCGTGCGCGGCACCCACCACAGAGCACGCCGCGCCGCTTGTGCAGCGCCGAGATCGAACAAGGGCTTGAGCAGCTGTTTCAGCGGAGAAAAACCGTAACGGCAACGCGAATCAAGTCCTATCTCGTGCAGAACCAAGGTCCGACGATCGCCGATGGCCGCCGCCAAAGCTCCCCAGCAGCGCTCGTCAAGCGCAGCAAGACTCGGCAGCCGGCGCAGGGAGACTAGCGACTGAGCCCCGTGGTCGACACGCCCCCAGGCATATCCACCAATCACCTGCTGCCCGGCGTTGAGCACGACCATGCTGGTTTGCGGGCTGAGTTCCCGTAGCAGACGGACGCGCACCTGTGCTGCTGATTCGGCAACAAGTCCCGGAGTACCGTGACTTACGGCTTGCATCAGCTTGCAGAGCAGGTCGGCACCGTAGCGGCGCTCGACTGCCGCGAACCCGTTCAATACCTCTACTGAACCAGCCATATCAATGGCTGCCGCATTACGCAGGCGCCAGGCTTGCCAAACCCAGTACAACCGCGCCCGAAAATTCGACCCCGTACTCGTCAACGCCGGGAGTGCATTCACGTGCGGCCTCCGCCAATGGGTAGTAGCCCCTATCGTCTGCGCTCGCGCCGCTGCAATCGAGTCAAAAATTGTTGCATACGCTTCAGTACACAAACTGACACGATTCGCCGCCGCCGGCGGTCGCAGGGCCTGGCATCGGTGACGCCGCCCTACTCAGGTCTCAGCCCAGCGCCGCAGCAGGTTGTGATAGACGCCAACCAGTTGTACCAGCGCCGGATGCTCGGCATTGGCCGGCGTAAGGTTCTGAATGGAAACGTCCAGATCAAACAGCAAACGCCGCTGACCTTCATCGCGAACCAGGCTCTGCAGCCAGAAGAACGATGCAATGCGTGCACCGCGCGTGACTGTCGTGACCTGATGCAGGCTGCTCGCCGGATACAGGATCAGATCGCCTGCCGGCAGCTTGACACTGTGAGTACCGAAACTGTCCTCGATGACCAGCTCGCCCCCGTCGTATTCGTCAGGCTCGCTCAGGAACAGTGTGGCTGACAAGTCGGTACGCAGCGGACTGCGCTCATCACCGCTGCGCGGATAACGCACCGCGTTGTCGATGTGGAAGCCGAAGGACTGCCCCGGCTGATAACAATTGAACAGCGGCGGAAAGATGCGCCGCGGCAGCGCAGCGGCCAGAAACATCGGATTTTTCTCCAGCCTGGCGAGAATCAGCGCGCCGAGCTCGCGCGCCACCGGATGGTCATCGGGCAGTTGCAGATTGTGCTTGGCCTTGGCCGACTGATAGCCAGCCGTGATGCGGCCGTCGGCCCAGTCGGCCCCAGCCAGCCGCGAACGGCATAATTCGATTTCCTGTGCGGTAAGAACCTGGGTTACGTGCAGCAGCATGGGCGTTAGACACTGGTTGACGGAACGATGGATTCTACCCAGCCAGACAATTCCGCCGGTGCATCCGAGAACGTGGACTTGGTCTCGAAGAAATCGACTGCCCCGCTAGTGAGGTCGTAGTCGGCGCCCACGATATGCAATCCTCCCTGCAATTCGGAATAGCGCAAATAGTCTGACTGGGCACGCAGGTTGCGTATGGTGGCCTGCACATTGGCACGAATCGCACGCGGCATGCAGCCCTCGGCATCACCGCCATGGTCGATCAGCAGCGGCGAAATTCCCGGAGCGATGCGATCAACGATCGCATGCAGCGCCGGACTGGTATCGGCAGGCGCCAGACAATGCTTGAGCGTGGCGCGTACCGCACCACAGTTGGAATGTCCCAGCACGACGACAAGCCGGATCTGAAACTGCTCCACCGCGAACTCGATGCTGCCCACCTGCGACGGTGCCGCAATATTGCCGGCGACGCGGATCACGAACAGATCGCCAAGGCCCTGGTCGAATACGAATTCCGCCGGCGCGCGCGAATCCGAGCAGCCCAGCACCACCGCGAACGGACGCTGCACACGCGCATGATCCTCACGCCGTGCATGACTGAGCAGGGCTTCCAGACTGATCACATGATCGACGAAGCGCCGGTTGCCCTCGCGCAACCGCGCGAGGGCTCGTTCCGCATCAAGTTGAGGCCCCTGCATACTGACCTCAGCGCGGCATAGGCTGCATGATTTCCGGCAGATCCGTTTCTGCCACGATCTGCGGATGGCGCGACACATCCATGCGCCGGATAGCAAAGTGCATCCACACCAGCGCCGTACTGACCAGTACAAACAACAGCATGAAGCAACTGGTCCAGATACCGAAGACGTCATTCATCGCACCGAACGCGATCGGCAGGATGAAGCCTCCCAGGCCACCGATCATCCCGACCACGCCGCCGACAGCACCGACGTTGTTCGGGTAGTAGACGGGAATGTGCTTGTACACCGCTGCCTTGCCCAACGACATGAAGAAACCAAGCACGAATACCAGCACGGTGAACGGGACCACTCCGACGGCGAGCCGGAATTCAATCGGCCCCTTGATTCCATCCACCAGGTAAGTCGTCGACGGGTAGGACAGCAGAAACGTGCACAGTGCCGACACACTGAATGTCCAGTACATCACCCGGCGCGCACCGACCTTGTCCGACAGCCAGCCGCCAACGATGCGGAACAGACTGGCGGGAATCGAATAGCAGGCGGCGATCAGGCCAGCGGTCTTCACGTCCAGCCCATAAGCGCCGGTGAGATAGCGCGGTAACCACAGCGCCAGGGCGACAAACGCGCCGAACACGAAGAAATAGTAGAGCGAGAAGCGCCAGACCTGCAGATTGCGCAACGGTTTCATCTGCTCAAGAAACGGCACCGGCTTGGCGCCCTGGGCCTTGCGTCTGGCCAGATCTGGATCGTCCTTGGTGAATACAAAGAATGCCACCGCCGTAATGGCCAGGCCCGCTGCCCAGAAACGCGCCACACCGTGCCAGCCGTAGGCGACCATCACCATGGGGGCCAGTAGCTTGGTAACCGCGGAACCTATGTTCCCTGCGCCGAAAACACCCAGCGCCGTACCCTGCTTTTCTGCAGGAAACCACTTGGATACATAAGCGACGCCAACCGCAAACGAACCGCCTGCAAGGCCCACCGCCAGCGCCGCCAGCAGGAACTGCGTATAGGTCCCGGCCCAGGTCAACAGATACGTGGCCGCGGCACCAGCCAGCATGACCAGACTAAACACGATGCGACCGCCGTACTGCTCAGTCCATACCCCCAGGAACAGACGGACCAGCGACCCGGTCAGGATCGGCGTTGCGGCGAGCAGACCGAACTGCGTGTCGCTGAGCCCCAGATCCTTCTTGATCTGTATGCCGATGATGGAAAAGATCGTCCACACCGCAAAACACACGGTGAAAGCAAAGGTGCTGGACCACAGGGCCAGGTTCTGCTGTCCCCTGCTGACCGTGCCGGGTAGAGCGTTCATGACTTTGTACTCCTTGCGAACTGCTGATCAAGCCGGAATTTGGTTTTGGATTTTTTGCGGGTCTGCAGGGACAGAGCGCTGGGTACAGAAGCCGTGTGCAGACTTGTGTACCGGACTTCCCTCGACTTCAGCAGGGATTGGCAGCACCGCGGCGGGCATACATCCACCAGTTCAGTGCAACGTTGAAAGCGAAGAACGCGGCCAACCCATAAAACACCGGCGTCGCCGACTGCAGCTTGCCGAACGACCACGCGAACAACATGCCGAACAGCAAAGGCCCGTACGCCGCTATCGCCGCCGTAAAACCAATGACTCCGCCGGCCTGACGCGGCGAAAACAGCATGGGCATCTGCTTGAATGTGGACGCGTTGCCGATACCCGCGAAGAAAAACAACGCAAGCATCGCCGCGACAAATTGTGGAAATGACTCCAGTGATTCCGGCGCCGCGGCGCGCGCCACCAGCACTGCGCAAATGACCATACCCAGACCAGCCCAGTGGGTGACACGGGAGCCGCCAAGCTTGTCCGACAAGGGCCCGGCCACTACTCGCGAGATGGAGCCCACCAGCGGCCCCCAGAACGCCCAGGCCAGCGGGTCCGGCGCGCCCTCGAAGCCACCATAGATTTGCTTGATCAGCAGCGGAAACGTTGCCGCCAGACCGGAAAAACCACCAAAGGTCATGATGTACAACGAAGTCATCGACCAGGTGTGCTTGGACCTGAAAATATCGAACTGCTCGCCGAAGTTGGCCTTGACAGGCACCGACTTCAGCAATAGCCAGGCACTGATTCCAAACACGACAGTGAACGGGATCATCAGCGCTGGCGCGTTCTGCAGATACACCTGACTCTCGACGCCATTCTTGACCAGGGTCTGGCTATCGCCGAGGAAGGAGGCGCTGCCCAGCAGAGCGAAGCCTATGATCCACGGCGTCACGAACTGAACGATGGAGACACCGAGATTGCCGATTCCGGCCTGGATCGCCAAAGCGGTACCTTGCAGGCGTTTTGGAAAGAACAGGCTGGTCGACGGCATGAAAGAGGAAAAATTGCCGCCCCCCAGACCGGCGAGGAAGGCCAGCCCCAGCAACATCCAGTAAGGTGTAGCCGGATCCTGTACCGCGTAATACCAGCCGAACAATGGCAACAGCAGCGAAAGCGTGGACAAGCTGACCACGTGGCGGGTGCCGAACATCGGCGTAAAGAACATGTGTGCGAGGCGCAAGGTACCGCCGGCAAGACCCGGCATCGCAGTCAGCCAGAACAGCTGACTGGGCGTGAACTTGTAGCCGACCTGCGGCAGGCGCACGACCAGCGCCGACACCAGAAACCAGGCGATAAAAGCCATGGTCAGGTTGAGCGTAGTAATCACCAGCGTCTTCCAGGCGCGGGCGGAACCACCCGCAGCCCAGAATGCGTTGTTCTCGGGCTCCCAACGGGAAAGCCAGGTCGAGGACCGTGGATCACTATCTTGCACCGTGGTGGACATGCGTCTTCTCCGCGCAAATTGATGCATCACTTTGCACAGGGTGCGCGTGTACGCGGGCATACGCCTTGACGACGATCAAGATGACCCGGATCTGGAACAGACCGAATTCAATCGCGGGAAAAAAGGTTTCCTGCAGGCACAGCAGCGGCGGGCCAATAAACATGTGTTCGGCCAAACCTGACGTCAGCCAGACACGCGCGATGAATCCTCATCGAGCTGCATGCTCGCGTGTTGATGACCCGGCCGGCGACTGCGCGTCCAGGTTTGTGTTTCGCGCTGAGCCCTGTGCCGCGGGCGAACTTGAATCGTGACGCTCGGGCGGGACAGGCTTCGACGCTTGCCATGGCGTGGCGGACACTCCACGTGCACCCGCGCGCCCGAGGTGCCGGCTTCAGGTCGTCATCACAATGCCTTCGACCCCATAACGCTCGGCAAGGATATGCAGGTATTGGTGCAACGCGTTTTGCTGCGCCTGGGTTTCCAGGTATGCAGCGATTCGAGGGCACGCCTCGTCGAAAGTCAAAGGCGCGCCGTCCACACGCTCGACCACGTCGACCACATGGTGGCCGTAACGTGTCTCGACGGTCAGGCCCGCCAGTCCCGGCTTGAGCATGAACAACTGGCGGTCAAATTCCGGCACCGTGTCGCCTCGCTCCATCCATCCCAGGTCACCACCGCTGTCGCGTGAGCTGCAGGCCGAATGGCGCATCGCAAACTCGGTAAAACGATCTGGCTCCTCGCGTAGCGCGGCAATCAGTTCCTCGCCTTGCTGCTGGGCAGACCTCCGGGCAGCAATGTCCGACGGTGCAGCAGCCAGCAGGATATGCCGCACCTGGACGCGATCCGGCCGGTGCAACCTTTCCTGGTTCGCGGTGTAGTACTGGCGCAATGGCGCCTCTTCCACAACCGGCACCTGCACCACTTCGGCGAGCAGCACGCGTACTCGGGCCTCGTCCTCGGTTTCACCAGCAGCCGGCTCGACGACAAGCTGCAGCCGGTTGCATTCGCGCCGTACCAGTTCGCGAATGACCAGCGTAGTCGCCGCCGCCAGACGCGCCTCGTGCGGGCTGGCGGCGCGGTGGAACTGCATTTCGCGAGCGATCTCGGCTTCGTCGACAGGATCACCGCCTACCCGCACATAGACCGGCGCAGGTCCCGGCAACGGTGCATGTCCGCCATCACCCGCCTGGGCGCCTGCAGCCGAGTCTGACAAGGCACCGGGATTCATCACGATGGGAATAGCGCGCGTCGCCATGGCTCAACGCACCGGGTATTGCAGGGAACGCTGGCGCCTGCGCACGATCTGATACGGGCGGACGAGATAGGCCAGCGGGATAGACCACACATGTACCAGGCGCGTAAATGGTGTGAGCAGGATCAAGCTCATGCCCAGAAACACATGCGCCTTGAAGATCCAGTGAGCATCAGCGATGTAATCAGCAGCGCCGCCGCGGAAGGTCACTATGTGCTGCGCCCATTCCCCTAGCTTGATCATCTGTGCACCATCCATGTGACCGGCGGAAACAAAGATCGAGGCCAACCCCAGAATCAGCTGCGCGTACAGCAGCACCAGGATCAGGATGTCGCGGCCGGTGGAGGTTGCGCGCACGCGCGGATTGAACAGGCGCCGGGCCAGCAGGATGGTCAGACCAATGAAACAGATCACACCGAACACGCCGCCTACTGCCATGGCGAGCAATTGCTTCTGCGGCGCAGTGACAAAGTGCTCATAGACCGAGTGGGGAGTAAGCAACCCCACCAGGTGACCGCCGAGAATCGCCAGCACGCCAATGTGGAAACAGTTGCTGCCCAGCCGCATCCATTTGCCCGACAGCAACTGGCTGGAACCGGTGCGCCAGGTATATGCCGCGTGGTCGAAACGCGCCCAGCAGCCAATCGCGAATACAGCAAGCACAACATAGGGGTAGAACTGGAATAGCAGGGTGTTGAGATAGGTCATGGCATCACCGTAGGTTCTGTCCGCTTTGCACCTGACCAGGAGCGTCCCGGCGGGCTGCAGTCCTCGCCTGGGGCCTCGACCCCGAAGCGAACTGCTTCCTCTTCCCAGACCCGATCCATGGCCTCCGGCGTGTCGTCCCGCTCCTCACTGGCCACTCGCCGGCGCAACAGCTCGACATCGACGTGGCCAGCAGCCACCTCGACCAGCACTTCCAGCAGGGCGGCATAGTCGCTGCGACGCTCCTGCGCACGCGCGGCCAGCAGTTCCAGAATGTGCGCCACGTGGGATAGCCAGTCGCGAACTTCCTCGGCCGGACGCAACGACAGGTACTCCAGCACGACGGGCAAATAGTCCGGCAACTGCCGGGCGCTCAACTCGAAGCCGTGGCGGCGGTAGGTCGAGAGCAGATCCACCATCGCCTGACCACGGTCGCGCGACTCGCCATGGATGTGCTCAAACAGCAGCAGACTCATCGCCCTGCCCCGGTCGAACAGATCCAGCCAGCGCTCCTGCGCAGCCATGGGGTCGGCAGCCAGCAGCCCATCGAGAAACTGCAGCAGCGATGCCCGTCGCGCACTCGACAGTCCAGGCTCGGCAACGGCGGCACGCAGTTCGTCGGCATGTTCCCACAAGCCGTCCGCCGGGTAGTCCAGCAGCACGGCCACCAGTTTGAGCAATCTCATGTCTGCTCCGGTGCTGTTGACTGACGTGCGGGCGGCACCTGGTAGGTCTGCGTGGAGCGACCGCCAAACAGCGCCTCCGCTGGACTGGATGGCGAGCAGCCGTTGCCGAACGTGAAGCCGCAGCCGCCCCGTTCGCCGAAGGCGTCGTTGGCGTATTCGCGATGCGCGGTCGGGATCACGAAACGATCCTCGTAGTTGGCGATAGCGAGATAGCGGTACATGTCCTCCGCCTGCTCGCGCGACAGGCCCACCTGGCGCAGCACATCCAGGTCTTCCACGCCGTCGACATGCATTGCCCGGCGCCAGGCGCGCATGGCCAGAATCCGTTCCAGCGCGAGCACAACAGGACGTTCGTCGCCTGCTGTCAGCAGATTGGCCAGATAACGCACCGGTATGCGCAGCGACTTCACATCCGGGATCTCGCCGTTCTTCCCGATCCGGCCCGCATCAGCGGCCGACTGGATAGGCGAAAGCGGCGGCACGTACCAGACCATAGGCAGGGTGCGGTACTCCGGATGCAGCGGCAGTGCCAGCTTCCAGTCAATCGCCAGCTTGTATACCGGCGAAGCCTTGGCCGCATCCAGCCAGCTTTCCGGAATGCCTTCGGCGCGCGCCGCAGCAATCACCGCCGGATCGTGGGGATCGAGGAAAATATCCAGGTGCGCCTGATAAAGGTCCTTCTCGGCTGGCGCTGAAGCCGCCTGCTGGATACGGTCGGCGTCATACAGCATCACGCCGAGATAGCGGATGCGCCCGACGCAGGTCTCGGAGCATATCGTCGGCTCGCCCATTTCTATACGCGGATAGCAAAAAATGCATTTTTCTGATTTGCCGCTTTTCCAGTTATAGTAAATCTTCTTGTACGGACAGGCGGACACACACATGCGCCAGCCGCGGCACTTGTCCTGATCGATCAGGACGATGCCGTCCTCCTCTCGCTTGTAGATCGCGCCGGACGGGCAGGATGCGACGCAGGCCGGATTCAGGCAGTGTTCGCACAGCCGCGGCAGGTACATCATGAAGGTCTGCTCGAACGCGCCGTAGATCTCGCGCTGCACGCCGTCGAAGTTGGCGTCCTTGCTGCGCTTGGCGAACTCGGTGCCGAGTATCTCCTCCCAGTTCGGCCCCCAGTCGATTTTCTGCATGCGTTCGCCCGTGAGCAGCGAGCGCGGCCTGGCCGTGGGCTGGTGCTGACCGGACGGCGCCTGATGCAGATGCTGGTAGTCGAAATCGAACGGCTCGTAGTAATCGTCGATCTGCGGCAAGTCCGGGTTGGCGAAGATCTTGGCCAGCAGGCGCAGGCGACCGCCAGCTTTGAGCGTAATGCGCCCATCCCGGCCGCGCACCCATCCACCATTCCACCGGCGCTGGTTTTCCCACTCCTTGGGATAGCCGATGCCAGGCTTGGTCTCCACGTTGTTGAACCAGGCGTACTCGACGCCCTCGCGACTGGTCCACACGTTCTTGCAGGTGATCGAACAGGTATGGCAGCCGATGCACTTGTCCAGATTCAGCACCATCGCAATCTGAGCACGGACTTTCATCACACTCCCTCCTTGGCGTTTGCGGGCACCGCTTCGCCGTCCAGCCAGTCGATCTTGTCCATCTTGCGCACCACGACGAGCTCGTCGCGGTTGGTGCCGACGGTGCCGTAGTAGTTGAAGCCGTACGACAGCTGTGCATAGCCGCCGATCATGTGGGTGGGCTTGACCACTATCCGGGTGACGGAATTGTGGATTCCACCGCGGGTGCCGGAAATCTCGCTGCCCGGCGTGTTGATGATGCGTTCCTGGGCGTGATACATCATCGCCATCCCGTTCATCACGCGCTGACTGACCACCGCACGCGCAGCGATTGCGCCGTTGACGTTGAACAGTTCGATCCAGTCGTTATCCTCGATGCCGGCCCGCTTCGCATCGTCTTCCGACAGCCAGACGATGGGGCCGCCGCGCGACAGCGTCTGCATGATCAGGTTGTCGCTGTAGGTGCTGTGGATTCCCCACTTCTGGTGCGGGGTAATCCAGTTCAGAACGATTTCCTTGTTGCCGTTGGGCTTCGTGCCGATGATCGGCTTGATCGTTCGCGTGTCGATCGGCGGGCGATAGCCCATGAAGCCTTCGCCGAAGTCGCGCATCCACTGGTGGTCCTGATAGAACTGCTGCCGGCCGGTCAGCGTGCGCCAGGGGATCAGCTCGTGGACATTGGTATAGCCGGCGTTATAGCTGACGTTTTCGTCCTCAAGACCCGACCAGATCGGTGAACTGATGATTTTCCGCGGCTGGGCCTGGATGTCGCGGAAACGGATCGCCTCATGCTCCTTGCCCTCAGCCAGATGAGTGTGGTGACGGCCGGTGAAACCCTCCAGCGATTTCCACGCCTTGACCGCGACATGCCCGTTGGTTTCCGGCGCAAGATGCAAGATCGCCTCGGCAGCGTCGATCGCGGTTTCCAGCTGCGGACGCCCCTGACTGACTCCGCTTTCGGTCACTGTACGGTTGAGCCGGCCGAGGAACTCGACTTCGTGCTGGGTATCCCAGGCCATGCCCTTGCCGCCATTGCCCTGCCGGTCGAGCAAGGGACCAAGCGATGTAAACTTTTTATACAAATTTGGATAGTCCCGTTCGACCACCAGCATGCTCGGCGCGGTCTTTCCAGGGATCAGCTCGCACTCGCCACGCTTCCAGTCGCTCACGCCGTAGGGCATGGCAATTTCGTTCGGGGTGTCGTGCAGGGTCGGCACCAGCACCAGATCTTTCTCGACCCCTAGCACGCCCGGGGCGAGCTGGCTGGCTGTGTGCGCGATGCCCTTGAAGATGTCCCAGTCGCTGCGCGCCTCCCAGGCCGGATCCACCGCTTTCGACAGCGGGTGTATGAACGGGTGCATGTCCGAAGTATTGAGGTCGTTCTTCTCGTACCAGGTCGCCGTGGGCAGCACGACATCGCTGTAGAGCGCTGTCGTACACATGCGGAAGTCGAGCGTGACCAGCAGATCCAGCTTGCCCTCCGGGGCCTGGTCGCGCCATTTCACTTCTTCCGGCTTGGCCGCACCGCGCTCGCCCAGGTCCTTGCCCTGCAGACCATGCCGGGTACCAAGCAAATGCTTGAGCAGGTATTCGTGCCCTTTGCCCGAACTGCCGAGCAGATTGGAGCGCCAGATAAAGAGGTTGCGCGGGAAGTTCTCCGGCGCATCCGGGTCGGCGAACGCAAAGTCAAGACTGCCGTCCTTGAGCCGGCCGACTGCATAGTCCACCGGCGCCACGCCAGCTTTCTCAGCGTCACGCACGAGCTGTAACGGATTGGTATTCAGCTGCGGAATAGACGGCAACCAGCCCATGCGTACCGCGCGCAGGTTGTAGTCGGCCAGCGAGCCGCTGTATTTGGACTTGTCCGCAAGCGGAGAAAGGATTTCCTCGACGCCGAGTTTCTCGTAACGATACTGGCTGCTGTTGAAGTACCAGAAGCTGGTGCCATTCATCTGCCGCGGCGGCTTGCTCCAATCCAGCGCAAAAGCAACCGGCGCCCAGCCCGACTGCGGCCGCAGTTTTTCCTGCCCGACATAATGCGCCCAGCCACCGCCGGTTTGCCCCACGCAGCCGCACATGACGAGCAGGTTGATCAACCCGCGGTAGTTCATGTCGCTATGGAACCAGTGGTTCATCGCCGCGCCGACGATGATCATGCTGCGGCCACGCGTCTTGTCGGCGGTGCGCGCGAACTCGCGTGCAATGCGGATCACTTCCTGCCGTGGCACACCGGTGATTTTCTCCTGCCAGGCCGGAGTTCCGGGCAGATCGTCATCGAAACTCGCCGCAACATTGCCGCCGCCGAATCCCCGGTCTACGCCGTACTGGGCGAGCAGCAGATCGTACACGCTGGCCACCGCCCATTCCTTGCCGTCGGCAAGCCGCAGACGCCTGACCGGGACATTGCGTTCCAGCACATCGGCGAACTTCGATTCGGTCCAGTACTCGTTCTCGATACCGCCAAAATACGGATAGCTCACCGATTCGATGCCGTCGGCGCAGTCCTTCAGGCTCAGGCGCAGGCGGACTTCGCGACCGGCGCTGTCCTTTTTATCAATATTCCATTTTCCCTTTTCGCCCCAGCGGAACCCGACGGAGCCATTGGGCACGGTGATCTCGCCGCTCGCCTCGTCATAGGCCAGGGTCTTCCACTCCGGATTGTTCGCTTCGCCCAGCCCCCCCAGGTCGGCAGCACGCAGGAACCGCTCTGGCACAAGCCGGCCGTCCGCACGTTTTTCCAGGCGCACCAGGAACGGCATATCGCTGTACTGACGGCAATAGTCAGTGAAGTACGGCGAGGGGTTGTCGACGTGAAACTCGCGCAGGATGACGTGGCCAAAAGCGAACGCGAGTGCGGCATCAGTACCTTGCTTGGGGTGCAGCCAATGGTCGGTGAGCTTGGCGACTTCAGAATAATCCGGAGTGATGGCGACGGTCTTGGTCCCGTTGTAGCGTGCCTCCGTGAAAAAATGCGCATCGGGCGTGCGCGTCTGCGGAACGTTGGAGCCCCAGGCGATGATGTAGCGGCTGTTGTACCAGTCGGCCGACTCAGGCACGTCCGTCTGTTCACCCCACATCTGTGGGCTCGCCGGCGGCAGGTCACAGTACCAGTCATAGAAACTCAGACACGCACCGCCGAGCAGCGACAGATAACGGGCGCCAGCGGCGTAGCTGACCATGGACATGGCCGGAATCGGCGAAAAGCCGACCACGCGATCCGGCCCCCATCGCCTGACGGTATACAAGTTGGCCGCGGCAATCAGCTCGTTGACCTCGCCCCAGTTCGAACGCACGAAACCGCCCATACCACGCCGGGACTTGTAGCTCGCTGCCTTGGCCGGATTCTCGACAATGCTGGCCCAGGCATCGACCGGCGATTTGCTCGCGCGCTCTTCGCGCCAGAGCTTGAGCAATGCACTGCGCACCAGCGGGTACTTCACCCGGTTGGCGCTGTACAGATACCAGGAATAACTGGCGCCACGCGGGCAGCCACGCGGCTCGTGATTGGGCAGGTCGGGGCGGGTACGTGGATAGTCGGTCTGCTGGGTTTCCCAGGTTACCAGGCCGTTCTTGACGTAGACCTTCCAGCTACAGGAGCCGGTGCAGTTCACCCCATGAGTGGAACGCACGATCTTGTCGTACTGCCAGCGCTGGCGATAGCTGTTTTCCCAGCTGCGGTCGTCGTCGCGAGTCGCGCCGTGGCCGCTGGAAAACGGCTCGGGCGCGGGTTTCAGGAAATTCAGCCGGTCGAGGAAATAGCTCATGTCGGAGGTTCTCGTGCGTTGGCCTCTGCAGTCTCTGGCCCGGCGCGCCCCCTGTCATTGACTTGTATCAAGCTGCGGCGACTATCGCGCACATCCACGTCAACGATGACCTCGACACCACGCGCCTGGAAGGAAAACCCGTCCCGGCGCGGGCGTGCAGCGGCGAATGTTTCAAAGGACGCGCGAGGCAACGCCAGGCACAGCGCCATCAACGTGCCGCTGCAATCCGCACTGGCGATGTCGTCACGCAGGCCCAGTTCACAGCGGGCGGCGGCGCCGTCGGGACAAGGCCATTCCTGCAACAGAGTGCCCTGGTCGATGAGCCGCGCCAGGTCGTCCTCGGTCAGACGCAAACGGTAGTGACCCTGATCTAGCTGGAGTTTCATGAATGCTCCGGTCGGGTGGGTATGTAACCAATGAGTCAGCGGCCTTCGCTGCGTCCAGCGCCATGCGCTCCTTGCGCTGGGCCGCGAGCATCCGTGGTGATTGCGGCGATGTTGCGAAGTTCAGGCCGACCGCCCGTCAAATAGCGCGGCACCGGCGCGCAGCGGATAGACCGGCACCGGCGTGCCGGCGGGAAGAATCTCACCCTCTTCCGGCAATACGGCCCAGGCCTGTGCGGCCAGCAGCGGTGCGGTCCTGAAGCTCTCCTGCCCCGGCAGCAGACGTACGGTGAGCACGGCATCGGATCCGATCGCGAGCGCGGCTTTCTGGATCAGCCGGAAGCCTGGCTTCTTGCGGACCGGCTCTGCCAGCGGCAGCAGCAGCGCCTGTTCCGGCCTGCGGCCAGCGAACGCCCGCAGCGCCGCGTTCACAAAGAAGCGCGCACCGGCGGCACACGCCATGGGGTTACCCGGCAAACCGAATACCAGGCTGCCCCCGGCTGCCGCCAGCAACAGCGGCTTGCCAGGACGCATTCGCAACTTGTGGAAAACAATTTTCATGCCCGCCGCGCGCAGCACCTCGGGCACGAAGTCATAGCGCCCCATCGAAACAGCGCCTGTCGTGACCACGAGCTCGACACCAGCCTCCAGCCAGCGGGTCAGCCAGGCGGCGAAAGCGGAAGGCTCGTCAGGCAAGGTCACACGCTCGACCAGATCAGCCCCTGCCTCGATGAACAGATGCTCCAGATACGGACCGTTCGTATTGGCGATCTGCCCCGGTGCGAGGCCAGCACCGTCGGCATCCACCAACTCGCGCCCCGTGCAGGCCAAGGCCAAGCGGGGCCGGCGGCGTACATCCACCGCGCCGATGCCAATCCCGCGCAAGACCATCAGCGCTTCGGCGTCCAGCCGCGCGCCGGCCTCCAGCACGCGCTGGCCAGCTGCCACATCCTCGCCAGCGCGGCGTACGTGCTGGCCAGCCCGCAGTGGCGCAGACAAAATAATGGAACGTGGACCGCCTTCGCCGTTGCGCGCCGTGACCGTGCAGTCCTCGACTGGCACCACGGTGTCCAACCCATCGGGGATGCGTGCACCGGTCATGATGCTGCAGGCGCCCTCGCTCTGATTCGCGACGCCATCGCCGGCCGCCTGTTCGGCCAGTACCGGCAATTCGCTACCTGCACCAAGACCTTCGCACCAGCGCAGCGCATAGCCGTCCATCGCGGAGTTGTCGAACGCCGGCAATGCGCGCGGCGCATCGACTGGCACAGCGAGCACACGCCCGTTGGCATGAAGCAGCGGGACACGCTCAACCGCAAGCGGCATGCAGCTGCCGCGGATGATCTCCAACGCCTCATCAACGGAAATCATTGACTTCACGCATGCTCTCCCGCCAAGGCATCGTCAGCCGGCACCGGACGTTCGCAACCCGCGGGCCAGCGGACCATCCGCAACGGCCGCCGACGCGCCGCAGATACCGGTCTTTCAGCGCGACCACTCCAGTTGCATCCACAGTTTTCGGGTATCCCGCGCAAAACCGTCGCTCCGGTAGTCGGCGACCTTGGCCAGCAGGTCCAGACCCGGCATCAGGTTCACCCCCAGCGAGGCATCCAGCTCCCGCCCATAGTCGGCAGCCCCACGATCTGCACGAAAATCGTGATAGGCCAGTTCAAATTTGCTCTTGCGCCCCCCCAGCTCAAACCCGCGCTGCGCAGACAGATAGGTGTCGCGCAAACCGCGGACAGGGGTGACCAGGAACTTGTCCGCCCAGCCGTTGAAGGCGTGCAGGGTGGCGAGCGGTGTCTGGAAAGCGCGCGCACGCCCCGCCCCCAGCCGCTCCCAACCCGCCTTCAGTAGCAGCGGACCGTACTCCAGCCGTGGTTCGATCAGCATGTAGGCGGTGGAACCTCCGGTCGCCTTCGACCATGGCACCTGCTGCGCGCGTTCCAGCACCAGCCCACCTTTCCAGTTATCTCCCAGCGAACGGCCCGCCGACCAGCGCAAGCCCAGCGTGCGGGTGGAGGCGGTGGCAACGTCGCGATCCTCGAGCCAGTAGCCATAGCCCACGAGACTGCCGCCCGGCAGCGTATGGGAGACACGCAGCAACGGGGCATGCAGGCGGCGCTCGCGGACTAGCGGATCGCGCGCTTCGTCGCCGTTGACGCGGTGCACACGATCAAGGTAGAGCGCCTGCACCTCCATCGCCTTGGTCGGTTTCCAGCGCCATTGCGCCGCATCGAAAGTCTGCATGTTCTGCCGCCAGGCCACGTTGCCGACAAAGCGGGCGTTGTCCAGCACCAGCATTTGCCGGCCGATACGGAATCCTGCCTCATCGCTGGCCCAGTCCAGCCAGGCCTGATTGAGTTCCAGTGCACGCGCATCCGGGACCAGCGGATAGGCCGTCTGGCCATTGGCGCCGGAGTTGAAGCGATCGCCCAGCTCGACCACACCCTCGGCCTCGACCTGTGCTGTCCACTGGGGTGAGAAGCGGTGGTTCAGGGCTGCACGCACGCGCAGCGTATCGGCCTGGGCACTGCGGGCGAAGGCGTCGTCGTCCACGCTTTCATGGCGGTAGCGCAGATTGAGGGTCCAGGGCTTTGCCGGCGCCGCCGCCGTGTTGCCGGCGGACTGTACGGTGGACACCGGGGCCAAGCCGCCAAGCAGCAGGGCAAGAACGATGAGACGGCGACGAAGCATGAAATTCTCCGGCAGCTATATAGTCACTGGAGAAAATTATCCGGAGCCCGATCACCCGCCGCTTTGCTGCAAGTCAAACGCGACGCCCGCGGTTTCTGCTGGGCATATGCCCGCGCCACCACCCACCGGTGAGGGCGCAGCCTGCACCACGACAATTCCCGGCCCCAACGGCTCGCACTAGGCAAGGACAAACGGATCCAGACGCCGCCACCCGGCGGGCCGGGCGGTGCAGGCAGCCCAGTTGGCTTCTGCATCGGACCGGCCGATATCCTTCCGTTGAATTTGAACCGGCGTATTTCAGCGGCGCGCGGCACCGCAGTTTCGCTTAACCGAGGCCGCTGCATCGCTGCAGCGGCAAACTACAGCATCAGAACGAGTAGGTCGCCTGCAACGTGACCTGGCGCCCCTCGCCCGGTGTCGCCCAGCCGCTGGCCGAGGTACGTATGCGCGTGTAGTACTCCTTGTCGAACAGATTGTTGACGTTGAGCTGCAGGCGCAGTCCGTGGTTCACGTTCCAGGCCGCCATCACGCGATGCGTCCAGTAGTCATCGGCCTTGGCCAGCGGCCCGGCAACGTTGGTCTCGCTGTGCTGATTCAGGTAGTACTCGCCCTGATAGTTCACTCCATAGCCAAACTGCCAGTGGCCCACGTCGAGCGTGGTCCAGGCATTGAAGGCATGCCTGGGTACGCTGACAAGTTCGTCCCCGCGGGTGAAATCGCGGCCCAGGCTGGCCTGACGGTTCGACACGCCCTGCAGCACTTCACTGCGCAGATAGGTGTAGTTGGCGTAGAGCGCCCAGTGCCTGGTCAGGTTGCCGCTAAGACCAAGCAGCAGGCCGTCAACTCGCGCCTGGCCATCCAGCTGCATCTGGCCTGAGGTGTTGTCGGGATTGCTGGGATCGGCAACACGATAGTTCTCGCGATCGTTGCGGAATATCGACGCGGTCAACGCAAGGCGCTGATCAAGCAGATCCCATTTGGTGCCGATCTCGTAGTTGATCGCGGTTTCCGGATCGACGTTGCAATTGTTCGTGCCCGTCGCCTGCGTACCGGTAGCGGTGCAGGAACCGCCGACTGAGGCCTTGGAGGGCGTCTTGGAGTTGCCATAGGCAAGGTAGATGCTGCCCGCTTCGACCGGCTTGAATACGAGACCGGCGCGATAGGACAGCAGATCGTCGTTGTTCTTGGCCGGCACCCCAGCACCGGTCACTGCGCCTATGGGACCAGCGGCGCTTGCCGTCTGCGCAACGGTGTAGGTCGTGCTGCTGCCTTCATTGCGCTCAAAGCGCGTACCGAGATTGAGCTGCCAATGCTCGCTGAATTTCAGCGTATCGAAGGCATAGACAGCTGCGTTGTCGAGTTCACCGTCGATCTTGCTCGTCAGCGTACGGCGGCGCGGTCCTGTGTAATACGAATCGGGGCGCAGCGGATTGGTGAACGGCAAGTGGTTAGGCGCCAGGTACGGATCGCTGCCATCCGCATTGCGGAACTCGCGGCTGCCGTCCAGCGTGTAACTTTCGTGCATCAGCGAAAAGCCGGTTACCAGCGTGTGTTCGACCGTACCGGTGGTGAACGTGGAGGTCAGGTCGGTCTGGTTGACCAGCAGGCGGTTTGTCGTATCACGCACATTGCCGCGGGGACCGCTGGGCATATAGGTGTTTGCCGGCACGACGATAGTGACCGGCGGCTGGCCCACAACCGGCGTCGTCGTCACCGCACAGCTGGCACCGACAGGCGTGCGGTTATTGTCGAGACAGAACGTCCCTTGCGGCGGATCGACGACAAGAAACTGGTCGACTTCCTGCACGCGGGTGAAATTGCGCAGGCGCAGCTGCTCATTGAAGGTGTGGTTGAGGATGCTGGTGAACGCATCGACCTCGATTTCCTGCGTGTCGATATTGCGATAGCCGTAATAAGTGCCAGGATCGCCCCCTGGCAACGCGAAGCTGCGATCGCCGGTGAAGAAGTAAGGCACCCCGTATTGCGGTGTGTTGTCGTCGCGCTGGTGCAGATAGCTCAAGGTCAGCACCGTATCAGTACCCAGACCCAAAGCGACCGACGGTGCAAAACCCCAGCGCTTCATGGTCTCTAGATCACGGCCAGGCACGTCGTTGCGGTGGCCCATGAGGTTCAGACGGAACGCCGTGGTCTCTCCCAGCGTCTGGTTCGTATCCAGCGTGAAACGGCCATAGGCGTCAGTGCCGGCACCCAGCGAGATGTTCGTGAAATCGGACTCGCGCGCGACCTTGGATACAAGGTTGATCGTGCCGCCGACCGAGCCGGCCCCGGAGTACACCGAGTTGGCGCCGTTTACAACTTCGATCTGCTCAAGATTGAAGGTATCGGTGCGCGAGTACTGCGCGCTGTCACGAACACCATCGACCTGTATGTCATTGCTCGCGGAGAAACCGCGCAGGTTGAGGCTGTCGCCGAAACCACCACCGCCTTCGCCAGCGCCGAAGGTGATACCCGGCAAGGTCGACAACACCTCCCGCAATGACAGCAGGTTCTGGCCGGCCATGACCTCCTGCGGTACGACCTCGATAGCCTGGGGCGTGTCACGCAACGGCGCGGTGTACTTGGGGGAGGCGGCCTCACTGACCGTTACGCCTTTTACATCGACCGCATCAAGGTGGGTCTCGTAGCGTCCATGACCGCCACCCGCCGCATCGGCAGCATCAGGCGTCTGCACGGTGACAGCGGATGTCGCCGCATCAGTGACCGCGGAGTCCGCAAGCGCGAGCGGTGCCGTCGAAACCAGCGCGAGGCCCAGAGCCGTCGTCAGTAGCCGCGGCGGTGGCGTCGCCGCAGAACGGATATACGAGGAATACGACATGGATACTTCCCTGATAGTCGGTAATGCGGAAATCGATGGATCTGGCGCAATGCGGCCGGACGGACTGCACTGGCACCGCGAATACGGTCTCCCGCGCCGCGCCGGAACGCGCACAGCACGGCGCGCGAGTGGCACACGAGATTAACAGTAAATAAGAATGATTCGCAACATGCTTAGCTCTCGTATGCGAGCCCGAAGTTGCCGCGACGATGGCAAACCGCCGCTCGCGACGCTGCGCAGATCACGGCGAACCGGGCGCGGCTGCGGGTACGCCGGAGAGCGGCCTCTGGTTGAAGCGGTAGTTGTTTATGACCTGGCGGTTACGCAGACCCAGTGCCGGCAACAGAGTCGGCAATCACAATTTGTTAAATAATTAACTAATACACATCGCGCCGGTACCGCCCCTGCTCCAGCAAGGCATCCACGCCGGCATGACCCAAAGCCGTGCGCAGCTCCGCATCGACCGCCGGCGCCATACCCTGCAAGCTGCCGCAGACATAAAGGCAAGCACCGGCAGCGACCCATTCACGCAAGGTCGGCGCGGCCTCGCGCAGCCGTTGCTGCACATAAATACGTTCTGTCTGATCACGCGAAAATGCGAGATCGACGCGTTCAAGCAGACCGCGGTGCTGCCACGCCCGGATCTCATCGGCAAAGAAATAATCCCGCTCACGCTGGCGCTCGCCGAACAGCAGCCAGTTGCGCCCCTGCCCTGCGGCGGCACGCTGCCTGAGCAGTGCGCGCAAAGCGGCAATACCGGTGCCGTTGCCGACAAGTATCAGCGGACAGTCCTGCGCCGGAACGTGAAAGGCCTGATTGCCGCGCAATCGCAGGTCAATGCAATCGCCTGGCTGTGCATGCTGTGTCAGCCAGCCCGAGCCCAGCCCCAGACTCCCGTCAGGACGACGCCAGCGGCGCACGACCAGTTCGAGCCGGCCGTCCTGCGGTATGGAGGCGATCGAGTACTCGCGATGCGGCAGCGGCTTCAGCCCCGCAAGCCAGGCTGCGGTCTCCGCAGGAGCTGGCGGCAGCTCAGGCCAGTGGTGCCGCGCAAGATAGTCGGCCCAATCTTCGCCATCGTCGCGCTGCTGTCCGGCATGCAGACCACAGCGCGCAAGCTGTCTGCTCACCCGATCAGGCGCGTGACGCGGCCCGATTTCCGCGATATCGCCCGCATCCCAGTGTGCTGCTTCGCCGGCAGGAGCCTGCAGGGCCAGCAGGAAACAGGCCTCACCCAGGCTGCCCGGATTGAGTTCGCGCCGTTCGACCAGACGCCAGCGCGCATAGCGTGGCGGCGACCAGTCAGGGGCCTCGCTACGGCCGGTAACAATGCCGAGCTGGCGCTGCCACTGGCGCAACGTCCCCGGGTCTGCATTGTCCACATCGATACGATCAAACAGTGCCTGCGCCCCCTGCTGCCGCAGCCAGGTGTCGAGATGCCGACCAAAACCGCAGAAATCGGCGTACTCGCTGTCACCCAGCGCGAGTACGCCATAACGCAAACCGTTCAGGGGCATCTTGCTCGCCAGCAAACGGCGCGCGAAACCCACTGCCATATCCGGCGGATCGCCCTCGCCGTAGGTGCTGACGATGAACAGCACGCAGCGGCTCGCGCACAACCTGGCCATGTCGAGCTGATCAATCGCCAGCAACCGCGCCGCCCAATCCGCGTCGGCCAGCAGGCGTTGCGTGCGCAGGGCAAGCTCCTGGGCCATGCCGGTCTGGCTCGCATAGACCACGAGCCGGGTACCGTCGACGGCACCTGCGTCTGATTCCTGTGCCGCCAGCAGCCGGCGCCTGCGTAGTAGGGCGACAAAGGCTACAAACCCCAGCAGGGCGAATGCCGCCGCCACAAGCCGCGTCGCTCCGGGGTAGTGCCAGGCCAGCACAGTTTTCTGCCAGGCAGCGCAGGTCAGAGCAAGCACCACCAGCAGTCCCAGCACCAGAGCATTGCCAACGACGGCTTGCCGCTGCGCAAACAGCATCGTGCTCATGCGCAGCGAAAGCGCGCAAAAGCGCTGGATTCAACGACGGCCAGCCCTTGCGCCGCCCGGCTGACGAAACGCGCGGCGATACCATAACGCTGGGCGAAGGCCAGCCCCTCGTCGGCACCGAGCACGCTGAGCGCCGTCGCATAGGCGTCTGCCAGCATGGTTTGTGTGTGCAGCACCGTCACGGCAGCCAGCGCATGGGCGACTGGTTCTGCCGTACGCGGATCGATAGTGTGGGAATAGCGCCGCCCTTCACTTTCAAAGTAACGCAGGTAGTCGCCCGAGGTCGCAATGGCGCCGTCGCGCAACACGCCTATCAGCGGCAGTTCGGTGCCGTTTCCCGGCGATTCGATTGCCACATACCAGGGCCGGCCGTCCGCACGCCAACCGCGGGCGCGCAGTTCGCCGCCGACTTCGACCAGGTAGTCGCGAATACCGAGCTGCTGCAGCCGCTCGCACACCAGGTCGACGGCGTAACCCTTGGCGATCGCCGACAGGTCAAGGCAGACGCCCCCCGGCTGCCACAGCGCACGACGCGCATCATCGCAACGCAGGCGCTGCCAGCCGCAATCAGCGCGTGCGCGCGTCAGCGCTGCGGCCTCGGGCCGGGCCGAACGCCGGCCGTCGGGTCCGAAGCCCCAGAGATTGACCAGGCGGCCGACCGTGGGATCGTAGGCACCACCGGTCTGCTGCGCGACGAGAAGTGCCGCCGTCACCACGCGATAACAGGCATCTGGCACTACCACCCACTGCGGCGTAGCGGCGCGGTTGTAGCGGTTCAGATCCGAATCCGCGCGCCAGGTGCTCATTTCGCGATCGACACCGTCGAGCACGGCAGCGATCGCGTCAGCGATGCACGGCAGGTCCGGCCGGTGCGGCGCGCAGACCTTGACCGACCAACTCGTGCCCATGCTGCTACCGGCGAATGCCTGCACCTGCCAGCGTAGCCAGCGGCGCGGGAGCAGGCGGCGCGCCCAGAGCAGGAAACTCACGCGGAACCGACCTTGCGCCCGGCCTTACTGCGCCAGCACCTCGAATGTCGCGGCATAGCTGGCTCGGCGTGAGGTCGCCTGCGGCAGCGTGCTGTTCTTGTCCTGTAGCGAGGCTTGCAGCCAGTACATGCCGGCTGCCGGCCAAGTTACGCTGACCTCGCCGTTCTTGTCGGTCTTGAGAGCCATCGCATCCTGCGCATTGCGCCAGCGGCTGCCGCCGGGAACAACTTCGACCGCCAGCTCCGCGGCCGGCTTGCCGTCCAGCGTAAAGCGCAGCTTGGCCATTTCACCCGCAAACAGATCGTTGGGGTGCGTGACCGGCGTCATCTCCAGACCCTTGCCCGTCGCCTTCAGCGCTGCCTCGTTCGGTGCGCCGGCTGTCGCAAAGGTTTCGATACGGCCGGCGGACTGTGTGACCTCCAGGTTGGTGGCGCCGGCAGGAATTTCCGCCGTCAGATTTTCCACTTTGCCACGCCAGCGCTTCTTCTCGCCATTGAGGTCGTAGCTGGCGAACACCCCATCGGTGACCAGCGCGATCTTGTAGGTGCCGGAGCGTTCCAGATGCAGGTCGAAACTCGAACGGAACTTGCCGGTGAACACATTCTGCGCCGACGCGGCTGATCCATCCGGCGCAGTAATCTGCAGGTTGTCGAGCTTGATCGGCACGTGGTTGAAATAGAACAGGTCGTTGGAGACGGCAGCATCGACCGTAATCCATTGGTCCTGGGCCAGGACCGTCGCCGACGGCAACAGCCACGACTTGTGCGCCTGGGCAGCATTCGCAGCAGCCAGCACGATGCAGGCAGCGATCAGGGTACGCAGAGCCTTCATGGTTCTCTCCGGATCAGGCCGACGCTGTGCGCTCGGCAAGTGGGTTGGTGGAAAAGGTACTGTGGCGTGGCGGCGCGCTTGCAGCACTGGCGCAGGCCGTTCAGGGCGCCAGATCCAGCGTGACAGCGCCCAGCTCGGTACTGCCCCTGGTATCGGCGTGCACGGGTTTTTGCGGCGGCCAGTCGAACGGAATGCGCACCAGTTCGCGTCCGCCGACTTCACGTGCCGCTTCCACGACCAGCGCGTACTTGCCGGGCTTGAGCTCGGCGAGCGGCGCCTGCTTGTCACTGAAGCTGAGCTTGTGCGCCCCGGCCGGACGCGTCGCACCGCTTACGCCGTCGATGGGCAAGGTCGCACTGCGTCCACTACGACGCCACCATTGGCGCAGATCGGCCAGCCACTTGGTCCCTTGCTCCTGCTTGCCGGTCGCCGCGTCCTTGCCGCTTTTCTGCTGATACCAGACGGCGAGGTTGACTGCGACACTATTGTCCGGACGCTCGACCCATGCCGCCAGATAAGGCCGGTGATATTCGGCCACGTCCAGCCTGGGCACTTCGATACCCAGGTTGAGATCAGCAGCATTGGCACTGCCGATCAGCAGCGCAGCGGCGGCGCAGGAGACTATCTGTCGGAAACGCATGACTACCCCGTCAATGAATAAACAGCAGAATGAGTACCAGCGGAATGACCAGGCCAAGCACCACCGTCGGCCAGGTCGCCGGACGCCTGGGCGCATGCAGTTGCAACAGCAGCAGCCCGGTAATGGCGAATACCAGACAGGCGAGCGCAAACACGTCGATAAACCAGGTCCATACCGGGCCCGTATTGCGCCCCTTGTGCAGGTCGTTGAGCCAGGCGATCCAGCCGCGATCGGTGCGCTCGTATTCGACTGCACCGCTGGCGAGATCAATGCTGGCCCAGGCATCGCCGCCGGCACGCGGCAGCGAGAGGTAAATGTCCGTCGCACTCCATTCGGCTTCGCCGCCGGCAACCTGCAGGCCCATCGCCTGCGAAAACCAGCGGGCAAGTTCCGCATCGACGGGTTGCCGGCCTTCGCTGGCGCCTGCCGCCAGGGCAGCGCGCAGGTTCGCAGGCAGTTCGGCCTGGCGCTTGGTAACTACAGGTGTCGCCGGGATCTGGCTTGCGTGGTTGAGTGTGATACCGGTGAACGCGAACAGGATCAGCCCGATCAGGCTGACGGCCGAGGAAATCCAATGCCACTGATGCAGCGTCTTCAGCCAGCTGGCGCGGCGTTGTGGATCGTTGGCAAGGGACATCGGTGCGGCAACGGCGCGCCGCAGGCGGCGCAAGGGCATCGATTACAACACAAATGAGAATCAGTCTCAATTCAATGCCTGCATCGACGGCAGCCCGGCGGCTGCCCTGCCGCAGTATGGAATCTTCCACTCAATTCCGACGCGCTAGCTGTTCCTTCCGAACCTGCCCGGCACGATTTGCACGAAGCGCAGGGCATAGAGCTCGCTCAGTCCCAGCGGTCGTCCCGTGTATAGACCTGGCCTGCTTCGACCTTCACCGGAAATTTCGCGATCGGCTCATACGCCGGCGGGCAGAGCACGGCGCCCGTGCGCAGGTCAAACCGTGCGCCATGGCGCAGGCATTCGATCGCGAAGCCGTCGACCGGGCCACCCGCCAGTTCGCCGCCGTCATGGGTACACACGTCTTCAACCGCGTAGAAATCACCATCGATATTGAATACGGCGATCGCCACGCCACCGTCCCAGGCGATCTTGAACTCTCCGGGCAGCAAGTCGGCAGTGCTGCATACAGGAACCCAGGCTGCGCTCATCGGCGGCGCCTGCTCACAGCGTCTTGGCGAGGATTTCAAATTGCAGGTCGTCGCGCTTGGGAATGCCAAAGCGCGCGTCGCCATAGGGAAAGGGCTTGAGCACGCCGGTACGCACATAACCCCGGCGTTCATACCAGGCGATCAGGCTGTCGCGAATCGTGATGACGGTCATCTGCATCTCAACGCAGCTCCACTCCACCCGGGCAATACGCTCGGCTTCGGCCAGCACCTGCTTACCTACGCCGCCACCCTGCAGGGTCGGATCGACCGCAAACATGCCGAAATAGCCGAGATCACGGCCATCGTGCTGCAGCCGCTCGATATGACAGCAGCAGAGCAACGCCCCCGCGCGTTCGGCCAACAACACGCGGCTGTAGTCACGCCCGATCAGACCAGCGACGGAATCGGGATCGGTGCGCTGGCCGTCCAGGAAATCGGCTTCCGTGGTCCAGCCCTGTTTGCTGACGTCACCGCGATAAGCTGATTCGACCAGCGCCACGATGCGCGGGATATCGGCGGCCGTCGCGGCGCGAAAGGTTACGGGAGCAGAATCGGCAGCAGCGTTCATGCAGTGTCCTTTTCGGTAGTCGTTTGCGCCTGGCCGCCAAGCGCCGCAGCCAATGTCGCCCAGGGCAGCAAGGCGCATTTGCGCCGCGCAGGATAGCGTGCGAGTTCTGCCAGCGCCGCAAGTTCCCCCAGCGCCAGCACGGGCTGCTGCCCTGCAATCAGCGCCGCAAACGCCTGCTGCAGCGGCGCAACCTCGGCCGCCGACAGCCCCTGTACCGCCTCGCCCAGCATCGAAGCCGTCGCCGTGGCGATGGCGCAGCATTCGCCACGGAAGGCGTACTCGCGGATACGGCCCTGGGCATCGACGCACAGCTCTATGTGCAAGGAATCGCCACACAGCGCGTTCACGCCCTCGCTCGCGTGCGAAGGCTGCGCCAGCTCACCGTAGCGCCGCGGCGAGCGGTGATGAGCCAACACGATATCGCGGTAAAGCGCAGTCATGGTCAGGCCAGCAACCGGCGCACTTTGTCGAGCGCAATGATGAACGCATCGACTTCGTCCCGCGTGTTGTAGAACGCCAGCGATGCGCGCGCCGTCGCCGGCACGCCGAAACGCTGCATCAGCGGATGGGCACAGTGATGGCCCGAGCGCAGGGCAACGCCTTCGTGATCGACCAGGGTCGCCAGGTCATGGGCGTGCACCCCTTCGATCAGGAACGAGAGCACGGCTGCCTTGTGCGGCGCGCGGCCGAACAGACGTAGTCCCGGCACACTGTCCAGCGCCGCCGTCGCGTAGGCGAGCAGCTCCGTTTCATAGGCCTGGATACGATCAAGACCTACGCCCTGGACGTAGTCGATCGCCGCACCGAGGCCGATAAAGCCCGCGATATTCGGCGTGCCGGCCTCGAATTTATGCGGCGGGTCGGCGAACACCGTGCCGTCGAAACTGACCGTACGGATCATCTCGCCGCCGCCGAAGAACGGCGGCATGGCCTGCAAATGCTCGCGTCGCGCCCAGAGCGCACCGGTACCGGTAGGGCCGAACAACTTATGGCCCGTCATGGCATAGAAGTCGCAGCCTATTGCCTGCAGATCCACACGCTGATGCGGGCAGGCCTGCGAGCCGTCGACGAGCAGCGGAATCCCGCGTGCACGGCAAAGCTTCGCGATGGCCGCCACCGGATTTGCCGTGCCTATCACATTGGATACATGTGCAACGGCGGCGAGTTTCACCCTGGAGCTCAGCAGCGCCTCGAAGCGGTCCAGCGACAACACGCCGTCATCGTCGATGGGCGCGGCCCGTACCGTGGCTCCGCTGCGACCGGCGACCAGCTGCCAGGGCACGATATTGGCGTGGTGCTCCATCTGCGTGACCAGGATTTCATCGCCAGGCTGCAGCCGCGGCAATGCAAAGCTATAAGCCACGAGGTTGATCGCCTGCGTGGTGCCGCTGGTAAACACGATCTGATCACGGCCGCCGGCGTTCAGGAACGCGGCCAGCTTGTCACGCGTGCCTTCATACGCGGCCGTGGCTTGCTCGCCGAGGCTGTGCACCGCCCGGGCAACGTTCGCGTTGTAATCGCGGTAGTACTCTTCGACGGCCGCGATGACCGCGCGTGGTTTCTGCGCCGTATTCGCGTTGTCGAAATAGATCAGCGGCTTGTCGTGTACGCGCCGTGACAGCAATGGAAAATCCGCGCGATAGCGCAGGGGGTCAAACGCCGGACTCATGCCGCCACCTGCAACAGACGGGCACTGAGCAAGGCATCAGTACGCTCACGCAGACTTTCGTTACCGATGCCATCAAGCACAACGCGGCAGAACGCCAGCGTCAACAGCGTGCGTGCGGCCTGCTCGGGCACGCCGCGCGAGCGCAAATAGAACAGCGCGGCCTCGTCGAGCTGGCCGACTGTTGCGCCATGGCTGGCCTGGACTTCGTCCGCATGGATTTCCAGCACGGGCTGGGTGTCGATTTCCGCATTCGCCGACAGCAACAGATTCTTGTTCGACAGCTGCGCCGCTGTACCGTCTGCACCAGCACGGATCGCGATGCCCCCGTGGAATACGGCACGCCCGCGATCAGCGGCCAGGCCACGCCAGGTGAGCTCGCAGGCGGTATCACGTGCGATGTGGTCAATCTGCAGGCGAGTGTCGACATGGCGGCGCCCATCGGCCAGCAGCACACCGCTGGCGGACAGGCGAGCGGCCTTGCCCTGCAATGCAACGTTGAGCTCATGCCGCGACAGGTTCGCGCCGATTTCGAGGTCTATGCGGCGATAGTCCGCCGCGCTGCCGAGGACGACATCGGAGCGCGCGAGCACGGTGGCCCCCGCATCTTCAGCCTGCACGCGCACGTGATCGAGCCGCGCGCCGGAGCGAAGATGCAAGTGCATCAGGCTGTTGACGAGATGCGCCTGCGGCGTCGCCGCCAGCTGATATTCGCAAAGCGTCAGGCGCGCGCCGTCACCGAGCTGGATGCAATGGCGCAAGTGGACTGCATGTTCAGCATCGCCGGCTGCGCCCAGCATCACGAGCGCAAGCGGTTCCGCGACCTGTACGCCGGCACCGACCTGCAGCAGCAATCCGTCCAGCGCAAACGCGGCGTTGAGCCGTGCGAACGTCTCGTCCGCTGCCTCGAATCGGCGAGCGAGGAAATCCACATCGCGCGCAGTGCCCGTTTCAAGCGCAGACGAGAGCGGCATTGCCACCACACCGTCAATGCCGTCAAGCTGCGACAAGGCAGCAGCAAACACACCGTTGACGAACACAATACGCGGACCCGGGATCGCCGCGAGCGTAGCCGCATCAATATCGGCGGAAGCCGGGAGAGGCGAAAATGCACGCCGTTCGAGCGCACGCAGCGAAGTATGCCGCCAGCGTTCCGCACGCGCGCCGGGTAACCCGTCGGCGAGCGCCGCCGCCAGCTGTTCGCGCCGCGCAGCACCGAGCCCCGCCGCATCCCGCTGCCTCCCCGATAGCGCAGCAAATCCGCGCTCAAGCTCCTGCAATAGCAGCGGCGCACTCATGGCGTTGCGCGCTCGGGTACACGGCGCTCGTCCAGCCAGGCATAACCATGCTGTTCGAGCTTGTGCGCCAGCGTCTTGTCGCCGCTTTCAACGATGCGCCCTTCTGCCAGCACGTGCACGTAGTCCGGCACGATGTAGTCGAGCAGGCGCTGGTAATGCGTGATCACGACGAACGCACGTTCCGGACTGCGCATATGGTTCACGCCTTCGGCGACCATCTTCAGCGCGTCGATGTCCAGGCCCGAGTCGGTTTCGTCGAGTATGGCCACTCGCGGCTCCAGCAGCGCCATCTGGAAGATCTCGTTGCGCTTCTTCTCGCCGCCGGAGAAACCCGCATTGACGGCACGATGCAGCAGCTCGTCGGAAATGTGCAGCACGCGCAATTTCTCGCGCACCAGCTTGAGGAACTGCATGGAATCGAGTTCGCTCTCGCCGCGATACTTGCGCTGCGCGTTCAGAGCGGCCTTGAGGAAATAGGTATTGTTCACACCCGGGATTTCGACCGGATACTGGAAGGCCAGGAACAGCCCTTCGGCGGCGCGTTCCTCGGGTTCGAGCTGCAGCAGGTCCTTGTCACCGAAGTCCACCGTACCCGCGGTGATTTCGTAACCGTCGCGACCTGCGAGCACATTGCCCAGGGTCGACTTGCCCGCGCCGTTCGGCCCCATGATCGCGTGTACTTCACCCGGCCTCACCGCGAGGTCGAGTCCCTTGAGAATTTCCTTGCCGGCAACGCTGACGTGGAGGTTTTCGATCTTCAACATGATGTGATTCCGCTGCGCCGCGCTATCGCGCGGCCATGATTCGACTAGGTTCAGCCCACCGCGCCCTCGAGCGAGACTTCGAGCAGTTTCTTGGCCTCCACGGCGAACTCCATGGGCAGTTCCTTGAACACCTGCTTGCAGAAGCCGTCGACGATCATGGACACGGCGTCTTCCTCGCCGAGGCCGCGCGAGCGGCAGTAGAACAGCTGATCGTCGGAAATCTTGGACGTCGTGGCTTCGTGCTCGACGATGGCACTGGGGTGCTTGACCTCGATATAGGGGAAGGTGTGTGCACCGCATTTCTTGCCGATCAGCAGCGAATCGCATTGCGTGTAGTTGCGCGCACCTGAAGCGCTCTTTTCCACTTTTACCAGGCCGCGATAGCTGTTCTGGCCACGTCCTGCACTGATGCCCTTGCTGATGATCTTGGACTTGGTGTTGCGCCCGATATGGATCATCTTGGTGCCGGTATCGGCCTGCTGCGCGTGATGCGTGAGCGCGACCGAATAGAACTCGCCGGTGGAATCGTCTCCGCGCAGCACGCAGCTGGGATACTTCCAGGTAATGGCCGAGCCGGTTTCGACCTGGGTCCAGGAAATCTTGGAACGGGCGCCGCGGCAATCGCCGCGCTTGGTCACAAAGTTGTAGATGCCGCCGACTCCGTTCTCATCACCCGGATACCAGTTCTGCACGGTCGAATATTTGATCTGCGCGTCGTCGAGTGCGACCAGTTCGACCACGGCCGCGTGGAGCTGATTCTCATCCCGCTGCGGCGCTGTGCAACCTTCGAGATAGCTCACATAGCTGCCTTCTTCGGCAATGATCAACGTGCGCTCGAACTGCCCGGTATTGACCGCGTTGATGCGGAAATACGTACTGAGCTCCATCGGGCAGCGCACCCCCTTGGGAATGAAGACGAACGACCCGTCCGAGAAAACAGCGCAGTTCAGCGCAGCAAAATAGTTGTCGCCTATGGGCACTACCGAACTGAGGTATTTCTGCACCAGCTCGGGATGTTCTTGGATCGCCTCCGACAGAGAGCAGAAGATCACGCCGGCTTCGGCCAGCTCCTTGCGGAACGTCGTGCCTACCGAAACGGAGTCGAATACCGCGTCGACGGCAACACCAGCGAGCTTGGCGCGTTCGTGCAGCGGCACGCCGAGCTTGTCATAGGTTTCAAGCAGTTTGGGATCAACCTCGGCCAGCGATTTTGGCCGCGCCTTGGGGGCTGCGTAGTAGCTGATGGCCTGGAAGTCGATGGGACCGATCTTGAGTTTGGCCCATTCCGGCACCGGCATGGTCAGCCAGTGGCGATAGGCCTTGAGACGCCAGTCCGTCATCCACTGCGGCTCGTGTTTTTTCGCCGACAGCTCGCGAATAACGTCTTCGGACAACCCGGGGGGCAAGTATTCGGTTTCGATATCGGTCACGAAGCCGGCCTCGTAGCGCCGGTTCAGTGCCGTTTCGATGTCGTTGTGTTCGGTGGCCATGGGCTGCCTAGTTGATTCGTTCATAGCAGGGCGACGCGCAAGGGTGTAGGCACGGGGCGCTTGGGGCCCGGCGGTTTGATCATGTCGGCCAGGGTTACGCTGGCCAGTGCTTCGGCGATGGCTTGATTGATGCGCTGCCAGTTGCCGCGTACGCCACAGTGGTTCTCGTGATCGCAGAGCCCGCTGGTGACGCTGCATTCGGTCATGCCTATGGGACCTTCGATCGCCACCACGATTTCTGCAACGGAAATCGCCGCCGGCTCGCGCACCAGGCGGTACCCGCCGTTGACCCCGCGAAACGATTCAACCAGCCCCGAGTGCACCAACTGCTTGAGAAGCTTGGAGACCGTGGGAATCTCAAGCCGCGCCCGTTCAGCCAGCACCTGTGCGCTGAGCACATCGCTGCCGGCCTCGGCAAGAACGCTCATGACGACGGTCGCGTAGTCCGTAAGTTTGCTGACGCGAAGCATTCGAAGCCGGCCGCTAAAGTGGACCGAAATGGTACGATTTTTGGCCAGCGCCGGCAAATGAACGATCAGAGATTGTGAATCCGGCACCAAGGCCGGGGCACGCGCTTGAGACGAAGAGCCGGAGAAGAGCAAAGAGCGTGGAAACAGCGGGGACACGCACCTGCACGGGCACCGAATTACACCCTCACCAACCGACCTGAACCGCCATGAGGACTCGGTCCTCTCACTAGTCCCCCAGCTTCGCTCCGCACGTAGTCCCAACGCTCGGCCACCTTCGCGCCGTTGCGTTTCGCTCGCTGCAGCCAGGTCGCAGGGGTGCGCCCATGCTGGGCGCCCCCCCAAAAAAAAGCGCCCGGCCAAAGCCGGGCGCAAAGGTCCGGAACCCGTTCCGGACCTACGTCGCGGGGTTGCCGCCCTGGGACTGCGCCGGGCGATAGGTAAACCAGGTAAGAAACACGAGACCGTTGCCGTCGGTATCCAGCATGAAACCCTCGCCGTCCCGCGATGGGCCGCCATACCAGGCACCCTGCACCCAATTCGAGTTCGGCGCCCCGGCGATACCGGTGCGACGGCAGTCGACCGTAGCCGGCGTAATCAGCATGCGTTCAATGCGGTAGCCGCCGTTGCCGAAGCGCGCGCTGTTCTCGCCGCTGGACTGCCAGGTCAGCTCGGCTTCGGTGCAGCTCAGAAAATTCAGCCGTATCGTGCCCCAGCGTGGCTTTTGCACCGCAGCCGGATTGAAAGCGGCGCCGAAAGCGGTGCCGAGTGCTGTGTTGGCTTCAAGCTCCACTCGCGTGCCGTCAAGCCGGCCCAATGCGGTCAGCCAGTATTGAGAACCTATGGTGGCGGCATTGGGTGGTTCGGTCGTGACCGAACCTTTTGGAATGACGGCGATATAGGTCATGCCCGAGACGCCGCCGGATCCAGTCGGAATAAACAGCGACTTCTCCTGCCCCGTTTCCGCATCGATCTTGATCACGCCAGAACCGCTGCTGCCACTACCAGCCACGAGCAGGCTACCGTCGGGATGCCAGGCCATGCCCGTCGGCGTATTGATCGTCGAGGTGATGACCTTGTCCAGCCCGCCACCAGGAAAGTTGTAGCGCAATACCTGATTGGAGCGCTCGCCCGTGAGATAGAGCTTGTTGCCGGCGGCGTTGAGCAGCAGGCCACGTGCGGCGCGCAAGCCGTTGTCGCGCACGCCGATGAAGCTTGCGTACGAACGTGCCTGCGGGTCAAACTGGACCACGTTGTTGCTGTCGTAACCCGGCACATAGATCTTGCCGTCGGGCGCTTCCATCATGCCGTTGTCGGGACCGCGCAGCAGCGTGCCGGCCGTCGGCAGGTTCTCCGCAGCACCTGTCGCCACGGTGAACTTGCGCAGTGCGCCGGTGGCATAACTCGACACATAGGCGCTGTCGCCGCTGAATGCCACGCCCGTCATGCCCCAGCCCGGTTCGACCCGCGCGAAGGTATCGACAAAAGCAAGCGTGTTCGCGTCATAGCGCAGCAACGTGCTGGCTTCCTCGCTGACGACCCAGAGCTTGCCGTCAGGGCCGACCTTTACCGCTTGCGCACCGCGTATACGGCCGGCATCGTCGAGATTGCGCACATACGCGCCCGTGCAGGCATCATAGACGTGGACATTGCTGAAATAGCCGCTGACGAGTATGCGGACGTCCTCGCAGGACGCTGCATTCGCGGCATTGAGGGAGAAACAAAGTGACAACAGGACTGAACAACCGGCCCATCTGCTCGGCTTGCGATTCATATAAAAACTCCGGGCTGCGACGTGAGCCGGCAGCATCAGCCGGCTACCTCAGACGCGTCCTGCGCAATAGGTTCGCAAGGTCTGCGCTAACTATCGGTGCTTATAAATCAATAATTTGCACATGAGCTCCGGCACTACTACCGCAGCCAGCCACTTGCCGGCGCGATTCCGACTGGGCGACTGGCTGGTCGATACCGCCAACCACGAACTCGTGGCCGAAGCCCGGCGAGTACGCCTGCAACCGCGCCAGATGCAATTGCTGCTGCGCCTGGCGCGTGAACCGGAAACCGTGGTCCGTCGCGAACAGTTGCTCGGCGACGTCTGGGAAGGCCGTTACGTCAACGACGAAGCACTGTCGCGCACGATTGCCGAGTTGCGCCAATTGCTAGCTGACGATCCGCGTACGCCGCGCTATATCGAAACCGTGCCGAAACTCGGCTATCGCCTGATTGCCGCACCACAGCCGGAACTGGCCGTCACGCCCGCCGAATCGGCTGACACGGATTTGCCACCACCCGCGCCGCGTGCTGCGACGGCGCTCGATGCTAGCGGGCTGCCCCTGACTGACCCCCTGGTACGCCGGCGTACCCAGGTCATGGGCGCCCTCATCGCTGTGATAGGCGTCGTGCTGGTCGTGCTGCTCGCGCTGACGCTGCCGCTACCGCCGGATGCGAAGCAACACGCTGCCGATCTGCGCAGCCGAGTTGATCGAGCGCGCCCCTTTGCGACCGAACCCGGCTACGATCAGAGCGCGCGTTTTTCCCGTGATGGACGCTGGATAGCCTGGTCCGCCTCCGACGCCAGACAGGATCGCGCACGTATCTGGATTGCCTCGCGCGACGGCCAGTCACGCCGGGAACTCAGCGACGGCGAAGCCTGGGACATGTCGCCGGTATTCGTTGACGACGACAGCGCAATCGTATTCGTGCGGTATACGGCCAACACCTGCGAACTGCGCGAACAGAAACTCATCGACAAGACCTCGCGCCGGATCAGCCCATGCGCGGCACCACCGGCGACCAGCCGTATCGATGCTTCGCCCGATGGGCGCAGCCTGGTATTCGCGGCCACCCTGGATAGCGGTCGTACCGGACTCGTGCTGCTCGACCGAACAAGTGGCGAGTCGCGCACGCTGACCGATCCGGAGAACCAGAGCTCTATCGATCAGAATCCGCGCTTTTCTGCCGATGGCAGCCAGCTCGTGTTTACGCGGGCGCAGCACAGCCAGCAACGGCTATGGCTAGTGCCAGTCGCCAGTCCCGCACGCGCCCGTGTACTGGTCGAGGCCAACGGACTGATCTATGGCGCAGCCTGGCTTCCCGGCGACACCGCGCTCGTGCTTGCTGGCGATCTGTTCGGCTATCGCGCGTTGTACCGCACTGACGCGGCGACTGGCGCGCTCGAATTCCTCGGTGCGCGGGGCGCGCGTTATCCCGACGTCGCAAACGACGGCGCCTTGCTTTATGAGGTCGCCGACTACCAGGCCAATCTCTGGCGCGCCGATCTGCAGCAGCCACAGACGCCGCCGCAACCAATCACACAATCGCAGCGCTACAACAACCAACCCACGCATTCTCCCGACGGCCGTTGGCTTGCGTTCGGTTCGAACCGTGACGGACTCGAGGCGCTTTATCTCTCCCATCCCGACGGCAGCAAGGTAGAGCGCCTGGCGCTGGATCCGCGTCAGCGCTGGCTAAGGCCGAGCTGGCACCGCGACAGCAAACACCTGCTTGTTACCGCCATGCTGAACCGTGGCGGCGGCACCGAATGCCTGCCCTACGCCTGCAGCGACGAGCGCAGCGTGATCTACCGCTACGACCTCGACACCCGTCAAGCTGTCGCGCTGGACAGCCTGGGCGAGGACGCGCGTTATGCGCAGTACAGTGGCGACGGTCGCTGGATCTTCTTCATTCGCCACCGCAACGAGCGCGCACAGCTGTGGCGCGCCGCCGCCAACGGCAGCGACGCGAAACTGCTGCTGGATGCCAATATCGAGCACTTCACCAGCGACCAACGCTATCTCGTACTGGACATAGCCAACGAAACCGGTCTGCGCGTTTGCACCCATGATGCGAGCGAATGCCGTGTCGTACTCGGCGGCCCCGACGCCCAAACCGGCCTGCAACCCAATAACACCTATGCAGCGTTACATGCGGGACGGCTGGCCTTCGTCGCACGCGACAGCAACGGTATGCGCATGCTGCAGAGTCTTGATCTTGCCAGCGGCGGTATTACCACCTTGCTGGCGGATGCGCCGAACACGTTTGCCCCCGCATTGGACTTCAGCCCGGACGGGCGCTGGCTGGTCTATGCACGCAACGACCGCATTGCGATTGATCTGTTCGTCGGCGAGGCACAACCAATTGCCGCCAACCCGGTGCGTTAGGGATGCCCACCCCCTCCCGCGCTTCACCCGCTGCTGCTCTCGAGCTACTCCGGCCCACCTAGAGACCGCGCCGTATCCTCATGACCGTCGAACCCGAACGCCGCGCTGCGCTGCACGACTTCCTTCGGCGCTGCGATATCGATCCGCAGACGCTTGCCGTCGCCTCGGCTGACGCCAGCTTCCGTCGCTACTGGCGCGTACAGCACAATGGCCGCAACGCTGTCGTCATGGACTCGCCACCCGACAAGGAACCGGTCGAGCCCTGGCTAACGATAGGCGCGCAGCTCGCGGCCGCCGGCCTGCACGTACCTGCTGTCTACGCCGCCGACGCCGCACAAGGCTTGCTGCTGATCGAAGACTTTGGCACACGCCTGTATCTGCCCGAGCTCAACGACAGCACAGCCGATGCGCTGTACGGCGCAGCACTTGACGCCTTGTTCGTACTGCAAACGCAGCTCGACGGCCTGGCGCTGGAGCCTTACGACGCTGCGCGCCTGCAAATGGAACTCGACTATTTGCCCGAGTGGCTGCTGCAACGTCATCTGGGCTGCCGCCTGTCCTGCGGCGACTGGGACACGCTTGAACTCGCATTCCGCCGCATACTCACACAGGTACAGGCACAGCCCTACGGCTTCGTGCATCGCGACTTCCACAGCCGCAACCTGATGATCACCCCACCGCTGCCCGGTATCATTGACTTCCAGGGCGCGCTGTATGGCCCCTTGACCTACGATCTGGCATCGCTGCTGCGCGATTGCTATATCCGCTGGCCTGCTGAGCGCGTCTACGCCTGGGCGGAAGCCTACCGCCTGCGCCTAGTCGCTGCCGGCCGCCTGAGCGCTGACGCCGCACAATTCCGGCGCTGGTTCGATTTCACCGGGCTGCAGCGCCATATCAAGGTGCTAGGCCTGTTCTGTCGTCTGTGCTACCGAGACGACAAGCCGCATTACCTGGGTGATCTGCCATTAGTGCTGGCCTACGTGCTCGAAGTCTGCGCGCAGTATCCCGAGCTCGCCGACTTCGCCGCCTTGCTCACACGTCTGACCAGCAACCTGGACTTGCGCCTGCGCCGCGAGGACTCCGCCGCATGAAGGCATTGATCTTTGCCGCTGGCAAGGGCGAACGCATGCGCCCACTGACCGACCACACCCCAAAGCCGCTGCTGCAGGCCGGCGGCAAGCGACTGATCGAATGGCACCTCGAGCGCCTCGCCCGGCTCGGTGTTCGCGACATCGTCATCAATACCTCGTGGCTTGCGGCCGCATTCCCGGCGGCGCTCGGCGATGGCTCGCGCTGGAATGTGGCGCTGCATTACAGCGAGGAAGGCGCCGAGCCGCTGGAAACCGGTGGCGGCATGCTCAAAGCACGTGACCTGCTCGGTACGCAACCGTTCCTGGCGCTCAATGGCGATGTTTATTGCGATTTCGACCTCGCCACGCTAGGACTGCGTGACGGTGATCTCGCCAACCTCGTGCTCGTCGACAACCCCGCGCATCATCCGCGCGGCGACTTTCGGCTTGTGAATGACCGCCTTGCCAGCATCGACAGCGCCGGGACAGCGGCTCGCCTGACCTTCGCCGGTATCGGCATCTACGATCCCACGCTGCTCGACGACTGGCGCCGCGTGGTCGGCGACGATGCCGGCGCCAATGAAACACCGCCGCGATTCAAACTCGCACCGCTGCTGCATGCCGCAATTGCCAAGGGCCGCGTCGGCGGCATGCATCATCGCGGCTGCTGGACCGATGTCGGTACGCCGCAGCGGCTTGCGCAACTGGACACGGTGCTGGGCAGCGGCCCCGACCACCGAACCGCACCGGGTCGGGCCAACCACTAGGCGCTGATGCGCCAAGGTGGATTTTTCCGATTCTCTCCGGCATGAAACAGGCAGATAACGTTGCCGCTGGGGTCAAGCAACCGTGCTTCCCGCCAAAGCCAGCGCTCGTCGGCAACGTCTTTCGTGAAAACGAAACCTCTGGACTTCAGATCGTGGACTCTTGCATCGAGATCGTCACATTCAAAATAGGTGACGAAACCCGAAGCGACCGCCGCAGAATCGACGAGGTGAATTGAAAACGTAGCGTCGCCGTCAGGACATTCAAACCGGGCGTAGCGCGGTGGAGAGTGGACAATCTGGGTAAACCCCATGCGCCGGTAGAAAGCGACCGAGTCTTCGTAATTGCAGGCGGGAAGCGTTACCTGATTGAGGTTCATAAGCTGACCATGCAGAGCCTTCCGGCCCAGTCGTCGGGAGATAGCACGAACCGGCGGAGGTGCTCGTGCGGATTACGCCGGCATCAAACGCCGTGTTTTCAGCAACCACCACCTGTTCATCAGGCTCCGGGCAAACGCCTGCAACGCAACGACAGCTTCAGCCCGCCTTGTTCTTTTCGTCCCAGGGCATGGGCTCCCACAACTCCACTTTGTTTCCTTCGGGGTCGAGGATCCAGGCAAACTTGCCGTTCTCATGGGACTCTGGGCCACCAATGATTTCAATCCCCGCAGCGCTGAGTTGCGCAATCATCTCGCCCAGATTATCGACGCGATAATTGATCATGAACGAGGAATCGCTAGGGCTGAACCACTGGCTTGCCTTGTCCGCAACGTGCCAGACGGTAAGCCCCTGATCCTCTGCCTTGTCGTCAGGCCAGCGCAGAATGGCACCGCCAAAACCCTCCAGCGTCAGGCCCAGGTGTTTCTGATACCAGGCGGCAAGTGCGGCGTTGTCGTTTCTGCTCTTGAAAAAAACGCCGCCGATTCCAGTAATCCTAGCCATCGTTGCCTCCATCCAGGAATGTTCTGTACCAGTTCCCGCAGCGCGGTCTATGTATCCGGCTGCTTGTCCGCACAACCCCGCCAAATGCTCGGCTCGCAAGCATTTGGCTTCCCGAAGGTACTGCAAGGAAGACATCGCCCGCCAGCACAAACTGCTTGCGGCGGCAGCGGCAGCTACGCTACCAGCACGTTGCCTCGACACACACGTCGACCGCCAGGCCTGCGCACGCCGCAGCCTGCCCGGCAATCGACGTCAGCGCGAACCCAGGCAGATACGGCGCAGGGGCCGGCCCACCAGATCGAGGAACTCGCCGAACACGAGTTCGGCTCGTTGTTCCATAGCCGCAACCTCGCGCGCGGTAGTTGCACGAATCGCGTCGGCGCCATGTGGCAGCCCTGCCGCACAGAGCTCCGCACGATAAGCAGGTGTAGCCAGCCAGCGCTCGATCAGGGCTTGATTCGCTTCCAGATGGAACTGGAATCCGTAGGCATTGGTGCCGTAGCGAAACGCCTGGCCGGCACAGCCCGCACTCTGGGCAAGATGCTGCGCCTGCCCAGGCACCTCGAAAGCGTAGTTGTGCCACTGGAATAGCGGCGCGCCGGCACCGAGCGGTGCGATCACCGAGTCGGAGCGCCCCGCATCCGTCGTAGTCACCTCGTACCAGCCGATCTCGGCTTCACGCTGCCGCCGTATCGGCGCGCCGAGCACATGCGCCAGGAGCTGCGCACCAAGGCAAATGCCAAGCACGGGCTTGCCCTGATACAGCGCCGCTTCGATCGTGCGCATCTCGGTCAGCAGGTGCGCACGCTGCGCCTTGTCGTCGACGTTCATGGGACCGCCGAGCACAATCAGTCCGCTATAGCGGTCGATGCAGGGCGCGGCATCGGGCTGCCGTTCAAAGTTGACGAACTTGGTGCGGTGGCCACGACCACGGATCAGGCGATCCAGGGTGCCTAGCGGCTCAGCCGCCACGTGCTGGAAGACAAGCAATCGGGACATGGGCGCGAACGGAAACGGATGCGGCAAAGCCTAGCGCTTCACGGAACGCGGCGCAGCGCTTATGCCGTAACGCCATGCAAGCGCCGCGTGGACGGCCAAATCGTCATTAGCAGCGGTCTTGCACACAGACGGCTCGCGGACCTATGCGGGCTGACGATACAAACCGGCTTGCCGCCAGTCCGCAGGCGCAAGCTGCGCAAACGTTCAGCCCGTCTGTTACACCGTCACGACCACGCCGGGATGACTCAGTTCGACCCTGGCGCGAAAACGCTCACGCAGCTTCGCGGCCAGCGCCTCGCGCGCGATGTCCTCACCATGAACCAGATAGACCGGCGCATGTCCAGGTATCGCGCCATACCATTCGATCAGACCAGCCTGGTCCGCATGCGCCGACAGTCCGCCTACGGTATGCCTGTGTGCGTTTACCGTTATCCACTCGCCGAACAATTTTACTTTTTTGACGCCATCGACGAGCAGGCGCCCCAATGTGCCCTGGGCCTGATAGCCGACAAAGAGAATGTGGGCGTTGTGCCGGCCAAGATTCTGGCGCAGGTGGTGGCGCACGCGCCCGCCCGTGCACATGCCCGAACCCGCGATAATGATCGCCCCACCCTGATAGGCGTTGATCGCCTGCGACTCGGCAACCGAGGTAGTCAGGCTCAGATTCGGCAGGCGCAGCGGATGCGGCCTGCGCGCCCAGAGCGCGCGGGCCTCTTCATCAAACAGATCCTCGTGGCGCTCGTAGACCTCAAGCACCTTGCCGGCCATGGGGCTGTCGAGAAAGATGCGGAACCGGTCCAGCCCCCATGCTTCGTAGTACTGCGCCATCCAGTACAGCAGCTCCTGGCTGCGCCCGACCGCGAAGGCCGGAATGATGACGTTGCCGCCGCTGTGCCTGGCGGCGGCAAAAATGTCGCCGAGCTCCTTCACGGTATCGCCACGCGGCCGATGCACGCGGTTGCCATAGGTCGATTCCATCAGCACAAGATCGGCGCGATCGATGGCCACCGGATCACGCAGTATGGGCGTACCGCGAGGCCCTATATCGCCCGAGAACACGAGCTTGCGCCCGCCGTCCTGCCGGAGTTCGACGACAGCCGAACCGAGAATGTGGCCCGCATCGCGCAAGCGCAGATGCACCCCGGGAAACAGTTCAAGTTCGTTGTCGTACGGCAGCGGCCGCATATGCGCAAGCGCGGCTTGTGCATCCTTGCGCGTATACAGCGGTTGTTCTGGCTTCAGCCCCTGCTGCATGCGCCGCAGGTTATCCCGCACGATGTCGGCCTCGGCGATCGATGCCGCATCCTCGAGCATGATGCGACTCAGATCAGCGGTCGCCGCCTGAGCATAGATCGGCCCGCGAAATCCGCGCTTGACGAGCAGCGGGACACGACCGACATGATCGATATGGGCATGGCTCAGCACCAATGCATCGATGCGTTGAGGATCGAACGGAAAGGGCTCGGCATTGCGCCGCTCGGCCTCCTCGTCGCCCTGGATCATGCCGCAGTCGAGCAGGATCTGGCGCTCCCCGATACGGACCAGATGCGACGACCCCGTCACTTCCCCATTGGCACCACAGAACTGAACCTGCATGGCAACTCCAGTCAACGTGTCCTGCGCGATCATACCCGGGTGTTCGGCCGGTCCGTGCATGGAAACAGCAGCAGGCCCAGGGTAAACGCCAAGCTTTCGACACTGTTAAGATGACCGGCTTCGTGTCTAGGCTGCCAGACTGCACATGCCCAAGGAATTCCACATGAAGCTGCGCTTCGCCCTGCCGCGCACGGCAGCCCCCGCGCTGACTCTGGTTTCCGCATCGGCCTGGGCGACGCCCCGTCAACATGGCCGCGGCACGCGCAATTTCGAAACGAAAACCGCAGCCTGCGCCGACTTCTCCAATATGCGGACGGCGGCTGGCGGGCGGGCAATCCGGTTCCCCTCGAATACGGCCTGCTGGAGCGCGCCTACAAGTCCGGCAACGCCACGCAGCAGTCGTGATCTGTAGACAGGCCAGCCCGTTCACGCTCTGACTTTTCCCCAGTAGCCCGCCGCAGCGGGAGTCGCAACCGTAGAGGCCTTCCATGAAATACCGCTTCCTCAAACCCCTGGCCCTGGCCGTGAGCCTTGGCTGCTGCAGCCTCGCGTTCGCAGGCAAGATTGAACTGACCCGCGGCATCGATACCAAGCAGTTCGACACCCAGGGTTCGGCCTGCAGCGACCTGTTCAATTACGTCAATGCAAACTGGCTCAAGGCCAATGCGATTCCGGCCGATCGCTCCACCTGGGGTAGCTTCGAGCAGCTCGACGAGGCCTCGATGCATGCAACCCACAGCATCGCCGAAGCGGCAGCAAAGAATCTTGGTGCGCTGGACGCTGCCTCGATTGAAGCCAAGGTCGGCGCGTTCTACAAAAGTGGTATGGACCAGGCGGCGGCGAACAAGGCCGGTATCGCTCCTATCAGCGACTGGCTCAAGCGCGTCGACAGCCTCAAGTCTCCGGACGACATCGTCTCGTTTGTGCACGACACGCATGCGGCCGGTCTGGGGCTGCTGTTCAGTTTCGGCGGCGAAGCCGATTTCAAGAATTCTTCGATGGAAATCGCGTACGCGTTCCAGGGAGGACTGGGCTTGCCCGAACGCGCCTACTACCTCGAAGACGGCAAAGACGGCAGCTACAAGAAGATCCGCGAGGCTTATCTCGGCTATATCGCCCAGGTGCTGGAAATTGCCGGAGTTGCCAAGGCCGATGCAAGCACGCAGGCAGCCGCCGTGCTCGCGTTTGAGAATCGCCTTGCTGTCGCTTCACTCGCGCCGGTCGAACTGCGTTCGCCAGAGAACCAATACAATTTCATAAGCCTGGCCGAAGCGCAGAAACAGAACCCACATTTTGGCTGGAACAAATTCTTCGCGCGTCAGAACCTGTCTGACAGCAAGGGCTTCTCCCTGTCGCAGCCGAAGTTCTTTGCCGAAGTCAACGCCATGATCGAACAGGTGCCGGCGGCCGACTGGAAGGCTTACTTGCGCTTCAAGCTCATCGACAGCGCTGCCCCCTATCTGTCGGATGCACTGGCCGAGGCGCACTTTGGCTTTCACGGCAAAACCTTGAGCGGCAAGCAGGAAAATCAGCCGCGCTGGAAGCGCGTCATGGAATCCGTCGAAGACGGTATGGGCATGGCACTGGGCCAGCTCTATGTCGCAAAGAATTTCCCGCCCGAAGCCAAGCAGCGCGCGCAGGTGCTCGTCGACAACCTGCGCCAGGCGACCAAGGCACGGCTGGAGAAACTGGACTGGATGAGCGCTGAAACCAAGACCAAAGCCCTCGAAAAGTGGGCTTCGTTCACACCAAAGATTGGCTATCCCGACAGCTGGCGGCAGTGGGACGGCCTCGCCATCAAGCCTGATGGTTACTTCGCGAACGTTGCCGCTGCCGCCAAGTTCAACCACGACTGGTCCATGTCCAAGATCAACAAGCCGGTCGACCGGCGCGAATGGGGCATGACGCCACAGACGGTGAACGCGTACTACAACCCGCTGCAGAACGAGATCGTGTTTCCCGCCGCGATCCTGCAACCGCCGTTCTTCGACGCCAAGGCCGACGATGCGCTGAACTACGGCGGCATAGGCGCGGTCATCGGCCATGAAATCCTGCACGGCTATGACGATGAGGGCAGCAAGTTCGACGCCAAGGGCAACTTGTCGGACTGGTGGACCAAGGAAGATCGCGAGAAATTCGAGGCACGTACGGCCAAGCTCGTACAGCAGTTCGATGGCTATGTCGCGATCGAGGACCTGCACGTCAAGGGCAAGCTCACCCTAGGCGAGAACATCGCCGACCTCGGCGGCCTGCATGTTTCCTACGATGCGTTCAAGCTCGCCCAGAGCAAGGCCACCGACCCGAACGCAAAAATTGACGGACTCTCGCCGGACCAGCGCTTTTTCATCAATTTCGCCCAGGTATGGCGCCGCGCGTTCCGCGATGCTGAACTCAAGCGCCGCCTCAATGTCGATCCGCATGCGCCAGCGCGATTCCGCGCCATAGGCGCGCCATCCAACATGCCCGCATTTGCTGCCGCATTCGGCTGCAAGGCCGGCGATGCCATGGTGCGTGGCGGCGACACGCAGGTGAAGATCTGGTAGTCGCGTTTCACAGTGAACAGCAAGAGGGCGCCCTGGCGGCGCCCTCTTGCTGAATCGCGACTCCCAGCGAAACCGCTGGGAAACTAGTCAAGAATTACATGCGGCACGAAGCGCGAGGTATCGCGCGTGATCAGGGTAGTATCTTCGCGGATGCCGATACCCGCGGCACGATCAGCCACGACCCAGCTGCCGACTACCGCATAGTTTCCGTCGTAACACGGCAACGGATGCAAAGCCTGGCGTATCCAGGGCGAATCGTCGTACGGGCCGGAAGCAACATGCTGGCTGCCGTCCGGCAGGATCAGAGTGATGTTGGCGCCTTCACGCGAATACATGGGCTTACGCACCCAGCCCGGCTCAAGCGCGCCACTCGTCGCGGTCTCGAAGTAGGCTTCGAGCAGGTTCGGATGGCCCTTATGTCTCTGCCACAAAAGCGGCAATATACCCTTGTTGCTTAATAGCGTTTTCCACGGCGGCTCGATCAGGCGGATGCCCGAGCGCGGCAGCGCCGGACCGAAGCGCTCAGCGAACAGAAATTCCAGCGGATAGAGTTTGAACAGCGCCCCGATGACAAAGTCGTCGAGATCGGTAAAACGGCTATCGGCCGACAGACCTATGTCTTCGATCGCGATGCTGCGTGTATCGATGCCGGCCTGCTGGGCGCAATCGCGCAGATAGGTGACGGTCCCCTGGTCCTCCAGCGAATCACGCACGGCCGAGAAATACAGCGGTTTCGGCAGATCCGGTGCGATGGTCGCGAAGGTTTCGACCAGCAGATCCTGAATCAGATTGTATTGGTCCGCTGCATCGGGCAGTTGACCGCGCTGCTTTTGCTGCTCAAGCCAGACCCATTGAAAGAACGCGGCTTCGTACAACGCCGTCGGCGTGTCGTAATTGAGCTCGAACAGCTTGGCCGGCCCGCGGCCGTCATAGGCCAGATCCATACGGCCATACAAATGCGGCTCGCCACGGCGCCAGGACTCCGCGATCCAGTCGCGATAGTCGGCCGGCACGGCGAGCTGGTCCATCAGCGTTTCGCTCTGCACGATCTCGCCGACCAGCCCCATGGCCATCTCGTGCAGTTCGGTCGTGGGATCTTCTAGATCGTCCTCGATCTGCCGCAGCGAGAACGCATAGTACGCATCCTCGACCCAGTAGGGCTCGCCCGCTATCGTGTGAAAACGAAATCCGAGGCTGGTCGCGGTTTCGCGCCAGTCGCTACGCTCTGCTATCGCGATTCGCTGCATCGTCTAACCGCTCGTGCTGCCGCCCCAGCCGCCCTTGGCGCTGGCGGACGAACCGAAGCCGGAACGCGACATGGTTACGGCACGCGTCGGCGTTTCCATCGCGCTGCGCGAAACCATTGCCGTACCGGTGGAACGGGAAATCTGATTTCCACCGGAATTGACGTAGCCACCGCTGGATCCGAAGCTCGTATAGGAATAGTACAAAGGCTGCGACTGGTAATAATTCGGTCGCCCCGCGTAGTAACCGAGTGCATACGCGGCCATCAGCGGAATGAACTGCATGCCAGCACCCGCCCCCTGGCTGATGCTCTGGCATTTGCCGGCACCGAAATCGGTCTCGCAATCGGCTTGGGACGTATAGCGTGGAGCGACGCGCTGATGCTCGTTTTTCGCGTTGTCGAAGGCAGCCTTGCACTGGTCTTCGGTCAGGCGCGCACCGGCGACACACTCCGCGACGTCCTTGTACAGCACGGCCTCGTCCTGCGCCTCGCAGGCCGTGAGCAGCACGGGAACCGTGCCCATGAGCAACAAGCGAACAGAAGGCGATCGTTTCATGGCACCTACCTCAGTAGCTCATGCTGGCCGAGTTGATGAGTCCAACGGCGATCGAGACCGCTGCCGCGAATATGCCGGCAGCGCGTTCGTCACGGGCAATGCGGTCCGGCAGGTCGGAAATGATGATGCGAACACCGAAGAATGCAATCAGTTGCACGATCAGCGCCACTACACCCCAGAGCACACAGTCCAGCAGGCTGACCGCATGGGAGATCGCCGCATGCAGCGGCATGGCGAAGCCGATAAGCGCGCCGCCGAACGCTATCGCCGCAGCCGGCTTGTTCGCCTTGATCAGCGCGAACTCCGCATGCGGCGTCAGGCGCGCATAGACGAAGCAGAACAGAATGATGAGTCCTGCACCAATCGCAAAATACGACAGGAATGCCGGCACGCCACCGAGATAACGCAGAATCGAATCGGTCATGACTAGCTCCTTATTCAGGTAATGGTGAGATCGGCCTGGCTGACGTCGACGCCAAGCGAGAACGTAATGCAGTATTCGTTCGGTCCGTAATCTTCCGCGCTGACCAGCACGTACTCGTAGCGATCCAGCTCCGGCACATGACGCTGATAGAGCATCGCATAGTGGGTCAGTTCGTAGTCGGGTTCCTTGAAATCCTTGTTGTACACCTTCTCGTCGAATACGACAGGCGGCGCCCAGGCGCCGTTTGCGATACCTTCACCCCAGACGCGATCGTAGCGCTGGCCGGCGAGTTCCAGCGCTATCGCGCCAATCTGCGAACCGCGCTTGACCCAGTCGTTAAAGGCAGACTGATTGGGGGGGTTCACAGTTTCATGGAATGCGAACAACTTGACGTCGTCGATCTGCCCCGCCGTCGTACTCACCTGCACGAATGCGTCATCGGTCAGGTAGTAGCGGTGCAACCGCGATCCGCCGCCCAGCTCGACTTCACCCCAGGCCTCGATGAGCTGATTGCCTTCGGGCGGCTCGAAGACGAGCCGTTCGCCGGCAATCCGAAACGGCAGGCCTTCGACAGCGACCGCGCCCTTGAGGCGCAGGCCTAACGGTCCAACCGGAGCCGTCGCCTGCTCCTCGGGCTTGGAACCGAACAGTTTTCCGAGCCAACTCATAGTGCACACGCTCCCAAGGACAGTCTGTACAAATATCAGCAGCGTCGTTTTGACGCCCTGGTGCTTGTTTTTTAAGCCCGATTGTCAGCAGCACAAGCATATGGCTGCGTCTCAATCAGGGAGTATCCAATTGCAGCTCAACCCAACGCGCTCCACTTGATACGGGCCGGATCGACACGCCGTTCGGCAATGTAGTAAAGCGTCGCGTTGGCTGCGACACGATCAGTGTCCGGAGGACTTAAACTTGGCGCCGCGCCAACTCCGGCGGCATAGCCGAGCAAGGTCGCACCGAACTCCTGCCTGAAAGCGTTGAACAACTTGCCGTAGGCGAGATCCTGGCTCTGTGCCGGAACACGCAGACTGAACTGGGTTGCGCCGCTGGCAACGGATAGCAGTTCAGCGGCAACCGCGGAACTGCCGGCATCCTGCGCTGCCCTTACCATGACCTCTACGCGCAATGGCAGCACGCATTCGACTTCCGGGTAGTGCGCCTTGAGTACGGCGCAGGTATCGCCGCGATCGAACGTCGCGACCAGATGACCACAGGGCTTGTTGGCGAGTACCGCAAAGGCAGCGGCCAGAGTCTGTTCGTCGTTCACACCGTCAACGATGATGCGCGCGGCCGCAGCGACGCCCGCACGCTGATAACAAGCCGGATCAGCCAGCGACTCGACGCGTACGAAGCGAACATGATCAGGGCGCGGATTTTCTATGCTGTCAGAGGCGATCAGCACTATGCCTTCGTTGTCAGTCGCGCTGTCCTGCGCCAGCAGATCCAGCATGCGCAAGGTGTGACGCCCCTTCCAGCCAACGACGACCGTATGACCACTCATCTCGGGATAACTGTGCTTGCCCATGGCCCTGCGCCTCCAGGTGTCGATCAATCCGGTCGTGGCCTTGCCGATGAACATGGCGAACAGCGTGACTCCGCCCGGCAGCAGCCACAATGTCGCAATCCAGCGGCCAAGTGGCGTCTGCGGCGACAGATCGCCGTAGCCTATCGTCGTCGCCGTGACGAGGTAGTAATAAAACCAGTCGGTAATATTGGCGAGTTTCTCTTCGCCCGCGAACCGCATGAGCTGCCAACTGGTGACGCTATGCAGCAGTACGACACCGAGCAACGCCCCCCAGCTCATCAGCGCGAGGTGGCGGTGAAAGGCCCGCATCAGTCGGATCCAGACCGGCATAACACCTCCCCATGGTCATCTCCGGCAACCACCGCAGCCCGCCGGCGCAAGCGCCGGCGGGTAACGAGGTTCAGCTACTCTGGCTTGTCACATTCGCCTGACCAAGCTGCGGCACGCCGTCGTGACCCAGTGCTTTCGGAGCAGGCGTCTCGAAGCGGGCAAGGATGGAATCCGCTGAAGACTCGCCTGGCACGATGCCAGCCTGAGCCAGGCGACGCTGCAGATCGGTGTCCTCGCCAGTGGTCTTGGCCATTTCCTCAGCAACTTCGAGCTGGGCTGCGCGCTCGACCTGGCGTTGCTTGATGCGTTCCAGCGAATCAAGCGCCGTGCCGAGTTTCGCGCCGGTACCTGCATGCTGGGCGGCAAGCGCGGCCTGGGCCCGCTGCACGCTTTCGGTCGCCTTGACCGTATCGATCTGCTGCTTCAGGCGCGTGATCACCGTTTCGGCCTGACGCGAGGATGCCTGGAGTTTGGAAATGCTGTTGTCGAACTCCCCGATGATCTTGCCTTCGGTCGCGATGTCGGCCTCGATCTGTGCGAGTTTGACCGCGACTTCCTGGGCAAGCCCGCGGTTTTCGCGTGCAAGTGCTTCGCGTATGTAGTTGCTGTACTCGATCTGCTTGGCTTTCTTGTCGTTGAGCTTGTCATTCGCGATCTTGCGCTGCGCCATGATCTTGGCGAGATCGTCGCGGGAGCGCAGCAGGGCGTTCTGCGCGTCGCGCACTTCCTGATCGAGAATCCGCATCGCATTGGCGTCGACGACGGCGGTGCCGGCTTCATGTGCAGCGCCGCGGAACAGCGTGATGATCTTGGTCCAGATAGCCATGGTGGTCACTTCATATGGTCAGCGAAGGCCTCAGCGGCCTGGATGGTGTTGTCGGCGAGCGCATGGATCTCCTCGACCACGGCTGCCAGCGGCGAACGGCTTGAGAGCTCGCCGAACACAATGTACAGATCCTCGCCGCCGACGTCCTGCAGGCCCAGGTTAGATAGCGGGTTGACCGGGTTCAGGCGCAGGCACGCTTCGTTGAATGCATGGCGGTCCTTGACCTGACTGGCAAGGCAAAGCGGTGACGAGACGAAGATCTGCTCGCCCGAAACGGCCATTTGCATAGCCAGGTCACCGTGCTCGTGCATGATGATATTGATGATGGTATCAACGCCGCCAATCAGATTGAGTTCAATGCCTTCGAGGTCGACGCTCTGGTCAGAGTGCAGCGCCTCGTGTAGCGATTCGGTGGTCCAGGGGGTGTTCACGACGGTCCAAGCCTCCTGCGAAAGATCGTGAGTTGTGACATTACCAACTGTCGAAGCAACGTGGCGACGAGGCACGAACGAACAGGGCCGTCGCGCCGGCAGCGCCGCGCGGGGGCTAATCTGACGGCTAACGCGCAGGTGTACAAGTCCTGCGAGTGGGACTTGCGCTAGCCCACGGACCTGAGTTGGCAGCGCAAGCGCCGCCAGTTTGTCGCGACAGATGATCTGCCTGACCCACGATGCCTACGTACCCCAAACAAGAAAGCCCGGCTTACGCCGGGCTTTCGGGTACTGCGCGAACGAAAACGCTTACTGCTGCGGATTCAGCTCGGTGCGGCGGTTGCGCGCACGGCCTTCCTTGGTGTCGTTCGTGTCGATCGGACGCGACTCGCCGAAGCCGGTAGGACCGGACAGGCGGCTGGCATCGATGCCATGCGAGGTCAGGTAGTCGAACACGATGCGCGCACGGCGCTCGGACAGACCCTGGTTGTAGTCGTCCGTGCCAACCGAATCGGTGTGGCCGACAACTTCGACGCGCATGCTCGGGTTGCGCTGCAACACGTCGACAGCCTGGTCGAGGATAGCGATCGAATCAGCGGTCGGCTCCTGCAGGGTCGGCGCGATGTTGCTCTCACCCTTCTTCGGACGGTCGAACTTGAAGTTCACACCTCGCAGGTCGATGCTGATCTTCTGCGGGCAGCCATCCGGACCAACCTGGGTACCGGCCGGGGTCGAGGCACAACGGTCGTCGCAGTTGTTGACGCCGTCATTGTCGTCGTCCAGATCACGGCAGGACTTCGGCGGATCCTGCGGCGGATCGACCTTGCGGACCTCGGTCGGGGTGACGGAAGTACCACCGCCGCCGAAGTTGATCAGCAGACCGACGCTGGCAATGGCATCGACATAGCCGGTGCTGTTGTCCGAGGTGTAGTAGGCGCGGGAATTGTTGTCACGGTCATAACGGGCGGCGATTTCGGCGCGGAACGCGAGACGATCGCTGAAACCGTGCTGGATACCGCCACCGACGGTGAGCATCGGATCCCAGCCATTGGTCCGGGTCGGACGCAGCAGGTTGCCGGAAATGGCTGCGTGGCGCAGGAAGCCGAGGCCACCCATTACGTACGGGCGCCAGGAACTGCCCGCGTCGCCAAAGAAGTAACGGCCGGAAACGCCAACGCCAGCGTTTTCAAATTCATGGCCGTCGCGCGCGGAATCGTTCTCGAAATCGGCGTCGTTATGGGTAACCTCGAAATCGACCGCGAAGTTCGGGGTCGACCAGTAACCGATACCAATACCGGTAAACAGCGAGGTATCGGTTTCGCGATCGCTGTCCGGAAGCACGGCACCGATGCGCGGAGCGATGTACCAGTTGCTGTAGTCCTGCGCCTGCGCCGCACCGATACCGGCCAAAGACAGGGCAATCAGGGCAAACAAGCCATTACGTTTCATTCGGAGTCTCCTCATTGGTGTTATCGCGCGCGTCCACTCCACCCCGTAAGGACGCAAAGCTCGTTCACTTTAACAAGTAAAAGTGCCGATGGCATGGTTTAACAATTGACCCCATACTCGGGGCGGGCGGCAGTCTAACAAAATCAACGACCTGTAACCATGTCCCGCTCGCCTTGTTCATGCTTCGCTCAGTACTGGCTTAACAATTCGGCGATGGAATGCGCAGCGGCGGCCATTGATGCACCCGGCCGAACCTCTCTACTCGCAGATGCATATTGCATCGTCTCAGCCAGCGTTTAGGCAAACACGCAACGTTACATTTGGTTACCACCCATCGTGAATTTCCGGTGCCGCGGCCGCAAAATGACGGCCGCCCGACCTCGAAAGGCGGTTCACCCTCGCCGGAAGTTGCGGGCAATAGCTGGTGAAGGCGGCGCCAAGTCAGCTCCCGGCTTGACCTCGGGCTCCCGAGCCGCTACTTATTCGGTGATCGAAGGGGAGTAGCTCCTCGTGCGCTGATCGTCATCACGGGCACCCGCCCCGGTCACGCGGCTGTTGTCACCGACTATTTCGGTCTGGTACCGCAGTGAGCAAGACCTTCGCCGGACACGGCGAAGCCTTGCCTGTATTTTCCGCGTGTCCTTGCCTCAGCCGTCCTTGCCTCAGCCGCCTGCCTTGTCCCCGCCACGACAACTGCCTCCAGGGTATTCATGGAATTTCTGTCGCCCGACTTCTTCACCGCATTGCTCGCCATCGTCCTGATCGACCTGGTGCTTGCCGGTGACAACGCTATCGTTATCGCGCTGGCTGCACGCAATCTGCCCAAGGACCTACAGAAAAAGGCGATCTTCTGGGGCACGTTCGGCGCCATAGGGGTGCGCACACTGATGACCCTGGTTGTGGTCTGGCTGCTCAGTTTTCCGGGACTGATGCTTGCCGGCGGCCTGTTGCTGATTCCGATCGCCCTGAAGCTGCTCAGTGAAGACGAGAAGGGCGAGGAGCACGAGCTCAACCGTGCCAGTGATTTCTGGGGAGCGATGCGCACCATTATTATTGCCGACGCGCTTATGGGCCTGGATAACGTGCTCGGTGTCGCTGGCGCAGCACACGGCAATTTCGTGCTGGTCGTTGTCGGCCTGCTGATCTCGATACCCATCGTAGTCTGGGGCAGTACGCTGATCCTCAAGCTCGTCGAGCGCTTCCCCATCGTCATTTACATCGGTGCTGGTGCGCTGTTATGGACGGCGGGCAAGATGATCATGCATGAGAAGTTCATTGCGCAGTGGGTCGGCGGCAACGTGATGATCGAGATCGCGGCCTACGCACTCATTATCGGCGGCGGCCTCGCATTCGGCTGGCTGCGCGAGAAAGCGCGGCGCGAGCGACGTGCACTGAAGCAGGCCGGATAAACGCCCGACAGCAGGACGGACTGGCCCTTCGCGACCGTGGCGGGGAAACGCAAAGACCCGGCTGCGCCATAACAGCCGTGATAGCGGCGCACTGATCAATCTGTCCCGCCGCCCCTGAGTTGCCGTCTCCAGGCATTCCATGCAAGGTGCGTCGACCTTTTGCACGGCAGACTGCGCATGAGCGACTACCCGCACCTCTTGGCCCCACTGGACCTCGGCTTTACGACGCTTTCCAACCGCGTACTCATGGGGTCCATGCACACCGGACTCGAGGACAAGGCCAGCGACTTCGACAAGCTTGCCGCGTATTTCGCCGAGCGCGCCCGTGGCGGCGTCGGCCTGATTGTTACCGGAGGCATCTCACCGAGCATACGCGGCTGGCTAAAACCCTTTTCCGGTCGGCTCTCCATGCCCTGGCATGTGGCCCGCCACCGCAAAGTCACCCAGGCGGTCCACGCCGAGGGCGGCAAGGTCTGCATGCAGATCCTGCATGCAGGGCGTTATGGCTACCACCCGCTGTCGGTTGCACCGTCCAAGATAAAATCGCCGATCACGCCCTTCACCCCGGCCGGATTGTCGGCACGCGCTGTCGAATCGACGATTGCCGATTTTGCAAACTCTGCCCGGCTCGCTCAGGACGCTGGATATGACGGCGTCGAGATCATGGGCTCGGAGGGATACCTCATCAATCAGTTCCTGGTCGAGCGCACGAACCGGCGCAGCGACGACTGGGGCGGCACAGCAGAAAAACGCCGTCGCTTTGCCGTGGAGATCGTACGGCGTACGCGCGCCGCCGTCGGTGCGAACTTCATCATCGTGTATCGCGTGTCCATGCTCGATCTGGTCGAACAGGGCCAGAGCTGGGACGAAGTTGTTGCGCTCGCGCAGGAAGTCGAAGCCGCCGGCGCCACGCTGATCAACACCGGCATAGGCTGGCACGAGGCACGCATTCCGACCATCGTTACCAGCGTACCGCGCGCAGCATTCACCTGGATCACACACAAGTTGCGCGGCAAGGTGAAAATCCCGCTGATCGCGACCAATCGCATCAACATGCCCGCTGTGGCCGAGGCCGTTCTCGCGCGTGGCGAAGCCGACATGGTATCGATGGCCCGTCCCCTGCTTGCCGACCCAAACTGGGTCGCCAAAGCCCGCGCAGGCAAGGCCGCATCCATCAACACCTGCATTGCCTGCAACCAGGCTTGCCTCGATCACGTGTTCGAGAACAAGCGCGCTAGCTGCCTGGTAAATCCACGAGCCTGTTTTGAAACCGAACTGACGATAGCTGCAGCCAAGCAGAAGAAGCGCATCGCCGTGGTCGGTGCCGGCCCTGCAGGGCTGGCTTGTGCGACAACCCTGGCCGAGCGCGGCCATACCACGGTGCTGTATGACGCGGCGGCCGACATTGGCGGCCAGTTCAACATGGCCAAGCGCATCCCGGGCAAGGAAGAGTTCTTTGAGACACTGCGCTACTTCCGTACGCGCATCGCCGAAACTGGCGTGGATCTGCGTCTTGGCGTGAAGGTCGACTCGGCCATGTTGGCGCAGGAGAAATTCGATGAAGTGGTATTTGCCACCGGTGTACATCCGCGCACACCGTCGATAGCCGGGATCGATCATCGCAAGGTCGTCAGTTACTACGACGTGCTTATGCGCAATCGTCCGGTCGGTCGCAAAGTCGCGTTGATCGGGGCCGGCGGCATAGGTTTTGACATGGCCGAATTCCTGACCCAGGCCCATCCGTCGCCTAGCACGGATATCGCGCGCTGGTCCGAGGAGTGGGGTGTGGACATGAATTACGCCAGCCGCGGCGCCGTCGCCGCACCGCGGCCGGAAGCCAGCGAGCGTGAGGTCTGGCTGCTGCAGCGCACGCCGGGCAAGCCCGGCGAAAAACTGAACAAGACCACAGGCTGGGTCCATCGCGCCGCATTGAAGGCGAAGAAGGTCACCATGATCGCCGGGGTCAGTTATGAGCGCATCGACGATGCAGGGCTGCACATCAACGTAGACGGTGCAAGTCAGGTACTGCCGGTCGATACCATCGTGCTGTGCGCAGGGCAGGAATCCAATCGCAGCGACTACGCCGCAGCGACGGCGCTAGGTCTTAAGGCACACGTGATCGGCGGTGCCGATGTCGCGGCCGAACTCGACGCCAAGCGCGCTATCGCACAAGGCACCCGGCTCGCTGCAGCGCTGTAACGCTCAGAGGCAATCAAGGCGTAGCCAGAGGCCAGGCGCAAGCCTGAGCCTCTGGCAGCTGTCAGGGATCAGCGTTGGTCAATAGCCACGTACTCGCGATCCTCAGGCCCGGTGTAGTTCGCACTCGGCCGGATGATCTTGCCGTCGATACGCTGCTCAATGATGTGTGCGCTCCAGCCCGAAGTGCGCGCGATCACGAACAACGGCGTGAACATCGCCGTCGGCACTCCCATCATGTGATAGCTCGACGCGCTGTACCAGTCGAGGTTGGGGAACATCTTCTTCAGGTCCATCATCAGCGTTTCGATGCGCTCGGATACCGCAAACAGCGTGCGGTTGCCGCCGGCCTCGCACAGTTGGCGGCTGATGGACTTGATGATCGGATTGCGTGGATCACCGATCGTATAAACCGGATGGCCGAAACCGATGATGATCTCCTTGCGCTCCATACGCGCACGGATATCAGCTTCAGCCTCGTCGGCACTGCGATAGCGTGCGATGATTTCCATCGCGACTTCGTTCGCTCCCCCGTGCTTGGGCCCACGCAGCGCGCCGATTGCACCGGTAATCGCTGAATAGAAATCGCTGTTCGTGCCTGCGATCACGCGTGCAGCAAAGGTCGACGCGTTGAACTCGTGCTCGGCGTACAGAATCAGCGACTGGTCGAGCGCGCGCTGATGCAGCGCGCTTGCAGGCTTGCCATGCAGCAAGTGCAAAAAATGTGCAGCAATGGTCTCGTCGTCGGTTTCCGTCTCGATACGGCGGCCATTGTGGCTGTAGTGGTACCAATACAGCAGGATTGAGCCGAAACAGGCCATCAGGCGGTCGGCGATATCACGCGCCTCGGCGATGGGATGCGACTCTCTTTCCGGCAGCACCGTACCGAGCACCGAAGCACCGGTGCGCATCACGTCCATGGGGTGCGTCGACGCCGGAAGCAGTTCCAGCGCCGCCTTGAGCGGTTGAGGCAAGCCGCGCAAACGTTTGAGCTTGGAACGATAGGCTCCCAGCTCCGAAACGGTTGGCAGGTGCTCATGCACGAGCAGATAGGCAACCTCCTCGAAAGTTGCCTTTTCGGCAAGATCAGCGATGTCATAACCCCGGTAGTGCAGATCATTGCCGCTGCGCCCTACGGTGCAGACCGCGGTATTGCCCGCGGCGACGCCCGAAAGCGCTACCGATTTCTTGGCCTTGGGAAGGACTTGTTGTGCCGCTTCGCTCATATATGCTCCATCGCTGGCTTAGCAGAGGAACCCGCTACGCCCTGTTTCAATCGTTGAATACACTGCTCAATGCACCAACGCGCCGGCGTTGCGCATCGCGGGAAAAGTTCAGTCTCCGGACTTGCTCGCAAACAGCTCATCGAGCTTTCGTTCGTAGCTGTGATATCCCAGGAAGTCATACAGCGCATCGCGCGTCTGCATCGTCGGCACGGCAGCCTTCTGCGTGCCATCGCGACGGATGGTCTCGTAGACGTTGAGCGCCGCCTGATTCATCGCGCGATAGGCACCGCAGCAATACAGCACGATATCAACGCCAGCAGAGCCGAGCTCGGTCGTCGTGAACAACGGCGTCTGGCCGAACTCGGTGATGTTCGCGAGTATGGGCACCTGCACCGCATCGCGGAAGCGACGGTATTGCTCCAAGGTATAGATGGCCTCGGGGAAGATCATGTCAGCGCCCGCTTCGACGCAGGCCTGGGCGCGTTCGATCGCCTTGTCCAGACCTTCGACGGCAATCGCATCCGTGCGCGCCATGATCACAAAACCGGGATCGTGGCGTGCATCAACGGCCGCCTTGACCCTGTCGACCATTTCGTCCTTGGGCACGATGGCCTTGCCCGGACGATGGCCGCAACGTTTGGCTGCCACCTGATCTTCAATATGCAGCGCGCCGGCACCGGCCTTGATCAGTGAGCGCACGGTGCGCGCGATGCTGAAGGCTCCACCCCAGCCCGTATCGACATCGACCAGCAGCGGCAGCGGACAGACATCGGTAATGCGGCGGATATCGGTGAGCACATCTTCCATCGTGCTGATGCCAAGATCCGGCATGCCCAGCGAATTGGCGGCGACGCCACCGCCCGAAAGATAGATCGCCTTGAAGCCTACCCGCTCGGCCATGCGTGCTGCGTACGCAGTGATCGTGCCGACCACCTGTAGCGGCTGCTCGGCTGCAACGGCCGCGCGAAAGCGGGTGCCGGCGCTCTGGACCTGACTCATGGTGATCTCCGCTCAAAGAGCGCGATTTTATGCCAGTTCGGCGATTTCGACAGCCCAGGCGTTGCAAAACGGCAAATACCTGCGGCTGATGCAGCTGCTAAGACTCCGCTCCGCCGAGTCGACAAACCGCGTCGGACCAGCCGCATGGTCCACTCTACGGCAGCCTGTGCTGCGGGCGAACCGGGCGTTGCGGCCCTTACTGCGTACGCGGCTTGCCAGCACGGCTCTTGCGCGCGGTGGCTGCTTTGCCCGCGGGCGCAGAGGCAATAGGGGCCCAAAGCAAAAAGTCGAGATTGCGCTCCCAGCCGAAACGCGACAAATCGACGCGACCATGCTCGACCTTTACGCCTTCGCCAATCAGGCGCGCGCGCTGTTCACGATACGCCTTGGACTGCGGCGGAAACGCGATGCGGCCGTCCGACCGCAACACGCGAAACCAGGGCAGCTCCACACCATCGGGCGTATTGCCAAGTACCTTGCCGGTCAGCCGCGCGCGCCCAGGCAAGCCGGCGCGCGCGGCGATCTCGCCATAGCTACTGACCCGACCTGGCGGGATGCTCGCGACAACTGCGCGAATCGCCGCTGCGGCGGCCTCACCAGACGGCATGGGCAACGAGGACTTGGGCTTCGGTGTCAAGTCTTGTTTAACCAAGTGTCACCCCCAATTCGTGCCACTTTGCCGCTGCCGGCACGGTAGCATACGCGTCGTTCCCTATCCCGGAGAGGCATTCATGCATAGCTTCGAGCAGATCCGCTCGCACATTAGCGCCCATCATCAGCTACGAATCAACGACCCCTATCTGATCTGCTTCGACCTGCTACTGGACAGCGGCACTCGGCATCAAGGCATGTATCTTTCTGAGCTCGACCATGAGGACGGGCGCAAGTTTCTGCGCATCTCTACCCCCATAGGCCCGCTGACCGGCATGGATGCCAAGCGCTGCCTGCGCTTCAACTGGGAACAACGGGTGGGCTACCTCGCAGTCAGCGACCTCGACGGTTCGCCTTATCTGCAGCTCTGCGAAAACCGCCCCTATGAAAATCTCGTGGTCGAGGAGATCGACAGGCTGATCGCCGAGATGGGCCCACTCGGCGACCGCATGGAACAGGCCATCTCTGCCGGCGGCGACGCGTTCTGACTTGTCCCACCCGCCCCGTCATCGCCAATAGTCAAGCCAGGCCAACGCTGGCAGGCGGCTGCGCACTCCTGTGATGGGCCGGCAACTCACCGGCGAATCCGGCAAGCCGCCAATGTCTTCTTGCATCAGGTCTTGACCTCATCGAGCGGGTGAGCAGTGCTTCGCCAGAAGTGCCGACCATCAATCGCAGCGTGGAAGCAACGCGAACCGCGTTGAGAACCCATGGCCACATTTACGGCTCGCGCGATTTCCGCGTATCCGGCGCTGCCGCCTGCCGCGCGCAATCGGCGAACCACTGCTCGGCTTGCGCAAGGCGCCTGCGCGGCAACGGAGGATCCTGGCGCAAGGCTTCCAGCGCCTTGCGCAGAGCATCGACCTGCACGTTACCGGGTGTGACGCGGCAGCGTGCATAGGCAAGTTGCATCTGCTCGCCGGCGACAACCGAGCGCTGACTCTCACTGCTGTCCTTGCGCAGCATTTCTACCGTTTCCAGCAGATTGATTGCTTCCTGCCATTTCTCCTGAGCGATCAGTATGCGCGAGCGATCGGAACGCGCCACGAGCGCGCGCGGGTGTTTTTCGCCGCCCATCTGCGTCTGGATCGCCTCGGCTTCACGCAGCGCAGCTTCGGCTTCACCCCAGCGCTGCTGCAGCATCAGCAATTGCGCCAGTGCGAATTCGCCTTCGGCCACGTTGATATCGGTCTCACCAATCTCGCGCCGCGCACGCTCGATCACACGCCGATAACCTGCCTCAGCCTCGTCGTAACGATCGAGTTCGCGCAGCGCCGAAGCCTCGATGCGCTGCGTACTGAGTACAGTGTGGACGCGTTCGGGCTTGAGTTGCGCTAGTTGTGCCAGCCCTTCCTGAGCGTAGGCGAGCCCTTCTGCAGCACGGCCATCAAGCAATGCAAACGAAGCAAGATTGCCCAGCACGGTGCAGTAATAGCGGCGGCTCTCCGGCAACTGCGCGCGCAGGATGCTCGCCGCCTCAGTCAAACTCTGTTCCGCCGCCGCAGGCTCCCCCGAGATGCCCTGGTAAATCGCCATCATCTGCAGCAGATGGCCGCGCGAGGCGCTGTCCTTGTCGCCCACGCTGTCGCGCAGGGCCAGTGCCTGGCCCTGCCAGTCCTTGGCCGCAGCGTAATTGCCACGCAAATAGTCGATATTGGCACGATCATTCAACGCGCTGGTCAGATCATCCAAAGGTATGCTTCGCTCCTTTTTCCACAATGCAATCGCACGCTCGTACATGGTAGCGGCTTCGCCATGCAGCTGCTGCCGTCCCATCACCTTGGCGGCCGCGGCATACATGGCCGCGCGGGCATCGTCGGGCATGTTGGCCGTGTCGCCTTCGGCCAGGCGCTGCACACTACGCTGCAGCAGCTCGCGCGCCGTGAGCTTGCCTTCGCGCACCTCGCTTGGCGTCGCCGAGGCAAACAGTTCGTCGAAGTACTGCGCAACAGCGCGCGCCTTGTCGCGCTCGGCGGAGACTGCCGCCAGCTGCTGTTGCGTGCGCCGCTGCGCATACCCAAGGAATGCGATGGCAGTAGCCAGCAGCAACGTAGCAGCAACGAGCCAAGGCCAGCGCCGGCGAAAAAATACGCGTGCGCGATAACCGTTTTCGCCGCGGCGCGCCTCTACTGGCTCGCGCGCCAACCAATGCTGCAAGTCGGCGGCGAACGCGTCAGCACTGCTGTAACGTTCGTCCGCACGCTTGCGCAGGGCCTTGCCAACAATGGCATCAAGGTCGCGATCCGCACCGGGCAACCTGGCGCATGACGAAGGCGGCGGAGGATCTTGCTGCAGAATGGCGGCGATCAGCGCCGAAGGCTCGCGCGTGTCGCCATACGGCGACACATCAGTGATCAGTTCGTACAGCAACACACCTAGCGCATAGATATCGCCACTGATACCTACCTCGACATTGTCGCCGCGCACCTGTTCGGGTGCGGCATAGCGCAGCGTCATCTGACTGGTGCCGGTCGCGGTGATGGGGTCTTCGCCCAGTAGCCGGGCCACGCCGAAGTCCAGCAGCTTGGGCGCGCCTTCGTGATCGACCAGGATGTTGGCGGGCTTCAGGTCGCGATGCACTACCAGACGCCGGTGCGCATAGGCGACAGCGGCGCTGATCTGCACGATCAGCCGGACCCGTGCGGTAAGTGGCAATGTGTGCTGCACGACATAGCGGTCAAGCCGCTCGCCGTCGACGAATACGGTTGCGAGATAGGGTGCGCCACTGGCATCGCTGCCGCCATCGACCAGCGCCGCGATATGCGGATGCTCCAGTCCGGCCAGGATGCGCCGCTCACGCTCGAAGCGGCGGCGGTCGTCCTCGTCCCAGCGGCTGTGCACGATCTGCTTCAGGGCAACCTGCTGTACCGCGTCACCGAGGCGCCGTTCAGCCAGCCATACGCGCCCCATACCGCCGCGACCGAGTTCGTGCAGCAGCGTGTACTGCGCCAGCGCCGGTAGCGCAACTTCGTGCGCAATGCGATCGAGCAACGGCAAGGCGTGCTCCGCTGCAGCGAATTGCGCACGCAACTCTACCGCCATCGCCACGTCTTCCAGCTCAATCTGAGCCAGGCGCTGCGTACGCGCTGAAACCTCCAGATCGAGCAGTTCGAGATAGAGCTGCTTGCGGCGCAGGTAGTCTGTCATGGCAGTACTGTGAGATTCCGGCGGCAGCAGCGCAATAGCAAAAGTCCCCCTCAATTGAAGCCGTCGGAAAAGAGGCGACCAATGTGCAGACGGCCGACCAGATAGTCGTTGCGATCGTTGTTACCCAGGCAGTCGGCCAGCTCCATGCAGACAAAAAAAGCCGTCCTGCCCACGATGTCACGCGATTTAACCACTGTGGTAGCGGATTGGCATTGCACGCGCTGGTGTCGGGACGAAATACGGCAATCTGCGAACCACCTGCACCAAACGTCGTATCAACAGGGTCTCCCAGCGAATCCAGGCCGAGGTGCACCATCACGAAATAGCTGCTCGCCGCCTGCGGCTGCAACGGGCCGCGCGGCCAGCATGTCGCCATTGGGCTGGCAAACTCCCTTGGGATAGAAACCGTCGCCGATCAGATTGAAGGTTTCTTTGCCGTCACCGCTGGAACTCACATCAGGATCGCCACTGGATAATAAACGTGCTGTGACGATGCGCTGACCGTTGGAGGCCCTACCCGTAATCATCAGGGAGCGATCGGGCCCGGGGCAGGCCACGCTGGCCTCGTCGTCGTTATTGCCGTCGTCAGACTGGAAACCGAAGTAGCGCATTCGGCCATCACCAAAACTCGTATCGAGTGGGCTCTCATGAAAAAACGGTAGTGAGGTAGCGAGCAGGACGGCAAACAACAGCGCGGTGGCAGGCGATTTCATGGCAGCAAGAAGAGTGTGCGCGGATTACGCCCCTGGCTGTACGCAGAAGTGCTCCCGTTTCTTCACCGGCCGGCGTTTCTCGTCATGCCGGAGCCAGCTCAGGCAGATGCACCCAGCTGCCGCTTCAGCCACGCACTCGCATGCGCCCATTCGCGGTTTACCGCGGACGGATGTATTTCCAACGCCTGCGCGGTCTCGTCAATGGTGAGGCCGGCAAATACACGCAGCTCCACTACGCTGGCGGCGCGCGCGTCGAGCTTGGCCAGCGTTGCCAGGGCGTCGTCCAGCGCAATGAGCTCCGCTGGGTTTGCACTCAGGGCCATATCGTGGTTGTCCAGCGACAGCGGTGCCTCGCCCGAACCGCGCTTGTCCGCCAGCTTGCGCCGGGCTCGATCCACCAGCACCTGGCGCATGGCACGGGCAACGATACGTGCAAAATGCTTGCGATCGCCGGCTTCGGGCGCCTGTTTGGCCAGCGTGAGCTTGAGCAATGCATCGTTGAGCAGCGCCGTGGGCTGCAGCGTGTCGTGCCCCGACTCGCTACGCAACACGGCCGCGGCAAGGCGCTTCAATTCGGCATACAGGCGCGTAAACACACGATCGCGCGCGGCCGCATCACCCTCCTGCCAGTCGCGGATCCAGCCGGTGACGTCGTCGATATTGGCTTGCATGGCCCGAGTATAGCCGGCGCGGTCGACAGCTAGCCGAGCCTGCCCGCTGTGCCGGTGCCGAAAGACCGGGCGCCCACCACTGGCGGATACGAAGCCGGGCCGGCGGAGAAAACGCCCCGGTCCTGCGTATCTGGGGTGGAACCGGCCATGGTGGCCACGGAGTCCCGACATGAAACCCAAGTTCCTTCTGATCAGCCTCCTGCTGAGTTGCGGCGTGGCGAGCGCAGGCGAGGTGTTCGAAGACGACTTTTCCGACGATCAGTCGGGCTGGCCCAACACACAGGTTGCTGATCACAATGCCATCGGCATTGCGCTCTACAACGGCTCTGGCGAGTACCAGATGACCCCGCTCGACGACGCGACTTATGGCGTGCTGCCCGCGCCGCGCCAGGCCAAAGGTGGCGATGTCACGGTCAACGCCAAGGTTTTTCTTACCACCGGCGTCGGTGTCGGCGCTGCAGGTGTGGTCTGCCGCCAGAAAGGCAACGACAACTTCTACGCCTTCCTGGTCACCGGAAATCACACCTGGGCGATCTCCAAGATGCAGGCCGGCACGGCGACAACGCTGGCCAGAGGAAAATTCGACGGTGCAATGCCCAACATCGCCGATGTCGAAATCACCGGAAACTGCCAGGGTAGCTCTCTGCGCATGGAACTGGACGGCAGCGAAGTGGGCCGCGCCAGCGACGAGGCCTTTGCCATGGGTGAATCCGGGCTGATCGTCCTGGGCGAGAAGACCGCAGGCACGTCCGCGGTTTTCGACCATTTCCGACTCAGCGACAATTGACCATCTCCGATGCCGCCGAACTCAGCCCACCCTATGGCTGCGCATTTTGCCGCCGCCATTTGCCATAACTGCCAAATGCCGCTCGCCGGCAACTACTGCAGCGCCTGCGGTCAACAGCGCGCGAAGCGGCTCGATGTGGTGGCGATCGGCAACGAGGCTTGGCAAAAATACCGCTTGTTCGAGTTCACTGCCGTCAAGGCGGCCTGGCGGTTGCTGCGTCATCCAGGGCATGTCGCACGCGACTTCGTCATGGGCGTTCGCAAGCGGCATGAGCATCCGCTCAAGCTGTTGCTGATTGCCATCGGCGTTCTGCTGCTGGTGCTTTCCCAGACCAATTACCTCGACTCGCGGGACGCATCCTTGTCCAAGGCCATGAGCCTGATCAGGAGCTATGGCAACTGGTCGTTCTCACTGGGCATCGTGGCGATCAGCGCAGCGTCCATGAGCGTGATGCGCTGGGGCAAGCCCTACAACCTTACCGAGCATCTGGTGCTCGCGACCTACGCTCATTTTCTGATCATCGTCGCCAGCATCGTCAACCTGCTGCCCACCTTGGTCTGGCGTGCGCCGGAGTTTCTCGCGACACACAAGGCTTCGGCCGCGATCTACATGGACGTGGCCGAAGCCGGCATCGTCATGCTCGCCTTCCATCAGTTCTTTGCGGTCACCGGCTGGCGGAGCTGGCTGCGGCTGATCGTCGCCGTCGCGGCCTTCGTCGTCGTCAAATGGGTGCTTACGCGGCTCTACGCCATGCTCATCGCCAAACTCGTGCTCGCGAAACTCACGGGCTGACTGAACATTCATCCGGAAAATTCCATGCAATTTCCCCTACGCACTGCACTGGCAATTGCCATGTCTGCCGCCTTGTCGGCCTGCAGCGGTTCGACAGCCAACGATACGCATCCCGCCAGCGTTGCGGCGAGCGACAGCAAGCCCATGAACGAACAGGCACTGATCAACGAAATCACCGCGAACCTGCAGGCCTGCTCCTATGACGGCGCCCCCGTCAAAATAAATGCACATGGCATGGCCGATCGACAACGCGGCGCGGGTGCGCAGATCGTGTCGGAGATCATGCGCTACACCGGCCTGCCACAAAACTTCGAAGTCATCGCCACCGCGGAAGTGCCGAATGCCGCGGCCGTAATCCTGATCGGCAAGGATCAATTGCCGCATCGTGTGATCGCCTACAACGAGTCGTTCTTTGCCCAGGTGAAATCCGCGACTGCCGCCAACGACTGGGCACCGATTTCAATCATGGCGCATGAGATCGGCCACCATCTCTCGGGGCACACCATCCAACCGGGGGGCAGCCAGCCGCCGACCGAACTTGAGGCCGACAAATTCTCAGGTTTCGTATTGCACAAGATGGGCGCTGCATTGGCCGATGCCCAGAAAGCGATGAATACACTGGTCCCCGAAGCCGATGGCGCCACACACCCGGGGCGCGGCAAACGTGCGCGCGCCATCGCCGAAGGCTGGGAACAAGCCTGCGCGCAGCAAGGCGCCGACTGCGGAAAAGGCAAGGTGGCGACAGCCCCGGTGGCATCCGCGACCGCGACAGTCGATACGGCAACAACCACTACGGCAGCAACGCCGGCATCGCCGCCGGCCGCCAGCAACAGCAACGACGTCCGCAACCTTGCAATTGGCGGCGGAGCAAGCCCGGGCGAATCCGCCCCTGCTCGGCCAGCGCTGGACGTCTTGCCGGCACCAAGCATAGATGCGTTGCCGGCAAAGTTCGGCAAATTCGTGATCGACGAACTCGGCGTGCTTGATGCCGCGACCCGCGACCGCTTCGAGAAACAGATGTACGCCCTGGCCGAAAGGAACCAGATCGAAATCACCACCATCATCGCCAGGAGTCTGCATGGCCTCAGTGGTGATGACTACGCCTACGCCATGCTGCGTCAGCTACGTGTCGGCAAACTCGATGTGGGCAACGGCGCGGTGCTGGTAATTGCGCCGAACGAGAAGCAGGTCGGTATCGCCATGGGTGCCGGCATACGGCTCGAGATGCGCGACTACATCGACCTCGAACGTGATCGACTCATGAGCTTCATCGAGATCGGCATGCCGTACTGCAGGGGTGTCTGCAACGACAGTCAGACTGAAATGGCGTTTGCCGCGGCAGAACATATCGCCGCGAACACTTCGCACTGGGACTTTTCCATCCGTTATGAGTCTTTGCCTGAGCTGATGAAAAAATTTGAGGAAACGGCAAAGGCCCAGATGGAAGGCGCCAGCATAGAGCCAGAGGATGACCCCACCTGGCGCAAGATCGTCAAGATCAAGGGCAAGCTCGCCACTCGCGATGTGGGCGCAAGCAGTCAGGCCAAATGGATCAATGACCCACACCTGCAGAGCGTAGGCGCGCCGATGCACGTGGTCAGCGACGATGGCCGCAATCTTCTGGTTTACGCCGACCCGAGAACCGAGGCAATGATGACCAACAGGCTTGTGGATAAAAAGCAATACATCTTCATCGCACGCCAGGTCTCGCTGTCGCAAAATCCGGACGACGCGTTGAGTTTCGACTTGCTGAGCTACGACGCCGCGAACTGAACCGACGCCTGTTGCGGGGCGTGGCAGGTTACCTCGCATCAGTGTCGCGAGTGGCGCCACCAGCAACACGGCGAACAATGGCCCACACTCACCGCCGCGGCATTGCCGCGGGCGGCCAATGCGACAGAGAATCGGACTCCGTTGCGCGGAGTCCGCCTATGAAAGCCCTAGCTGCCGCCCTGCTCGCCCTTGCCGCTGCACCGATTCAAGCGGCGACACTGGCGCTGATCGGCGGCACGCTGATCGACGGCAGCTTGCGCGAACCGATAGAGGACAGCGTAGTACTCATCGAGGGGGAACGCGTAATCCGGGTCGGACGCCAGGGTGAGGTCACGATACCCGCTGACGCCGAGATCGTTTCGACCGAAGGCATGAGTGTGCTTCCCGGCCTCTGGGACATGCACGTGCATCTGATGATCAATGGCCACGCCGACTACGCGCATTGGGACAAGACCTACATTGGCCGTCTGCGTGACACCATCATGCCGGCCTCGGCACGGCAGCTGTTGCATGCCGGGGTTACCGGCGCGCGCGACCTCGGCGCACCGCTGGCGGATTCAATTGCAGTGCGGGATGCGATACGGCGTGGCGAAATCGAGGGGCCCACGCTGTTCGTATCCGGCCCGTTCATCCAGAAGAAGCCTTATCCGGGCACCGAGGCGTTCCGTTGGGGTGTCGCTTCGCCGGCCGAGGCGCGCGTCCAGGTCAGGCGTCTGGCCGACGCTGGCGTCGATGTGATCAAGCTCATCGACCAGGATCAGATGAGTGAAGCAGAAGTCGCCGCCGTCATCGACGAGGCGCACAAGCGCGGCAAGCCCGTAGTCGCACACGCACACCGTCCCGAGGAAATCCGCCGCGCGCTCAAATATGGCGCCGACTGCCTGGAACATACCGGACTCGCCGCGGCACCGCGTTATCCCGATGACGTCATCGCCGCACTGCGCGAGCGCACAGCGAACATGGCAGCAGGCCCGCTGTTCTGGACGCCGACGATTGAAGGTCTGTACAACTTTCCCTACGTCGTGAAGCATCACGAGCACATCGACGATACGCGCTGGCACGAGGGGTTGCCGGCCGACATCGTCGCCGACATCCGCGGTTCGCTCGCCCAGCCGGAACGCATCTCGTATTTCCAGCAGACACCGCAACGCTGGCCGACGCTGCGGACGAAATTCAACCAGTTGCGCGAGAGCGGTGCTTTGCTGCTTGTCGGTACCGACTCCGGAATTCCGATGAAATTCCACAGCGACAGCACCTGGCACGAACTCGAAGTCTGGGTGAACCACCTGAATGTACCCGCGATGGATGCGATCCGAGCGGCGACCTACTGGCCCGCGGTGGCGATGAAGGCCGACAAGAACTACGGCACCGTGGCCGAGGGCAAGTATGCCGACATCATCGCCGTACGGGGCGACGTGCTGCGCCATATCGCGTTACTGCAGCGCGTCGACATCGTGATCAAACACGGGCGGCGGGTGAAATAGCGCCTCGCACTTCAACGGCGTACGCCGTCGACCAGGCGCGAGATCTGTAGCGGGTTCGCTTCCTGCAGCGCTGGCGGCAGCAAGGCATCGGGCAGGTTCTGGTAGCAGACACGACGCGCGAAGCGTTCGATCGCAGCAGTGCCGACCGAGGTGCTTTGGGCTGCAGAGCTCGCCGGATACGGACCACCATGCACCATTGCCGCACAGACTTCGACTCCGGTCGGCACGCCGTTCATCAGCACGCGGCCAGCCACATTCGACAACACATCGACCAGTGCAGCGGCACTGGCATTGTCGCCGGCATCAGCGATCAAGGTAGCCGTCAGCTGGCCCGGTAGCGCCGCGGCCAGCGCTAGCGCCTGCGCCGTATCGGCCACGCGCACCAGCAGACTGGTGGGACCGAAGACTTCTTCCTGCAGCGCCGCATCCGCTATGAAGCGCGCAGCGTCGACCTCGAACAGGCATGGCTGCGCCATGCCATCAGGCTGTGCCGGCGCGACCAATGCGCTGACACCTTCACAGCGCGCCAGATGCGCCGCGCCGGTTGCATGCCGCTGGGCGATGGCCGCGGTCAGCATGGTCGCGGCGGCAGAAGCGGCAAACCGCTCCTGCAGCGATGCGCGCAGCGCGTCGCCGTCACTGCCCTGCGGCACCACGATGACGCCAGGACTGGTGCAGAACTGGCCGACACCCTGTTGCACCGAGGCATGCAGTTGCTCGGCGATGGCGCTGCTGCGCGCAGCCAATGCAGCCGGCAGCACGAATACCGGATTGATGCTGCCCATTTCGGCAAACACCGGAATCGGTCGTGGGCGCGCCGCCGCCAGGTCCATGAGCGCACGGCCGCCGGCCGTCGACCCGGTAAAGGCCGCTGCGCAAATCGCCGGATGTCGCACCAACGCCGCACCTACCGCATGCCCTGCATCGAACAGCAGCGAGAAGGTTCCTGGCGGAAAGCCACAGCGCGCAACGGCTGCGGCAACCGCGGCACCTGCCCGCTCGCTCGTCGCCGGATGCGCCGGATGCGCCTTGACGATCACCGGGCAGCCCGCAGCAAGCGCACTGGCGGTGTCGCCGCCGGCAACCGAAAAAGCCAGCGGAAAATTGCTCGCGCCGAATACAACCACGGGGCCCAGGGGCCGGCGCATCGAACGTATATCGGGCTTGGGCAGCGGCTGCCGCTGCGGATTGGCGTGGTCGATACGCGCATCGACCCAGCTTCCCTCTTCGACCACGTCGGCGAACAGGCGCAACTGGCCCAGGGTTCGTCCGAGCTCGCCGCTGGCGCGCGCGGCCGGCAAGGCAGTCTCCAGAGGCACCAGTTGCTCCAGATCCGCTCGCGCCAGCTCAAGCTCGTCGGCGATGGCGCGCAGCAGCGCCGCGCGCGCGGCACCACCGCGCGCCGCGAGTTCCGGCGCGGCCGCAACAGCCTGCTGCACGGCGCGTTCCATATCGGCACCGGTGGCGCTGTGGAAGGCTGGCACCAGCACGTTGCCAGTCGACGGATCGACACCATGGAACAGCGCGCCGCCACGTTCACCAGCGGCACCGGCCACAAGGGAAAAACCAGTAATCGTATACACGGATACACCCACCAGAAATTCGGGATAAGGCCAGGCCGCGTTCTCGGTGCGCCGCGGCCAGCTTGTTCAGACTGCCGGTCGCTCGCGCAGAGCCTTACGGATGATCGCCAGCGCTTCGTCCCGCTCGGCGCCGACCAGCTCCATGCGCGGCGCACGTACGCGCTCATGGCCCATGCCCACTTCCTGCTGAATCAGCTTGATCAGCTGCACAAACTTCACGACGGTGTCCAGACGCAGCAGGGGCAGGTGCCAGCGGTACAGCGCCTGGGCCTCGCCCCAGCGGCCGGCCTTGGCCAGCTCGAATTGCGCGACCGATTCCTTAGGCAGCGCGTTAACCGTGCCGGCGACCCAGAATTCCGCACCGGCGGCCACGCCTTCGCAGACCATGTCGTCGAGGCCCACACCGACACGCACACGCTGACCCAGCAGCGCCACGAGAGCGGTCACGCGGCGCGAGTCGCCGCTGGATTCCTTCACCGCCTGCAGGTTGGTGTGTTCCGCGGCGAGTTCGGCGACTTGCGCGGCGCTGAAATCGGTCTTGTAGGCGGGTGGATTGTTATACAACATGCAGGGCAGTGCGGTTGCGCCGATGACTGCCGCCACATGCGCCTTCATTTCGCGCCAGTCGCTGGAATAGACATAGGGCGGCAGCACCATGAGACCGCCGCAGCCCGCCTCGGCGCTGGCTTTGGCCAGGCGCACGGCTTCGTCGGTCGACAGCGCGGCTATGCCTGGAATCACCGGCACGCGACCTTCAGCCGCGGCCACGCAGGTCTTGATCAGCGCCACTTTTTCGTCGAATGACAAGGTCGCGCCTTCGCCCAGCGAACCGCAGGGAATGATGCCCATGCAGCCATGGTCGATAAGCCAGCGCACATGCCGGGTCACGAAGGCATGATCGATCGCGAGATCAGCGTCAAACGGAGTAGTGATGGCGGGCAATACGCCTTGCCAGATGGTGCTCATGGAGATTCCTGTCGAGTGGATTCGGAACGGACAACGGTGAAACAGGACAGCCGGGACGGCGCAAGCGGCGGACGCACCGTCGCCTCCGCATCCCAGCCGAAAAGGAATTCGCCGGCAGCACCGCAGATGCGCGCCTGGCAGTGGCCCATACCCAGACGTGCATGCAGGCGTGCTTCGCGTTGACTGCGGCAGCCGCGGACCTGAGCAAATGTCACATTTTCACAACGGCAAAGCAGCGTATCGTCGCCTGCGAGGTTGCGCAGCTCGTCGCGCAGCACGAATGCATCACGCAATGCCCGGGCGAAATGGGCACTGCGCGAACGCGCGATGTTCAACCTGAACGACGCGGTCGCAGCCCCGGCTGCCGCACGCCCGGCGATCTCGCCCTGCACCAGCGCCTGGTCCACGCCACCGATACCGCAGATTTCGCCCGCGCAGTAGACCCCCGGCACACTGCTGTGCTGATGCTCGTCAACGACGACAGCGCCATCGTGCAGTGCGCAACCGAGCAGACGCGCGATCTCGGTATTCGGCACCAGACCGAAACCGACCGCGAGCGCATCACATTCAATGCGCTCACTGCGCGCGCCGCGGCGCAGGCAAATGCTTTCGACACGCCCAGCGCCGTCGGCACGCTCGACCCAGGCATTGCGACGATACGGCACACCGGCCAGCTTCGTGCGCAGGATCGCGGCCTGCAGGCATTTGCCCGGGTTCGGCGCCAGCGACAGCGCGAAGCGTGCCAGATCGCGCGTGCGACGCTGTTCTGCAATGCAGGCGATTTCGGCCCCGGCCGCACGCAGCGTCGCAGCCGCAGCCAGCAGCAGAGGACCGCTGCCGGCGACGACGACGCGGCGACCTTTGACGGGCCATCCGTTCTTCACCAGCACCTGCAGGCCGCCCGCACCGAATACTCCGGGCAAGGTCCAACCAGGAAACGGCAACTGCCGTTCGCGCGCGCCCGTTGCGATAACGAGACGCTCGCAACGCACGCGCACCGCGCCCTGAGCCGTGTCGAATACGGCCAGGCCGGGCTCGGCAAAATCAACAAGGCGCAAGCCGTAACGCGCATCCACCGGCGAACCGCGCAGCGCGTCCAGCCACTGCCGTGCCGGCGCCAAGGTCGGCCGTGCCCATTGCCCGCGCCAGATCTGCCCCCCCGGCTCCGCCTGCATGTCGACCAGCAGCGCCCGCGCACCGGCCCGTTCGGCGCTGACCGCCGCGGCGATACCGGCCGGCCCGGCGCCGATCACAAGAATTTCCGTGCGCAATTCAGGCATCGCAGCGTATGTCCATATCGTCCGTAACACGCTCCAGGCACCCCAGTCGCTCCGAACCATCGATACGCACGCGGCACTCGAAGCAGACCCCCATGCCGCAGAAGGCAGCACGCGGGCTGGCGTCGAATGCGCGCCGCGTCGCCTCGTAACCGGCGTGGCGCAGCGCAGCTGCGACTGAAATGCCTGCCGGTACACGGAACTCGGCACCGTCGATGAACAGCCTCACTTCAGACGACATGGCAATGCTCGCTGCTTGCAGCAAAACGAGCGGGGGCGTAGGGCGCGGCATCAAACGGCAATTCCTGGCCCAACAATTGCGCCGCAAGCAGGTCGGCCGTACCTAGCGCCGTCGTCACCCCTAGCCCCTCGTGTCCGCAGGCCAGCCAGACGCCGTCGCAGGACGGCCAGGGCCCTATCAGCGGGCGGTGATCCGGCGTGGCAGGGCGAAATCCGGCCCAGGCGCGCAGCGCCGTCATTTGCGTCAAACCCGGCAAGTACTCCGTAGCACGCGCAACCAGGCGTTGCAGCAGGCGTGGCGTGACCTCGCTCGCATGGTCGTCAAACTGGCGCGTAGAGCCGAGCAGCAATTGCCCGGTCGCACGGGGCTGCACATTGAATGCAACCGATTCGGTGTTCGTGCCATGTGCGCTCTGCATGTAGCCGAGTTCAATAAGCTGGTGGTGCACCGCCGGCTGCATACGCGTCGTGATCAGCAGATGGCCCTTGCGTCGGCGTACCGGAACACCACGCAGCAGCGCCGGTGCGGCACAGCCGTTCGCCACGACAATGTGACGCGCGCCGATACGGCTGCGATCGGACAGCAGCACCTCACGATCGCCTATGGCTTCAACGGCCACGCCGCAGCGAAGCCGCGCGCCGGCATCAATGGCACGCTGCGCCAGCCACATCGCTGCAACCGGCGGATAGATGGCCGCGTCGGCGGGCACACGCAGCCCACCAACAAGCGTCGCTGCCAGCGCCGGCTCCAGGACCTGCAGTTGCGCCGCCGAAACCCGCTCCGCTGCGATACCTGCTGCAACGAGACGTTCGCGCTTGCGCTCCGCCTCGGCGAGCTCCGCTTCCGTGCGCGCTATCCACAGCGTGCCGATGCGGCGATATTCCGCCGCCGCCGGCAGCGAGGCCGCGAGCTCATTCCAGCGCGCGCAGGAATAGGCCGACAAACTCAGCTCTTCCGGATCATCGTCAAGCACGACGAGATGCCCCATCGACGCGGCGGTCGCCGCACCGCCGACGACATCACGCTCGACCAGGCAGGCGGCAATGCCTTCGCGCGCCAGCCGTTCGGCGATGGCGCAACCGACTATACCGCCGCCGATGATGAGCACATCCGTCTTCACGCAAAGCCCCAGGCGAAAGGATCAGCGGCATCAAACAGCAGGGTCGCCTCGGCAACGACATGCGCGCGCCCGCTGATCAGCGGCAGCACCCGCTCTGCGTCAATGCGCGTATAGCTCGCTTGAAATTCACTGCCAATAACACTTTGCTGACGCCAGACGGCACCAGGAGCCAACTTGCCGTCGGCCGCCAGGCAGGCAAGCTTGGCACTGGTACCGGTGCCGCAGGGCGAGCGGTCGTAGGCCAGCCCCGGACACAGCACGAAGTTGCACGCGTCCACGCCTGCGGCGGGCGCCGCTGCAACGAGTTCCACGTGGTCGATCTCACCACCATCACGACCGCGCACACCCTCACGCTCAAGCGCACGGCGAATGGCTATCGAGCAATCCATCAGCGCGGCAATGTTCGCGCGCTCGATGGCCAGGCCATGGTCGTCGACCAGGAAAAACCAGTTGCCGCCCCAGGCGATGTCGCCGTGGACACGGCCATAACCGGGAACATTGACCGGCACGCGCGCCGCATGACGATAGCTGGGCACATTGGCGATGGTGACGCGTCCGCTGGAATCAAGCTCGGCCGCGATGACGCCGACCGGCGTTTCAATCTGGAAGCGCCCAGGCTGCAGGCGCCCCAGGTGCCGCAGCGTTTCGACGACGCCGATGGTGCCGTGCCCGCACATGCCGAGATAACCCACGTTGTTGAAGAACACGATGCCGGCAATGCAGTCCTCCCGCGTCGGCGCAAGCAAGTAGGCACCGACCAGCACATCGTTGCCGCGCGGCTCGCAGACGATGGCGCGCCGCCACTGATCCTGTTCGCGCTGCAGCCAATCGCGTGCTGAAACCGCATCGCGTCCCACCAGATCGGGGCCTCCGGCGATGACAACACGCGTAGGTTCGCCGCCGGTATGGGAATCAATCACGCGAGTTGAAGTCATGCAGGCACGGGACAAAAAAGGTTGGTAAATCGTAACGAACTGGCGCGAAAACAGCTTGGCTCTTCTCACCGCTGCCATACCACAAATCGCACAAAGGTGGATTTCGCATCCAACGCCGGCCTTGCAGCCGCGCGCGGCACGGAACCGCGCCCACACATTGCGCAGGCCAGACCTGAAACTGCAAGAAGCCGGCCGGCCCGGAGGTTCTTGGCAAAACCGCCGCACAGGCCGGAACCGGGGTCTGATTGGCCAAGCGGTGGAAGCAAGCCGATTGGCTGAAGTGGTTCAGGCCGCGGGCGCTGCCCGGGCTTCACCCGATGGCGGAGAGCCGGAAACCGTACTTGCAGCACGGCCTGAGTCCGGTGCCTGCACCGGCCCAGGCCCTGCCACGGGACTTACTGCCAGGCGGTGGCGACCTGCACGCCGCTGAAGCTGGCCGTGCGCGGTTTCAGCATGATGTAGTGCCAGCCAGATGCGGGCGAGGTAACAGTCACCGCCTCATTGTTGCCGACCAGCCGGGGCGCCTGATCGAACTCCGTGTCGGTGGGCCAGCTACCGGCACGCACGTACATGTCCGCATCACCGCTGCCACCGCTCATCGTCAGGGTGAGGCTGGTGCGGCCCGCGGGCAGGTTGATGAACAGGTAGACGCGGTCCTGCACGGCAGCGGCGGCCAGACCGCTGCGTCTGCAGCCATTGTCGAGCTGGCGCACGTCGCTGAGCGTGCACTCCGGCACCGCACTCGGATCGGTGCCGAACGTACTCGCGAAGATCAGATCCGGCTGACCGCCGTTGCAGATCGTCGTATCGCCGTTGTTTGCCGCGAAGCAGACCAGCCATGCACGGAACTCGGCGTTGTAGCTGGTGCGGATCGCATCGAGCCAGTTGCGGTATCCCGGATTGAAGTTTCCGGGCCGCGATACCGCGTACAGGCTGGTGATCTTGTCGCGATGGCGCTCGAACATGAAGCGCGATGCCAGATAGCCCCACTGATAGGTGCGGGCGTAGTTGGTGCTGTACTCGGTGTCAAACAATTGCGCGAGCGTGAACGTATCGGGATTGCCAGCGGCGGTGATGGCTGCGGTATAGGCCTGGTTGCGGTAGGAATACGCCATGTACTCGGCAAACCCTTCGATATACCAAACCGTCGAATAGGGCGCATCCAGCGGCAGCGCACCAAAACCGCCGTGCCAGTTGAAGCGGCCGTCGAGGTAGTGAATGTACTCATGCTCCAGGTTCCAGACCTGGAAATTCGGCCGCAGCCATTCGGCTTCATACGCCAGGAAACGAGCCTGGTTTGCCGGGTCGGATGGATCGCCCTCGAGGTAGATGCCACCGTTATTGGTATCGTTGCCGAAAATCACACCTGAATACGTTTCATAGTCGGTGCTGGAATGGAAAATCACCATTTCCAGCCGTGTATTGAAGTCATTCGGCACCGGCGTGTTGTTGGTCTGCGCGCGGGTATGGAAGTAGCCCTCTTCAGCGCCGACTATCGAGCAGACTTGATCGAGCTGGGTGGAGGTCAGGGCCTGGCTGCGCACGCGCACGGTCGCGCTGCAGTCGCGGGCGTTGGCAGCCGGCAGCACCGTGCTCTCAAGATCCTGGACAAAGTTGCAGAGGCCAAAGTAGGAACAGTGGGCGTGATCGTAATAGTCGGTGACGCTGGCGATACGCACATAGATGCCGCTGCCGGCACCGGTAAGTGCGAACTGATCGAGAATGGACTTGATCTTTGGATGCACCAGATTGTGGAAACCGCTTGCCGTGTACTGGCTGAAGCGGCCCAGCTCACCAGCGGCGTTCTGCAGCATGTATTCGCGATTGCTACCTACGTCTGCGGCGCGGTTGTCGTTGATGAAACTCACCAGCGTATCGAGCACGCCGCTGCCGCTGCCCTGCACCAGCGCCTGGAAGGCCGGATCGTAATGACCACGGAACAGAACCGTGAACACGTTATTCGTGGCGCGCTTCATGTAGAAATAGCTGGCCCAGGTCGGCCCGTAGCGATCGAGGATGCCGCGCACCGTATTTAGTTGCTGCGCATTCTCGCCGGCGCTGTCGATCAAAGTGACAAACTCGGCAAGGACCTCGCCATGCGCGTCGTTGACATCCTGGAAGTGGGCATTGGCGACGAAGGCATTCAGCGCTGGCCGGATCGCATTCGTGAGCGCAGCGCCATAGGCTCCGACATCGGCTGGATGGTAGTACTCGACATAAAGGCCCGCGCGCAGGAACAGCACGAGTTCGAGCATATTGTTGCTGTTATTGCCGGGATAACTGGCCGCATCGGCCTGCATCGCGTTCGCGATCGTGATCATCTTGCTTTCGGCAAAGATCTGTCCCGCCGTCGTCCCGGTGACATCAAACAAACCTCCGCTGTAGAAGCAGGACTCGTCGGCGGCGCGTACAGCCGCGACCAGAGCGGCGCCGCTCGCGCTGGCGAAGCCAGCAATATTGCAAGTGCCAAGTGCCGCCCGCGCCGGCGCGGGCTCGTCGTAGGAACGAAACAAGTGTTCGCGACTCGAGGGCAACGGCGGGCGTGTATCCCAGGTCATGCGCCGCGTCTGAATGTGCGCAGACGGATGCGACTCCGCACTGCTGTTTGCCGCCGGTCCAGGCTGCGATGGTAATGGGCGTGCCAGGGCACCCGAGGACAACGTGGCAAGGAACAAGCATGCAGCCAGTCCCTGGCCGGCTTGCAACAGCCGGGCAAACGAATACATTGGTTTCTCCCCGAACATCGTCTTGTGTGAAAACACGGCACGAGCCGGTGTTCACGGAGGAGAACGCGCTGCAACGCGTTCTCCTCCAACTGACTCCTGCGGGCGATGATGCTAGGTTTCGACCAAGACCATGGTCTAGCCGCATACGATCACGTAGACGCAACAATCCGCACAAACCGGCAAATCGCGCAGGCAGGGAAAACCGTTGCTGCCCGATCTGCCAGGGGGAGAAGCAAAATGAATACTGAACTGGCACGCTGGCGCGAAGCCTTTATGGGGCGGGTCGCCTCACCGTGGTATGTCGAGACGCTGTTTGACCGCCAGCCCGACATTCTCTTCTCGGTCAAGGACAGACAGGGCCGTTATGTATCGATGAGCGAAGCAGTGGTGGTGCGCTGTGGGCTCAAGCGCAAGCAGGACGCCATAGGCAAGACTGCATTCGATCTGTTTCCGCAACCCATGGCTGAGCGCTATACGCGCCAGGATGAACGCCTGTTCAACACCGGGCGCCCCATCATCGACAACCTCGACCTCACGATTTATCGCGACGGTAGCGCCGGCTGGTGCCTGACCACCAAGGAGCCGCTCTACGATGCGCAGGGACGCATCGTCGGGCTGGCCTGCATCTCCAAGGACCTGATCGAACCCAGCCGCGCCGGACTGATCGACACGGGCTTTGCCGAGACCGTCGACTACATGCTGGAACACTACGATCAACCGCTGCGCATGGAGGATCTCGCGCACCGCTCCGGGTTGTCGCAGGCCCAGTTCGAGCGCCGCATGAAAAAAATATTCCACCTTTCCGCGGGCCAGTATCTGATCAAGGCACGCATCGATCATGCAGCGCGCCTGCTCGCGTCGACGCCGCTGCCAATCGCAGAGATCGCGCAGCACGCCGGCTTCTCCGACCAGAGCGCACTGTCACGCCAGTTCCGCCAGGTCACGGGGTTCGCGCCGCGCCAGTACCGGCAACTGATGCGTCCCGGCGGCGAATGAGTAGAGGGTCGCACACCGCTGCGAACCGCCTGGCGACACCTGCACTGCGCGGAGCCCGTCGGCTAATTCAGTCGGCGGCGCTCTGGCCCCGGCGAGAGTTCGCCACCGGTATCGATCATCGGTATGACGCTTGCGCTGTGCCGCTATCGCGCTGCCGGCGCTGCTGGCAAGCCATCAGAACGGCAAGGTCCGGGCCCCGGCGGCACCAGCCGCATTGCTGGAACACGAAGGCGCCACCCGGCAAGTGAATGCGGCAGCCTTCATGCACAGACACGACGCGAGCGACCGGGCGGGTAAATCTGCGGCGACGCTTTCTGTAGCAATACCTGTCCGGCCTGAGCCGCCAGCGGCTCAGGCCGCAGTGCTCAGATCGGCAAGCCGACCCCGTGTGCGAGCTTGACCAGCAGATAAGCCAGACCGGCAGCCACCGGCAGGGTCAGTATCCAGGCCCAGATCATGCGCTCAACCACGGTCCACTTGATGGCGTTGAGCCGCTTGGCGGTACCGACCCCCATGATCGCGGCGGAGATGTTGTGGGTCGTGGAAACCGGAATACCCAGGCTGGAGGCAGACAGGATCATCGTGGCCGAGGCCGTCTCCGCAGCGAAACCGTGCACCGGATGCAACTTGACCATCTTGTGGCCCAGGGTCTTGATGATGCGCCAGCCACCGGCGGCCGTACCTGCGGCCATGACGATGGCACAGGTCAGCTTGATCCAGAGCGGGATTTCGAGCTTCTTGGGGTCGCCGTCGATGCGCAGGAAATGCGCCCAGTCCGGCAGGTTGTCGAGCTGTCCTGCGACACCGGCCGAGACCAGCGCGAGGGCGATGATGCCCATGGTCTTCTGCGCATCGTTGGAGCCGTGTGCCCAGCCCATCGCACTCGCCGAGATGATCTGCAGCTTGCCGAACAGCGCATTGGCGAAACGCGGCCGGCCTATCTTCTGCAGCACGCCCTTGCGCTCGGCGAGAAACGAGAACAGCGCGAACAGCACGCCCATGATGACGATGCCGAGAATGAAGCCCGCCAGCGGCGACAGGACCATGGGAATCACCACCTTCGGCAGCAGACCCTTGCCCTGCCACCAGTGCTCGGCCCCAGGCACATTCCAGATCAGCGCCTGCCAGTTGTCGCCAGAGGCCGCGAACGCCGCGCCACAGAGGCCGCCGACGAGCGCGTGCGAGGACGACGAAGGCAAGCCCCACCACCAGGTGATCAGATTCCAGATCACTCCTCCGGACAGGGCGCAGATCAAAACCATGGATGTCACGTTGACGATGCCGGTATCAATCAGGCCCGACGCAATCGTCTTCGCTACCGCGGTGCCCCAGAGGGCGCCCAGCAGATTCATGCCAGCCGCCAGCATGACCGCCTGGCCGGGGCTGAGCACCTTGGTCGCGACCACCGTCGCAATCGAATTGGCGGTGTCGTGGAAGCCGTTGATGTACTCGAACACGAGCGCGATCACGATCACGCTGAAAACCAGGGTCAGTTCCACGGCGCGCCTCAGGAGTTCTTCAGCACGATCGCATAGACCACATTGCCCGCATCGCGGCAGCGGTCGATGGCCTTCTCCAGGATTTCAAACAGATCCTTGCGCAGCAGGAAACGTACCGGATCGTTCTCGTTGCGGTACATGTCGCGGAACAGCTCCAGGATAAGCCGGTCAGCCTCGTTTTCCAGCGCCTGAAGCTGATCGTTCAGCGCTTTCATCGAATCGAGTTTCATCGAGCGCAGCTGGCCGACCATCTGCTCCAGCACCTCGCAGGCTTTCTCCAGCATGCGTGCTCGCGAGACAAAGTCGACATCACCCAGACGATCGCCGATCAGCGAATAACGCTCGGCAAACTTCTCGATGACTTTCGGGATCTTGTACAGCGCGCCCGAGAGCGCCTCGATGTCCTCGCGCTCAAGTGCCGTGACGAAGGTGTTGACCAGCGCCTCGCTGATCTCGGCCGCCAGTTTCTTCTCGCGCTGGCGCGCGAGGCGGAATTCGTCGAGCGACTTGGCCGCACCGCCGCCCTGGGTCAGGAACTCGGTCAAGGCCGAGGCGCTGCGTCGCGCCGCATTCGCGCTGGACTCCAGCAGTCCGTAGAACTTGTCGCCCTTGCCGAAGATGGTCTGGAGAGAAAACATGGCTGCCGCCTGTAAGAGTTTGAATGTAAAAGAAAAATAAGCGCGACGTAGACCGCTGCCGCAAGCTTTGCGGCAAAAATATGTCGTTTCGATGACATTCATGTTACAGCAGTGACCAAGCAGCCGGCACATCCAGCGGCACGCGCCCTCAAGGGGGAGACGCTCGGGGCTGCTACACTGGCCTGCCTGGGATTGCATACTGCGCAATGCTGACCGAGATTCTGGCCGTCCTGCTTCTCATCCTGCTCAACGGCTTCTTCGCTCTGTCGGAGATGTCCGTAGTGACTGCGCGCAAATCGCGCCTCAAGCAGATGGCCGAAACCAGTACCCGGGCCCAGAACGCGCTGCGCCTGACCGAATCCCCGGAGCGATTCCTTTCCACCGTGCAGGTCGGCATCACGCTGATCGGCGTGCTGACCGGGGTCTATGGCGGTGCGTCCATAGGCGCACGCATAGGCGCCGCGTTACAGAGCCGGGGTCTCGAAGCGGACCTGGCCAACGGTATAGGTCTCGCGGTCAGCGTCGGTGCCATCACCTATGTCTCGATCATCGTCGGCGAATTACTGCCCAAACGGCTTGCACTGGTCGCGCCGGAGCGGTTCGCGGTCTGGATCGCCTACCCCATGCGTCTGTTTGCCACGGTGGCGGCTCCTTTTGTCTGGCTGCTCTCATTCAGCACGCGTGTCCTGCTCAGGGCGCTGCGGCTCGACAAGGGCTCACGCGATCCGGTCACCGAAGAAGAAATCCGCCTGCTCGTGGCCGAGAGCGCGGAGCAGGGCGTCATCGACAGCGACGAGCACAATATGGTCAACCGCGTGCTGCGGCTCGGCGATCGGCAGATTACGAGCCTGATGACGCCCCGCACGCGTATCGCCTGGCTCGACGTCGCCTCACCGCTGGCGGACAATCTCGCGGTCATGCGTTCCACGCCCTATTCACGCTATCCGGTCTACCGCGGCGGCAATCAGCAGGATGTAGTCGGCATACTGGAAACAAAAACCTTGCTCGACTCGCTGGGGTCGCCGAACATCGACCTGTTCCGCGCGCTGACCAAACCATTGTTCGTGACCTCGGCAGCACGCGCACTCGACCTGCTCGAAGAACTGCGTGAGGCCGAGGCGACCGTCGCGCTCGTCGTCGACGAATATGGCGACGTCGAGGGGCTGGTCACTCTCAACGATGTGCTGGGTGCCGTGCTTGGCAAGACCGCGAGCACGAATATAGAAACCGAAGGTGCGCCCATCGTGCGCCGTGATGACGGCAGCTACCTGGTCGACGGTACGCTGAATACTGACGACCTGCGCGAACTGCTCGACCTCAGTCAATTGCCGAACGAGGAAGATCACGACTTCCGCACTGCTGCCGGCATGGTCATGGCCCAGTTCGGTCGCATTCCGCAAGTCGGTGAATCGTTCCGCTGGCGCGGCCTGCGCTTTGAAGTTGTCGATCTCGACGGGCCACGCATTGACAAGCTGCTGATCGCCCGCACTACCCCCGAAGCCACCCCCTGAGCGGGCAGACGAGACTCACGGATGACGCGCCCGCACGATCCCCGGACTACTGAATTGTTCCAGCAGGCGCTGGAGCAGAATACTGGCGAAACAATCTCCCTGGAGCAGTTCATCGCACCACTGGAGACCCGCGCCTACGGCTTTCTGGTCGTACTGCTGTCGCTGCCGAACTTTATTCCGATTCCGATGGGTGTAGGCGGAATCTGCGGCACCTTGCTGGTGCTTATCGGCGCACAGATGCTCTGGGGCATGCCACGTCCCTGGCTGCCTCAGTTCGCACGCCAGCATGGCTTTCCGCGCCGCTCCGTGGAAACCTTTGTCGCCCACATGGCGCCGATGTTCAACCGGCTCGAACGCGTCTGCCGGCCTCGCCTGGAACAGATCACACGCAAGCCCTGGAGCCATTTCAGCGGCCTGGTGCTGATACTGCTCGGGATCCTGCTCGCCCTGCCCATCCCGTTCACGAACTACCCGTTTGGCCTGCTGATCATGGGCTTCGGCGTCGCATTGATCGAACGCGACGGCGGGCTGCTGTCGTTGACCTGGGGCGCGACTATCGCCTCCGCCGCCATGGTCGGCAGCCTCAGTCGAGCGATGGTCGCGCTGGTACAGCACTTCATCGGCTGACCGCGCCGGGTCAACGCCTATTTCCGGTCGCCACGCGCCAACCGCGCCATGCGTTGCGCGTCGGCCAGGATCCCGCGCAGGACGCGCAGCTCGCGCTCATCGGGCTGTGCCCGCAGGAACAGTTTGCGCAAGCGCAGCATGATGGTCTCTGGCGACCTTCCCTTGTGGAAATCGATGTCATACAGCGCCGCATACAAATGGGCAAAAAAACCCTCCATCTGTTCGGCTGATGCGGGCGGATCGGTGCGATGCGGCGGCGGCGCCGTGGGATTGCCAAGGAACCCCATGCGCAACTCGTAGGCCAGCACCTGCACGGCCTGCGCCAGATTCAACGAGCTGTAGTCCGCCGCGGCCGGTATATGCACGGCACCATGGCATAGCGCGAGCTCGTCATTCTCAAGCCCCGTGCGTTCGTTGCCGAACACGATGGCGACCTCGCCGCCTGACTGCGCCGCTGTCTGCACGGGCATTACGACCTCGCGCGGCGTGAACTCCTGCAGCGCCACCGCGCGCTGACGCGCCGTCGCGCCGTAGACAGCCTGGCAATCACCGATCGCGCTGCGCAGGTCCGGCACCACAACCGCATCGGCGAGTACGCCACTGGCACCTGCCGCGAACGCTGTCGCTTCCGGATCGGGATAACGCTGCGGTGCGACCAGCACCAGCCGCGCAAATCCCATGGTGCGAATGGCGCGTGCTGCCGCACCGATATTGCCAGGCTGAGAGGTACGCACGAGCACGAATCGCAGGCGCGCGGAGAGAGCGGAAAAATGAGTCATGGTGGGAGCGAGGAAACCAGCAGCGCGCCAGCATACGCGCCGAGACCCGGCAGGCCAACGCAGCGACGGGTCTGCAGCGCAGCTTCCCTGGCTCCTCCTCCCCCCTTCTGCTACCCTTCGCGCCCCGCGCCAGCCCCGACGCCGGCGACGCTCTTTCTTCAAGCCATTCGATCGGAGTTTCCATGCCCAGACCCGCCATCAACGTCGCGGTCCGTGCCGCCCGTGCCGCCGGTAATCTGATCGTGCGCAATCTGAATCGTGTTGAAGGCCTGGCCGTGCATGAGAAGGAGCGCATGGACTTCGTCTCCGAAGTCGATCGCATGGCGGAACAATTGATCATGCGTGATCTCAAGCGCGCCTATCCCACCCATGCCTTTATTGGCGAGGAAACCGGCCAGCACGGCAAGTCTCGTTACACCTGGGTGGTCGACCCGCTTGACGGCACCCATAACTTCCTGCGCGGCATCCCGCATTTCTGTGTGTCTATCGCGATGCTGGAAGGCAGTGAGCCGGTCTATGGCGTGATCTACGATCCGCTGCGCAATGAGACCTTTACCGCCAGCAAGGGCGACGGCGCCTTTCTCAACGAACGCCGCATCCGGGTGAGTGCCAGCGAAGGGCTGGCCGGCGCGCTGCTCTGCACTGGCTTTCCCTACCGCCAGCGCCGCCACCTGCGGCCACAGATCGAAATGACCCAGGCCCTGCTCGCCAGCGCCGAAGACATACGCCGCTCCGGTTCAGCCGCGCTGGATCTCGCCTATGTCGCCTGTGGCCGTTTTGACGGGTATTACGAGACCGGCCTGAAACTCTGGGACATGGCCGCAGGCTGCCTGCTGGTACGTGAAGCCGGCGGTCGCTATTGCGACATGGCTGGCCGCGACGGCGTTCCTGAATCCGGCAACCTCGTCGCCGGCGGCCACAAGGTCGCTTTCGGCATCGTCAACACCATCCAGCCCCTGCTGCCGCCGGAGCTGCTTGCAGGCTGAACTGCGCAATTGCTGCAACGCGGGCGTGAAAGGAAAGTCGCCGCCACTGCCTCAACTACCAGGCATCGTGCGGACGCAGCCGGATTGTTGGCACCTCCCCAGCCGTTACCCCCTGACGTCCTGCGCATCAGGCCCCTGCTCCCCTCAGGGCCAGGACGTCCGCACGATGCACCGGCTTGAAGTCAATCGACCTTTTCCGGCACGGCGATCTTGTGCACCGGCTGCTTGCCATCGCTTTTTTTCGGCCGCGTGCCGCGGCCGGCCTGCAAACCGCCATCTTCGACACCATCCCAGCAATTCCCCGGCTGATCGTTGATGCGAACCCAGTAACGGGTCGAGGTATCGAGCTGACCGTGGGCATACCAGGCCCAACCACCATGGTTGCCTGCCGCGTCGACAATCCCGTCATGAAACTCGGCCATGCGCCAGCCATGGCCGAATTTGTTGCGGCAGATCGTGTCAGCTGCTTGCGCCGAGCGCAGATCGTGGCCGGCAATCGGCGAAGTCGCGGCGACACGTCCCGCAGCCCAGCCCGCATAGAAGTTGCTCGGCATCGCCGCAGCGCTGCCGGCCGGAGGCAGTAGCAGTCCGGGCGGGCGCGGCCGGCCATCGACCTCAAGGCACAGGAGTGGCAAACGCGTCGCACACGAGGTATCGCCAGAATAAGGATTGCAGCTGCCGCCTTCAGTCCGCGGTAACCCGTGGCAAGTCACGAAGACGACCCCATCGCCGGTGGATTCGTTACTGTTATTGCCAAATGTCATGCCTAGACCATCAGCAGCCTGCAGTGGAGCGGCGAACAACAGGGGAATCAGGGTGAACAAACGCGGCATGACGGTACTCCTGCGCCAGGGAATCGCGGTCAACGGCGTGGCAATGAAGGCGGGGTTGACGATTGGGTCATTCAGCCCAGTGAGAGCACCAACGAAAACGGCCCGGTTGCACGGGCCGTTTTCCAGGGAAGAAGCCAGGCAAGTGTTACGGCCGCGCGGCGAGTTCCGGGTCTTCCTTGGTCCTGGGCATCAGATCCTGCTTGGACACGCCCAGCCAGAGCAGAATGGGGTTCGCGAAGAACACCGACGACAGCGTGCCGACCAGGATACCGATCAGCATGATAAGGCCGAAGTTCTCCAGCGCCGGGCCGCCGACAAAATACAGCGTGCCGACCGCAAGGCTCGTGGTCAGGCCGGTCATGATGGTGCGCGACATGGTCGAGTTGATCGACCGGTTCAGGATTTCATAGGGCTCGCCCTTGCGTGAAGAGCGGAAAATTTCGCGCACACGGTCGAATACGACGACCTTGTCGTTGATTGAATAGCCAACGACGGACAGTACTGCGGCCAGCGCCGGCAAGTCGAACTCACGGCTGGTCAGCGCAAAAATGCCGACCGTGATCAAGGTATCGTGAATTTCACTGGCTACGGCGGCAACCGCAAAGCGCCATTCAAAGCGCAGCCAGAGGTAGACCATGATGCCAAGAATCACGAACAGCACGGCAACCAGCCCCTGTTCGCGGAGCTCTTCACCGACGCTGGAGCCTACGAAATCGCTGCGCGTCACACTGACATCGGCACGCGTCACGGTTAGCGCCTTGAGCACGTCGGCGGCAATCTTGTCGGTCTGTGCCTTGCTGATTCCGGTGGCAGTTTTGTCGCCATCTTGCGCAACCGGCTCCGGCTTGGCCTCCTCGGCGTGCGCCTCGCTGGGCTTGATGCGGATCGCATATTCCGTCGTCGTGCCCAGCCCCTGCACGACCGCGTTCGCAAAACCGGCTTTTTGCAGCGCTGCACGAATGTCGGCGATTTCAGCCGCCTGCTCGTACTTCACTTCGATCATGGCGCCGCCCTCGAAGTCGAGGCCGTAATCCAGGCCGCGCACGAAGATGATGGCCGCCGACAACACACAGAGGATCGCCGACAGGGTCAGGCTCAGCTTGCGCCAGGCCATGAAGTCGAAATTGGATTCGGACTTGAACAGTTCCATGGTGACGAACTCCTGGATCAGACCGACAGCGTCTTGAGGCGACGGCCGTTGAAAATGAGGCCGACGAGCACATGAGTCACCATGACCGAGGTGAACATCGACGTCGCAATACCGATCGCGAGGGTGAAGGCAAAGCCGCGGATAGGGCCGGAGCCGAACGCCATCAGGCCGAACGCGGCGATCAGATGAGTCACGTTCGCGTCGAGAATCGTTGCCCAGGCCTTGTCATAGCCCCGGCTAATGGCCGCCATGGGCGTGGAGCCGTTACGTAGCTCCTCGCGTATGCGTTCGCAGATCAGTACGTTGGCATCGATCGCCATACCCAATGTCAGCACGATGCCGGCGATCGCGGGCAAGGTCAGCGTGGCCTGCAGCAACGACAGAATGGCGACCAGCAGCACCAGGTTAAGCAGCAGCGCTGCATCCGCAATCAGGCCAAACAGCCTGTAGTACAGGCCGACGAAGACCACCACCAGAGTCACGCCGATAATCACGGCAAGTATGCCCTTGGCGATGTTGTCCTGGCCCAGGCTGGGGCCGATGACGCGTTCCTCGACGATATCGACCGGCGCCGCCAGCGAACCGGCGCGCAGGAACAGTGCGAGTTCGTTAGCCTCTTTCATGCTGTCCAGACCCGTGGTCTGGAACTGCGGGCCGAACACGCCCTGGATCGTCGCCACATTGATGACTTCTTCCTTGGTCTTGGCGCTGCGCACTTCCTTGCCGTCGACGATCTTCACTTCGGGAATGCGCTCGGTATAGACCACGGCCATGGGCTTGCCGACGCTTTGCATGGTGAAATCGAGCATGCGCTTCCCGCCAGCCGTGTTGAGCTTGATCGAGACCGCCGGCGTGCCGCTCTGCGGATCGGGAATCGCCGCTGCGTTCACGAGGTCAGCGCCGCTGGCGATGACCTTCTTCTTGAGCAGCACCGGTGCGCCGCTATCGCGGCGGTAGTAGATCTTGGAGTCCGGCGGCACCGGGCTGTTCGGCGTCAACTGCAAGGCATCGACACTCGTATCCACGGCGCGGTATTCCAGCGTCGCCGTTGCGCCTATGACTTTCTTCGCTGCGGCCGTGTCCTGCACACCCGGCAGTTCGATGACGATGCGCGATTCGCCCTGCTGCGCGACGACCGGCTCGGCCACCCCCAGCTCGTTCACGCGATTGCGCAGAGTGCCGAGGTTCTGCTTGATCGTGTTGGTCGAAATTTCGCGGATCTTGGCCTCGCTGACCTTTGCAATCAGCGAATAGCCGCTGTCACTTTCGGTGCCGTTCGTGAACTGCAGCTCAGGCACGGCCCGGCCCAATTCAGCCGCGAGGCGATCGCGGTCTTCGGCACTGCGTGTGATCGCGACTATGCCCTGCGCGCTGCGGTTTGCGGTGACGCCCGGGATCTTCTTCTCGCGCGCTATGCCGCGGATTTCTTCGGCATAGTGCGTTTCCTGCTTTTCCAGTACCGCCTTCTGGTCGACCTCAAGCAGGAAGTGCACGCCGCCTTGCAGATCGAGACCCAGCGGCATGGAGCGCGCGTAGATCGACTCAAGCCAGGCCGGCACGGTGGAGGCAAGATTCAGCGCGACCACATAGTTGTCGCCAAGCTGGGCGCGCAACGCATCGGAGCCCTTGGCCTGAACCGTGGTATCGGGAAAGCGCACAAGCAGACGCTCCCCTTCGATGCTCAGCGACTCGAAACCGATCTTCTGCGTTTCGAGTATGCCCTGTGCCTTCTCCTTCAGCGCCGTATCGACCGTAAAGCCGCGGTTGGCCGAAATCTGCACGGCCGGTTCCTTGGGGAACAGGTTGGGCAGCGCGTAAAGGAATCCGAACAGCAGCGCTACCGCAACCAGCGCGTACTTCCAGCGGGGGAACTCGTTCATGCCTTGAATCCCAGGTTGATCCAACGTAGCGGACCTAGCGCCGCACACGTGTCGACGTATCGGAAAACGAACTGCGCCGGGTTCACCGGCGCAGCAAGATCAAACAGATTTCAGCGTACCCTTCGGCAACACGGCCGTGATCGCCTGTTTCTGCAGCTTGACCACCACATCGGGCGCGATTTCGACGCTGACGTAGGACTCGCTGATGTCGGTGATCGTTCCCAGCATGCCGGTCGAGGTCGCGACCTCGTCGCCCTTGGCCAGCGCAGCAACCATGGCGCGTTGTTCCTTGGCGCGCTTCATCTGCGGGCGGATCAGCATGAAATAGAAGATCGCGAACATCGCGACCATCATCAGAATGGAGCTCATCCCGCCGCCTGCGGGCGGCGCGCCAGGCGCGGCCTGGGCCTGTGCCGTCGAAATCAGAAAATCCATGGTGTTCTCGCTGGTTGGAACCGGGCCGAGATCTGCCCAGTCTTGCAAAGTCGCGCAGTATGCCACGCAGCCCGACCCCGCGCACCGCAAGGGCATAGTGGCAGGACCGACCCGGTTCAAGGCCGGGGCCGCAACCGCCTACAATCCCGGGCTATGTCACTGCACCGCATCCACGGCGGCCTCGCGGCGGCGGCGCTGCCGCACGCGGGTGAACCGGCCGCTGTACGCCCCTGCCCGCTGCCCAGGCGGCTATACCTGCCGCTGACCGAAACCGACGGCGGCCCGTTGTACTGCCGCGTGAGTCCGGGACAACAGGTGCGCCGCGGCGAGGCGCTGGCCCACGCTGCCGATGCGCTAGCGACCATACTTCCGGCGCCTACATCCGGCTGTATCGTGGCAATCCAGGACCATGCCCTGGCAAGGAGCGATGGCAGCCTTGCCCCTCATCTGGTGCTCGAACCCGATGGCCGCGACGAGCCGTTGCTGCTGCCGCCAATGGCCGACTGGGCGCAGGCCGACCCGCAGCAGTTGCGCCGGCGGCTGGCTGAGGCCGGCGTCATCGGCCTGGGTGGGGCAGGTTTTGCCACTGCGCAGAAACTGGCCAGGCCGGTATCGACTCTGATACTCAACGGCGCCGAATGTGAGCCTTACATCAGCTGTGACCAGGCCCTGCTGCAAGAACGCGCTGCGGACGTCGTGGCAGGAGCCGGCCTGCTCGCCCGCATAGCCGGTGCGCGCCAGATCATCATCGCGCTGCAGGACCGCATGCTGGCTGCCGCTGACGCCCTGCGCGCCGCCTTGGTAAACGTCCCGGGGATCACCCTGGCGCAGGTACCAACCGTCTATCCGCAAGGCGGCGAGCGGCAGTTGATCGAGGTGCTCTGTGGGCGCGAAGTGCCAGCCGGCAGTTGGCCCGTCGATATAGGCATTGCCGTGCAGAACGTCGCTACCGCCGCCGCCGCCTGGCGCGCTGTTGCGCTAGGCGAGGCAATGACCACGCGGCTGATCAGCCTGGCGGGCCGTGGTGTGGTCAGCGGCGGGGTATTCGAGGTTCGTATCGGTGCGACCATAGCCACCCTGATCGAAGCCGCGGGCGGTTATGCGCCCGATGCAGCCCGTCTGGTTCTTGGCGGCCCGCTAATGGGTATCTCGCTGCCCCATGACGAGGTCGCGCTGACGCGCACCAGCAACGCGATTCTGGTACTTGCTGCCGCCGAGCTGCGCCCGCCCGCGCCGGAGCAGGCCTGCATCCGCTGCGGAGACTGCGCCACTGCCTGCCCGGTACGTTTGCAGCCGCAGGAACTGCTGCGCCTGCTGCGCGCTGATGATGCCGAAGGCGCTGCAGATCTCGGCCTCGCCGAATGCATCGAATGCGGCTGCTGCGCCTTCGTCTGCCCTGCGCAGATTCCACTCGTGGATATCTATCGCCAGGCCAAGACCGCACAGGCCATTGCCCGGACCGCGCGCACGCGCGCCGACCAGGCGCGCGAACGCTATCGCGCCCGCGGCCAGCGCCTGGCGCGCGAGCAGGCGGAGAAAGTCGCACGCGTCGCCGCACGCCGCGATGCATTGGCACAGGAACAGGCCGCTGCAAACCTGCCCACACCGGCAACGGCCGACGCGGCTCCTGTCCCGGCCGCACGCATGGACAAGTCCGCCGTGCTTGCCGCCATCGCCCGCGGCAAGGCCAAGCGCACAAACGCCAACGGGCCGAGGGCCGGCGCTCCACAGTCGCCAGGGGAGACCTCGTGAAGACCTTCGCGACGGCGCTGGCGCCGCATATCAGCACACCCCGCCGCGTGCAGCGCGTCATGGCCGAGGTACTGCTGGCACTGCTGCCAGGCGCTGCATTGCAACTCTGGACGTACGGCCCAGGTCACGCATTCCAGCTTGTGCTTGCCCTCGTCTTCGGTCTTGCACTGGAGACCGCCCTGTCGCGGCTGCGCCCTGCCCCACTCAACCCCGCCGGCGATTTCAGCGCAGCCGTCACCGCGGCACTGTTTGCGTTGAGCCTGGCGCCTCTCGCGCCCTGGTGGGTGTCCGCGTTCGGCATGTTCGTCGCCCTGGGCGTCGCCAAGCATGCCTACGGCGGCCTCGGCGCCAATCTGTTCAATCCCGCAATGGTTGGCTGCGCGTTCGTGCTGGTGGCGTTTCCGCATGCCGCGACGACCTGGCCTGCCTACACACTTGGCCTGGCCGAAACAGCCGGCGCCATATTCCTGGCAGGGCCAGGCATAACCTGGGACACCCTGTCCTCGGCAACCCCGCTCGATGTCGCACGGCAACTCGGCGCGCAGGGTCTGCGCATGCCGGAGATTTACAGCAGCCCCCTGTATGCAGACAGCCGCGCCGGGGCCGGGCCCTGGATCGCGCTGGCCTATACCCTGGGCGGGTTGTACCTGCTCTGGCGCCGGATCATAGGCTGGCAAGCACCGGTTGGCGTGATCGCGGGCACGGTGCTGATGACCCTGCCGTTCTGGCTGCTCGACGCGGAGCGCCATGCTTCGCCGCTGCAACAGCTAGGCAGCGGCGGCCTCATGCTCGCCGCCTGGTTTGTCGCAACCGATCCGGTCAGCGGCTGCACCTCACCGCGTGGCCGCCTGATTTTCGGTGCTGGCGTCGCCGTTCTTACATTGATAATCCGGCGCTGGGGCACTTTCCCGGACGGTGTCGCGTTCGCGGTGCTACTGATGAATGCGCTGGCGCCGCTGATCGATCGCGCTACGCGACCACGCATCTACGGCCGCAACCATGCCTGAATCCTCACCCCGCCCCTGGCCGCCGCTGATGCAGATCGTGTTCGCGCTCCTACTGCTCGCGCTTGCCGCGGCGGCTACTCGCGGCCCGCTGCAAGCGCAGGCCACTACGAGTGCATTGGCAGCCTTTGCGAGTGTGCTGCCCGCTTCCTATTGCGGCAGCGATATGGTCGCCGAGCGCGTCGAGATCAGCGACCCTGCCGCACTCGGCAGCGAGGCGCCGATGCCGCTCTGGCGCGTGCGCCGCGGCGGTGAAATCTGCGCGCTCGTGATCGACGCCATCGCATCGGGCTACGGCGGTCCACTGCGGCTGCGTATCGGCCTCGCGCCAGACGGCACCTTGCTCGGTACACGGGTGATCGAACATCGCGAGACACGCGGCCTGGGCGACGCCTTCGAGCACGACGACGGCCGCTGGCTGACACAGCTCGCCGGGCGCTCACTCGCCGACCCGCCGGATTCGCGCTGGGCACTACGCCGCGACGGCGGTGAGTTCGACCAGTTCAGCCACGCCACGGTGACACCGCGAGCAATCCTCGCGCGCGTGAAGGCCGTGCTCCTGGCCTATTCGATACAGCGCGACCGCTGGCTCACCTTGGCGCCGGCAGCATGATTCCGGTGCCGACTGCGAGAACCGCCGCGCCGACGTCGCTAGCTGCGGCGCTACTGGGACACGCACCGCTACTGCTTGCCGCCACCGACCTGCGCAGCGGCCTGGCACTTGGCTGCGGTAGCCTGCTGGCGCTGGCCATGCTCGCAACAACCTTGTCGCTGACCCGGGTGCGGGCACCGCGCGCCTTGAGCATCACGCTCTGCAGCAGCGTGGCCGCCGCCGTCTCGACCTGGTTTGTTGCCGCCTGGATCACACCCGCTGCCGACATCCGCAGCGTGCTTCCGCTGGCTGCAGCCAATGCGGCCTGCTGGCAACAGGCCGCTCGCGGCAAGGCGGCGCTGGGACTGGCCACAACGCTGGTTTTTGCGCCAGTGCTGGTCGGCGCGCTTCGTTCCGCGACCGGTGCAGCCCAGCACGGCCTGGCCTACGCGCCGCTGGGGGAACTGCTCGCCTGGCTGACCTCAGCGGGTGGGCTGTTGCTACTCGCTGCCATCACGGCTGCTGTTTTTCAGACCTTTGCCCAGCGGTCGAACCCATTTCCGGCACAGGATCCGCCACGTCGATGAACAACGCCCAGCGCCTCGACATTTTCCGCCGCCTGCGCGAGCTCAATCCGAAACCGACCACCGAGCTCGACTACACGACACCGTTTGAGCTGCTCGTCGCTGTGACCTTGTCGGCCCAGGCCACCGACGTCGGCGTCAACAAGGCGACACGCAAGCTGTTTCCGGCAGCCAACACGCCTGCCGCGATCCTCGCGCTGGGCGAGGATGGACTGAAAAAGTATATTTCTAGCATAGGCCTGTACAACGCCAAGGCCAAAAACGTCATCGCCACCTGCCGCATCCTTGTTGAGAACTACAACAGCGAAGTGCCGCGGACACGCGAGGCGCTGGAAGCCTTGCCCGGAGTTGGCCGCAAGACCGCCAACGTCGTGCTCAATACGGCCTTCGGCGAACCTACGATCGCCGTCGACACGCACATCTTCCGCGTCGCCAACCGCACCGGCCTGGCCAAGGGCAGCACCGTACGCGCCGTGGAGGACCGGCTCGAAAAAACGGTGCCGGCCGAATTCCGGCAGGACGCCCACCACTGGCTGATCCTGCACGGCCGCTATGTCTGCAAGGCGCGCAAACCCGACTGCGCCAGCTGTGCCATACGCGATCTCTGCGAGCACAAGGACAAGACGGCGGTAACGAACAAGGAATAAGCCGCGCCCAAAATGCCTTTTCACGAGCGTGGAACGGCAGCCGTACGATGGTTTTCACATCGTTTTGGAGTCTGTAATGAAATCTCGCAACTACGCTACCGCGCCATTCCCTGCCCTGCTCCTGCTTGGTATTGCAAGCACCACTGCACCGGCCAAACCGGCACTGGCCTACGACTTGCTGGGTGACTGGCCAACCAAGTTCAAGAGCGGCTCGGGTATCGAATACGGCACACGCGGCACGATCCAGTACGACCTCAACCACTTCTCCGGTGATCGCTTACCGAATGGCCAGCCGCGCTTCGCCGACCTCGAAACCTGGCGGCGCAAGGAAACTTATCTGTATGCACGCAAGAGCGGCGCCTGGGAACTCGCCGCCGGCTATGACTTCCATTCCCATCTCTGGGTCGATGCCTACTTCCGCCTGTTCAGCAAGAACATTGGCGATTTTCGCGTAGGCCAGTTCAAGACTCCGGTCGGCTTCGAGGAAGGCGCAGTCGGTTCCGGCGCGACGACGTTCATGGAGCGCGCACTGCCGGTGCAGGCGGTGAATCAGGGCCGCCGCGTAGGACTGGACTGGACCTACGAGCAAGCGCCGGGCTGGCTGCTCAACGCCGCGCTGTTCAGCGGCGGCGACCTCAACGGCGACAACGACGGCACAACCTGGGCGGCGCGCGCCGTGTTCAATCCGGTCAAGAACGATACCGCCGTGGTGCATCTCGGCCTCGCCGGATCCGTCGAACAGCGTGACGACGAGGTTGCACGCATACGCGCGCGCCCTGAAGCCAATCTCACGTCGGTGCGTCTGGTCGATACCGGCAACCTCAGCGGCACCGACCAGATCACACGGACCGGCCTGGAAGCGGCGTGGCTGCGGGGACCTTTGCTGCTGCAAGGCGAATTTCTGACCATCAATGCATCACGCCGCACCGCACGCGATTTCACCGGCGAAGGCGCCTATCTCTCGGCAAGCTGGGTGCTCACCGGTGAGGCACGCCCCTACAAGAGCGGCGCGTTCGGCAATGTCAAACCCAGGAACAAAGCCGGCGCCGTCGAAGTCGGCCTGCGCTATTCCACGCTGGATCTCAACGATGGTGTCATCGCCGGCGGCAAGCAACATGACTGGACCCTGGGCCTGAACTGGTACCTGGGCCAGCATTTCAAGCTTCAGGCAAACTACGTCCGCGCCTTCAGCAACAGGGGCACGCTGGCGCTGGACCCGAAAGTCACCGAACTTCGCGCACAGATCCACTTCTGACTTAAATCTGGCGCTGCCCCGCAACGGGGCAGCGCATTCTGCCGCGAACGTTGCGCATACTGCGCGCTCGTGGCATCAGCCCTCCATCCCCGCAGCATCATCACACTGTCATCATCGGGCGAGAAAGTGGGCATCTTCGCCCACGGTGTTGCACAAACACGCAGCAACGATCCTTCTTGCGCTAAGCCGAGATCGTCAATCGCCGAACCGAAGGCCTTGGCCCTCGCCTCAGGTATACGACTGGTCCAGCATCAGAAGCTACGTATATCCTTGCGCACCGTGCAGGCACGAAAGATTTCACGTAACGCTCCGGTCTGGTTGTCCAAGCTGACGCGCTGCAGTGCAACATGCATCCGAACTGCAGCAATCAGCGTATAAGACAGCGCACCTCGCGTACGGAGGGCAGAACCCCGCTGATTTGGCAGGTTCTCCACCGCGTGGTGTGTTATCGCTGCATCAGCAGCAGTTACCCCTGCGGGCCTGGGCCCGTCAATCCACGGAGAACTTGCAATGTCCACGAAGATCGTAAAACCGCTGACGCTCGCACTTGGCACGGCTTTCATCGGTTCCCTCTCGCTGGCGCAGATGGCCAGCGCCGACACGGCGTTCCAGCTCAACCAGCTGGCCAGCGGCTATATGGTCACCGGCTTCGGCGAGGGCAAGTGTGGTGAAGGCAAGTGCGGCATGGACAAGATGGACACGAACAAGGACGGTTCCGTCTCCAAGGCCGAATACGACGCGGCGAAGGGCGCGCACTTCGACAAGGTCGACACCGACAAGAACGGCTCGCTGAGCAAGGCCGAAGTAGATGCCGCGCACAAGGGCAAGGAAGGCAAGTGCGGCGAAGGCAAGTGCGGCGGCGACAAGAAGGGCGCGGAAGGTTCCTGCGGCGGCGACAAGAAGGGCAAGGAAGGTTCCTGCGGCGGCGACAAGAAGGGCAAGGAAGGCTCCTGCGGCGGCGACAAGAAGGGCAAGGAAGGTTCCTGCGGCGGCCAGCCGTCCTAAGCGGAGCCCGTATGAGCCCGCGCTACGCTCCCATCGGCGCGGGCCTAGGCCTGCGGCGGGCCCTGCTGGGCCCGCTTGCCGAGCACGGTTACCCCGCCACAACGGGCATGCCCGCGGCGGCCATCGACTTCTTTGAGATCGCGCCGGAAAACTGGATCAACGTCGGTGGCGCGCTAGGGCGTCAGTTACGCAGCTACACCGAGCGCCATGCATTCGTCTGCCACGGGTTAAGTCTCAGCCTGGGTGGACCCGAGCCGCTGGATGAGACCCTGATCGCGAAGATCCGCCGTCTGCTCGACACACACGGTGTCGCACTGTACAGCGAGCATCTGTCCTACTGCAGCGACGACGGTCACCTCTACGATCTGATGCCTGTTCCGTTTACGCGCGCCGCCGTCGATTGGGTCGCTGCACGCATACGCCGCACCCAGGACCTGCTCGGCCGACGCATAGCGGTGGAAAACGTGTCGTATTACGCCGCCCCAGGCCGGGAAATGGACGAAGTCGACTTCGTGCGCGAAATCATCGCAGCAGCCGACTGCGATTTGCTGCTCGACATCAACAACATTCATGTCAACAGCGTGAATCACGGCTACGACGCGGCCGCGTTCCTTGATGCCATGCCGGCCGAACGCATCGCCTACTACCACGTCGCAGGCCATTATGACGAGGAACCCGGGCTCAAGGTCGACACCCACGGCGCGGCCGTCATCGATCCTGTATGGAGTCTTCTCGAACGCGCCTACACCCACCTGGGCGTACGCCCGACCTTGCTCGAACGCGACTTCAATTTTCCGCCGCTGACCGAGCTCGTCGCCGAACTTGACCATATCCGCGATCTGCAGGGGCGCCATGCCGACCTCAAACGCCACATCGCCCGCGGCTGAGCTGCACGCGCTGCAGCGCGACTTCGCCGCCTGTATCCGCGAACCCGAACGTACCGAATTGCCGCTCGGTGTCGCCGCCCGGCGCATGCAGGTCTATCGCGAGCTATTTTTCAACAACGTGGAAGGTTTGCTTTCTAGCAATTTTCCCGTCATCCGCACACTGTATGACGATACTGCGTGGAACGCATTGATTGCTGCCTTCCTGCGCGGCCACCGTGCCCAGACGCCGCTGTTTCCCGAAATCGGCCGCGAATTCCTGCGCTGGCTGGAACAGCGCCAGCAGGACGGCTGCGGCGACGAACCATTCCTGCTCGAACTCGCCCACTACGAATGGGCTGAGCTCGCCCTTTCCCTCGATGAGCACGAGATCTCAACACTGCCGCACGATCCCGATGGCGATATCGTCGCCGGCGTGCCTGTTGTCTCGCCGCTGGCATGGGTGCTGGGCTACCGCTTCCCAGTCCAGCGCGTTTCGGCTGCGTACCGACCTGCCGAGACACCGGCCGACCCGACGCTATTGCTGCTGGTGCGTGATCGCCGCGACCAGGTCAGCTTTCTCGAAATCAATGCACTGACAGCGGCGCTGATCGAACGCCTGCAGGCCAATACCGACGCAACCGGTGCCGACGTCGTAGCTGGCCTGCTGCGCGACGTCGCGCCGGCCAACGCCGCAGCACTGCAGCAAGCAGGCTGCGACATATTGCGCAACCTGCACACACGCCAGGCGCTGCTGGGCACGCGACCGGCCTGAATAACCAGCAGGGAAAGCTGCAGCTGCCACCTTATTCAGCTCCATAGGGTGAGCTTTAGCCCGCCGTCACGGTAGTTGGCCGTGCGGCCATGGCCGTTGCGGGTATTGCGTGGCGATCATCGATACTTCGAGACGGTGGATTGAGGCCTTGCCTATGCAAGGCTTTCGGGTTTTTCGGGGCCTTAGCAAGGGCGGGCACGAAAGCGAATGGCGCGACACCCGGTCCCGTGAAGCATTCTTCGCCAAGGACCAACACCATGATCGCCGCAGCACGCCTGGTCACCGCCTGGGATGCGCTCACCACTCGCCTGCAGGCCGCCGCTGAAGTGATTCCGCCGGCCGTGCTGCGCCTGATCATGGGCTGGGAGTTCTGGGAATCCGGCAGGGAGAAACTGCAGGGCGAGAACTGGTTTGCGGATATACAGCAGAAATTTCCCTGGCCGTTCGACATCGTACCGGTCGACCTGTCCTGGGGCATCGCGACCTGGTTTGAGCTGATAGGCGGAGTAATGCTGTGGCTCGGCCTCGGTACGCGCTTCTTCGCGTTCTCGCTGATGTTTCTGACCTTCGTCGCTACCGCCGCGGTGCATTGGCCCAGCATGTGGACGATGTGGAGCGACCTGCTCGCCGGCTATTCGATCAGCAATAGCGGCCACGGCAACTTCAAGCTGCCTTTGCTGTTTGTCGTCATGTTGCTGCCACTGATCTTCAGTGGCGCTGGCAAACTGAGCCTTGACCATCTGGTGTCACGTATCGCCGGCGCGGCATACCCTGTCCCGGCCCATGCTGATCTTTGGAGCGCGGCGCTGGCCACCGCCGTGCTCGGCCTGCCATTCCTGATGCTGATCCCGGCGCTGGGCATAATCCTTCTGGCCCTCGCCGCAGGGCTGGGCCTAGCCACGCGCTGGCTAGGCCGTTGAGCACCGCCATCCGGTAGTAATGGGCGCGGTCGGCCGCATCCGGTATCCTGCGCCCATGTCCGAGTCCGCCCCCGTCAGTTTCGCTCAGCGTTTTCGCGGTTTTCTGCCTGTCGTCGTTGACGTCGAAACTGGCGGATTTGATTCAGAACGCGACGCTCTGCTCGAGATCGCCGCCGTCGTCATCCGCATGGACGACGCCGGCTGGGTGCATCCCGCGCCCGTCGTGTCGACGCATGTAGTGCCGTTTCCCGGCGCCAATATCGATCCACGCGCGCTGGAAATCACCGGCATAGATCCAACGCACCCATTCCGCGCTGCGCTGGATGAACGGGAAGCTCTGGATCACATCTTCCGCCCGGTGCGCAAAGCCATGCGCGCAGCCGATTGCCAGCGCGCGATTCTGGTCGGTCACAACGCCTCGTTCGATCTCGGTTTCCTGAACGCCGCAATTCGCCGAACCGGACACAAGCGCAGCCCCTTCCATTTGTTCAGCTGCTTTGACACGGCCACGCTGGCCGGTCTCGCTTATGGCCAGACCGTGCTGTCGAAAGCAGTGGCGGCTGCGGGATTCGAGTGGGATTCCAGCGAAGCACATTCGGCCGTTTACGATACCGAGCAGACGGCACGCCTGTTCTGCAGCATCGTCAACCGCTGGAAGGCCATGGACGATCTCTACCGGCGCAGCGCGGAAGCGAACGCCGGCGTCGCTGCCTGAGCCCGCGCAGCCCTCGTCTGGACATCTGTCTTTCACCACCATGCCGATCTACGAATACATAGCGCAGGAACAAGGGTGCGCGCGCTGCGGCCCCGGTTTCGACCATCTGCAGAGACTCAGCGATGCAGAACTCCAGACCTGCCCGGACTGCGGCGCTCCGCTGCGCCGCAAGATCTCGGCCCCGAACACACTGATCGGCAACAGTCATCTGACCAGTGAAAGCCACGTTGCCAAACATGGCTTCACCCAGTACCGGCGGGCCGGGGGCGGCGTCTACGAAAAGACCGCCGGCAAGGGCCCGGACTTCATCAGCGGCGACTGAAGATAGCTGCCCGCTTCAGGCAATGCCGACGCCGGCTATGGCCACGATCGACTGCGGATCGAAACCGGCGAGCTGGGTAAAGGCGCGGCCGCGATCGGCATAGTCGCGAAATTGATCGAAACTCGGCGCTCCCGGCGACAGCAGGACTACGCCGCCGCCGGGTGTCCAGCTGCGCGCGTGCGCCACGGCCTCGGCCAGCGACACGCATTGACCTAACCGATAGGCCGGCGCCGCCGCGCCGAGCTGGCGCGCGATGCGTGCGCCGCTGGCACCGAGACAGATCACCGCGGCCGGCGGCCGCGAGGCGACGTAGCGCTGAAATTCACCCCAGTCCAGACCGCGGTCGAAACCGCCGACGAGCACGCTGACCGCCCGTCCTTCAAGGCTGCGCAAGGCTTCTATTGTTGCCTGCGGCGTGGTCGAGATGCTGTCGTTGATCCAGGTCAGCCCGCCCTGCTCGCCCAGGGCCTGCAACCGGTGTGGAAGCGGACGGAACGTCGCCACCGCCGGCAACGCGGCGTGCGCATCAAAGCCAAGTGCGTCGACCACGGTCAGCGCGGCACAAAGGTTCAGCGCGTTGTGTTCGCCCGCGAGCGGCAACTGGCGCAGGTCCAGGCAGTGCTCGTGGCCGTGCATGATCATGCCCTCAGCCAGGTGCCAGCCCGCTACATCGCCGAACACGCGCCGATGTGGATGCGTCGCCGTACGGGCTACAAGCTCAGGCTGCAGCCCATTGACGACCAGCGTAGTCGAGTGCTCGACCAGGGCAAGCTTGTCGCTGACGTAGCGCTCGCGCGAGCCATGCCAGTCCAGGTGCTCTTCATAGATGTTGTTGACCAGGCCAACATCGACGCGCTCGGCATCGGCCGTCTGAAAGCTGGACAATTCCACAACCCAGCAATCCACCGGTTCCGGCGTATCGAGCAGCTCAAGCAGGGGCAGGCCGATATTGCCGGCGAGGGCGACGCGTTGACCCAGGCTGCGCAGCAAATGCGTGATCAGGGCACTTACCGTGCTTTTGCCTTTGGTGCCTGTGACGCCGGCGGTGGTCGCCAGCGGGTTCTCGCCAAACCACAGCGCCGTGGCCGAGGTGAAGCACACACCTGCAGCAAGGGCATCGACGATGGCCGGCAGGTACCGGCTGATGCCCGGTGACTTGACCACGACATCGAATCCCCAGAGCAGGCCGGCGTAGGGCTCGACCGTCACGTAGTCGAGTGCGTCATGATGGAGACCGCGCGCCAGCTCCGCTTCAGCGGCACTGCAGATCAGGCTCAGGCGCTGCCCCGGCAGGCGCCGGCGCAGAGCCGCCAGTGTCGCGCTGCCTTCCCGGCCGTAACCCCAGACCGCGACCCGCTTGCCTGCCAGATCAGCGATACGCATCGAGGATTCCGGCCAGACGCGGCGGCACAGCGTGCGGTCCTGCGGGTTGCAACAGCGGCTCCAGCGCGAGTTCAGTCGCATCAAGCTGCGGCAGTACGACACTGCGGAAGCGTGCGACAAGTGCATCCTCGCGCCACTCGGGACGCTGGCTCAGCGCCTGCAGCGCCGCACGCGACTCGCGTCCCTCGCCAACACATTCAAACGGCTTGTGCTCACGGAATTCAAGCAGCGCATCGAAGCCTTGCTGCTGCGATTCGTCGTCGAGCAGGTTGCGCCCGAAGATATTCAGCAGCCTGGGCTTCGGAACAAACGGCGCAAGCGCTAGAAATACAAAATGGCACTTTGGACATTGCCCGCACCAACGATCCACCGGACGGGGTCCAAGGATACGGAAATTGCGGTTGCAGCTGGAAAACACGGCGTCGTAGCGCAACTCGCGAGCGAACAGCCGGGTGACGGCAAGCTCTGACAATGGCCGCAGCAGCGAGCAGTAGTTCAGATCCGCCGCCACCTGGGCGCGCACCCAGGCGGCAAGCATCTGCTCGAATTCCCAGCCCTTGCTCCATTGGTGATTGACGGCACGGCCGTCGTATTCCAGCGTCGCGCTCGAAGCCGAGCGCTCGTTGGAAAACACGACGGTGTCATAACCGTAAAGCAGCGCTGCCACGACGAGTATTGCGGAATTGATCGCGGTAACCGGGATATGCCCGTTCCACGCCCCCGCCTTGTTGTACTCGAACAGCTCCGGCGCGAGCTGGCGTGTAATGTTGAGGCCAGGCAGCCCGGTCGCGGCGACGCAGGCTGCGATCAGCGGCGAATTGCCGACCCATACCGCCGTGGTGTTTTCACCGTGCTGCTTGAGCAGCTCCGCCGAAACCAGCGAATCCTTGCCCCCACCGACTGGCAGCAGGCTACGCGTCGGCAGACCGAGCACCGGTGCAGGCGCCGGTGCGGCCGTACCCGCACGCGGAAAATGGATACATTCACTCAGATCCAGGCCGTTCTGGTACGCGAATTCGCCGAGACCATGCAGATACAACGCATCGAGCAGCTCGGCGGTTTGCGCATCCAGCGCGCCGTGGTCGATGCGAATTTGCCGGGGTACTCCGGCCTTGTAGTAGCTGACGCCGGCAATGAGATGCAGCAGCTTCAGGGCTGTGGTAAAGGCCGCTGCGCGCTCCGGCAGCAGCGCTGGCGCCTGTGGAAACACAATGCGCTCAACCAGCTCCAGATCATCATCGAACGCATAGACGAGACGTGCTTCTCCGTCGGCATAGTCGGCACGGACAAAACGGAATACCTCGGCTTTGCGCGGATCAGACAGCGGCACGTGCAAGCTCCTTGCGATGCAGGTGGTGGACAACGACGCACACCGCCATGGTCAGCGGCAACGTAGCAAAACCGGCGAGGATGAAAGAGCCCCAGGAGAACACCAGTGCTGTAAGCAGCAGATCGCCCCGCTCACTAAAGATCGAACTCCAAAGTGCATACATCCGCCCAAACAGCGCATGGGTAAGCAGGGCCATGCCCAGTCCAATCAGCAGCGCTGCCATCCAGTGGGACTGTGCGCTGCGCGCGAGCAGCACTCTCCCACCAAGAGCCGCGCACTGGGCCGCCAGCACGGAGGCGATGATGAGTGGCACCGCTTCACGCAAAAAGCCGCGGGCAGCCAGCATCAGTCCAGCTACGGCGGCAAGCGGCAGGATCAGCGCCGCCCCATGCAGCACTGCACGTGATGAAATCAAACCACGGACTCCCCGGCCGGAATGCGCAGATTGTACTGTGAAGCCATGGTTGCCCCGTAGGCGCCGGCCTGGGCAATCAGCAGCAGGTCGCCCTCACGGCATTCCGGCAGCCTCCGGTTCGAGCCAAGCACATCGCCCGACTCGCAGATAGGACCGACGATCTGGTACAGCGTGTCGGCCGGTTCGCCGTAGCGGCTCAGGTTGACGATCTCGTGCCAGGCGTCGTAAAGCGCAGGCCGTATCAGTGAATTCATTCCCGTATCGACACCGGCATAGCAGTACTCGCCCTTGCGCTTGACCTGATTCACGCGGGCGAGCAGCACGCCGGCCTCCGCGACAAGGTAGCGCCCCGGCTCCATCCACAACTGGAACTGTGGATAGGCTTGCTTGATCTCGGCAAGGCAGGCGTCGAGCGCGTCGAGATCCAGCTGCGCCTCGTCGGCACGGGAAGGCACGCCCAGCCCACCGCCTATGTTGATCGCCTCGATGCGCGTGAAGCGCTGCGCCAGCGCGGCCAGCTGGGAATAGACCTCGCGCCAGTGCCCCACATCGAGAATGCCTGAACCCAGATGGGCATGCAGGCCGATGACGGCGACATCGTGGCGCCGGGCGAGCTGGCGGAATTCCTCGATCTGGTCAAGGCTGAGGCCGAACTTGGAACCTGCGCCGCCGGTGCGCACCTTGTCATGATGGCCGCGGCCGGCACCCAGATCCACACGCAGGATTACCTCGTGGCCACGGAAGGTTTCCCCCCAGTGCTGCAACGGATGCAGATTGTCCAGCGTGACCCGGGCACCGCGAGCCAGCGCTGCGGCATATTCCGGTTGCGCCGCAAAATTCGGCGTGAACAGCAGGCGCTCGGCCGGCACCAGTTCGGCCGCGATATCCAGCTCGCCCGGCGAAACGCATTCGAGGCCAAATCCCTGTGCGGCGATAACCTGGAGCACATCGCGCTGGCTGTTGGCCTTGAGCGCATAGAACCAGCGATCCGGCGCGCTGAGTGCCCGCAGGCGCCGGGCACGCTCGCGTACGGTCGCCAGATCGTAGACATAGCGCGGTGTCGCCTGCGCCCCGAGCTCAAGCAGCTCCTCGCGGCGCGTGAGCCACCACGGCGGTTCGGTATTGTGCGTCGCCGCGGCATAGAGCTCGCTCCAGGCCGGGCCGAACACCGCCGGATCCTCAGCGCGCAGCGCTTCGGTCTTGATCAGCGCCGCATGCAGGGTCGGCACCAGCCCCGTCGCTGCCGCTTCGTCGACGACGATGGTGAGGTTGAGATTGTTCGAGGACTGCGAGACCAGATGCACACGCAACAGGTCGAATTCGGCGAGCACGCCGGCCAGTCGCGGCAGCAGCGAACGCATGCCGCGACCGACCAGGGTGACCGCGGTGCAAGGCGCAATGACCTTGACCCGGCAGACTTCAGCCAGGTCCGCGGCCAGCGCCGAGAGCACATCGGAATTGACCAGGTTTTCCGACGGGTCCAGCGACACTGTCACATTGGTTTCGGCTGAGCTGATCAGGTCGATCGAAAGGCCGTGGCGCTTGAAACGCTCGAACACATCGGCGAGGAAGCCGACCTGCTGCCACATGCCTATGGATTCCATCGAAATCAACGTGATGCCGCGGCGTTCGCTGACCGCTTTTACGCTGGGTGCGGCCGCAGCGACCGATGCGCCGATTTCGGTACCGGCCAGTTCTGGCCGGTTGGTATCCCGTACGGCCAGCGGTACCGACGCCTCGCGTACCGGATTGAGGCAACGCGGATGCAAGACCTTGGCACCGGTAGTCGCAATTTCCTGTGCCTCCTCGTAGTCAAGGCGCGACAGCAGCCGTGCCGCCGGGACTATGCGCGGATTGGCCGAGAACATGCCAGCGACATCGGTCCATATTTCTACTTTTTCTGCCTTGAGCAATGCGCCGAAATAGGCCGCCGACGTATCCGAACCGCCGCGCCCCAGAATCACCGTTTCACCCGCCGTGTTGCGGGCCATGAAGCCCTGCGTGATGAATACCTCGCCCTGCTTCGCCAGCGCGGCGGCGAGCGCGGCATCGGGCGCCGTTGGTACCGAAGCGGAGAGGTAACACCCCCAGGCATTCTGGTTCGGCAGGGCCTGGGCCAGCAGGTGCTCGCGCGCATCCAGCCAACGCGTAGCCAGGCCCTGGGCGCTGAGATAGGCCTGGCCCAGCGTTGATGACAATTGTTCGCCCAGGGCCAGCACTTCAGCCTGCCATGCAAGCTGGCTGGTCTCTGCCCGCGCGTCGACTGCCAGCGCGGCCAGACGGCTCAGCCAGTAGTCGAGCGTGGCGCGATCGGCGAGGCCCAATTCCGTGAACATCGCCTCATGCCGCGCATGGATTTCCACCTGCAAGGCTTCCCGCCGCACCCGGTCGCCAGCGGCTTCAGCGACAGCTTTGAGTTTGTCCGTAATCCCCGACAATGCCGACACGACGATAAGCACGCGTTTGCCTTGCGCATGCCAGTCGCGGGCGATGCGGCAAATCGTGTCCCAGCGGGGACGTGTAGAGACGCTGGTACCGCCAAATTTGATGACGATCCAGCCGGCATGCGCGCGCGGCGCAGAGTCGAGGGAGTTCACGCCTTTCCTTTTCTTGTTCGGGGAATGCCGCAGAACCGCGGCGCGGCTGATTCTTTCCGCGGCCGCAGCAGAACGCAATGAAATGGCCATGGCGAGGCGGAATAAGGGCGAAATGCGTGGAATGCCAATTCGGCACGGATACCTGCGAATGAGCCTCCTAGGATAGGCGCGCACGACTGGAGTACCCGTATGAGACTCGCTTTCGCACTGATCTCACTCGCTGCCACACCCGCTATGGCGGCGCCGATGGCGGCTTGGCAGACGCTGGACGCACCCGCACTGTTCACGTTACGCAACCCTGCTGCCATTCAAGCGCAGCGCATTCGTGTCAACACGCAGGCGGTGCGTGAGGCTGGCGAACTCGACCTGGCGCTGCCGGGCGGGCGCCATCACCGCGTTGAAGTGAGCGCAAGGGAAGTTCGCTCGGGTGGTGATGTCTGGTTGCTCGGACGGCTTGGCGGCGAACCGGCCGCCGAGGTCAGCCTCAGCCTGACCGGCAACTACCTCGGCGGTCTGATCAGCGCCCCCGAAGGGAACTATGAGGTCACGACGGCCGCCGACGGCAGCCAGATCGTCATGGCGCTGAACCAGGATGGATTTCCCGAATGCGCGACCGGCGAGCGTGAACAGGTAGCGGCAGCCCCGCTGCCGACACCCGTCACACCCGCGACGCTGCTGGCCGACCCGCCGAGCCGCACGGATGTGCTTATCGTGTTTTCACCACAAGCCCATACCGCACTCGGCGGTACTGTCGCCCAGACCCAGGCCTTTGCTCAATCCATGGTGGACAGCGCGAATACCGCGTTCCGCAACAGCGACATGGTGACGCGCTTCCGCCTCGCTGGCTTCCGCATCACGACGCGCAATGAAGCGGGAAACAGCAGTGACGACCTGAGCTGGGTGCGCAACGACCCAGAAGTGGCAGGCTGGCGCAACACCGTCGGCGCCGATCTGGTATCGATGGTGACCGACCAGATGAGCGATGCCTGCGGTCGCGGTTATTTGCAATCGTCGCCCGGTGCAAGCTTTGCCGCTTCGGCCTACCAGGTCACCGCGCGCGGCTGTGCGGTCGGCAACCTGAGCTATGTGCACGAGCATGGCCACAATATGGGCATGGGCCACGACCCAGGCAACGGCAACGGTGCCTACAATTATTCAAATGGACATTTCGTCAACGGCTCCTTCCGTACCGTCATGGCATATAGCTCCAACTGCGTTGGCGGCTGCACGCGGCGTCCGTACTTCTCGAATCCAGCCGTGACTTACAGCGGCAATCCCACCGGCATTGCGGATCAGCGTGACAATCACCGCACGGGCAACCAGACCGCGGATTTCACCGCCAACTTCCGCACCAGTGAGATCATTTTCCGCGACGGCTACCAGCCCAGCCTCTGAATCCGCAGCCGGCAAGATCCACTCGCGGCCTGCCGGCTGCGTCACTTGAGTGCAGAAGCGGTGGACGTCAGGCCGGCTATTTGCTCCTGTCCGCTGCCTGCGCAGGAAGCTTCTCGGCAATGCGGCGCAGCTGGCCATAAACCAGGTTGCCGTCGACAACCGTGCCAACAACGGGTGTACGCGGAATTCGCTTCGCACTGGCCCCGAACGGGTCGGCTTGCAGCAGGGTGAAATCGGCTTTCTTGCCCACCGCTATCGAACCGCGCTCGCTTTCGGCAAACGCCGCGTATGCAGCCCCCACGGAGAAGCCGCGCACCGCTTCAGCCAACGACAGACGCTGGCCCGGCAACCAGCCCTGGGCGGGCTTGCCGCTAAGATCCTGGCGGGTCACCGCGGCATAGAGGCCCAGCAACGGGCTGACCTGCTCGACGGGAAAATCAGAGCCCAGCGCCAGCGGCACCTTGGCCTCGGTGAAACGTCGCCAGGCGTACGCGCCGGCCAGGCGTTCCGCACCGATGCGTGCCTGAGCCCAGGGCATGTCGCTGGTCGCATGTGTGGGCTGCATCGAGGCAATCAGATGCAGCTGGGCAAAACGCGGAATGTCGGCGACGTCCACGATCTGCGCGTGTTCCACCCGCCAGCGATGATCACCACCCGCGGCGTCGCCGAGCACCTCCGCATAGGTATCGAGCACGAGACGCGCGCCGCGATCGCCGATCGCATGCGTCGCCACCTGCACACCGCACTGTTTTGCCTTGGCGACGATGCGGCGGAATTCATCCGGCGCGGTCACGAGCAGCCCACGGTTGCCCGGGTCGTCGCTGTAGTCCGCCTTCAGCGCCGCACCGCGGCTACCTAACGCACCATCAATATAGAGTTTGACCGCTCGCATCTGCAGGCGTCCGCCAGCATGTGCATACAGGCCGTCGCGGCATAGTGCATCCAACGCAGCGCCGTCGCCATCAGCCATGGCATAGATGCGCAGGGGCAACTCACCGGCATCAGCGATCTCACGCAGCAGGGCAAGGTCATCGCGACTGACCCCGGCATCATGCACGCCGGTCAGGCCATTCGCGAGCAGCGTTTCAAAGGCAAGCCGGTAGGCGCGTCGCTTCAGTGCGACATCCGGCTTGGGCATGGCCTTGTCGAGCAGGTCCATGGCTGCATCGACGAGCACGCCGGTGGGCTTGCCGTCGACGCGTTCGATACGACCGCCTTCAGGCTGCCAGTCGCCGGCCAGATCGCGCGTAGCCAGCTTCAGCGCCGCCGAATTCGCCCAGGCCGCATGTCCGTCGATACGCTGCAGATAGACCGGTCGATCCGGAAACGCGGCATCAAGATCTGCGGCCACCGGAAATTTCTTCTCTGGCCAATCGTTCTGATCCCAGCCACGTCCGACCAGCCAGGCATCACGCGGCAGCTTCGCCGCGTGCGCGCGCAGCCGGTCCAGAACCTGCGACGTTGAGGCCGTACCACGCAGGTCCACATCAAGCAGAGACAGCCCCAGCCCGAGCACGTGACCGTGTGCATCGACCAGGCCGGGCAATACGGCCGCATGGCCGGCATCCAGCAGCACGGCATTGGGAAATTGTTGCTTGAGATCGGCGCTGCTACCAACCGCGACGATACGGCCTGCATCGTTCCAGGCTACGGCCTCGGCGGCGGCATCAGGAGTGTGTACACGCGCATTGAGCAGCACCGTGGTCGTTGCGGTGGCCGTACCTCCCAGCATCGACAGCAGCGTAGCCAGCAGTAGTTTCAGCCTTCGCATCCGCTTCTCCATGTCCCGATGATCAACACACTGTGGCGAGCACACGCCGTATACGCAAGCCAATGGACGGGCAGCAGGATTGCCAAGCTCATCCGGCTCGCCCATGCTCAGCCCCAGTCCAGGGGGAATTGCCGATGTCCGAACCCAGCAGTCCCGGCTACGCGCGCCGGCTCGGCGTACTCGACGCGACCATGGTCGTCGTCGGCGGCATTATCGGCTCCGGCATTTTCCTGAACCCCGCCGTGGTCGCGCAGCGCAGCGAGTCGCCCAGCATGATCATGCTGGCCTGGACCCTGGGCGGTGTGTTCGCGTTGACCGGGGCCTTCATCTATGCCGAGCTCGGCGCGCGCCGGCCACAGGCCGGGGGCGGTTATGTCTATCTGCGCGAATCCTATGGGCCGCTGGTCGCATTCCTGTTTGGATGGATCATGCTGCTGGTCAATTACTCCGGCTCCATCGCAGCGGTAGCGACAACCTTCGCAACGTATTTTTGCCAGGTCGCAGGCCTGGCCCCGCGCCTGATCAAACCCGTCGCCGTCGGCGCGATTCTGTTGCTGGCAGGCATCAACTTCTTCGGCATCCGCGCCGGAGCCCTGGTGCAGAACCTGGCGACCACATTGAAACTGCTGGCCGTCGTCGCTGTCGTCGTCGCCGGACTCGCATTCAGTGGCCTAGCCGCGCAGGCGCCGCCAGCGAATCTCCCCGCCAGCAGTTTCGGCAGCGCACTGCTGCCAGTGCTGTTCGCCTATAGCGGCTGGTTCTACATCAACAATATTGCGGGTGAAGTCCGCGACCCTCAGCGCAATATCCCGCGCGCACTGGTGCTGGGTATGCTGACCTGTACCGCCTGCTACCTGCTGGCGAACTATGCCTACCTGCACGTGCTGGGCCACGGCGGGCTTGCGACAAGCACCGCACCGGCCGCGGCCCTGATGCAGCGCGCATTCGGCGATACCGGCGCGGTACTGATCGGCGCCGGCATCGCTGTATCGACATTTGGCTTTTGCAACATCGCCATACTGGGCGGCTCGCGCCTGTTCCAGGTGATGGGCGCCGATGGGGTCTTTTTCCGTGCCGCAGCCCATCTGCATCCCACCTATCGTTCGCCTGATGTTGCTCTCGCGGCGCTGGCGCTATGGGCAGCATTGTTGGTGATTCTCGGCAACTATGGCGAGCTGCTGGACTACTCGACGGTAGGCGACTGGATAGGCAGCGCCATGGTCGCCGCGACACTGTTTTACTACCGCTCGCGGGAAGGCGCCGCGCAGGTGTTCCGTGCCCCGTTGCATCCGCTGCTGCCACTCGCATTTATCGCCGCCGTCGTATTCGTCGTGATCTCCAGCGCACTGGCCCAGCCACGCCAGACCCTGATAGGCCTGGGCATTATTGTGGCGGGCATTCCGGCCTACTATTTCTGGCGCCGTATCTACCCGCCTCGCTGAAGCGCCGGAACGAATACGACTCGCGCCCAACCCCCAGCCCGGCGCGGCCAGCAGTGCAGCAGGCCCCTGTTCGCTCCTGGCCGCTGCTGCGACAATCCGGCCCTGCACTGCGGAGAGTTTCATGCGCGACGCCCCTGCCAAGGTCGACCCCGACACCAGCAGCCCTGCAAGTCCGGGTTCCATCGAGCTTACGATCAACGGTGAGCTGTTCCGCCATACCGGCGCTCCCGACATGCCGCTGCTCTGGTATTTGCGCGACGTATTGCGCCTGACCGGCAGCAAGTTCGGATGTGGGGTCGGCCAGTGCGGCGCCTGCACCGTGCACGTAGCCGGCAAGGCACAGCGTTCCTGCCTGCTGCCGGTCAGTGCGCTGGCCGGCCAGTCGATCACGACCATTGAAGGAATCGCCAGCGGCGATGATCTGCACGCCGTGCAGCAGGCATGGATAGAAGAAGACGTACCGCAATGCGGCTATTGCCAGGCCGGCCAGATCATGGCCACGATCGACCTGCTCAAGCGCAAGGCACAGCCCAGCGATGCCGACATCAGCCAGCTCACCAACCTGTGCCGCTGCGGCACCTATCCGCGCATTCGCAAGGCGGTAAAACGTGCGGCACAACTTATGGCGGACGCGCGCGCGGCCGAAGCCAAAGCCGACGATGCCAAAGCCAACGAGGTCAAGCCATGAGCCGCCTGACCCGTCGCCAGTTCATCAGCGTGATGCTGAGCGCAAGCGGCGCATTGCTCGTCGGCGTCCGTAGCAGCAGCGCAGCGATCGAACCCAAGGTACCTATGGACCTTCTGGGCGAGCCGCTGACCTCGCTCGGCGCCTTCGTACGCATAGAGCGCAACAACCGCATCGTGATCGGTGCGCGCGGCTGCGAGATCGGCCAGGGCGTCATCACCTCGCTGCCCATGCTGATCGCCGAAGAACTCGATGCCGACTGGACCCGCGTCCGCGTCGAGCAATTGCCATACGGTTACGAAATCGGACCAGACGGCCCGACCAATCGCTACGGCGCACAGGGCGCCGGCGGCAGCACCAGCATCCCTGATGGGTGGAAGGATCTGCGCCAGGCCGGTGCCACGGCGCGCTGGCTGCTGGTCGAGGCAGCAGCGCAGCACTGGCAGCTGCCGCACGAGCGTCTTGAAACCGACGCCGGCCATGTCGTACACCCCGACGGCACGCGCCTGCCCTACGCCGAGCTCGTCGAGCGCGCGGCGGCCATACTCCCACCGACCGAACCGGTCGCGCTCAAGAAACCCGAGCAGTTCCGCATCATCGGCAAGCCCGCCAAGACGGTAGACGCACGCGCCATCGTCACCGGCCGCGCCGTGTTCGGCATCGACTGCTATCTGGGCGGCGCATTGACTGCGGTCATGCTGCGCTGCCCCCATCTGGACGGCAGCGTCGAATCGGTCGACGACAGCGAGACGCGCAAGATTGCCGGCGTGCGGGATGTATTCCTGATCGACGGCCCTGTGCCTGGCTCGCCGCTGGAGACCAATCTCGCGGCGGGAGTTGCCGTCGTCGCCGACAACACCTGGGCCGCGCTCAAGGGTCGCAGCGCACTCAAGGTCGTCTGGAAACCAGGTCCGTGGACGCAGGAATCCAGCACGTCTCTGGAGACCCAGGCACTCGAAGCACTCAAGGGTGAAGGTACCGTCGTGCGCCGCGACGGCGACATGGCGGCCGCGCGCAAAGCCGCCAAGCGCACGCTGGAAGCGAAATACCACGTGCCGTTCCTCGCCCACGCGACGATGGAACCGCCGCATGCGCTGGTCACGGTAGAGCCGGACCGCGCGCTGCTCATAGGCTCGCTGCAAAGCCCCGGCGGGGCTTCCCGCCTGATCGCCAACCTGACCGGACTCGCGCGCGAAAAGATCGAAATCCGCATGACGCGCGCCGGTGGCGGCTTCGGCCGCAGGCTCACGAATGACTATGTCGCTGAAGCGGTCATGATCGCGAAAAAAGCCGGCAAGCCAATCAAGCTGCTGTGGACGCGCGACGACGATCTGCGTCACGACTTCTACCGCCCTTACGGCGTGCATCAGCTTGCGGCAACCCTTGACCGCAAGAACCAGCTCACGGGCTTTTCCCATCTCTGCGCGGCGACATCGAAAGTCTATCGCGTCCCCCGCGACGATCAGGAAAGCCCTCCGGGAACCGCCTGCCTGGAAGCCGATGATTTTCCTGCCGCCCTGCTGCCCAATCTGGACAAACGCTTCTTCTCGCTCCAGTCCGGCATGCCGCGTGGCTACTGGCGCGCGCCGCTGCATACGTTCCATGCTTTCGCCGTGCAGAGTTTCATTGATGAGATTGCACACGAGACCGGGCAGGATGCGGTCCAACTGCGCCTCAAGCTGCTCGGCGCTGCCCGGGAACTTGACTACTCTGGCCATGGCGGCCCGAAATTCGACACTGGCCGTCTTGCCGCGGTGCTCAATCGCTGTGCCGAAGCCATCGAATGGAAGCGCAAACGTAACGACGGCCGCGGCATAGGAATCGCGTGTCACTTCACCTTTGGCGGCTACACCGCGCACGCCTTCGAGGTGTCGGTCGACGGCCGCGACCTGCATATCCACCGCGCTATCTGCGTTGTCGACGTCGGCCGTGTCGTCAACCCCCTCGGCGTAGACGCCATGATGGTCGGCGGCACTATCGACGGCCTGTCGACGGCGCTCAATCTCGCCATCACGGTCAAGGACGGCCAGGTGCAGCAATCCAGCTTTGGCGACTACGCCATAGGCCGCATGGCGCAAATGCCCCATGAGGTCGAAGTCATCATCATGGACAGCGAGAAGGAGCCCGTCGGTGCCGGCGAAATGGGCATCCCCAGCGTCGCGCCTGCGCTCACGAATGCCATCTTTGCTGCGACCACGGTACGTGTACGCAAGCTGCCTATACTGCCGGAGCTGAATCGGCTGCTGTGAGCAAACCTGATCGAAACCGCGGGAGCGCAAGGTAGTCGAACCCCACGCAGCCGCCCCGGCACGGCATCGCGGACTCGTTCGCATTAATTCGGAGGTCTGCTGTGAGCCTGATCTGCCGTTCCACGCCGGTGCTCGCCGTCGCTGCTGTCGAACCGACGTGCACTTTCTTCGAGAAACTGGGCCTGGCCATCACCGTGAGCGTGCCGCACGGCGATGGCCTCGGCTTTGCCATCCTTGCCGCTGCAGGCGTCGAAATCATGGTGCAAAGCCATGCTTCGATCCGCGACGATCTCGGCACCACGCTGACCTTAGGGCGCGATACGGCGCTTTTTGTCGAGGTTTCCGATCTCGATGCAGCCCTGGCCGCGCTTGGCGATGCGCCCGTGTTCCTGCCACGGCGGCGAACGTTCTACGGCGCAACAGAAGTCGGCGTCATCGAACCTGGCGGCCATCACGTGACGCTGGCGCAGTTTGAACGCGGCTAGACCGCCGACCCAGCACCCGTCCGGCGGCACAGGCGGCAGCAAGCTGCAACCTGTGCCGATTCGTCATCCAGCAATTTCCAGGGCATCCGCGAGCAGGCCTTGCGCCGTAACCTCGGCCCCTGCGCCGGGACCAACGACAACCAACGGGCGCTCGCGGTAACGCTCGGTCGTAAACGCGAACAGATTGTCGGCACCGCTCAGCGCCGCACACGGATGGTTCGCGGCAACAGCACGCAGGCCGACACGAGCCGAACCGTCACTGTCGAGAGAGGCGAGATAGCGCAACACCTTGCCTTCGGCCTGCGCCGCGCGGAAGCGTGCATCAACAAAGGCGTCTATCTCGCCTAGCCGGCCCGCAAATTCCGTGCTGCTCAACGCCGCAAGATGTGCAGGCACCAGGCCCTCGACCTCGATCGCGGATTCAGCCAGCTCCACACCGGCTGTGCGCGCAAGGATCAGCAGCTTGCGCGCCACGTCGGTACCGGACAGGTCCGCACGCGGATCGGGCTCGGTATAACCACGCTCGCGCGCCTCCTGCAGCAATGCAGAGAACGGCCGTGTGCCGTCGTAACGGTTGAACAGGAACGACAACGACCCCGAGAGCACGCCGTCCAGCGCAGCAAGACGATCTCCGCAGCGGCGCAGCCGGCGCAGGCTAGCCAGCGCCGGCAAGCCGGCACCCACAGTCGCACTGTCGCCATAGTGCGTGCCGCCGCTGTGCCGCGCCTGCTGCAAGTCCTGCCAGTCCTTGAGACTGCCGCCCTGGGCGATCTTGTTGGCCGTGACGACATGTATGCCCTGGGCGAGCCAGCGCGCATGGCGCTGCGCAACTACGGCCGCAGGCGTTGCATCGATGACGATACGCACGCGCGCTTCGCTGGCGAACAGCACGGCGGCAACCGCATCCAGGTCGCAACCTGGCGCCTGCTCGAGCTTTTCGATCAGCGGCGGCGTGAGTCCGCTGCTGTCGAGCAGGCTGTGACGCGAATTCGCAATGCCGACCAGACGCAAGCCTCGACGCCGGCCGGCGGTCTCCTCCAGCAGACGCAGCAACGTACCGCCTACCAACCCCGTGCCGAGCACGACCACCGCAACATCATCCTGCTCAGTACGCACGCGCGGCGCAGGATTGGACACCGCAAGGGCGAGCGCACTCATGCACGGATCCTCTGTTTGGCGGCATTGACGGCTTCGGCACGGGCGAGGCCAGCACGCACGTCGGCGACGAGATCGATCGCATCCTCGATGCCGACCGAAAGGCGCAGCAGGTTGTCGGCGATGCCGGCAGCACGCCGCGCTTCCACCGCCATGGCCGCATGCGTCATCGAAGCCGGATGCGCGACGAGACTTTCTACGCCGCCCAGCGATTCGGCGAGCGAGAAACAGGTGAGACCGTCCAGAAAGGCAACAATGCCGTCGTTGTCCGTCGCGAGTTCAAAACTCAGCATGGCACCGAACCCGCTTTGCTGGCGCGCAGCGAGTGCGTGGCCCGGATGGGACTCAAGGCCCGGATAGTAGACCTGGGCCACTACCGGATGGGTGCTCAGCAACTCAGCCAGCGCCTGCGCGTTCTCCTGATGTGCACGCAGACGCGGACCTAGCGTGCGCAGTCCACGCAGGGTCAGGAAACTGTCGAACGGCGCGCCCGTCAGCCCTATGCAATTGGCCCACCAGGTCAGCTGCTGCGCAAGCGCCGCGTCTTTGGCGATCACCGCACCACCGACCACGTCGCTATGGCCGTTGATGTACTTGGTCGTCGAATGCACCACGATGTCGGCGCCCAGCGTGATCGGCTGCTGCAACGCCGGCGACAGGAAAGTATTGTCGACGACGACGAGTGCGCCAGCGGCATGCGCCGCCTGCGCCACATGACGCACATCCGTAATGCGCAGCAACGGATTGGACGGCGTTTCAACCCAGACCAGCGCGGGCTTGTCGGCTAACGCCTCCGCCAGCGCCAACGGATCGGTCAGGTTGACGAAGCGCACCTGGAACCTGCCCTTTTTCTGCCAGGCATCAAGCAACCGCCAGGTACCGCCGTAGCAATCGTGCGCAGCGACTACGGTGGCGCCCGCCGGCACCAGCTCCAGCACCAGGGCGACAGCCGCCATGCCGCTGGCTGTGACGACCGCACCCGCTCCCTGTTCGAGTTCCGCAAGCGCGTTGCCCAGCAGATCACGCGTCGGATTGCCGCTGCGCGAATAGTCGTAGGCGCGCTTCTGGCCAAAGCCCGCAAAGGTGTAGTTCGTCGACAAATGCAGGGCCGGTACCACGGCGCCATGCTGCGTGTCGGATTCGATGCCGGCGCGGACAGCGCGGGTCGTGGCGGTCAGTTCGCTCATGGGGTCGGTCCTTGCGTTCAACAACAGGAAAGGGCAGTGGCAACCAGCGCGGAAATGCGCCCGGTTTCTTTCAGAAATGCATCGTGTCCGTAGCGCGACTCGATCTCGTGATAGCGCGCGGACGCGCCGACGCTGTCGGCCAGCGCACGCAGATCCGCCGCCGGCACCAACCGGTCGCTGCTGACCGCGACGATGTCGCAGGGCACGCGCACGCTGGCCGCATCAACACGATGCAGGTCGATCGACTCGGACAGGCTCAGATAGCGCGCGGCGTCGAAACGCGCGACGAATTTGCGGCCCGCAGCGCCGAGATAGTCCTCGACCGGGAAATGAAAGCGGCCGTCGCGGAATTCGGGTTCTGCGTCGAAGCGTTCGGCGAATTCCTCGGCGCCACGATACGTCGTCATCGCAAGCTGGCGCGCCAGACTCAACGCGCTGCCAATATCGCCGTTGGCGATGCCGCCACGCACGATCTCACGCTGGATCGCCCGCAGCGCGGTGGCCAGCGGGTGTGCGCGATGTGCGCCGCTGATCGCAATCAGGCGGCCCAGCCGCGCGCCATGCCGCGCTGCGAATGCGAGGCCGACCATGGCGCCGTAGGACGCGCCGACAAACGCCTTGACCTGGGCAATATCCAGCGCATCGAGCAGCGCCGCGATGGCGTCAGCCTGATCCTCGCTGGACACCGCACTGACATCGCCAAGGTCACCCGCAGCCAGCCAGTCGATGCTGAGTACGCGACAGCGCTTCAGATCAACCGCGCAACCGGCGCCGACCAGCTCATCCCACCAGCCCGCATCCCCGTTGATGCAGCAGACATCGCGGCTCGCCGAAATACCGCCCTGCACGATAACAGTCGGTGCGTCAGGGGCGCCGGCCCAAAGATAGCGCAGGCTGACGGCAACCGGACTGCGGCCATACTTCGGCGCAATCTGCACTAGCGCTTCGCTGCGCACCGGTGGCGGCGCAGGCTGCAGGAATACCGCGGATTCGTAGGCGAAATGAGCCGCATCGAACGCGGCGAAGGAACTGGCACTGACAAGACTCATGCGGCTCTCCGGGCTCTGGTTCGAGCTCCTCGGCTAGCCGGCGAAGGTCGCAGTGATCACGCCCGCTCAACGCGGACGGAACACGGCTACCCATCTCTCGGCATGGCGCATTGCGCCTCCGTAGGAGTTGGCACCGTGCGGTTTCCCGTCGGTTGCCCCGGCTTCCAAGGGCCTTTCCCTCAGCCGGTCTCGATGGATCGTGGGGCGGGACTGTAGAGGCGAAGCAGGCGTTAGTCAATGGACGTTTAGACGTCTAAACGTCCATATAATCAAATTGACTAAGCACATGCCTGCAGCTGGCGACGCAGACCTTACGGCGAAACAGGCCTCACCCAAGCCGACCATGCATGCCAATCCCATATTTGTCCGGTCACTGGCACGCTCAAAAACCCTGGGCGCACCGGTTGTGTGTACGTAGCGGCGAATGAAGCAGCGCACTGGACTCGCCCAGCCGCGCCCCCCCGGCGGGGCGGCAAGAACAGCCCAGCCGCACCGGCAGGCTCTACAATCCCCCAATGACCGTTCCCGCCCGCCTCATCGCTGCCCTGCTGCTGCTCGTCGCAACCGCGCCGCATGCAAAGAAAATATACAAATACACGGACGCGGCCGGCGTCACCCATTTCACCGACAAGCCACCCAGGACCGACCGCCCGGTACAGGAAACGACCGTCCGCATAGAACCGACTCCCATGGTGCAGCTGCGCATCGAGGGGCATGACAGTCGGCGCCAGGCCCGGGTTTTCAACCATTTCGCCGGCCCGGCTCAGGTCGAGCTCAGCGTGGGCGACGTACGCAACATCGCGACCGATCCGCCGCTGCCGCTGACCGTGGTTCTACGCTCACGTGAAGAGCGCGTGCTCGCTAACCTGCAGCAGACAGACCTTGCACAGCCCGCCAGCTTTGAACTCGCGCTGCGCGCGATTCCCGGCAACCCGGACGCGCGGCACGACGACACGGAGTACCGCTGGCCCCTGGGCGACTATCCCGTACGCATTCATCAGGGTTTCGATGGGGCCTTCAGCCATACCGGCGAGGAGTCGCGTTATGCGATCGACGCCGCCGCCGACCTGGGCACACCGGTGCTGGCCGCGCGCGAAGGCGTTGTCATGGAGGTGCAGGACGACTACTACGGCGCAGGCCTGGACAAGGAGAAATTCGCCAGCCGGGCCAACGTCGTACGCATTCTGCATCGCGATGGCAGCATGGCCGTATACGCGCATCTGCAGCCTGAAAGTGTCGGTGTGCAGGCCGGGAGGCACGTCTATGTGGGGCAAAAGATCGGCGAGTCCGGCAATACCGGCTTCTCGACGGGGCCACATCTGCACTTCTGCGTGCAGGTCAATCGCGGCATGCGCCTGGTCTCGGTACCGTTCCGCATGCGGGACTCCACCGGCCCGCTGACATTGGCCCCGCGCCCCTGATCCGCACTGCCCAGCCTTCAGCAGGCTAGTGCCCTCTCGTGCAGTCGCGACCCAGGTGACCTTGCGTTCAGCCGGCGATATTGCGTAGCAGCCAGGCAAGCATCCGGCCTGCTCGTCGATGACAGTATTGGCCCGGTATCCGACCGGGATAACGTCAATGAATTCGCCCTGCGCCACGACCAGCAGCCGTTTCGCCTGTTCGGGCAAGCCTGGCGCGGTCTCCGCCGCAACGGCCGGGTCGCGCTGCACCCGGCCGTTGCAATGACTCAGGGCGACTGGAACCCGTTTCCAAAAATCCGGTCGATGGTGCCGCCCCTCGGCAACGGCCAGGCCCAGGCGCCGCGCGAGCGCGTGAACGCCGCCAGCGTGGTCAGGCCGCGATCGACGACCAGATCCCAGATCATCGCGCGCGGCAGACCCTGGAAATAATTCCAGACCGGGTTCGCCGCCGTAATGT
>JAEUPP010000066.1 GCA_016790075.1 Rhodanobacteraceae bacterium | reverse complement strand
TGGTACCACCCGATCCCTTCTCGAACTCGGAAGTGAAACGAACCCGCGCCGATGGTAGTGTGCTTCCGCATGCGAGAGTAGGTCACTGCCAGGGCCCTTTTTGTCCATCACGCCATCCATTCGGATGGCGTTTTGGTTTTTCTAGCCTTGTGCGCTTCCGCAAGCGCGGCGGTATAAACTGGGCGCGCCCAGACTCATTCTGACGCTGCCTCTGCAGTCCGTAGTTCGGCATTTCTCTAGCAGCTACAACCGAGTCAGCGATGCAGGCATCAACATTTCGGCAGTACCTCGAACTCACGAAGCCTCGTGTCGTCGCACTGATCGTTTTTACTGCGGTTATAGGGATGTTTCTTGCAGTCCCAGGCTGGCCGCCGCTGCTGCCGGCACTGCTGGGAAGCCTAGGAATTTGGCTCGCGGCTGGTTCCGCCGCGGCAATTAATCATCTGATTGATCAGCGTATCGATCGGGTGATGGCGAGGACGGCGCATCGACCGCTGGCAATCGGTGCATTGACGCCGACCCAGGTGCTGATATTTGCTGTTGCGCTTGGCGTCGCTGCGATGCTGATTCTGATAATTGGGGTCAACTGGTTGACAGCCATTCTGACTTTCGCCTCCCTGATAGGCTACGCAATTATCTATACCGCTTACCTGAAGCGCGCAACGCCGCAAAATATTGTGATCGGCGGCGCCGCTGGGGCGGCCCCGCCGGTTCTGGGTTGGGCAGCGGTTACCGGGGAGGTACATCCATACGCGCTGCTTCTGTTCCTGATAATTTTTGTGTGGACCCCGCCCCATTTCTGGGCACTCGCGATTTTCCGGCGCGATGATTATTCGCGTGCCCAAGTGCCAATGTTGCCAGTTACACACGGCGTCGAATACACACGGTGGCACGTGCTCTACTACACAGTGCTATTGCTCGTCGTGTCCGTACTTCCCTGGCTTACCGGAATGAGTGGACTGTTCTATCTCGGCGGCGCACTAGTGCTCGGTGGTGTATTCCTCTATTACGCCGTGGTGTTATTGAATCCTCCAGACGAATTTTTTCCGATGAAGGTGTTCAACTATTCCATTACCTATTTGATGACGCTGTTTGCTTTCTTGCTGGGCGACCACTATTTTGCGACGCCTACCCTGCCGCAAGGACTACCGTTTGCTCCGCTGTAGCTGGCGCTGATTCCTAGGGATGGCGGTTGATTCGCGTGCAGTCAGCCGCACAGGCAGCAACACCCAGGATGAATCAATTCCTGGGTGCCTTGGTTCGCTGCGGTGTTGGCGAGAGCCCTAGTCGAGCGCGTAGCCGAACTGCTGACGGAATTGATCAGCAAACTCATCGTAAGTGAAGCGCTGGTTCTGTGTGCCGGGGTGCTCGACTTTCAGTGCACCCATCAACGACGCCATGCGTCCAACCGTCGCGAAATCCATATCACGCATGAGACCGTAGATAAGGCCCGCGCGGTAGGCGTCGCCGCAACCGGTGGGATCCGACACGCGTCGCTCGTGCGCTGGCGGTATCTCGATGGTTTCTTTAGTCGTGTGAATCAACGAACCCTTTGGTCCGCGCGTCACTATGTACGCCTTCACTCGCTCGGCGATCTGCGCCTCACTCCATCCAGTGTTCCGCTGCAGCAGCTGTGACTCATAGTCGTTCACGGTAACGTACTGCGCTTTATCTATGAACGAGCGGAATTCCTCGCCGCTAAACAGCGGCATGGCTTGCCCTGGGTCAAAGATGAAAGGGGTGCCGCGCTGCGCAAATTCTTCGGCGTTCTGCAGCATGGCCTCGCGGCCATCCGGTCCGACGATACCAAACGTTACGCCCTCGACATCCCGCACATGATTCTCGTAGGAGCGCATCATGGCGCCTGGATGAAACGCCGTGATCTGATTGTCGTCGAGGTCGGTGGTGATGAAGGCCTGCGCGGTATAAAGGTCATCAATGACCTTGACCTGATCGAGCCGGATGCCGCATCGAATGAAATGCTCGCGATAGGGGCCGAAGTCCTGGCCGACTGTTGCCATCGGCACGGGATCCTCGCCGAGCAATTTGAGGTTGTAAGCAATATTGCCGGCGACACCGCCGAATTCCTTGCGCATACGAGGCACCAGGAACGCGACATTCAGGATATGAACCTTGTCTGGCAGGATGTGATTCTTGAATTGGTCCTGGAACACCATGATGGTGTCGTAGGCAAGTGAGCCGCAGATCAGTGCAGACATTGGAGCAGGAGTCCTGGGTTATCAAGATGAGGTGCGGGCGCAGGGCACGCTTCTGCGGATTGTCGCAGATTCGCAGCCACGATGCCGCGTGAGCTCAGAAACCGCCGGCGGCGCTAAGGTATGCCTGTTCGTCAGGATTGCTCGGGCGCCCGAGCGCACGGTTGCGATGTGGGAAACGGCCGAAGCGCTGTATGACTTCCATGTGCCGACGGGCGTAATCCAGATACGTCTCGTACTGTTGACGCGGGACAGCCAGAGGGTCCGCAGCCAGGGCGGTGAACAAGGCTACGCTACGGCGTTGAAGCACGAGATCTTCGGCATGTTCCAACGGTAAGTAGCAGAACGCGCGTTGTCGGGGCGCAACAGCGAGGTCGTCGCCACGTGCAATTCCCTCGAGCGCCAGTCGTTGTGCTGCGGAGTCACCAGCATAGGCGCCAGGCGTATTGCGATACAGGTTGCGTGGAAACTGATCAAGTATGAACAGTAACGCGAGCCGGCCTCGGGCGCTTTTCGCCCAGCTATCGAGTTCGCCTGCAATAGCCACGTCAATGAGGTCAGCAAATCGCCGTCGAATTTCGGCATCGAACGCGTCATCGTGTACGAACCAGCGTTGCACAAGTCTCTCTTGCACTGTTGCAGGCGCTTCGTCCGGGCCAAAAGCGAATTCCAGAATCGTTTCGACAATCGTGTTGCTCATCGGTTTCCAGGACAGAAAGACACCGTGCGGGCTCGTTGCAGATTGCGGGCATTCCTAGTGGTTAAACCATTCGCCACTGCGAACAGATGTGCAGGTGACAGCGGTCAGCATTCCAGAAATAGCGCCGGCGAATCGATTCCAACGATTTGACTAGCAGATCAGGACTTTCCCGTCGTTTCAGTTCGCAGAAGTTTTGTTCTACCAGTCTGCACGATTCGGCAGCAACCCCTTGAGTTCTGCTGGTGTCAGGTTGCGCCATTGCCCGACCTTGAGGTTACCGAGCCGAATATTCACGATTCGTACGCGGCGAAGTTGCTTCACGCGATAACCGAATGTAGCAGCCATCAGGCGGATCTGACGATTGAGTCCTTGGGTCAAGACAATGCGAAATGCAAACTTTCCAAGTTTGTAGACTTTGCATGGCTTCGTCATCTGCTCGTGAATACGCACGCCACGCGACATTCCAGCTACGAATTCGTCGGTGACCGGCTTGTTGACAGCTACGAGATACTCTTTCTCATGCCGATTCTCCGCGCGGAGGATTTCATTGACGATGTCGCCGTTGTTCGTCAGCAGAATCAAGCCCTCAGAGTCCTTGTCGAGTCGGCCGATAGGGAAGATGCGCTCACGATGATCTACAAACTCTATGATGTTTCCCTTGACATCCGCTTCGGTAGTGCAAGTAATACCCACCGGCTTGTTGAGTGCGATGTAAACCGATTTCGCACCGCCGCGCTGATTTTTCAAACGCAGCGGATTGCCGTCCACAAGCACGTCAGCGCCAACTTCGATGACGGCACCAATGCTGGCCCGTACGCCGTTGACGCTGACGCGCCCGCTCTCGATCAACTCATCGGCTTCGCGCCGTGAGCAAAGCCCGGTATCACTGATGTATTTGTTGAGGCGCATGCGACACGCTAACCGTGGACCCGCGTGAATGCTGGCACAGCTTGAGGGCTACGGCCAGCGGTCCGGGTCGTGTGCGGACGGTTGCTCGCTTCGCGATTGGAACTCATCCGTAAATTGTGTGGACTCCTATTCCGAGCTGTATACCAATCGGCATTCGGAGCGCGACATTGCCGAAGCGGGACGAGTCTTGGCAGGTAACGGATGCGTTCTGGGAGCGGGTTGAGCCGCTGATTCCCCCGCGAGCGGCAGCGGCGAAGAAGAACTACCTGCGCAAGCCCGGCGCTGGTCGCCCTGCGATACCGACACGACAAGCCTTCGCGGCCATCGTGTACGTACTGCGCACAGGGATCCCATGGAATGCGTTGCCCAAGAAGCGATTTGGTAGTGCCAGCGCTATCCACAAGCGTTTTCTGGAGTGGCATGCGGCCGGCTTCTTCGAGGCGCTATGGAAAGCCGGCCTGGCCGAATACGCGCAGATCGCTGGCATTGCCTGGCGCTGGCAGAGTGTGGATGGGGCCATGATGAAAGCACCCTTAGCACAAGAGGCTATCGGACCCAACCCGACGGGTCGGGGAAAAAGGGAGCAAGTGCAATCGGCTGGCGGGCGGTCGTGGTGTCCCGTTGTCGATCGTCGTCACCGGAGCCAACACCCACGACAGCAAGGGGCTCGAGCGGGTTCTCGACGCGATTGTGGTCAAGCGCAAACAGCCTCACCATCGGCGCAGCAAGCACCTGTGTGCCGACGCCGGCTATCGTGGCGCACCCTGCCGGCGCACCATCGACAAGCACGGCTATATCCCGCACGTGGTGGGGCGGCGCAAGGAGGTGGACATCAAGCGGCATCACCCCGGCAAGAAAGCCCGACGTCGGGTGGTATAGGTTAGCCACAGCTGGGTCAACCGCTTCCGCAAGCTTCTGGTGCGTGACGAGAAGCTGGCGCGTAGCTTCTTGGCGCTCAACCATTTCGCCGCCGCGATCATCGCGTTCCGTAAAGCGCCTCTGAAGATCAACTCAATTTACGGATAAGTTCTTAGGCTGCAAAGCGCCAGTGTGTTGCTTGTGGGCGGGGCTTGCGCCGGTGTTAGTCTTGGTCGAACCCCGCTCCTTACCCCAAAGCCGCTTTATGGTCCGATCCACTGCTGCGTCGCGCTTACGGAAGCCCCGGTGTTCAGACCTGCGGCTGGACTATGTCGAGAGCTTCGCGTCTAGCGTTGGTGCGGACTGTCGCATACTGATCCTCGGCTCCATGCCGGGCATACGCTCACTTGCAGCCGGGCAGTACTACGCGCACCCGAAAAATCTGTTCTGGCCGTTGATGCAGGCAGTATTCGGCGTCGAAGCCGGGCAACCTTATGCGCAACGCATGGTACAGCTACTAGCCAGCGGTGTCGGTCTGTGGGACGTGCTGCAGGGGTGTGAGCGCCGTGGAAGTCTCGACAGCGCGATCGCTGTATCGAGCGAAATACCGAACGCTATACCTGCCTTGCTGCAGCAACATCGTGAAATTCGCGCTGTCGCATTCAACGGCGCAAAAGCCGCACAGGCCTTCAAGAAGCACATCGCTGCCGACATTCCTCCCGAGCGGTTGCGCGAACTTGAATTGCATGAGCTGCCGTCGACGAGTCCGGCACATGCGTCGATGGCTCGCGAGGAAAAAATACGCCGATGGTCTGTGCTTGGCCGGGCTGTGTACTAGCCCTGGCAGCCTCAGTTTGCGTACTCGCGACTGTGCTTTGCTACTCTTTACCCGTTGCCTTTTCTTGAGTGCTGCCATGCTCGGCCCGCGTTCTCCGGTATTTGCGATGACTGTCCTGCTTTCACTGGCTGCTTGCGGGGGAGGGCGACCTCCCCCGCCGCCAGGCCCTACTCCAGCGCAGGTGCAGGCAGCACAGGCGGCGGAAAAGCTCAAGATGTACGATCAGCTTCGTTCCGGCGACAAGATTGATCTCGCTGCCGAGATCGGCAACGACATCGTCACGAGATTCGCCGGGACGCCGGCTGCGGACGAAGTTGCCAAGACCCTGCCGGAGCTGCAACAGAGGGCAAAAGTGGCCGGTGAGACGCGTCGCCTTGAGCGGCTATGGACCTACCAGGAGACTGCGGCAGGCAAAGGCAAGCAATACCACGCGTCAATCCATGCCAAAGGCAGTCCGAACACCGAAGGACCGCAACGCGTGGCGTTGCTGATCCGGCATCACCCGGAATGGGGTCAGAGTACCTACTTGATGCGCGACGAAGCCGGTTTCGCCTGCGCGCGCGATTGCTCGCTAACCCTGCGTTTCGACGGTGGCAAAGTCGAACGCTGGGCAGCAACCATTCCACCGACCGGTGAGCCTGCAATCTTCATCGACAAGAATGAAGCCTTGGTTGCGCGCCTGCTCAAGTCCAAGACCTTAAGCATCGACACGGAATGGAAGGATCAGGGCAAGAAGACCCTGGAGTTCGATGTCGCTGGTCTGCAGGCAGCAAAGCTACCGGCGGTCAAGAAATGAGTCCGATCTCCGTTCCATTTCTCGACTTGAAGGCCGCGTATCTTGAACTGAAGCCAGAAATCGACGTGGCGCTCGCCCGCGTACTTGACAGCGGTTGGTATATCCTCGGCGAGGAAGTCGAAGCGTTCGAGACCGAGTTTGCGCGATATTGTGGCAGTCGGCACTGCGTCGGTGTTGCGAACGGTCTTGATGCCTTGCATCTCGCGCTGCGTGTGCTCGAGATCGGTCCCGGCGACGAAGTCATCGTGCCGTCGAACACCTATATCGCGACCTGGCTCGCGGTCAGCCAGTGCGGGGCGACGCCGGTTCCGGTTGAGCCGGACCCGCAGACCCACAATATCGATCCAGACCGGATCGCAGCGGCGATCACGCCGCGCACGCGCGTGCTGATGCCGGTACACCTCTACGGTCAACCCGCCGATCTCGATCCTATTCTCACGCTAGCGCGCGAACATGGTTTGCGCGTCGTCGAGGACGCAGCGCAGGCACATGGCGCAAGCTATCGTGGCAAGCGCATTGGTGCTCATGGCGATCTCGTCGCCTGGAGCTTTTATCCAGGCAAGAATCTCGGTGCCTTCGGTGATGCCGGTGCTTTGACTACCGATGATTCGCATCTCGCCGAGCGGCTGCGTGTGCTACGCAACTACGGTTCCCGGGTCAAATACGTAAATGACGAAGCCGGCTGGAACAGCCGACTCGATCCGCTGCAAGCTGCCGCCTTACGTGTAAAACTGCGTTACCTGGATGCGTGGAATGCACGTCGTGCAGTGCTGGCTGCAAGCTACGACAAGGCACTCGCGGGGCTGCGCCTTGAGCGCCCATTCCTGCCCGATTGGGCCACGCCGGTCTGGCACCTTTACGTCGTGCAGACCGACAACCGCGACGAAGTTCAGCGGGAGCTCAACGCGCGCGGCATCGGCAGCCTGATTCACTATCCGATTCCTCCGCACCTTCAACAGGCGTATGCGCGAGCCGGATTCGCCGCAGGCGACCTGCCGATTGCGGAGCGTCTGGCTGCGCGCGTGCTCAGTCTGCCGATGGGGCCGCAACTCGAAAGCGCGGCGCTGGGCGCGGTGATCGCTGCGCTGCATGAAGTGCTCTCCTAGCTTCAGCGGAGTCATTCACTTCGCGCTATCGCGGCTGCCGACTGCACATGCAACTTATTCAGCGCACGGTGATACCACTTTTGCTCAGCGCTGCGTCGATGCGCGTGGTGTCAAGTCCCTGGATCACTTCATCGCCAATGACCAGCATTGGAGTACCCAGGCCGCCTTTAGCGCTGAACTCACGTTTGGCGTCAGCGGAGCTGCTTATATCGAGTTCGGTCCAGCTAACACCGCGTGCGGTCAGCACAGTACGGAGTTTTTCGCAGTAACCACAGCCCGGCATCACGTACATCAGGATTTCTGGCCCTGTCCTTGCGCTGGCTGCTGGAGTGTTCTCCTCGCGCCTGGCCTGATTCTCAGGTGCCGCCAGTGATGGCATCGATGCCAATGCGGTGAGCGTCAACACGAACCCAACCCAGTTTCTAGCCATCATCTTCTCCATCGCCGTGCGCAGTGCCGGCACGCGGGCGGATCGGACTTGCGGCGGCAAGTGCAAGTTCAACGCGGCACTGGCATTGCGCCGTCAGTCGGCGGCGAAGTGTTGCTGAGCTGCGCCAAAGCGAGCGGCCAGCGCGGCTGTGCTCGAGGCAGGTAGTACGGCGCTCCGGCGGTAGTCAAGGTGTGCTGCGCGCTGGTTGCATGGTCGATTCGACGCGGATGCGTTCGCCTGGGTCGTGGTCCATACGCGCAGTGTACTCACGCCCCTTGTGCACATAGGTCACGTCATAGCCGACGACGCGGTCGCTGACTTCATTGATGTCACGACACCGCGTTTCAGTTGTCGTCGTGATTCGGCCGCCCTGGTGCTGCTTGTCGATTTCGTGGCCAACCACACCACCTACGACGGCACCTGCGACGGTGGCCGCCTTGCGACCGTTACCGCGGCCCGCCTGGTTGCCGAGCGCGCCCCCAACAACTGCGCCAATCAGGGTGCCGCCGACATTGCCATCGCGTTCGCGCTGGCGCCTTGTAACGCTAATTTGTTCACAATTCTTGCGTGGTGTGGTGATCTGCTCGATCACCGGTCGTGCGCGACGTACATCAGCGTAAGCCTCGGCTTCTGCTTTGGCTGCAGCAGCGGATTCAGTCTGCTTGCCATATTGCTGTGCGACAGCCATGCCACCTATCGCGAGTACTACGCCGGCTGCCACGCCGGTGATCATTTTGCTGTCCATGACGCGGTCTCTGGGTTGCAGGAGCGTTGTCATTGGAGTCGATCACTGCGTTGCCGTCACGTCGTTGCAGCGGAAAGTGCCAAGTGCGTCGGTTTTTGAGTTCAGCATTTAGCCGGATTTGCTACCTTTGCACTTGCGCCGGTCAATGTGCGACACGATGCAGTGTCGCCGCAGCGAATAGGGCGGACCGAGAATGGCTGGCCATGCTTGATTGCCCGAGCCCTCCGGGCGCGGGGCAAGCATTCGTGTGGTCAGCGTCTAGCGCGGATAGGAAGGTAGGCAGCGAGGACTGGCTGCTTACGGCGAGCGGTCTCGGGATACTTACTGGAAACTTGCATGAAGAATATGGTCTTGCTGCTGCTGGGATGCTCGTTGAGTCTGGTAGCTTCGGCGCAAAGCGCGCGATTTGGCTCGCGCATGGTGTCGGTTGGCGATACTCCGGAGCGCGTGCGTGAAGTCGCTGGGGCGCCTGACAGCGTCGAAGCAGAACCGACTGACGATGGGCCTCGCGAGCAATGGACTTATCGCCGTCGCGGCCGGCTGATTCAGCTCTGGGTCGCGGACGGCAAGGTCGTGTACGTGTCTGATCGCAGGAACGAGCACGAAAACCGCTGACCGGCGGACGCGCTAGCCATCAGCGTCGATGCGGATGGCGCAGCGCACCGAGGCTGCAATAAAGCAGCGAGCATGTGCCGCCTCATGCAGGCCGGCAACCTGTTCCGCCGTGGGTGGCGTACCGGCAAAGGTCAATCGAGGGTGCAGCACGACTTCGCTGATAGCCAGCCGGCCATCGATATTCGCCAGTGTACCGACGGCCTGGTCGTTATAGCTGTCGACACAAATCCCCGCGGCGGCGGCGAGCGACAGGAACCACAGCATGTGGCAGCTTGCTATCGAGGCGACGAAGGCCTCCTCGGGATCGACAGCCGTTGCGTCGGTCAGCGATGGTGCCACCACATGAGGTGATGCAGCTGCCGCGATCCGGGTGCCGCCATCGAATATCCAGCAATGCCGGCGAGAGTAACGTTGGTCGACGAAAACAGCATCGTCGCGTTGCCAGCGGATATGGGCTAGGTGCTTGCTCATCGGTTCTTGTCGTTTTGTTGAAACGGGCCCAGGCGCAGGTGGATCGTCGCCAGGTAGATCTCGCGCAGGAAAATCAGTAGCCCGGCAATCAGGCAGATCAGGCCCAGCACGAACAACGTGGCTGCGGGCAGGCTTACATCGATCGTATAGAGTGCGCCGCCGAACAGCACGACGATAACGCTCGCGACGAGCAGCGCGCAGGCCGTGACCAGGCTGATCGACCAGTTCATGAGTCGTGCGCGCCGCGACAGCTTGCGCAGCTCATCGAGCATCTCGCGCTGCCGCTCTGGCGACAGATGTTCCAGTTTGTCCTCCTGGCGCCGCGCTCGATCAACCACGCGTGCGAGGCGGTTCGTCAGTACGCTGAGCAGGGTGCCGACGCCGGTCAGCAAGAAAACGGGCGCAACGGCAAGCTGGATGACATGCGCAATCTCATCGATCGGTACGGGTTGTGGCACAGGCTCGGCTCAATGCGCGACGAACAGTGCGCGATCTGCATTTTGGAACAAGTGGCGAGTGACGCCGCCAACGATAAGTTCGGCTATGCGCGAATGGCCCCAGGCGCCCATGACGATGAGATCGGCGTCGAGCGCGCGTGCAGCGGCGAGCAGTCCGGCGCCACGATCGTCCGGCGCCGTGAACGGCTGAAACTCGGCCGCTATCGCATGTATCTGCAGATGCCGGCGCAGGTCGAAAGCCGGCAGGTGCAGCAGGCCGCCATTGGCGCCGCGGTGCTCGCCGTCGATTACCACCACGGAGTCGGCGCGCTGAAGCAGTGGTAACGCGCCATGCACGGCACGGATTGCTTCACGCGAGCCATTCCACAATACGACGACGCGGTGGCCGAGTTCGCCGACATCGGCGCTATCCGGAATCACGAGCAGTGGTGTGCCTGCGGCAAAGGCGCTGCGCGATACCAGCCCCCAGCCCAACGGCGCATCCGGTTGATTTTGTGGGCGTTCGATAACAATGAGGTCGTTCCAGCGGGCTGCATAAGCAATGGCGTCCAGCGTGTCGGACTGTGCGACGAGCCAATCTCCGCGAGCGCCGCCGGCCTTCATTTTTTCGCGCCACCAGTCATCCGCGACCCGGGCTTCACGGAAGTGGCGGTCAGACTCATGCACGAGTACGGCTACCGTCTCCGGCGAGGTAAATGCGGCGGGTGGTATCGGCGCGACATAGAGACCATGCAAATGCACGTCGATGCGGCGGCTAAGGGCCAGGGCCGCTCGCAACGCCGGCGGGTCACCGTTGTACTGGCGCATATGAACGAGAACGTCGAGTGGACCCATGACGCGATCCCTGTGGCGCAGTTCGCTCTAGCTTAGCAGGCGTGGCCCGACTTGTTGCGCCAGCTTGTGCAGCACCGCCACGACCGCGCGACGGGATTCGGGATCTGCGCTGGACTAACCTCTGTGCCGGCTGGGCCTGGTAGGGAGCTTGGCGCGTGCTTGCATCCCGTAGCCATCAGATGCCTGCGGAGCAAGCGCTTGGCTGCGCGCGGTCGGGCATGAGGGCCTCGCTATGAGTACGCCTAAGGGCTTACCTTAGGAGTCTGTTTCCTGCGGCGGGCGAGGGGTTATGAACAAGACGATAGGTAGGCTGGCGGCTGCCGTGCTGTTGGTTGGTGCGCAAAGTGCGGCCGCGGCAACCGACTGTGAGATGGAGTTCAACATGTCGGGCTGGTCGGCCTTCTACAAGACCGCCAGTGGCAGCGGTACCATCCGGTGCGACAACGGCCAGACTCTCAAGGTCAAGATCCGTACCAAAGGTGGCGGGATCACGTTCGGCAAGCAGCGCATCGACAACGGCCGCGGCAAGTTCTCGGAAGTTCAGGACGTCCGTGATCTGCTCGGAACTTATGCCACGGGTGGGGCACATGCCGGTGCGGTCAGGTCATCTGCGGCGAGTGTCGTGACCAAAGGCGATGTCTCGCTGGCGCTGGCCGGTACCGGCGAAGGCATCAATATCGGCATCGATTTCGGCAAGTTCGTCATCAGTACACGCTGAGCCAGGCTGTGGTTATTTCCTGTGCAGACCTGGCAAATTTTCTTTTGATACCTTGATATAGCCGCGCACCATTCTCGGGCAAAGTGATGGGCGCGCAGGTTCGCAGCGCGACCGCTGATGCATAGCGTCATCTGCATGACGCATACGCGCTCTAGGCTCTATGACATTGCCGCGTGGCGGCTCGCGATTCTTTATTCATGACGTTGCCTTCGCCGATTGCCGGGCCTGGAGCGGAAGAGCGCAGCAGTGATTCAGCACTCGCTGCGCTACTGGTCCGGGTGACACCATTGACACCACGCTGCAGTGTCAGCGAGGCCGGCGAGCGTTTTCTTGATCCTGCCAACGCTGCGCTGCTGTCCCTTCCCGTCGTCGAGGCCGGCCGCGTGCTTGGCTGCATCACGCGGCATGAGCTCATGCTGCGGGTTTACATGCAGCCTTATGGGCGCGAGCTGCATGGTCGCCGTTCGGTAACCACGCTGATGGACACACAGCCGCTGCGGTTACCCATCGACAGCAGTATTGAAGCAGCCGGGCAGTTGATCGGGCAGCAGTTGCGCCGGCCAATTACCGAGGATTTCGTCGTGCTCGGCACCGATGGCCGCTATGTCGGTATGGGCATTGTGCTTGATGTCTTGCGCGCGCTTGAGGTCAAGGTCGGTCAGCACTCGCAGGAACTAGAAGCGGCCTACCAGCGGCTCAAAGCCTCCCAGCACCGACTCGTGCAGTCGGAAAAACTGGCTGCGCTAGGCCAGCTCGTTGCCGGACTCGCCCATGAAATCAACACGCCGCTGGGCTATGTGCAGAACAATCTGGAAATGACGCGTGATCTGCTGCCGGCTGCGGCGGAGTATGTTGGTGCGGCCAGCAGCCTGCGGGCGGCTGTCGTCACCGACGAGACCACGCAGCAGCAAGTGCTGCGGCTTGATGAGGCGAGCCCCGAGTTTGATCCATCGCTGTTTGGCGAGTTGTCGGGATTGCTTGATGACGCCTTGCACGGGGTTGCGCAGATCGCTGATCTTGTGGCCAATCTCAAGGATTTCTCCCGAGTCGACGCAGCACATGCCGATGCCGTCGATCTGCACGGTCTTATCGATGCCGCCTTGCGCATCGGGGGACACCTGCTCAGGAAGCGCAACATTCAGGTGCAATGCCGTTATGGCGAGCTGCCGGCGCTGCGTTGCGCGCCAGCACAGATCAATCAGGTGCTGCTGAATCTCATCAGCAATGCCGCCCAGGCCATCGATCACGACCACGGCTGCATCGTGATCCGCACGCAGGTACTTGGTGGATATGCGCTGGTCGGAGTGCAGGACAACGGTCGCGGCATACCCGCAGACGTATTGCCACGAATCTTCGAGCCATTCTTCACTACCAAGCCGGTGGGGCAGGGCACGGGCCTCGGTCTTTCGATTTGCCAGCAAATCGTGCAGGCGCACGGTGGACGCATTGCGGCGACATCGACACCGACATCCGGTACGCGCTTTGTCATTGCCCTGCCGCTGGCCGGCGCTACTCCGCAGGTGGCGTCATGAGTGTGGACAAACCTTGCGTCGTGCTGATCGACGACGAGGAGCGTATTTTGCGCTCGCTGTCACTGCTGCTGCGCGGACGCTACGAAGTGCTTGCGACGACCGACCCGGTGCAAGTGTTGCACTGGGTGCGCTCGCGCCCGGTGCATGTCGTCGTAAGCGATCAGCGCATGCCAGCGATCAGTGGCGTCGACCTGCTGCGCCAGATTCGTGACCACTCGCCGCATAGCATGCGGCTGCTGCTGACCGGCTTTGCGGATCTTGCGGCGGTAGAAGCGGCGGTCAACGACGGCGAGATCTTCCGTTTTCTCGAAAAACCCTGGAACTCCGCGCGGCTACAGGAGGCCATCGCGAGTGCTGCAGAGATAGCACAGGGTGACTTTGCGCGTCGGTCACGGATGCCGGTAGTGCCTCTGCCCGCCGTGGTGCGCGAGCACGCGCCAGCGTCTGTGCTGGTCCTAGACGAAGATCCTCTGACCGCGGCCATAGTGCGTGAATTGCTGCCGTCTGGCAGCACGGTCGCATCTGCGGCAAATGTCGAGACCGCGCTTGCGTTTATTGAGGACAGGGAATACGCGGTAATCCTGGCAGAACTGCGGCACAGCAGTGATGACGTAATCGGCGCGCTCAAGCTTCTGAAGCAGGCGAATCCGCGCACGCTTGCCATTGCATGCTCGTCGCTGCGGGACGGGCGCCTCCTGATCGACCTTATCAACCAAGGCCAGGTATTTCGTTTTCTGCCCAAGCCGCTGGTGCGCGAGTTGCTGCGGCGTGCGTTGCAGGCCGCCCTGGAGCGGCATCGTGAACTCCGCCATGAGCCGCAGCGTCTGCGCCGGCATGCGGTTGAGGCGCCGCGCGAAGTCAGCCTGTCAAGTCGCGTGCTCGACTATCTGCGGCGCATACGCGATCAAGCGCGGATGCGGGCCTAGGGAGTACAAGCGCTGGCCACGGCTGCGCTGACGGAAGGCTTCGGTGTTGGTGCGGCGGCCGCCCCGGCAATATCCCAGCCTGTCGCGCTCGCTGGGGTCGGTGCCGGTCAGGCCTCAAACAGTTGTTTGAATTTTGGGCTGCGCTGAGCTATGGTCGCGCGGCCCCCGTGCGACTTCCGAGTTGGCTGCCATGGCGAATCCCGCTAGCACGATGCGCTACCCCCTGCTCGAAGAAATCATCTCCAGCGCCATTCACGGTGTCGGCATCGTGCTCAGCATTGCTGGACTCTGCGTGCTTGTGGCGTTCGCGACCATAGCCGGCAATGCCTGGCACGTCACCAGCGTGGCGGTCTTTGGTGCGACGCTGGTGCTGCTGTACACCGCATCGACGCTCTATCACGGCATTCCGAACGAGGTCGCAAAGCCGACGCTGCGTGCTCTCGACCATATCGCAATCTATCTGCTGATAGCGGGAACCTATACGCCGTATACCTTGATCAGCCTGCACGGTACCTATGGCTGGATACTGTTTGGTGTGGTCTGGGGGCTTGCGTTGCTCGGCATGGTCTGTGAACTGTCGCGGCTCAAGCGCTACCGCGGGGCTGCGGTTGCGTTGTATATCGGCATGGGCTGGAGTGCGCTTGCCGCACTCGGGCCTTTGCTTGAAAGCGTGCCTAGCGGGGGCCTGTGGCTGCTGTTCCTCGGCGGTGCTGCGTACACACTTGGTGTGCCGTTCTATCTCTGGCGCCGGCTGCGTTTCAGTCATGCGATATGGCATGGTTTTGTGCTGCTCGGCAGCGTGCTGCATTTCTTTTCGATCCTGCTCTACGTGGTGCCGGCAGAAATCCTCTGATTTCGCCGGTCTGTTTGCGGAGAAAACCTGTGAAGAAGGCTGAATACGCTGAGCGCGGTCCCGTGCCGCAAGACGTCATCACCGTCGTCGATCTAGTGCTGCCGCCGCTAGCGGCCGGGCAGGTGCTGATCGAGGTACTCGCTGCTCCTATCAATCCCTCAGATGTGCTGACCCTGACGGGCCAATACGGTCTGCTGCCGCCGCTGCCGGCGGTTGGCGGCAATGAAGGCGTAGGCCGCGTGGTAGGCCTGGGCAGCGGGGTAGAGCCGAGCTGGAGCGGGCGTGCCGTGTTGCTCCCGGTCGGTAGCGGCACCTGGCGTACGCACATGATCGCCGAAGCGAAAGGGCTGATCGCATTGCCGGACGGTGTTGATCCGCAGCAGTTATCCATGCTCGCGATCAATCCGCCTACGGCGCTGCTGATGCTCAGTGACTTCGTCACTTTGCAGCCCGGCGACTGGGTTATCCAGAATGCGGCGAATTCGGCCGTTGGCAGTTATCTGATAGGTATTGCCAAGGCGCGGGGTTTGCGCTGCGTCAACATCGTGCGGCGCGAATCGGCGGTCGACGCGGTCAAGAAGGCTGGTGGTGACATCGTACTCGTCGACGGCGACAAGCTGGCCAAGCGTGTGGCACAAGCAACCGATGCGGCAGCGATCAAGCTCGGTATCGACGCAGTCGGCGGCGCGGCTACTGACAACCTCGCACGTTGTCTTGCTGAGGGCGCCACCCTCGTGAATTACGGCGCCATGAGCGGAGAACCCTGTCAGATTTCGCCGGCCTCGTTCGTGTTTCGGGACATCACCCTGCGCGGTTTCTGGTTGTCGCAATGGTTCCGCAGGGCGCTGCCCCAGCGCCGCAGCGAGGTGTTTGCCGAGATCGGCGGGCTTATCGCTAGCGGCACGCTGCGCGCGCCCGTACAGGCGACCTATCCCCTGGCCAGGATCAAGGAAGCGGTTGCCGCCGCCGCCGCCGGGGAACGCGAGGGCAAGATTCTGCTGTTGCCACAGGCCTGATGCCGGTTGCGGCGAGCCGCAACCGGGCGCGCTCGTGCGTTCACTTCGTGAACTGGGGAATGAACTCGTTGGTGACCGCTTTGTCGAGCAGATCCGGCGGTAGCAGTCCCTGACCAACCACGAAGTCGTTGAATTTCGTGCGGTCGAATTTTGAGCCCAGGGTGATTTCGGTTTTTGCCCGCAGTTCCATGAGGCGGGTATAGCCGTAGAAATAGCTGGTGGCCTGACCCGGTGCGCGGAAGGTGTAGCGGTTGATCTCCTGCGTGGCCAGGCCCTTGGACAGGCCGACCTCGTCGGTCAGCACCTGATGTGCGCGTTCGGGTGTGATCTGTCCAAGGTTGAGCATGGGGTCGAGGATTGCGCGTGCAGCGCGCTGTAGCCGCGCCTGCAGTGCAAATAGCTGACCTTCCAGCGGTTCGTACGGCTTGGTCTCGGCTTCTGCGTACAAAGCCCAACCTTCCACATTGACACTATTGAATGCGAACAGGCTGCGCGCCAGCGAGACCCCGCGTTCAACCATAGCCGTGAATTGCAGTTCATGACCGGGGCGGCCTTCATGCGCCGTCAGCGTCCAGGTGGCGCCCTTGTGACTGAAGTCGTCGTAGCTGTCTGACTTGCCGTCGTTGCCGGGATTGCCGGCGGTCAGCACGAATGTGCCGCGTTCGCCCTTGTTTCCAATCAGCGGCGGCGGGTCCATATGCGGCGCCGGTTGCGCAGCAGTCTCCGCGGCCGATGCCAGGCGCATGAGCATTGGCCGTTCTGGCAGGCTGATAATGCGTTCGCGCCGCAGAATGTCTTCGACCTTGGTGATGACCTCGCGGTAGGTGGCTTCGACCTGATCGGCAGGAATCTGCTCGCGCTTGAGCGCCTTCATCACGGCGCGGTAGTCGCTGTCTGGCAGCTTGCGTTGCGCCGCGATCTGGCTGGCGATGGCCTGCATTTCGTTGCGGATCTCCGCATAGGACAGCCGGGCCTTCTGCACCAGTTGTTCCGGAGGAATGTCGAGGCCAACGTTCTTGAGGTTGTCGGCGTAGAGTTCGGCCGGCAGGCGGAAGTCGTCGCGCGCGCGCGGCAGCACGGTGCTGCGTTGCCAGGCGTCGTAGTCGGCCAGCTGTTTCTCCAGCGTATCCAGCGCCTTGTCGGCCCCCTTGATCTTGTGCTTTGCGTAGAGTTCGCGCAGGCCCTTGATGTATTGCGGTGTTGCAGCGAGCGCACTTTCCACTTCTTTCCTGACCGGGCCCAATAGTCCAGGTTGCCCCAGTTTTTCTTCGAAGCGAGCCTTGGCGAGTTCGGTCAGCGGCGTATATCCAGCCTCCAGGCCCAGATAGCGCTGCAGACGTCTGGGCGCCGCAGCGCGTTGTGCGGCTGTCGCCTCATCGTTGAGCAGGGCGAACTCGCCGCGGAAAATGGCCTGGCCGACGTCGACATAGGGCAACAGGTGTTTTTCGTTGATCGCGCTGCTGTCGCTCTGGCGCTGGATAGCGTCGATCATGATGTCGAGATCCTGCGCCAGGCGAGGATCGCGCTCGGCCGCACGCTTGGCTTCGAGTTCGGCTTTTGCGACTGCCATGGCTTTGCGCAAGCGAGCGCCGTTGTCAGGCTTGAGGTCGACCACGTTTTCGTCGTAGCCGGGCAGGCCGAACCCGCTTGCGGATTCAGGACTGAAGTCCGCGAGCACCTTGAGAATGCCCTGCGCGTTCGCATTGCTGCGCGCGATCCAGTCGTCGCTGGCCGCGGCCGGTAGGGAAAGGGCGAGCAAGCAGGCGGCGGCTAATCGTTGCAGGCGCGACATGGCAGGTTCCTTTGCAGAAGATGCCGCAGTGTTGCGCGAGCCTTGCACCAGGAAAATGTGCCGGAGGTCGGTATGCCGTAAGTCAGCTACGTGGCCGGGATCAGCAGTGCAAACAGGAAAACGCCGATCATCGCGAACGCAAGCGCCACCTTGGCGAGGGTGCCGAACAACATGCCTAGCCAGGTGCCTATGCCGATATGCGCCGCACGCTTGAGTGAGCTGCCGGCCATGAGCTCCCCGCCGAGCGCGCCAAGAAATGGGCCAAGAATCAACCCCGGCAGTCCGAAGAAAAATCCCGCGAACGTGCCGACGCCGGCCCCGACAAGCGCCCAGGTGCTTGCGCCTACGCGCTTGGCGCCGAGCAAGCTCGCAACGATGTCTGCAGCAATGGCGAGTGCGCAGAGCACGCCAAGCACACCGAGTGTCAGCGGACCGATATAGACGAAGCTGCCCGTCCAGGCTGCGAGAAACATGCCGGCAAACAGCAGCGGGACTCCGGGTAACGCCGGCAGCACGGTGCCCAGCAGTCCGATAACGATCATCGCTGCGGCCAGCACGTACAGGACTACAGTCATTGCATATCCCCCCTGCGGAAATGTCCGTTGCAACGCTCATGCTACGCTGCGGCCATGATGCACAACACGTCAGAAACTCGCGAATTGCTCAAGGCCGATACCTTTGGCCATATCGAGCGTGTACAAGCCGGCGACGAAATATTTGTACGCCGCGATACACGCAGTGCGCACTGGCTGTTGCGCGGACTGGCGCGCTGGGCCGCCAGGCACGAGGCGCGTGGGCTACAGTGCCTCCACGGACTTGATGGCGTTCCGCAACTGAGGAGCTGGGACGGCCGGGTGCTGGAACGCAGCTATCTGGCGGGAGCGCCGATGCAGGTTACCCCGCCGCGCGATGCAAACTGGTATCGGCAGGCGCATAAGCTGTTGCGTACACTGCGCGCGCGTGGCGTCGCGCACAATGATCTGGCCAAGGAACCCAACTGGCTGGTGCGTGCTGACGGATCGCCGGCGGTACTCGACTTTCAGATCTGCTGGGTCAGCCGCCGTCGCGGGTCGTGGTTTCGCCTGCTGGCGCGCGAAGATCTGCGTCACCTGCTCAAGCACAAGCGCAGCTATTGTCCGCAGGCTTTGACCCCGGTCGAGCGCCGCCTGCTCAAACGGCGCTCATGGCTTGCGCGTGTCTGGAAGGCCAGCGGCAAGCGTGTCTACAAGTACATTGCGCGGCGCTGGTTCGGCTATTGGGATGACGATGGCGGTGCGCTGTCATCGCGACGGCGGCCGCCGAATGCGCCTGGGTCCGGAGGTGAAGGCAAGCTGCGATAGGGCAGTCGCCCGCCTAAACAGCACGGCGCCGCCCAATCCCTTTGGCAGCACCGTGCAAGGGGCAACGGCTGAGCAGAGCACTACAGCTCGGTCAAGCGAAATGCGATCGGCACCAGGCCGTAGGCAGCAAACGGCTGGCCATCGCGTGTGCCCGGCTCGAAGCGCCATTTCATGACCGCGTCGCGGGCGGCTCGATCGAGGATGCCATGGCCCGATGACTTCTCGATGTCGATGCGCTGCGGTACGCCGTCGGCGCCGACCAGCACACGCAGCAGCACCGTACCTTCCAGCCGTTGCCTCGCAGCCTGTGCCGGATAGGCGACCGCCTTCATCGATTTGTAGCCCAGCGCGCTGGGTGCAGTCTCGACCGAAGCGGCGGGCGGTGCAACGGGCCCGGGGTCAGTTGTGGCCGGATACGACTGGGGTGTTGCGGTTTCGGTGACTACCGGGTCGGCGCGCACCGGTTCAGGTTTGGGCGGTGCGACCGTGCGCAACGGCGGCGTCCTGGGCTTGAACGGTTCAACCTTGAGCATCGGGGGCGGCGGTGGGGGCGGCGGCTCCTCACGTTTGAGCGTAATGGGCAGCACCGGCGAGTCCTGCATCTTCTGCATGCTGATCAGGGCGGGTGGGGCCAGGATGGCCAGCGCAGCCAGGGCATGCAGGGCCAGGGTTGCGCTGATGGCGGAGCTACGTTTCCACTCGAAACCGCGGGTAAGAACCTGTGTGCTCATGATGTTTCCCCTGCGTCGGCTGGCTGCCGGCGAGGGCTCGAACGTGACCTGCTCCGGATCGGGGTTATTACCGGGCGCGATTTGCAACATCGTCAGGGCATATGGTTGTAACGGCGCGTCAATTCCGGCTTAACCCGGAGACAGGTAGGCTGCGTCCAGCCATCCGAGATTTGCGGAGACCTCATGTTGAAATCCCTGCGCCGTACCTTGCTGGGCTCCCTGCTCTGGCTCGGTGTTGCAGCGGCCAACGCCGCCGATATCACCTTGCTGAACGTGTCCTACGATCCGACGCGCGAGCTGTACAAAAGCATCAATACGGCGTTTGCTGTGCAGTGGAAGGCCGACAAGGGCGACAGTGTGGTCGTGAACATGTCGCACGGCGGTTCCGGCAAGCAGGCGCGTTCGGTCGTCGACGGCCTGGAAGCCGATGTGGTTACTCTGGCGCTGGCTTACGATATCGATGCGCTTGCGCAGAAGGGGCTGCTTGGCGCCGACTGGCAGCAGCGGCTGCCGCACAACGCAACCCCATTTACCTCGACTATCGTTTTCCTGGTGCGCAAGGGCAACCCCAAGGCGATCCGGGACTGGGGTGACCTCGTCAAGCCGGACGTTGAAGTCATCACGCCGAATCCGAAAACCTCCGGCGGTGCGCGCTGGAACTACCTCGCTGCCTGGGGGTATGCATTGCGGCTGCCGGGCGGCAGCGATGCGACGGCGAAAGCGTTCGTGGCCGCATTATTCAGGAATGTCCCGGTGCTCGACACCGGCGCGCGCGGTGCGACCACGACCTTCGCCCAGCGTGGCGTAGGCGACGTGCTGCTGGCTTGGGAAAGCGAGGCGCTGCTGGCGCGTCAGGAACTCGGCGCGGATGAGTTTGACGTCGTCGTACCGTCGGTATCGATTCTGGCCGAGCCGCCGGTCGCTGTTGTCGACAAGGTTGCCGACAAGCACGGTACACGTGCGGTAGCCGAGGCCTATCTGAAGTTCCTGTACACGCCCGCTGCCCAGGAAATGGCGGCCAAGCACTACTACCGCCCCCGCGATGCCGCTGCCGCGGCAAAGTATGCAGCGGTGTTTCCGAACATCACGACATTCACGATCGACGAAGTGTTTGGCGGTTGGCAGAAGGCGCAGGCGACTCACTTCTCCGATGGCGGCGTGTTTGATCAGATCGGCGTCGGCAAATAAGTCATGGCACGACGCGTACTGCCAGGATTTGGCCTCAGCCTTGGCTACACCTTGGCCTATCTGGGGCTCATCGTGTTACTGCCCTTGGCCGCACTCGCGGTCAAGGCGTCCGGCCTGGGATTGGGCGGACTCTGGGACACGCTGACATCAGCGCAGGTGCTGGCCGCATTGCGCCTGTCCTTCGGTGCAGCCCTGCTCTCGGCGGTCATCAATGCCGTGGTGGGATTGCTGGTGGCTTGGGTTCTCGTCCGTTACACGTTTCCGGGGCGGCGCCTGTTCGATGCGCTGGTCGACTTGCCGTTTGCGTTGCCGACGGCGGTTGCGGGTATCGCGTTGACCACGCTCTATGCGCCCAAGGGCTGGCTTGGGGCGTGGCTGGTTCCACTGGGCGTCAAGATCGCGTTTACGCCGTTGGGCGTGCTGGTCGCGATGATCTTCGTCGGGTTTCCGTTCGTCGTGCGTACGGTCCAGCCTGTGCTCGAATCGCTGGACCGGGACATCGAAGAAGCCGCGACCATGCTCGGCGCCAGCCGTCTGCAGACCTTCACGCGAGTGTTGTTCCCCCTGCTGCTGCCGGCCCTGCTGACGGGTTTTGCACTGGCACTCGCGCGCGCGGTTGGCGAGTACGGTTCAGTCATCTTCATCGCTGGCAACATCCCGCTGAAATCCGAAATCCTGCCACTCGTGATAGTGAAACAATTGGAACAGCATAAATATTCCGATGCTGCAGCGGTTGGCGTGATCATGCTGGCGTTATCGTTCCTGCTGCTGCTCGCCATCAGCCTGCTGCAGCGCTGGACGCAGCGCTGGACGGAGCGCTGACATGGCCGCCGTCATTCCGCTCGCGCCGCGTCGCAGCCGCGCTCGCCGCGTGGTTCATGCATTGCTGATCGCCGCGGCGCTCAGTTTCCTGCTGCTATTCCTGTTGCTGCCGCTGGCCGCCGTGTTTGTTGAAGCGCTGCGCAAGGGTGTAGGGGTCTACCTGGCAGCAGTTGTCGACCCTGAGGCGATAGCGGCAATCAAACTGACCCTGCTCGTCGCTGCTATTGCTGTGCCGCTCAATACCGTTTTCGGTGTCGCGGCGGCCTGGGCCATGACGCGCTTTGAATTCCGTGGCAAGGCCGTGCTGGGGGCGCTGATCGATCTGCCGTTCTCGGTGTCGCCGGTGGTGTCTGGGCTGATCTACGTGCTGCTGTTCGGCGCCCAGGGCTGGTTCGGTCCCTGGCTGGAGAAGTACGACATCAAGCTGATTTTTGCCGTGCCCGGCCTGGTGCTGGCGACCGTGTTCGTAACGCTGCCGTTCGTGGCGCGCGAACTGATTCCGCTGATGCAGTCCCAGGGCAGTGATGAAGAAGAAGCCGCGCGCGTGCTCGGTGCCAGCGGCTGGCAGACTTTTTTCAGGGTGACCTTGCCGAACATACGCTGGGCGCTGCTCTACGGCGTGCTGTTGTGCAACGCCCGGGCAATGGGTGAATTCGGTGCGGTCTCGGTAGTTTCCGGACATATACGAGGGCTCACCAATACCATGCCGCTGCATGTCGAGATCCTCTACAACGACTACAACTATGCCGGTGCGTTTGCGGTTGCCTCGTTGCTCGCATTCCTCGCGCTGGTGACGCTGGGCTTCAAGACATTTCTGGAATGGCGCTACGGGGCGGAACTCGCCGCCCGGGCGCCTCGCGGACACTGACATGACCATCGCCATCAATCATCTCTCGCGCCGCTTTACCGATTTCCGCGCTCTTGACGACGTCAGTCTCAGTATCGCGCCGGGTGAATTCGTTGCGCTGCTCGGCCCTTCGGGTTCGGGCAAGACCACGCTGTTGCGCATACTCGCCGGTCTTGACTTCCCCGATGCGGGCGAGCTCGTGCGCGATGGCCGCGACCTGCTGCAGGTCAGCGCGCGTGATCGCGACGTAGGCCTCGTATTCCAGCACTACGCGCTGTTTCGCCACATGACCGTGTTCGAGAACGTGGCATTTGGCCTGCGTGTGCGCCCCCGTGCGCGCAGGCCTAGCAAGGCCGAAATCGCCGATCGCGTCGACAAGCTGCTCAAGCGTGTGCAGCTCGATGGCATGGCGCAGCGCTATCCCTCACAACTGTCCGGCGGTCAGCGTCAGCGAGTCGCACTCGCGCGCGCGCTCGCGACTGAGCCCGAACTGCTGCTGCTTGACGAACCGTTCGGCGCCCTTGATGCGCAGGTTCGCGTCGCGCTGCGCCGCTGGCTGCGCCACCTGCATGAAGAAATGCGCCTGACCACGGTCTTTGTCACGCACGACCAGGAAGAGGCGCTGGAGCTTGCCGACCGTGTCGTCGTGATGAGCCAGGGACGCATCGAACAGGTCGGTACACCTGACGAGGTCTATCAGCAGCCGGCTACACCATTCGTATTCGAGTTCATAGGCAAATCCAACAAATTGCCGGTACGTATCCAGAACGGCCGGGTTGTTGCCGGGGACCAGCGCATCGAAGCCGAGGGGCTCGAGGGCATGGCTGACGGCAGTGCGGTCGCCTATGTGCGCCCCGAACATCTTGCATTCACGCCGGCTGCGCTCGAGTCCGGCTGGCGCGCGACGCTGCGGCATGTCTACCTGGCTGGCAGCGTCGCGCATCTTGAGCTCGACATACCCACGCTCGGCCAGACGCTGGAAGCCGAGCTTGGCGGCGAAGAAGCTCAGCGCCGTGCGCTGCAGGCCGGTATGAGCGTCACGGTACAGCCGCGCCATCTGACGATCTTCCCCCTGGCCGGCAACAGCGGCGAACCGGACATCACTCGCCGCCGTGTGGTGCATCCGCGTTATGGCCAGGCGGCGCTCGCACGCTGGCGCTGATGCGGAGCCTGTGCTGCGGCTGCGACGTTCCGCCGCCGCGGCTGGCTGGATCGGCGTCTCTATTGCTGTTGGCTACTGCCATTCGGCGCCAGCGCCGCTTCGCTTGCAAATCCTCTCGCGGAAGAGGACGGGTGCGTGCAGCAGGGCAAAATCTGTTCGCACGGCAACGTTGCGCAAACCGGACAAACCAGGCGCAGAGCGCGCGGCGTCGTAACTTCCGTGCGGAGGTGGCCGAGCCGTCCCTTGCTGCTCAGTTGGGCGCCAACAGAGGGTTTGATAGAAAAGGAAGTAGCATTTCTAGTGGACATGTACACACTTGCTTGACGCTCCTGCTGATTCGCGCGAGAGTCGGCCAGCCCTCGATCTCGTGCCGATCAGGGGAGCCGAAACTTGTCGGAGGGAATCATGAGCCGCAGCAAGAAGCCGGATGAGCGCATTGTCTACGCCAAGATCCATCCATCCATCGGCATCGCCCGCGTGGGCAACTCCAGGAAGAACGACGGCTATTACATTGGTCCGCAGGTGGTCGAACCAGAGCCCAGACCGCCGGGTTACTACCGTGACAGTAGTGGAGCGCTGAAGCGCGAAGTGGCTGAGTTCCGTGTTTACGGCTATGACGGTTCCGGCCGCGTTGTACGCGAACTGCAGATGGAAGACGGCGTAGAGATCGAATGGACCGTGGAGCTCGCCAACCACAAGGCTGCCTGGTACAACTTTGAACTTGCGCTGGATATTCCTGAAGCAGCGACGGCACCGGCGTCAACGCGCCGCAACGCGAACATCCCCGTTCCGGCGCGCGGCAAGCTGTCGATCACCCCGGGCGCTCGCTGCATCGACAGGCCCGATACTCAAGGCAAAAAATACCGTTTCGACGGCGGCAGGTTCCTCGGGACGCCGGTACCGCTGGGCGAACTGCGCACCGATGCGCTGGGACGCCTGCTCGTATTCGGTGGTCATGGCAAATCAGCGTCGATCGACAACAAGCCGCCGGTCACCTTTGCCAATAACGATGGCTGGTATGACGACACCAGCGACGGTCCCGTGACTGCGCGCGTGCGGCTGGATGGCCGTGAGCTGGAGGTCGCGCCGGCCTGGGTCGTGGTTGCTCCGCCCAACTACGGTCCGCAGCAGAAATCCGTGCGCACCATGTATGCGCTGATGACCGATTTGGCCATACAGTCAGGCCAGCTGCCGGCACCGACCCGGCCCTCGTTCACTCACGACCTGTTGCCTATCTTCAAGTCGCTCTGCGATCTGCAATGGATGAACGCCGGATTCGCGGCAGGATTTGGCTATGGCATGCCGCAGCATCTGCTCGACCCCGCCTATCTGCGTAAACTTTCCCAGCCTGGCGACACCTACAAAGAGTTGCGGCGTGTCGTCGCCACGTCGTTCCGCAACCCGCTGGATCAGGACGTTTCGCAAAAGCCGTGGCCCTGGGTCTATGGTGACGCCATGGATGTGCCCATGCCGCCGATACCGCGCGCGATGAACGCGCTGACGACGACCCAGCTTGCGTTGCTGGAGCGCTGGGCCGAAGGCGACTTCGTCGCCGACTACGATCCGGCCGCGCAATCGCCGCGCAGCATTGATCAAGTACCGCTTGCGCAGCAGCCTTCGATGCTTGATCGGGCTGCGCTCGAATTCTGCCTGGCTGATGCCTTTCATCCCGGTTGTGAAATGACCTGGCCGGTGCGTCACGCGACCATGTATCTCGAACCGTATCGCTGGCGTCACCGGGCCAAGGACGATCCGGAGCCCGACTACGGCACCACACTGACGCCGGCAGAAGCGACGTCTTACAACGGTCCGCTTTACGCACAGTTTCCCGGCTCGATCACGCGCTGGATGGCTATCCCCTGGCAGACGGACACGGCGAGCTGCCGCTCCGGTTATCAGCCCAACTATGACCCCTATCTGCCCACCTTCTGGCCGGCACGCGTGCCCAATCAAGTGCTTGATGTGGAAAATTACCGCAAGGTGATGAATCCCAAACTCTCGCGGGAAGAGCGCCTTGCGGCGTTCAACAAGCGCTCGGACTGGGACCGGACCCTGGGCGTGGGCTACACCCAGGAGCTGGAAAACATGGTCAAGCACTTCGATCGGCAGGGCATGGTCGAGGTACGCCCCGGCATTCCCGATGATCCGGATTTCCCTCCGGTAATGCAGGTGGAAGACCGCGGCGGCAAGAGCATGAGCGCAGGTGAGCGACTGATTACCGATACAGCTATGCGGGCGACGGCAATAAAAGGGACGCCCAGGCAGCGCGCCTGATTGCGTGTCGCACTGTGACTGGGACGCGATCATTGTCGGTGCCGGGCCGGCGGGTTCGGCGCTGGCCTGTCGTTTGGGGCCGCAGCGCCGTGTATTGCTGCTCGATCGTGCACCCCGCTCTCCGCTGGCGCTACCCCGCATTGGCGAGTCGCTGCCCGGCGCTGCAGCCGTGTTGCTGCAGCGCTGCGGTGGGTTCGAGCGATTCCTTGTTGCCGGTCATGTCGAAAGAGCGGCTACGGTATCGCAGTGGGAGAGCAGCGAGCCGGTCTGGTTCGATCACTTGCGCGACCCCAACGGCCCTGGCTGGCATCTTGATCGCACGCGTTTTGATGCGGATTTGCGTGCGGCGGCAGTTGCCGCCGGTAGCACGCTGATCGATGTAGTTGGCCCGCTTCGTGTGTTGCGCGGCGCTGGTAGCTGGCGAGTTGAATGCGATGCGGCTGTGTCTGAACAGCGTGCGCCGCTGCTCATTGACGCCACAGGGCGCAACGCCGTGGTAGCGCGCAAGCTCGGGATTGCGCGTCGCGCCGAGGACAGGCTGACTTGTCTGTACCTGCATTTGCCTGCGGATCCGGGCGATGAGGATCAGTGCACGCGTGTCTGCGTCGATCGCAATGGCTGGTGGTATAGCGTGCGCGTGCCGACAGGACAGCGCGTGCTGGCGTTCCACCTGGATGCGGACGATGCTGAACTGCGTGCGTTGCGAGTGCCTTCCCATCTGTTGGCGAAGGCACGGCGCCTGCCTCTGCTCGCCGATGTGCTGCCGGTTGCGACGGACGAAGCCGTGCAGGTGCGCCCTGCAGGCAGTGCCGTACTCGATCGCCAAGCCGTGGCACGTAGCGCGCCCGGATTCTTTGCGGTCGGTGATGCAGGGCTTGCGTTCGATCCGATCGCGTCACAAGGGATCTTTCATGCGCTTGCCTCGGCCGAGAGTGCGGCAAATGCGATCGAGCGTAGCGATGATGGTGGCGCGCTGGATTCGCGCGACGCCTTCCTGGAGGAAATGGATAGCGTGCACGTGCATTATCGCGATCGGCTCCGCCTGACGTACGCAGCGCCGGCACAGTACCGGGAATGGCCGTTCTGGGCGCGCCGGATTGGCAACTCCTCGTGACAGCGCTCAGTGGACCGATGGTCGGACCGGAGGTCATGCGGTCTTGCTGATCAAGGCGTAGCCGTTGACGTCGGCAGAGCCAAGGTTTCCGGGAGCTCGTTCAGCACCTGCTGACGGTCGGTGTTGAATCGGTAGCGGGTACAGTTCGGCGATCAGGATGATGACGGTATTCCCACAACGCTTGCGCCTGATTCTGCGCCCTTGGTCGGGAACGGCTTGATCGCTTGCACAGGGCTGCCTAGGGTCGCGCTCGCATCAATACGGGATGCGGCAAGGAGCAGAGCATGGGAGCGAATGCACTACGGACAAGGCTGATCTGCTCGCTCGTCGCCGCAGGCGGTTCAGGGCTTGCCGCCGATGCTCAGGCAGGTACGCCTGATTCGATATTTCGCAACGGCTTTGAGTTTGTCTCGGTGTTTGCTCCGCATGACCCGCAAGTACTTGAGAATCACGGAGTGCTTCCCCCGGTCGATCCCGACAGCGGCACCTTCCGGATCAAGTGCGCCTTCAGTCACGGCAATTACGACGATCCCATCGTCTATCCCGCGCAGACTGAACGGGCGCATCTGCATGTCTACTTCGGCAACCAGCTGGCCGGTGCATCCAGTACAGCGGACAGTCTGGCCAACAACGGCGGATCTACCTGCCAGGGGGGGTACCTCAACCGTTCAGCGTACTGGGTGCCGGCCCTGCTGGCGCGCCGTTACGACCCGATGGGCAATGCGCTCCGCGACGGCAGCGGCAATCCGGTGTTCGACCATGTCACGCCGGCTGCAACGGGTACGCCTCACTCTCAGCCTGACATCTATTACAAGGCGGCTACCTCCAGTTTGGCCAATGTGCAAAGCATGCCGCGAGGGTTGCGGTTTATTGCGGGGGACATGCATGCGACGGCCGCAAATCCGAGTCAGCGTGGTCAACATCGCTGGTCTTGCGAGCGCTGGCCGCCGGGTACGCCGCACCAGCTCAGCATTCCGGAATGCCCGATTGGCGACGTGGTCAATCTGATGATTCTGTTTCCTATGTGCTGGAACGGGGTCGATCTTGATGTGCCCAATCATATGTCGCACATGTCCAACGTCGTGGCTGAGCCCAACGGCAGCGGTGGGTGGAATCTGGTCTGCCCCTCCAGTCATCCGGTGGTGCTGACCCAGGTCAGCTACAACCTCGGTTATGCAGTGACCGCGGCCAACGCTCATCCCAACGGCACCAGCCGTGGCTGGCGCCTGGCCTCGGACATGTACGACACCGAGCAGTACCCCGGGGGGCATTCGGCGCACGGGGACTGGTTCATGGCCTGGAACCCGGAAGTCATGGATACCTTTGTCCGGCACTGCATACGGGCAGGACGTCATTGCAGCAATGGCGATCTGGGTAATGGTTGGCGTCTGCTGGGGCCGTTCTCGGGCTCGGGCACTATGCCGCCGATCGTCCGCTGTGGCTTGGGGCCTTGGGGCATGCCAAGTTGCCGTTAGCGGTCAGGTGAAGGGGCAAGCAGCGGGGCAGGCTAGGACGGCACAGCTACGGTGCCGCGTGCGTCTGCGAAAGTATCTCGGCAGCGTCTGGGAATATTCCGAGTTGTGGGTGGCCTCGACATCGCCTCGACATCGGCCTCGACATCGTCGCCTTCGATATCTCGACATCGACATCGCTGTTGGCAGCATCGCAGTGCCTACATGAGGGGCCCGGAATGATCGAGCAGCTCTGCAATGAACCCGCCAGCGGCTGTGCCGGCGAGTGCCAGGATTCCGATGGCTAACCAACCGAGGACAAGGCCCACCGGCATCGCGTTCGCCAACGGGTTGGCGTTGCTTCGAAGCGTGTCCAGCCGCTTGCGTGTCCCGTGGAATAGGGCACCGACAGCCAAGGTCAGGACAACGATGGGGCAGGAAAACGCGATGATCTGGATCACTGGGCCTTCCAGGCGCGGCGTGCTGGTCCGGAACAGCATCGGAATAGCCACCGCTGCCGCCACGGCACCCAGCAGCGCGTATGACACGAGCACGATCCCACCGATGTAGAGGCCGATCGATGTCCCGGGCAGTCCGCTGCGCACACGCCGCGACAGCGCGCGCAGGCCAGTAGCCACAGCGAATACAGCGGCAATAACACCGCTCATCACGCCCAGAATGCCGATGTCTCCCGCCTTGAGTGAATAAAGGTCCACACGTGCTGCGGCCATCGCCAGGCCTATTGCAGGACATCCGGCCGCCAGCAGGCCGGCGACCAGGCTGACGACGGCCAATGCGCCTTGTATGCCTGGTTGCGGCAAACGGGTCATGGCTCGATCCTGTGTCCGGTGGGAATGCAGCTTATCCCTGCGTTGCTTGTAGGTACTGCCAGATTTGTCCAGTCGCAGGCGCGCTATCGATAGTGTGGGGACTTCCAGGTTGTGTAGGGACGCACTGGCAATGCGGCAATGCGGGGGCATCAAGGACTTCGCGATATCAGATTTCGTGTACGGCAGACAACTTCAGTTGGTCGCTTCAGTTGCTGGGCCAGGGAGTCGCTGTCCGGGGAAGTTCTTGCCGCAGCGCAGCGCTCACCGGCTCCACCACGCGCCGGGAAAGTACACACCAGGATCGGGCCTCTCACGGAAAACTTCGCGGCGGAAGTGGAACAACTCCGCTGGTCGTCCTCCGGTGCCGGTCGCCAGGCGCCCGGTTCCCTCGACCAGTCCGGCACTTTCGACGAGTCGGCGGAAATTCTGTTTGTGCAGCAAATTGCCACTGAGTGCCTCTACGACTTGCTGCAGTTGCAGCAAAGTAAACTCAGGGGGCAGCAGCTCGAATACCACCGGGCGGTATTTGAGCTTGCCGCGCACGCGGCCTAGCGCGGTTGCCAGAATGCGCCGGTGGTCGAGGGCGAGTGCGGTTCCGCCGTGCGCGGTGTGTGGAGTGGCGGTGCCGCGCTCGCGGCAGGCTTCGGCCACGAGGCCGGCTTCCCAGAGCAACTCATAGCGTTCCAGGGTGCGCTCCGGATCCCACGGGGCCGTGTCCAGGCCGAAGGTGAGGTCGACGCGTTCGTGCTTTCGGGGGTCGTCGCCGGCCCAGGCGTGCAGACGTGGCGCGAGTTCGTGTCCGATGAGTCCGGGGCGGCCGCGGCGCCAGTCTTCCCATGGCAGATAGGCGTAGCAGTCGCGCCACTGCGCTCCGAGGCCGGCCGGCAGGGCCTGTTCGCGCACGAGGGCGAGATACGTCATCGCGATCACGCGTGGACCGCCGGCGCGTTCCCGCGGGTCGCGGAAACGATCGCCGAAAGTGTAAAGCTGCTCGACATAACCCAGCGCGAGGCCGGTCTGCTTGGCGACCCAGTCGCGTACGCCGCGCTCCAGAGTGGAATGGGCTTCAAGATCGAGCGGGCCGGATGGCAGGGCTTCGTCGCCGCCACGGGTCTCGCGTACGGTCAGGATGCGCGGCGCTTCCGCGGTCACGGCGAAAATTACGGCATCGAGGCTGAGGTGGACGGCAGGTGCGGGCATATTGGCCAGGATAGCGGAGTTGACGGCGCTATCGCGGCCACGCGACTACTTGGCCGCACGGCAGGAGAAAACCTGACGGGAAGGTAATCCACCAGCCCGGGCGTGTGATCCGGCGGCCCAGGACAGTCAGCTGATCAGTCGCGCGGTGCTGTTACTCGAATGGTGGGATCGTCAAAATCGTAGTAGCGCACACGTGTCGTCGACTTGACGCCCATGAAGCGGCCGCTGGACTCAAATTGCAGCGGCAGGCCGCTTGCAACGTCGATCCAGACCTTGACATCCGCCTTGGCCGGCTCGGTTACGGTGTAGGAATAGACTTTGGTAGCCTTGCCGTCGACGGTCTCGTCACCGAGCGCCGTAACAGCGAGGTCACGCGCGAGCTGGTCGAGTGTCTGCTGGTTGCGGTACTGGCTGACGATACGTCCCACCTTGATCGGCATCGGCAGCTTCACGCGTTCGCCATCGATCAGCGTGTAGGCGTCGTCGCCAATCAGGATCTGCTCCATCTGCCCCTGGCCGTTGTGAATGTGGTAGCGGTCGGGGGCGACGAATTCCATGGTCGACAGTTGCTGTCCCTTGTTGGCATCCGTCACGCTAGCGCGGAAACTTTTTGCGGCAAGAAAGCGTGTAAAGGCGGCATGGACCTCGTCACGTGGCGCGGCGGTCGCGAGTGCCGGTAGGGTCAAGGCCAGGGCGAGCAGTATTCGGGGTGAAGTCATGGAGATTCTCCGGAACTGAGACGGCGGGCTGATATCGTTTGCCCCCTATACGCAAAACGGTACAGGACGGCGACAGCGGTTCGCTACGTCCTGGTGGAACTTGGGAAGGTTTCGGGGCACTGGAGAGGTCGCGCAGGGAGCGCGCACTGCCGGTATGACATTGCCTCGACAGGCAGAGCCGGTAGCGTGTCGGTGCTCCAACTTCATGCTCAGGCTCTAGCGCATGTAACCGGCGAGCCGCCACAATCGGAGGCCTATGGACCGATACGAACGCATACTTTGTTTGCACCGCCTGCTGAAGACCTCGCGTTATCCGGTCAGTCTGCAGCGCCTCAAGGACGAACTCGGGTGCTCCCGCGCCACCTTGTATCGCGATATCGCGTTCCTGCGCGATGCGCTTGGCGCGCCGATCGAAAGCGGCGAGGGGGAGCAGGCGGCTTTCCGCTACGACCAGGCCGAAGCTGAACGCTTTGAATTGCCGGGGCTGTGGCTGACCAGTGACGAGCTGTCGGCATTGCTCGCGTTGAACGAACTGGTCACCCGCAGTGGTCCCAGCATTCTTGCGGATGCATTGGCTCCGTTTGAAAAGCGGATGCAAAGCCTGTTGTCGGACCATGCCAGCGGTGCGCGGCTGCCGGTTGAGCGTATCCGCGTAATCGCAAGCGGCATGCGCAAACTCGACCAGATCAGCTTCCGTGTTGTCGCTGGCGCGGTGATGGCGCGGCGCCAGCTCCGATTCAGCTACCGTGCCCGCTCTACCGGTTCGACCACAGAGCGTCTTGTGTCGCCGCAGCGCCTGGCTCACTACCGCGACAATTGGTACCTCGACGCCTGGGATCACGAACGCGAAGGTCTGCGCAGCTTCGCGGTCGATCGCATTGCGAAACCGCAGATGCAGGATGGGGCGGCGCTGGATCGCGACGAGGCCGAACTCAACGCGCACCTTGCGGCAAGTTACGGCATGTTCTCGGGGCCGCCCAAAGCCTGGGCGACCTTGCGTTTTTCGCCGCACGCGGCGCGCTGGGTTGCTGACGAACATTGGCATTCGCAGCAGCAGAGCCACTTCCTGAGCGATGGCCGTTACGAATTGAAGGTGCCGTACAGCAACTCGAAAGAACTGTTGATGGATGTGCTCAAGTACGGCCCGGACGCCGAAGTCGTTGCGCCGCTGAGCCTGCGCGAAGAAATGAAAATCCTGTTGCAACTGTCGATCGGTGCTTATCAGTAGCGCCGTATCCGGAGCGCTTATGAATCTGCTGGCTGAAGTATCCGATGTGCCGCGGCGCGGCGCGATTTCGCTGGTGCTTGGCTCAGGCGGCGCGCGAGGCTATGCGCATGTCGGTGTGATCGAGGAATTGTGCGCGCAGGGTTACGCGATCCACTCGGTGGCTGGTAGCTCAATGGGGGCGTTGGTAGGTGGCGTGTATGCAGCGGGCAAACTTGCTGAATACCGGCAATGGGCTTGTGCTCTCAAGACTTTCGACGTGCTGCGCCTGGTCGATTGGAGCTGGCGTGGCGGCGGGCTGATCAAAGGTGAGCGTGTGATTGGCGCGCTGCGTGATCTGGTCGGTGAAACCAACATCGAAGATCTGCCGATCAGCTACACCGCGGTCGCGGTCGATATCGACGCACAGCGCGAGGTGTGGTTCTCGCGAGGCTCGTTGTTTGACGCTATCCGTGCCTCGATCTCGATCCCGACCGTGTTCCGGCCACACCACTATCAGGGCCGCCGTCTGGTCGACGGCGGTCTGCTCAATCCGGTGCCGGTAACGCCGACCTTGCGCGATCTGACCGACGCGACTATCGCCGTTGATGTCAACGCCGAAGCCGAAGGGGTGGCCGAGCGCGAAACCCCGATCACGCGGCCGGAGATTCACGAGTCTGATGCAGCGGTAGATCCTACGGGGCTCGGCCGTATCGGTGTGCTCTGGGAGCGTTTCCTGGAAAACCGCAGCAGGCGCGTGAAGGTCCAGGAACCGGGTGTGCTTGACCTGTTCGCCCGTTCGCTCGACGTCGTGCAGGAAACGCTGACCCGCTACAAGCTTGCGGCGCAGCCGCCGGACCTGGTTATTCCGATCCCGCGCAATGTTTGCGCTTTTTATGAATTCCAGCGCGCGGCAGAAATCATCGAGATCGGGCGCCAGCGCACACGCGAAGCCCTTGCACGCTGGCAGCGCGTGAAGCGGGCCCAGGCCAGGGGTTAGGCCCTGCGCCGCCGACGGCGCGGTGGTAGCCGCGCCGTCCGGGTCTTGCCGCTCAGTACAGCGATCAGCCGCGTTTCATTGTGGCGAAGAATTCGTCGTTCGATTTCGTGTTCTTCATCTTGTCGAGCATGAATTCCATCGCTGCGAGTTCGTCCATGGGGTGCAGCAATTTGCGCAAAATCCATATTTTCTGCAGCATGTCCGGCTCGATCAGCAGTTCCTCGCGGCGGGTGCCGGAGCGGTTGATGTTGATGGCCGGATAGACGCGCTTTTCCGTAATGCGACGATCCAGGTGCACTTCCATGTTGCCGGTGCCCTTGAACTCTTCGTAGATCACTTCGTCCATCTTCGATCCGGTGTCGATCAGCGCGGTCGCGAGGATGGTCAGCGAACCGCCTTCCTCCACATTGCGTGCGGCGCCGAAGAAGCGTTTCGGGCGCTGCAGTGCGTTGGCGTCGACGCCGCCGGTCAGTACCTTGCCGGAGCTGGGCACGACGGTGTTGTACGCGCGTGCAAGACGCGTGATCGAATCGAGCAGGATGACTACGTCTTTCTTGTGCTCGACCAGGCGCTTGGCGCGCTCGATCACCATGTCGGCGACCTGCACATGCCGCACGGCGGGTTCGTCGAACGTCGAGCTGATGACTTCGGCGGCCCGGACGCCGCGCACCATTTCGGTGACTTCTTCCGGGCGCTCGTCGATCAGCAGGATGATCAGATGCACTTCCGGATGGTTATGCACGATGGCCTGCGCGACGTTCTGCAGCATCATCGTCTTGCCCGCTTTGGGCGGCGACACGATGATGCCGCGTTGTCCCTTGCCGACCGGCGAGATGAGATCCAGGATGCGACCGCTGATGTCTTCGGACGAACCGTTGCCGCGCTCCAGCCGGAACGCCTTGCGTGGGAACAGGGGAGTCAGGTTTTCAAACAGCACCTTGTTCTTCGATGCTTCCGGCGGCTCGCCGTTGATATCGTCAACCTTGAGCAGCGCGAAATAGCGCTCTCCGTCTTTCGGCGGGCGTATGCGGCCGGTGATGTAGTCGCCGGTGCGCAGGTTGAAGCGGCGGATCTGGCTGGGGCTGACATAGATATCGTCCGGGCCGGCCAGATAGGACTCGTCGCCCGAACGCAGGAAACCGAAACCATCCTGCAGGATTTCGAGTACACCCTCGCCCCAGATGCCGCCGCCGGAGCGCGCATGGGCCTTGAGGATGTTGAAGATCACGTCCTGTTTGCGCGCGCGGGCGACACCTTCCTGAATGCCCAGGCCCTCGGCGATTTCGAGCACTGCCGCAGCAGGCTTGCGCTTGAGTTCCGTCAGGTTGATCAGGGGGCCGCTACCGCCGCCGTTGCGTTCGTCGGGGATTTCGTCTTCGTAGTTGCCACCGCGCATCTGTTGCTGCTGCTGGCGGTTCTGGCGGTTGCGGTTACGGTTTCTGCCTTCGCGGCGGCCTTGCCCTTGGTACTGGCCACCTTGCTGCTGGTGGCCGCCGGTATTCTGACCTTGCGCCGGCGGCGTGCTGCCGTCGTTGGGATTGCCGTTGCTGCCACCAGCATGGCTGTCGCTGTCACCGGGCGATGCGACGCTGCCGCTGTCGGCAGGTGGTGCCGTAAACAGATCCGGGTTGCGCTGACTGCGGTCGTTGCCACTGCTCACGCGCTCTTCGCGTGACTGGCGGTCCTGTGACGGCCGTTCTTCTCGCGGCAGGCGTTCCTGCGGCTGGCGATCTTCCCGCGACTGGCGCTCCTGCGGCTGGCGATCTTCCCGCGACTGACGTTCCTGTGGCTGACGTTCCTCGCGCAGTTGGCCCTCTTCACGCGGCGGTGCCGGTGGCGCAGCCGCGTTGCTGGCCTCGGCACGGGCCGCGGCTTCAGCCTTGGCGGCTGCGCGTGCGGCCTGTGCTTCGCGGCGTGCAGCACGTGCCTCCGCAGCAGTAGGGGAAGTGGTTTCGGGACGTGCATCAGCCGTTGCGGCCGAGCCGTTTTCCTTGTTCTCGATATCAGACACGGGCAAACCTCGCATGGGCGCCGTTGGTCGGCAGGGCTACATGCCGACGGGATGGAATCAGGGGGTGAACCGGAAGGAATGGGGCGATGCGCCCCGTACAGCGTGAGCTACGTTAGCACTGTACGTGCTAAGCGTAAAGCATGGGTGGCGTTAGAAGTTCACGCGCATCAGCGCGCGGCGCTTCAGGCCGCGCGCGGAAGTTGGCTTCAGATCGTGCGCTCGATGAGCTGGGTCAGCTGGGTTTTTGAAACCGCGCCTATCTGCGTTGCTTCGACCTTGCCGTTCTTGAAGATCATCAGGGTCGGAATGCCACGCACGTTGTAGCTACGCGGGGTCTTCTGGTTATGGTCAATGTTGACCTTTACGACTTTCATGCGACCCTCGTAGCTGGCAGCCAGCTCGTCGAGCACCGGTGCAATCATCTTGCAGGGGCCGCACCATTCAGCCCAGAAGTCGACCAGGACCGGTTCGCTCGACTGCAGCACGTCGGCATCAAAGGTGTCGTCGCTGGTATGGGCGATGAGCTGACTCACTGGGAATTCTCCGTCTTAAGAATTTCCGCCAAGCTGCGGAAATGTTTGGGTTTAGGCTACACTCGGTCCGTTGCTGGGCAAGGCGGAGCGTGGCAGGGGCGGGGGGAGGGCGGCATTTGAGCCCAACCTACTGCGCGTTTCAAGTTGGGTCGGTGTACCGATCCTCAAGTCTCCCGGGACGCCGGTCAGCCGGCCTACCCCGGATCATCTGGCCAGTTGAATGTCCGAGCAAGTACTAACTGATTGTTTCTTCGATAATTTTGACCTGCACCCGAGCCTGCTGGCCGGGTTGCACGAATCTGGTTTTTTGCGTTGCACGCCGATCCAGGCGTTGACGTTGCCGGTGGCGCTTGCCGGGCGTGATGTTGCCGGCCAGGCCCAGACCGGCACTGGCAAGACCGGTGCCTTTTTGGTTGCCGCGATGCAGCGGCTGCTGACCGTCCCCGCACTGGCCGAGCGCAAGGAGACCGATCCGCGTTGCCTGGTACTGGCGCCGACGCGTGAACTGGCCATTCAGATCGACAAGGATTTCAAGAATCTAGGCCGTCATACCGGCCTGAAATCGGCGCTGATCTACGGTGGTGTCGATTACGACAAGCAGCGTGAACAATTGCGCGGTGGTGTTGACATCATCATCGCTACCCCAGGCCGGCTCATCGATTATTTCAAGCAGCACGTGTTCAGCCTGCGCGCGGTTGATGTGATGGTCATCGACGAAGCCGATCGCATGTTCGATCTGGGTTTCATCAAGGACGTGCGTTTTCTGATGCGGCGCTTGCCTCCGCGCGATCGCCGCCTCGGTCTGCTGTTCTCGGCGACTCTGAGCTATCGCGTGCTCGAGCTCGCCTACGAGCACATGAACAATCCCGAGAAACTGTCGGCCGAAACGGAGTCGGTTACTGCCTCGCGTGTGCGCCAGAGCGTTTATTTTCCGGCAACCGAGGAAAAGATGCCGCTGCTGTTGAATCTGATGCTCGCCGCCGACGTACAGCGCAGCATCGTATTCGTGAATACCAAGATTGCCGCCGAGCGTGTCACCACGCGCCTGGAGCGTCACGGTTTGCGTGTTGGCGCACTGTCCGGCGACGTGCCGCAGAAAAAACGCCAGAAGCTGCTTGAACGCTTCCAGCGCGGTGAAGTCGACGTACTCGTCGCCACCGATGTCGCCGCACGTGGCCTGCATATCCCGGCCGTGAGCCACGTGTTCAATTACGATCTGCCGAACGATCCGGAAGACTATGTGCATCGCATAGGCCGCACTGCGCGGCTGGGCGCCGAGGGCGATGCGATCAGTTTTGCCTGCGATCTCTACGCAATGGGATTGCCGGATATCGAGAGCTTCATCGCGCAGAAGATTCCGGTCGCGACCGTGACGCCCGACCTGCTCGTGCCGCCGCCGAAACGCGAGCGCGCCGCGCATCCGGCGGATGTGCAGAATGCGGTGGATGATGCGGCGGACGCTGCGGAAGTGGCGTCCGCCGCGAAGACCGGGGCCGACAAGCCGAAACGGCGCCGCCGGCGCAGCGGTGGTCGTGGACGCGGCAACAAGGGCGGATCGGCGCCGGCAGTTCCGGCTCCGGATGCGCAGTAGCGGCAACAACGCAGAGGAACAGCGCAATGGCAGTGACAGCCCTGCGGGAATGGAACAGCGCGGAGATCGAGCGGGTCTCCCTGCTCGGCGCCATGCTGGTCTGCGGCCTGCTCGCGCTGAGCTGTCTCTGGATCACGGTCAAGCTGATCTGGCTGCTGCTGCCGGCGGGCGGTGAACCGGAGGTGGCAGTGCCTGTCGCTACGGTGCCAGCTACTGGCGGCAAGAGCGCAGTGAGCGTATCCAAATGGCATTTGTTCGGTAGTGCAGGATTGACCACGGCCGAGCTTGCGCGCAGCGCCCCGGCGACTCAGCTCCAGCTGCAATTGCGCGGCACGCTGGCCGAGGCCGATCCGCGTTCTGGTATGGCCGTTATCGCCGATCCGGTTTCCGGCGAACGCGCTTACCGGGTTGGCGATGCCTTGCCCGGCGGCGCGACGCTGGACGGTGTCTATCCCGATAGAGTGATCCTGCTGCACGAAGGGGTGCAGGAAACACTGGGCCTGCCTTATGACCAGCCCGGTGCTGCGCCGGCGTCCGCCCCGGGCAATGCGCCGAATACCGCGCGCAATACGGCGCCCGGGATTGCCGTGCCGTCGGCATCGGCGCCCACGGCGGCGCAGATGCCAGCGGCGATACCTGTATTCGTCGCGCCGCAGATGGCGCAGGGTGCGGTCGACTTCTCACGTATCCAGCAACAGCTGGGCGTATCCGATCCAGGCGAACTGATGCGCCAGATCAGCGCGCAGCCCGTGATGGAAAATGGGCGCATGGCCGGCGTGCGCCTCAGCGGCGGGCCGAATGCAGCGCTGATCGCACAGCTCGGCCTGCAGCCTACCGACGTGGTCACGTCGATCAATAACGTACCGCTGGATTCCATGGGGCGTGCGACCCAGGTTGTGGACTCCCTCAAGAACGCCAATCGCGTCACTGTCACGGTGAATCGCGATGGCAAGCCCGTCACTCTGAGCGTGAACATCAAATGATGCGCACTCCTATCGCCTCTTTGCGTGCCTGTCTGCTGGCTTCGGCGTTGATGCTGGCCAGCGCCGCTGCCTTCGCGCAGCCGCCACCGTCAGCGGCCGGCAATCCACCCGGTACGCATACGTTGAATCTCAAGGATGCCGATATCCAGGCACTGATTGCGACGGTCTCGGAAATCACCGGCAAGAACTTCATCGTCGGACCGAACGTGCAAGGCAAGGTCAGCGTAATCTCGGCGCGGCCCATGCAGCCCGACGAAATTTACGACGTGTTTCTCTCGGTGCTGCGTGTACACGGTTATGCGGCGGTGCCGGCCGGCAGCATGATCAAGATCGTGCCTGAAGCCATGGCCCAGGCCGAAGGCGGCAACAGCGTAGCGACTGCGGAATCGGGCGATGCCATCGTCACCCAGATCGTACCGCTGCGGCATGTGGCGGCCGCAGAACTGGTGCCGATTCTGCGGCCGTTGCTGCCGCAGGGAGCGCAGCTGATTGCCCATCAGACCAGCAACTCGCTGGTGGTTTCGGATCGTGCGAGCAACGTACAGCGCGTCGCGGGCATCATCGCGCGCATCGACACCGTGTCGGATTCGGAAGTCGAAGTCATGCCGCTGCAGCATGCCAATGCCGCAGAGATGGCACGCACCTTGACCATACTCGCTGAAGATAAAAGTACACAGGCCAGTGGCGAAAGCCCGCGCATTCTTGCTGACGAGCGTACGAATTCCATTCTGATAGCGGGTGCGAAAAGCGGCCGTCTGCGCATGCGTACCCTGGTCACGCATCTGGATACGCCGCTGCAGAGCGGCGGCGGTACCAATGTGGTCTACCTGCGTTATGCCAAGGCCAAGGACCTTGTACCTATCCTGAGTGGCGTCGCGGCGACCCTGAACAACGAAGTCAGCGCGGCTGGAACCGCGGTCGTCGCACAGCCCGGTACGGCCGGGGGCGGCGCCGCGGCGGCGGCTGGCGGCAGTGCGACGATACAGGCGCATGAAGAGACCAATGCACTGATCATCAGCGCAGCACCGGCCGTGTTCCGTTCGTTGGAGGGGGTGATCCGCCAGCTTGATGTGCGCCGCGCGCAGGTGCTGATCGAGGCCATCATCGCAGAAGTCGCTGACGAGACGGCCAGCGAGATCGGTGTGCAGTGGCAGGCGCCGATAGAAGGTACCGACAACAACATCATCGGCGGTACCAGCTTCACCGGCTCGGACGGCCGCGGCAACATCATCGACGTGGCACAGAATCCGCGCGCGCTGGGTTCGGGCCTGTCGCTGGGCTATATCACGGGTGTCACCAATGTGCCCGGCCTAGGCGATATCGTGAATCTCGGTTTTCTGCTGCGCATGCTCAAAGGTGACGGCAAGTCGAACGTGCTGTCGACGCCGTCCGTGCTCACCCTCGACAATACCGAAGCGACGATCAAGGTCGCCCAGGAAGTGCCGTTCAAGACCGGCCAGTACACCAACGCATCAGGCACCGGCGGTACTGGCAGCCAGCCGCTGAACCCGTTCCAGACCATCGAGCGCAAGGATGTCGGCCTTACCCTCAAGGTGACGCCGCATATCAACGAAGGCGATTCGGTAAGGCTGGACCTGCACCAGGAAGTTTCGTCGTTGGCACCCAGCGTCGATGGTGCAGTCGACCTGATTACCAACAAGCGTGAGCTGTCGACCAGCGTGCTCGTCGCTGACGACGCTACCTTGGTGCTTGGAGGGTTGATTGACTCCAACGCACGTGACAGCAACCAGAAGGTGCCGGGCCTGGGCAGCATTCCGTTGCTGGGCAACCTGTTCAAGTACCGCAGCAACAAGGTCTCCAAGCGTGACCTCATGATCTTCCTGCATCCGAAAATTCTGCGCGATGCGGCGACCGAAGCTGCCGTGTCGAGCGAAAAATACAATTACATTCGTACCGAACAGCTGCAGATGCGGAGCAACCGCGAGGCGCTGACGCCGCAGAACAAACAGCCGGTTGTGCCGGAAATGCACGACTTCATGGCCAACCCCAATGGCCCGGCGACACCTGCCGCGCCGCCGCCTGCGGCCGGTAAGCCCGCGGCCAGAAAAGCGAGCCGGAGCAGCAAGTGACTGAAGCCAAGCCGTCGCCCGCCGGCGGTGCAGAAACCGCGCGGGTGGTGCGACCCGCGCGGCCGAACTTTGGTTTTGCGCGCCGCAACGGGGCCACCCTGGTTGCCTGGCACGATGACCATGCCGAAGTGGCCTGCCGGGAGGGCGTGAAACCCGAAGTGCTGACCGAATTGCGCCGCTATCTTGGCGCGCCGCTGAAGCTGACGCGCCACAGCGCCGCTGATTTCGAGGCGCTGCTGCGCCGGCTGTATGAGCAGGGCGACGATGCACGTGGCGTGGTTTCGGACATGGACGAGTCGATGGACCTGCGCTCCATCGCCGAGGATCTGCCCGAACCTGAAGACCTGCTCGAAAGTGATGATGATGCGCCCATTATCCGCCTCATCAATGCGCTACTGACCGAGGCGGTCAAGGAAGGGGCGTCGGACATCCATATCGAGCCGTACGAGAACCGCCTGGTCGTGCGCTTTCGCATCGACGGTGTGCTGCGCGAGATCCTGTCGCCGCAGAAAGCCGTTGCGAACGCCGTGGTCAGCCGCATCAAGGTCATGGCCAAACTCGATATCGCCGAGAAACGCCTGCCGCAGGACGGCCGCATCGGCTTGAAGATCGCGGGCCGGCCGGTTGACGTGCGCGTGTCGACGATTCCTGCAGGCCATGGCGAGCGCGTGGTGTTGCGTCTGCTCGACAAGCAGGCCGGCCGGCTGGACCTGATCCAGCTCGGCATGGCCGCCGACGACCGCGCCCGGCTGGAAAGCATCATTGCGCGGCCGCACGGGATCTTCCTCGTGACCGGCCCCACCGGATCAGGCAAGACGACCACGTTGTATGCGGCGTTGCTCAAGCTCAACGACGCCAGCCGCAACATCATGACGGTGGAAGATCCGATCGAATACTACATCGACGGCGTAGGTCAGACCCAGGTCAACACCAAGGTCGAGATGACCTTTGCGCGCGGCCTTCGCGCCATCTTGCGACAGGATCCTGACGTGGTCATGGTCGGTGAAATACGCGATCTGGAGACCGCCCAGATCGCTGTGCAGGCATCGCTGACGGGGCATCTGGTCCTGTCGACCCTGCACACGAATTCCGCGGTCGGTGCGGTAACACGCCTGCGCGACATGGGGGTGGAGCCGTTCCTGCTGTCCTCGTCACTGATCGGTGTGCTGGCCCAACGGCTGGTGCGTGTACTCGATCCGGCCACGCGCGAGGCCTATGCAGCGACGCCGCGCGAACTCAGCGCTTTCGGCCAGCCAGCCGATGCGCATGCGATTCTCTACAAGCCTGCGGATGGTCTCACCGGCCGCGCTTCGGGTTATCGCGGACGTACCGGCATCTACGAGCTGATCGGTGTTGACGAGAACTTCCGCCGCCAGATCCACGAAGGCGCTTCCGAAGCTGATATGGAGCGCTACGCGCGCACGCGCGCCGCATCAATCGCCGCCGACGGCTGGGCCAAGTGCCTGGCCGGCACGACGTCAGTGGATGAGGTATTGCGGGTGACGCGGGAAGACTGAGGGACCGGTTGTGCGTTCTCGGGTGTGGAGTGGCTGCATTGTCGCGCTCCGGCTGTCGAGGGGGCGTGCGAAAACGCCCCGGCCGCGTATCGGAAAATTCGGAAATGTGGGTGGCCTTGAGTGCTGGCCTTGAGTGCTGGTGGCCTCGAGTGCTCTGGCCTCGAGTGCTCTGGCCTCGAGTGCCCTATCCGCGATCAACCGGGGGACTTACGACGATGCGTCGATTTGCGTCGCCGGCGACACGGTTGGGGGCAGCGGTTTCAGCAGGGGTAGGCGCCTGCTGAATTCGCGTCGCAGCAACAGATAGCTGAGCACGGCCTGCAGCGCGACCGTTGCCACCGACAGCCACCATAGCTGCCATAGCTGAAAACCCGATTGCTGCGACAGCCACAGGGCGGGCAGGACAAATGTGATGACGCGACTCGCGCTGCTGAGGAAGGCCGGTACCGTATTGCCTAGTGCCTGGAACATTCCCGATGCCGTGAAAATCAGTCCGGTTGCGACGAAGTTCCATGAAATGATGCCGAGAAAGCCGGCCGCCACCGTGATCACCGCCGTGTCGGGCGTGAAGAGTCGCACCAGGATTTCCGGGTGCCATTGACATAGCAGAGTCAGCGCGAACATCAGCACGATGCTGATCAAAGCAGCGGAACGAAAGGTTTCGCGTACGCGATCGCCAAACCCGGCACCGACGTTCTGCCCGGCCACTGGCCCGGCCGCAAACGCAACGGCCATAGCTGGCAGAAAGATGGCCTGCATTACGCGCGAACCGACGCCGAAACCGGCTTGTGCCGCCGCACCGAAATCCCGGATCAGCCAGTAGATGACGCTTAGGTAGACAAACATCAGGGCGAACTCGCCGCCCGGCGGCAAGCCGACGACGAGAATGCGCTTGCAGACGGCCAGCTGTGGTGCAAGTTGTTTCGCGTCGAAACATACATAGTGCTCCAGGCGCGTGAAGTACAGCGCCATCATTCCGACACCGACCACGATAGACAGCGTGCTCGCCAGTGCTGCGCCGGCGACGCCGAGTGGCTTGCCGGTGAGCCATCCGGCGATAAGCACGGGCGCAAGCAGTGCATTGAGAACGACGGTCAGCATCTGCACGACCATGGTCGGTTTCGTGATGCCGGTGCCGCGCAATGCGGATCCCATGCCCGCCAGCATGAACTGCAGTGCAAGGCCGGGCAGGAACCAGTGCAGAAAGTCGAGCCCCGCGGCCGTGGTCGCTGCATCGGCACTGAGTGTGCCGACATAGCGGTCGGCAAATCCGTAACCGAGCAGGAGTGTCAACGCGGCACACAGTACGCCGAGCAGCAAGCTCTGGTTAAACACGCGGTTTGCATCGTCTTGATCCCTGCGGCCTACGGCCTGCGCGATCAGCGCCATTGTGCCGACGCCCAGCACCTGCGTTGCGGCCATGACGACGAACTGCACGCTGCCTGCGGTGCTGACGCCGGCGATCGCTGCGTCGCCGAGCTGGGCGATAAAGTAAAGATCGACGAGCACGTACAGCATCTGAAACAGCATGCCGATTGCGATGGGGCCAGCCATACGCAGCAAATGGCCGGGAATTGGACCCTGGGTCAGATCTTTCATGGAGGCATCCGGCAGCGATCGAGAGCACGCACGGTAACGCGCACATCCGGCGCTTGCTAGATCTGCTCATTTATGCGGTAACATGTTCTCCGTCGGGCCTCCTTGCCCGACGCAGCTTGTTATCGCCGCTGCGACGCATCCGCTTCAGTGTGTGCTGCTGACAGGATTGCTGTTTTACCTTTAGCAATTTTTAACTCTTTTAGATAAATCCTTCAGAGTTCGAGCCTCGTGCGCTCGTAGGCCTTCCAGCCTGTGTTTGAGCCGAGATGCTGGGGCTCGCCGGCAGGCACGGCTTCCAGCAGTCGCTCGAACAGGTCCGGAGCGCGGTCGCCGCGCAGATTGATGATTGGCGGATGGTCTGGACAGCAATCGATGGCGGCGAATGTTGTAGCGAAATGGCGCAAGTGCGCGAACAGGCGCTGAGCGCGAGCACGACAACTCCTGTCGCCTGAAGCTGCCGCGAATCGAGTTACACCGACAGAGTGAGAAGGTCGGGAGAGTGAACGGCCGCTCTGGCGCATACCGGTGATGCTGTCTGCAGAGTGGTTCTGCGTTACCGTAACGAACATTGTCCCGTTCCTCTTGAACGGGGCAATGTTCATGAATCCGCCTCCAGGGTGTGGGTCGCTCCCTGTCTGAGAGAGGCGATTGGCTCCGCTGTATCCGTAGCGCTCACAGGTCCCATGAAAGTTCCTGTGAACGCGGCAGTGGTCCGTCATCTGCGGGTGCGCCGGGTTTGCTACTACTGCAAGGTGACTTTCAATGCCATGCCCGAGCGAACACCCACTACGCTGACATATTGATACATCGAACCGGGAGCAGGATTGGTAACCGTTATCCTTTCGGCGTTGGTCGGGCCCGTGCTACTCAGCTGATGGGCGGTTGACGTTGCCCAGACTGAAGGGTTGTAGAACACGTTCCCGTTTCCGGTGCCGTAATCGGTTTCGATTGTCATGGTCCTGGTAGTGGACGGAACCCAGATCCAATAGTACTGGATGCTGGTCGAGCTAGTTGAGGTCGGGACACAAATGACCCTTCCGGTTATCAGCTGGTTGGCTGACTGCGGACCCTGCGTGAGGCACGCGTTTTCCAGCGTCGAGGTGCTTTGAGTGACAGTCACCGTCGCGGAATCCATACTGGTCAGGCCATCGTTGTCCGTTACGGTAAGTCTGACGATATAGGTTCCGGCTGCGGTATATGCCTTTGTCGGGTTGGCTACTGTGCTGCTGGAGCCATCACCGAAGGTCCAGCTGTACGAGGCGATCGTGCCATCCGAATCCGTCGAGCCTAGGCTACTAAAAGCAATCGGAACGTTTGTCGTACCAGAATAGGGTCCGTTAGCTTCTGCTGTTGGTGCTGATCCACCAGAAGTCGACGCTGTCCGAAAGTGGATGTAACTCGTGTTGTTTGACTCGTCCCATTCCGCGACAGAGCCGCCGTTATCAATGATCACGCCAATGTAGTAATTCGTTTCCGGCAGCAGATCGGCGGGTATCGTTACGTTCCTGGTAATCGTGTCCGGAGTGTTGCGTGCAACAGTTACGGTGTCCGTGCCGATCAGCCTATCCTGGTCAGTGATGGTCGCGTTCGTCGAAACGTAGTAGCCGAGTTGCACGGTCTGCGTATCACTGCCATTGTTCTCAAGCGTCATCTCGTACTGGATGGACTGGCCTGGCGAGACACTATGGCGCATCTCGCAGAATTCTCTCGTGCAAGTCGCCTCAACTTTTGTCGCGGTCAGCTCTACGCCGTTTGCATCCAGAAGACGAGTGCGTCCGTGGGAGCTGTATTCGCCCGAGAACCCGACGCGACGCCAGGCGGCAACAGACAGGTCCTGTCGAGTGCTGCCACCGTAAAGGGCGATAATGGCGTTAGTAGCATCCTCGCCCATGTATGAGCGCAACGCCGTCTCACCGGTAGTATGCAGGTGGGTGTAGTCGGTACCCATGATGTTGTAATAGCGCGCCTCGTGCGCCAGGCCAAGTGCATGCCCAACTTCGTGGATCGCTGTTGATTCAAAAGTCCGGCGCTCCAGGCCATATCCCCGGAAATTTGTTTTGACATCCATAACGTCCAGGTAGCCGCCGTTAGGAATGTTGTTGTGGAAGATAATGTCGGTCTCAACTGTCACACCGCACGAGCTCGTCGTCGTGTACTCAACCGCCGACGTGCCTGTCGACCACCATATTTCGCTTTCGCCGTTGCCGATTCCGACATTCAGGTCGTCGTCCAGCCTTGCGTACATGTCAAAATTCGCAGGCGTATCATTGATGCGCGTGAGTGCGACATTGAACGATGTCAGCCACTTGGCGTACACCCCGCTGAAACCAGTGGGATTGGCGTTGAACGTCATGCTTGATGTCGGCCACTTCTGAGGCGCCCCGCAGGAGTCCCTGAGGTAGCCATATGCCATGGCCGTTGTATTCGACATGGCGAGTACGACAAGCAGTGATAGTTTCTTTACCGAAAGAAATGATTTCATAGCAACCTCCCCATTACTATTCAATTGAATGCCTGAATTGTTAACTGCTACTTGCTATTTTCATTTAGCTTCAATTTGGCGCTAAGCAACGGGTTGCCGTTGTTTTCCTTGAGTTGCTTTACTTCCCATTTTTCAAATTGGCTTTCCGCAATTTCGTCCCCTCTCCGAAGGATCGGTTCATCGGTCATCTCGGGAGCTCGTCCTGCCTTGACCAAGGCGGGGTAAGCCTTGAACGGTTTGGAGCTGTCGGCACTCAGAAACGTGCGCTGGCCAACCTCACCTCGTCCACTGTTCAGGCTTTTCAAGTATTCAGTGAATCGCGAAACCTGGCTGCTCGAGCCGCCAATTTTCCCGAAGCTCTTGTCCGGTGCGGAAGGGTCCGTATAGTCGATTCTTCCGTCCTCACGCACGACCACGCCCGTTTTGTTCGACGCGATCGGCATGCCGTTTTCGATTACGAATCTTCCGGCCTCGCAGTCTACGAAGTCGCACCCGGTATCGATGGACTGTTGCACCATGAGTATGGATTCCTCACCGAGCCTGACTGTCGGTGAGTTTGAAGCGGTCAACCTGTTCCCATTCGGGAATTCGCCGCCGACAAACTTCACGGTCAGTTCGGGGTCCGGATAGGCTCCACTAATGACCTCCTTGACCCTGTACGTGGCAAACGTATAAGGAATACTTTCCATGGAAAGTCTTTCTCTGATATCGACAAGAACGCCTCGAATAATCAGGTCGGAACGACGGCTCATTTCTTTCAGGCTTGCCTCGTGCGGACTGCTAGAGGGGGGCGATTGGATAGCTTTTCGGAGACCATCGATGTAGGCGTCATTGCCAGCCATGACATCGATAGAAAACGCAGCTGATGAAATGGCAAGAATTGCGCAGATAGGTCTTAGGTTTTTCATTTTGTGTTCTCCTGATACGCGAGCTTGTTGTGTGCAACACGCAAGAAAGCGATTAACACTTACGACCGAAACGACGCTCATTTCATCGAGTGATGACCCTCCTCAAATGTCAACGAAAGTTGCTGTGAAATGTGGCTTTATCCAGGTATTTTGCTGTCAAGTACTCATGAAATAGTTTCCCAACAGGCAGGCAGCCGGGATCGCGGACGGACGGGCGATACCCGTTTTCTGTTCTATTTTGATTTTGTGTGTTGCCAACTGAGCAGTCGCAGGATTTGCTTTTCTGAAAACACCAGGGCCCTAGTCTCTTTTTCAGCTTCAACAGATTCCGCGGCAGTGGCGCGCCAGACTCGCTTAAGACGTAGCCGCACTCCTTTGACGTCGGTCGAGTAGGTGAACTGGTAGCGTCGCGAACAATCTTCCTGGCTCTATGCTCATGGCACTGGCGGCATGCCGAGTTCCGCCCGATGCAAGCTGTCACAGCCGATGAAAACTCGTCCAGGCGTGGCGGTCAGCGCGCAGACATTGCGCTCGCGTGCCTGAAAACCTTCCAACGCCTACCACCTGCGTGCGCTGCTATTGCCCGCCTGACTTGTTGCTGGACAGGGGCAAGCAGTGCCAAAGGAGCGCCACTGCCGCCAGAAGCGACCTCCGGCCAAACCGAAGACCAGCCAGAGCATCCAGCGTCCTGATTATTTTTGTGCTTCCCTTAATCACGTAGTCACGCAAGCAAGACGATGCCTGAATGCGAGGGATATCCGCATCCAAACATGCCATCGACTCACGAATTACTACTATCGTCCCCGGCCGCATTCTCCTGGGAACGGTGCTGCACAGACTTCGCTCCGACTGGCGAAACGGAAAGCGATTGCTTCGACAATTCGTATCGAAAATTTGGTGCAAGAACTACTTGCAAACGTTAGTTTGTAATCTTGTTTGGTGCGTAGTTAGCATCGACGCGATTCATGCTAGTCGACTTGAGTCACGTCGGTCTTGTAGAAATTAACCAGATATATGGTGCATATCGCACAATTGCAGTGCGAGAGCAGATCAGGGCTCCCTCCGTGCGAGCAGCGGAGCGGGGCGGCGTCACGAACCATGGGGTGTGTCACGAAGGAGATCTCTCACGAACGAGATCTGCGATGGCCTTGTCTGACTCGGGCAAAGCGCGGCACTGCAATCTGCGGCAGTGAATGTCTTAGCCAAAGCGTGCCAAGTACGCGAACAGGCCGCTGAGCGCGAGCAAGACGACTCCGGCCGCCTGGAACTGCCATGCGCGCTCCGGTGTGACGTGTTCATAGGCGCGAAGGCCAAGTTGTGGTGCCGCAAACCGGGCCAGCCCCTTCAGGACCTGTCCCCAGCCCAGCAGGGTCAGGATTAGCGGCATGCCGGACCAGACATTGTGGAAAGCGACAACCAACGCTCCGAAGCCAAGACTCAAGAAGCCTTCGACAAACGCGCCGGGGCGTCCCTTTTCACGCAGCCAGGTAAAGAATTCGATCCAGGCTCGAGGCTGCGCGATATGCGAAAGGCCTATGCCGAAGCAGTAGATCGCTGCGAACACCTGAGTTGCCTGCTCCATAGGGCCCTCCATCGAATGCTTTTGGGGCGCGCTAGATCGCGCGTCCGGTCGGCGAAATCGCACTCACTGAGCGAACCAGAACCGCACCAGGGCAAGGCTCAGTGCAAACAGATATCCGTAGGAAAACCGGTCAATGCGTAACACAGATTCGCCGCGCTTGGCGCGCCAGGCGCCCAATGCAACCATGCACCAGCCCACGATGACGGGTGTGAACACCAAGTTGGCGATACGTGCCGTATCCGAAGGTGCCAGGTGATCTGGCAGCAGCAGCAAGCTCAGACCACCCAACCCAGCGCCCAAGACGGCGTAGCCCAGTGCGGCGAGCCAAGGATTGGGCGGCCGACGGAGAGGTTCGGCCAAGGAGCGAAGTCCCAGTTCCGCGAGTGTCTCGACGACTACTTGCAGCAAGAGCTCGCCTATGATCTCGAAAAGGAATTCAAGCATCGGAGTATTTTCCGTGGCGCTTGCCAGCAAGCGATGTTTGCGGAGAAAACGGCTGCCTGTAACGAACCTGGGCACGTGTGAAGGATAGCGATCTGCAGTGCTCCCAATGCAGAGCCCATGACATGATCAGGTCTTCCGCGAGATAGATCGAGTCGGAGTGTTGCTTGACAATCAGGTCATAACGCGCCGCACGGGCCCCGGCGACACTCAGGTCTGGGCATAGACTGTCGCCGTGGATTTCGCATCGGCGGTGTTGGCTTTGCGGATAGGTGTCACGAGATGGCCTGAGCTCGTACTTGAGCACGCGATGCAGGCACTTTGCTCACTGCTGCGGTATGCACGCCAGTGCGGGGCGAGGTGACGTCGAACCCGGCAGCGATGACAGCAATGTGGCGATCTGGGGCTTGATGTCCTGCTATTCGGTCGCGTAGTACCGTCGTCCGATATCAGCAAGTAGCAGCGGTTGACGGGGCGGGTGCCGGAGCCGCGGCAAATCCTGTTGCAGTGCGCGTGGTCGTTCGTCCGCCGGTGCTTTTCGACTCAGGTATTGCCGAAGGCTGCAGAGTAGGCCACCGTCCCCTGGGGCACGGCACCTGCGAACGCCCGTGCGAGAAACAGTTGTTCGGGGCCGCCCGGATACCGGAGCTGAGCGTGAGGCAGGAAACCGAAGCGCTCGTAGTAGCCCGACGAGCCGAAAACTACGCATCCGCTTGCACCACGAGATATCAGTTCATTCAAGCCGTGATGGATCAGGGCTGAACCTATGCCCTGCGCCTGGTGGGACGGGTGGACCGCGACTGGGCCCAGGCCGTACCAGCCCGGGGCTGTTGGCGAGAGGGTGACGGGGGAGAACGCGGCGTAACCTACAAGCAGATTTCCGTCCTCCGCGACCAGGGAAATCGCGAGGTCGCCGTTGGTGCGCAGGCGCTGGACAATTCGGGATTCGCTGCCATCGCTGTGTGGATGATCCCGGAACGCCGCCTCAATGATTTCCGAGGCCTTGGCCACGTCGGTGGCCGTTTCATTGCGAACGATAACCGTCATCGGGGAGGCGTAGCCCAAGATGCAGAGAGTGCGCAGACTTGCTCCGGTCGCCGAGGCTGCATTGGAACTCTCCTCGGGTACGCATCGGAAAAGTCCGACTAGCGGGAGCGATATTGTAGGGCGCGTATCGAAAATTTCGAGACGTGAGCGCCCTTGTAGTTGGTCCTCTCGAGGGTGAGGGCGTGTACGAAATCACTCAGTTGCGCATAGGGGAAACTCTGGCGTGGCCACGAGCCAATGAACCAAGGGCCGCCTCGAACAGGAGGCGGCCCGGAAGGGTCTTGATGTGGCTGCGGTCGGCAACTGGCGGCGCATGCGGCCGGTTGCCCAGGTGTCAATGATGCCCGCCTTCCTCTGCGCCGCCCTGGCCATCGGGCAGCACCACCCGCACGTTCTGCATCATGCCCTGGTCCTCATGATCGAGGATGTGGCAGTGCAGAACGTATTCGCCGATGTAGCGCTGATAGCGAGTGCGCACATACAGGCTGTAGCCGCCTTTCACGAACAAGGTATCGCGCCAGGTGCCCTGTGTAGCTTCGTAGTCAGGGTCGCCGCTGCCGGGCACGCTCACATCGACGCCCTGTGGGTTGAGGATGCGTGAAACCTGAAACGGATTGACATGGATATGGAACGGGTGGCTGCCCGCCGCCGAGGCCAGCATCCATTCCTCGACGTTGCCCAGGGTCAGCGTGCGGGCAGTCTTGGGGTCGTAGGGCTGGTCGTTCACCATGAACTTGCCGTTGGCGATGTTGAATGTCACGCACTGGGCGGAAGTCGCCGGCAGGGCCGGGTTCGTGGTGCACGGGTTCTTGACCTTGGTGAGTTCCTCGTCGGTGATGCTTGCATGCGGTACGAAAGCGTTCAGGCGCAAGCCGTCGACCAGATCCGCGACTACCTTTTCCTTTACGTCGGCGGGCATCCAGCGCGATGCGGAGCGGACCAGCGTGCGGGCAAGGTATTCGGCCGGATCGTTGCCCACTGGCAGGCCTGGCGCTACTGACACCGTGCCCAGCAGACGCCGGCTCTCGGTTTCGCCCGAGACTGAGCCGGTTGCCGGAATGTTGCCGTCGATGACGCACCAGGTACCGGCGGTAGGGAACACCATCAGCAGGTCGCTGCGATAGCCCGGCTGCAGCAGGGTCTGGGTGCGCCGGATGGCGCGCTCGTGGGTCAGGCCGTCGCTGGCGATCTCGAACTGCGTCAGCGGCGCGCCGACGCAGTTGCGTGAGATCCATTTTTCGTGATCGCCGGGCTTGCGTAGTGCAGTGAGCTTGGCGCCGCTGCGCATAGGCACGAACTGCAGGTTGATCGAGTCGCGGATGCCGGCATGGATGTTGCGCCAGCGTTCGACCCGCCCGGCTACAGCTTCCGGGAAGCGCGGCATGATCTGTCCGTTGATGCTGGTGTAGCGGCCCGAAGGCCCCCACACGCCGAAGCCGAGCTGATCGTAGTTATTGATCGTGCCGACGTCGCCACGATCGCAGGCCCAGGTGCCGTCCGGGTTTTTCTTGATCGGCGAGTTGGGATCGTCCGGATTCGTGCGGCAGGCATAAGCTACCTGCTGGAACAGTACGATGCGTTCCTTGTACGAGGCGCCGCTTTCGTCACGCAGCAAGGTGTCGATATCGCCGGTGCGAGTCGGCGTCGGTGCGCGGTCGCCGTGTACGATCAGCGCACCAGCCATGCCGCTGGAGACTTGCAGCGCAGTCGATCCGTGCAGATGCGGGTGGTACCAGAATGTGCCCGCGGGGTGAGTCGGTGGAATGTTGTACTCGTATTCGAAGGAGACTTTCGGACGTATTGTGATCAGTACGTTGTCGCTGTTCCCGGTGGGGCTGACCCACAGTCCGTGCGAATGCAGATTGGTCGAATTGAAGCAGTGCGGCGTGTTGATGTTCGGCGGGGTGCAGTTTGGCTGTGGTTCCAGTTCATTGTTCAGCGCGATACGGATCGTATCGCCGGGTTTTGCGCGCAGGGTTGGCGCGACGAACGGTGTGAATGGATCATGCGGAATACCTTCGGCGACATAGCTGCGCAGGCGCACCTGATCGAAGCGCTGGGTCGCCGGATTGTAGATACGGCCATTCGTGAGGCGGATGTTCAGCAGCGGGTTCTTGTCAGGATCAGCAGCTTCCTGCTCACTGATGCCCAAGCGCATGCGCGGCGTGGTGGTAAGGCTGCGCAGCATCGGCGCCAGCACCGGATCAGCCACCACGCGATCGGCGGGCGGCTCTCCCAAAGTGCCGTCGGCCGCCAGCGCCGGTGCGAGGAAACAGGCTGAAGCCAATGCAGCGAGCGGGCGCAGGCGGCGTATGGACGGAACGGAATACGAGCGGTAGACCATGGCCGATCTCCTTGTTGGGCAGGGCGCAACAGTGTGCACACGGCGGGGCCGGGCGCATTTTGAACTATGTGTAATTGCCTGGAATGTACAGGTTGTCGGGCGTTGTCGCGCGGATACCATACGCTGAATGGGTGCAGGATCAAGCCTCGCGCGAAACACAGTGCCAGGCGGATGGGGCATCGGGGTGGTTGCGGGCAACAGGGTTGCCAAGAGAGCGCTGTTGCAAGAGAAACTGGCGGGGCGCTGGCCGATTGCGGCGCCGATGGCGTTCGAGTCGGGAGGCCGCGGCATCGGCGCCGGATTGGCTGTGTGGCGCAGCAGATGATGGAGAGAGCAGGGCGCCGGTTGACTGTCTGGCTGGCGCAGCGGGGGCGGAAGCCCGTTGTTCAGGAGGGTAGCCGGTTGCAGCTTCCGATCAGCAGCCCCTGTCCCGAGAGGAGCCCTTCCGCGAGGCTCTTGCCCCAGTCCGCGGCTGCCGCCGGCAGCGGATCATCCAGGGTTCCCTGGCTGGTGATTTCCATGCACTGGTTTGCGCCCACTTCGTCGGCCAGATTCGACCAGCGCTGCAGTGAGGCGGCGTGATCCTCGACACGCAACTCCCAGCAGAGGGACCGGTCATGCCAGGCGTCGCCTGCCTCGGCGGAGGCGACAGCTAGCTTCAGGAAATAGCGTGCCCGCACCGGTTCGCCGGCCGCGAGCGCCACGGTAGCCTGCCGGGCGCCTTCGGCTGCACGTTCGAGTTCGGTCTGACGGGGGCCGCCTCGGGCCGCGGCGGACGTGAGTGCATCGGCGAAAGCGGCCAAGGCCGCTGTGACCAACTCCCGATAGTCGAAGAACTCGGTCAAGCGGGCGATTCCGGAATGTGGACGTCGGCGTGAAGCATCGTGCAGCTGTGTGTTGCGGGCAACCGGATCGAGTATGTCAGTCCTGGCTGCCCGAAAGTCGCGCGCTCGGCGTTACGTACTCGCAGGTTTCCGAAGAGCCGGTTGCGGTGCGATAGAACAAACTGGCTCTCTCTGCTCCGGATTGCAATCCGGCGAGGTTCAGGTGCGTCGTGTATTTGCGCCGCGAGATGCCGGTCCATCGAAGCCACGGTTAATGAGGGCAGAGCTCGTCCGCCCGGAAGCCGTCGTTGGTGTCTGCGACAACGCCGTGGCTGCGGGTAAGAAAAGTCTGAAGAGTGGGCGGCCAGGCCAGGGAGTTCGTTGGCTGGGCGTACGGAAGGCTATCGCATCTGTCTTTGCCAAAGCATCGGTCATCGGCATTTTCGGTGCTGGGAGGGAAGGAGTGCGGGCGGTCTGCGGGTTGATGCAGGGCGGGTCACGAACTGCTTTTGCACGGCGCCATACCAATTCCCCTTGCGCACGCAAAGGAATTCGCATCGTCGACGCGACCACCATCTCGCTACCATCCTCCGTCCATCGCGGACTATGACTATGCCCCAGCAATCCCCCAGCGAAACAGCCCCCAGCGGCTTCCGCCGCTCGCTGAGCCTGCTCGACGGCACCATGCTGGTCGCCGGATCCATGATCGGTTCGGGCATCTTCATCGTCAGCGCCGATATCGTGCGCATGACCGGGTCTGCAGCCGGGCTGGTTCTGGTCTGGCTGATTTCGGGCTTCATGACGATTGCTGGCGCATTGAGCTATGCCGAGTTCGCGGCCATGTTTCCGAAGGCGGGTGGGCAGTACGTCTATCTGCGCGAGGCCTGGGGGCGCTTGCCGGCGTTTCTGTATGGCTGGTCATTCTTTGCCGTGATACAGACCGGGTCTATTGCCGCAGTCGGTGTTGCGTTTGCGAAGTTTGCCGCCTATCTCATGCCGGCGCTGGGTGATGACCGGGTGCTGCTGCAACTGGGCGGGTTCCGGATCAATGCGGCGCAGTGCGTCTCGATAGTCGTTGTGCTTGTGCTGACTTTTGTCAATGTCTGCGGTGTTAACTACGGTAAATGGATACAGACAGTCTTTACGATCGCAAAGATTGCTGCGGTGCTCGCCCTGATTGTCTTGGGCATGCTGCTGGGGGCGAATGCATCAGTATGGCAGGCGAACTGGGGCGGTCTCTGGGAGCGCGCGGCGGCGACGCCGCAAGGATTGTCGCTGGCCTTGCTGCCGGCGATTGCAGTGGCGATGGTGGGGGCGCTGTTCTCGTCGGATTCCTGGCATAGCGCGGCCTCGGTCGCCGACGAGATCCGCAATCCGCGCCGCAACGTGGGCCTTAGTCTGTTCCTGGGGGCCGCGCTGGTCTGCAGCCTGTATCTTGTTGCCAACCTCATGTATCTCGCCGTGCTGCCGCTGGACGGTATTGCGCTGGCAGCGTCGGATCGTGTCGGTGTGGCGGCGGCCCAGGTGGCATTCGGCAGTGCCGGTACCGTTGTCATGGCGCTGCTGATCATGGTGTCGACGTTTGGGTGCGTTAACGGCCTGGTGCTGGCCGGTGCGCGCGTCTACTACAGCATGGCGCGGGATGGCTTGTTCTTCGCGCGCGCCGCAGAGCTGAATCGGAAAGCGGTGCCTGGGTGGGCATTGTGGGCGCAGGCAGTCTGGGCTTGTCTGTTGTGCCTGTCGGGACGTTACGGCGATCTGCTCGACTACGTGATTCTGGCCACGCTGATTTTCTATGTGCTGGCGATTGCCGGGTTGTTTCGACTGCGCCGTACGCGGCCGGATCTTGACCGGCCTTATCGTGCGTTTGGCTACCCCTGGCTGCCGGCGCTGTACATTCTGCTGGCGACGGCGATTGGTCTCAGTCTTCTGGTCTGGAAGCCGGCGTATACCTGGCCTGGCTTGCTGATCGTTCTGCTCGGTGTGCCGGTGTTTTATACATTGCGCGGACGTGAACCGCAGCGTGGCGGCGTAGCGGCCGAGCGCGAGTAGCGGATTCCTGCCGCGGCTGCGGCTTGCCGATGCAGGGCGGCCTAACGCCAACATGGCTTCTGCGCTGCTGCCCACGCAGAGCCTGGCGAGTCCGCTATGATCGGCCGGATTCCTGGGAGGGAACCATGAGCCTGATCCAACAGTTCACGCGGCACAAGAGTATTGAGCAACTGCAGGCCGAGGCCGGTGCGCGCGGTGAACTGCGCCGTACGCTAGGCCTCTGGCAACTGACCGCGATCGGTCTTGGCGGCATTATCGGTGTCGGCATCTTCGTGCTGGCCGGGCAGCAGGCCGCAGTGAATGCAGGGCCGGCGGTCGCGCTGGCCTTTATCCTCGCCGGTATCGCCAGCGCTGCGGCTGCGCTGTGTTATGCGGAGTTCGCCGGCATGATTCCGGTGACCGGCAGCGCCTATACCTATGGTTATGCGGTGCTGGGGGAAGGTGTGGCCTGGCTGATCGGCTGGGATCTGCTGCTCGAATACGCGCTGATCGTTGCTGCTGTCGCCAGCGGCTGGGCGGGATATCTGCAGAACCTGCTCGCCCATGTCGGCATCCATTTGCCGGTCTGGGCGCAGGGCGCCATGGGCACGGGTGACGGGCGCGTATTCAATGTGATTGCGGCGCTGGTCGCAATGGGTGTCGCGGTGCTGCTGACCGTACGCACCGAGACGGGGGCGCGGCTCAATACCGTCGTGGTGGCAATCAAGGTGATCGGTGTGGCGCTCGTGATCGGTGTGGGGGCGTTCTATATCAATACCGCGAACTGGTCGCCGTTCATTCCGCCGGAAGTTGTCGGCGCCGACGGCAAGTCGCATTTCGGGTTTTCCGGCGTGGTGACGGCAGCTTCGGTCGTGTTTTTTGCCGTATTCGGCTATGACACGCTGACCACGGCAGCGGAAGAATCGAAGAATCCGCAGCGTGACCTGCCGCGCGCCATCCTGCTGTCGCTGGGCCTGTCGATGGCCCTGTATCTGACGATCTCGTTCGTGATTACGGGCGTGGCGCACTACAGCACGCTCAACAACGATGCGCCGGTAGCCAATGCGTTCCAGGCGCTGGGTCTGAACTGGGTCAGCGCGGCGATTTCCGCCGTGGCGGTCGCGAGCATCATCAGCGTCGTCTTCGCCTTCATGCTGGCCGCGGCGCGGATCTGGTTCTCGTTGGCTCGTGACGGCTTGCTGCCGGGCTGGTTCGCGAAAATCCATCCGCGTTATGGCACGCCATACCGTCCCACCCTGATCCTCGGCGTGCTGACCGGGCTGGCCGCGGGCGCCTTGCCGATAGGTGATCTCGCCGAGCTGGTCAATGTCGGTGTGCTGTGCGCGTTTATCGTGATCTGCTCAGCCATCATCGTGCTGCGGCGTACCCGGCCCGAGGTCAAGCGCGCATTCCGCACGCCGCTGGTGCCGCTGGTGCCCATCATCGGCATTGTGTTCTCGATCTGGCTGCTGACCGGCCTGCCGCTGGTCACCTGGGAGCGCTTCGGTATCTGGATGGCGGTCGGCCTCGTCGTCTATTTCGGCTATGGCATGCGCCATAGCACACTGGCCAAGCGCTGATCCGGCATCGCGGCGCGCTTTGCCTGTGCGCCGCGACTCAGCTGCCGGGTCCGCCTTTGCGACCGGTGGGCCAGGCGCGGATCTCGCGCAGGTTTTTCAGCGCGCGCTGCCAGAGCTGGTCGAAGCCGTGCGCGAGCTGGGCGGCGAGGCCGGCGTCCTGTACCAGCAGCGACGCGAAGCGGCCTTCGCCGATAAACGGGTGGTCGAGGGCGAGTATGACGATGTCGTCGTCGACGACATGGAAGGGATGCCCCATCTCGCCGCTGTAGCGCACCCCGGTCAGGTTGCGGGTCGAAGCGGCGAAGTCGCGCAGAAACGTGAGCAGTGCAGGCGCCGAGCGATCGTCGAAGCCGAAGATGGCGCGATGCTCGGCGCCGCTCTGTTCACGTTCACGGGCGAGAACCTTGAGCACATCGAAGCCTTGTTCGCGTTGGGCGTGGATCGCGGCCAGATCGCCGTTTTCGAGATAGGACAATATGCGCCGCCGCGCACCGGCGAGCCGGCTCAGATGGCGTTTGACGTGACTTTCGGCGCCGAGTGCGAGATCGACGCGGGCCTGGCTGCTCTTGAGTCGTCGCGGCAGCTTTTCGAACGCGGCGCGCAATTCCGCCGATGCGGTAGCGAAGGCCTCGGCGCGTTCGCGCGCAATCGCGTTCAGGCGATCGATGAGCAGTTCCGGCGGCAGTGCGGCATAAAGCACGGGCCGCGAGCGGCGCAGCTCGATCAGGCCTAGCCGGGCGAGTTTCTCCATGGCGGCGTAGATCTTCGAGGTCGGTACGTCGGCCTCACGGCATAACGTGGCCGCATCGCAGACGCCGTGTACGGCCAGCGCCACCAGCGCGCGTTTCTCATAGCTGCCAAAACCGGCTTCGTCGAGCAGGCCGAACTCGGCCCAGGCTACGCGCATGTCTACTCCGCAAAGTAGATGAAAGAGCGTCAGTGTCAGCGGACACTGGCTGCGCCGCAACCACACCGGAGATCCTGTATGAATACTGCTGCCAGACCGTCCAGCGTCATGCCCCTGCGTTACGTCGAATCGGTGGACGCCATGCGCGAGTTCTACCTCGACAAGCTTGGTTTCGATCACCTCATGGGCATGGTCGGTGCCGATGGTCAGCTCGACTTCTCCATCGTGCAGCGTGCTGGCGCCATGCTGATGCTGTCGCGACCGCAGAACGGCGCGACCCTGACCTCGGGTTCGGTCGAGATCTATATCGAGGTCGATGATGTGGATGCGTATCACGACCAGCTGGTCGGTGCCGCTGTGCCGATTCACCAGGCGCTGAGCACGCAGTGGTGGGGGGATCGCAACTTCGCCGTGGTCGACCCGGCCGGTCATCTGATCTGGTTCTGGAAGACCGTAGCCGAGATGCAGCCGCCCGAGGGCGTTACCTTGATCTGAGCACGACCTGACTGGAGCCGGCGGCATTCGCACCGTCGCCGGCTACCACGCCTGAGGGATTCCGTAGACAATCCGGACTCCTCGTTCGGATAAGTCCGCGTGCCGGCATTCGCCTATCAAGCCATAGACGCCAGCGGCAAGACCCAGCGTGGCGTGTTGCAGGGCGATACCGCGCGGGCTGTGCGTCAGATCCTGCGCGAACGCGGACTTAATCCGCTGGAAGTCACTGCAATAGCCGATAGGCCGCAGTCACCGCTGTCGCGGCGTGGACTGTCGACCACGCAACTAGCCCTGTTCACTCGCCAGCTGGCAACCTTGCTGAGCGCGGGCCTGCCTATCGATGAAGCGCTGGCGGCGCTGGGTGAGCAAAGCGAGGATGAGCGCTCCCGGGGTCTGGTCGTTGCCCTGCGCGCGCGCGTGATGGAAGGCGCTGGACTGGCGACGGCGTTCGCCGACTACCCGGAAAGTTTCCCCGAGATCTACCGCGCCTCGATCGCGGCGGGCGAGCAGTCCGGCCGCCTTTCTACGGTGCTGGAGCGACTGGCCGACTATGCCGAATCGCGCGATGCGCTACGCCAGCAGATGTTGACCGCACTGGCCTATCCGCTGCTGTTGACGCTGGTTGCAGTCTGCGTAGTCACCGGCTTGCTGGTCTACGTGGTACCGCAGATCGTGGGGGTGTTCACCAGCATGAAGCAGCAGTTGCCGCTGCCGACGACGGTGCTGATCGGCCTGTCCGAATTTGTGAAGCGCTGGGGCCTGCTGTTGTTCGGTGCCTTCGTCGCGCTGTTGTTTGCTGCGCGTTTCGCCCTGCGCCGCGATGCGGTACGCATGACCTGGCATCGCTGGCTGCTGCGCCTGCCGCTGGTCGGCAAACTGACGCGGGCTTCCAACACCGCGCGTGCGGCGCGCACGCTGGCGCTGCTGAGCGCAAGCGCGGTGCCGCTGCTGGATGCGCTGGCGATTTCGGCCCAGGTCGTGCCGAACCTGCCGATGCGCGAAGCCTTGCGCCGCGCCGCGCACAAGGTACGTGAGGGTGGCGCGTTTTCGCGCGCGCTGGCCGATAGCGGCTATTTTCCGCCGGTGGCGGTACGCCTGATCGCGAGCGGCGAGCGCTCCGGCCAGCTTGAGCGCATGCTGGATGAAGCCGCGGCGCATCAGGCCAGGGAACTCGACCGCTGGCTGGCGGTGCTGACGGCGGTACTCGGTCCGGCGGTGATCCTGCTGGTGGGCGCGATGGTGCTGTTCATCGTGCTCGCCATCCTGCTGCCGATCTTCAACCTGAATCAGATGGTCAAGTGAGCGAGACTGCCGCGGTCATGATTCGCTTCGACCAGGTCACCAAACGTTATCCGTCCGGGCACGAGGCGCTGGACGAACTCTCGTTCGAGCTGGCGGCCGGGGAGATGGCCTTCGTGACTGGTCATTCCGGAGCCGGCAAGAGCACCTTGCTCAAGCTGATCGGTCTTATCGAGCGGCCGACGCGTGGCTCGGTCAGTGTGAACGGGCAGAATTTGCATGGTCTGCGCCGCCGGCGCATTCCGGAGCTGCGCCGCGGCATCGGCATGGTGTTCCAGGATCACCGCCTGCTGATGGACCGCAGCGTCTACGACAATGTCGCGCTGCCGCTGATCATCGCCGGTCTCGCGCGCGAGGAAATCGCCAAGCGCGTACGCGCGGCGCTGGACAAGGTCGGTTTGCTGGAGCGCGAGCGTTCCGCGCCCATCACCTTGTCGACCGGCGAGCAGCAGCGTGTCGGCATTGCCCGCGCCATCGTGGCCAAGCCTTCGGTGCTGATTGCCGACGAGCCGACCGGCAATCTCGATCCGCAACTGTCGAACGAGATCATGCGGTTGTTTGCTGATTTTCAGCAGGTCGGCACGACCGTACTGGTGGCGAGCCACGACCTGCCGCTGGTCAAACGCATGGGCAAGCGCGTGCTGGTACTCGATCATGGTCGCCTGCTCGACGACTGGCGGCCAGGGGGAGGCTGATGTTCGGCAATAAGCCCGGCGGCAATCGACTCAAACCGGCCCCAGCGGCGCCGCGTGCTGCCGAGCGCGCGCCGCCACGGCGACGCCTGGCGTTGTCCAGCTGGCGCGACCAGCATCTGTACAGTCTGTTTTCCAGCCTGGGCCGACTGCTCGCGCGGCCATGGGCGACCGCCTTGACCGCGCTGGTTATGGGGCTGGCGCTGGCGCTGCCGCTGCTGTTCCTGATCCTGCTCGACAATGCCCGTGCCCTGTCCGGTGGCTGGCAGGATGCGCGCGAGATCACCGTATTCCTCAAGCCCGGCGTGGACGCCAGTGCCAGTGCTGCACTGGCGCAGGCGCTGCGTGGGCGTGCCGACGTCGCTGCCGTCAAGCAGACCACGCCGGAGCAGGGCATCGAGGAGTTCCGCGCTATGTCGGGCTTTGCCGACGCGCTGGAGGTGCTGCAATTCAACCCACTGCCGCATGTGCTCGTGGTGACCCCGGCAGCAGCGCGCGAGCTGGACGAACCCGCCGTGATCGCGGAACTGCGCCGCGATCCTCAGGTAGACCTGGTGCAATATGACGCGGCCTGGCGCCGCCGCCTCGGTGCCATCCTCGGCTTGTCGCAGCGCAGTGTGCTGGTGCTGGCGGGATTGCTGGCTATGGCCACCTTGCTCGTCGTCGGCAACACGGTGCGCCTGGATATCCAGGCGCGTGCGGAAGAAATCGCGGTCATTCAGCTGATCGGCGCGAGCCCGGGCTTTGTGCGCCGGCCGTTTTTGTATACCGGCGTCTGGTACGGCCTGTTCAGCGGTGTGCTGGCTCTCGTCGTCGTGTTCTCGGTGCAGTGGGCCTTGCGCACGCCGGTTGATCAGCTGTTGGCGAGCTACGATCATCGTTTCCACTTGCGTGGGCTTGAGCCGCTGGCGGCCCTTTCGGTACCGTTCGTCAGTGCCGTTTTGGGCTGGCTTGGCGCTATGCTTGCGACCGCACGGCATTTGGCCGAGGCCCATCCGGACTGAGGCGGTAGCTTGCCGGCCCGTTATCCACAGGCGCAGCACGATTACGGAGTTGCACAGGGGGAACACCATGGAAGCGCATCTCACCCGGCACATCGCCAGCGACGAACCCCGCGTGATGGTGGTGGATGGGTCGAAGGTCGTGCGCCGCCTAATTGAACAGGTGCTCAAGACCGACCTGCCCGGTGTTACCGTACTGGCCTGCGAATCGGGCGCGGAGGCCAAGCAGCAGCTGGAGTCCGGCGTCGTCGACTTCGTGACCACGGCGCTGCGCCTGCCCGATATGGATGGCCTGGAACTCGCGCAGCACATTCGCGAGCATGCACCGCAGGCCTATATTCCTATCGTCGTTGTCTCCGGCGACGTGCAGGAGCGTCTGGTCGCACGCACCATGACCGATGCGGTTACCGACTATTTCGACAAGTCGCTGGGCTTCGCCGCGCTGGCAGCCTTTATCCGCGGCTACGTGCGGCCGGAGTCCAACGTCACCGGCGAAGTGCTTTATGTCGAGGACAGCCGCGTGGTCGCGCTGGCGACGCGGCGCATGATGGAAAAGCATGGCCTGACCGTGCTCCACGTGGTCAGCGTCGAGGACGCACTCGCCCTGCTCGATACGGCCAAGGCGCAGGGCAAGGTGCCGGGTGCCGATATCGTGCTGACCGACGTCAATCTCAAAGGTGAGCTTACCGGTGGCGATCTGCTTGAACGCATTCGCAATGCCTATGGATATGGCAAGGCGCAATTGCCCGTACTGGTGATGACGGGCGACGACAATGCGAGAAACCAGGCTGTACTGATTCGCCAGGGGGCCAACGACCTGGTCGAGAAACCGATCGAGGAGCGACTGCTGATCACCAAGCTCCTGTTCCAGCTACGTGTAGGCCAGCACGCGCGTGCCCTGATGGCGGAAAGTGCATGACCGATGCACGGTTGAAGCTGGAACCGAGCTGGAAGGAGCGTGTTGGCAGCTATTTCGACCGGCCGGACATGCAGGCGCTGTCGGACTTCCTGCGCAATGAACTGCGCCAAGGCAAGGTCATATTTCCGCCACCCAAACAGATCTTCGCCGCACTGGATGCGACCCCGTTCGATGCCGTCAAGGTGGTGATTCTGGGCCAGGACCCGTACCACGGCCCCGGCCAGGCGCATGGCCTGTGTTTCTCGGTGCAGCCTGGTGTGCTGGTGCCGCCCTCGCTGCGCAATATGTATGCGGAGCTGCAGCGCGATCTGGGATTCGTGCCGCCGCGTCATGGTTGTCTGACACGCTGGGCCGAGCAGGGCGTGTTGTTGCTCAATGCCGTACTCACCGTAGAGCAGGGGCTGGCGGGCTCGCATCAGGGCAAGGGCTGGGAAGGGTTTACCGACCGCATTATCGAAGTGTTGAACCACGAGCGCGAACATCTGGTGTTCCTGCTTTGGGGATCGTACGCGCAGGCCAAGGGCCGGCTTATCGATGCGCACCGGCATCGGGTGCTGAAGGCGCCACATCCCTCGCCGCTGTCGGCGCACCGCGGGTTTATCGGCTGCGGGCATTTTTCTGCGGCCAATGCTTATCTTGCCGAGCAGGGTGTGACGCCGGTGGACTGGACCTTGTAACCGACTGTGCTTAGCGTTGGCGCTTCGCCAATGGCCTGGCGGGGGGCGGTATGCGTCGCTTTGAATTTTCCGATGGGGCTTCCAGCAAGTTCTGGGAAATTGGCCAGGACGAAGCAGAGCTGCAGATTCGCTGGGGGCGCATAGGCACCCAGGGGCAGAGCCAGACCAAGAGCTTTGCTGATGCGGCGAAGGCCAGGGCAGCGCTGGACAAGCTGATAGCTGAAAAGACCGGCAAGGGCTATGCCGAGGTCGGTGCGGTCGCTAATGTGGCGATTGCAATATTTGTAAAAGATAAAGATATACAAAATTCCTTCATGGCGCGGACTGCTGTTCCGCACGACGCCGCCGTGACGACGAAAGCCGCGGTGTCAGCTGATGCCACTGATGCGTTGCCTCCGCTGCCAAGTGCATCGGCAGCGCTGCCGCCGTGGCTGGCCGCTGGCGAGGCGCTGGACTTCGACGCGGCCTGGAAACGCGTGCACCGCGCTACTATCTATGGTCCTCAAACGGTCCCGCTGCCGTCGCGACGATTCCCCGCGGAGCGGGCGGAAGTCGATTCGCGCATCTATTGGCGGCTGGCGCGTGAGCGTTTGTTCAAGGGCATAGTACTGAACGCTGCGGCGACCGAGCCCGCGCTATGGCCGCTGCTGCAGCAAACCTGGCAGCGGCTGGATACGATGGGCGCCGCCGGCAGCGACGAATCCGATGCACTGCTGCTGGCGCTGTCGTGCGCGTTGCTCAACGACAATTCGGCTCCGACGTATGCCGACTTGTGCTTCGCCGAGTACCTGATTGCAAGCCGTGGCCTTGTCGCCGCGCTGCAGTTGCTGCTGCAGGCTCAGGCTTATCACGTCGTTTCGACAACTGAATGGCGTGGTCATCCATCGTGCCTCTCGCATGAGGTCGGTGTGACGCACAGCGTTTCAAGTCCGCTCTCTGCGGTCTGGCATTCGCCGCTCAGCGAGAACGAACTGGCGTTTCGCCGCCACCTGTCACACGCGGATGAAGCGGCCTGGTGCGAATGTGTAGCGCTGGTCAAAGCGCAGATCGGTGCACTGCATCCGGCGCGTCAGGCCGTCGTCGCCATGCTGTTTCCCGATGCACCGGAGATCTCCAATGCGGTGGCGCTGCGCATTGCCGGGGCCGCGGCGCCTGAGGCATTGCACTGGCTGCAATTGACGGCTAGCTCGCCGGAAGCGCTGGAAGCCGTGTTCGACTGCAAACCGGGATACCAGCCATTCCTGCGCAACGCGTCGATGGTCGCGACCGTTCTGCGCGAGCGACGCGGGGACATATTGCCGCTACTGCGGCGTGCGCCTGCGGATGATTTGTCTGGTGATCTGCTGTGTTGTTTCGGTGTGCCCGAGGCGATTGCAGCGCTGGCCAGTGTGGCGGCAACCAACAAGTCCTGCTTGCTTCGGCTCAACCACGCGGTGCAGCGCTGGCCACTGCCGGCTATCGCCGCGCTGGCGGGGCTGATAGCAACTGGGGAGCGCGAGAGTGCCCTACTGGCGCCGTTGCTGGATGGGCTGCTGCTGTCCAACACGGCAGCGCAGGCCTTGCTCCGACCTTGGCTCGATGCGGCAACGAATGCCGTCATCGAGCGCCGCTCCGCGCTGCTGGCTGGGCCGGCTGATGTGGCTGTTACCGAGGATCTGCCGGCGGTACTCGCTGATCCGCCCTGGCTGAAGCCGCGCAAGACGAAGGCGCATATCGCGGACTTGGTTCCGCTGGAATTGCCGACACAGCTGCTCTGGCGTGAGGGTGAGCGCGAGCGCTGGAGCACGCTGCCGTCGGCGACGCAGCGCTACTTTGAGCAATGTCGCGATGACATGCGCAAGTTTGCCAAGGCCTTCGGTTCGGATATCGGCCTGGATGCTACTGATCCTGTTGGCGAGCAGCAGTTGCTCGAACTGCGTGAGGTTGCGTTACTCCAGCAGGATGCCGAGGCTCTGTACGCTGTCTGGCTGCGTGCAAAGGCGGATCGGCCCTGGAGGCGCCTGGTCGTCAAGGGGGGCCTGATCGCGCAGTTGCCGCAGGACTTCGCACTTGCCGTTTGGAATCGCTTCGCCGGTGAGGATGAAGGCCGCACCGAGGATGTTGCTTACATGCTCGCCCGCTTCGGTCTTGCCGCGTGGCCGGGGGCGCAGCGCGTGATTCGACGCAATCCCATTGAGTTTGCGGAACTTGTCGCATCCATTGCCGATGTTGAGCTCGCGCCAACCGCGGCCAGGGCGTTTGCGAAGCTCAAGACTTTACGTGGCTTTGGCCGTGACTGGCTGCTGCGTTGTCCCGGGCACGCGGCCGCGGCACTGGTTGCGCCAGCGCTTGGCAAAACGGGCGAAGCACGTGAGTGTGCGGGTGCCGCTCTGCGTTTCCTCGCGGCGAATGGGCATGCATCACTGATTCACGCGGTCGCTGCGCGGTATGGCCGTGACGAGGTGACAGCTGCGGTGTGCCTGATGCTCGCCGAAGATCCACTTGATCGTTTTCCGGACCGGCGTGGCAGCTTGCCGGCATTTTGGGCGCCGCGTGGCTGGCGGCGTCCGCGTCTGCGCAGCAGTGGCAAGGCACTGGCGGATGCGGCACTCGATCATCTTGGCGCGATGCTGATGTTCCCGGCCAATGAAGAGCGCTATGCCGGTATCGCCCAGGTCAAGGACGCCTGTACACCCGAATCCCTTGCCGATTTTTCCTGGGATCTGTTCAATGCCTGGCTAGTCGCCGCCGGCTCGCCCAAGGATAGCTGGGGCATGGCTGCCCTGGGCTGGCTGGGCAACGATGACACCGCGCGCCGCCTCACGCCGCTGATACGTAACTGGCCGGGCGAGGGCGCACATGCGCGCGCTGTGGCGGGACTCGATGTACTGGCCGCGATCGGTAGCGATGTCGCGCTGATGCTGCTCAACGGCATTGCGCAAAAGGTGAAGTTCAAAGGTTTGCAGGACAAGGCGCGCGAGAAGATCGAAGCGATCGCAACGGCGCGCGACCTCAGTACTGAGGAGCTTGAGGATAGGCTTGCACCCGATCTGGGGCTGGATGAGAGCGGCACCTTGTTGCTCGATTTCGGCCCGCGCCAGTTCCGTGTCGGGTTTGACGAAACGCTCAAGCCTTGTGTACGCGACGGCGACGGCGCACGCCGTGCGGATCTGCCCAAGCCAACGAAGGCCGATGATGCGGCGTTGGCCGCTGCCGCTGTTGCAAACTTCAAGCGGCTTGGCAAGGACGCACGCACGATTGCCGCGCAGCAGATACTGCGGCTCGAAATTGCCATGTGTGCGCGCCGGCGCTGGGAGTGCGAGGTGTTTGAGCGGTTTCTTGCCGGACATCCCCTGCTGCGGCATTTGGTGCAGCGCCTGGTCTGGGGAGTCTACGAAGTCGACGAGGACGCCGCCGCACAGGGCGGCCGGCTGTCGCGGTGTTTCCGCGTAGCTGAGGATGGCAGCTATTGCGACACCGGCGACGCCACGATCGAATTGCCGCAAGGTGATCACATCCGGCTTGGCCTGCCGCATGCGCTGGAACTGCCGGCGGAAACGGCTGCCGCGTTCGCGCAGGTACTGGCCGATTACGAATTGCTGCAGCCGTTTGCGCAGCTAGGCCGTGAGAGCTTTACCCTGACCGAGGCAGAGCGCGCGGCGACCGTACTCGTGCGCTGGAAGAACAAGGTGGTTCCTACCGGCCGCATCCTTGGCCTAGTCAACAAAGGCTGGCGGCGAGGCGCGGCGCAGGACGGCGGCAGCATCTGGTATTTCACCAAGCCGCTTTCACGCCGCACCGTTATCGAACTCAGTTTCGAGCCCGGCATCATAGTCGGGCTGGTCGGCGAACACCCCGAGCAGGTGCTGCTGGACCTGCGGGTTGGTGTGCCCGGCGATTGGGGCGGCGTGCAGCAAGCAGAGCCGTTCTCTACGCTCGACGCTATCGCGGCCAGCGAAATGATCCGTGATCTGGAAGCGCTCTGCGCCTGATCACCGGATCTCCGAAGTCCTCCTGTCATGGCCGCTAGGCAAGTCAATCCTGCTGCGCCCAAGCTGGACACCCATTCGCAGAAATCCCGCATGTCGGTGAGCACGTAATTGGCGGCGGGCATTTTTCCACCGCCAATGCCTATTTTGTCGGGCAGGTCACGAAGCCTGTGGGCTGGATCTTGTAGCAGACTCTGTATAGCGTTGGCGCTTCGCCAATGGCCGGACAGGGACGGTATGCGTCGCTTCGAGTTTTCCGAGGGGGCTTCCAACAAGTTCTGGGAAATCGTGCAGGAAGGGGTGGAGCTGCAGATCCGCTGGGGCCGCATAGGCACCCAGGGGCAGAGTCAGACCAAGAGTTTTGCCGATGCGGTGAAGGCCAGGTTGGCGCTGGACAAGCTCGTTACCGAGAAGACCGCCAAGGGCTATGTGGAAACCACTGCCGGGGCGGCCGCAGCGGTCGCTGAAAATAGTGAAAAAGTGAAGTTGGAAAAAAAGCTGGCGCCGCCGGCGGCAACGCCCGCCGCTGTTGCGTCGGGCGATGCCAGTGCCGATGCCGGTGCAAGTCCACCGGCGCCGCTGCCGGCGGAGTCCGGCCAGCCACCCTGGCTAGCCGCAGAGCCGCTGGATTTCGATGCCGCCTGGAAGTACCTGCACAGCACGGACAAGTACAACCTTGGGGTCATTGCGTTACCGTCGCGCCGGTTTCCGGCCGAGGTGCCGACGGTGGATCCGCGCACCTGGTGGCTGCAGGCGCGCGCACGCCTGCTCAAGGAAACCACGCTCGATCAATCGGGAACCGATCCCGCGCTGTGGCCGCTGCTGGAGCTGACCTGGCAGCGAATTGAGCAGCGGACGCTGGCTGGCAGCGTTGAGTCCGATGTGCTGCTGTTGGCCCTGTCCTGTGCATTGCTGTCTGACCGTACGCATCAGGCGAATGATCCCGCCTGCGTCGCGGAATATCTGATAGACCAGCACGGCCTCGTGGCTGCGCTCGGGTTGCTGCTGCAGGCACAGTGCTACCAGGTCGCATCGACCGCCCAATGGCATGGGCAACCGCGCGGGCATTCGCGTCAGGTTGCGGTAAGTCGTAACGTCTCCGCTCCCTTTTCGTCGATCTGGTACTCGGTGCTCAGCGCGGACGAGCTGGTGTTCCGGCGCCGCTTGTCACACGCGGACGAAGCGATCTGGCAGGAATGTGTCGCGCTGGTCAAGGCGCAGATCGGCTCGCTGCACCCCGCCCGTCAGGTTGTCGTCGCGCTGCTGTTCCCCGATGCGCCGGAAATCTCCAACGAGGTTGCGCTGCGGGTCGGCGGCGCGGCGGCGCCGGCCGCGCTGCACTGGCTGCAACTGACGGCCACGGCGCCCGCAGCCTTGCAGGCGGTGTTCGCCGGCAAGGTCGACTATCAGTGGTTCCTGCACAACCCGTCGATGCTGGCGACCGTGTTGCGCGAACGTCGCCTCGATACGCTACCCCTGCTGCTGCAGTCGGCGGCCGAGGACCTTCCGGGGGGGCTGCTGACGTATTTCGGTGTACCCGAGGCGATCACGGCGCTGGCGGACGTGGCATCGACAGGCAAATCCTGTCTGCTGCGGCTGAATCAGGCGGCACAGCGCTGGCCGTTGCCGGCTATTGCTGCGCTGGCGCGGCTGATTGCCGGCGCGGGCCGCGACAGTGCGGCGCTGGTGCCATTGTTGGGGGGGCTGCTACAGGCCAACGCGGGGGCGGCGGACGCGGTGCGGCCATGGCTCAACAGCGCCGCCTGGGCGGTGATCGAGCGGCAACTGGTTCTTCTGGCTGGACCAGCCGAAGCCGCTGCGGTGGACGAGCTGCCGCCGGTGCTGGCCGATCCACCGTGGCTGAAACCGCGCAAGGCGACGGCCAGCGTCGCGGGACTTGCGCCGCTGGATCTGCCCACGCAGCTGTTCTGGGACCAGGATGAACGCGACAGGCTGAGCGTCCTGTCGCAGTGGGAACAGCAGCGCTTCACACGCTGCGCCAAGGACATGCAGCAGTTTGCCCGCGAGCTGGGTTTTGATGCCGGCTATTCGGTCATTGATGCCGCGCTTGAGCGGACCCTGCTGGAAAAAGCCCTGGTCGCCCTGCGCCAGCGTGATACCGACGCCCTGCACGCGGCCTGGAAACAGGTGAATGCGAACCGGCGCTACACCTACTGCGTCATCAACGGCGGGCTGATCGCACAGTTGCCGCAGGACTTTGCGCTGGCTGTCTGGAACCGCCTGGCTGGTGAGGGCAGTGCGGATGCCAACGTGAGCTACATGCTGGCACGCTTCGGTCTGGCGGCCTGGCCTGGTGCGCTACGGGCGATCCGGCGCAATCCCGTGGAGTTCGCCGATCTGGCGCTGGCCGTGGCTGACGCCGAGCTGGCGCCGATCGCCGCGCGCGCCTTAGCGAAGCTCAAGACCTTGCGCCGTTTCGGCCGTGACTGGTTGCTGCGCTACTCCGAATATGCGGCAGCGGCGCTGATTGCGCCCGCTCTCGGCAAGGCGGGTGAAGCCCGCGATTGCGCCGGTGCAGCGCTGCGTTTCCTGGCGGCAAACGGGCAGGAAGAACTGGTCCACCAGGTGGCGGCGCGCTACGGCCGCAGCGACGTGGTGGACGCCGTGCGCCTCATGCTTGCGGAAGATCCGCTGGATCGCTTCCCCAGCCGGCGGGGTAGCCTGCCCGCGTTCTGGGCGCCGCGCGGCTGGCGGCGCCCGCGGCTGCGCAGCAATGGCAAGGCGTTGCCGGATGCCGCGCTGGATCATCTGGGCGAGATGCTGATGTTCCCGGCGAACGAGGCGTTGTACCCCGGCGTCGCGCAGGTCAGGGAAGTCTGTACGGCCGAGTCGATCGCGGATTTCGCCTGGGATCTCTTCAGCGCATGGCTGGCTGCGGCGGCGCCATCCAAGGAAGGCTGGGGCATGACGGCGCTTGGCTGGTTCGGCAACGACGACACGGCGCGGCGGCTGACGCCGCTGATCCGCAACTGGCCCGGGGAAGGGGCGCATGCGCGTGCAGTGGCCGGCCTCGATGTGCTGGCGATGATAGGCAGCGACGTGGCGCTGATGCTGCTCAACGGCATTGCGCAGAAGGTGAAGTTCAAGGGACTGCAGGACAAGGCGCGGGAGAAGATCGATGCGGTTGCCGTGGCGCGCGGCCTGAGTGCCGAGGAGCTGGAAGATCGCCTTGCACCCGATCTCGGCCTCGACGAAAGCGGCACGCTGCTGCTCGATTTTGGTCCCCGCCAGTTCCGTGTCGGTTTTGATGAGGCCTTGAAGCCCTATGTCCGCGACAGCGATGGTGCGCGTCTGGCCGATTTGCCCAAGCCGAAAAAGACCGACGATGCCGCGCTGTCCTCGGCCGCGGTCGAGCGCTTCAAGCAGCTCAAGAAGGATGCACGTACGATCGCCGCGCAGCAGGTTCTGCGGCTTGAGGTCGCGATGTGTTCGCGCCGTCGTTGGGAGCGCGACGTTTTCGAGCGTTTCCTGGCCGGCCATCCGCTGGTGCGGCATCTGGTGCAACGGCTGGTCTGGGGTGTCTACGAGGTCGACGACGTCGAGGCGGCGCAGGGTGGGCGGCTGCTGCACTGCTTCCGTGTTGCCGAAGACGGCAGCTACAGCGATGCCGACGACGCGAGTATTGATCTACCTCAGGGCGAGCGCATACGGCTTGGCCTGCCCCATGCGCTGGAATTGCCGGCGGAAACAGCGGCCGCTTTCGCTCAGGTGCTGGCCGACTACGAATTGCTGCAGCCGTTCGCCCAGCTGGGACGCGAGAGTTTTGCGCTGACCGAGGCGGAGCGTGCGGCGACGGAACTGCTGCGCTGGAAGGGCAGGGTGGTTCCTACCGGCCGCATCCTCGGCCTGGTCAACAAAGGCTGGCGTCGCGGCGTAGCCCAGGACGGCGGCGGCATCTGGTATTTCACCAAGCCGCTTTCAGGTCATACCGTGATCGAACTCAGTTTCGAGCCCGGCATCATCGTCGGCCTTGTCGGCGAATATCCCGAACAGAACCTGCAGGAGCTGCAGGTCGGCGTGCCGACGAGCTGGGGCGGCATGCAGGACACCAAGCCATTCTCGGCGCTCGATGCCATTGCCGCGAGCGAGCTGATTCGCGATATGGAAGCGCTCTGCGCCTGACTACAACTCAATTTCCCCATCTTCCGCCATGGCCAAAAAACAACCTGAACCCGCCGCCTCCAAGCTGCAGCGACCACCTGCGGAAATCCTCTACGCCGATGAGCTCCAGCGTCTGGGCGCTGCCGATCAGGACCCGCGGCCGCCGGGCTGGGCGCTGAGCCTCAAGGCGGCGCGCGCCTTTGTGCTCGGCGATGCAGCGCTGGATGTTTCGCGCAAGATCGTCGCGCCGGTGGCGGCGATCGAACGCATGCTGGTGACGCTGGCGACTGGCCGCGGCCTGATGCTCGTGGGCGAACCGGGTACGGCCAAGTCGCTGCTGTCGGAACTGTTGGCGACCGCGGTCAGCGGCATGTCGACGCTGACGATACAGGGTGGCGCCTCGATTACCGAAGACCAGATCAAATACTCGTGGAACTATGCGCTCCTCATCAACGAGGGGCCTAGCCCGCGTGCACTGGTACCGGCGCCGCTATACCAGGGCATGCGCGATGGCCGTATCGTGCGTTTCGAGGAAATCACGCGCGCGCCGCTGGAAGTGCAGGACTGCCTGCTCGGCATGCTGTCCGATCGCGTGATGGCCGTGCCGGAACTTGCGTCAGAGCACGCCATGCTCTATGCGCGCGAAGGGTTCAATATCATCGCGACCGCCAACACGCGCGATCGTGGCGTCAACGAAATGTCGGCGGCACTCAAGCGCCGCTTCGATTTCGAGACGGTGTTTCCTATTCTCGACTACGAGCGCGAATTGGCCCTGGTGCAGCAGGCTTCGGCCGAGCTGCTGGCGCGCAGCGGCATACCCAGGGCGGTGCCCGAGCCCGTGCTCGAACTGCTGGTGACCACGTTTCGCGAGCTGCGCGCCAGCGGCGAGGGCGGTCGTCGCGAAGGCGGCATGGACCGGCTCAATGCGGTGATGTCGACAGCCGAGGCGGTCAACGTCGCGCATGCGGTCGGTGTGCGTGCCTGGTTTCTCGAACAGCGGGGCGGCAGTCCGGCCGATCTCGTCGACTGCATCGCCGGCACCGTGGTCAAGGATGATGCCGACGACCGTGCGAAGTTGCGCCGCTACTTCGAACAGAAAGTCGCGAAGAAGGCCGGTGCGCACTGGCGGGCGTATTTCGAGGCCCGGCATCGCCTGCCATGAGTCGGCGCGCGCCTTGTATCGTCGGCGTGCGCCATCACAGCCCGGCCTGTGCGCGGCTCGTCGCGGCACGGGTCCGCGCGCTGCAGCCGCGCTATGTGCTCATTGAAGGGCCGGCCGATTTCAATCCGCGGCTGGACGAGCTGTCTCTGGGCCATCAATTGCCTGTCGCCATCTACAGCTACTTGTCGGGCGACGGGGTGCAGCGCGGTTCTTGGACGCCGTTTGCGGAGCATTCGCCGGAATGGCAGGCGCTGGTACTGGGGCGGGTGCAGGGGGCCATCGTGCGTTTCATCGATTTGCCAGCCTGGCACGATGCGATGACGGATTTGCCCAACCGCTACGCCGATGCGCCTGATGCGGTTCATGAGGCGCGGGCGCAAGCCTACGAGGCGGCGCTTGCCGAGCGACTGGCGATCGATGGGCGCGATGCGCTTTGGGATCACCTGTTCGAGCAGGATGGCGAGACCGATGCACTCGCTGAGCATCTGCGGACACATTTTGAGCAGTTGCGTGGCGACGACCCTGGCTCGGCCGGCAACGCGGCGCGCGAAACGCAGATGGCGCAATGGATCGCCTGGGCTATGGCACGCGACGATGGCGAGGTGCTGGTGGTGTGTGGCGGCTACCACGCCCCTGCGCTGGCGCGGCTCTGGCGTGAGGAGCGTGTTGGTGAGGCCGAACCCATATCGCCCGCGCCGCCGGGTGACAGCCTGGCATCGCGCCACGGCTCGTTCCTCGTCCCCTATAGCTTTCGCCGGCTCGACGCGTTTCTGGGCTATGCCTCGGGCATGTCCTCGCCGCTGTATTACCAGTGGCTATGGGAAGAGGGCTGCGATGCGGCGGGCCTGCGTCTGCTACGCGAGATAGCCGGGCGTCTGCGCCGGCGTGGTCTGGCCGCGTCGACGGCCGATCTGATCGCGGTACATACCCATGCACGGGGGCTCGCTGCGCTGCGCGGGCATGCCGAGCCGCTGCGTGCGGACTGGCTAGACGCAGTGGCTGCCTGCCTGCTGAAGGAAGCTCAGGATGCCGCGCTGCCCTGGACCTATCGCGGCACGATTCGCGCGGGTACTGCACCGTTGCTGGTGGAAGTCATGGACGTGCTTGCCGGTGATCAGCGCGGCCGGCTGGCGCCTGACACACCACAGCCTCCGCTGGTTGCCTCGGTCGAACACGAACTGGCTGCTGCCGGGATCACGCTGGATGGCGAGCGCGACATTGATCTGCTGGGAGCGCAGGGACGGTGTGAAAGCCGCGTACTGCACAGGCTGCGTCTGCTGGGCATTCCGGGCATAGAACGCCTGCAGGGCCCGACGCTGGCCCTGGCCGGCGAGCGCCGCGAACGCTGGCGCCTGGCCCGTCCTGTCGAACAGGCGGCGGCACTGATCGAGGCCGGTGCCTACGGGGCGACCCTGGCTGATGCGGCGCGCGCAATGCTTGAAGCAAAGCTGCGCGACGCGCGCAGCGATATCACTGCATTGGCGCAGGGCCTTAATGAGGCAGCGCTGGCTGGGCTGGCCGCGGTCAGCGATGCGCTGCTCGCCGATCTGCGCAGCGCGATCGCCGCGGCGCCGCGCTTTGAAGATGTCGGCCAGGCTCTGGCCGTGCTGTATCCGTTGTACCGGCATGGCGCAGCGGTTGCCGTAGCCGGCGCACCCTTGCTGGCGGTCGTGATTGGCGCTGCGTGTGACCGCGCACTGTGGTTGTTTGAGCCAACCGCAGCGATTGCGGCAGCAGAGGTCTACCCGCATCTTCGTGCCGTGGCAGCGTTGCGGGACCTGCTGCGCGGGCATGTTGCTGATCAGCAGGAAGGACATGCCGGACTGGAAATCGAAGTGGCGCGTGCACTCGCGGTGCTGGCGCGCAAGGCGCAGGACGTGACGGCTGCGGCATTGAGCCGCGGCGCCGCGCTAGGTGCGCTGATCAGCTTGCCTCAGCTTGCTGGCGCCACATCCGCGGCGGTTGACACCTCGGCAGCCATGGCGCTGCTGGGTACGCTGGCAGCCGACGCGTTAGGGGATGCCTTGTCCGGGCTGCTCGCGCTGGCACGCGAGCAGATTGCAGAGGACCCCGCCTTCGTGCGCGGTGTCGACGCACTTGTCGTCGCGCTCGACGACGATGACTTCATACACGCACTGCCGGCCCTGCGCGCTGCGCTCGCCTGGCTGCCGGCGCGCGAACGCGGGCAGCTCGCCCGCGCCGTATTGCGGCTGCATGAGGCTGTGCACTTGCCGCAGAGCCGCTTGACTGCAGCGCTGCCGCAGGACGTGCCGCCGCAGTTGATCGCGCTGGCGGCCCGCCGCGAGCGCGAACTCTGGGCCGAGCTGCAGCGCTGGGGCGTATTGCCGGCTGCGCAGGAGGAAACGGCATGAGTTTCGCGATTCCCGACGCGCTGCAGCGCTGGCGCCTGCTGCTGGGCGAGGCCTCGCAGAACGCACTCGGCAGCCTGGATGGTGCGGCGCTTGCCGCGGATGCTGCGCTGGACTGGTTGTATGGGCGCGATCCCGAACGGGCGCTACGCGGTGAACGCAGCGGCGGCCTCGAAGCCTCGCAGCTGACGGTGCCGGACTGGATCAACGCGGTGCACCAGCTGTTTCCGCAGGAAGTCATCGAGCGGTTGGAGCGGGACGCGGTAGAGCGTTACGGCATTACCGAAGTCGTGACCAACCTCGACGTGCTGGAACGTATCGTGCCGTCGCCGAGCCTGTTGCGTGCGGTGCTGCAGACCAAGCACCTGATGAACCCCGCGGTGCTCGCCGCGGCGCGGCGCCTGGTTGCGGAGGTCGTGCGCCAGCTCCTGGAAAAACTCGCGAATGAGGTGCGGCAAGCTTTCGCTGGACCGCGCGACCGCCGCCGCCGTTCGGCGCTGAAGATGGCACGGAATTTTGACTTCGCGCGTACCGTGCGCAGCAATCTCGCACGCTGGGATAGCCGGCGGCGACGGCTGTTTTTCGACCGGCTGTATTTCGTCAGCCGCTCACGCCGGCAGGTGCAACGCTGGGATCTGATATTGCTGATCGATCAAAGCGGGTCCATGGTCGACTCGGTGATTCATTCCGCCGTGATGGCCGCCTGCCTGTGGAACCTGCCCGGCATGCACACGCGGCTGGTGGCATTTGACACGTCCATCGTTGACCTCACCGAGGATGTGTCCGATCCGGTCGAATTGCTGATGAAGGTACAACTCGGTGGCGGCACCGATATCGCGCAAGCGCTGGCGTATGCCCAAAGCTGTGTCGCGAATCCGGCACGGACCCTGATTGTGCTGGTCAGCGATTTCTACGAGGGCGGCGACGCCGGTGAGCTGGTGCGGCGCGCGCAGGCCCTGGTCCAGTCGGGTTGCCGCGTACTGGGGCTGGCGGCACTCGACGCGCAAGCGCAGCCAAGCTATGACCGCGAAACCGCCGCGCGCCTGGTCAAGGTCGGTGCACAGATAGGCGCGATGACGCCGGGCGAGCTGGCCGGCTGGATCGCCGAGCAGGTGCGGGGATGAGCCTGCGTGCGGATCTCGTCGAGCTTGGCCCCGACGCCCTGATGGCATTGTCGAATCCTGGCTTCGTCAAGCGCGCACAGAAGGACATTGCGGAAGGTCGCCGGCCGCAGATCGAGGTGCTTGCCGATTCAACCGTGCAGGCGACTTACGCCGATGGCCAGCAGGCCAGCCTCGCACCTGGCAGGTCGCTGCGCGAGGCGCGCTGCACCTGTCCTGCCGCCGGACTGTGCCGGCACCGCGTGACATTGGTGTTGGCCTATCAGGAATGGGCGCGCAACCAGCCCCTGGAATCGGCTTTTGGCAGCGGCGTAGCGGCAGTCGAAGTCGGGGAGGGGTGGAGCCCGGCAGAATTCGGCGACGAGGTGCTGGCCAGCGTGCTGCCCCCCGCGGCGCTAGCGCAGGCGCGGCGGCTCGCTGCGGGCAGGCCAGTCGTGCGGTTGACCACCTGGCGAGCGGCGGCACCGACGCCCACTGCCCATCTGCCGCTCTGCAGCGTGCGCTTCTTTTCACGCAGCAGTCTTGCGCATGCACGCTGCGATTGTGAGCTCGGTGGAAATTGTGAACATGTAGCTATTGCTGTCTGGGCGTTCCGTCAGGCGCAGAGCGAATGCGATAGCGTTGTCGAGCTACTGCCGCACAACGCTGCCGTTGTGGCTGCGGGTTTCGACGCGGCGATGAATGCGGCGCACGCAGCAGCATGGCGTTTCCTGAGGCGAGTCTGGCTGGACGGTAGCAGCCAGGAATGGATGCCGCTGGATGCGGACTACGTCGCGCTGCGCGAGCTTTTCGTGCAACTTGGCTGGAACTGGTCAGTTGACGGCCTGGACGAGCTGCGCACCCTATTGCTGGCGCAAGCGGCGCGATCGAGTCGCTTCGATCCCCGGCGATTATTGGATGTGCTGGCGGAGTTCGCCGCGCGGCTTGCGGCCGCAGCAGCGGCCGCGGCGGTGGACAAGCCGCGATTGCCGGCAGCACGAATACTCGGTATCGGCATACGTGGCGAAGTGGCGCTCGATCATCTCAAACTGGTTTCACTCGGGCTGCAATGCTGGAGTGACGACAGCACCGACGGCGCGCGTGTGCTGTTCGCTGACCCCGATACGCTTGCCGTCACCGTGCTTGAGCGGAGCTGGCCTCGCGAGAGCGGACAGCCTGGGTCATCTCTGCTGCAGCGGCGTGTTGCCGGACAGTCGCTGCGCCAGCTTGCGTCGGCTCAGGTCGTCACACGCGGTGCGAAACGGCGGGCTAACGGGCTCATCGACATTTCCGCACTCGCTCGCCAGACCAGCGTATTGCCGCTGTCCCCGAATTCCTGGGATGGACTGACTACCCCGCTGCGCATGCCCAATGCGGGGGCACTCCGGCAGTACCTGGGCGAGGCGGTACCGGATTTCGTACAGCCCCGGCAGGCCATAAGCCATGTGCATGTACTGCCGGTTGCTGAGCTGGGAGCCTGGGGCTGGGACGCGGCGGCTTCAACCCTGCGCGCGCACCTGCGCTGCAGCAATGATGCTGTCGACGTCGATGGCTGCGCTGATGATGACTGGATCGAGCTTGTGCTCGCGCAGGATACAGCCGCGGCGGGCGCGGTGGATGTGCTCGCGGCAGCCCTGGCCGACATCGCTGACCCACCGCGTTATGTGGCCGGCTTGGCCGGAATGCACGCGGGTAGCTTGCGGCTGGTACCACTCGCCCTGCTCACGGCGCGCCGCGCTGTTGTTCTGCAGGCCGGTACCGTAACGGCGCAGGCGTTGCCAGTGTGGGCCGGTGATGCGGAGGTCGACGGTTTGGTCCGCCTGCTTGAAACCGTAGTCGAAAACCTCACTTCCTTGGCGCGGCAGGGGCTGCGTCACCAGCCTGCCTCCGCCTATGCGCGCCTGGCGGCCCAGGCTGACGCGCTGGAGTGCTCAGGGTTGGTGCGGGCGGCGGCGCTGATGCGGCAGGTTGCGGCAATCTGGTGTGACGGCAGTGATGCTTTCGTGCAACCGCTCTCGGCGCTGATCTTGCTGCTGCGCGGATTGCTGGGCGGTGAGTCGAATCAGCGGTGTGGCGCCGCCGGCTCGACGGCGTAGTTAAAGTCCGTGACTTCCAGCTCTTTTTAATCAAGCGCTTGAGCGGGACGCTGGGGGTGTGCGCAGACCGCTTATGACTTTTACGGAGGGTTGACCTGTTTCCTGTACCAAGTGGTACACTAATGGCCGTTCGTGCGGAATTCCCAGCTCGGGAACTCCCGCAGTTCTTAGCACTCCATACAAGCGAGTGCTAACCTGTTGTTCAGTATTTGGAGGTTTCAGGCTATGACCGAAGCGCTTGCCCTAGTCAGCAACAACCTGCCGATTCCTAGTGCATTGGGCAGCCTCGAGGCTTACATCAGTGCCACGCATCGCGTACCGATGCTGACCCAGGACGAAGAACAGCAGTTGGCCGAGCGCCTGCGCCGCGACGATGATCTGGATGCGGCCAAGCGCCTGGTCTTGTCTCACCTGCGTTTCGTGGTTCATGTCGCGCGCGGCTATCAGGGCTATGGTCTGCCGCTAGGCGACCTGGTGCAGGAAGGCAATATCGGCCTGATGAAGGCAGTCAAGCGCTTCGATCCGAGTCTCGGCGTGCGTTTGGTTTCCTTCGCGGTGCACTGGATTCGTGCCGAGATGCATGAGTTCATTCTGCGTAACTGGCGCATCGTCAAGGTTGCTACGACCAAGGCGCAGCGCAAGCTGTTTTTCAATCTGCGCAAGTCTAAGAAGCGTCTTGGTTGGCTCAGCCATGACGAGGCGCAAACCGTCGCCAAGGAGTTGGGCGTGCCGGTTGCAACCGTCCTGGAGATGGAGTCGCGCTTGTCGGGCCGTGACGTCGGGTTTGACGCACCGGCCGACAACGACGACGAAGCGCCGCCGGCACCGGTTGCCTACCTCGTCGATCATCGTGCTGACCCTTACGAATCGCTGGCCAACGACGATCAGGAGGAAAGCCAGCTTGAGTCACTGCGTGAGGGCATGGCCCGTCTCGACCAGCGTTCACGCGACATCATCACGCGCCGCTGGCTCAAGGATGGGGAGAAGGCGACGTTGCAGGAGCTGGCTGACGAATACAACGTATCTGCAGAACGCATTCGTCAGATCGAAGCCAATGCCATGAAGAAGATGCGCGCACTGTTTGTCGCCTGACTACACGTCGGTGTGTGCCAAACGACGGCCCCTGATGGGGCCGTCGTCGTTTGTGGTGGTAATCGATCTAACTCGCCGGCTCTGCGTCGTCGCGTGTTGTACCGACGATGATCCGGGCGTGGCGCTGATAGGTCCAGTAGGACCAGCTCCAGTTGATCAGCACGATCAGTCGGCTGCGGAATCCGATCAGGAACAGGATATGGATCAGCAGCCAGAACCACCACGCGATCATGCCCGATAGCCGCACCCGGCCCAGGTCGGCGACGGCGGCCATGCGGCCTATGGTCGCGAGTGAGCCGACGTCGACGTAGCGAAATGGCTTCGTCGTGGCGCCGGCGAGGCGCGCGCGTATGACTTTGGCGGCGTGAGTGCCCATCTGCTTGGCTGCGGGTGCTACGCCGGGCACGGGTTTGCCGTCCTGCATCCGGCTTGCCAGATCACCGACAACAAAGATTTCCGGATGCCCCGGTACGCTGAGGTCGTCCTCGACGGCGACGCGGCCCGCCTTGTCAAGCGGTACGTCCAGACAGCGACCCAGCGGAGAAGCAGCAACACCGGCAGCCCACAATACAGTGCGTGCCGCGATGTGTTCCTCGCCGAGGGTGATACCGCTGGAGTCGACAGCACTGACGGCGCGACCCGTATGCACTTCGACGCCGAGGTGCTGCAACTGAGCCGCTGCCTTTGCCGATAGCGATTCCGGGAGCGCCGGCAATACGCGCGGCCCGGCTTCGACGAGCAGTACGCGAGCCGCCGCGGGATCAGCACGGCGAAATTCCCGGCGCAGGGTATGGCGCGCAATTTCCGCCAGTGTGCCGGCCAGTTCGACGCCGGTGGGGCCGGCGCCGATCACGGCAAAGTTGAGCCAGGCCGCGCGGCGCTCAGGGTCGGTTTCGGCCTCTGCACGCTCGAATGCAGTGAGCACGCGGCGCCTGATTAACAGTGCATCGTCCAGCGTCTTCAGTCCTGGGGCATGGGCAGCCCAATCGTCATGGCCGAAATACGCGTGCCGCGCACCACTGGCGACGATGAGATAGTCGTAGCTGAGTTCGTTGCCATTGGTGCAGTGCAGGCGGCGGCTGTTGCGATCGATTGTGGTGACCTCGCCGAGCAGCACGGTCGCGTTGTTCTGGCGCCGCAGGATATGGCGCAGCGGCGCTGCGATGTCTGGCATGGACAGCCCGGCTGTTGCGACCTGGTACAGCAGTGGCTGGAACAGGTGATGATTGACACGATCGATCAGCGTTACCCGGACCGGGCTGCGCGCAAGGGCGCGGGCGGCCCACAACCCCCCGAATCCTCCGCCGACGATGACCACGTGCGGATGTTGTTCACTGTGCATGATGTACTCACGAGTTGGCCTTCAATAGAGGTCGACCGGGTCCACGTCGATGGACCAGCGAACGCGCCGCGCCGAGGGCAGCTGGCGCCAGAGTTCCATCCAGGTCGGCAAGGCTGCCTGGAGTTTGCTCCGATCAGTTGCCGACAGGATCATCTGGCTGCGCGCGAATCCGGCACGCAGTGGCATCGGTGCCGGAATAGGGGGGTGCACATCGACACCGTTGACCTGGTTAGAGGCTGCATGGCAGGCGGCGAGAAATTCCTGTGGTGCCAATGGATCCTTGGCTTCGGCGCGTAGCAGCGCCAAGTGTGCGAATGGCGGCAACTCTGTCGCGCGGCGCTCGCCAAGCAAACTCTGCGCGAGAGCGCGGTAGCCGCCGCGCAGCAAGGTTCCGAGCAAGGCATGGTCCGGATGGTGGGTCTGCAGCAGCACGGTGCCGGGCTTGCTGGCGCGGCCGGCGCGGCCGGCGACCTGAACGATGAGCTGCCCCAGCCGTTCATTGGCGCGGAAATCGATGCTGTGCAGTCCTTCGTCCACGCCGAGTATGGCGACGAGGGTGAGATTGGGCAGATCGTGTCCTTTCGCCAGCATCTGCGTGCCGACATAAATACCGGGCTGATGCGGTCCTAATCGGTCCAGCAGTGCTTCGAGCGCGCCGCGTCGCCGCGTCGTCTCGCGGTCTATGCGAATCACCGGCACTGCAGGGAACAATTCAGTCAGTGCTTCTTCGAGACGCTCGGTGCCCTGGCCTTGCGGCATCAATTGCCCGCTGCCGCAGTCACCACAGTGGGTGGGTACGCGGCGTTCGGCTTCGCAGTGGTGGCAGATGAGGCGACCGCGCTGGCGGTGCAGGGTCATGGGTTTTGCACAGCGCTCGCAGTCGGCGTGCCAACCGCAATCGTGACAGAGCAGCACCGGGGCGTAGCCGCGCCGGTTGCGAAAGATCAGTGCTTGTTCACCGCGGGCGAGCGTTTCGCTGAGTGCCTTCAGCAACTCCGGGCCCAGGCCATGACTTAGCCGTGTGCGCCTGGCATCCACGATACGCAACTGCGGCGCCCGCGCGCCGCCCGCGCGGTGGGGTAGCTCCAGGCGCTGGTAGCGACCAGCGGCGACGTTGGCAAGGCTTTCCAGCGAGGGTGTGGCCGAACCGAGCACGACCGGAATTCCGAGCGCGCGCGCGCGAACCAGGGCAAGATCGCGCGCGTTGTAGCGAAACCCGTCCTGCTGTTTGTAGGAGGCGTCGTGTTCTTCGTCAACGGCGATCAGGCCTAGCCTTGGCATAGGCGAGAAGATCGCCGAACGTGTGCCGAGTATGACCGTGGCTTCACCGCGTGCGGCGGCGAGCCAGGCGCGCGAACGTTCCGCTTCGGCCAGCCCTGAATGCAGCGCATGCACCTGATGGCCGAAGCGGTCACGAAAGCGGCGCAGGGTCTGCGGCGTCAGGCCGATTTCCGGTACCAGCATCAGCGCCTGACTCCCCTGTGCGAGCACGCGTTCGATAAGTACCAGGTAGACCTCGGTCTTGCCGCTACCGGTCACGCCGTCGAGCAGCCAGGGCTGGAATCGCTGCAGTGCGCTGCTGATCCGGCCGATTGCCTCGTCCTGCGCCGGGTTCAACGGCGGCGGCACTATGGTCGTCGTCGCGAGGCTGGCGCTGGCAGCTAGCGCCACCGTTTCGATCAGGCCACGCTGGCGCAGCGCCGCCGCGCTGTCGCGCCAGCGTGGCAGCGCGAGGTCGAGGGCGGCGTAGGTCAGCGGCCCCTCGGTCAGCCGCTCAAACAGCTCGCGTATGCGTGTGCCGCGCCGCAATGTGTCGGCCGCGGTATCGCGCCCTTCCGCGCTGAGCGCGAGCGCGCGATAGCCTTCCAGTGGCAGGGGTTTGGCTTGGCGCAAGCCAACGGGTAGTGCTGTTTCGAGTACCGCGCCGAGTGGATGCTGGTAGTAGCGTGACGCCCAGTACAGGGTAGACAGCAGTTCGCGGGTAAGCAGCGGTTTCGTGTCCAGTACCTGGACCACAGCTTTGAGTTTGCCGTGTGGTATCTCACTGTCGCTGGCGGTATCGACCACGATGCCGACCTGACGCCCCGAAGCAAACGGTACTAGGACGCGGCATCCTGGGGCCACCGCTGCGCCACGCGGCGCAAGGTAGTCAAACAGTTGGGGTAGCGGCACCGGTACGGCGACGCGCAGGATCTCGGGCATGGACGACTGGGTTCGTGCTATGGGTGAGATCCGTTCGGGCCTGTAGCGTAGCTTAGGGCAGCGGGACGAAAAACCAGGCCTTTTGCGGGGATTGCGGCCGGCCACCCGTTGGCGGCGTTCGGACCCGTGCCGGGGCATTTCCACGGCCGGGTGGTCGGCTCGGAATACCAGCCGCCGCCAATGGGACTGCAGCGATCAGCCGCAAGGAGCGGAGCGTGCGGGCGTTGGCTGATCCAGACGTCTCCGGGTCCGTGTCGCCCTTTCGGTCTACGCGCTGGGCAGGCGTTCGCGCGTATCTCGGCAACATTCGTAGGGCTGCTTAAGCATTCGTGCGCAGAGGGCTGTTTTAAAAAGGATTTGCTGCTTATCCACAAGGCCTGTGGATAAGCTTGTGGAAGACTGGCCGGCAGGCGCGCGCAAAGGCCGTAAATACGCGCTTTGCGTGGCCTTGGCGAATCTTTAATCAATTCGTCATAGTCCTTTTGAATCAATCAGTTAAATTGTCTTAAAAAGTTCATATGCGGCATTTTTCGGATTTGCGGCCGGGTCGTTCGCCGCAGCCGTGAGGCTGTGCACAACGCTTGACACGGTAGCTGCAATTGCTCCACCGCGCCGTTGCTGGGTTTGCAGCCTGTCAACCCCTGTGCCGGACTCGCGTTGGAGGCAACGGGTGCGGCGGACAGCGACCGTATGGCACCGTTTGCTGGCTGCTTGAGCCGGCGTTGTCACGATGATGCAGGTCCCTCATGGCTCACGATCAACGCATTCTCGCCCCTACAATGGCGGCTCAACGAGTGACGGACTTGGACTGGATGTCACGGGACGAGGTGCAGGCTGCTACTGCGAAGAACCACCTCGACCGCTTTTTGCGCAGTGTCGAGCGGCGCGCGCTGCGCATTGCCGAGCTCTCGGTGGGCCATAGGGACGAGGCGCTGGACCTGGTGCAGGAAGCCATGCTCGCGTTTGTGCGCAACTACGCCGGCAAGCCGGAAGCGGAATGGCCGCCGTTGTTCTACCGCGTCCTGGACAGCCGCGTGACGGATTGGCACCGGCGCAGTCAGGTTCGCGGGCGCTGGCTCGCCGTGCTGTGGCCAACACGCGACGACGAGGAAGATACGGACCCGATCGCCATGGCTGTCGATGCGGCAGAAACCGGCCCATTGGCGCGTCTGGCCAGCGAGAACGCCGGCGAGGCGCTTGATGCGGCGTTGCGCCAGTTGCCGCTGCGTCAGCGCCAGGCTTTCCTGTTGCGGATCTGGGAAGGACTTGATGTGGCCGATACGGCCACCGCCATGCGCTGTGGCGAAGGCAGCGTAAAGACGCATCTTTGGCGCGCGCTCAATGCGCTGCGCACCGCCCTGGAGGCGCACCGATGAAACCCACGCCAGACCCCAACCAGCCGAATTGGACCGAGCAGGCACGCAGTCTGCTGGAAGCGTCCACCCAATCCCTGGATGCGGCGACCTTGTCGCGCCTGAACCGCGCGCGTCAGCGCGCCTTGGCAGTTGCGCAGCGACCAGCCAACGCATTGCGCTGGGCCCCGGGCCTCGCCGCTGCGGCCTTGCTGCTCGCGGTGCTGTTCTGGTGGCCCTATCCGAAGCACAGCCCGGCAGAAGCCAGGGCGCCGACGCTGTTGCCAGAAGACGCCGAACTGCTGGCTGAGGGTGAGTTCGAGATGACCGATGATCCGGAGTTCTATGCATGGCTCGATGCCGACGGCGAACACAATGGCTAAGCGCGGTCTTGTTTTGTGCTGTATCGCTGACGGCGGGCGCCCTGCCGCCGCCGGCACCGCCGCCGTCCGCGGATGGATCCGAGGCAGCCCCCGGTGCTGCAATCAGTTCGACCGACGCCGCGCTGTTGCTCTACCTCAGCGAATTCGAGGATGCGCAGGGCAACTGGATAGACCCTGCCGACTTGCCCGCTTCGGATGGGCAAGTTGCGGAGGAGGATGACGATGCGCGGTGATGCTGCCAGCCTGCGCACTGTGGTGTTCCTGCTGTTGACCGGGCTTGCCTGGAATCTGGCGGCGCAGCCGCCGGCTGAGCCGCCATCGGCAGCAATTCCTTATGCCAGCCTCAGTGCGACCGAACGCGAACAGTTGCAACCGTTTGCGGCGCAATGGGATGGAATGACACCGGAGCGTCAGGCCGGCCTGCGTCGCGCGGCCGCGCGCTGGGCTGTGATGCCGCCAGAGCAGCGTGCGCGAATGCAGGATCGCTTTCGCCGCTGGCAGGCGCTGACTCCTGCGGAACGTCAGGTACTGCGCGAGCGCTTCCGTCTGTTTCGTGCCATGCCGCCGGAGCAGCAGGCGCGCGTGCGCCGTGGCCTGGAGCGTTTCCGCCATCTGCCGCCGGAGGAGCGCGCGCGCCTGCGCGAGGAATTCCAGCGCATGAGCCCGGCCGAGCGCCGCGCGTTTCTGCAGGGAGCGAACAGCGAGCGCCACGCCCTCGCGCGTGAACGCTGGCTGCAGTCGCTGCCGGAGGCCGAGCGCGAGCCCATGCGTCTGATGATTGATTCACTGGAGCCGCGGCAGCGCAAGGCGCTACGCCAGTTGCTGCTGGCGACCCCGCCGGCTGGGCGCGCCGCGCTGCGGCAGGAGTTCCTGCGCATGACGCCCGAGCAACGGGCCACGCGCCTGCAGCAACGGGAGCCGGCAGGCTGAGTACGCGATGCGGCGATGACTCAATCGAGTTCGCGCAGCACGCGCCTGGTCGCGCTGAAGCGGCCGCCAAAACGGCGTTCGCCGTCGGCGCGCAGGCCGGCGGCGTGGTTTGCGAGATACGCCGCCAGCGCGGCCTGATCACGCAGCTGGTAGGTGACCACGAAGCCGCAGCGCGGCGCATCGTCAGGAATGTCGCAGCGCTCGTACAGCTGCGCCTGTACGAAGCCGTCGATACGCAGGATCTGCGCCACATGCTCGCGCAGCCAGTCGAGATACGGCGCAGCGCTCGCCCGGTCGACCTCGATGCTGACCTCGTAGACGATCATGCGACGATCAGCGAAATGATCAGCGCAACCGCAATCGCAAGAGCAATCAGCACGCTGTAGCAAGTCCCGATCAGCGAATACTTGAACAGGGTCATGAACCAGTTCTGCCGGTACACGCGCCTCTGCATCAGCAACAGGTAGAGCGGTATCCAGAAAGTCGCTGCAGTCGCCAGCCAGCCGAGCGGCGTCGCCGCTGCCGGAAATGCAAGACGGGCCAGACCCAGCAATGAGATCACGAGCATGCTCAGCGACAGGAACGCATGGCTATGGATCGCGACGATCAGATGCTCCATGTAGTAGCGGCGCTTGAACAGATAGAAGAACTTGAGCATCACCGCAAACAGCGGCATCAGTACGAACAAGGTCTGCGGCACGACACCGAAAAACGCAGCGACAAAGCGTTTGGGCTCGTTACGTATGTTCTTGGCGTTCTTGACGGCTGTGCTGATGATCTGGTTGAGTTTCGCGTTGCCGGCATCGGGCAGCCACGAAATGGTCAGTGGTTTCGTCTTGGGATCCCACGGCTCGTTGAACAGCACTATTTCTGGCTCGTCGTCCGCAGCGGCGGGTGGTGAAGGTGCGGCGCCGGTGGCGGGCACGGCCGGACCCGGATCACTTCCAGCTTCTGGTGGCACTGGCGGCGGCAGACCTTTCGCCTTGGCCTCCCGCACTTTTTCGAGAAACTCCATGCGCTCCTGCGCCTGAGCACGGATCTCCTTGCGTGCCGCTTCTATTTCACGGCGTGCCTCTTCGGGCAGGCCGACGTTCTTGGTCGCTGCGTCCAGGCCAGCCAGCGCCAGGTCGCGTTGCGCGGTCACCGCCTCGGGTGTCTCCGCCGCCTGTATGGTCGCAAGGGCTTCGGCGCCTTGCTTGGCGCCATTGCCGATGCTTGCACTCAGGCCCATCTGTTCGCTGTAGATCTGCGTGATCAGAAATGCAATCACGGTCAGAAAGAAAAACAGCCGGAACGGCGTGACATAACGCACGCGGCGTCCGATGAAATATTCGGTCGTAAGGAAACCCGGGCGGAAGTACAGCGGGCCTATCGTGCGCAGGATGCGCGAATCAAGGTTGAACACGCTGTCGACAACGTCCGCTGTCAGACCCGACAGAGGGCGGATCATGCCTTTGATCGGCTGGCCACACAGGTGGCAATGCGGTCCCTGCAAAGTTGCGCCGCAGTTGGCGCAATGCCCCGTGCCGGCGGTATTCGGCGCGACCGGCTGAAGTGGCTCCCGATGCGGCGGGTCAACAGGTGTGGAGTGGTTCATCAGGTTCGGAGCGGGCTGGCCAGCGACGCTGAAGTATGGCCGATCACCAGGCTCCCGGGGTGGTTCATGTCCGCAAGCTCCCGCGCCCGCGGATTGCTTTGGCCGGAGCAAGCGTGAACCCATGAGGGCGATGCGGGCATACGGTCCCGGAGGCTGCTTCCATGCCAGCTTGCTCGCGTGGCGCTGTTAGACTAGCCGACCGCCGACCGGTTTCGCGCCGCCTCATGCCTGCCATCAATCGCCAGCGCCTCGCGCAGGAATGCGCCGACACCGTGCGGCTGGCTTTGCCGCTGATCGCCGGCCAGCTCAGTGGCGTCGGCATGACCGTTGTCGACACGATGCTGGCCGGCCATCTCGATGCGCACACCCTGGGCGCGGTGTCGGTAGGCGCGAATTTCTGGGTACTCGCTTTCGTCGCGGCACTGGGCGTGAGTATGGCGTTATCGCCGTCCGTGGCGCAGCTCGCGGGTGCGCAACGCCTGGCCGAAGTCGGTCCGTTGTTCCGTCAGGCCTTGTGGCTGGCGGCCGGAATGGGGCTGCTGCTGTTCTTTGCCGTGCGTCTTTGCGCACCGTATTTTCTTGGCTGGATCGGCGTGGATGCGAGTTTGCGTGCGGATGCGCTAGGTTTCGTACACGCCATTTCCTGGGGAGCGCCGGCGCTCTGCGGCTATTTCATGCTGCGAGGTACCAGCGAAGGCATGGGACTCACCCGGCCGACCATGTACTTCGGCCTGCTGGGGCTTGTGCTGCTGGCGCCGATAGGTTGGGCATTGATGTATGGCCGGCTTGGTTTTTCGCCGCAGGGTGCTCCGGGCTGCGGTGCGGCTACGGCAGCAGTGATGTGGTTGCAGTTCTTTGCCTTGCTTGCCTGGCTGTACTGGCGGCCGGAATACCGCCGTCTGCGTCTGTTCGAGCGCGTGGACCACCCCGATCTCGCTGTCATTGGCCAGCTCCTGCGCCTTGGCCTGCCGATGGGGGTCAGCGTATTCATGGAGGCCAGCCTGTTCGCCGTTGTCGCCCTGGTGCTGGCCGGTCTGGGCGCGACTACTGCATCCAGTCACCAGATCGCGCTCAACGCTTCAGCCGTGAGTTTCATGATCCCGCTGGGCCTTGCGCTGGCGATCACGGTACGTGTTGGTAACGCGGTTGGCCGCGGAGACGAGCGCGGGGTGCGTTATGCCGGGTACGCCGGCATCGGGCTCTGCGTGGCGACTCAGTTCCTGTCGGCCAGCGCGATGCTGCTTGCGCCGCAAGGAATTGCATCGTTGTATACAAGTGATGTCGCCGTCGTCGCGCTCGCCTCGCAATTGCTGATACTCGCCGGTCTGTTCCAGTTTTCCGATGGCATCCAGGTTGCCTCCAGCGGCGCGCTGCGCGGCCTCAAGGACACCCGGGTGCCGATGTTCATTACGGTACTGGCCTATTGGGGCGTGGGTATGCCGGTGGGCTGGCTGCTCGCGTTCCGCGCCGGATTCGGTGCGCGCGGCATGTGGATGGGCCTGATTGCCGGACTGTCGGTTGCAGCGGTATTGCTGTTCCTGCGTTTTCGCCGCCTGGCAACACAGGGCCGCTGGCAGGACCTGCCAGTGGCCACTGGTCAATCCCCGTCCGATCCGGGGCACAATATCCACTGAGCGGCACCGTTCCGGCGCCGCAATTCACGGCAAGTTGGAGGCAGCAATGACGGAGCGTAAGCCCGGGCCGGTGCGGCGGTTTTTTGGCGCGATCTGGGACGCGATCAATTTCACGCGCCGTCTGGTGTTCAACCTGATCTTTCTATTCGTCCTGTTCGTCGTGCTGCTTGCACTGTCCGTACCGGAACCCGTGCTGGAGCCACGTACTGCGCTGGTGCTGGATCTCAAGGGCGAACTCGTCGAGCAATACCGCGCCGACGCCGGTTCGCGCGCGCTGGAGCGCATGCTCGGCAACAAGGTCGACGAGATTCAGCTGCGTGATGTGCTTGAAGTCATCACACGCGCTGCTGAGGATCCGAACATCGAGCGCATGGTGCTGATCGTCGATGGTCTCCGCGGTGCGGGCCTTGCATCGCTGACCGAGATCGGTGCCGCGCTGGAGCGATTCCGGACAAGTGGCAAGGAAGTGGTCGCCGTGTCCGACGGCATGACCCAGATGCCGTACTTGCTGGCCACACATGCAGACCAGATCCTGCTGCATCCGGATGGAGCAGTCCTGCTGAATGGCTTTTCGAGCTATCGCGGGTATTACAAGGATCTGCTCGACAAGCTTGCCGTGCAGGTGCACCTGTTCCGCGTCGGTGAGTTCAAGTCCGCAGCCGAGCCCTATGTGCTCAACCAGGCTTCGAGCGAAGCGCGCGAGGCAGACCGTTTCTGGCTGGACGGCCTGTGGCAGACCTGGCTCAGCGAGGTTGGCAGCCGGCGCAAGCTTGAACCCAAGGCGATACAGAACGGCATCGAGATACTGCCTGATGCCATAGCCGATGCGGGCGGCGATCTGGCCAAGATCGCGCTGACCTCGCAACTGGTCGATCAACTGGCAACACGCGACCAGGCGCGCGAAATCCTGATTGCCAAGGGTGTTGCGGACAAGCAAAAGCACTCGTTCCGCCAGGTGCACTGGAGCGACTACCAGGCTCGCGCGCGCAGTTCGGCGCTACCGGATCTGCGCGCTTCTGTAGCGATCATCGTTGCGGAAGGCGAGATCGTCGGTGGCGAGCAGAACCCCGGCACGGTAGGCGGCGAGTCGACGGCCACACTGCTGCGTGAAGCGCGCGAGGACAGCAATGTCAAGGCAGTCGTGCTGCGGGTGAATTCACCGGGTGGTGAGACATTTGCTTCGGAGCAGATCCGGCGCGAGATCGAGCTCATCAAACAGGCCGGCAAGCCGGTAATCGCGTCCATGGGTGATGTTGCTGCATCGGGCGGTTACTGGATCGCCATGGATGCTGACGAAATCTTCGCCCAGCCGGCGACGATCACCGGATCAATTGGTATCTACGGCCTGTTTGTGAACATTCCGGATACGCTGGAAAAACTCGGCGTGCACACGGACGGTGTTGGCACGACACCGTTTGCCGGTGCATTCGATCCGCGCCGGCCGCTGGACCCTTCGGTCGCCAAGGTAATCCAGTCGGTGATCGACAAGGGCTATCGGGATTTCATCAGCCGTGTTGCGAACGCGCGCGGCAAGCAACCTGCCGATATCGACCAGGTTGCGCGCGGCCGGGTCTGGACCGGGCGTCAGGCGCTGGAGCGCGGCCTCGTTGACAAGCTCGGCGGACTCGACGCGGCCGTCGCGGCGGCTGCCGAGCGTGCCAAGCTGGGTAGCAACTACCAGACGCGCTACATCGAGAAACTGCCCGGTGCGTTTGAGCAGTTCCTGCTTGGTCTCAGCGACAACGCGAGTGCGCGGGCGCTGGCGAAGATCGAATGGCTGCGTCCGGAAGCGGGCTTGTTGCGTGACGCCAACCTGCAGCGTCCGCTGCGTCTGTTGCGCGGTCTGCAGGACGGCAAGCCCAACGTATTCGCCTACTGCTTCTGCGAAATCCGCTGAAGCGCAATTCGCAGGCATGCTGGCCGTAGCCTGCGAATCCGCCGCTGCGGCGTGCCGCCCGGGTCTTTAATCCGTGCGCGGTGCGCCAAAACGCTGTAGGGCTTCAACCATGACCTGTTCGAGCGAGGTGCCGGGGTCGCGGCGGATCGCAGCGAGAGCCGCTGAGTCCCAGTCTCGTACCAGTTTGCCGCCGAGCAGCAGCACGCAGCGGCTGATAAACCGTTCGGCGACTTCCAGCGCATGCGTTGCAAGCAGTACCGCACAGCCTTGTTCGCGCGTGAGGCGCACCAGATGCTGCTTCAGGGCGAATGCACTGAGCGGGTCGAGTCCATTCATGGGTTCGTCGAGCACGATCAGCGGCGGCTCACCGATCAAGCCAAGCAGAATGCCCAGTTTCTGTCGCGTGCCCAGCGAATAAGCCTGCACCTCCTGGTCGAGCCAGCGGGAGAACGCAAGCGCTTCGGCGAGATCCAGCGTCGCTGCGGGAATCTGGCCCAGGCCTCGGGCACCGGCAAACAGCTCCAGACACTGGCGGCCCGTCAGCAGCATAGGCAGCAAGGTAGGGTCGACGGCGAAGCCCAGGCGCTGCTTGGCGGTCAGCGCGTTGAGGCCCATCTCGGCGCCGGCGATAGCGACGCGGCCCTGCTGCGGTTGCAGGATGCCGGCAAGGCAGCGCAGCAAGGTCGTCTTGCCCGAACCATTGGGGCCTATGAGTGCGGTGAATTCGCCAGGCTGCAAAACCAGATCCACGCCGTCGAGTACACGTTGCGGTCCGTAGGCATGCACGAGGCCTGCAATTTCGAGGGCGGACATCAGGCAAGGCTCCGGGCAGCAAGGTAGTGGCGCGCGGCCATTGCTAGCGCCAACAGCGGCGCAAGCATTGGCAACTGATAGGCGAGCAGCAGCAGTAGCGACACTTCGGCGCTGGCGCGTACCCGCGCCAGATGCGGCCGATGCCGGTAGCGCCAGCTCAGGCACAGCGAGATCAAGCCGCCCAGTCCGATGGCAAGGATGAACAGGGCGGCGACGATGGGCCTGGCCGACTGCAGCAGCAGGCCGGTAGCACCGAGCGTGCTCGCGCAGATCCAGGCAAACAGCGGATAGCGCAAGGTGCCAGCGGCAAAGCGCTGGAACGATAGCGGCAAGGCTGCGAGCAGTCGGGTCGCGTGTACCAGCGTGTCTTCACTGGCACGCAGTGCGAGGCCGTACCAGATCAGGGCGACTCCAAGCAGCAGCAGCCCGGCCAGCGGCAGCAGCGGCATGCCCATGGGGACCAGCAGACCCAAGGCGAGAAACTGCCAGTTGCGCCCGCCTGAGCGCCAACGCCTGACGGTTTCGCGGCGCTGCCAGTCTGGTAGGTGGCGCAGCTGCGCATGATCCAGCGCCGGCAGCGGCAACAATGCAGCGCTTGAATGCAGCTGCGTGATCCTGCTGCGCCTGAGTGCGGCTAGCCGGCGTACGGCGAGATAGCCAGCACCGCTGCCGAGCCAGAAGCCCAGGCTCGCTGTGAGCAGCAGCGGCGCAAACCACGGCGTGGATCGGCGCGACAGCAGCACGATGCCGGCCAGCACCAGCAATATCACCAGGTTCCCGAACAGGGTCAGCGCGATTGCGTTAAGGTGCAGGCTGCGGCGCGTCGCCGCTTCGGGCACGGGTGCTGCCCCCCACCAGCCGAGCTTGAGTTCAGTCCTGAGCGCGAGTGTTGCACTACGGCACATGGCGAAGCCGAAGGCGGCGAATGCGATCGCGACTACCAGCGGCTGCGCTGCGAGCAAACGCAGAACCAGGCCTATTCGATCGCCATCGATGCGAGCGATTCCAGCACCGAGCAGGGCCAGCAGTGCCACCGTCGCGGCCAGGTGAAACAGTGTCTGCGGCCATAGGCGCAACAAGCGGCGAAGCCGGTTCGCGGCGACACGGCGGGATTCCTGCAGGCGAGGGTGAAAATAGGTGTTCATCTGTGCGAGTGTTGCAACTGACGAACGCTGCGGCATGGGCCAAGAGTTAGGGACGCCGGATTTTCTGCCGATGCCTTGGGCTGTCTGGCCAGTGGACTCTGGCGTTGTTTCTCGGCTGGTGCCAACGGCATTGACCGGCTCGTGAAAGCACGTGATTCGGCGGTGCAGATGAACCTCAGCGCTTGGCGGAGCTGTTTCGATGACCGGTACTGACGATTTTGATTTTTCCGCCCCGCTGCCATTGCCGCCTGGAATGTTGGCCGAGTTGCGCGCGCAGTACGCGCGTCCACCACGCGCTTATCACAATTTCGACCATGTGCGGGAAGTGCTGGACCAGTTCGATGCCGTCTCACGCGGGCCGGGCTGGCATGCGCCGGTCGAGGTGTTTCTTGCGCTGCTCTACCACGATGCCGTCTATGAGGCCGGGCGCAAGGACAACGAGCAACGCAGTGCCGAACTCGCTCAGGTGGCGATTGCGCACTGGCTGCCCGATGCAAAGGTCGATGTGCTACGCATGACTGAGCTCATCCTTATGACCGCGCGCCATGGCCACTGGGCAGGGCAGCCGCTGGAGCGTGATACAGCGCTGTTCCTCGACTGCGACATGGCCATACTCGCGGCCGAGCCCGCGCGCTTTGATGCCTACGATGCCGCCATTGCACAGGAATACCGCGGCAAGTTGCCAGCTTGGATGTTCCGTCACTATCGCCGGCGTTTCCTGCGTGGTTTGCTGGCTGCGCCGCGTATCTTCGTTTCCGACTGGTTCCACGAGCGTTGCTTTGAGGCTGCGCGCGCCAACCTGGTGCGCTGTCTCGGCAACCGCAATGCGCTCAAGGCGGGTGCCGGGCGCTGAGTTCCAGGGACCATTCGCCGCCTACCGGCGGGAGCCATGCATCGGCCGCGTGGTGTGCGGCATATAACGATAGGCCATCGCGCGCTGCGCGCGCTCTGCTAACTTCAGCGCATGACTATCGAGGAAAACTCACCCGCGTTACTGGCGGCGATCGAGCCTGAGTTGCGCCGCACCGGTTTTGCCTTCGTCGGCGGAACGGCCATGGCTGCCGAGCTGGCGCGCAGCGGCGCATTGACTGACTGGGCGGCGTTCGCCGCAAGCTGGGACGATCTCGCTGTAGACACCTATCTGGCGGACCACGGACGTTATCGGCGCCGGCGTCACGGGGTCTATACGGCCAGTGCTGCGGGCTTGACGCGCGAGCCGGACCGGCCGCATTACCAGGCACTTGAATACAACCCGTTGCACGGCGGCATTGCACGCTGGTTCCAGCCTGTCGAGACCTGCTGGGACGCGGGTCAGAGCCTGCCCACGGTGCTGTGTTATTGCCGCAATCTGTTCACCGCGCTGGCTCCTGCCGTAACGGCCTGGAATGTTGAAGTGCACCAGTTCCGCATTGAGGCGCGCCAGGGCGAGCAGGGGCTGCCCACACCCGAGGGCGTACATCGCGACGGCGTCGATTACGTGCTGGTGCTGCTGGTCGCGCGCAGGAACATCGCCAGCGGCACCACGACCATTCATCGCCCGGACGGCGAGCTGCTCGGTCGCTTCACCCTGGCGGCGCCGTTTGACGCTGCGCTGGTCGACGATACCCGTGTCTGTCACGGCGTGACCCCGGTCGAGGCGGTTGATGTTACCGAGCCCGCGTACCGTGACGTGCTCGTCGTGACCTTCAAGGCTGCCTGAGTTGCCGGCTGTTCCCGTTCGCCGTGTCTGCTGCGGTGAGCTGGTTGGGGCAATACGCCGCTACGGCCGCTGGCTCCAGCGAAGCAGTAAATTACACATTTCTTCAAATTGGGCATGGTGTGCCCGCAGCGCAGCGTGGAGCTTGGGCGAGCCGGCGCTTTCCAGGAGATCCTCCATCAGGTGCAGCACACGGCGTTCGCGTTCATGCAGCGCCGCCGCGTGTGTTTTGGGATGCAGCGGGTCGAACTGATGACGCAGTTCTTCGTAGCCAAGGTCGGCAGACAGGGTCCGCGTCGGATGCACGGGTGAGGTCTGAAACAGCAGGCGCGTCGCGACCAGTCCTTCGAGCAGGTCATGACGCGCCTTGAGCGCCCGCGCGAACAGTTCGACGGCCTCCGGATCGCGTACCTCGTCGCGGGCGAAAACGTAGTAGTCGCGACCTTCGCGCAGCAACCGGATCAGCAAATGGACTTCGTCGAACGAGGTCATGAGCATATTCCTGGGTGGGACGACGCGGAGACTAGCGGCAGGATTGTTCAGCCCGTGTGGTGATCACGCCGTATGTTTCAACCGGTGCATTGCCTCAGGCCCACTCGGTCAGGCCTTCGATCTCATACAGACGGCGCCAGCTGGCTCTTGCGCGGATACGCTCGGCCAGGGCCTTGAGCAGCGGCCATTCGGTTGCGGGCTTGGGCATGTTGCGCGACCAGCGCATCAGCATGGTCGCGTAGAGGTCAAGCGCGCTGAAGCGCTCGCCGAGCAGATAGCTGCGGCCGTCGGCAAGCTGGGCCGCGAGCTGATCGAAGCATTTTTCGATGCGCGCGCGCAGGGCCTGCTTGAGGACAGTCGCGTCGACCTCGCCGGCGTCGCTGGGATAGAACCAGAGACGAAATGCGGGCTGCAGCGTGTTTGCAAGATACAGCACGCCCTGCAGGAATGCGGCTCGCTCAGGGGCGTCGACGGCGGGGGCAAGTCCCGCTTGCGGATGGCGCTCGCAGAGCAACAGCAGCAGGGCTGCGGTCTCTGCGCAGGGGCGCCCATCGACGATCAGGGTAGGTACGACCCCGTTGGGATTGAGGCGCAGGTATTCGGGGCTGCGCTGCTCGCCGGCGGCCGTGTCGATACGCTTGAGTTCGTAGGCCGCGCCGATTTCCAGCAGCAGCAGGTGCGGCAGCAGGCTGGCGGCACCGGGGGAGTAGTACAAGGTGTACATGGGGTTGCTCCGGGTCAGGGCAGACCAGCATACGGAGCCGCGTAGGCCGGTGGTAGCGCATGGGGCGTATCCCTGCCGGAAGTCATGCTGCCGCGCGGCCTATGCGCGGTTGCAACCCTTGCGTGAAAATTTGCATCCAAGCCCGCGACGACGCCGGTAGCCCGCGTCGATTTCCCCTTACTGACGCCAAGGAATCGCCATGAAACGCCTGCTGCTTGCCGCCGCCCTGGGGCTTGGTTTCGCCGCTGCCGCACAAGCCGAGAATCACAGTATTGGCTCCTGTGGCCTCGATAGCGCCTACGATGTGACTCTGGACCAGGCGGGGTTGAGTTTTCGCCACGGCGGCGGCAAGCCTGAGAGCATCGTCATGAACAAGGGGCAGCTTACCGTCGACGGCCGCAAGCTGACGATCAGCGACGCCGACCGCTCCCGCATTGCTGAGTATGAGGCCACCGTGCGTGCGCTGGTGCCGCAGGCCAAGGCCATTGCGCGCGACGCTGTCGACATCGCCTACGTGGCGGTGACTGAAGTTGCCGCGGCGTTTTCAAACACGGTCGACAATCCGGATACACGCAAGCGCCTTGGCGTGTTGCGCGATGAGTTCAAGCTGCGCATCGACGACACCTTCGAGAAGCGTCCGTGGAACGAAGACGAATTCGACTCTCTGGTCGAAAAGGCGATGGGTGACCTGATGCCGGTCGTCATCGCTGAGGTCGCCGGTAGCGCCATTGCCATCGCGCTCAGTGGCGATGAGGCGCGTGCGGCCGAGCTGGAGAAGCGCAGTGCGAAGATCCAGCAGGACATCGAGCGTCGCGTCGACACGCAGGCTGTGCAGCTTGCCGCGCGTGTTGCGACGCTCTGTCCCATGGTGGCGAAACTGGAGAGCCTTGAAAATGGGCTTGAGCTGCGCCTTGAGGACGGCTCGCGTCTGAACGTGCTTGATATCAACGACTGACGGTGCCGTATACCACCCTGCGCACCGCAGTCTGGCGGTGCGCAGGGCCTGGCAGCTTATTCCGCGCCTGCGTGCAGGTAGTCGCGGCCGCTTTGCATCAGCGTGACGAAACTCTGTTCGTCGCCGTTGCGTACCGCTGCCAGCAAGGTATGTACAGCCTCGTCGAGTGCGGTCAATGCCGGGCCGTTATGCGCATTGAGCGACTGGATTTCAAAATACAAATGCGGGTTTTCGCGCGCGACGCCTTCGGCGATACGAAGCTGAGCGCCGAACGTCGTCGATGACACGGCCTTGAGGCGTTCCGGATCCACCCCGCTGCCGGCCAGCGCCGCAGTGAACGCGATATTCAGCGCATGCGAAAGACCCAGCACCAGCGCGATCACACGGTCGTGTTCGTCCAGGTCCATCTCTACGGTGATTGCCGTCGTCGATGCAAACAGGTTGCGCGCGGTTTCGAGCGCGCTGCGATCGCCGGTATCGATCAGCACCACATGGCGCCCCGCGAGTACGTCGGCTGAAGGACCGAACATGGGGTGAATGGACGTGGCGCGTACTCCGGCTGCTGTGAGCTGCTGCAGCACGCCGCGCAGCGGCGTCTTGATAGAGCCGAGATCGAACACGACGCCGGGAGGGCGCGCCAGTGCAAGCTCGCCAAGAATCTGCACCGCCGCGCGTAGCGGTGTAGCCACGACGATGAGGTCATGCGCGATCTCGCCGGTATTCCAGCGTTCGCGTTGTGCGAAGCCTGCGGCATTCGGAGCGGGATCGGCGACTTCCACCGCATAGCCCTGGGCATCGAGGAAACGCGCAAACCAGGCGCCCATGCGGCCGCTACCACCGATCACCAGTGCGCGCTTGCCATTGCCCTGGGACAGGGCGCGGACGGTGTCCTGCTCCTGCCTGGTCAGCGATGCGGCAATCAGCAGTTCCATCAGGCCCGCGGCGAGTTCAGGATCGATGCCCGCTTCCCGCGCGTGGCCACGGACGTTGTCCAGTACCTCTTTTTCGCGGCGGAAATCCCGCAGCGGTCGGCCGGTGCCGCGCTTGCTGCGGCCGATCTCGGCGACGATGCGCTGACGCTCCGCCGCCAGGCGCACCAGATCGCGATCGATGTGATCAAGTTCGGCGCGCAATTGCGTAATGTCCATGGAGTACCTTTCGCGGCAAACAGTGATCAGCTTAGCCGCCGGGTCGCGAGGCTGCGCGAACCAATCGGAATAAGTCCAACGCTGGGTTGTCCGCTCTATCCGCTCTGGTGCAGGCCTGGCTTCGCCGCCACAATAGCCGCCTTGCCCGAAATCTGCCGCCTGGGAGGGCGTATGTCACAAGAAGTGAAGGTTCCCGACATCGGCAACTACGCCAACGTGCCGGTTATCGAGATCCTGGTAGCACCCGGCGACACGGTAAAGAAGGATCAGGGGCTGCTGACGCTCGAGTCCGACAAGGCGACGATGGAAGTGCCTGCCCCGTTCGCGGGTGTGGTCAAGGAAATTCGCGTCAAGGTCGGTGACGAAGTATCGGAGGGCTCGGTGGTCGCCGTGGTCGATGCGGCCGAGGCCCAATCCGCCGCACCGGCCAGGAGCGTGGCACCGCCCGCTGCTGCTGCCAAGCCCGCGCCGGCTGCGATCAGCGCAGCCGCCGCGCCGGCGGCGGCGCCGGTTGTCGCCGAGGCAGTCAAGCCTGGCATAGACGCGGAAATCGCCGGGCCGCGCACGCCACCGGTGCCGTTCGATGCCAGCGTCGTGATGCCGGACAAGGTGCCGCATGCCAGCCCGGCCGTGCGCCTGTTCGCGCGCGAGCTCGGCGTCGATCTGAGCGCCGTCAGCGGCAGTGGCCGCAAGTCACGCATCACGCGCGAAGATGTGCAGAACTACGTGAAACAGGCGCTGGCCGGCGGTGCGCCGCGCAGTGCTGCTGCTGCACCGGTTGCCGCCGGCGGAGGTCTCAACCTGCTGCCCTGGCCGCAGGTGGATTTCGCGAAGTTTGGCGAAACCGAAACGCGCGCGCTCTCGCGCATCAAGAAGATTTCCGGCGCCAACCTCGCGCGCAACTGGGTCATGATCCCGCATGTAACCCAGCATGACGAGGCCGATATCACCGACCTCGAAGCACTGCGCGTTGCACTGAACAAGGAAAACGAAAAATCCGGCCTCAAGCTGACCATGCTGGCTTTCCTCATGAAAGCAGTAGTCGCCGCGTTGAAGAAATTTCCCGATTTCAACGCCTCGCTTGACGCTTCGGGCGAGAACCTCATTCTCAAGAAATATTTCCACGTCGGCTTTGCAGCCGATACGCCTAACGGTCTGGTCGTGCCAGTGCTGCGCGACGCGGACCGGAAGGGAGTGTTCGAGCTCGCTAAGGAAACCGGTGAACTCGCCGCCAAGGCGCGCGACGGCAAGCTAGGTCCGGCCGATATGTCCGGCGGCTGTTTTTCCATTTCCTCGCTGGGTGGTATCGGCGGCACGGCTTTCACGCCTATCGTCAACGCGCCTGAGGTTGCGATTCTCGGGGTGTCCAAGTCGGCGATCCGGCCTGTGTGGGACGGCAAGGCCTTCCAGCCGCGACTGATGCTGCCGTTGAGCCTCAGTTACGACCACAGGGTCATCGATGGCGCGTCGGCGGCGCGTTTCACCAGCTATCTCGGCCAACTGCTGGCGGACATGCGGCGAACCTTGCTCTGAACGGCGACCACGGACCAGGTAGGACGGTATGGAGGCGGAATTCCAAGATATTTGCATCGTCGATCTCGACCTGAGCAAGACGACCTGGTCGCGTGTGCACGATTCGCTGCGCGTGATGTTCCTGCGCCTGGATCGCGCGCCGCCCGACAACGACTGGCCGCGGCTGTTCTTCGAGGAGCGTGAAACGCGCATCGTCGCACGGCGCCGCGGCCTCTGGATCGAAGATGGCTATATCAGCTTCGACACGCTGCCCGAGGAAGTGGAAACCATCCACCTGCCCGATATACGTCAGTCACTCAACTATGCGAACCGCAAGTACCGCGAGCTCAGCAAGCAGCGCCAGCGCAAGCAGCTGGATGGACTGGCGCTGCAACGCAGCGAACGAGAGGAATTGCTGGCACTGCAAGCCCGTGTGCGTGGGCTGATAGGCGCTACGGAGTCGCCGCTGCAGGTCGAGCCGACGAAGGCCGCACCGGTGCCGGTTAGGCCGGCCGCTGTGGCAACCACGACCGCTGAACCCGATCCACTCGCTGAATTTGAATTGCGCCGCAATGCGCTGAAGCAGGTTTTCCGCACGGCGGCCTCCCCGGACAAGGAGCAGGAATAATGGCAACGACAGAAGTCAAAGTGCCGGATATCGGCGGTGTTTCCGTGCCCGTGATCGAGGTCCTGGTCAAGGTCGGCGATACGATCAGGAAAGAGCAGGGGCTCGTCACGCTCGAATCCGACAAGGCGACGATGGAGGTGCCTTCGACGGTCGCCGGTGTTGTCAAGGAGATCAGGGTCAAACTCGGTGACGAGTTGGCGGAAGGTGCCGTCGTCGCGCTGATCGAGACTGTTGCGACAACGACTGCAGCGCCGGCCGCGGTCAAGGATGCACCTGCACCGGCCGCTGCTGCAGCGGCGCCCAAGGCGGTGGAGACCATGCAGGCAACCGCGCCGGTGGCAGCTGCCGCGGTACCCGCTGCAGCACCGGAAACCGGACGCAAGGCTGATATCCAGGCGCAGGTCGTCGTGATTGGCGCTGGTCCCGGTGGCTATACCGCGGCCTTCCGCGCGGCGGACCTCGGCCAGAATGTGGTGCTGGTCGAGCGTTATCCGGTGCTTGGCGGGGTCTGCCTCAATGTCGGCTGCATTCCGTCCAAAGCACTGCTGCATGCGGCGCGGGTGGTCGATGAGGCGCGCCAGTTCGCCAGCCATGGCATACGTTTTGGCGAGCCCGCTATCGATCTCGACCAACTGCGGGCGCACAAGAGCGCTGTGGTCGCGCAACTGACCGGTGGACTTGCTGGCATGGCCAAGCAGCGCAAGGTCACGGTAGTGACCGGAACGGCGAAATTCGTGTCGCGCAACGAGCTCGAGGTCGAAGGCGCCAGCGGCAGGCAACTGGTGCGTTTCGACAACGCAATCATTGCTGCCGGTTCGCAGGCGGTGAAACTGCCGGGCTTCCCCTGGGACGACAAGCGCATGATGGATTCGACCGATGCGCTCGATCTGGCTGACGTGCCCAAGAGCCTACTCGTTGTCGGCGGCGGCATCATCGGCCTGGAAATGGCCTGCGTCTACGAGGCCTTGGGAGCAAAGGTCACCGTTGTCGAATTGCTTGATCAGCTGATGCCGGGTGCCGACCCGGATCTGGTGCGCCCGTTGCAGCAGCGCCTGCAAAAACGCTACGCCGGCATTCATCTGAAAACCAAGGTCAGCAAGATCGAAGCCCGGGCCGAGGGCCTGCTGGCGACGTTTGAAGGGGAAAAGGCGCCGCAGCCAACGCTGTACGATCGGGTGCTGGTCGCCGTTGGCCGCTCGCCCAACGGCGGCAAGCTCGATGCGCACAAGGCCGGCGTCAACGTGACCGAGCGCGGCTTCATTCCGGTCGACAAGCAGATGCGTACCAATGTGCCGCATATCTTTGCGATCGGTGACCTGGTCGGCAATCCCATGCTGGCACACAAGGCCACGCACGAAGGCAAGGTCGCCGCTGAAGTCGCCGCCGGCCACAAGAGCGAATTCGTCGCCCGCGTGATTCCCAGCGTCGCCTATACTGATCCGGAAGTGTCCTGGGTCGGCATCACCGAAGCCGAAGCCAAGAAGGAAGGCCTGGCCTATGGCGTCGGCAAGTTTCCGCATGCGGCCTCGGGTCGCGCTATCGGCATAGGTCGGACCGAAGGCTTCACGAAGCTGATCTTCGACGAAGCCACACATCGCGTCATTGGTGCGGGTATCGTCGCGCCGAATGCGGGCGACCTCATCGCCGAAGTTGCGCTGGCGATCGAGATGGGAGCTGAAGCCGCCGATATCGGCCTGACCATTCATCCGCATCCGACCTTGAGCGAATCGGTTGGTATGGCGGCGGAGGTGTACGAAGGAACTTGTACAGATATTGTCGCGCCAAAGAAGAGATAGATGGCGATCGCCATGTCCCCCGTCGCGTAACACTTATCGTTAGCTGAACTCCGCTCAAGCCGGAATTTGGTCACGGATTTTGGAGCCTTCTTGAGCCACGGGCGTGAAGGGTGATCGTCAAGAACCTCAGGTTCTGATCACTCTGTGCGCTCGACGGGCCGGCCGGCCGAATTTGGCGGGACTGCGGTTACGAGCGGCTGGGGACAGCAGGCGTGCCGTGGGGGCTGTTCAGGTCTTCCCTGGGTTTCTGGGTCGTTTACTCACTCGTATTTCTCTTGCGGAATGGGCTGAAGTTTGTGAAAACCCTGGGGCTGCTCGGCGGGATGAGCTGGGAATCGACGATTCCCTACTACCGCATCATCAACCAGCAGGTGCGCGATCGCCTTGGCGGTCTGCATTCGGCGCGGCTAGTGCTCTATAGCGTGGATTTCGCCGTGATCGAGCAGCTGCAGATGCAGGGCGACTGGGACGAGGCCGGGCGTGAACTCGCCAAGGCGGCCGCGGCGTTGCAGCGAGCTGGCGCGCAGGCGGTCGTGATCTGCACCAATACCATGCACAAGGTCGCTGCGGCGGTGGAGGCGGGTAGCGGACTGCCGCTGCTGCACATTGCTGATGCAACAGCAGCGCGCATACGGGCGGCGGGCCTGGCCCGTGTCGGCTTGCTCGGCACGCGCTTCACCATGGAGCAGGACTTCTATCGCCAGCGACTGGTCGCGCAGGGGCTCGATGTGCTGGTGCCGGACGCCGCACAGCGTGATGTCGTGCATCGCGTGATCTACGACGAGCTCTGCCGCGGCGAGATCCGTGATACCTCGCGCGAGGCTTACCGCGCAATCATGGCCGATCTGGTCCAGCGTGGTGCCGAAGGCATCATTCTTGGCTGTACCGAGATCGGCCTTCTGATCAGCGCTGCGGATACCACAGTGCCGACGTTCGACACGACCCGGATCCACGCCGAAGCCGTGGCCGACTGGGCGCTAGCCTGAGCAGGCAGAGGGCGTCCCAGCCGGCGTCACGTGGCTGTTGCGTGCTGGTGAACAGTGCATTCACGGTGCCGGCGGCGGTGCGACCCTTGAGCAGACAGCAGCTAGCCGCATCTAGCCGCGACGGGCCAGCGCTGCTGCTTTTGCGCAGGTTGCTCGTACCCTCCCTACTTTGGAGCATCCGCATGAAACTGTATTTCGCGCCGGGAACCTGTGCATTGTCGCCGCATATCGTGCTGCGTGAACTGGGCCTGCCGTTTGAAGTGGTCAAGGTCGATCTCGCGACCAAGCAGGCTGCCGACGGAAGCGACTTCACGACGGTCAATCCCAGGGGCTATGTGCCAGCCTTGCTGCTCGACGGTGGTGAAGTGCTTACCGAGGGGCCTGCGATCGTGCAATACCTCGCCGACCTTGCTCCGGACAAGCAACTGGCGCCAGCCAACGGAACGCTGCAGCGTTATCGTCTGCAGGAATGGCTTAATTTCATTTCTACAGAAATACACAAGCAGTTCAGTCCACTGTTCCACCCTCCAGTGCATGAGGCGGTCAAGGAGGCGCAGAAGGTCAAGCTGGCGCGGCGCTTCAGCGAGATCGAGCCGCTGCTGGAGAAACAGGACTATCTGACGGGCAGTCGGTTCAGCGTCGCAGACGCCTACCTGTTCACGGTACTCGGCTGGGGCAAATACGTCGGCATCGACCTGAATCAGTGGCCGGCGGTTACGAGGTTCGTCGAGCGTGTCGCCGTCCGTCCTGCTGTAGCTGAAGCGCTGGCGGTGGAGGCCGCGGCAAAAAAAGTCGCCTGACCCGCCGTATCCACCTCGTGCCTGCGCTGACACGTGCGGGCGCGACAGGCTAAGCTGCGCGTCCATTTCCGGGGCGTGCCTGCGATGACTGTATTTCTGATGTTCGCGCCGCTGCTGGCGCTGATCTATGCCCTGCCGGTTGCGATGGCATTCCTCCGCGGCCGCCAGCGGCAGGCGTCGCAGGATGCGTTGCGCGGTGCGCCGGAAGCGAAACTGGATGGACTGTCGACGGTTCGCGTATTGATTGCCGATCCAGCCCGCGCCGGGGCAGACCTTGCGCTGGGCTGGCTTGGCCATGACGCGGAACGTGTGCGCGTTTTCGGCCGTTTTGCCGATGGCTCCCTGGTCGAACGTGAATGGCGTCGGGAAGGGCTTGCACTGGCCTGGCTCGGTAGCCGCGCTGGCTCGGTGCCGGAGCTGCAATGGTTCGCCGTCGGCGACCCCGCGCTGCAGCTAAGCGCCCACGGTGTACTTGATTGGAGTTCCGCTGAAGCGACCACTCGGCTTTATACGCAGATCGCACCGGCTGATGCGCCGCGACCGCCGTCGCATGTATTTCACCTGCAATACCACCCGGTAAGCCTTGCCGCGACCCTGCTGTTCGTGCTGTTGCTCGGGTTTGCGGTGGTTGATCAGGCCCTCAGCCCCTATGCATTGGTCGGTGATCACCGCTGGGTCATAGGGCTGGCACTGGCACTGATACCTGCCGCACTGCTCCTGTATCCGCTGTTCCGCCTTACGCGCCTGCCGCAGCGTGAAGCCTTGCTGCTGCCGTTGCTGCTGGGGTTTGCGGCCGGGATGGCGGCCATTCCTCTGCTTGCCCGTATCGATCGCGCAACGGGGGAGGGGGATTTCGTCGACACGCCTTACTATCTGGACGGCGTCGGAATCCTGAAGCCGCTGAACCAAGGGCCGCCGCCGCTGCAGGTAACCAACGTCGATGACTATTGGGCGGCGCTTACGCCCGGCACCGGCCAGACCTTCTATCTGCGCCGCGGCGGCCTGGGCCTGTGGCAGGTGCAGACCGATGCACTACGCATCCAGCTGCATTCCTGGTACCAGGGACAGAACCTGCCTACACCGCGTGCTTCCATCAACTGACCGGAGCCGGTGTTGAGGGGGCTGCCAGCAGTCCAGGCCCGTACATCGGCCGGATTCCTGCGTGTCAGCTATTGCCGGCAGTGCGCTGGATCTCACATCGATTCCGGGCAGGATGCTGCGGCGAACAGCACTGGACGAAGTCAGAAAACACCGGAGTCGCGGGCAGGAGCGCTTACTGCGAGCTGTGCAGTGGGTTTTCAATGAATTCGGCCACCTCGTAGTGACGTACCAGCGGTTCCATCTCGAGCAGGAATTCCTCGTCCGCATCCCAGTAACGCGAGCGTTCGGCCTCCTTGCCTGCGAAACGCCGGACTGCGTCCATCGAGTCCCAGAACGAGATGATCTGGAATTCACAGTGCTCGCCCTGAACGCGCCGTATGACCTGGACACCGCGGTTACCCGGGGTCTGCGTGAAGTCGCGTAGGCCGGTTTCGCGCAGATGTTCGAGATAGTCCTCGGCCCTTGAGGCGAGGGTAACGCCACGCCAGATACGAGCGATCATGCGCAAACTCCGGTCGAGGTTTCTCGCGAGCAGCTTAGGTGAAACTTCCGATGGCAGCGAATCGGCGTCTTCTGACCTGCAAAGGCTCAGGTCGGAGGCTTTTCGGTGACCCTGGTCACGAAAGCGCCGACAGACGGTACATTAGCGGGAATGGTCCGCAGGCTGCCATGCTTATACTGCGCCCGGGAAAGAAATCTGGTGTGCCGATTCGGTAGTTCGTCGAAGGGAGCAGGGTTGGACTCTGCTGTTGGGTGGCCGGGTGCAAAGGCCTATCGCAGCGAAAGCTCCCAGGATTGTTCAGCCAACTGCCGAATCACCATACTGAAGCTCTGGGCGGGTCTGGTGCTCCCTCAGAGGCGTTGGTGCAACAACCTTGGCGGGCCGCCTAAAGGATGCCAGGCTGCCCGCCGGCCGTGACCAGGGTCGGTCGCGCGAACGGGGGAACGCAATGGGGAGAGTTTCGTGACCGCTGTGCTCGTGATTCTCATGCTGGCCCTGGCTGCCGCCGCCGGCGCATTGTTCTGGCGTTTGCGCCAGGCCGAAGCCGCCAAGGCGCAGCTACGGGCCGAGCTCGAGCAGACTGACGTCGAACTCAAGCAATTGCGTTCAAGCCAGTCGCAGGTGATTCACACGACCAAGCTTGCGTCGTTGGGGCAGATGGTCGCCGGCGTTGCACATGAGCTGAATACGCCGCTGGGCTTCGTCAAGAGTAATGTCGAAGTGGTCGGCGAGCTGCTGGATGATTATCGCAAGCTCGTGAAGGAATACGACGTAGCCGTGCAGTACTGTCAGCAGCCGGTTGATCTCATGTTCGGTGCCGACAAGGAGTCGCTGGACAAACTCGTCAAGCATGTCGAGGAGTCGCGGCGAAAGCTTTTCGACGCACGTCGCGCTGTCGAGAAAAGTCCGCTGCTGACCGAGGCCAAGGACTTGCTTGCCGATTCCGCCGAAGGCATCACGCAGCTCGCGTCGCTGGTACAGAATCTCAAGGGTTTCGCTCGCGTCGATCGCGACGGCCTGGATCTTATGGATGTCAACGAAGGTCTGGAGAGTGCCCTGATGATTGCCGCGCACCAGCTACGCGACCGCATCAAGATTGTGCGCCGGCTCGAGACCGTGCCGCGTGTGCGCGGAATGCCGTCACAGCTCAACCAGGTATTCCTGAATCTCATCACCAACGCGTCGCAGGCCATGGAAGACGAAGGCACACTCACGGTGGCGACGCGTGCCAGCGATGGCAATGTCGAAATTTCATTCGCTGACACCGGTTGCGGCATTCCTGACGATGTACTGCCCAAGATCTTCGATCCGTTCTTCACGACCAAGGCCCCCGGCGAGGGAACAGGACTGGGCCTGTCGATAGTCCACAAGATCGTCAAGTCGCATGGGGGTTCGATCAAAGTGCGAACTACGCCGAACCGCGGTTCCGAATTCACTGTCATGCTGCCGATCGACAATGCAGCGCGAACACCACCGCTCTGAGGCCGCCCGGTCATGCTAGGACAGGATTTCGAAATGCCGGCCCGCGACCCCAACACCGGGGTTCTGCGCGTGCTCTTCATCGACGACGAAGCTCGCATACTGCGCGCGCTGAAAGCGCTGTTTCGCGAACTTGAGGTCGTCACCACGACGGACCCGCGCGAAGCGCCGTTGCTGGCGCAGAAGCACAATGTTGATGTCGTCGTCTGCGACCAGCGCATGCCGGAAATGCTGGGCGTCGACGTGCTGCGCGAGATCCGTGAAAAACACCCGCGCGCGATGCGCGTGCTGTTGACCGGCTATTCCGACCTCAAGGCTGTGCTGGGGTCGGTCAACGAAGGCGAGGTCTATCGCTTCATCAACAAGCCCTGGGTCAACAGCGACCTGCGCGCGTTGGTACTTGAGGCCGGGGAGATTTCGCGCGAGGCACCGGCGGTTGCAACCGACCAGCTATCGCCGAACGAACAGAGCATGGCGCGCACCCAGGTCGGCGTTCTGGTCATCGAGGACGATGCAAGCGCCCAGCAACGCCTGCGTGAAATCCTGCAGCCGCACTACCAGGTACGTTTTGCCAACACGGCCGAGCGTGCACTGCAGGTGCTTGAGCAGCATGAAACCGGGGTTGTCATCTCCGAGACCGCGACCAATCATGGTACTGACCTGACCCTGATGCTAAAGGCGCTGAAGCAGTACCACCCCCATATTGCGACCGTAGTCATCACCGAACGCGCGAATGCGCAGACGGTGATCGAACTGATCAACGAAGGTCAGGTTTATCGCATGCTGATCAAACCTGTGCGCATGGGTTCATGCCGGCTCAGTGTCGATTCGGCCCTGGGGCGGTACTGGAAACTCAAACAGACACCAAAATCAGTGCGTCGCTATGGCGTTACCCCAACGGCGCAGACGTTGCAGGCCCAGAGCAGGCTGCCCAATTCGCTGTTGAGCCGTATCCGCTCGCTGCCAGCGCGGATCTTTGGCGGCATGCGTATTTGACTGCTCTGGACCGTCTGCTGTCCGCTGCGCCGGGCGGCTGTGCTGTCCCTGTGTGGCCGACTGATAAGGCTGGCGCAAACCTAGGTATGACCGGGACTGCCTTTGTTATCGGCGCCAGCGGCGCGGTCGGACGTTTCGTCATGCCGCGGCTACTCGCTGCTGGCCATGCCGTCGTCGCGCTAAGCCGCGTCGAGCAGCCGCCGCAGGACGGCGTCGTCTGGCTGCGTGGCGGACTCGACGTTTCGCTTTCGGCGCCTGCGGTCGATGCACTGATCTGCGTCGGACCGCTCGACCATTGCGTAGACTGGCTGGAATCGTCGAGATCACCAGCACCGCGCCGTATCGTCGCGCTGAGTTCGATGAGCGCTGACAGCAAGCTCGACTCACCGGACGCGGCTGAGCGTGTGTTGGCTGCCCGTCTGGCCAGTGCGGAGCAGCGGCTGATGGCATATGCGGCGCGGCATGATATTCCAGCGACCGTGCTGCGCCCGACCCTGATCTACGGCGCTGGTGTGGATCGCAGCCTCACGCCCATTGTGCGATTGGCGCTGCGTTCCCGCGTGTTTCCATTGCTGCCGGGTGCGGATGGGCTGCGCCAGCCAGTGCATGCCGATGATGTGGCGGCTGCTTGTGTCGCGGCCCTGTCCGATGCCGCGGCGGGACAGGTGCTGCCGCTGGGTGGTGGCGAGCGCCTGAGCTTTGCGCAAATGCTGAAACGGGTACGGGCAGGACTCGATCGGTACACCATACCTCTGCCGCTTAACATTTTTCTTTTGCAGACTGCGAGCCGCATCACAGGACGCGGAGGCGCGATGCTGCAGCGCCTCAAACGCGATCTCGTTGCCGACAACCGTCTCGCTCGTGAATTACTCGGCGTGGAATCACGCCCGTTCTACCCGCACGGTGATTGCTGGCGGCCAGTGCGGATGTCTGCGGTGGTACCGCCGGGCGCCCCTGTTGTGGCTAAATAGTAATGTGGAATATGTGAGGATTCCGGTTTATTTTGTTGCGTTGCAGCAGCAAAAACTGTCCCGGTGAGTTCGTTAAATCCACGTTGCCAACGAGCGTTTGAACTCCCTAAGATACGAAAGCGTCGCTTCTCCACCTTGGTCAAGGAAAATCTCCTATGCAGGCCCGAAAGAGTTTGGCACTGGCGTTGTCGTCTGCGCTGTTGGCCGCCTGCGGCGGCGGCAGCAACAGTCCGCGCGCCACAGCTACGCCGCCGGCGAACAACGGCAACGGCACACCCGTGACCGGCGTTATCGCGGCCCGCTTCGATCCGGCCAATGCCGATCCGGCGCTGCGGGTGATTCCGCTACCGAACAATCTGTTGCTCTCGGGTACGACTGACCTCACGCTCAATATCCCGGTCGCCAATCCGAATAATTTCGCTGATCCGCAAGTCGCGGTGAATGCACTGGATGGGTGGAGTACCGTAGGTCCCGGCCAGGTGCAGTTCTCTGCCGCCCCCAAGGCCAGCAGCCTGATACCGGGCACGACGATCCGCGTGTTTGAAGTCACCCTGACCGGGCCGGGCGGTGGCGTTACCGGTGTAGTGCGCGAACTCGTGGCAGGCACAGATTTCGCCACCGCCGTGGCGCCCTCGGATACGACCAACCGCACGGTCGCCATCGTGCCGACCAAGCCGCTGAAGCAATTGACCAGCTACATGGCGGTGGTCACCACCGGCGTCACCGATAACAACGGCAACGATGCCACGCCGGACCAGACTTATTTCCTGTCCAAGCGGACCAGCCCGCTATGCGTCAACGGCGCATCGACCGAACCGTTGCTGCCGGCAGCCACGGCCTGCGCGCTGGAGCCGCTGCGTCTGCTGACGAACTCCCACCTTGCCGCCGCCGCGAGCAAGGGCATTACGCCGGACAAGGTCGTCGTGAGCTGGGTGTTCACCACCCAGGCCATTACCCCCGTACTGCAGGCCGCCGTCGGCAAGGTGCAGCAGTCCCCTGCGCCGCTGACGCGGGTGGCGCCGACCGGCAAGACCATCGCTGACCTCGGCGCCGGCTTTGCGCCTATCGCTGATATCTATATCGGTACGCTGGACCTGCCCTATTACCTCAAGGCGCCGGCCAATGCGACGCCACCGGCGCAGGCTGCCGCCGTGCTGCAGGGCTTCTGGCAGGCCGCACCGGGCGCGTACGTGCCACCGTTCAACAGCGCTGGGCTGTCGCCGACCTCGACCAACGTCACCTTTGCCAATCCGTTCCCGGTTGCGACCAAGACCGAGACCATCCCGCTGTTGCTTACCGTGCCGAATGCGGCCTCGGGCAAGACGCGGCCAGCAGCAGGCTGGCCCATCGTGATCTACCAGCACGGTATTACCCGCAACCGCACCGATGCGTTTGCGGTATCGCAGACCCTGGCCTCGCAGGGTTTTGCGGTCATCGCCATCGACATACCGCTGCATGGTCTGCCGCCGGGCCACCCGTTCAATATTGAATCCACGCCATTGGCCGCGGCCGGCGCGCGCGAGCGCACGTTCAACGTCGACTTGGTCAAGAACGACAACACACCCTGCCCGACGGGCCAGCCGATTTGCCCCGACGGCCAGCCTGACGCATCCGGCACGCACATGATCAACCTCGGCAGCCTGCTGACCTCGCGCGACAATCTGCGCCAGGGCATCGTCGATCTGTTCTCGCTGGCCAAGGCCATACCGACCATCAGCTACGACGGCGTAGCAGGCACTGATTTCGACGGTTCGCGGATCAGCTATGTCAGCCAGTCGCTGGGCAGCATCATCGGCGTCAGCTTCACGGCATTCGAGCCCAGCATCAACACCGCCGTGTTCAGCGTGCCGGGCGGTGGCATTGCGCGCCTGCTCGACGGTTCCGCGACCTTCGGTCCGCGTATCCGCGCAGGCCTCGCTGCGGCGGGGGTCAACGCAGGCACGCCGGATTTCGATCGCTTCCTGGGCGCGGCACAACAAGCCATCGATTCTGCCGATCCGCTGAATACGGCGTTTGCCCTGGCCGGCAAGCGTGTGCTGCTGCACGAAGTCGTCGGCGGCGGCACCGTGCTGCCGGATCAGGTCATTCCGAACACCGTACCGGGAGCGCCACTTGCGGGCACCGAGGCGCTGATTCGCGCACTGGGGTTAAGCCCGGTCACCGCATCGGCTCAGTCGGCCAGTGGTGTACGCGGCGCTACGCGTTTCATCCAGGGCGATCATGGTTCGCTGCTGGATCCGCGTGCTTCGGCGGCAGCCACCGTTGAAATGCAGACTCAGATGGCCAGCATGATAGTCAGCGGCGGCACCGCGGTGCAGGTCACCAACACCTCCGTCATCCGCACGCAGTAAGCGAGCGTCCAGGAACTTGGGGAAACCAAATATGAAGAACAAGTCCAACTTCCGCGGCTCCTTGCGACCGCTCGCGTCCGCAGTCGCTGTCGCGCTTGGCGCTGCTGTGGTGCTGCCGGTTCAGGCTTTTGAGTTCGGCGATCAGGACGGCTTCCACGGCACGGTCAATACGACCGTCACCTACGGCGCAGCCTGGCGAGTGGCTTCGCAGGACGACGATCTGATCGGCAAGTCCCAGTTCAATCCCGCGATCGGGCAGGCGCCGTTCACGCTAGGCAGCCCGGAACAGCGCGCCGCCCGTGGCCGCTATTCGGTCAACGGCGACGACGGTGACCGCAAGTGGAGTGACGGCGACGTATTCACCAACGCGGTCAAGGCCACGGTCGAATTGAGCCTGATGTACGGCGCCAATTCGGGCGCCTTCTTCCGCGGCTACAGTTTCTACGACTGGGAAAACGCGAACCGCTACGACTTGTCGAACGAAGCCAAGGAAAAGGTCGGCAAGGACACCAAGATCCTTGATGCCTTTGTTTTCCACAACTTCAATATCGGCGAAAAGGGCGGTTCGCTGCGTCTGGGGCAGCAGGTCGTGAGCTGGGGCGAAAGCACCTTCATCCAGGGCGGCGCCAACGTCATCAATCCCATCGACGTGTCCAAACTGCGTGTGGCCGGCGCGGAGCTGAAAGAGGCGTTCCTGCCGGTCAATATGATCTGGGGTTCTTTCAACCTCACCGACAACCTCTCGGCGGAAGCGCTGTACCTGTTCGAGTTCGAGCAGACCGAGGCTGATCCGGCGGGCACTTATTTCTCGACCAACGACTTTGCGACGCTGGGCGGCAGCTACGTAATGCTGAATTTCGGCACTATTCCGCAGCCCGTCATCAATCCGGATTTCTTCTACGGTTATTGCTACGGCGGCTCCGGCACCGACAATCCGAACCTGCCGGCGGCACTGAAGCCGGCGGCTTGTGGTGCCGCAGTGCCGCGTGCGCCCGACCGCTTCGCCAAGGATTCGGGGCAGTACGGCTTCCGCCTCAACTATCTGGCCGACTGGTTCAACAACGCGGAGTTTGGTTTCTACGCGCTGAACTACCACAGCCGCTTGCCGTTGCTGTCGGGCAGGGCGGTGCGCACGACCGCGGTCAATACCGGCCGCTATTTCGCCGAATACCCCGAAGATATCCGCATGTATGCGGTCAGCTTCAACATGCCGCTGGAAGGCCCGGGTATCGCGTTGCAGGGCGAACTGTCCTACCGCCCGAATGCACCGCTGCAGATCGACGACGTCGAACTGCTGTTCGCAGCCCTGAGTCCGCTCAACGCGATCATCCCGGCACCGGCCCTGCGCTTCAGCAGCCAGCTTGGCCAGTACTCGCCCGGAGCGGAGATCCGCGGCTGGGAACGACACAAGATCTCGCAACTGCAGGTAACGGCCACCAAGGTGTTCGGCCCCGGCAACTTCGTCGGCGCTGACCAGATTTCGCTGGTGGGTGAAGTTGGCTTCACCAACATCTGGGATCTGCCGCCACCGTCGGTAATGCGTTACCAGGGTGACGGCACGGATACCGGCGGCGGTTTCGATGTCACCTCGGGCGCCCTGCGCAATCCGCAGACGCAGGTAGCCGGCTTCCCGACTTCGTTCTCCTGGGGCTACCGTGTTGCGGCGCGCGCGGACTATAACAACGCTTTCGGTGGCGCATTCACGCTGTCGCCGCGTATTGCGTTCAATCACGACGTCAACGGCATCAGCCCTGGGCCTGGTGGCAATTTCATCGAGGACCGCAAGTCGGTCACGCTTGGCGCCGAGGCCAACTACCTCAACAAGCTCGCGTTCGATCTGAGCTACACGAACTTCTTCGGCGCCGGCAACTTGAACCTGATCAGTGACCGCGATTTCGTCGCGTTCTCGGTCAAGTATTCGTTCTAAGCGTTCTCTTGCGGGAGGGAAATACATGACGATGCTCAAGAAGACCCGGACGGCGGCGCTGGTGGCTTTCGCTCTGGTATCCACCGCGGCGCTGGCCAAGGTCAGCCCGCAGGAAGCGGCGAAACTCGGCATGACCGGTACGCCACTGACACCGACCGGTGCCGAACGTGCCGGCAACAAGGACGGCACGATTCCCGAATGGGCTGGTGGCATCGCGACGCCGCCGGCCGGTTACAAGGCTGGTGATCATCACGCCGATCCCTACGCCAACGACAAGCCGTTGTTCACGATTACGGCGCAGAACTACAAGGATTACGGGGACAAGATCAGTACCGGCCAGATCGGTATGTTTGAAAAGTATAAGAATTGGAAAATGATCGTGTACCCGACGCGCCGTAGCGCAGCGTACCCGGCGCGCACCTATGAAATGTCGATCAAGAACGCCACGACCGGCGAGGTTGTCGACGACGGTGCAGGCGTTGCCAATGTCGCGGAAGGCGTGCCGTTTCCGATTCTCGACAAGGATCCGGTGACCGCGGGCTACCAGGCGATCTGGAACCACAAGCTCAAGTTCAAGGGGGTGGCGGGTCTGCGCTGGGCCAACCAGGCGGCGCCGACCGCTACGGGTGCCTATACGCTGACGCGCATCAAGGAAGAGCTGCTCGGCCTTTACTACAAGCCCGGTAATACGCTCAAGGACATCAACAACGTGCTGATCTACTTCTACCAGGAAGTGGTGGCACCGCCGCGCCTGGCAGGTCAGGTGCTGCTGGTACACGAGACGCTGGACTCCAAGAAAGAGCCTCGTCAGGCCTGGGTCTACAACCCTGGTCAGCGCCGCGTGCGCCGCGCGCCCAATGTCGCCTATGACAATCCGGGTACTGCGTCCGACGGCCTGCGTACCAACGACCAGACCGACATGTTCAACGGCGCGATGGATCGCTACGACTGGAAATATGTCGGCAAGCGGGAAATGTACGTGCCGTACAACTCGTACAAGGCACACAGCGACAAGGCCAAGGTCGACGATCTGGTCAAGCCAGGCTTTATCAACCCGGATCTGCTGCGCTACGAGTTGCACCGTGTGCACGTGGTCGAAGCGACCCTCAAGGCTGGCCAGCGCCATATCAATCCGCGGCGCACGTTCTACATCGACGAGGATAGCTGGCAGATCCTGACCATGGATCACTACGACTCGGCTGGCAAGCTCTGGCGCTATTCGGAAGCACCGAGCGTGACCTACTACGAAGTGCCGCTGTTCTGGTCGACGCTGGAAACGCATCACGACCTCAAGTCGGGCCGCTACATCGTTTCCGGTCTCGACAACCAGGAAGCGATGTACGACTTCTCCTACCAGACCACGCCGGAAATGTTCACCCCGCAGTCGCTGCGTCAGCGCGGCTTCCAGTAATCCGTCTATTGGTTGCGCCATCATCAGCCGCCGCCGTTTCGGGGCGGCTGATGACGTTTTGGATGAGGGTATTGCGTATAGCGCTGGTATTGCCGACGTCTGTGCGGTAGTCATGTTCTTACCTTGCAGCCGTTCCGCGTGGGCCTGCGATTGCGCTAAGGTGAGGCTGCGAGGGACAGCAAACACAGCGGGCGCCGGAAGCCCGTAGCAGGTGCGGCAAGATGCTTGCGCGATCGCTGCAACGACACTCGGGCGCGAATACGCTCGTGCCAACCGGTAAGGACCGCAATGGTCCTTGGTTACACACTGCGAGGGGCTGGCTGATGGGACGTGAGTCGTATAAAGGATCGGAGCGGGCGCTGCGTATCTGGCGCGGCATGGTCTGGTCGTCAATGCTCGTCGCGGGTTACGCGCTGGCCCAACAGGCCGCAGCACCGTCGGCTGGGACTGCAGCCGCAGCGGCGGAACCGCCGTCTTCACCGCTGCCGCAGCCTTCGCGTGCAGACCGGGTGACCACGTGGCCCGAGCCAGCCGCTAGCGCGGCCGAGCTAATGCCGCTGGTCACCCAGTCACTGCTGCTTGATCTGACCGAGTCAGGCAATCGTGCGATCGGCGTTGGTGAGCATGGCGCCATAGTCGTCTCCGAGGACCGCAGCAACTGGCGCCAGGTAGCCGATGTGCCCACGCGCGTTACCTTGACTGCAGTCACCAGTGTCGGCAGCAAGGTCTGGGCGGTAGGCCGCGACGGTGTCATTCTCGCGAGCGACGATGCGGGCATGCACTGGAAGTCGCAGCGCCGTGATCCGTGGAAGGCATCGCCCGATGCCGCCAGCAACGGTGGCGCACGCCATGGCGCCCCCCTGCTCGACGTGCTGTTCCTCGACGAGAACCGTGGTTTTGCGATCGGTGCCTATAGCCTGTTCCTGGAGACCAGCGACGGCGGAGCCACATGGGCCGAGCGGCAGATTCTCGTGAATGCGGCACCGGCAGCAGCGACGGAGGCGGCAGCCGGTGACGACGCGAAATGGACGTTCTCGAAAGAGGAGCTGAAGATCGAGGATGAGAGCGAACCCCATTTCAATGCGATTGCGCGGACTAGTGATGGCTCGCTGCTGATCGCGGGCGAGCGCGGCAGCCTGCTGCGCTCGCGCGACCATGGCGCGAACTGGCAACGCCTGAAGCTGCCGTATGATGGTTCCATGTTTGGCGTCATTGGCTTTGAAGGTCAACGGGCTGTCGTCTTCGGTCTGCGCGGTCACGCCTTTGAAACTGACGACCTCGGTGACACTTGGCGCGAGCTGAAGACTGAGACCGAGCTCAGTCTGCTCGGTGGTGTCAAGCTACAAGGCGGCGGCGTTGCGCTGGTGGGTGCCAACGGTCTGGTGCTGGTACGCCGCTCGGCCACCGAGCCGCTGCGTGCTGGAGCGATTGATCCGGCTGGCGCGCTTGCCGCGGTATTGCCGATCGAGGGCGGTGCGGCCTTGCTCGTCGCTGGCGAGAACGGTATTGCGCGCTTCCAGCCTCGCTGACGCCACAGCACAGCACAGCACGCCGCAGCACAGCAGGCATTCCCGTAATTCCGGCGGTAGCGACCGCGTCGCCGCAAGCCGCAGCAGCACGAGGGCAAGACATGGCGGGTTCGATCAAGGCGGTAGACAATCCCAGCGCGTTCCACCGTTTCGCTGAGCGCGCCGTATTCGGCAACCGCACGGTGGTGCTGGCGCTGTTCGCGCTGGTCACGATTGCGATGGGCTGGTTTGCCGCCCAACTGCGCGTCGATGCGGGCTTCAAGAAACAGATCCCGCTGGCGCATGAATATATGCAGACCTTTCTCGACTATGAGAAAGAGTTCGGCGGCGCCAACCGTATTCTGATCGCGGTCATGGCCAAGAACGGCGACATGTTCAACCAGTCGTTCATGCAGGCCATGGAGAAGATCACGCAGGACGTGAAGACGATCGACAACGTCGACGAGGCACGTATCCGCTCCATCTTCACGCCTAACGTGCGTTTTGTCGAAGTCGTCGAAGACGGTTTTGCCGGAGGCAACGTAATCCCGCAGGAATTCACGCCGAATGTCGAAGGATTTGAAGCGACCAGCGAACAATTCGCCACAATCAAGGCCAATATCGAAAAAGCAAATATTGTCGGCCGCCTCGTCGCCAAGGACTTCAGCGGCGCCATGGTCTGGGCTGAACTCGTGCCGGAGGGCGGTGAAGGGCAGGTCAAGCTCGACTACCAGAAAGTCGCCAGGCAGCTGGAAGATATCCGTGCCAAATACGAGAACGAGGCGACCAGTGTCCACATCATCGGCTTTGCGAAGATGGTCGGTGATATCAGCGACGGCGCCCGTTCGGTCATCCTGTTCTTCTTCCTGACGATTGCGTTCACCTGGGTACTGCTGTTCCTGTACTCCTCCTCGGTCAAGCTTGCGACCCTGACCGTATTCTGTGCCCTGGTCGCGGTGCTCTGGATGCTGGGTGCGCTACGGCTGCTCGGCTTCGGCATCGATCCCATGAATATGCTGACGCCGTTCCTGATCTTTGCCATTGCGGTCAGCCACGGCGAGCAAATGATCAACCGCTTCCGCGGCGAGATCTTCTTCGGCGGACTGGAAGAAGGCAGCGTCGAGCAATTGCGCGGGCGCCGCGGCGTCGATGCCCAGACTGCCGCACGGCTTGCGTTCCGCATGCTGCTGGTTCCGGGTGCGGTTGCGCTGATTGCCGGCTGCATCGGCTTTGCAACCATCCTCATCATTCCCATCCAGATCATCTACGAGCTTGCAATCACCGCGACCGTCGGCGTGGCGATCACCATATTGACCGACCTGGTATTGCTGCCCGTGCTGCTGTCCTACTGCAAGCTGCGCAATCTGGAGAAGAAGCGCGAATACCGCCTGCGCCAGCTGACCCAGTTCGACAAGATCTGGGCGCTGCTCGCCAAGTTCAGCCGACCGGTGCCGGCGGCGATCATCATCGTGATCGGCCTCGTCGTCTGGTTCCTGGCCAAGCAGCACGGTCATCAGGTCATGATCGGGGACGCCGAGAAAGGTGTGGCCGAACTGCGCCCTGAAGCACGCTACAACCAGGATGCGGTGCTGATCAGCGAGAAGTTCGCGCTGGGTGTGGACATGCTCAATGTGATCGCCGAAGCGCAGCCCTCGGCCTGTACCACCAGCTATCCGGTCATGGAGACCATGGACCGTTTCGCCTGGCATATGCGTAACGTCGAAGGTGTCGAGCAGGTGCTGACCTTGCCGATGGCGGCGAAGATCGTGAACGCGGGCTGGAATGAGGGCAACCTGCGCTGGCGTGCACTGCCGCGCGATCCAGACACCTTGCGCATGGCCACACAAGGTTTTGAAACCGATTCGGGCCTGCTCAACAACGACTGCAGCGCGATGCCCATCATGCTGTTCCTTGGCGACCACCGCGCGACCACGATAGACCGCGTCGTCGCTGCGGTTAAGAAGTTCCGCGAGTACAACGGCACCTGGGCCGGCGGCAACGTGAATTTCATGAAGGTTCTCGCTGAGAAGCATGCTGCCGCGACGGAAAAGGGCGAGGCTTTCCACACCGACTTTGTCAATTTGCGCCTGGCCACCGGCAACGTCGGTGTGCTCGCGGCAATCAACGACAAGGTGCGCGAGGTCGACAAGATCATGCTGTACCTGCTCTATGGCGCGGTCTTTGTCATGTGTCTGCTGAGCTTCCGCAATCCGCTGGCCGCACTCTGCATCGTGCTGCCGCTGGTGCTCGTCACCGAGCTTGGCCATGCACTCATGGTCGAACTCGACATAGGCCTCAAGGTCAATACCCTGACCGTGGTTGCGCTGGGTGTGGGCATAGGCGTCGACTACGCGATCTACATCTTCGCGCGCATGCGCGAGTCCATGCAGGATGGCGCAGCGTTGACCGAAGCCTATTTCGGCGCGCTCAAGACCACAGGCATCGCGATCTTCTACACTGCACTGACGCTCGCAGTTGGCGTCGCCATGTGGATTTTCTCGGAACTCAAGTTCCAGGCCGACATGGGCCTGATGCTGACCTTCATGTTTGTCGTGAACATGTTCGCCGCACTGATCTTCCTGCCGGCGCTATGCCGCTGGCTGCTGCGGCCGTTTGAGAAACGCTAAGTTGGTTCTAGCGGCAAGCGAAGAGGCATTGCGTCGCTTGCCGCTTGCAGGTTCATCGGAAGACTGGCGGATACTCTGACTTTGCTGCTGGGTTTTCGTCCACCTTCGCACGGCCGCTTTCACTCAGCACGTGCGCGCCCGCAGGACTCAACCAAGTGACAGTGTTGGTTGTCTGCATAGCTTGGCTCTGGCCTGCAAAGAAACCGCGTATGGCAGGTATCTAGTTTGTAGCCGGCGCTGTGGTGGAAGTCGACGCGGTTCCTCCGGTCAGCGCCGGGGAAAGGCGATCCTTGTTGGTCTTGAGCCAGCGCTGCAGCGATTTGGCAGCTTCCTGGCGCTTGGCCGGGTCGCTACTCGTACCTTCCGGCATCATTGCGCGAACTAATTCATGGAGATCCTGCAGGGCGATCTGACGGTCGTTTAGTTGCGCGTCGTATAGGGCTAGGGCTCTTCTTGCGTTACCAACTTCTGTGGCAAGGTTGGTCGATGTTGCGTTGGTTGCTGATGCTCCGGCGGCGGGTGTCTCTGGCGACGGCAAACGTCCCGTTGCCATCTGTGTGTACATCAACAAGCCTTGAGTAAGTGCCTTGCTGGCCATCTGCGTAACCTGGCTCGGGTCAAAGGTCAGCCCCTTTATGTTAAAGCTTCCAACGCTGCCTTCGGTTGCCAGGTTGGGGGGCGTATATTTGACGGCGACATTGAGGTTGCCCAGGATGCCCCTGCCATAGGCTTTTTGATACTTTTCACTCCAGTACTCGTCGGGGGCATGAGCGACGGTATACGCTTCCTTGGCGCGGTCCAGGCGGAATCCGGAAAGTTCTCTCGAACTCGTTGTCAGTTCGCGCGGGGTTTCCTTGGCAAGCTGTCGGAAAAAGTTGGTCAACCCCTTTTGCAGTTCGTCGTTTGCTTGCTGCTGTGCTATTGCAATTTCCTTAACTTCGTTTTTTTTTGCCACAGCTGGATCGTCAAGCGCGAGCGACAGTTGGGCGTCACTGGCTGCCGAACCTTTTTTTGCTACTTCGCGAATCTTTCTTTCGAGCTTTTCTGCGTCGGCAGCAGCTTTGTCTCTTGCATTCTGCACTGTTTCCTTGTCGGTGGTTGGGTGCGAAAACAAATCGATTGATACCGCAACGTCGGCGAACTTGCCAAGTACCCTGGATCTTTCCAGCGCGTTTCCCTTCGTCGCTTGTTCGCTGATCTCGCTGCTCGCGGCCCCGACGGTATGAATAGCGGTCTCGGTGGAAAATTGCTCGTAATTGGCAATCGCGGTTTTAGTTGCATCCGCCAACGCGTCCACGGCTGAGGCGCGTGCCATGGCCAGTTCCCGAATTTCAAGCGGCACTTTTCCAAGTTCCTCGCTATCGAAGCGCTGCTTGTTCTTGCGCAGCGCAGAGTCGAGGCGAGCGCTAATCTGCCTAAGCGAGTTGAAATGTGGCGCGAGCACATCAGCTTCAAGTTTAGTGTGTTTTTCGCATGGCAATTCAAAACCATGGCACAGCTTGTCAATGGTTGTCCAAATGTTGGCGGCTTTTACTTGCGCTTGCCTGATTCGCTCGGCTGCCTGGTTGGATTCGACATCTGATATGCACGCTTCTTGGCTGCAAATGCCGCGCACCGCACGTATTTGTTCGGGAATTCGCTGCTCAAGCATGGCGCGTTTGACATAGTGGCGGTCAAGCAAGTCATACCTGACCTTCAGGGAGCCGCCGCATGCGGTCACCAGTAACGCCGTGGCCACTATCAGGAGTGTTGAACGCATCGAATTTCTCCGTTAGAAGTTGGGCGATTCATATCCTGTGCCGGTCATTCGGCACGCTCGTTGTTGCGCGTGATGCTCAATAGTTCTGCCCACAGCATCTTTGCCTCAGACGAGGACGGAACGGGAGCGGTTGCACTGATTGCGCTGACTAGTTCCGTAATACGGGCCTTGCTGGCGTCGAGCCGGGCCTGGTCCACACTGCGTGTAGTACTGATCAGGTCTGCCCGGTCCAGCGTGTGGCTGTGCTGCATGCGTGCGACGCTGTCTGCGAGTATGTTGCTCTGGGCAAATGTTCCTATAGTGTCGGAAATGACGTTGGCGTTTGTGCTTAGTATCATCACCAGCGTGCCGTGCTGGTCTGGGTCCAGTGGGGTGATTTTTCCGCCCGAACTATCACGTCCTGAATATTTATCGTAATTTTCATTATGTAAAATGACTTTTTTGTCAGGATCCGGTTCCGGTGCTGTCTTGCAGTCGCCGTCGCACACGCTGCTTCCGCGCATTTCGTTGAAGAACAGATCGACGGCTCTTTCATCGTAATAGCCGGAGATATAGCGCGCGCTGCTGAATCGCGCGTTTCCGCTGATTTTCAGCCGGAAGTAGTTGCGCTCGGTTTCGGCATTCGGTCCCGACGCAAAGAAATGCACCTCGCTGAACGTCGCGCAGCCGTTCAAGCTGGCCGCGAGCAGAAGCAAACCCCACAGCGTTCCCAAGCGGCGCATATGATCCTCCCCATCGAATAGTCGGATGCTGTGGCCGGAGCACTTGGATCGACAAAGCCGAGTTCGCGTCCGTCGCCGTTACTCCAGCCTTGAAACGGTAGTGCACTGAGTGCGGCGGTTCTCTCACTATTTCCGCGTCGCGAGAATCAGGTAAACGAAATGAAGCAAGGTCGACGCGAAGCAAGGTCAGGTGCTGCCGTCCGACAACGGGAAAGGCATTTCCTGCTCGGGTGGTCGCGAATCAGTTTCGGTGCAGTCGGATTGTCAGTCCGTATGTTGTCTTGCGACCTCCGCTATCAGCTCAGACTGGGCGAAATACATTCCGCTGCGCCGAATCTTGCCCGTGCTGTGAGTTGAGCCAGATACGCGCCAACGATGACGATCTGCTACCCAGCTCCGCCGTGGACTGGTGCGGAGACCCGCGCTGAATCAATGTGAAATTGATGCGGGTTGCCGGCCCGCCCTCGTCGCATCGCGACCACAGGCGGTGATCGAAACGCAGCACAACGTTGCTATTGCTGTGTCATCAGGTTCCGATCGGCTGGTGAGTCCGCGTGCAGCCAAATTGCCGCGCGCCATGCGAGATCGGCGACACGTGCCTGAATTGCGCCGCTGCGGTAACCCCGACTACCATCAAGCCCTATGTACGCGACCCATGCGCAGCCAGCAATGTCTTACTCCAGGCGCCGTGCGCCTGTGTTGCTGCTTGCGTTCTGGTCACTGCTGGGCTTCCTGCTGCAAGCGGCGGTAGCCCAGGCACATGGATATGGGCACGAACATCGGCAGGTGAGCGCAGGCTTTCAGGACGGTGCCAGCAGGTCAGGCGCAGCGTCAGCGGAAATTGACGAGCATGGCCATCATCACACTGGCGATCCGCTCAGTGATCTCCTGACCCTGGGGCACAACCATGTCGGCAGTGCCTGCCCGGGCCTGCCCCCGCTGTTATGGGTCCTCGCCGCAGCGCCGCGCATCACGCAACCGGCTGTGCCCTGGTCCAAGACTGTTGTAGGCGACAGCACACGCGATAGCCCGTTCCGCCCTCCGATCTCCTGACTGCCGGTCGCCATGGCCGCACCGTAAGCGGCCAGCCTTTCCGTGCCTGTCCCTGGCACGGGACTCGTTCCTGTGCCTGTCCCAGGCATGCCGTCCCAGGCATACCAGGCACAGCTCGTCAGTCGATCAGAGGAATTCCTCGTGTTCCGTTTACCTTGGATAGGATTCGCCCTTTTGGCCAGTCCTGTGCCGGCTGTTGTCGCAGCCAGTGCACCTACACCCGTGGCATCGGCGCTGGTCCCGGCATCACCGGCGCTTACCCTGTCAGACGCGGTCGCGCGCGCGTTGCGCGGCCACCCCGCTCTCAAAGCGGCGGCCTACACCTTGCGCGTACACGATGCGCTTCGCGATCAGGCCGGCCTCAAGCCAGCCTGGCAGGGCACGCTCGAAGCCGAAAACTGGCTGGGGGCGGGGCGCCTGAACGGTGTCGGAGCGCTGGAGACTACATTGCGCCTGGGCACAGTCATCGAACGCGGTGGCAAGCGCGAGCGGCGTATAGGCCAGGCTGATGCCGAGAAGGCATTGGTGGCTGCCGGCCAGGACGTGGCAAGGCTGGACCTGCTGGCCGAAGTCGCGCGCCGCTACATCCACGTCGTGGCCGACCAGGAGGGTCTGGCTCTGACGCAGCAGGCCACGGTGCTGGCCACGCGTGCTGCGCAGCTCGTCGAGCAGCGGGTGCGGGCGGCCAAGGCAGGGGAGGCGGAATCCGGAAAGGCAGCCATCGCCCTGGCCCGGGCTGAGATCGCCCAGGAACACGCCGAACATGAACTCGATAGCGCGCGGGTTGCGCTGGCAGCTACCTGGAACGCGCGTGTACCAGGATTCGATCGCGCCGAGGCCGCTTTTTTCGACTTGCCCGAACCGGAATCTCTGGACAGCCTTGTCGCTGCCCTTGAACACAGCCCGGATCTGACGCGGTTCATCTCCGCGCGCCGCGTCGAGGACGCCCGCCTGGCGCTGGCGCGCTCCCATCGCACAGCCGATCTGACACTCAACGCGGGCGTGCGCCGCCTGGAGGCGGGTAACGATCAGGCGTTCGTGCTAAGCCTGTCCCTGCCGCTGGGCAATGCGGCACGTGCGGCGCCGTTTGAACGAGAGGCGGAATGGCGGCGCGATGCAATCGACGCTGAAGTCGACGCCGTGCGCGCTGATCTGTACCGCACCTTGTACGCGCTGTACCAGGAGCTCCTGCATGCACGTACTCAGGCCGACACCTTGCGCACACGGGTGATCCCACAAGCCGAACGCACGCTGCAGCATACCGAGGCAGGCTACGCGCTTGGCCGTTATTCCTATCTGGAGCTGGTGGACGCGCAGCAGCAACTGCTGACGGTCCAGCGCGAAGCAGTCGATGCCGCGCGTGACTACCACCTGTTCTTCGTCGAACTCGAACGAGTGGCTGGCCGCAGCCTCGGCCTGGCCGTTGTGGAGACTGTCCAATGATGGCGACTTCGCCTATGCCGGCGCGTATTGGCGCGCTGCTATCGCTTGCCCTCGCCCTGCTGCTGATGGCAAGTAGCTGGGCCGGGTCTGAGATGCCGGCTGAAATGGCCTTCGAGCGTGGCCCTCACCACGGCCGCATGCTGCGTGACGGCGATTTCGCCATCGAGGTCAGCATCTTCGAGACCGGCGTGCCGCCGCAGTTCCGGCTCTATGCATACCGGGGAGAGCAACTGCTCCCTCCTGCCGAGGTTCAGGCTACGGTAGAGCTGACGCGCCTGGACGGACAGATCGATCGTTTCACGTTTACGCCGGAAGCCGACCATCTCAGCGGCAGTGGCACGGTGCAGGAGCCGCATTCGTTCGACGTCAAGCTTGCCGCGACGTATGCCGGCAAGTCGCATCAATGGAGCTACGACTCCTATGAAGGCCGCACGACCCTACCCGCGGCGATTGCAGAGGCCGCGGGCGTCAGGACCGATATCGCCGGGCCGGCCATGATTCGTGATGAAGTCCAGCTGATGGGTGTGGTCGCTGTCGACGAGAACCGTCAGGCGCGGATCAAGGCGCGTTTTGCGGGCCTGGTGCGCGAGGTGCGTGTCGGCCTCGGTGACACGGTGGCGGCAGGTCAGGTGCTGGCGACGGTCGAAAGCAACGAAAGCCTCAAGAGCTATCCGGTTACTGCGCCAATCGCTGGCGTGGTGACGGCACGCCACACCAACGCCGGTGACGTCACGGGCGAGGCCGCGTTGTTCGAGATCACAGACCTGAGTCAGGTCTGGATCGATCTGCATGCGTTCGGCCGGTCTGCCGCGCGGCTGCAGCCGGGTCAGCCCGTTGTGGTGCGGGCGGCCTTCGGCGAACTTGCGGCAGAGGCGACCCTGGACCGCGTGCTGCCCATTGCCGCTGCCGACAGTCAGAGCGTGATTGCCCGTCTTCGCCTGCCGAATCCGGATCACCGCTGGCGCCCCGGTCTGGCGGTCAGCGCCGATGTCGTCGTCGCGACGCGCGAGGTGCCGCTGGCCGTAAAGGTCGCAGGACTGCAGCGCTTTCGCGATTTCACGGTCGTGTTCGCACAAGTCGGTGATACCTACGAAGTCCGCATGCTCGAACTGGGCGCCCGTGACGCGACGGTGGTCGAAGTACTCGAGGGCATAGCGGCGGGCACGCGCTATGTGACCGAGCAGAGTTTCCTGATCAAGGCAGACATCGAGAAATCGGGCGCAAGCCACGACCACTAAGGACGCGACCATGCTCGAATCTCTGATCCGCGCCAGCATCCGGCATCGTTGGCTGGTTGTGCTGCTAGCCCTGAGTCTGGCGGCTCTGGGCGTATGGAATTTCACCCGCTTGCCGATCGATGCGACGCCCGACATAACTAATGTACAAGTTCAAATAAATACCGAAGGGCCCGGCTATTCGCCGCTGGAAGCTGAGCAGCGCCTGACCTATCCCATAGAAACCGCGTTGTTCGGCCTGCCGCGCCTGGACTACACACGCTCCATCTCGCGCTATGGACTGTCCCAGGTCACCGTGGTGTTCGAGGACGGTACCGACATCTACTTCGCACGACAGCTGGTGGCTGAGCGTCTGCAGCAGGTCAAGAGCCAACTGCCGCTGGGCGTGGAATCGCAGCTGGGCCCTATCGCCACGGGCCTTGGCGAAATCTTCATGTACACGGTGGAAACCGAGCCGGATGTGACGCCGACGGATCGCGAAGCGTGGAGCGCGACCGACCTGCGTACGCTGCAGGACTGGGTGGTGCGGCCGCAGATGCGGCAGCTCGACGGTGTCACCGAGGTCAATACGATCGGCGGTTTTGTACGGCAGATCCACGTGACGCCGGATCCGGTCAAGCTGGTGGCCTACGGCTTGAGTCTGCGTGATGTGCTCGATGCCGTCGCCCGCGACAACGCCAACGTCGGTGCAGGCTATATTGAGCGCTCCGGCGAACAGTACCTGATCCGTGTGCCAGGCCAGGTCGCCGACCTCGCCGGGCTACGCGAAATCGCGGTTACCTGGCGAGACGGCTTGCCGATCCGGGTCGGTGACATCGCCGAGGTCAGCGAGGGGCAAGAGCTGCGCACCGGCGCGGCGACCGAAAACGGTCGCGAGGTAGTGCTAGGTACCGTGTTCATGCTGGTAGGCGAGAACAGTCGTGCCGTATCGCAGCGTGCAGCGCACAAGCTCGATGAGATCAATCGCGGATTGCCGGAGGGCGTCAGGGCAAGGGCGATCTACGATCGCACCTCGCTGGTGGATCGTACGATCGCCACGGTGCAGAAGAATCTGCTGGAAGGCGCGCTTCTGGTCGTCGTCGTGCTGTTTCTGCTGCTCGGCAATGTGCGCGCTGCGTTGATCACTGCTGCGGTGATTCCGTTGGCAATGCTGATGACGATCACCGGCATGGTGCAAAATCGCGTGTCGGGCAATCTCATGAGCCTGGGGGCGCTCGATTTCGGGCTGATCGTCGACGGTGCTGTGATCATCGTCGAGAACTGCCTGCGCCGTTTCGGTGAAGCGCAGCAGCGCCTCGGCCGCCTGCTGCTCCATGACGAGCGACTGGAGCTTGCGGCAGCAGCGACGACGGAAGTAATCACCCCGAGCCTGTTTGGCGTCGTCATCATTACGGCTGTATACCTGCCGATCTTTGCGCTCACCGGCGTCGAAGGAAAAATGTTCCACCCAATGGCCTATACCGTCGTGATCGCACTGGTTGCGGCGATGGTGCTCTCACTGACCGTTGTACCCGCCGCCGTGGCGTCCTTTGTCACTGGCCGTGTCGCTGGGCATGAAAACCGCGCCGTTCTGGGTATCAAGCGCGCTTATGCGCCACTGCTGGCTCTGGCGATCCGCTGGCGGCATGGTGCCGTTGCCGCGGCGGCCATATTGGCCGCCGCGAGTGGACTACTGGCATCGCGCCTCGGGTCGGAGTTCATACCCAATCTCGACGAGGGCGACATCGCGTTGCACGCATTGCGCATACCGGGCACCAGTCTGTCGCAGGCAGTCCGCATGCAGACGGCACTGGAAGCCAGGATCAAGCAATTTCCCGAAGTGGAGAATGTTGTATCGAAAATCGGAACTGCCGAAATTGCCACCGACCCGATGCCGCCGTCGGTCGCCGATACCTTCATCCTGATGAAGGATCGTGCTGCGTGGCCAGATCCACGCAAGACCAAGGCACAGCTTGTCAGTGAGCTCGAGCTCGCCGTCAAGACGATCCCAGGCAATACCTACGAATTTACCCAGCCGATCCAGATGCGCATGAACGAATTGATCGCCGGCGTGCGTAGCGATGTCGCAATCAAAGTCTATGGCGATGACCTGGACCAGTTGCTGGCGTTTGGTGAAATGGTTGAAGGCGTGGCCAGGAACGTTCCTGGCGCTGCCGATGTGAAACTGGAACAGGTCACAGGTTTGCCGGTGCTGTCGGTTGTGCCCAAGCAAACGCTGCTGGCGCGCTACGGCCTCACCCAGGCAGACTTGCAAAGCACTGTCGCCATCGCGCTCGGCGGTGAAACTGCGGGGCAGCTATTTGAGGGCGACCGCCGTTTTGACATCGTCGTACGCCTGCCGGAAAGCATTCGGACCGACCTGGAACGGCTGGCAGCGCTGCCGATCCCATTGCCATCTGGCGGCAGTCGCGATGAGACACAGGCAGATGCGGCAGGGCCAGGCGTGGGCTATGTTCCTTTGGGCGAGGTCGCGACGATCGATGTCACGTTAGGCCCCAACCAAATCAGCCGCGAGAACGGCAAACGGCGTGTCGTCGTTACGGCCAACGTGCGTGGCCGTGACCTGGGTTCGTTCGTCGAGCAGCTCCGTGTGCAGGTCGATCAAGGTCTCGTATTGCCGGCTGGTTACTGGATCGAGTATGGCGGCACCTTTGAACAGCTGATCTCCAGCAGCACGCGCCTGAGGATAGTCGTACCCCTGGTGCTGGCGTTGATCTTTGGCATGTTGTTCATGGCTTTTGGCTCGGGCCGTGACGCGGCAATCGTTTTCAGCGGCGTGCCGCTGGCGCTGACAGGGGGCGTGTTTGCACTGTGGCTGCGCGACATCCCGCTTTCGATTTCCGCTGGAGTGGGCTTCATCGCGTTGTCGGGCGTGGCTGTATTGAACGGTATTGTGCTGATCAGCTTCATCCGCAATCTGCGTGCCGCTGGTGAACAGCTCGACCAGGCAATCCGCCATGGCGCACTGGTCCGTCTGCGGCCGGTGCTCATGACCGCGCTGGTGGCAGCCCTGGGGTTCGTGCCGATGGCGGTGAACGTCGGTACCGGTGCCGAAGTGCAGCGTCCGCTAGCAACCGTTGTCATCGGCGGCATTATCTCCTCGACCTTGCTTACGCTGCTGGTGTTGCCGGCGTTGTATCGGCTCCTGCACCGTGACAATCATGCGGGCGACTGTGAACCTAGGACTGTGAACCTGGGACACGCATGAACCTAGCGCATGAACCTAGTGAACCTAGGACACGCAGAAGCGCCGTGAACCTCACGCAGGACAGGACACGCAGGACACGCAGTGAACCTGGGACACGCATGAACCTAGTAGTGAACCTAGGACACGCAGAAGCGCCGTGAACCTAGGAGAATCTAGGACACGCACGACACGCAGTGAACCTAGCGGTAAACCTATAAACCTAGGACACGCGGAGGAACCTAGGACAGTCACTACTTTCACCCTTATTCCCCCACCGTAGCTCTCGTGAGGGGGGGGTACGAGCGGGAAATTTTGTCTCACCCACAGTCAATCCTCGCTTGCGCGCTTCAAGTATCGCGGTCATCGGGCTCACCGGATTTTTCCCAGCGCCCTCGCAAACCCAATACCACGCAGCCAGCGCTGGCCTAGTGCTTTGGCGGTGTCGACCAGGTCCTGCGCCTCGCCGACAACACGCCAGTAACGCGAACCGATGGCCTTGACCCGCACCGGCCAGCGACTCGCGTCTTTCTCTATCTGTTCAACGATCCCTGGTGCTGCTTCAGAAATCGTCCCACTGTGGCCATCCCGTAGCTGCTTGCCAGTCCATTCCACCAGCGCCAGATAGTCCCGCAGTCGTATATCCGGCAAAGTCGGGGTGATTGTCGCGGCTCGGGGTTGCACCACACAGGCCAGCAGTTGCGGGTGATCGTTCGCTTCCTGAACCCGCTCGCTCACGCTGGTGTGCTGTTGATCTTCCATCCGGTTGGCGATGCCCGCCCGGATCGGGTTCAAGTCCACATAGGCAATCGCCGCCAGCAATGCCTTTTCATCTTTCAATACCTGCGACTTGAAGCGGCCTTCCCAGAATCGTCCCTTGCAGAGGTCTTCCGCGTTCGCGCGGCGGGCAATCGGTTCGACCAGACACTTCATCAGCCAAGACAAACTGCCCAGACGTTGGCGGATCACGCCCAGACGAATCGGGTCATTCATCACGGACTGGCATTTCATCTCGAAAGCCGACGCGGTGGCCTCGTGCGGTGGAAATAGCCGCACCCAGCGTCGCGCAACGTCCTCATTGCACCAGTGCAGCGGTGCTAGTGGGTCAACCTCCAGCACCAGATGCAGGTGATTGCTCATCACCGCGTAGGCATGGATCGCGACAGCAAAGCACTGCCCAACCAGGGCTATTCGGTCCGTGATCCACTGCTTGCGATGTTCAAAGGAAATGCCGGTGTACTGGTCCTCACCACACAGCCAGGCCCGGCGCACACAGCGTTGCACGCAGTGGAA
>JAEUPP010000063.1 GCA_016790075.1 Rhodanobacteraceae bacterium | reverse complement strand
CGCGAGGATCAGCATGAACCGCACCCTGAACGTCACCACGCCCCTGGGCCCCGAAGTGCTGCGCTTTGACAGCCTGCAGGGCAAGGAATCGCTGTCGCAGCTGTTCGACTTCCAGCTCACGATGAAAAGTGAGGAGCGCGGCATTTCCGCGCCGTCGCTGCTGGGCCAGTCGATCACGGTGGACTTTGAGCTCGAAGGCGGTGCGCGGCGGCACCTGAACGGTCAGTGTGTGCAGTTCCGCTCGGCCGGGCGGCGCGGCAAGCAGCACCTGTATGTGGCGCAGCTGAAACCGTGGCTGTGGTATGCGACGCGGCGCAGCGACTACCGGATATTCCAGCAGCAGTCGACGGTGGATATCGTCAAGAAAGTGTTAAGCCTGTACCCGTTCCAGACCAAGTGGCTGCTGAGCAAGAGTTACCGGCAGTGGAACTACTGCGTGCAGTACCGGGAGACGGATGCGAACTTCGTGCAGCGGCTGCTGGAACACGAAGGCATCTGGTACTGGTTCGAGCACAGCGCGGGCGAGCATACGCTGGTGCTGACGGATGACATCGGCCTGGCCAGTCCGTATCCGGGTTATGCCAAGGTTCCGTTCTATCCGCACGATCACACGGTGCCGGACAAGGACCATCTGCACGGCTGGGCGGCGGGTGGTCAGGTGCAGAGCGGCAAGTATTCGGCGCGGGACTACAACTTCGTGATGCCCAGCGCCGACCTGACGACGGTGCGTGGACAGCCGGCCGGTCATCCGCATGCGAGTTATGACATCTTCGACTATCCGGGCAGTTATCCGACGCTGGGTGAAGGCGACCCGTATGCACGCGTCCGCCTGGAAGAACTGCAGGCCAGCCATCAGCGTTCCTACGGCCAGGGCCGAGCGCGTGGCCTGGCCCCAGGCCGCCTGGTGAACCTGGAGAAACATGTCGTCGGCGACTACAACAAGGAATACCTGGTCATTGCGACCGAGTACGACTTCAGCGACAACGACTACGAAGCCAACGATGGCAGTGCCGATCATCACCTGAGCATTGCGGCAGAGTTCCATCCGACCGAGCAACCGTACCGCCCGGAACGGCGCACACCCAAGCCGCATACGATGGGCCCGGAAAGTGCGGTGGTGACGGGCCCGGCGGGTCAGGAGATCTATACCAACGAACACGGTCAGGTGAAGGTGCAGTTCCACTGGGACCGTTACGGCAAGAAGGATGAGAACTCCTCCTGCTGGATCCGTGTCTCGCACCCCTGGGCCGGTACGGGTTTTGGTGGTGTGCATATCCCGCGCATAGGCCAGGAAGTGCTGGTGGATCACCTCAACGGCGATCCGGACCAGCCCATCATCGTGGGCCGGGTCTACAACACGAACAATCCGCATCCGTGGAATTTGCCGGCCAATGCGACCCAGTCAGGTTTCCTGACGCGCAGTTCCATGGGTGCGAACTGGCAGAACGCCAACGCGCTGCGGTTTGAGGACAAGAAGGGCGAGGAACAGGTCTGGCTGCATGCGGAGAAGAACCAGGACATCGAAGTCGAGAACGACGAGACGCACTGGGTAGGTCACGACCGTACCAAGACCATCGATCACGACGAGACCGTATTCGTCAAACATGACCGTACGGAAACGGTGGATCACAACGAGACGATCACGATACACAACGACCGCACCGAACGGGTGGACCACAACGAGAAGATCTCGATCGGGGACAACCGCAACGAGGACGTGGGCAAGAACGAATCGGTGTCGATCGGCAACAACCAGACGCATACGGTCGGTGACAACCGCACGCGCCAGGTCGGCAAGAACGAGACGATCACGATAGGGCAGAACCGTACTGAAAACGTCGGCAAGAACGAGACGCTCAGCGTAGGCAAGAACCGCAAGGTGAATATCGGTAAGAACAAGACCGAGACCATCGGCATGGGCTCGATGCTGAATGTCGGGCTGGCTCAGGTTACGAACATAGGCGGCGCCTATGCACTTACTGTGGGTGCGGGTTGGATGAGCAACGTTGGGCTCATGCATATGCACAACGTCGGCGTGAAGTTCGCCGTCACGGTCGGCAAGACAATCAGTGTCAGTGCGGGCAATTCGGCAACCTACGAGGCTGGCGACAAGCTCTCGCTGATCTGCGGTGATTCAATGATAGTGCTGGAGAAGAACGGCACCATCACAATCAGCGGCAACAACATCAAGGTGATCGGCGAGAAGCACGTCGATGTGAACGGCAAGCTCATCGACATCAACTGACATGGCCGAGCTGATCAATCACACGGCCTTCCCGGCCCTGCTTTACGATGCGCTCGACCAGCATGACGCAGGATTCAGTGTGCTGGCTGCGCATCTGAGCTATGACCTGCTGATCCGCCCCGAGGACGGTGCCGCCACGCTCCGCTTCAGCGCCGAGCAGACACCACTGTGTATGGCGGACGAGCACTACGGTGAACCAGACCGTACGAGTACACGTCTGGAGAGCGACATCGTTCCGTTCAAGCCGCGGCTTGACGTCGTCGTCAACGGGACGGCATACGCGCCGGGTGATCGGCCTGTGCCGGCATTCGGTGCAGCAATACGCATCTACGATCGCACGCGCAGTGTCCTCGTCTGCGGCGCGCGCAGCTGGAAGCACGGCGTGACCGGCTGGAGTCTGACGGACTCGCTGCCGCTGGCGGCTTTGCCGCTGCGCTATGAATACGCGAGCGGTGGCCTGCATCGCATTGAGGAGCGCGACTACGCCGCCTCGACGAATATCGTCGGTATGGGCTGGTACCCGGCCGAATTCCTGCGCCAGTTCCGTGGCAATCAATTGCCGGCGCCACAGATCGAGTCCTACGAGCATCGCCTGCGAGGTATCAGCGATGAATTGCCGGCCGCCGGCTTCGGTTTCACAGGACGCGGCTGGCGCGGGCGCATCGAACTGGCCGGCACGGCCGACGCCGCGTGGCAGGCCGAACGTCATCCGCTGCTGCCGCGCGACTTCCGCATGGATTTCTGGAATGGCGCGCCGAGTGCACAGCAGTTTGAGCATCCCAAACCGCTCACTAGCGTGCCGATAGCCCTGCAGAACCTCGTGCCTGCGCGTGAGGTGCCGGAGCAAGGGGTGTATTTCGAGGTGCCGGTTGAAAGCGTGTTCGCGTTGGTTGGCCTGGAACGCGGCATAGGTTTGACCCGCGATCTCACGCTCGACACCATCGTCGTCGACATGGACGCCCGCAAGGTGTACTGCACGTACCGCCTCGCGCTGGCCGAGGAACTGGATATCGCCGAAGTGCAGCTGCGTTACATCGCCGCGGATGAACGTGAGGCGCAGCGTGCAAAAGCTGCGCGCATGAACCCTGACCCGTCTGTGCGCGAGTTCGTGCCGCTGCCGCCCAGCCTGATGACGAAATCCGCCGGACACGCTGCCCATGGCCAATAATCTTGCTGCGCGTAAAGATGGAAAATGGCGCATCGTGTTCCTGGCGCCTGATTTCTGCCTGACTCCGGGCGTGCCTGCGCCGGTGCCGTATCCGGTCACCTCCGATCTCGGCAGTTCCAAGAACGTGGTCAAATCGGTGCGGCTGAACAAGAAGCCTGCATTCGTATTCGACGCGAGCAATGCGCCGCGTACGCTCGGCGACCAGGCGGGCACGAACAAGGGTGTAGTCAGCCACACGGTCGGTGCCGACTGCTGGGCCATGACACATTCGCCGGACACACGCATCGGCCAGCGCTGGGTCGTGCGCAACGGCGAAATGTTCTACATGAACGGCAATTTCGGCAAACCGCCGGGTGCTAGCCTGAGCAAGAAGGAACGCTGGGAGGAGCGCAAGCGCCTCATCGAGCAGGGCAAGCAGAGCTCCGATCCCAAGGTCCGCGCTGCTGCGGAACGGCTGGAGCGCAACAACGTCGGGGTAGAGAAGGCAAAGCTCGCGCAGGATATCTACAACCCCGACAAAGGTCCGCCGGAAGGCTGGAAGAACATCAGCAACGACCCGGAGGCGCTGGCCAAGTACGGTCTGACTCCGGATGACCTCAAGATCAATGGCACGCCGAGCTTCCGCGCGGGTGTGTATGAGCCTGACCCCGCCGTGTTTGGCAGTGATATGCGGCCCTCGGTCGTTTTCCAGGGCACCAACCCATCGAGCATGACCGACTGGAAGAATAACTTTGCCCAGGGGCTCAACATGAATTCGCCCTACTACGACCGTGCCGTGAACATTGGCAGCGCAGTGGGCAACTCGGGCCAGTCCGTCGATATCGTCGGCCATTCACTGGGAGGGGGCATGGCTTCCGCCGCCTCGCGTGCCAGCGGCGCGCCGGGCTGGACCTTCAATTCGGCAGGCCTCAATCCGAACACCGTCACCCGCTACGGCGGTACAAACCACCCGCCTGCAACTGAGAACATCAATGCCTACCAGGTCGCTGGCGAAGTGCTGACCGGACTGCAGGAACAGGGTGTACTCGGCACGCTGGCAGCAGCCGGTGTCGGGGCGCTGGTCGGCGGTCCGGCCGGTGCCATAGTCGGCGGCTTGCTCAAGATGGGCATCAGCGCGCTGATGCCCAATGCCGTTGGCAACCGGTTTCCGTTGGATGGTCACGGTAATCCGGTCGCGCGGCATGGCATGGACCAGGTCATCGAAGGCATCGAGAAACAAAAGGACGAAGACCAGGCCATTATCCGCGGCGCCGGTGGGGGCTAGTGATGAATCGTTGGCCGGTCATCTGGCGGCGCGCGTGTTTGGCAGTGGCGGCACTCCTGTCGTCCTGGACCTTGGAAAGTGCAGGCATGAAAACTCCAGCAGCAGAAAAATTCTTTAGCGGCCCTACCCTCATGCTGGCTCAGGCCATTGAGCAGGGGGACCTGGCCGAAGTCGATGCACTCGTGGGCAAGGTTGACCTGAATCGCCCCGGTTCCGACGACATGACGCTGTTGTTCTTCGCGCTGCAAAGTGCGTTCGGTGAGAAACCAGCACAGCTGCAGATTCTCACCCGGCTGGTGAAGGCCGGTGCCGATCCACTGCAGCAGGTCGAGAACCTTGGTAGCGTGCTGGGCGTATCGCTGCAGTCGGCCAGCCCCCTGTACGTGAAGGCGCTGCTTGATGGGGGTGTCAGTCCCGACACGGTGGAAGGCAGCACGCCGATACTCTTTGCGGTCACACACGAACATACATTTGAGACGCTGAAGCTGCTCCTGGACCGCGGCGCAGCCGTAAACAAGACGGACACGCTGGGCAACACCGCGCTGATGCGCTCACTGATGCGTTTGCAGCTGGACCAGACCGTGTACTTGCTTGATCGCGGCGCGAATCCGGATTTCGTCAATATCAACGGCGTCTCGTTCGCAAACCAGCTCCAGTTCCAGATCGGCCGCCAGCAGGAAGGTTCACCGGCACAACGCAAGATGCTGGAGATCCGCGACCGCCTCGTTGCCATGGGGGTGACCTGGCCGCCCGCATCACGCGAAATCGAACAGGAGCGCATGCGCGCTCGCGGGCAGGAGCCGGGCAAGCCGCTAAAGGTGCACTAATGCACCTGTGCTATCGGTAGGCGTCTCATCGGAGTGTTCGTGGCCTGCACGCGCAGGCGGCCGGGGGGCACAGACACGGAATGCAAACGATCTTCTGAGCGGAAGCAATCATGGCCGTAGGGAATACGATAGGAAAACTGACCGCCGAACCCATGGTGCCGAAAAGCACGCCAGCGGGTAGTGCGAATCCGCCAGAAAAGAAGAGCTGGTGGAGCAAGTGGGGCGATGCCGTCCACACCGGGCTCGACATCCTCGGTGCGGTGCCGGTGATCGGCATTGTTGCGGACGGAGCGAATGCAGCGATCTATGCGGCGGAAGGCGACTACGTCAACGCCGCGATTTCGGGTGCTTCCGCCGCGGCAAACCTGATTCCGGGCGGCGGTGCGGCGATGAAGGCTGGCAAGGCTGCCGTAGCGGTTGGCAAGCAGGCGGCCAAGACGGTTGCAAAAGAGGGCGCAGAAGTTCTGGTCGAGACAGCGGCAAAGCAGGGTGGAAAGAAAGTCACCAAGGAAGTGGCCGAGGAAGGGGCCGAGCAGGCAGCGAAGAAGGCGGGCAGTGATGCCGGTGGCGGGGTGAAAGGCAAGGGCAAGAAGAAAAAGCCCTGCAAGAACAAACCCAAGGTTGGCAAGCCGGTCAACCCGGTGCTTGGGATTAAGTTTCTCAGCGGCCGCGAGGAGGTCGATTTCGATCTGCCAGCGCCGTTGCCACTGCCTTGGCAGCGCAGCTACTTTTCCGATCAGCTGGGCAATGGCTGGCTCGGCCAAGGGTGGTCGCTTCCCTTGTCTTGGCGCCTGCTGCGCTCACCGGCAGGGCTGTTGCTCGTCGACGAGCAGGGGCGTGAAACCGAGCTGTCGGAACTCGACGAAGGTGGTAGTGAGCTTGATCGGTACGAAGGCATTCGCTACTCGCGAGAAGCCAATGGTCGTTACCGTGTGAACTCATTGGATTGCGGCCTGCAGCGCATATTTGCACCGTTGGAACTTGATTCAGCAGATCCGCTCGGTGAGCGCGCAGTCTATTTTCCACTCGTTGCAATCGAGGATCGTAACGGCAACCGTATTCGCATCTTCTATGGCGAAGACGGCTTGCCTGCGCAGATTATTGATGCGGCTAATCGCCAACTCAGCCTGAACTTCGCATGGCGGGTGTTGCCTACCGGCAAACAGGCGGCGCTATTGACGCAGGTGGCCTTGCTGCGCGAGGTGCCCGATAACCAGGGAACCGGACAAGCGGCTGCCGTGGAGGTGCTGGTCCGCTACGCCTACAGCGAAGACGGCGACCTCGCCCAAGTCTATGGCCGCGATGGCGCACTCTGGCGAACCTACGCCTATCGCAATCACATCCTTGTCGAGCACTGCGTGCCGGGTGGTTTGACATCGCGCTACGAATACGATCAGTACACACCGGCCGGACGCGTACTGGAACACACCACGAGCGTCGGAGAGCATTGGCGTTTCCACTACGAACAGGGGCTGACACGTGTAGTAGACGTTGTGGGGCGTGAGGTCCGTTATGAGTACAACACCGACGAGGAACTCACGGCAGTCGTTGATGCTTCCGGCGGCAGGACACAGATAGAACTGAATGCCTGGGGAAAACCGACGGCAATCATTGATCCTTCGGGACGTGCTACTCGCTATCGCTATGATGCGCAGGGTTACAAGACTGCGATCATTGATCCTGCCGGCGGACGCACCGAAATCGAATGGGACGAGCGTTGGCAGCTGCCGAGCGCGATTGTCGATCCGACCGGCGCGAGAACACAATTTGCATACGATGCCGCTGGAAATCTCGTTCGCAAGACCGACTCACTCGGCCATGTCACGGCATACAACCACGACGAACGCGGCCTCGTCGTGCGTGTCACTGACGCGCGAGGCGGCAAGCGTACTATCGACTACGATGCTTTCGGCCAGCCGTTGCGCCATAGCGATTGTCTCGGCCGTATCACTCTCTACGAATGGGATGTCTACGGGCGCCGCGTGGCGCAGACACAGGCCGACGGCGCACGTACCACTTTTCGCTACGACGCGCGGGACAACCTGCTGTGCGTGGAATATCCCGACGGTAGCAGCGACCGCTACGACTATGACGAAGCAGGGCGGTTGGTCCGGCATGTCGATGCGCAGGGCCGCGAAAGCCGTTATGAACTCCACGATGATGGTTTGCCGCGAGCGCGCATCGACGCGCTGGGGCATCGGCTGCTCTATCAGTACGACGCATCGCGCCGGCTTGTAGTCCTGACCAACGAAAACGGCCGCTACCATCGCTACGCTTACGACGAACGCAATAACATCGTGGCTGAGCAGGGTTTCGATGGACGTGTGACGCGCTATTACTTCGATCCATCGGATCACCTTGTTGAACGGCGCGAACTGGGTACGCGTAGCGGTCCGGGTGTCGAGCTGCCGGACGACAACGTGCCTGAGTTGTTGCGCACGCAGTACCAGCGAGATGCTGCTGGTCGGATTGTCGAGAAGGTCGTTGCGCGCGCGCGCGACAAGCGCGTCGTGCGTACGTGCTTTGCGTACGACCCTGCAGGACGGGTAGTCGAGGCCACCGCTGACGGCAGCGGAACTGTGCAGTTCACGTACGACGATGAAGGTCGCGTAGTAGAACAGACGACTGTCACCAACGGCCGAACCCGGGCCGTTCAGCACCAATACGACGTGCTAGGCAATCGCATCGGGACATTGCTGCCCGACGGCCGCGCTTTGCGACAGGAGTACTACGGCCCTGGCTACCTGCATCGCATTAGCCTGGACGGAGACGTGCTTAGCGAGATTGAACGCGATGCGATGCAGCGTGAAACGGTCCGCAGCCAAGGCGCCCTCAAGAGTTATTTCGACTACGACGTCATGGGGCGCCGGGTAGAGCAGCATGCACGCAAGGACGGCATCGGCGCCCAGGACCAGGTTGCGCGACGCTACGTCTATGATCGCGTGGGCAACCTTGAGGCCATGAGCGATCGCCGTTTCGGACAAACCATCTATGCCTACGATGCGCTGGATCGGTTAACGCGCGCAAACACCGAACGCTTTGCATTCGACCCGGCTCACAATCTGGTCGAGGGAGACGGCGCGGCGTGGCCCGACAATCGCGTCACACGTTATGAAGACAAGCGATTTGCCTACGACACGCACGGCAACGTGGTCGAGAAACGTATCGGTGACCACACCGCAATGCAGTTTTCCTACGACCCGGAGCATCGTCTCGAATCAGTATCGATTGTTCGCAATGGCATCAAGCAGAACATCTGCTACGGCTACGATGCACTCGGCCGGCGCAGCTGGAAACGCGACAGCTTTGGCACGACGGAATTCGTCTGGGACGGTAACCGATTGCTACAGGAGGTCCGCAATTCGCGTTGCCTGACCTATGTCTACGAGCCCGATGGCTTCGTGCCACTCGCTCAGGTTGAGTCCACGCAAACTGCTGACGGAGCCGAAACATCGGCGCATATCCACTACTTTCACAATGATCAGATTGGCTTGCCGCGTGAGCTCAGCGACAAGGAAGGCCGGATTACCTGGCGTGCCAACTATCGTGCCTGGGGCAACACCCTGCTCGTCGAGAATCCGGAACCGGACCCGGCGCGCGCCGAACCCGTGCACCAGCCGCTGAGGTTCCAGGGACAGTACTTCGATGCGGAGACAGGTCTGCACTACAACTGCTTCCGCTACTACGATCCGGACATCGGCCGGTTCGTGAGCCAGGACCCGATAGGCTTGTTCGGCGGCATCAATACGTATCAGTACGCGCCGAATCCTGCTGGTTGGACCGACCCGCTTGGACTTAGCACGAGTAGCGACGCGGAGATACTTGCGAAAAACCTGACGGATTGCGGCAGCGCGCGTCCGAGTTCACGGCACAAGGCTCACCATATCGTGATGTCGAACTCCAACGATCCGAAGATGAAAGCACTGCGCGAAAAGATGGGCAAGAACGGGCTCGATATCGACATCAACGACGCGCGCAACGGCGTGTGGTTGCCGGAAACTTCCGGTGATCGTCTGCCGGGGTCGACAAAGACCGCGCATAAGGGGGAGGGCGTGCACGGCCAGGACTACAAGAACAAGGTCTATCAGAAACTCATGGGTGCAAAAAATCAGGATGAGTTCTACAAGGGCCTGGCTGAACTCAAGTCTGACCTCGAAGGTGGCACTACCTATGAGCTAGGTTGTGCTTGTGTGCTGGGCTAGGGGTTTCCATGGATAACAGTTTCGAAGTTGTTCGCTCCGCTGTTGCTGGTTTCGCCGCACGTGTGTTTGAAATGCACGCTGCTGCCGAGCCAGCGCGTATCGCCTTTGTATACGACGAAGGCAGTTCTACCGTATTCCCGCTTACGGTCGGCGTATTGCCACGCAAGATCGAAGACGCCTACCGCGACAAGCGGAAGTCGGACTCGGACTATCAGTTACTGTGGAATCCGGAGGAGTTTCCGATCTATGCGACACAAGATCTGCTGCTGCAGATCGACGACGCGGCTTCCGAGGCGATACAGAGTGCTATCGCCGACGACGCGGGCTTTTTCGCGCAGATCAGGTCGGCGATTAACCGAGGATGCCACGATGCCAATCTCGCGTTGGCGGCGAAGCACTGTATTGTTTTCGCGACGGATCCCGAATTGGTCGATGTGCGTGCGAATGTTGCGGCGATCGGCAATATCTCGGCGGAACTGGCCGCGGAAATGCCGGACTGGTTCTGAAGCCGTTCCGGCCGGCCATGTCCAGGCGTCGTGTCAACGACCGGAGAAGTCGCTCGACAATTCATCGCGTGGATGTTCTCGGCGTAACTTCTGGTCAAGTTCAAGGTTTGGTTTTGGATTTTTTTGGGCCATCCCAAGTGAATGGGTTTGATGCTGTGCTCAATGCGCAGCCATCCAGCGATATCGATAGCGACGTTGCGGTGTGCCTACCGGTTATTGCGCTGTAATCGTTCGTGCGCCGGGCAGATTTCGCATCGGAACCGCAAGTAGGCGTTGGTCGAGAACGACACATCGCGCTCCGACGTAAAACGAGGCAGCCAGCCCATGATCTGGGCTGGCTGCAGGTACTGCCCGGTTGCCGGGGCCACGAGGGTGGCTCCCTGCAATTACTGAGTGCTGATGACAGAACCGATCAGAAGTCGGTGCAGCCGAACGCGCTCATCGAGCCCTTGGCTGCATCGTTGGCTGCGGTGCAGGCCTGTGCGAGGCTGGCCTTGCCGGCGTCGGTTGCAGCGGTCTGCTTCCACAGTGCGCGCGTCTGGTCGAGGCTGGCCTGCAGCTGGGCACGGGCGGCTTCCGGTACTTTGCCCGAAACGCAGGCCATGTACTTGTTGATGTAGTTGTCGCATTCCGGAACGCCGACGGAATCGGCCGTGGCCGGTGCGGCGGCGGCTGGCGGCGGGGTTTCGGGAGCAGCGGCCGGCGGTGGTGTAGTTGGTGCTGCAGCCGGCGGTGCGGCGGGGGTAGTGGCCGGAGCCGGGGCGGCGGCTGGTTTGGCGGGTTCCGGCTGCTTCTGGCAGGCGGCGAGCGCAAGCATTACGCTGGCGATGATGAGCGGGCGAGCAAGACGAATCATCGGTTTCTCCTGGTATGAATGGCATCGCCGCAAGGCGACGATTTATCGATAACGCCGCGGCGGCGAAGCTACGAACATCCCCATGTCCACCGCGGGGTCGTGGTCAGGCACGACTCGGCCGGCACTCTACCCTAGCTGAACAGCGATTTCGTGTCCGCTGCATGAACGGATGCAGGAAAAAACCAAAGTCGAGACCCCGTGGCCTGGGGGTAAAGGACAGCGATCGGGAAAACCCGCCTGCCTGCGTATGCGGGCGCGCAAACCGCAGGAACCCTGGGAGCGGTAGTCGCGCAGGTGCAGCGATACCTGTCTTCGCGATCAGACGGCAGCGTTTGCCGGCCGTACTGAAGCCCAGGCAAGGCCGGGAATTCTGGCCCGGGCCAGCTGGGCCCCATTTGTCGGGTTTATTGCGGCCCATCGGCACGCGCGGAGCGCCTCTGAAGTGGTCGCTCCTTGGCAGATCAATTCAGCCACCTGCCGTCCCATTTCCTTTTCGGGCCTGAGGTAAAGCCCTCGCCGGCGATCGAGCCACAATGGTCAAAGGCGTGACCGGTCTGCCATGGGCCGCTGTCAGGCCCGGCCGCGAACCGCTTGAAAGAGTTCCGCGTTGTATTCAGCCGCGTCGTCCGGGCCGCCAATGCGAGCCTCGGTGTGGCGCGCGGTGGGCGCGATTCCTGGAAGTACCTGGCTGCGCCTGTGTACAGCGGCTCGGAAAGCGCTCGGACCAGTATCTGCTGTGCTGCCTTGAGGTTGGCCTTGGCGTAGGCATGTCTTGGCGCGCTGGATCGCCAGGCCAAGTTCCCGCCGGCGGCGTCGGCATCCAGCCGTGCAGCTCAGCGGCAGGGGTCGCGGCCGAGATTGCGCTCGTAAGTGCTGACATCCTCGTCGCGTTCGTGACCGGGGCGGCCGCTGGCACTGGCAGCGTGGATACGGCGGCAGGCGTCAGCCCGTGCGACTGGTTTGCCGGAAACAAAGATTGCTGACGATGCAGCAGGGCTGCGTCCACGGGTTGCTGTGTGCTTGAGCTCGATGCTGCCCGAGACAGCAACCGGGCAGGGCGAATGCTGATAGAACAATTCACCGTTGGTGGCGCGGCATTCCCAGGAGCTGAGATCCGCCGTGACGGTGCTGGCAACGTGCCGCTGGCGGCGCGGCTTGGCCGACCTGCGTGGCGCTGCTGACGTGCGCTGCCGCGGCGTGAAAGTTGTGGTTGCTGTGGTTGCTGCGATTGCAGTGGAGGGCTCGGGCCGCAGCGAAAACTGGGCGTCATGCAGGTGCGCCGCGCACGGCGTGGCCTGGTAGGCGACAAGGCCCTGCTTGTCGGTGCATTTGTAGATCGTCAGTGCCTGCGCCGGTGTGACGGCAAGATATCCGGCAAGAATCAACATCAGCATCAGCGAACGGGTCATGGTGGCAGCCTCCTCGTGGGTCAGTCGTGACGCTACTGCGCCAGGCTTTTCGCCACATCGGTGTGTTTCTGGCACCAGCCTCAGATTCTTCCTAGCCGTTTCCGGCGGCTCTTGAGTGCTGTTGTCGCGCGGCCAGCCAGTCGAGCTTCGGCGGTGTGTCATCGTCTGGCCGCGGCTACTCGCGATCCAGATTGTTACAGGATGGCGGGCCGGCTACCGCTGCTGCGAGTTGTGCCGCACACAAGACCTCTCCTGGCACGCTGCTGCAGATTTCTGCAAGGCCTGCGAAACTAATAATTTGTCTACTTGATTACATCGCGTTGCGTGCGCATTGCCCGGAAGGCGACGCTTCCAGGCCTTGTTCTGCGGTGTCAAGGGCGAGCCGCAGATGCACGCTGATCGCACAGGCCAGTACCAGTCTGAACACAACGGCTGGGCTGCTGCTCGCGGCGTCGGCGATCTGCAGCAGTTTCACGCCGAGCTGTCCCGGCGGCCCCGGGGCAGCGGGTTTTTGGTCGTGCAAAGTCCGACTCGCGCGGAGCAGGAAAACCAGGCGCTTGCGAGGCAGGCGCCTGGCGCGGTTCCCGCGGCCTCAATCGGTCAGCAGTCCACGATTGCGCAGGAAGGCGATCACCTGATTGGCGATTGCACCGGCGTCGGCATTGCTGGTATCGAACGCCAGCTCGGGATCTTTCGGCGCCTCGTACGGATCGCTGACGCCGGTAAATTGTGGAATCTTCCCGGCGCGTGCCTGCGCGTAGAGGCCTTTGCGGTCGCGGCCTTCGCAGACTTCTATCGGGGTGGAGACGTAGATCTCCACAAACGCCCCGTGCTGCTCGACGAGGCGGCGGATCTCCGCGCGTGTTTCGGCATAGGGTGCTATGGGGGCGCAGATAGCGATGCCGCCGTGTCGCACGATCTCGCTGGCGACCCAGCCTATGCGCGTGACATTGGCGACGCGGTCCTCGCGCGAAAAGCCCAGGCCCTTGGAAAGATTCTTCCGCACTTCGTCACCATCGAGCAGGGTGATGGCACGGCTGGACCGCTCCAGCAGTTTCGCGATAACCGCTTCAGCCAATGTCGATTTGCCTGAGCCGGAAAGGCCGGTAAACAGCAGCGCCACGCCCTTGTTCGCGCCGGCCGGATAGCGCTCGCGCAGAATGTCGACGACTTCCGGGAACGTGAACCACGCTGGGATGTCTTCGCCGCTAACAAGGCGGCGGCGCAGCTCGGTGCCGGAGATGTCGCGGACTTCGTCGTCTTTCTGGACTTCGTTCGACGGCAGGTAGGTGTCGCGGTTGGCCACATAGACCATGGCCGGGAACGGTACGACGCGGATGCCGATTTCCTGTTGATGGCGCGTGAGCAGTTCCTGCGCCGCAAACGGATCGTAGAACGGCTTGCCGCTGGAATCATTGCCGGGCCCCGCATGATCACGACCGATGATGAAATGCGACGCGCCGTAGTTCTTGCGGATGATGGCGTGCCATACCGCTTCCCGCGGTCCGGCCATGCGCATGGCCAGCGGCAGTAGCGAAAGCGTGGCATCGCCGCGCGGATAGTGCTTGAGCAGCGCGCGATAGCAGCGCACGCGGGTGAAGTGGTCGACGTCGCCGGGTTTGGTGCGGCCGACGACCGGATGGATCAGCAGCTTCGCACCGGCCTGCTCGGCGGCGCGCAGGGTCAGCTCGCGGTGTGCGCGATGCATGGGATTGCGTGTCTGGAATGCGACGATGGTGCTCCAGCCCAGGCGTGCGAAGGTTTCGCGCAGGCGCCGTGGCGAATCACGCAGTTCGGCGAAATCGTAGTGCTGTGGTGGCTGGATACCACGCAGGGTGCCGCCGACATAGACCGGATGGCTGCGCTGCAGGTCAGCAACCCCCGGATGGGTTGTATCGGTGGTGCCGAATACCTCACGCGCTTCGATCAGCTTGTCTGGAAAATAAATGTCTTGAACCGTAAGTACGGCCAGCGGCACGCCCTGCGAGTCGCGCAGGGCGATGTCAGCACCGGTCTGGATGCCGGCGGCGAACGATTCGCTGACATCGAGAGTGATGGGAACCGGCCACAAGGTGCCGTCGGCCAGGCGCATCTCCTGCACGACGCGGTCGTAGTCGCGCCGCACAAGGAATCCGGTCAACGGCGAAAACGCGCCATTGAGTAATAGTTCCAGATCGCAGAGTTGGCGCGGAGTCAGATCCCAGCCGGGCAGCGTCGCGCTGCGTTGTTTCAGCGCTTCAGCCGCTTCTGCGGGCAGGTACAGTTCCCTGAGCTGGCCGCCATGTGGCGGGTTGAGTCCGTCGTGGAGGTCGGAATGGCGGGCAGTTGCGATATTGGCTGACATGAGTCGGTTCCTGTGCGAGCGCGTGGCGCCAGCGGGCGCCGCTTCGGTGCGGCGCGAAGTCCTTGGGAGATGTAGTAAAGCAGTGGTGAATTACGGGGTGGCAAGGGTCAACATCGTTCACGCACCGCCGCGCGTGCAAAGTCAAATTTCCACATGAATGCCGCACTCGCGTTTGAGGCCGAAGAAGCGAGTGTCTTCCTCGCGCATGCCGGCTTCCCAGCGCGAGGTCGTGTGCGTGTCGCCGATCGAGACATAGCCCTCGTCCCAGAGTGGGTGATAGGGCAGGTCAAAGCGTTGCAGGTAGACATAGATATCGCGATCGCTCCAGTCAACGATGGGCTGGAATTTCCAGCGCCCGTTCTTGAGTTCAAGCACCTGGGCGTCACTGCGTGTGCGCGCCTGCGCGCGGCGCAGGCCGGCGAACCAGGTGCGTACAGCCAGTTCATCGAGCGCGCGGCGCATGGGTTCGACCTTGCGCAGGGCATTGTACTGGTCGATACCTTCGACGCCGTTTTCCCAGAGGCGGCCGTGACGCGCTTCCATCCAGGCGCGGCTGATCGTCGGCCGATAGACCTTGAGGTTGAGATTCAGCCGCTGCGACAGCGTATCGGCAAAGCGGTAGGTTTCGGGGAACAGATAGCCCGTGTCGACGAGGATCACCGGAATATCCGGCGATTGCCGCGTGATCAGGTGCAACGATGCGGCGGACTGCGCGCCGAACGACGAGGACAGCGCGCGGCTTTGCGGCAGCGTTTCCAGTGCCCAGGCGACACGCTGCTCGGCCGTCAATGCTTCCAGTTCGCGATTCAGTTCGGCCAGTGCGCGGCCGTCTTCAGCCGCGCTGACGAGATCGGGAAAACTCATGTCCTTACCTCCAGCGGAATGCGGGGCTTGGCCGCAACAACGCCGGTGCGGACCAGAAAGTCACCAAAGCGCTCGTCGGTGCTGCGCTGTTTCGCATAGCGCGCAAGCAGCGCGTCGACAGTTTCAATAATGTCTTTTTCTGAAATATTTTCTTTGTGCAGTTGGTTCAATCGCTGGCCGCGGTGGTCGGCGCCCAGCATCAGGTTGTAGCGCCCCGGCGCCTTGCCGACGAGGGCGATTTCGCCGAGGTAAGGGCGCGAGCAGCCATTCGGGCAGCCCGAGATGCGCAGGTGAATGTCGGCGTCGGTCAGGGCGTGGGCTGCCAGACGCGCCTCGATCTTGCTCACCAGATCCGGCAGATAGCGCTCGGCTTCGGCCATGGCCAGCGAGCAGGTCGGCAGTGCGACACAGGCCAGTGCGTTCAGGCGCAGCGGCGAGGCGCTGCGATAGAGATCGAGACCGTATTCGGCCACGAGTGCGTCGATGGCGCCGCGCGCCGCAGCCGGCACGTTGGCGACGATCAGGTTCTGGTTCGGCGTGAGGCGGAAGTCGCCGCCATGAATCTGCGCAATCGCCCGCAGGCCGGACAGCAGGCGGCGCTCGCCGCGGTCGATGATGCGTCCGGCCTCGATGCGCAAGGTCAGATGCCAGCGGCTGTCTTCACCTTCGACCCAGCCAAAGCGGTCGCCGTTGTGGTCGAACAGGAATTCCCGTGCGGGCGCCAGCGTAAAGCCTGCACGGCGCTCGACCTCGGCCTTGAACGCCGCGAGCCCGCGATCGTCGATCGTGTACTTCAGGCGAGAACGTTTGCGCTCCACGCGATTGCCCCAGTCGCGCTGGGTAGTAATCACGCCCTCGGCGGCGGCGATAACTTGCTCGGGCGTGACGAAGCCGATTACATCGGCCAGCCGTGGATAGGTCGTGGGATCGCCGTGGGTTGCGCCGAAGCCGCCACCTACGGTCAGGTTGTAGCCGACGACGGCGCCGCCCTCGATGATGGCGATAAAGCCGAGGTCGTTGGCGAAGATGTCGACATCATTGACCGGCGGTACCGCGAATGCGGTCTTGAACTTGCGCGGCAGATAGGTTTCACCGTAAATCGGTTCGTGCTCGTCGCTGCCGGCGACGCGTTCCTCGTCCAGCCAGATCTCGTAGTAGGCGCGTGTCCTGGGCAGGAAGTATTCCGACAGCGCCTTGGCCTGTGCATGCACCGTGGCATGCACGGAAGAGAGCAGCGGATTGGCGGCCGAGAGCACATTGCGATTCACGTCGCCGCAGGCGGCGATCGTGTCGATGAGGCTTGCATTGATTGCGGCGAGGGTGGCCTTGAGCTCGCGCTTGATGACGCCATGGAACTGGAATGCCTGGCGCGTGGTCACGCGCAGGCTGGCATTGGCATAACGTGTCGCGATGGCGTCGAGCTTGAGCCACTGCTCGGGCGTGGCGATGCCGCCCGGCGTGCGTGTGCGGATCATGAAACTGTAGTCCGGCTCCAGCTTCTGCTGGCGGCGCTCCTCGCGCAGATCGCGGTCGTCCTGCTGGTAGCTGCCGTGATATTTGATCAGGGTCTGGTCGTCCTCGCGCAGACTGCCGGTGAAGCTGTCGGCCAGGCTTTCCACCAGCGTGCCGCGCAGGAAACGACTGCCAGCCTTGATCTTCTCGACGGGTGAACCGCTAGCGCTCATTTCAATACACGTCCCGGGCATAACGCCCTTGCTGCTGCAGCTGGTTTACATAGGCGGCGGCGTCCTCCGGGCTCTTGCCGCCATGGGTGATGGCCACTTCGATCAGTGCGGCGTGCACATCCTTGGCCATGCGCGTCGCGTCGCCGCAGACATAGAGATGCGCGCCACCTTCCAGCCAGCCGTACAACTCGCCGCCGTGTTCGCGCAGGCGCTGCTGCACATAGACCTTGTCGGCCTGATCGCGCGAGAACGCGAGATCAAGCCGTGTCAGCGAACCGCGCCTGAGCGCGTCCTGCCATTCCAGCTGATAGAGAAAGTCGGTGCGGAAGTGCGGATTGCCGAACAACAGCCAGTTGCGACCGCTGGCGCCGGTAGCGTCGCGCTCCTGTACGAAGCCACGAAACGGCGCGACGCCGGTGCCCGGGCCTATCATGATGATGTCGCGCGCACCATCACGCGGCAGACGGAAACGTTCATTGTGCTCGATGAACACTGGCACGCGGCCAGCTTCGTCCTGACTGGCGAGGTAATGCGAGGCCGCACCCCAGTGCGCGCTGCCGAAGGCCTCGTAGGCCACATGCGCAACAGTCAGATGTGCCTCATCGCCGACGGCCTTCTGGCTCGAGGCGATGGAATACAGCCGCGGCGTCAGTGGGCGCAGCGCGGCGACGAGCTCCTCTGCCGACCAGGCCGCCGGATACGCGCGCAGCAGGTCGATGACCTGGTAGTCCGCGAGCAGTTTCTGCAACTGCGCCGCATGATCTGGCGACAGCAGGCGATTGAGTTCGGCCGATGCCGCGAGCGCCGCATGCTGCGCGATCAGCGGTCGCGACAGACGCGTGATTTCGCGCTGCTCGCTGAGCCACAGGCGCAGGGGCTGAGTGACATCGCCAATTGCTACCGGCGCATTCGGGTCCAGCCGCAGCTGAGCGATGACCGCGTCGACCAGAGCCGGCGGATTGCGCGGCCAGATGCCCAGCGCATCACCGGGTTCATAGGCAAGTCCCGAGCCTTCCAGCGACAACTCGACGTGGCGTATGTCCTTGTCGCTGGCACGCGCCGTGATGCGCTGGTTTGTGATCACCTCGGCCGCATAGGGCTTTTCGCGCGACCAGCTCAGCACGGCGGCCGGACGCAGCGGCGTCACCGTGGCGAGCGGTGCCTGACCTTTGAGCTGCTCGCGCGCGAGCTGTAGCGCGCGCTCCGCCCAGGGCTTGGCGACGCGTTCGAAGTCCACGTCGGCATCGGCGCGATCGAGCAAGCGGGTTGCACCTAGTTCCGCCAGGCGCAGATCGAGCTTGCGCCCGATTTCGCAGAACAGCGGATAGCTGCTGTCGCCCAGGCCCAGCACGCCGAACTTGAGCTCCTTGAGTTCCGGTGCCCGTTTGCCCAGCAGGAACTCGACGAAGCCGCGGGCGTCATCCGGCGGTTCGCCCTCGCCTTGAGTACTGATGACGACCACGAGCAGGCGTTCGTTCTTGAGCTCGCGCGTCGGGTAGGCATCGGCGCGCAGCAGGCGCACCTGAAGGCCGACGGCTTCGGCCTTCTGTGCCAACTGTTCGGCCAGGCGCTTGGCATTGCCGGTCTGGCTGCCGTAGACGACGCTGAGCCGCGGCGCATTCACCGGTTCCTTCGCGAGCGCGCCGGCTACGGCACGCGCAACCGTCGTGGTCTGGCTGGCGAGACCGGCGGCATAACCCGACAGCCACCATAACGAGGCGGAATCGAGCCCCTCGACGAGACGGGCAAGCTCGCCGGACTTGGCTTCGGGCAGCGGAATCAACGGTAGCGCAGGGGGCGCGGACATGGGTATCACCGGAATCGTTTGGACGTCTAAACGTCTTCTGATCCTCGATGCTAGGCGCGGTCCGGCGCGCCAGGAAAGGATAGGGGGTTATTCGGTTATGCCGCGCAGGTATGTGCCGGCCGGCCGGCCGCCGCGGAAACCGCATTGCAGCACGTTCCGGGCGACAGACACGGCGGCTCCGCTGGTCCGTACTGCAGTGCGGCGTGACCTGGCCGCGACAATCGCGACAATCGCCGGCGTGCAGGCCTTGGAGTCTGCCGGGAGGGAACCCGCCGCTACCCCTGTGGCGGCGGGTTTTTTTCCATCGCGCGCCTGCGTCTGCGCGGCCGCCCCTCACCGTTTGCGGCCATTTGCCGCCGCCGTAGCTGAAGCGATACGCCGATCGGTCGTCAGGCAAGGGCTGCATGGCGCGTCGCACCGTAATGCTGAGCCCGATATTTCGCCGCGCACCCGTCCGCAGGACGGAGCCGCAGGGCGCCGGCTGGCCTACATACGCCTGATCCCGCCTTCTGCATAATCGACCCGATCAGTTCGCACAGGGGGGCTGGTCATTCCTCTGCCCGGCTTCCCGCCGGGCACGCCGTGCATTGCTCAGGGGGCGGTGAGTCAATAGCAGCGAGAGCAGGAGAACTGAAGTGCGCAAGATTTCCTATGCCAGCCTTATGCTGGTTGCCGCCTGGGGGGCAGCCGGTGCCGCCGGTTTTTCGGCCGACAAGAGCAAGATCCGTTTCGACGCGCTGGACATGGCGCGTATCGCACAAGAGGATCAGATTGGTGATGTAAAAGGTGTTGGCAAGTATCGTTTTGCCATTCCTCACGATGTGCAGATCAACACCGCCGCCCACGGAAACTGGGAGGTCGGCGCCAATGGCATCAATGTCTGGACCTTCACTGTCGAGACGCCGGATGCCGAGCACCTCAATTTCGGCCTGCAGCCGTTTCGCCTGCCCGATGGCGCGACGCTGCTGATCCGCTCGGCGACTGCCGGCGGGGCCAAGCTTGGTCCGTATACGGCAGAGGTGAACAACGTCAACAACGCGTTCTGGACGCCGGTATTGCTGGGACAGTCGGCCGTATTCGAGTTGCGTGTGCCGGCCAGCCGCATGAGTGAACTCGCGTTCGGCATCTCGCGTATCGGCCACGGCTACCGTGGCTTTGGCAGAGTCGCCAAGCATTGCAAGTCCGGCGCCTGCAACACGGACGTGGCCTGCCTCAGCGCTGGCGACCCCTGGAACAACCCGCGCCGTTCGGTGGCTGCCTATACGCTCAGCGGCACCGACACCTGCACGGGCTCGCTGATGAACAACACGGCCAACGACAAGCGCATGCTGTTTGCGACCGCTACCCACTGCGGCGTTAACAACGACACAGTCGGCGCGACCCTCGTGGCGTACTGGAACTACGAGTCGGCGACCTGCCGGCGTCCGGGCTCCAGCGCCAGCGGCCAGATCCAGCCGCGTCCGTCGACGACGAGTTCGGGCGTGCGTTTCCTCGCCCAGACTGCCAACCCGTTTGCCGGTTCGGCGCCGGCCGGCGACCGCTCCGACTTCACCTTGCTGGAATTCCTGCAGCCGGCCAATCCTGCCCACAACCTGTACTGGGCCGGTTGGGACCGGCGCAATATCGATCCTGTCTGCTCGGCGCCAACCGACCCGGCCTCGACCGTTGGTCTTTGCGCCGGCATTCACCATCCGGGCGTGGACGAAAAGCGCATCACCTTCGTGGAAACCACGATTCAGATCGGCAATATCGCCAGCGCCAGCGGCGTGCACTGGCATCCGTTCTGGGATCCGACACCACCGCAGCTGCCGAATTTTCCGGCCGGCGGCGCGTTGCCGCCTAGTGTGACCGAGGGAGGTTCGTCGGGTTCGCCGCTGTACAACGCGAGCCAGCGCCTGGTCGGCGTACTCAGCGGCGGCCCCTCGGCTTGTGGCTCTACCGGCGCGAACCTGTCGGACTTCTACGGCAAGCTGTCGCATGCCTGGGATGGCCTCGGTACACCGACGACTGCGGTGAAGTCCTATCTCGATCCGGGCGGTACAAATCCCGATTTCATCGACGGTCGTGGCGAGTGCACGGCACCGGATGCACCCACCAATGTGACGGCGGCAGCGACGGCGGCCAACCAGATCACCATTAACTGGACACCGGTATCGGGAATCACGACCTATCGCATATTCCGCTCGAGCGGAGCCTGTCCGGGCACGAACTACACCCAGATCGCTCAAGTCACTTCGGGGGCAAGCTATATCGATACGACGGTCTCGGGTGGCGCGGTCTACAGTTATAAAGTCAGTTCGCGCGATACCGTGCAGCCCTGCGACTCGGCGCAGAGCGGTTGTTCCAGCGCCACGGCCACGGGCGCCTGCACGCTGGCGCCATCCTTTGCGGGCCTGACTGCCGCAAGCAGCGCCGGTACCACGACCTGTGCGGTCAACCTGGCCTGGTCCGCGGCCTCTCCCAGTTGTGGCGCTGGCGGCCAGATGCGCTACAACGTGTACCGCTCGACGACCCCAGGATTCACCCCATCGGCCGGGAATGCGCTGCAGACCTGCCTAACCGGCACGACCTTCAGTGATACCAGCGCTGCGAGTGGCAGCACGTACTACTACGTAGTCCACGCCGAGGACTCCAACGGCAACGGCAGTGGTATCTGTGCTGCGGGTCTGGAGGATGCCAATGTGGTGGAGAAGTCCGCTCAGCCAGCCGGCCCCGACACCGCAGCATTCAGCGATGACGTCGAATCCGGCACAGCTTCCTGGGCCGTAGCGGGTACCGGCAGTGTCGGTGCGAATTTCTCCGTCGTCACGACCCAGGCGCATTCACCAACGCGGTCCTGGTTCGTGCCCGATCCGGACAATACGCAGAGCCGTACCCTGACCACGGCTGCGCCAGTTGCTGTCCCGAATGCGGCCGGCGTGACGCTGGAGTTCTGGCATCGCTACGACACCGAGCCGAACTACGACGGTGGCCTGCTGGAATACTCACTGGACGGCGGCACAACCTGGAGTGACATCCTCGCCGCACAAGGCACGGTTCCTGCCAACGCAAGTCGCTTCCTGAGCGGGCCTTACAACAGCACCATGAACGCCAGCGGTGCCTTTGGCGCGGTCGCCGCCTGGCACGGCGCGTTCAATACAGCGTGGATTCGCAGCTCGGTAAACCTTGCCGATTTTACCGGCCGAAATGTCAGCTTCCGCTTCCGTGCCGGTGCTGACAGCTCAGTAGGCCGTACCAGCGGCGGATGGTGGATTGATGACGTGCGTGTGTTCTATGGCAGCACCTGCAATGCGGCAGTCGACCTGATCTTCAGGAACGGCTTTGAACCGTAATTGCCGTACCCGGTAGCGCAATGTTCGCCGGGAAAGACGATAGGGAAGGCCGGCGCCTGGTGCACTGGCCTTCTTCTTGCTGGGCCTGCCGCTGGCCGCCGTTACGGTTGAGACTGTCAACAATTGGAAATTCCTCCCTTGGCGGGGGTGAAAGTGAGGGGTTGATTGCGCGGCGGCTGAGATAATCAGCGGTCTGCGTGCACATTGTGGGTGCGTACTGAACACTTCAGGGGGTGTTCCATGGTGGGTTGGTCGGAGCTGGCGCGAGCTGGCCGTGTAGGTCTGCGCGCGCGGCGTGTGGGTATAGGCCGGGTGGTGTTGGGTCTGGCTTTGGTCGTGCTGGGTGGTGGGGCGGCGGTGGCAGGCCCCGGCAATGATGCGGCGGTGAAGGGTTCCCGCCCGGCGGTCACAGTGGCTGGACCTCGCGTCAGTGGCGCCAAGAGCACCGATTTCTGTCCGCTGTATCCGTTGGTATTGCCGGCTGCGCTGCTCAACAGCGCGAACCTGGGGCAGGCGTTTACGGGGGTGCCGCGGGGTAGCGGCGCGGGGCAGTTTTCCTGGCTGACCTGGACGGGCGTGGAAGATGCGCCGGTGCTGGCGGCGAGCCTGGTACCGCCGGGCAACAGCAACACTTACGTCAACCCGGACAACACCGCCGACACGCTGCTGACGGCGGGCGACTATGTGCAGGGCGCGCCGGGCAACATGAATTCCAATGCGGTGCGCACGGCGCTGAATGCCTTGCTGCAGCAGGAAATCGTGGTGCCTGTGTATGACCTGAAGCGGGGGCAGGGAAATAACCTCGACTACCGCACGGTCTGGTTTGCGCGCATCGTGCTGACGGCGGCCAGCCTGACGGGGCAGGGCAGCCTGTCGTTCACCTATCAGGGCCGCAAGAACTGCTACAACGATCCGCCGGTTGCGCCGGACCTGGCGCTGCAGACTCCGCGTGATACGGCGCTGGCGGTTACGCTGACGGCGACGGACCCCGAGAACGACACGCTGAGCTATGCGGTGGTGGAATCACCGTCACACGGCACCCTTACGGGCAGCGTGCCCAACCTGATCTACACGCCGGCCGCAGGTTATGTGGGCAGCGACCGGATCCGGTTTACGGCATCTGACGGCGAGTTCACCTCCGCGCCGGGCGAGATCACGATCAACGTCACGGGCGTGGGTAACCGTCCGCCGGCAGCCGTTGCCCAGGTGGTCAGCCTGAACGAGGACGGGACCCTGGCGATTGTGCTGGCTGGCAGCGATGCCGATGGCGACGCGTTGAGCTTCCGTGTCACGGTCGCTCCGACGCAGGGCCGGCTCAGCGGCGTTGCGCCCACCCTCATCTACACGCCTGCGGCGAACTTTCACGGCAGCGACAGCTTTGACTTTGTGGTCAGTGATGGCCAGGCCGATTCCGCCCCGGCCACGGTCAGTCTGACCATCAACCCGGTCAACGATGCCCCGGTCGCAGTGGCCGCCAGCCTGCCCGCGAGCGAGGACACTGCCCTGGCCCTGGTGCTGAGCGCTACCGATATCGATGGCGACACCCTGACCTACAGCGTGATCAGCACACCCAGCCACGGCAGTCTGAGCGGCACGGCGCCTGACCTGAGCTATACCCCGGCGGCGAACTACCACGGCAGCGACAGCTTCCAGTTCGTGGTCAACGATGGCCAGGTCAACTCGGCCCCGGTCACGGTGAGCCTCAGCATTGCTCCGGTCAACGATGTGCCAGCGGCCAACGTGGCCAGCCTGACCGTAACCGGCGCCAACACCGCCATTACCCTGAGCGGCAGCGATGCGGACAACGATCCGCTGAGCTTTGTGATCAGCACACCGCCGCAGCACGGCACGCTGAGTGGCACGGCACCGAACCTGAGCTACACC
>JAEUPP010000042.1 GCA_016790075.1 Rhodanobacteraceae bacterium | reverse complement strand
CCGCATCTACGATCCGCGGCTGGGCCGTTTCCTGCAGGCCGATCCGTTCGTGCAGGCGCCACGGGACAGCCAGAGCTTCAACCGCTACAGCTATGTGTTCAACAACCCGCTGGCGTATACCGACCCGAGTGGTTATTTCGGGGGCAAGCAGCAGCAACGTTTCCGGTGTTTGGGGTACCCTGGATTTTCTGGCTTGCTGCCGCGGAATTTGCGCCGGTGGTGGGGTTGTGCGGAGTGGTGTTGTTTAAAGTTTTTTATAAAATTACAATTTTACTGTCGATTCAATCTGCGAGTAACGAAATGCGCCTTCTAGTTGTAGCTTCGATCATCGTTCTTTCCATCGCCGGTTGTGTATCGGTGAACAAGAAGGCCCTGGACAGCAAGTCCATGGCCAGTATCAGGAATCAGACGGTGACTTACACGACGCGAAAGATGCCAGACTTTGCGGCGATGACCCCAGGCAAGGCGATGTTCGGGCTATTGGGAGCGGCTGCGATGGTCGGTGTGGGCAACAAGATTATTGCTGGCAACGAGATTCCTGATCCTGCGGATGCCATTGCGGCGGCTCTGCTTGCAGAGCTACAGCATGCCCACGAAGCAAGGCCTGTCACCCCGCCGGTAACCGTTATGCGCTCCGATGACGTGAAGCAGACGGTCGCCCGGGTCGGTGAGGTCGCGCGGTATGTTGTTGACGCACAGACCGTCAACTGGGCCTTGACCTACTTCCCGCTGAACTTTACCCACTACCGCGTGCTTTACACGGCCAAGGTGCGCCTGATCGACGTGCAGACCAGGGCCGTTGTCGCCGAGGGGTTTTGCAAGCGCGTTCCGGAAAGTGATGCCGGTGCCCCCACTTATGATGAGCTACTGGCCAATCAGGCAGCGTTGCTGAAGGGCGAGCTTGAGGCCGCGACTCGCGAGTGTGTGGCGACGCTCAAGCGTGAAATGCTGGTCCTTTGATCGGTTGCGACAGTGATGCCCCAGACCGAGCGCAGTTGCGCCAGGACAGCTATGGACAGCGACTGAACAGTTCAGCGAGCCGGGTGCAGTCGGCCTAACATGCTGCGACGCCTGTCGCAGCCTGGGTCTACCCATAGAGGCGCATTCAAACGGGATGGCCGCAGCCATTGTGCCAGGTCGATCTATGCGTCTGAGCAGAAATTCGTCAACACCGTCGTGTGCCGATGCCTTGATGCGCGCGCACTGGCTTGCCGAGCCGCAGTTATCAGGCCAAAGCGAGCCCTACCTTAGTCAGGAAGGCGTTCAGCATTCGGGGTCACGCCGCCGATGGGGCCGGCTATACTGCGCGCCCGTCGTAGCGGTAAGTCCATGCGCCTGACCACGATAAAACTGGCCGGATTCAAGTCATTCGTCGATCCGACCACGTTGCACCTGCCTACCAATATGACCGGCATCGTCGGTCCCAACGGCTGCGGCAAGTCCAACATCATCGATGCCATACGCTGGGTCATGGGCGAGAGCGCGGCCAGCCGCCTGCGTGGCGATTCGCTGACGGACGTGATCTTTTCCGGCTCCAGCGCGCGTAAACCGGTGGGGCAGGCCTCGGTCGAGCTGGTGTTCGACAATTCCGACGGCACCATCGTCGGCGAGTACGCCAAGTTCAACGAGATTTCGGTCAAGCGCGTGGTCAGCCGCGACGGCCAGTCGCAGTACCTGCTCAATGGCGCGCGCTGCCGCCGCCGTGACATTACCGACCTGTTCCTTGGCACCGGCCTCGGTGCACGCAGCTATTCCATCATCGAACAGGGCATGATCTCGCAGGTGGTCGAATCCGACCCTGAAGCCCTGCGCCATCACCTGGAGGAAGCTGCCGGCATCTCCAAGTACAAGGAGCGCCGAAAGGAAACGGAAAACCGGATCAAGTCCACGCGGGAGAATCTTGATCGCGTGCGCGACGTGCGCGACGAGGTCGACAAGCAGCTCGAGCACCTGAATCGTCAGGCCAAGGCGGCGGCACGCTGGCAGGAGCTCAAGGCCGAGCAGAAACAGAAGGAAGCCGAGTTGCGTGCGCTGAATTACCGCGCCATCCGCGACGAGGTCGAAGGGCAGGGCAATGCGTTGCGCCAGGCCGAAGTTGAGATCGAGAAATTCGTGGCCGATCAGCGCCAGATCGAGGCTCAGCTCGAAGCCAGCCGCGAGCGGCATCAGACCGCGAGCGAGCACCTGAACCTGGTTCAGGGAGAGGTGTACAAGGTCGGCGCTGATATTGCGCGCATCGAGCAGCAGATCGCACACAATCGCGAGCTGCGCGGGCGCCTGGACAAGAGTCGCGAAGAAACTGAGCGTGCGCACCGCGAGCTCAGTGAACATCTGCAGGCCGACAGAACGCAGATCGAGACCTTGCGCGCCGCGGTCGCTGATGCCGAGCCGCGCCTTGAGGCGCTGCGCGAGGTCGACGAGCAGACCGGCGAGCTGCTGCGCGAAGCAGAAGCCAAGCTGTCGGAATGGCAGCAGGCCTGGGACGAGTACTCCGGCGCGAGTGCTGAAGCCTCGCGCGCAGCTGACGTGGAGCGCACACGCCTGGACTATCTCGACCGCCAGTGCCTGGATACGGCGCGGCGGCTTGAGGCCCTGGAAAGCGAAAAACGTGCTGCCGATCTCGGCGCGCTGAGCGCAGCGACTGACACGCTGGCTGAAGACCAGGACACGCAGCGCGAGAAGGTAGAAACGCTGACCAGCCTTCTTGATGAACGCAAGACTGCATATGAGCGCCTGCTGGAGACCGAGCGCAGCACGCAGTCCGGGCTCAGTGACGCCCGGCAGCAACTGCAGACCCTGCGCGGCCGGCTCGCTTCCCTCGAAGCATTGCAACATGCGGCGCTGGGGCAGGAAAAAGGTGCAGCCAGCCAGTGGCTGGAACAGGCGGGGCTGCAGGATGCGCGCCGTCTCGGCGAGGCACTGGACGTCGATGCGGGCTGGGAAACCGCGGTCGAGACCGTGCTGTCAGGGCTGCTCGAAGGGGTGCTGGTCGATGCGCCGCAGGCCTATGCCGACGAGATCGCGCAATTGCGCGAAGCGGATATGGTGCTGATTGCCGCCGCCCAGGGCGGCAAGGCGATCGACGGTACCTTGTCGGCGCATGTGCGCGGCCCGGCAGCGGTGGTGGCATTGCTGGCATCGGTGCATACGGCGCCGTCAATAGTCGAGGCGCGCCGTATCGCGGAGGCGCTGGGGGCTGGCGAATCGGTCATTGCGCCCGGTGGTGAATGGTTTGGTGCTGGCTATCTGCGCGTGCTGCGCCGTGGCGGTGCGCAGGCAGGCGTGCTCGCGCGTGAACGCGAGATCCATGCCCTGCAGGCGCAGAGTGACGCGCTGGACGAGCGCGCGCAGGATCTTGCTGAACAGCTCGATGAATTGAAGTCGCGCAAGGTGGAAAGCGAGCGTTTGCGCGATGATGCCCAGCGCGAGCTGTACATGGCGCACCGCCGCCTGGCTGAAATCGGCGGTCAGCTGCAAAGCCATCGCGGCAAGGTGGAAACTGCGCAGGCACGTCTGGACAAGGTCGATTCGGAGCTGCAGCAGCTGGCGGCCAAGCTGGAAGAAGATCAGGCCCAGGTCAGGGAAGCACGCGGCCGGCTCGACACGGCGGTCATTCGCATGGGCGATCTCGAACAGCGTCGCCAGGAACTGGACGGCCAGCGCCGGCGCACGTTGGAGCAACGCGAAGAGGCGCGCATGAATGCGCGCGAGGCGCGTGATCAGGCGCATCAGCTGGCGCTTGCTACTGAGTCCAAGCGCAGTGCCATCCAGTCGCTGGAGCAGGCACTGGGCCGCATGCAGGCGCAGATCGCCCAACTCGATTCGCGCCGCGAGGAAATCGCGCAGCAGCTCCTGGCCGACGAAGATCCGCTGACCGAGCTCGACGCCGAGCGCCAGACTTATCTGAATCAGCGGCTGCTGGTTGATCGCCAGTTGGTCGATGCGCGCCGCGCGCTGGAGGACTGTGATGCGGAATTCCGCCGCCTGGACCAGGAGCGCCAGCGCGTTGAGCATGTGCTGACCCAGCGGCGCGAAGCCCTGAGCGAGAAGCGCTTGTCCGAACACAGCCTCAAGCTGCGCGCCGAGAACCTGGCCCAGGCGATACTCGATGCCGGCCTTGAACTCGATGCGGTACTCGAAAGCCTGCCGGCGCATGCAGATATCAATGACTGGGCGCAGACCCTGAATGAACTCGAAGGCAAGATCCGCCGGCTGGAGCCGGTCAATCTCGCCGCGATCCAGGAATACGAGGAACAGTCGCAGCGCAAGACCTATCTCGATGCGCAGCTCACTGACCTCAGTACCGCAATGGAAACCCTGGAAGGGGCGATCAAGAAGATCGACCGCGAGACGCGGCAGCGATTCAAGGAAACCTTCGACAAGGTCAACTCCGGGTTGCAGGAGCTGTTCCCGCGTCTGTTCGGTGGTGGGCATGCCTATCTCGAACTGACCGGCGACGATCTGCTCGATACGGGCGTGTCCATCATGGCGCGTCCGCCGGGCAAGCGCGTGACCTCGATTTCACTGCTTTCTGGCGGGGAAAAGGCATTGACCGCGGTCGCGCTCGTGTTCTCCATCTTCCGCCTGAATCCGGCGCCGTTCTGCCTGCTGGACGAAGTCGATGCCCCCCTGGACGAAGCCAACGTCGGCCGCTTTTCCAGCATGGTCAACGAAATGTCCGAACACGTGCAGTTTCTGTTCGTATCGCACAACAAGACGACGATGGAAGCAGCGCACCAGCTTTGCGGCGTGACCATGCGCGAGCCGGGCGTGTCGCGTCTGGTGCAGGTGGATCTGGCCGAAGCGTCCAAACTCGTCGGCGCGGCCTGAAACGGAGTTTATGCATGGAACAGCAAGGTCTGAGCGAGAACGAACTGCGGCTGATCCTTGCCGTTATCGGCGCCATCGTGCTTGCGCTGATCTATGTCCTCGGCTCGCCGCGCAAGCCCGAGCAGGGGCGCCGCGTGAACGCTGGCGGCAAGAGCACGGGCGACCGTCGCGAGCCCACCCTGGGGGGCGATGAAGTGGACGACGGTCTGCCATCCATGCGTGCGACCGACGATGCAGCGGGCGGGGATTTCCCCGCGCGCGACGACGCGGGTTCGCGGACAGCGCAGGCACGGCCACGTACGCCGCAGAGTGAGGATCTGTTCTCGGCTCCACCACGCTCCAGCCTCGGCCAGCGCCCGGAGCTGCCGGTTGAGCGCATCGTTACCTTGTTTGTTGCTGCGCGTGCCGGCCAGACCTTGCAGGGCAGTGATCTTGTCGTCGCCGCGGAAAAATGCGGCCTCGAATTCGGCGATCTCGGCATTTTCCACCGGCTGGTCGACGGCAAGCGCGAGCTGGGACCTATCTTCAGTGCGGCCAACATGGTCAAACCTGGCCATTTCGACATGAGTCGAATCGATGAACTGAATACGCCGGGTCTGAGCTTCTTCATGGCCTTGCCCGGACCGCTGCCCGCGCTCGATGCCTGGGACACCATGCTGCCGACGGCGCAGCGCCTGGCCGAGCTGCTCGATGCCGTCGTGCTCGACGAGGAGCGCAATGCCCTGGGCCGTCAGCGTATCTCGCATATCCGTGACGATCTGCGCGCCTGGGACCGCAAGCAGGACGGCAGCCGCATACGGGCTGACTGGTAACCCCGGCGACTGGCCTTTGCGGGTATCGGGTAGGGAAATTCGCCGTCGCCGCGGGTAGAGTCGCCGCCCATGAGCAAGCGTGGACGCCCTCCCGCCGACGACCTGCTGACACCGGCCGAATGGACCGTTGTGGAAGGCGTGCGCCATGGCTTGTCGAATCCGCAGATCGCGCGACGCCTGTCGGTCAGCACGGATGCGGTCAAGTACCACGTCGCCAACGCGCTGCAGAAGCTCGGTTTCAGCAGCCGCGCGCAACTGCGTCGCTGGCCTGGCATACGCCGCGCGAGCGCGCTGCATAGGAGGAACGCCGTCATGCCCGAGTTTGTCGCCCTGAATGCAATCGGCCAGATTTCCCGCAGCGTCACGAATGTCGCGCGGGCCGAGGCGTGGTATCGCGATACGCTGGGTCTCCGGCATTTGTATACGTTCGGCAAGTTGTGTTTTTTTGATTGCGGCGGCACTCGCCTGTTCCTGTCCGAGAACGAGAGCACACCGACCGAGACCATCCTGTATTTCCGGGTCGAGGATATCCACGTGGCGCAGTCGCGGCTGGCCGAGCGTGGGGTTGAGTTCCTCGATGCGCCGCATCGTATCCACCAGCATGCCGACGGCAGCGAGGAGTGGATGACTTTTTTCAAGGATCCCGAAGGACGGCCGCTTGCGCTGATGAGTGTCGTGGCGCCGGCCTGACAGATACTCCCGGCCATCGCCAGGAGTTGCCATTGCGCAACTTGCTTTCGCCAGTTGCCGCGACAACCTGAGCCCCGGACCGTTGCGTTGCGTTGCGTTGCGTTGCTTGCGCGCTGCGCCATGACTGCGACTTCCGGCAGGGGGTAGGGCGCGCAGTGCGCGAGTAGCCTCGCTCGCGCCTGGCGCGCTGCGCCGTCTGAGAGACCTGCCATGCGACGCGCACTCTGTCTTGCGCTGTTCTTTGCCGTTCCCGTTGTTCACGCCGCCGATCCCGCCGATCCCACCGGGCGCTGGCGCGGCACCATTGCCATTCCCGGCGCACCTGTTGTCACCGAAATCGATCTGGATCGTGCTGCGGAAGGTGTCTGGGTAGGTTCCCTTACTGCGCCGGAATTCAAACTGCGCGGCGCACCGCTGCTCGAACTCAAGGTCGCGGACAAGCATATCGCTGCGGCGGTCCATGATCTGGCCTCGAGTGATGGTAAACAGGCCAAATTTGACCTGAATCTGGAGCGTGATGGGCGCCTGCGCGGCAGCTTTCTTCAGGCCGGATGGACTGCACCGGTTGAATTGCAGCGCATCGCAGCTGCCGACGTGCAGCTGCCGCGCGCCAGCACGGCGGTGCCCGCAGCTTGGGCGGGCGAATGGAAGGGCGAATACATAGGCACTGGCGGTTACGCGCGCCAAGTCACGCTGAAGCTCAGCAACGTCACGGGTGGACCGGCGCGGGCCGAATGTATGGTCGTAGGCAAGATCACGACCACACTGCACGTCAACTTCGTCAGCGCGGTGCAGGACTTCCTCGAGATCGGCTCGGACGAGGGAATAGGCATCGAAGCCCGCATGGACAACGCCACCCACCGCCTCGTTGGCAGCTTGGGTTACGGCGGCCTGGAATTCCCGCTGACTCTGGAGCGCAAACCATGAAATCCCCACTTTTCCTCGCGCTGCTGTGCGCCGCCGCTGCCGCTGGCCAGGCCGCCGCCGATACGCAGTTCCGCGGCGATGCGGCACATAGCGGTGTCTACGCCGGCCCCGTGCTGCATCAGAAGCCGGCGGTGAAATGGCGCTACCAGACCGGCGACGCCGTGATCGGTTCGGCCGTGGTCGACTCCGGAACCGTATACTTTGGCAGTAATGATGGCCAGATCTATGCACTGGACGCGGCCACAGGCCGGCGCCGCTGGAACCTCGTCACCGGTGGGCCGGTTCCGGCCACGCCTGCAATCGCCAAGGGCACGCTGTATGTGCCCAGCTACGACGGCAAGTTCTACGCGCTCGACGCCGCCAATGGCAATCAACGCTGGAAGTTCGCTACCGGAGGCGAGCGTCGCTACGAAGCCCGCGGTGTCCATGGCCTGCAGCCGCGCACGCAGACTATCGCCGACATATTCGACACCTACCTGTCGAGCCCCACCGTGGTGGATGGCACGGTGTACTTTGGCAGCGGCGACAACCATGTCTATGCACTGGATGCAAATACCGGCGCGCTGCGCTGGAAATTCAAGACCGGTGACGTCGTGCACGCTTCACCCGCCTATGCGGATGGCGTGATCTACGTCGGCAGCTGGGACGGAAAATTCTATGCACTCGATGCACGTGATGGTCATGAGCGCTGGCACTACCAGGCAGGTGTCGACGAGGCTGTGCACAACCAGCAAGGTTTCCAGAGTTCTGCCGCGATCGTCGGCGGGGTGGTCTATGTCGGCTGTCGTGATTCACATGTATACGCATTCAAGGCCGCGACCGGCGAGAAGCTGTGGGACTTCTCCACTGGCTTGAGCTGGGTGAACACGACGCCAGCAGTGCGTGATGGCAAGGTCTATGTCGCTACGTCCGACAGTCACCTGATTCATGTGCTCAACGCTGCTGACGGCAAGGAGCTGTATCAGCAGCCGGCCGCGTCGGCGATCTGGTCCTCGCTCAGTCTCGCCGGCGACGTGTTCTATGTCGGCCAGTTCAACGGCAGCCTGGAAGGACGAGCGGTTGCCGACGGGAAGGTACTGTGGACTTTCCGCACGGAAGCGGCCAAGGCCAACGTCGGTTGGGTGCTCGATGCCGCTGGCGCGATGAACAATCCGTTGCTGTTTCGCAGCGCGTGGAGCGACCAGAGCGTTGCCGCGTTGTATCGCCAGTACAGTGTAGGCAGTTTTCTCGCCTCGCCGACGCCGGGCGGCAGCGCATTGTTCATCGGTAGTACGGATGGGGCGATGTATGCGCTGGAATAGGTCAGGAGGCTGAGCTGCGCAACGCGGCATGCCAGTCCGGCATGCCGCGGCACTTCAGGTTGAGCGTCGGGTCAGGTGGTATCAGGCTGAACGGTCAATTTGTAGAACTTTGAGTCCACCGCCATGACCGGGAAGGATGAAGGCAGGCCAGATTTGGCAATCTCGCTGAAACCGCTCTTTTCGTAGAATCGCTGCGCAGCCAGGAACTGGGCCGTAGTACCAAGATAGATCGTTGCGATGCCTTTTTTCGCCGCCCAGGTAAGCAACTCTGTGAGCAGGTACTGGGCGATGCCGTGTTCCCTGCCACGGTACTGGGAGACCACGAACATCTTGCGAAGTGCGGCCTCCTGGTTGCCGATGTCGAGCAGGGCGATTGTGCCGATGATCTTGCCGCTGATCTCGGCAACCCAGAAATTGCCCCGGCCGTGCTGGTAGAAATTGGCGATGTCCTGCAGGTCTGGCTGATCGGCGAGAGTGATTGGTACGCTGAACTCAGCTTGCTGGATGGGCAGTATGACGGCGGCAATGGCCGCTTCGTCTGCCGGAGTCGATGCGCGAATGCGTAGCATAGGTGCTCTTTGCCGCCAGCCGTAACAAATCCCAGGTCCAGCGACACCTGTGTTCTAGTGGCCGCTGGCGACCTTCGGGCCATTCTAGTTCAACCGCCAGTGACCCGGTTCAGCAATCTGGTGCAATCAGTGCTGTGCCAGTCGGGCCTAGACTGAGCTTTTCGCGCAATGAGGCAGGGTATGAGCGACACCATCAGCTGGGCCGATTTCGAGAAGGTCGTGATTGCTGTCGGCACCATCGTGCGCGCCGAGCACAACGAAACCGCACGCAAGCCGGCGCTGAAAGTCTGGGCCGATTTCGGCGTGTACGGTGAAAAGAAGAGCAGTGCGCAGATTGCTGACTTGTATGCGCCCGAGGAGCTGGTCGGGCGTCAGATTGTCGGCGTGATCAACTTTCCGCCCAAGCAGATCGGCCCGTTCTTGTCCGAATTCCTGCTGACTGGTTTTCCGACTGATGCCGGCGTCGTGCTGACGGCCGTGGAGCGGCCAGTACCCAACGGTACGCGGCTGGCCTAATCCGCGCGAGGGATTGCGACCCTGCGTGAACACGGCGAGCTGTACGGGCGCCCCCGCGGTTTGCGGGGGCACCCAATCTCCAGCTTGATCTGAGCTTAGGTGCGGTCTTAATCAGACCGCTTCAAAGATCCCGGCCGCGCCCATGCCGGTGCCTATGCACATGGTCACCATGCCGTATTTCTGCTGGCGGCGGCGCAGGCCGTGCACCAGCGTCGCGGCACGGATTGCTCCGGTTGCGCCCAGGGGATGGCCGAGTGCGATCGCTCCGCCCAGCGGATTGACCTTGCTGGCATCCAGGCCGATGTCACGGATCACGGCCAGCGCCTGCGCCGCGAAGGCTTCGTTCAGTTCGATCCAGTCGAGCTGATCCTTGCTGATGCCGGCCTGCCTAAGCGCCTTGGGAATGGCTGCAATCGGACCTATGCCCATGATTTCCGGCGGCACACCGGCAACCGCGAACGAGACGAAACGAGCCAGCGGGGTCAGGCCGTAATCCTTGATCGCCTGTTCACTCGCCAGCAGCACGGCACCGGCGCCGTCGGACATCTGCGAGGAATTGCCTGCCGTGACCGAACCACCCATGCGGAATACCGGCTTGAGCTTGGCCAGTCCGTCTGCACTCGTATCCTTGCGCGGACCTTCGTCGGTATCGACGCGGCGTGTATCCGAGACGATGCCGCGTGTGGTCAGGTCCGGATAGTTGTCCGCGAGCTGGTAGGCTGAAATTTCGCTCGCGAATTCACCAGCGGCGATGGCGGCCAGCGCCTTCTGGTGCGAGGCGAGGGCGAAGGCATCCTGATCCTCGCGACTGACTTTCCACTGCTCCGCCACCTTTTCCGCGGTAATGCCCATGCCGTAGGCGATGGCGACGTTCTCGTCGGCGAATACCGCCGGATTCATTGCGATCTTATGGCCCATCATGGGCACCATCGACATCGATTCGGTACCGCCGGCCAGCATGAGATCGGCTTCGCCGCAGCGGATGCGATCGGCGGCCATGGCAATCGCCTGTACCCCCGAAGAGCAGAACCGGTTGATCGTGACCGCGGCTACCGTATGCGGCAGCCCGGCGAGCAGGGTGCCTATGCGCGCCACGTTCATGCCTTGCTCGGCTTCGGGCATGGCGCAGCCGATCACTGCATCGTCGATGCGGCTCACATCGATGCCGGGGGCTTGCGCGATTACCTGGCGAACCACATGCGCGAGCAGATCGTCCGGACGCGTATTGCGGAATACGCCGCGTGGTGCCTTGCCCACAGCCGTGCGCGTGGCGGCGACGATATAGACATCTTGGATTTGCTTGGTCATTGCGGTGTCCTCGTCGCTCAGTTGCGCAGCGGCTTGCCGGTGCTCAGGGTATGGGCTATGCGTTCCTGGGTCTTGGGCATCTGCGCCAGTTCGACGAAGTGCCTGCGTTCCAGGTCGAGCAGCCATTGCTCGTCGACGAGCGAACCGCGCTCGATCACGCCGCCGCAGAGGGTGTCGGCGATGCGTGCGCCGATTTCGTAGTCGTGCGCGGAAATGAAGCGGCCTTCGAGCATGTTGACCAGCATCATCTTGAGGCTGGCCGTGCCGACATCGCCGCAGACCGGGATCTGCCGCGCCGGCAGGGCCGGGCGGTAGCCCGCGTCGGCGAGTGCCGCCGCTTCGCGCTTGGCCACCCAGAGCACTTCATGGGCATTGAATACGACGGTGTCGCCAGCGCGCAGCAGGCCCATTTCCTTGGCTTCGAGCGCACTGGCCGAGACCTTTGCCATGGCGACGGTCTCGAAGAAGGTCTTGACCGCATTGAACGGATCAGCCGGGTTGGCCTTGGCGCAGCGCAGGGCGATTTCCTTGAGCCCGCCGCCCGCCGGCAACAGGCCGACCCCGGCCTCGACCAGGCCAATATAGCTTTCGAGTGCGGCAACCGTCTTCGTGCAGTGCATCTGGAATTCACAGCCGCCGCCGAAGGCCATGCCGCGAATCGCGGCCACGGTCGGCACCAGCGAGGTCTTCAGGCGCATGCTGGTGGCCTGGAAGTTCGCGATCATGGCCTCGAAGGCGGTGATATTGCCGGCTTGGAGCAGGCCCATGGCGCCCTTGAGGTCAGCACCGGCGGAGAACGGTTCCTTGTGCTGCCAGATCACCAGGCCCTTGAAGCGCTGTTCGGCTTCATCCACCGCACGCTGCAGCCCGTCGAGCACGAAGTCGTTGACCGTATTCATCTTGGTCTTGAACGAGACGATGCCGACCTCGTCGCCCAGATGCCACAGGCGCAGACCCTCGTTCTCGAATACGGTCGTACCCTGGTCGAAACGCTCGCCGAGCAGCGCATCGGGGAAATGCTGCCGCTGATAAATCGGATGAGAAGAACGCGGTAGTGCTTTGTTTTGGCTGGCAGAGTAGGAGCCGTCCTTGCCGTGTACACCGGCCCGGCCGTCGCTGACCCAGGCGGGTAGCGGGGCGTTGCTCATGGCCTTGCCCGCTGCAATGTCTTCAGCTATCCAGCCCGCAACCTGCTGCCAGCCGGCCGCCTGCCAGGTCTCGAACGGACCGAGCTGCCAGCCGTAGCCCCAGCGTATGGCGAAGTCGACATCACGCGCGGTATCGGCAATGTCGGCGAGGTGATAGGCCGTGTAATGGAACAGATCGCGGAATACGGCCCAGAGGAACTGGGCCTGGGGCTCGCTGCAGGCGCGCAGCTTGGCGAATTTTTCGCTGGGATCCTTGATCGCGAGAATTGCTGCGGTTTCGTCCGTGGGCTTCTGCTCGGCCAGGCGGTAGTCCTGCCGGGCGAGATCGAGGACAACGATGTCCTTGCCTGCCTTGCGGAATACACCGGCGCCGCTTTTCTGGCCCAGTGCGCCCTTGTCGATCAGCGCCTTGAGCCAGACTGGTGCCTGGAAGTAGGAGTGCCAGGGGTCATCCGGCAATGTGTCGGCCATGGTCTTGATCACATGGGCCATGGTGTCGAGGCCAACCACGTCGGCCGTGCGGTAGGTCGCGCTCTTGGGGCGGCCTATGGCCGGGCCGGTCAGCGCGTCTACGACATCGAAGCCCAGACCGAACTGCTGGGTGTGATGCATGGTCGCGAGCATTGAGAACACGCCGATGCGATTGCCGATGAAGTTCGGCGTGTCCTTGGCATAGACCACACCCTTACCGACGGTTGTCGTCAGGAAGGCTTCGAGGCCAGCGAGGATTTCAGCATCCGTGAAGCGGTTCGGGATCAGCTCGACCAGATGCATGTAGCGCGGCGGGTTGAAAAAGTGCACACCGCAGAAGCGGTGCCGCAGGCTCTCCGGCAGGGCTTCGGCCAGCGTGTTGATCGACAGGCCGGAGGTATTGCTCGCAACGACGGCGGATTCGGGCAGGTGTGGAGCAATCTTCTTGTAAAGGTCGAGCTTCCAGTCGGTACGTTCGGCAATCGCTTCAATAACGAGATCACAACCGCGCAGCAGTTCGAGATGCTCGTCATAGTTCGCCGGCACGATGGCCGCCTGGCGCGATTTGTCGGCGAGTGGGGCCGGGGAGAGCTTGGCCAGGTTCTGGATCGCCTTGATCGCGATGCCGCTCTTGTCGCCCTCCTTGGCGGGCAGGTCGAACAGCACGGTTTCGACATCGGCATTGGTCAGATGAGCGGCGATCTGCGCGCCCATCACACCGGCGCCGAGCACCGCAGCCTTGCGGATACGTAGCGGTTTGAAGCTCATGGGAACCTCGTTAGGGAGGGAACGATAGGGACTGACTCGCCGACTCTGCCTGCACGCTTTGGAGCTGTTGCTCGCGTTGCAGTGCAACAAACCATTGATGCGAACCGGTGCCCGGGCTGCGACCGCAGCCCTGCAGCTTCGCGCCGGATATCACGGGGCGCGCAGGCCGGCGGCGGCGAAGCGGATCAAGTGTTCGGCCGAGCGTTCGCGATGCTGCTGTTCAGTAACGCCGGACTTGCGCTTGATCACGCCGAAGTCGGCCATGGCATAGGTCAGGGCGCCGGCAACGATATCGAGGCGCCAGTAGAGCTCTTCCTTGTCCAGATCCGGCAGGCGCTGGGCGAAGGCGGCGTGAAAACGCTTCATGACATGGCCGTAGTTGTCGGACAGGAATTTGCGCAGCGCATCATTGTGCTCGGCGTAGGCGCGGGCGAGTACGCGGACAAAGGCGCCACCACCGTCGCGATCCAGCGAGAGGTCGAGTGCCGGGTTGATGAAGGCTCCCAGCAGCTCTTCGAGATCCGATTCCGGGTGGCTCAGCGCTTCTTCGAGTGCCTGCAGGCGGTGTGTGTTGAGCTCGTCCAGGCGCCGTCGGAACACTTCGTTGATGAGGTTTTCTTTGGAACCGAAGTGATAGTTGACCGCGGCGAGATTGACGTTCGCCGCGGCAGTAACCTGACGCAGAGAGGCGCCAGCAAAGCCGAGCCGGGCGAATAGCTGCTCGGCAGCGCCGAGAATGCGTTCCTTGGTCGAAAAATGCTGCGAGTTCATGAAATCCTTACTGTCCGGTTACGCGGGGCGACGGGCGGCTCTAGAGGTAGCCAGAACCGGATCGTAGGTAAAACGCGCGTTTGAATGCTACGAGAGCGGTTGGCCCCGGGTCAAACCGCCGCGCGCGCAACGCGCTGCGGTGCGGACAAGCCGGTGCGGCGTCGCCTTCGGCGAGTGGCCGGGGCGCCTTGGCGCCGGATGTGCCGACGTGGCGACCACGGCCGTCGCAGGACACCATTGCCGGGCTGCATAAGCGGCGTGAATCAGCTAGAATTCAGAACGATTTTGCCTGCTAACCCCGCATTTCTGCGTGTGTTTGGTGTTACCATCGCGCGCGGCGACGGGTTTCTTTTTTCCTACAATCTGGAGTATTCGACATGGCGCTGGAGCGCACCCTGTCCATCATCAAGCCCGATGCCGTCGCCAAGAACGTGATCGGCGAGATCTACACCCGTTTTGAAAAGGCCGGCCTGACGGTCGTCGCGTCGAAGATGAAGCACTTGTCGCGCAAGGAAGCCGAAGGCTTTTATGCAGTGCACAAGGAACGTCCGTTCTTCAACGCGCTGGTCGAATTCATGATCTCGGGCCCGGTCATGATCCAGGCTCTGGAAGGCGACAACGCTGTACTCAAGCACCGTGATCTCATGGGCGCGACTGATCCCAAGAAGGCTGAGAAAGGCACGATCCGCGCCGATTTCGCCGACTCGATCGACGCGAACGCCGTACACGGTTCCGATTCGCTCGAAAATGCCGCTGTGGAAATTGCGTACTTTTTCGCATCCACTGAGCTCTGCCCGCGCTGAGGACTGATTTGGTGACTGTGGTGAAACCCAACCTGTTCGACTACGACCGCCAGGGACTGCGCGATCTGTTTGCATCGATCGGCGAAAAGCCCTATCGGGCCGATCAGGTCATGAAGTGGATGTATCACCGCCACGTCACCGACTTCGGGCAAATGACGGATGTCGGCAAGGCGCTGCGCGACAAGCTCAGCGCCGCCGTCGACATCACGCCGCCGAAGACGATTTTCGAGAAGCAATCCGCCGACGGCACGCACAAGTGGCTGCTCGGCATGGACGGTAGCAATGCCATTGAGACCGTCTTTATTCCAGAAACCTCACGCGGCACGTTGTGTGTGTCGTCGCAGGTTGGCTGTGGTCTGAACTGCCAGTTCTGTTCTACGGCAACCCAGGGGTTCAACCGCAACCTTTCCACGGCCGAGATTATTGGCCAGGTCTGGGTCGCAGCACGGCATCTGGGCAACGTACCGCACCACCAGCGCAAGCTCACCAACGTCGTGATGATGGGAATGGGTGAGCCGCTGCTCAATTTTGAACATGTCGTCCGGGCGATGAGTGTGATGCGCGACGACCTGGGTTTCGGGCTTGCCAACAAGCGCGTGACCCTTTCTACGGCTGGGTTGGTGCCGATGATTGACCGGCTGAGTGAAGAGAGTGACGTCTCGCTCGCCGTCTCTCTGCATGCGCCCAACGACGAACTGCGCACCGAACTGGTGCCGCTTAACAAGAAATACCCGATTGCCGAGCTTATGGGCGCGTGCCAGCGCTATGTGGCCAAGCGGCCGCGTGCGTCGATCACGTTTGAATACACCATGATGAAGGGGGTCAACGACAAGCCGGAGCACGCGCGCCAGCTGGTGAAGCTCATGCGCAAGGTGCCGTCCAAGGTCAATCTGATTCCCTTCAATCCGTTCACAGGCACGCGGTTTGAACGGTCTGAAGAGGAGGTCATTCGCCAGTTCCAGAAGATCTTGCTGGATGCTCACGTGCTGACCACGGTAAGACGCACACGCGGCGATGACATTGATGCCGCCTGTGGTCAGCTCAAGGGTCAGGTGCTTGATCGCACCCGCCGTCAGGCGGAGTTCCGCCGCAAGCTCGAAGGACAGGTCGATGCGGCTTAAGCACGCACTAGCGCTGTTGCTGATCCTCGCGTTCAGCGCCGGTGCCTATGCTGCGCCTCGCTCCAAATCGAGCGAGAAGGCACGCAATGCCGCCGAAGTCCATGTGGCGCTGGGTCAGCGCTACATGCAGCAGGGCCGGCTTGAGCTTGCGCTGGAAAAACTGCAGAAGGCGCTGAAGTTCGATTCCTCTTATGTCGATGCCCATACTGTCATAGCAGTGCTCTATGAGCGCATCAACGACCAGAAACAAGCGGCCGAGCATTATCGTCGGGCGGTCGAACTCGCACCGCGCAATGGCGCGGTCAACAACAACTACGGCGCGTTTCTGTGCCGTGCCGGAAAGCTGGACGAGGCTTCGCAGCGTTTTGCCGCTGCAGTCGCTGATCCGTTCTACCAGACACCGGATATGGCCTATACGAACTCTGGCACCTGCTTCCAGCAGGCTGAAAAGCTCGAACGAGCCGAGCAGGATTTCCGCAAGGCCGTAGAGCTCAACCCGAACAACAGCGAAGCCCTGTTCCACCTGGCCGGTGTGTTGTTCCGCAAGAATGATTTCCTGCGTGCACGGGCGTTTCTGCAGCGATTTGAAGCGCTGGGCACGCCGAGCGCCGACTCGTTGCTGCTGGGTTTCAATATCGAAACCAGCCTCGGTAATGCACGTGAAGCCAATGAATATGCACGGCGCCTGCGTAGTGAATTCCCTGAATCACCGCAGCGGCAAAAGCTCGAACCGAGCACTCCGTCATGAAACGTAGGCGTAAACCTTCACATTCTGGCGCTGACGTTGCGGCGGCGCCATTGATCCACCCAGCTCCATCCCAGCACAGCGCCCCTCTCTCCTGCGAACTCGCCGATCCAGCGCAGACGATGACCAGCCCACACGACGACAACTACACCGCAACGCTTTCTGACCGCAACGACGCCCCTTGCGGGGACGTCCGTCAGAACGCCGCCTATGCCATTTCCGATGACGGCCGCGAGCTGTTCGCCCTACCTGCCGAAGCGCAGACTGAGAGTAGTCTTGGCCAGCGCTTGCGCAGCGAGCGTGAACGTCGTGGCTGGACGCTGGACGAAGTAGCCACCCGGCTGCGCCTGCCGCAACGCGTCGTCGCAACGTTGGAAAATGATGATTTCGCGCTGGTTGAGCATGATGTCTATCTGCGCGGCTACCTGGCGAGTTATGCGCGTCTGTTGGGTATTCCCTCCCAGGCGGTTGACACCAAGGTTCGCGCACGCAATGCCGCCCCGCCGGCACTGGTCGCAACCGGGCGTATCTCGCATTCGCGTTACTTGTTTCAGCGCTATTCGGTGCCAACGGTTTACGTGATCCTGACCGGCCTTATCGTTGCGCCGGCCGTATGGTTGGCGACGCATGGCGGGCTTGACCAGAACCTCGCCCGAGTCTCGTCGCTGGAGCAGTCCCTGCCTCTGGAGGTGACGCCGGCCGCGCCGTCGGCAACGGTATCGGCAGCAGCGAACTCGCCAGATGCGGCGGCACCGGTCCCGGTGTCGACAGTGGCTGCGGAAACGGCAGGCGCAGCAGGGCTACCCCTGATGGCCTCCCTGGTGCCGGCACTCAAGCCTGAAACTGCTGCTGTGACCCACAGCACGGCAAGGCCGGTAGCGGGTGGCCACGAGATCACGCTGCGGCTCAAGGAGGCGAGTTGGGTCGAACTGATCGCTGCCGACGGTCGCCGTGTCGAATTCGGCTTGCTGGCAGCGGGCAGCAGCAAGACCTATACAGTCGACCAGCCGGTCAATGTGCGCCTCGGCAATTCCGCGAACGCGGAGCTGCTGGTGGATGGCCAGCCGGTCGATCTCGCGCCATTCCGCCGCTCTGCCGTCGCCCATCTGAAGCTCGTCGACGGCGCGGCGACCGCGCCGGGCGGGTCCGGCGGCGCTAACTGAATCGCCGTGCACCACGCGCAGTGGCGACGCTGCGCGATGGGCGCTTCCTGTTACTCTACGGCGCCCGCCGGCTGGCACTGTCGCTGCCGATGTGCCGCTGCCGCGGTGGGCAATGCGGCCACTCTCGAAAAACCTGCCCACTGCGGCAGCACGCTACCTGGATTACGACATGGCTTTCGATCAGCTAGACGAACACGAACAAAGCGAACTCGTGCGCAAATGGTTGCGCGACAACGTCACCTCCATCTTTGTAGGCATCGGCCTTGGCCTGCTGGTGATCTTTGGATACTTCCAATGGCAGACGCACAAGGCGCGGCAGAATGCCCTTGCCGCCGGCGAGTTCCAGAGCTTTGGTGCGGCCATAGGCGCAAAGAACGACGATGCCGCCAAAGCGGCGCTTGAGCGCATCCAGAAAGAACATGCGGAAAGCACCTACGCCGTGCTCGCTGCCATGCGTTGGGCTGAAGCGGCGATCACGCGCAAGGATCTGGCCGCCGCAGAACAGTCGCTGCAGTGGGCCTACGACCACGCGCGCAATGACGCGGTCAAAGGCTTGGCAGGCTTGAGTCTGGCCCGCACCCAACTGGGGGCTGACAAGACAGCCGATGCCCTGAAATTACTCGACAGTCTGCCCGCCGCGGGTTACGAAGCGGTGGTAGCCGAATTGCGTGGCGACATTCTGCTGGCGCAGGGCAAGCGCGACGAAGCACGTCTGGCTTATCAGGCAGCGATCGATGGTCTTGATCCTGCGGCGCCGAATCGTCAGTCGCTGGAAATGAAGCGCGACGATCTCGGTACTGCGGCCGCAACGGTGCCGGCAACTCCGCCCGCCGCAGAGAAGCAGAGCTCATGAAGAAGTCGGTCTATCTGCTGAGCGGCCTCGCCGCGTTCGCGCTGCTTGGCGGCTGCGGCTGGTTCAAGGGCAATTCTTCCAAGCGCGAGAACATTGCTCAGCCCAAGGTTCTGGTCGAACTGGCACCGACACTGGTGGTGAAGGAAGCCTGGAGCCGCAGCCTTGGCAAGGGCGCCGCGCGTTCTGGCATCCGTGTCGCGCCAGCGTTACATGACGGCAAGCTCTACAGCGCTGGTGTCGATGGTGAAGTCAGCGCTATCGACGCAGCCAGCGGCAAGGTTCTCTGGAACCGCGACGTAAAACTCAAGCTGGCCGGCGGTCCCGGGGTCGGTGACGGCTTGCTGGTCGTCGGCAGCATGGACGGCGAGCTGCTTGCGCTTGACGCGGCCAACGGTACCGAGCGTTGGCGCACCCGAGTCTTGGCCGAGGTGGTCAGTGCCCCGGCGGTCGACCGCAACGTGGTCTATGTACGCACCAACGACGGCCGTGTTTACGCCCTTGACGCGAATGACGGCAAGCAGCGCTGGGTCAACGATCGCGGTACCGTGCCGCTGTTGTCGCTGCGGGGCAATGCCAGTCCGCGGGTTGCGGGGGATCTTCTCGTCAATGCGACCGACGCCGGCAAGGTCGTGGCCCTGCGCGTCAGTGACGGCGCACCGGCCTGGGAACAGGCGATAGTCAGTGCCGAAGGCCGTACCGAAGTCGAGCGACTCAGCGATATCGATGGCGATCTGAAAATTGACGACGATGTGATCTATGCCGCGGCCTACCATGGCCAGGTCGTCGCCCTCAGCCTCGCCAGTGGCCGTCTGTTATGGAACCGGGCGCTGTCTAGCTATACCAATGTCGAGGTATCGGCAAGCCAGGTCTATGCCGTGGACGATCAGTCGCAGGTCTGGGCGCTGGACCGGACCAGCGGTGCCTCGATGTGGAAGCAGGATGCGTTGCAGCATCGTTGGCTCAGCGGTCCCGCCGTACAGGGCGATTACCTGGTTGTCGGCGATCTGGAAGGTTATGTGCATTGGCTTGCCATCGCCGATGGCAAGGAAGTGGCGCGCGAGCGTCTGTCCAAGCAGGCGATCCGCGCGACTCCTATCGTGCTCGGTGATACGGTCTACGTCGTCGACGTGGATGGCGAACTTGGCGCCTACCGCGCGCAACTGTGAAGGCTGACCGGCGCCGCCTGCGCGGCGCCGGTGTGTACGCTACAAATTCCCGGTTTGGGCAGGCATCGATTGGTTTTGGTTTCCCGGGCGCCGCTGGCGCCCGCTTCAGCAGGTTCCGCGCATGTTGCCCGTCGTTGCTCTGGTCGGTCGTCCCAATGTCGGCAAGTCGACCCTGTTCAATGTGCTCACGCGCACGCGTGATGCACTGGTTGCCGATCAGCCCGGCCTTACGCGGGACCGCCACTACGGCATCTGCCATCTGGGCTCACGTCCGTTCGTTGTCGTCGACACGGGCGGCCTGTCCGGGGAAGAGCAGGGCATCGATGCGCTGACCGCCAAACAGGTACAGCTTGCCGTCGACGAGGCCGCTGTCGTCGTGTTCGTGACTGATGCACGTGCCGGCCTGACTGCGCTGGATCGCGACATCCTGGGTGATCTGCGCAAGCGCGGCAAACCCATTGTCGTCGGCGTCAACAAGACCGATGGCCTGGATGAGTTCAGCAGCCTGGCGGAATTCAGTGCGCTAGGCCTGGGCACGCTGGTGCCGCTGGCCGCATCGCATGGCCGTGGCGTGGATGGGCTGCTGCAGGTCGTGGAACCGCATCTGCCCGGAGACGAGGACAGCACCGAGCCGTCCACGGACAAGGAACAGGGTATCCGTGTCGCCATCGTCGGGCGGCCCAACGTCGGCAAGTCGACCCTGGTCAACCGGCTGCTGGGTGAAGACCGGGTCGTGGTTTCGGATATCGCCGGCACCACGCGCGATTCGATACGTGTCCCCATAGTCCGGGACGGCAAGCACTACACCCTGATCGACACGGCCGGTGTGCGGCGCCGTGCGCGAGTTGAAGAAGCGATAGAAAAATTCAGCGTCATCAAGACGCTGCAGTCGATTGCGGCGGCTCAGGTCGTCGTGCTGCTGCTGGATGCAAGTGAAGGCGTGTCAGAGCAGGATGCAACCCTGATCGGCCATGTGCTCAACGAGGCGCGGGCGCTGGTCGTTGTTGCCAACAAATGGGACAACCTGACGACCTACCAGCGCGAGCAGTGCGAAAAGTCGCTGGAACGCCGCCTGGATTTCGTCGCCTGGGCCGAGCGCGTGTTCATTTCGGCCAAACACGGTTCCGGCCTGCGTGAACTGATGAAAGCAATCGACCGTGCCCACGCTTCGGCGACCAAGCAGTTCACCTCCTCCGAACTCAACAAGGCGATCGAAACGGCGTACGCCTCGTACCAGCCACCCCTGGTGCGTGGTCATGCACCCAAGCTGCGTTACGCCCATCCCGGCGGCAGCAACCCGCCGACGATCGTGATCCACGGTTCGCGCACCAAACATCTGGCCGACAGCTACCGGCGTTATCTCGAGAATTTTTTCCGCAAGCGCTTCAAGCTGGTCGGTACCCCCTTGCGACTGGAGTTCCGCGACGGCGAGAACCCGTTCGCCGGGCGCAAGAATGAGCTCAGCGAAGGCCAGCAGCGCAAGCGCCAGCGCATGATCCGCAACGCCAAGAAGCGTTGACGATGCCGTGACGATACCGGCGCGCAGCGAAACCGTTGCGGCGGCTGTTCTGGCCGGGGGACAAGCGCAGCGTCTCGGCGGCGTCGACAAAGGACTGGTGCTGTGGCGTGGACGGCCGCTGATCGCGGCTGTAGTCGATGCGCTGCGCCCTTCGTTCCGCGACGTACTTATCGTCGCCAATCGCCATCTCGACACTTACCGCCGGTATGGCCGTGTCTGCAGCGACGCCCGCGGCGGCTATCGCGGACCGCTGGAAGGCATAGCTGCTGCGCTGCGTGCCAGCGTCGCTGACTGGCTGCTTGTGGTGCCGGTCGACAGCCCCCAACTCGGCACGGATCTGTTCGAGCGGCTATGGCAAGGCCGTGGCGATGCCGATGTCGTCGTGGCTCACGACGGCCTGCGGCGGCAGCCACTGTTTGCGCTGTACCGGCGCGACCGCGTCGAATGGCCGGATGAAATCGGCGATGGGCCGGTCTGGCGCTGGCAGGACAGGCACCATTTGCGCGAGCTCGATTTCAGCGACAGCCCCGGGCGTTTCATGAATCTGAATACGGCGGAGGATTTCAGTAATGCAGGTGGTTGATCCGGCATCGGCGCCCGTGGCCGATTTGCTCAGCGTGGCCCAGGCGCGGGAGCGGGTGATCGTGCGGGCGCGGAATCGCGAGCTAGACCGCGAAACGATTGCGCTGGATGCTGCCTTGGGCCGGGCACTGGCGATAACGGTATCAGCCCCCATCGACGTGCCGGCGTTTGTAAATTCGGCCATGGACGGGTTTGCCCTGCGTGGCGTCGATCTGCCAAGCGAAGGCGAGCGATGGTTGCGTCTGGTTGCGACCCGCCTCGCTGGTGACAGCCGCGATATCGCTGTCGCCAGCGGCGAATGCGTGCGCATCACGACCGGGGCTGCATTGCCGCGCGGCACCGACACTGTCGTCATCAAGGAAAACGCCCGCGTGGTCGGTGCAGAGGTGGCCATTGCTGCTGGCGAGAACGCCGGGGCCAACACCCGCGCGGCGGGTGAAGATTTCCGCTGCGGCGAAGTGGCGTTCAGCGCCGGGCAGCGGCTTACGCCGGCGCGGCTGGGCGTGCTGGCCTCGTTCGGGTACGCCGAGGTCGAAGTATTCCGCGCGCCGCGCGCTGTGCTGCTGACTACCGGCGACGAGATCATCGCACCGGGTGAAGCGCTTGAATTCGGCCAGGTCTATAACTCCAACCATTACAGCCTGAGCGCGATGCTGCGTGAAGCGGGCGTCGTACTGCTGCGGCACGAGCATGTGCGCGACGACCCGGTCGCGTTGAGCAGCGCATTGCAGCGCGCCGCAGCGGAGGCTGATCTGGTAGTCAGTTGTGGCGGGGTGTCAGCGGGCGAGGCGGATTTTCTGCCGCGGCTGCTGGCGCAGATTGGTATTGTGGATTTCTGGAAGGTGCGCATGAGGCCGGGCATGCCGCTGCTGTTTGGCGCCATCGGCTCGGCACTGGTGTTTTCGCTGCCGGGCAATCCAGTGTCCTGCATTGCGACGTTCCAACTGGTCGTGAAGCCGGCGCTGGAAGTCTGGGCGGGGCGCGATCCAGCGCAGACGCCGCGCTGGTTTGCGCGCCTGGCCCAGCCTTGGCGCAAGACTCATCAGCGCGCGGAGTTTCTGCGCGCTGCTCGTGAATGCCGGGCCGACGGCACGCTCTGGGTCACGCCGTTTCCGCGCCAGGGTTCCGGGGTGCTGCGCAGTGTCGCGGAGGCGGACTGCCTGGTCGTGCTCAGCGAGGACGTGCAGACGCTGGCGGCCGGCGACTGCGTCGAAATTGTGCCGTTATCCTGAGGATTGCCATGACTGCGCCGATTCTTCGCGATCAACTGCTGGCGGAATTGCGTGAGCGCATCGAGGAAGTCAGTGCCGAGGCAGCCGCGCGCGAGTGTTCTGCTGGTGCGGTGCTGGTCGACGTGCGTGAGGATGCGGAGCGTGCGCCGGGCACACCGCAGGGCGCACTGGGGCTATCCCGCGGTTTTCTCGAGCTGCGCATCGGCGAACAGGTGCCGGATCGCCATGCACGTGTATTGGCGCTTTGCGGCAGTGGGCAGCGGTCGCTGTTCGCAGCGGATACCTTGCGCCAGCTTGGCTATTGCAACGTGGCCTCGGTCAGCGGCGGTTACGCGGCCTGGCTAGCGGCTGGATTGCCGGTACAGCGCGGCGCGCTGGATGCTGACAGCAGCGAGCGTTACTCACGCCATCTGCTGCTGCCCGAAGTCGGCGTCGACGGCCAGGCGCGGCTGGGCGCATCACGTGTGGTGCTGATCGGTGCCGGTGGTCTGGGCTCACCAGCCGCGTTGTATCTGGCGGCTGCCGGCGTCGGCCACCTGCGCCTGGTTGATGACGATCGCGTCGAACGGTCCAACCTGCAGCGGCAGGTCGTCCACGCCGACGCCCGAGTCGGTATGTACAAGACCGAGTCCGCGCGCATGGCGCTGCTGGCGCTGAACCCGCGGATTCAGATCGAACTCATCAGTGAACGTGTGCTGGCCGCCAACGTCGAGCGCTGTATTGCCACTGCGGATGTGGTGATCGACGGTGCCGACAATTTTCCGACGCGTTATCTGCTCGACGCCGCCTGCCGCCGCCTGGCGCTGCCGCTGGTCTACGGCGCCGTGCACCGCTTCACCGGACAGGTCAGCGTATTCGACGCGCGCAGGGCCGAATCGCCGTGTTACCGCTGCCTGTTTCCCGAACCACCCAATGCAGCCGATGCACCCAACTGCGCCGAAGCCGGCGTGCTCGGCGTGCTGCCGGGTGTGATCGGCCTGCTGCAGGCAGCCGAGGCGATCAAGCTGCTGCTGGGCCGCGGTAGCCCGCTGATCGGGCGCCTGCTGTGCTACGACGCCCTCGCCGCCAGTTTCCGCGAACTGCGTCTGGGGCGCGATCCCGCCTGTCCAGGCTGCGGTCGGGATGCGGTGTTTCACGGCTATGAGGATATTGCGCAGATTTGCGCGGGATGAAGGAAACGGCCTTTGCTGGCTCGGAGCGATACGCAAGCCACCTTTTGCGGGGCAGTCGCTCCGGGCACATGAAATGGTTCAGACCTAGCGTTCGGCGTAGCGATCGAAGCCACGGCAAAGTGGTTCGGTAGAAGGCCGGAAAGCGCAGCGGGGGGAGCCCGGAGGGAGGGCCACGCTTTCCGGCCGTTTACTCGGTTCTCAAGCCGTATACGGCCTGCCGGGGATGTTGGCAGGCCGTCACTGCTCAGTTGCAGGTAAGGTCCAACGACCAGTTGTTGAGTGACCCTGTGTCGTTCGGGCATACGTCGGTAATGGTCAAGGTCCAGGTACCGTTGCCACTGAGGCCGTTGAATGCGGAGAGTGGCTGGCTCGGCCGGTAGTTGCCCAGGAACGATGGTGAGGCTTCGGCACAACCCGAATCGACCAGAGTCGCCGCTGCATCGTCGAGCACCATGCGGACGTTGTCCTGCTCGCAGTTGTTGTTGCCGTCTCGCGGTGCAAAAAACAGACGCCGCTCAACACCGGTAGGGCCACGCAATGTGATAACCATGTCCCCGACGTAGGTGTGGTTGATATTGAGACCGACCCGCGCCTTGGTGATGTTGGCGCAACTGCTGACACTCATCGTCGAGGTGACCGAACGCTCACCCGACCCGCCCACCGCGCACTCACCTTGGGCATCGGCCAGGGGCTGCGGGCATCCGATACCACCAACCTGCGTGCAGCGGATACCCGGCACCGGGTTGAACCCTGGCTGCAGGATTGCTGAGTTGCTTGCCTGCAGCACGGTGCCATCGTCGGCGACTGCGGTGTAGTTTGCGGTATAGGTGGCGCCGGCAGAGCCTGAGGTCTGTATCGCGGACGAGCAGACGCGCGACTCGCCCGGTGCCAGCGCTCCCGTGCCCTGACAAACCGCGGCGCCGAGTGTCGTGTCGACGACATTGATGCCGCTCAGCGACTGCCTGCCGGTATTGCGCACGACATAGCGCACACGGAATTCGTCAAACTGCAGTACGGTAGCGCCTGGCCCTGTATCTGCTTCCTCCTGATTGATCAGGGTATGTACGGCCATCGAGGCCGGATCACGGCCAAAATTGTCACTGAACAATTTGTCAGGAGCGCCAAAGCCCACCTGAACCACATGTGTTCCCCAGTTGCCTTTCTTGCTGGCGTAGTCATAGGGCGCCGGCATCCCGCCCTTTGAGTACTGGCCGACGTACCAGATCGTATTGCCGTCCGGATCCGGGACAGCTGCCGAGTAGTCACCCCAGCGCACCACCGGCGAATTCTCGAAACTGCGGTAGGGAAGGTCGCCCGCGCGAATCACGACCGGGCTGCGCAAGGTTCCAGGGGCATCGCCGGCAAGACGTCCTGCGACCATCTGGCTGGGCCAGTAGCCAGGGCCACTCACACCAAAGCCAACGGCCATGTCGTTATGCGTGTTCACCGCCAGATTGCCGTACAGAATTGAGCGTCCGGCTATCGCCAGTGTGCCGGACTGCACCACTGCGGGACCTGCGGGATTGACCTCGGCCCAGCGCAAGCACGTTTGTGGTTCTCCGCCCGGCGGATTGCAAGAGAGCGAGTGCAACATCCAGACTCGGCCGTTGCGCCATTCCACATCCAGTGGCCGGAAATCGCCACTATCAAGCTGGTAGTCCGTGCCTAACTGGGAAGGGCGCAGCGGAAACTCCGCTGCCGCTCCCGCACCACGCAGGTTGATGTCACCCAGCGCCTGCATGGTGTTTGCATCGGAAGGGTTGCTCCAGCGCCAGAGCGTATAGACGTTGCCCTCTCCTCCGGGTTTCTCCGCGACAAAATAGGCGCCTGCGGCGGGCAGCGGCACGTGGTTAGATGCTGGCCAGGGCGTCGCCCCTGGCAGATCCCTGGTCGCCGGCGGCGTCAGCAACAGTCCGTCATAGGCGCGCTGCTTGTTCAGAGCGTATACCCGCGCTGTCTTGAAACCGGCCCCGCGATTGAAGATGTTGGCACCGACGACCAGATGCGTTGAGGTGATTGCAGTGTGCTGGTAGTCAAAATTCTCCATCGGCGTACCGGGGACACGCGGATCGATGGCGTACAGATTCCAGCGGCCCGTCGGGTCGCCGGTCTGGCTGACTGCTATGCAGTAGCGACCATAGTCCTTGCCGACGTAGGTCAGCACATAACGGTCCGCATCCTCGTCGTAGTCACCACTGGGATCGAATGGCCCCTCACAGTAATCGGTCACACGGTAGAACGCTTCTGCGCTGACGGTCGGAATGACGATCTGCCCGGTCTTGCTGTAAATCGTTACCGACGAATTTACCGCCACCACGATGTGACTCTGGCCGACGATCATGTGTGAATCCGTCGGCACCAGAATATCGCCGTAGTCCGTGCAGCAGCGCGTAGCGTCGACGGACTCAAAGGACTTGAGCACGTTAAAGGTCTGCCCAGCGCCCGCGGGCTCTTGCGGAATAGCCTGTTTGTAGTCGATTCCGGCCTGGACAGGCATGTTGCGGGCGCGCTCCAGAAAAGCGCTGATCTGCTTCTTGGTGTAGATCGATTCGTCGTCAGAAGGTTGGTCCTTCTGCATCGGCACCTTGCTGGACACGGTGCGTGGCTTCAGTGCCTCAGTTTGAGCCAACTGGGACATATCGACTACGAACGGCCCCGCTGGGACCGGCATTGCTATCGCGGGAGAGGCTGGTGCCTCCCGCCCGGCAGGTCCCGCCTGCCTTTGCCGCAGTGTCGGCGTCGTGCTGCAGGCGGCAACAACGGCGCAGGCCAGCAACGGCCACGCAATAGATTTGTAGGTTAACGGCATGAGTTCCCCCTGCGGGAGCCGCCGAAGAGTTGCGGCCCGAAATGAATGCATAGGATCGGCAATACCGGGAACTAACCACGGCGTGCCGACCAACCTGAACGCAGAGTGCTAACGAAATCGTTGTCGCACCTGATCCTTACAGTAGGTTTTCGGCACAAGCCCCGATCCCGAATACCTGGAATCGCCACTGCTCTTCATGCCGCCCGCCTTCTGCAGGAGCACACCTGCGGAGTAATAGCGTGCTCCGTCCATAGGCGGGTGTATTGACAATTTCAGCAGCTCTCGCAGTCATATATGTAATATAAATTGTCGATCGCCGCAGCAGTGGAAGAAGACTCGGATGCTCCGTAAGCGTGGCCCGGGGCCGAACTCGCCGGGCAGAACGACGAATTCCTACAACTCGGCGACTGCCGAGCTGTCCATATCCCTGCCTGCAAAGTTCAGGTTGGACGATGGGCAATGGGCGAGCAATGGGCCGCGCGAGCAATGGGCCACGCACGGCGCCGCGGCCAACAAAGGTGAGGTGAGCATGCGTACTATTCCCCATGCTTGACACAAACGCGGCCACGCATAAATCAGAATAGTCCGATGCGCCGCCGGGACACTTTCGCATGCGCTTGCAAAGCAGTCGCTGGACAATGCAACTATGGCTCGGCCCCGCTCCCACTTGGTCTCTTCGAATGAACGTAGCCTATTCCACTGCGTACAACGCTGCGTGCGCCGCGCGTGGCTGTGTGGTGAGGACAAGTACACCGGCATGTCGTTTGAGCATCGCAAGCAATGGGTCACGGACAGGATCGCCCTCGTAGGCCAGTGCTTTGCCGTCGCGATCCATGCCTACGCGGTGATGAGCAATCACTTGCATCTGGTACTGGAGGTTGATCCGCTAGCTCCCGTGCACTGGTGCGACGAAGACGTTGCACGACGCTGGGTACAGCTGTTTCCACCGCGCGACGGCACCGCGTCGGCTTTCGAGGTGAAATGCCAGTCGCTGATCAATGATTCGATTCGCCTCGGCATAATCCGCCAACGTCTGGGTAGCCTGTCCTGGCTGATGAAGTGTCTGGTCGAACCAATTGCCCGCCGTGCAAACGCGGAAGACCTTTGCAAGGGACGGTTCTGGGAAGGACGCTTCAAATCGCAGGTATTGAAGGATGAAAAGGCACTGCTGGCGGCGATGGCCTATGTAGACCTGAACCCGATTCGGGCGGGCGTTGAGCACCAGATCGAGGATCAACAACACACCAGCGTCTGCGGACGGGTTAAGGAAGCGAAGTATCGCCCGCAGCTGCTGGCCTGTGTGATGCAACCCCGAGTCACGACGATCACTCCAGTTTTCCCGGAAATCCGATTGCAGGACTATCTGGCGCTGTTGGAATGGACCGGCAGGCATCTGCGAGATGGCCACTGTGGAGTGATTCCAGAAGCAACGCCGGCGATCGTCGAACAGATAGAGAAGAACGCGACTCGCTGGCCGGTGCGGGTCAAGGCCATCGGTTCGCGTTATTGGCGTGTTGTCGGCGAGGCGCAAGACTTGGTCGATACCGCCAGAGCGCTTGGTCAGCGCTGGCTGTGTGGTATTGGGTTTGCGAGGTCGCTAGGGAAAGTTCGGTGAGCCCGGTGGCAGCGCCACGTGAAGCGCGCAAGCGAGAATCTACTGTGGGCGAAGTGAAATTTTCCACTCGTTGGCGCGCGAGGATAAACCCGAGGATAAGCCCATTGCCGCGTAGTAGAACAATGGCGGGGTAGTGGGGTGAAATTTGTGGGTGTCCTAGGTTATTACTACCATATTCATGGGTGTTCCAGGTTCTCCCCACCTATATTCATGGGTGTCCCAGGTTCTCTGCCAGGTTCTCGATGGGTGTCCCAGGTTCTATCCCAGGTTCTACAGGTTCTAGGTTCTCCAGGTTCTCCGCTACCAGGTTCTAGGTTCTTGCTCCCAGGTTCTCGGTTCTCATGCCAGGTTCTTGACACGGAAAACAACATCCGACGCCGGCAACTGCCATCGAGGACAAGTACGGTTTCTTGTCGCAGCAGCCCCACGTGCATCTCTATCGGGAAGGCGAGTTTCGTTCTGAAGCCATCCTCTTGCCCAAGCGTTGCGGGCCTGGCCCGCGCTGCCCAAGCGAATCCTTTGGATTGTAAAGATGGCACGAACGCAGTGAGAGGCAGCCGCAGCCGATACACCCCTGCAAGTCATCACGCAGCGCTTGCAAATCGGCAATGCGTTGATCGAGCGACGCGCGCCAGTGCGAGGAGAGTCTGGCCCAGTCAGCTTTGGTTGGCGTGCGCTGGTCGGGCAGTTGCTGCAGTACTTTAGCAATCTCGGCAAGACCGATGCCAATGGCCTGTGCAGCACGTATGAAGGCAATGCGCCGGAGCGCATCGCGACGATAGCGCCTGTGGTTGCCGATGCTGCGATCAGACGATATCAAACCCTGCGCCTCATAAAAATGCAGAGTAGAAACGGCGATGCCACTGCGGCGAGCCGTCTCACCAACACTCAGCCAACTGACTTTCAACATCGCTTGACCTCAAGTTCACCTGAGGTTGCACGCTAGTGCAACCTCACCCCCAGGACAAGCCATGAGCACCGCAGTCGACTCACCATCCGCCACATCACTTTTTTCGCCCAGATGGAGAAACCTTACGATCGGCTCGATCGGACTGTGCTTCATGATGGCGTTCGAGGCGATGGGCGTTGCCGCCGGCATGCCGGCGGTTGCCAAATCCTTGGATGGCATGAACCTGTATGCGCTTGCATTCGCCAGTACGATGGCCGGTTCGTTGCTGGCAATGGTGTGGTCTGGCCTCGACTGTGATCGCAACGGCCCGTTCCCTTCGATGGCGGGCGGCTTGCTGTTGTTTGCAGCAGGTTTGTTGTTGGCCGGATTGGCCAAGTCGATGCACGTACTTATCTTCGGGCGCATTGTCCAGGGCCTTGGCATCGGCGCACTCGGCGTTGCGCTCTACGTTGCTGCTGCGCGAGCCCTGCAATCGGCCTTGCTGCCGCGCCTGTTCGCCATGTTTTCCTCGGCCTGGGTCGTACCGGCACTGATAGGCCCCGCGATATCCGGCTATGTTGTAGAGGTGCTTGGCTGGCGCTGGTTGTTCCTCGGGACATTCTTGCTGTTGCTGCCAGCGGCGGCACTGATTCTGCCGTCGCTGCATCGCGCCAGCGAGGATCCAGCAGAGCGCAAAGCGCGGAAGCCGGAATCGATCCTGATCTGGGCTTTGCTTGCTGCAAGCAGTTGTGTGGTGCTTTCAGTGAGCGGTATTGCCGGGAGCTGGGCACACTTGACGGTAGTCATTACGCTGGCTGTCCTGCTGACCTCAGCAGACCGGCTGCTGCCGATCGGTACACTGCGTCTGGCACCAGGATTGCCCACTGTGATTGCGCTACGGGGGCTTTACGCATCCGCATTTTTCCTTTGCGAAGCATTCGTTCCACTCTGGTTGCATCTCGAACGTGGCTGGTCGATCGGCACAGCAGGCTTCGCGTTGACTGGCGGAGCGCTGAGCTGGAGCGCCGGCAGTCATCTGCAGTCGCGCATCACCGATGAAGCAAGACGCCGCGCATGGCTCAGCTACGGCGGTTTATTGCTGTGCGCAGGCATCATCGTTTCCGGGTTGACCGTGATGAAACTCTTTCCGGACTGGGTGCTCCTGATCGGCTGGTCGATCTCAGGGCTTGGTGCGGGTTTGTCCTTGCCCATGCTGGGTGTGCTGACGTTGACGCTGTCGCCTCGAGAACAACAGGGCACGTATTCCTCGGCACTGCAGCTATCCGCCGCGATGTGCACCAGCGCTGCCCTTGCCGGCGGCGGCGTCTTGTTTTCGTCGCTTCAGGGGCAGTCGCCGCTTTTGGCTTATATCAGCGTATTTGTCCTGGCGTTTCTGCTGGCGTCACTGGCTCATATATGCGTGCCGCGCGCATTTTCTCGGCCCGCTGGATAATTTTCTGCGGGATTCTGGGCGCATCGAACCAGAAAACCTGGAACAAAACCTGGGACACCCATGAACATATCGGGAACCTGGGACGCTCATGAATATATGGGAAAGCCGGCATCGGGAACCTGGGACACCCATGAATATATGGGAAAGCCGGCATGGAGCGGGAACCTGGGACACCCATGAATACATGGGAAAGCCGGCATGGAGCCGCGCGTATTCCGAAAATCGCCTAATTGGCACTCAAGGGACTATGGGCCCGGGGACTTCAGGGATCGCGATCAGGCTGCTCCGCCTGCGAAGAGGCCGGGCAAAACTTGGGAGGGCAAAATTTGGGACACCCATGACAACATCGGGAACCCGGGGAACCCGGGACACCCATGAATATATGGGAAAGCCGGCATGGAGCCGCGCGTATCCCGAAAATCGCCTAGTTGGCACTCAAGGGACTATGGGCCCGGGGACTTCAGCGATTGCGATCAGGCTGCACCGCCTGCGAAGAGGCCGGGCGTTACCTGTCGGCGCTGCCGGCATTGGCAATGGTCTGAGTGCGCAAACTGCCGAGCAGGTCGTGGTCGTCGCCACTGTCGACAATCACGCTGTCATAGCGCGACAGCAGCGCGCGCTGGTGGTGATCCGCGGCATCGTTCCCACTCGCCGCCATCGCGGCCAATTGCACGGCGATCGTCCACGGTTGTTCGCCTCGCAGCTCAACCAGCTCCGCCGCCGCCAGGTGCTCGACATGCACAATGTCGGGGCGGAAGTGTGCCAGTGCACCAGCGACCGCCACGCGTAGACCTGTATGCGCGTGGCTCGCAAACCGTGCAAGCACGGGGTCGGCTATGGACGGATCCTCCTTGGGCCGACCGCCGATCAGCCGTATCGCGTGACAGCAGGAAAGCTCGCGCCAGCTATCGGCGGGATAGTGTTCGCCCTCATCGCTCAGCAGGATGACTTCGAAATGCGCGGAAATGGATGTCATCAGCGCCATGCGGCGATGCGCGTCGCGGTGGATAGTGGGCAGCAATGCGAACGGGGTGATCCAGAGCAGACGGGGGCGTTGGCCGCGTCGTGCCCCAGGCAGATGCGCCGGGATCGTGACATAACCCTCGGCGAGTGCGGGCAGATGCGGCGTGCGAGCTGCGCGCACACGCGATGCAAACAGCGAGGGTAGGGGGCGCAATGCAGCCATCTCGCGCTGGCTGCTGGCGGGTTGCCGGCATACGTGGGCAACGATTGCATTCGGTGTGGCACCAGCCAGAGCCTGCCGCGATTCCAGCCAGCACTGATTGCGGCGCACGACCCGTTCAACCTCGTCGGGGGCGAATCGGCTTATCGTTGCGCGGTGCAGATGGGTGGCCAGGGACGAGGGGCAGAACACAACGCGCAAACCTTGTCGCCACGCACTGACGCCCCAGTCGACGTCTTCCAGATAAAACGGCTGGTAGCAGCGGCTGTTGCGCAACGCTCGGCGCAAGGCCGTAGTGCGAAACAGGCTCGCGCCACCGCCGGCATAAAGATGTTCGACGACGCCATCGAGCGGATCGGGTTCGCAGTCGTAGGGCCGCGGCATCTGCTCGTGTATCGACCATCCGGTAAGTCCGGTTTCCTCCGCACGACGCTGGCGGTCTTGAAACTTGATCCGGCTGGCGATCGCAAATATGCCGTCGTCTCGCAACGGCAGCACCTGGGCGAGCGCATCGGGCTGCAGACGCATGTCGCTATTGAGCAAGTAGACCCAGTCTTCGTCCAGCTCGCGCATTCCGGCCTCTACCGCACCGTGAAAGCCGAGCGCTCGCCCGACGAAGCGCCAGTTCACATCGGAATGGGTTTGCATCAGCTCGTGGTAGTCACGGCGTGGCGCGCCATTCACGAGTACGTGGATGCGCACCGGCTCGCTTACTGCGTTCGCCGCCACCCGCAACGCTGCCAGGGTGTCCGCGAGAATGCCGGGGGTGCCCGATTCGGGAATCAGTATCGCCAGACCCGGCTTCCAGCGTGCCATTCGCCGGCTGCGGACTGGCGACGGTGGCAAGCAGGCCGCCAGCAGATCAGCCGCGTGCAGGGTAAGCCACAACGGCAACAGGCGCAGTGCCTGGCGCCAGCGCCTCGTCGCCATGCTCACGCGCCGGCGGTGTACAGGGCGATGCCAAGCAAGCGGTCATCGCTACCATCGGAATCGCTGGGCCGGAACGGGTGCGATACCTCCAGCCGATAAACCAGGGGGCCGCGATGGCCGGTTGGCTGTGGCAACACGATGTCGAACTCAAGTGCCTGACGGCCCTGCTGATGAACGTAGAGCGGTTCGGCGCCCTGGATCGATACGGTAAGGCGGTTGCCGCTGCCATCGGCGGCGGGAGGCAATTTTCCGCGTAGACGCGGGCGGCGCGGCCAACGCGCGGGCGCCAGTGCCAGCACAGCTTGCGGGCGGCTCCAGGCGGCGCCTTCATCGCAGGCGTGCCAACCAGACAACAGGCCCGCTGCTCCCCCATCGGTCGCGCGGATCTGCGATGGCAATGGCTGTGGCAACTGCGCGCGTTTGTAAGGGCAGGCTCGGCAGTGGCTGTCGGCTGCGATGACGAACTGCTGCCGGAATGCCCGATACGCAGGTCCGCTCCAGATGTCGCGCAACGTCGTGTTGGCGTCCAGGCGGCCGAGTTCGATCTGGTCACGCACCTCGCAAGTGACTACACGCCCATCGGCCAGAATGTGCACGGTTTCCCAGGGGTCCTGGTCGCAATCATGCAATCGTGCCGCGCCCAGCAGCGGCCAAGGGTGATGCCGCGGCACCGCGGTCAGCGGCAAGCGCGGTCCAAGCTCCGGCGTCGATACGGAAATGGTGATTTCGGGGACGTCATGGCGACAGTCGTCGACGCGCGTTCGCAACGCCGCGACAAAGTCGTCGCGCAGACGGCCCTGTTGGTCGAGCTCGTCCTCGAAGCGTTCGGGGATCGGGTCGCGCCGGATCACCGGATGCACGGCCACATGGGTCAGGCCTAGGTCGCGTGCATACGCCGCAACTGCCGGCAACTGCGACAGATTGCGCGCCATCGCGACGAAGGCGAAATCGACGATCAACGGCCGTGGGCAGCGCTGCGGCGCCAATTCGACGACGCGTTCGATCCGTTGCCGCATCGCATCCAGCGACGAGAAACGGTAGATCTGCTGGAATTGTTCGGCATCCAGCGTATGCAGCGAAATTGTCAGCCGGGTAAGTCCGCTGGCCACCAGCGGCTCCAGCTTGTGTTCCGGCAACGCCGCCAACGCAGTGACCAACTCCACCTCGGCGCCGCGCTGGGAAGCCAGCGCACACGCTTCGACCAGATGCGGATAGTGCGACGACTCACCCGAATAATTCAGCCGTATGACCTGGGGCTGATCCAGTTCGGCAATGAGGCGGCGATACAAATCGAAATCGAGATGCTGACCCTTGCCGCGCAACAGTGCGCGCGAACAAAAAACGCAGTCGAACGGGCAGCGCGAGGTGAGCTCGATCCACAGGATGGACGGTGTTGACCGGGTCCGCTCGGTGATCAATGCATCGGCGTCGGAGTACACGCCGTCTACGGACAACTTGCTCATGCGAGGATACCCGCAGGGCGGGCTCCCGTGGAATAACCGATTCGGTTGGATTGATAGCGGGGCATCAGTGGCTGGGTGTTACCTGGCATTGGGGTTTGACTACCGGAAACGCAAACGCCCTTTTCGGACAGTCTGGCGGGCAGGCGGCAGTCTCAGAGTCGCTGGCTAAGGCTCGGGGCGGAAATCCACGAAAGGATTCCGGCGCCTCCGGGCCGCGCAGCGTCGCGTCCAGACGAAAAACCGGTAGACCCATCATGGCCCGCCGGGGAAACAACCGCGGCTGCATTCGCTGGAACAGCAGCCACAAGGCCAAATTCGGTAGCATACGAGATCACGCAGACAGACGTCGGCAGGGATACAAACGGGTTCATTAACGTCGAACCCCCGGTCCAGTCTTCTTCCGGAATCGCGTGAGGCCTAGCGTTCGCTCAGGCCACGATGGAGTTCGCGGCACCGGTGAAGTGTAGCCAGTTCCGCGAAGCCTGAGGAGTAAGAACCGGTTACGCGCCGGTAACGCTTCAATAACTCGTCAGCCCCACCAACATCGCATCGTCGCTACACAGGTTTCCGATGTGCACTGCCTCAGGCGGCTTGGCAAACAGACAAAAACAGAAAACAGACAAGAAAACAGACAAGGGAACAGACAAGGACACCCAGTTAGATGAATCGGCATTGTGGGTGTCCCAACCTCTGATCGGCGCGCGAAGCAAACAGACCATCGTATTCATCCCTCATGATCTCCGGAGGGGGGGGGCAGCTTCATGTAAGCTCGCTGGTCTGGCCTCGATCGGAGTTTGCCTTTGATGCGTTTGCCTCCTGCCTTGACGATGTTCGCCGTATTGGGGCTGACAGCCTGCGCCACTGCGCCGCAGAAGTCCGCGGTCGTCGCCCCTGTACCGCAACCATCTGCGCTTGCCAAAGCAATCCAGCAGGGCGAGATCCTGCTTGCCGGTCAGCCGACGCTCGAAGACCTGCAGGGACTGAAGTCGCGGGACATTCGCTACGTCTTCAACTTGCGGACGCCGGATGAGATGAGCGCGCTGTCCTTCGATGAGCCGGCACTCATTGCGCAGCAGGGCATTGGCTATGAACAATATCCCGTCAACGGCAATGCGGCATGGACCCCCCAGCTGCTCTCGGCGTTTGCCAAGGCAGTACAGACCAACGAAGGCAAAGTGCTGTTGCATTGCGCCAGCGGCGGACGAGCAGCCACTTTGTACGCGGCTTATGCCATGAAGTACCTGGGCAAGACACCGGACGAAGCCGTGCAAATCATGGCGGCGGCCGGTTCCTGGCCATTGCCACTGGAACGCCTGACCGGAGAGCGGTTGTCGTTGGTGCGCAGCAAAGATCTGGAAAAGTAAGCGAGGCGGCAACATCAGCGAGTGGACCTGGCCTCGTTAGAATCCGAATTGTAGGTGTCCTAGTCTGAGTCTCGTAGCCTCACCAGTCTCGCCTGCTAGTCTCGCTTCTCCGCTCGAGCGATTGGCCATGGCTGAGACTGCTTTGAATTCGCCTCGGAGCTATCCTTGAACTTTGCGACCATTGGACAAGCGAGAAGACAAGCGAAGACACGCACAGAGCTCAACCCGGCACAATCGAGTCGCCTGGAGTGGGCAGCATCGGGGTCAGCCTGTCGAGTTTGAGGAGCAGCGAGTTGGCTTCGCCCACGGTCGACCCTCGCTCACGCGCTTCAAGAATCCCGTCACGTCGGATCACCGGATTTTCTCAAATGACCTTGTGAAGCCAATACCACGCAGCCATCGTTGACCCAGTTCTTTGGCCGTATCAATCAGATCTTGTGTATCGCCCACGACGCGCCAGTAACGCGAGCCTATGGCCTTGACGCGCACCGGCCAACGACGGTTGTTCTTCTCGATTCGCTGAACGATTGGCGGCGCCTCCGTCGAAATGATCCCGTGCTTGTCATCCCGCAACTGCCTACCGGTCCATTCCACAAGTTCGAGATAGTCGCGCAATCGGATGCCCGGCAAAGTCGGCGTGATCGTCGTAACCCAAGGCTGCATCGCACAGGCCAGTAACTGGGGGCGATCACGGGTTTCGCGGATTCGCTCGTGCACACTGGTGTGCTGCTGATCTTCCATCGGGTCTGTCATGCCCGCGCGAACCGGGTTCAAGTCCACATAGGTCATGGCGGCAAGCAGCGCCTTTTCATCCTTCAGAACCTGCGACTTGAAACGACCTTCCCAGAAGCGCCCCTTGCAGAAGTCTTCTGCATTTGCGCGGCGGGCAATGGGTTCTGCCAAGCACTTCATCAACCAGGACAAATCGCCAAGGCGCTGACGGATCACGGCAAGACGAACCGGATCATTCAGCACTGACTGGCATTTCGCTTGAATCGCAGACTCTGTGGCTTCGCGCGGCGGGAATAGCTGCACCCAGCGCCGGGCGACGTCGTCGTCACACCAGTGCTGTGGCGCCCGTGGATCGATCTCCAGCACCAGGTGTACATGATTGCTCATCACCGCGTAGGCATGGATCGCTACCGCAAAGCACTCGCCGAGAAGGGCAATCC
>JAEUPP010000036.1 GCA_016790075.1 Rhodanobacteraceae bacterium | reverse complement strand
ACCAGCACGCAATACCTGGCGCCGTTCACAACGCAGTACAGCAATGCACGCAACAAGATCACGAGCACCACGTTCCAGGTGTTTGACGAGCCCAGCGAATCCGCGCCGCTGACCATCAGCGAACCACTCAATACCACGACGACCTATACGCGTGACGTGTTCGGCAAACCACTCACGCTGAAGCGCAGCGGCACGTTCAACAGCAGCCCAGTGAGCCTGGTGCGGCACTATGTCTATGACGCGGACCAGTTGCTGTGCAAAACCATAGAGCCTGAAAGCAGCGCGACGGTAATCAGCTACAACCTCTCGCACCAGATCGAATGGAAAGCCAGCGGCCAGCCGCTGACCAGCACCAGCGACTGCCAGCGCACCAGTGTGACCGCTGCTGACAAGATCAGCTACGACTACGACGGCCGCGAACGCCTCTGGCGCACGCGTTATGGGGACAACAGCCCTTCCGTTACCGTGACCTTTACGCCAGACGGCTTGCCGGAAACGGTGCAGTCGGACAACAGCACGTGGACCACGCGGTACAACCGCCGCCGCCTGATGACCAGCGAAACGCTGAATCTCAGCGGCAACGAGTATCCCCTGAGCTACAGCTATACGCCCAACGGCCATGTGGCCAGCCTGCGCTATCCCGATGGCGCCGCCGTCACCTATGCGCCCAATGCACTGGGCGAAGCCACCCAGGTCGGCAACTACGCGAGCAGCATTACGCGCCATCCGAATGGCGCATTGGCCACACTGACCTACGGCAACGGCATTACCCATACCACTCTGCAGAACCTACGCAACCTGCCCAGCCGCAGCACCGACAGCGGCGTACTCGATGACGGCTACACCTACGACGAAAACGCCAATGTCGCCACGATCACCGACCATCTGAACGGCCAGTTCACGCGCAGCATGGGTTATGACGATAGAGACCGTCTGACCAGCGCCAGCAATGGGCCGCTCTGGGGCGGCACACACACCTTCACCTACGATCCACTGGACAACCTGCGCCGCAGCGTCAACCCAACCTTCGGCGATTGGACTTTTGTCTACAACGCTACAACACAACGTCTCGACCGTATCGAAGCCACCGGCGGCGCAGCCCTGATCACCTACGGCTACGACACCCACGGCCGCGCCACGGCGCGCACCACCAGCGGCGCGGCACAAACCTTTGTCGTGGACTTGGCCGACCGCGTCACCGCCGTTAACCCGGCTACCGCGACGTACCGCTACGACGGGCATGGCCGCCGTACCCAGGTGACCAAGGCCGGCAGCACGACCGCGCAGGTCTATAGCCAAGCCGGGCAGCTGATGTATCAAAGCAGCGACGGCATCTTCCGCAACGGCTTCCAGACCGTCGATACGCCCTACAGCCCAAACAACGGCAACCGACGCTACATCTACCTCGGCCGCCATCTGATCGCCGAAGACGGCACCACTGGCCGCCAGTATCTGCACACCGATGCGCTTGGCTCACCCGTGCGCACCAGCAACACAGCAGGCGTGCTCTCCGGCCGCGATGATTACAAACCCTATGGCTGGGGTCCGCCCCCGCAATCCAAGCCAAACTTCACCGGCCATGTCGCCGATGCGGAGACCGGGCTGATCTATATGCAGGCCCGTTACTATGATCCGTATGCGGGGAGGTTTATGGCTACCGATGCGGTGGCGGCTACTCCAGTGTCGTTCAACCGCTACTGGTATGCGAATAACAATCCGTACAAGAATGTTGATCCGGATGGGCGAGAAGCGGGCAGTTTTTACACAAACCCGCAATACCAAATGGCCGGCCCCCAAGGTGGTGGTGCGGTCGTGGTAATTGCAATCGGGTTCGTCCCTATCGTAGGAGACGCTGTAGCGATTGGCCAAGCAATCGCGTCACCGACTATGGCTAATATTGTTGGCGCTGGAGTCGGGTTAGTTCCCGGCTTTGGGGATGTCGCTGCAAAGTTCATCAAGGGTGCTGATAGAGCGCGGGACGCAACCATCATTTATGGCTCTTCGGGAAGTCGTGTGGGTGAATATACGGCCGTAATGATCACCGGAGGCCTGTTTTCAGGGCACTTCACGTAGTCGATGTCGGTCGGAGTTTGCGATCATCCAGCGATGCGATCCAGAACATCCAAGAAGCGTCTG
>JAEUPP010000060.1 GCA_016790075.1 Rhodanobacteraceae bacterium | reverse complement strand
CAGAATCTGGCACAGATACTTGAAGTCAGCGCAGCCCCCGGCTATAGCGAACACCATAGCGGACGCGCGATCGATATCACTACACCGGGCTTCGCCCCGCTCGAAGAGGAGTTCGAGGGCTCGCCCGCATTCCGCTGGCTTATTAATAATGCGGGAAAGTTTAATTTTTTTCTTTCGTTTCCGCGCAAAAATCGCCACGGAATCGCTTACGAGCCCTGGCATTGGTGCTGGAAACAAAGGCCGCGGACTGCCAACTGACCACCACAGTTCGTTCCCGCACCAGCCGCTTCCCTTGGCTGTTTCAGCGCCGGGATTATCCATCTCTGGCAACGGCAGAACATCTCACATGTGCGATTGCACAGATGGGACATACCCTTTGTCGTTGTTCCGAATATGCATGAAAAGCCAGTTATCCATCATATCCAGAATCGGACCGGTATCGTCCAACTGGTCCTTGAACCGCCCGACCAGCTTTGCAAGCTCAGCGACGAACCGCTCATGAACCCCCTTGTGAATATCGAAGTACTCGTATCCGGAATCCTGCATGAGCTTCTCTTCATCCCGAAAATGATTCACCGCCACAGCCACCAAAGCGTCCACCCGCTTGCCTATTTCTGAGTGGCTCAGCTTTGCTTCACTCCCTTCGTGAATGCGATTGATCGCCTCGACAATCTGCAAGTGTTGCTGGTCTACCATCTTTACGCCTGTATCAAGATCCGATGTCCAAGTGATATATGACATGTTCTGCTCCAAGTGAACCCGGTACAGGGTGAAGACAAGCCTGAACCGCGCAGTGATAGCTGGAATTGATCCAGATCAAAAACCGAGTTGTGCTTAACAATTTTTTGCAAGCTTCAATGCGCGGCCGCGACCTAAAAATTACCAAAATATACACCAACACTACTGTCCGACAGGAATCACGGCAGAAACAGCTGCCTATCGGGACCCGGCGTTTCTGGCGCGGGTCCGGAATCAGAAAGATGACACCCTGACACGCGCTGCAGTCCGCGCAGGCAGGGGCTTGCGGAGGACCACCCCCTAAACGTGTCGGACAGTAGTGCTGACGAACAACAAGCGCAGCGGACACGGGAAACTTTGGTGCTGGAAACAATGGCCGCGGACAGCCAACTGACCGCCCCTGTCCATTCCTGCGCTAGCCGCCCCACTTGGGGATTTCGACGCCTAGCTTCTCCATCTCCGGCAACAGCGGTGCATACGCCTTCCAGCGTCCGACCGAACTTCCATACACACCCTGGCGCGCCTGCCAGACGCTGGCGGTCGCGATCGCGTCCCGCGGTGCATCCGGACCGCGCGGCGGTTTCTTGTCAGCCGCGGCAGGCGGCGCCGCGCTTGCCGGAGGCGGCTGCAGTCCGAGGAAGGTGAACAGGCGCGCCACATTCGCTGCCGTGTTGGCAACCAGGCTTTCGTAGTCGAGCTCCAGCACGCGGATCGGCAATACCTTGCGCCAATGCTGCATCAGCGTCTGATAGCCGCGCGCATAGGCACCAATATCGGCGAAGTCATAGGCCCAGTTCATCTCGTCATGGGCGAAATGCTGGCTCCAGAGCGACAGCGCGGTATCGCGCAGGTCCCGGCGGCAATGAATGATGCGCGCATTCGGAAACATGGCCGCGATAAGGCCCAGGTGACGGAAATTCAGCGGGTTCTTGTCGATGTAGCAGCGCACCGGCGTATCGTCCTGGCGCAGTTGACTGCGATACAGATGTGCCGCCGTCGACAGCGCGCCGGTTCCCGGCGACGGTCCGAGCTGCGCCGCCAGCGCGGCGATCCAATTCAGCTCGCTGCGATTGCAGACATCCGGATGCTTGGCCAGCTGGCTCGCAACCAGGGTGGTGCCAGAGCGCGGCAGGCCGACGACAAATACGGGAATGATCCGCTCGTCCACGGGCAGCGGCAGCGGCACACGTGTGCGCAGCTGCACCTCGACAAAACGCTGCCAGCCATGTTGATCCCAGGGAAACGCGAGACGCGACCGCGCGTTGGCCTTGCGCAGCACCTGCGCAGCGCGCTCGCGCTCAGCGAGATCGTCCAGCGCTTTGCCCAGACCGAAGGCCGCACAGAGTGCGGCCGATTCCTGCAGGTCGGTGCGCTGCTGCGCCTCTTCCAGCAATTGCAGATCCGGATCGTCGCCACGGGTGAACTTGTGCGTATGCGCCAGACGCAGCCAGGCAGCTGCCTGCTGTGGGTCGATCTCTACCGCTAGGCGCAGGCGCCGGCGAGCCGAACCAAAACGCCCCAGGGTCAGCGAGATCTCGCCAGTCATGGACAACAGTTCAGCGTCGCGTGGGTTGCCGTCCAGGATGGACTGGGAAATCTCTTCGGCCTCGGCGCTACGCTGGCATTCCTGCAGAAAACGCAGGGTGCGCGCGTCCCCCATACGGGTGCGCGCATGGCGCCGCCACAGCGCAAGCACCGTTTCACTCGCCGCCCCCAGACGCCCCTGCTCACGCAGCATGAACGCCAGGGCCAGGGGTGCGTCGGCATGACTGGGCTCGGCGGCAATGACCTCGCGGAACGTCTGCTCGGCCTCGCGCAAGTGGCCACTCAGGCGCAAGGCAACACCGTAGAGATAACGCAGGGTGGTCGACGTGGCCCAACGATTCAGCCCCGCCTCGAGCAGCATGCCAGCGGGAACCGGGTGATTGCTGCGCAACAGATCTTCGGCGCTACGTACCCACTGCTGGATACCAGCCTTGCCGACCTCAAGCCGCCCAAGAAACTGTCGCAGCGCCGGTGCTGACTGCCCCAGGCCTATGCCGCGCCGAAGATCCGCCATGGCGACGGCATATTGTTCGGAACTCAAACTCATGCGGAATGGATTACTCGCGGCGGCTGCGCGCATGCGCAGTCTGGACGCGCATTATCGTCGCGCGGCCCAGTGGCACAAGCGTACCCGGTCCCGAAACAGCGCGGCGCCGCAACAAACACGCCCGGCAAAAGAAACAGCTGCAGTTGCCGCAACCCTGCCGGACCCTGCAAAGCTCCAGCGCCGGCCAAACCAGCGCTGGAGGCGTGGGCCCACGGCAGGACGTAGGCACTTGCCCTGTTTGTCGCGGGATGTCTGTTACGGAACAAACTCCTGCACACTGGGCGAGGCCGCCGTCGCCGCAGCAATGCCTACGGGCAACGCGTGATAGTTGTTCGTGAGCCAGCGGCCAAGCTGGCTGGCATAGAACGGGCTGCCCAGCACAGCGCTCTGACCGCCGGGAATGATTTCACTCGCGCTGATCTCCGCCGTCATTTCGCCTACGAAGCGCCGCGCCGCGCCGCGCGAAAACATGAATTCGTTGACCGCGTTCGCGCGCGTGTTATGCGTCGAGGCGTCGACCGCATCAAAACCGCCGGCGCGCGCCACACCGGGTAGCACGGCGGAATAATTCTCGAAGCCGTAGGGATTGGCACCCGGCAGACTGAAGAAGGGGCCCAGCGGGTGCGCGAATACGATGCGGTGCAACTTGCCCCACTGGTAATCGGCGAGGTTGGTCGAACCGCCGAAGGCGGCGGCGAAATCGGCGCTCGCAAAACGCGCCAGGCCATCCTGCATGCTCTTGAGCAGCACGAAGTCGCGCGCATCCTCCGGTGTCGGCGGCGTACCGAGCGCCGCCGGCACGCTGAAGAAACTCAGGCCCGAAGCACCTTTGCCGCGCAGCACCGGAAAGCTGTCGAGCAGGAACTTGAGGCCGGCATAGGCATCCGTGCCACTGGGCAATGCGGAGCCCAGCCCGACCTTGGTCAGCGTCGCATCGACGGTGTTGCGAATCACCTGCGAGCGCCAGATCGCAAACAGGCTTGCGGCTATGCTGGCCTCGACTTCGGCCGCCGTCGGCGCCGCGAGCGCGCTGGGATTGTCGCCAGGATCAAAGCCGCGCTGCAGCCCGGTCGGCGTGCTGAAATCCCATTGCTCGATACGCGTCACCGCTGCATTGAGGTTCGCATCTGCGGCCAGCGCCGCCAACGGAGCCCAGGCGCCCGCAGTCTTGGCGCGGCGCAGTGCGTTGACCAGGTGTGGCGACACCAGCTCCGCATCCATGAGCTGGTTGTTTCCCTGTAGCGCCTTCATGTCAGCGGCGGTGAGCTTGCGTCCACTCGCGACCAGCGCTGCCAGCTGGCGATCGATGCGGCCCATCCGATACGACGAGTAGTTGAAGTTCAGATAGTAGAGTCCACCGCCCGGACGCACCTGGTTCAGCGGATTGTTGTCCAACGTGGTTCCGACGGGGTCGTTGTTCGCGTTGGCGAACCAACCCTTGGCCGGATTGACAAGTTGCGGCATTTCCTCGGCCGGCAACACTTCAAACGGGACGGCCTGGTTAGGCTGTCGCACACGCTGCGCCAGCCAGTCGTGCTTGAGCGTGCCCGAACCGTCACGAATCAGCCACGGCGGGCGGTTGCCATCCGCGGTATTGAGCGTTTGCAGGTCGGTGCGCAGCGGCAGTTCCGCACTGGTGAAATAGGCGATGTTGCCGTCCACATCGGCATAGGCGAAGTTCTGCGAGCCCACATCGAAATAGCTCAGCGCCTGCTGGAACTCGGCAAGGTTCTGCGCGCGATTGATGCGACGGAACGATTCGAGCTCGCTGGTAGGCCCCCAGCCGGTGTAGGCGACCGAAAGGCCCGAGGCACCGGAAATCTGCACTACCGGGCCGCGATTGCGCCGCGGCACGATCACGGTAATGGCGCCACTGGTATAGCCGATCGAATTGTCACGCTCGAGATTGTTGGCAACAGCGTCGCCAATTTTGTTCACATAGAAATTCTGGAACACCCATTCCACGGGTTCCTCGACACCACCATGCACCGTCGCATACGGCAGGCCGTAGCTGTTGATGCGGAACGTCTCCTGGAAGACATCAGTAACGTCAAGCGGGTTCTGCGTCGTGCCCCAGCAGATCTTGTCGTTGCAGCCCTGGATCACCCCCGGCGCGCCGGCTACGGTCACACCGGTCACGTTCAGCACCGGATTCGTCGCTGCATACAGATGCTGTTCGACGAAAACCGAAGGCAGAGCCAGGCTGAGGTGAGGATCATTCGACAGGATGGGCTTGCCCGACTGGGTCAAGGCGCCGGAGAGTACCCATTCGTTGGACCCGGCCCGGTCTTCATTGGGTTTCAGATGCGGACCGATCAGCGGGTGGTCGGCGATCTTGTCCCGATACGCGCGCGCCAGCTCCAGCGTGCTGCTCGCAATCGGGGCCACCTCGACCGACGACTTGGCAAGTTCAAGCGCCGGTGCGCTGCCGGCAGCCGGCGCTATGGTCACCCGGCTGTCGCTGGGCGCCAGCCGGTGGGTGTCGCCGAAATACAGGGCAGTGCCGTCGAAATTGCCAGCGCGCCCGGCCTGCTGGTAGGCGCCGAGCTCCAGCGTGGACTGGATATCGAGATCGAACGAGAGCTGAAACGCCAGCGCCTTGGCGATCACGATGCTGTCCACCGGCGACCAGGGTTCGATCTGGCTGATCTCCAGCCCGCTGTATTCCGGCGGCAGGCTGCTGCTCGAGCGCAGCCAGTAATTGACCCCGTCGGCATAGGCCTTGAGCCAGCCGCGTGTATCGTCGCTGGCGGCTTGCCAGGTCGCCCAGGCGGCGCGGCGCAGGCCCAGGGTTCGCGTCTGCACATCGTTGGCCAGGGCACTGCGTCCAACGAGTTCGGCGACCGTGCCGCTGGCGCCGCGGCGGCTGAAGTCCATCTGGAAGAAACGGTCGCGCGCATGCGCATAGCCCTGCAGGAAGGCAAGATCGTGCTCGTTCTGCGCCTTGATCAGCGGAATGCCTTCCGCATCCGTAGCCACGCTGGCAGCGGCGCGCAGCTCAGGAATCTTGACTGGCTCGGCACGGGCCGGCCCGGCAAGCGCCACCAGTGGCAATGCGGCGGCGACAGCAAACACGATGGCGCGGCGGCAGCCGCGCAACAGAAGGATCTGACGCATCTTGATCTCCCGGAGAGGCCGCGTTCGCGACCGTCGCGATGGCCATGCACAAGCATATCTGCCAGCAACAATCAGAGCATTCGGCGCTGCAGCACGAACGTTTGTATGCCACGCAACGCCAGCATGACCTTACTCCCTGTCAAGCCTTGTCAAGCCTTGTTCCCGCGCGGGCCTGCGCTTACGCTGCCCCGCCGGACCCCGACGCCATGACCGCACGCTTCGTCCACCTGCATGTGCACAGCGAATACTCGCTGATCGATTCGACCATCCGCATAGGCGCGCTGATGAAGGCCTGTGCGAAGTCGGACATGCCGGCGCTGGCGCTGACCGATCAGGTCAACCTGTTCGCCCTGGTCAAGTTCTACCGCGAAGCCGAAAAGGCCGGCGTAAAGCCCATTGTCGGTGCCGATCTGTGGATTGCGAACGCGTCCGACCGCAACAAACCCACGCGGCTTACCCTGCTCTGCCGCAACCGCACGGGTTATCTGAATCTCTCGCGCCTGTTGTCCCGCGCCTATATCGAAGGCCAGCACGGCGATTTCGCCCAGGTCGAGCCGGACTGGCTGCGGGGCCAGGTCGAGGGGCTGATTGCCCTGGCCGGCCGGGAAAGTGACGTTGGCCAGCTATTGCTCGCCGGCAATACCGAGCAGGCGGCCATCCGCTGCGGCCAATGGCTGGAGCGGTTTGGCGATGGCCTTTACCTTGAGGTCTGCCGCATAGGCCATAGCCACGAGACCGCGTTCAATGACGCGGCGCTGCGCCTCAGTGCCGTGCTGGGCTGTCCCCTGGTCGCGACCAATGACGTGCGTTTCCTGCTGCGTGAAGATTTCACCGCGCATGAGGCACGCGTCTGCATTCACCAGGGGCGTGTGCTGGCCGACCCGAAGCGGCCACGGGAATACACCCAGGAGCAATATCTGAAGTCGATCGAGCAGATGGCGGAGCTGTTCCGTGATTTGCCCGAAGCGCTGCAGAACAGTGTAGAAATTGCGAAACGCTGCAATCTGGAACTGTCGTTCGGCACCTATTACCTGCCCGCGTTCCCGGTACCGCCGCAGCACACCCTCGACACATTCATCCGCGAGCAGGCGCGCTGCGGCCTGGCGGCACGCCTGGACAAGCACGGGCCGGCGCCCGGGCGCAGCATTGCTGACTACACCGAGCGACTGGAGATCGAAGTCGACGTCATCGTGAAGATGGGCTTCCCAGGCTACTTCCTGATCGTCGCGGACTTTATCAACTGGGCCAAGCAGAACGGCATACCGGTGGGCCCCGGACGCGGCTCGGGCGCGGGCTCACTGGTCGCCTATTCGCTGGGCATCACCGACCTTGATCCTCTGCCCTACGACCTGCTGTTTGAGCGCTTCCTCAATCCCGAGCGCGTGTCCATGCCCGACTTCGACGTCGACTTCTGCATGGATGGCCGCGACCGGGTCATCGACTACGTCGCCCAGGCCTATGGCCGCGACCATGTCAGCCAGATCATTACCTACGGCACGATGGCGGCCAAGGCTGCGGTGCGCGACTGCGGTCGCGTGCTCGGCCATCCGTATGGCTTCGTCGACGGTATCGCCAAGCTGATCCCGAACACACTCGGCATCAGCCTCGATGACGCCCTGGGTCAATCCGATGCGGCACGCAAGGACTCCTCCCTGGCATCGGCCGAACTGATTCAGCGCTATCACGCCGAAGAAGAGGTCAAGGCGCTGCTGGACCTCGCCCGCGAGCTGGAAGACCTTACCCGCAACGCTGGCAAACACGCCGGCGGCGTGGTTATCGCGCCATCGCAGCTGACCGACTTCGCGCCGCTGTACTGTGAAGCTGGCGGTGCCGGCGTAGTCACCCAGTTCGACAAGGACGACGTCGAGTCGGTAGGCCTGGTCAAGTTCGACTTTCTCGGCCTGCGCACGCTGACCATCATCGACTGGGCGCTAAAGGCCATCAACACCCGGCGCGCGCGCCAGGGCGAGCCGCCCATCGACATTACCGCGCTGCCTCTGGACGATGCGGAGTCCTACAAGCTGTTTGCCCGCGGCGACACCGTGGCCGTGTTCCAGTTCGAATCGCGCGGCATGCGCGAATTGCTCAAGCGCGCCAAACCTGACCGTTTCGAGGACATCATTGCGCTTGCGGCGCTGTTCCGCCCCGGCCCGCTGGGTTCGGGCATGGATCGCGACTGGGTCGACCGCAAACATGGCCATGCGGCCGTGACCTATCCGCATCCCTCGCTGGAACCCGTGCTCGCGCCGACCTATGGCGTGATCGTGTACCAGGAACAGGTGATGCAGATCGCGCAGGTGCTGGCCGGCTATTCGCTGGGTGGTGCCGACCTGCTGCGCCGCGCCATGGGCAAGAAAAAGCCGGAGGAAATGGCCAAGGAGCGCGTAAAGTTTGAAGCCGGCGCCGCCGAAAACGGGGTCGACGCGCAGCTGGCGAGTTCGATCTTCGACCTCATGGAGAAATTCGCCGAGTACGGCTTCAACAAGTCGCACTCGGCTGCGTATGCGCTGGTCGCCTACCAGACCGCCTGGCTGAAAGTGCACTATCCGGCCGAATTCATGGCCGCGGTCCTGTCCTCGGACATGGACAACACGGACAAGGTTGTCAACTTTCTTGACGAGGCGCGCGCGATGAACCTGCGCGTGCTGCCGCCGCATGTCAACGAATCGCAGTACATGTTTGAAGCGCTGGATGGCGGCGCGGTCCGCTACGGCATCGGTGCGATCAAGGGCGTGGGCCGCGGCGCCTGCGACAGCATAGTGGCCGAGCGCCAGCGCAGCGGGCCGTACCGGGACCTGTTCGACTTCTGCCAGCGTGTCGATGCCCAGAAGCTCAACAAGCGCGTGCTCGAGGCATTGATCAATGCCGGCGCACTCGACGGGCTCGGCGGTCGCAATCGGGCGACGCTGATGGTGCATCTGCCGGAAGCCACCAAGGCAGCGGAACAGTCGCTCAAAGATCGCCAAAGCGGTCAGGTCGATATCTTCGGCGCGAGTTTCGGCGCGCCGGTACTGGCGCAGATGCCGCCCGATGTCGATGAATGGCCGCTGGAACAGCGCCTCGCGGGCGAGCGCGAAACGCTGGGACACTACCTGTCAGGCCATCCTACCGATGCCTGGAAAGCGCTGTTTCTGCAATTGGGATCCTGTGAGCTTGGCCAGATCGAGCACAAGTTCCAGCCGCCGAAATTCAAGAAAAAAGACGGCGACGACAGTGACAACCGCTTCCGCCGCGGACCCGACACTCCCTGGACCATAGCCGGGCAGGTCGTTGCGCTGCGCAAGCGCGGCGATTCCATGGCCTTTGTCACGCTGGAAGACTGGAGCGGACGCATCGAAGCCAGTTTTTTCCGCGATGCGTATTCCGAATACGGTCACCTGCTCGCGCGCGATGCCCTGCTGGTCATCGAAGGCGGACTGTCGTTTGACGATTTTTCCAACGCCAACCAGTTGCGCGCGCGCAGCGTGCTGACCCTGGAACAAGCCTGTGAACGTTTTGCGCGGGGATTGCATATCGCGGTAAAGGCGCCGGGGCCCGGCTATATCGAGCAACTGAAGGCAGCGCTGCTCGGCTATCGCGGCGGTGCCACGCCGCTGCGCATCGAATACAGCAGTGCAGGCGGCACCGGCTGCAAACTCGATGCCTCGGCGGAGTGGCGTGTGCGGGCTGGCCCCACCTTGCTGCGCGCATTGCGCCAGTTGCCGGGCACTACCGACGCCAGTCTGGTGCTGGCGCGGGCGCAGCCGGCAGGCAACGGTAGCGGCGACTAGCGCCGATCAGCCCCCCCAGCTGGCTCTTACAAGCCGCTATACTGCGCGCCTTTGTCCGTATCTACCCCTACGAATGAACCCGAACTTCCTCGATTTCGAACAGCCAATCGCCGAACTGGAAGGCAAGATCCAGGAACTGCGGCATGCAAGCCACGGCCAGGCGTTCAATATCGACGAAGAGATTGCCCGGCTGCGGGACAAGCTCAAGCTCAAGACTGCAGAAATCTTCAGGAACCTCACGCCCTGGCAGGTATCGCAGCTGGCGCGGCACCCGTCACGTCCGTATACGCTCGACTACATAGGCGCAATCTGCGAAGAGTTCGTCGAACTCGCCGGCGACCGCGCCTATGCCGATGACGCCGCCATCGTCGGCGGCATAGGCCGCATCGACGGACGCAGCGTCCTCATCATCGGCCATCAGAAAGGCCGCGACACCAAGACCAAGATCCGGCGCAACTTCGGCATGCCGCGGCCCGAGGGCTACCGCAAGGCGCTGCGCCTGATGAAGCTCGCCGAGCGCTTCCGTCTGCCGGTACTGACCTTTATCGATACGCCGGGCGCCTATCCGGGTGTCGGCGCTGAAGAACGCGGCCAGTCCGAAGCCATCGCACGCAACCTGCTCGAAATGGCAGAGCTGCGCGTACCCGTCATCTGCACCGTAACCGGCGAAGGCGGCTCCGGCGGCGCACTCGCTATCGGCGTCGGCGACCGCACCCTGATGCTGGAATACAGCACCTATTCGGTTATCACGCCGGAAGGTTGTGCCTCCATCCTCTGGAAGAGTGCCGAAAAGGCCAAGGACGCCGCCGAAGTCATGGGGCTTACCGCGCCCCGCCTGCTCGAGCTCGGCCTTATCGACCAGATCGTGCCGGAACCGCTGGGTGGCGCACACCGCGATCCGCAGGCGATGGCGCAACGGCTCAAGCAAGTGCTGCTGAGCCAGCTCGATGGACTGGAGCGGCTGGAGCCGCAGTTGCTGCTTGATCAGCGCTACCTGCGGCTGCGCAAATACGGCGCCTACAAAGGCTGATCCGCCGGGTCACTGACGCGATGGACGCCCCGCGACTTCCGCGCCATCTCGATCAGGAGCTTGCCGCCCTGCCAGCCGGTCCGCTGTGCGTAGGCTATAGCGGCGGTGTTGACTCGCTGGCCCTGCTGCATGCCCTCGCAAACCTGACCGCCGCGCGCACGCGCGGTCTCAGCGCCATTCACGTCGACCATGGCCTGCACGCCGACAGCGCCGACTGGGCAAGGCACTGTCAGACCATCGCAACCGGCTTGCAGTTGCCACTGCGCATAGTCCGGGTTGAGGTACTGCGCGGACGCGGCGAAAGCCTCGAAGCCGCCGCGCGGGCGGCCCGCTTCGAGGCTTTCGGCCGCCACCTGCCGGCCGGCGCGATCCTGGTGCTTGCGCACCACGCGGATGACCAGACCGAAACGGTGCTGCTGAAGCTGCTGCGCGGCAGTGGCCCCGACGGCCTGCGAGGCATGCGCGCGCTGCGCCCGTTCGGTGCACATCAACTCTGGCGCCCGCTGCTCGGCTTGCCCCGTGTGGCGCTGCGCGCCTATGCACAGGCGCAGGCGCTGCAATGGATAGACGACCCCAGCAACGCTGACCCGCGCCACGCCCGCAATTTCCTGCGCCACTCGATACTGCCCCTGCTACGCGAGCGCTGGCCGCAGCTCGATACCGCGATCGGCCACAGTGCGCGCTGGCAGGCGGCGGCGGCGGCGCAACTCGAGCACGATGCCGCTATCGCACTGACGCAGTTGCAGGGGCTCGATCCCACAACCTTGAACTGGGCCGGCTGGCTCGCCCTCAGCGACGCATTGCGCCCACTGACCTTGCGCGCCTGGTTGCGCGGGCTGGGCCTGGCGTCACCAGAACATGTGCACATTGATCAATTGCAACGCCAGCTGAGTGAATCGCAGGATGAACGCAATCCCTGCGTGAGCTGGGCCGGAGCCGAGTTGCGCCGCTACCGCGACCTGCTTTACGCGCTGTCGCCGCAGCCCCCCCTGCCTGCCGACTGGGCACAAGTCTGGGACGGCTGTACGCCGCTGACCCTACCCAACGGTTGCGGTCGCCTGAGTTTGTCCGCGACACCGGCGCAGCCGCTGGCCCTGACCGTGAGCTTGCGCCGTGGCGGCGAGCGTCTGCGCCCGCAGTCGCATGCGCATACGCGCGAACTGCGCGACCTGTTGCAGCAAGCCGGCGTGCCGCCCTGGCTGCGTGGACGTCTGCCGCTGGTTTTTGCCGACAACGAACTGCTGGCAGTGGCCGACCTGTGGCAGACCGAACGGGCCGCGAGTCTGCTCGGCGGGCCATTGCAATACGAACCTGCGCCCGCCATTTCCCCGCCCGCATGAGAACACGGACGCCGCTATCCGCACTGTTGTTGGTTCAGACCAGCCAAAGTGTGCGCCTGCTACCGCATTGCACACGTCTCAATTGACCGCGACAGACCGAAACGCTAGTTTTCGCGCCATGTCCAATACCGCCGTCCAAACGCCGAACCAGATCGTCGACTTTGAAAAGTCGCTCGATGAACTCGAACAGCTCGTCGCTCGCATGGAACATGGTGACCTGAGCCTCGACGATTCACTCGCCTCGTTTGAACGCGGCGTCGCGCTCTACCGCAATTGCCAGAGCGCACTTGAGCAAGCCGAACTCCGCGTACGCCTGCTGCTTGATCCGACCGACCCGGACAGCGCCGTTCCGTTCCAGCCCGAAACCCCCTGATGACCCTGTCGGCCGCGCCGGCCCCTGTGACGGTATTGTCGGCCGCACTGCTGGCCTATTCCGATCGCGCTGAGATCCAGCTCTCGCGTTTCCTGCCCGCCGACGACCAGGCGCCAATCGAACTGCATCGCGCAATGCGCTACGCCGTACTCGGCGGCGGCAAGCGCCTGCGGCCATTGCTGGTCTATGCCAGCGGGCGCGCGTTCGGCGCTGAACTGGACCAGCTTGACGCCGCTGCTGCCGCGGTTGAAATCATTCACGCCTACTCGTTGGTCCACGACGATCTGCCGGCGATGGACAACGACGAGCTGCGCCGCGGCCGCCCGACCTGCCACATCGCCTTTGGCGAAGCCATGGCCATTCTGGCCGGCGACGCGCTGCAGGCACTGGCCTTCGAGTTGCTCGCCGCCGATACCGCATTGCGCGCCGATCCGACGACGCGCATCGCAATGCTGCGCGAGCTCGGCGCGGCCTGCGGTTCGCATGGCATGGCCGGCGGCCAGGCGCTCGATCTCGCGGCCGTTGGCAAGCGACTGGATGCCCGCGAACTGGAACGCATGCATGCGCACAAGACCGGAGCACTGATTCGCGCCGCAGTAAGGCTCGGTGCACTCGCCGCCGGATGTCGCACCAGTGCCGAGCTGGAAAAGCTGGAACACTATGGCCATTGCATAGGCCTGGCCTTCCAGATCCGCGACGACATACTCGATATCGAAGGTGATAGCGAACTTATCGGCAAGACCGCCGGCAAGGACGCCGCCAACGACAAGCCCACCTATCCCGCCATCCACGGTCTGGAAGAATCCCGCCGCTTGCTGGCGGTGCTGACCGATGAAGCAGTGGCAAGTGTTGCCACGCTGGACAGGCCGGTGGCTGAACTCATCGAGATAGCACGCTTCGTTGCCGACCGGCAGGCCTGACACTGGCCGGTACCCGGCAGAAAACAGCGGTGCACCGTTACGGCGCACCGCTGCGAATCGCCGTGGTTATTTGATCAGTCGCAAAGTCAGCGGGTAGCGATAGCTGACGCCTTCACTCGCCTTGATCGAAGCAATCACGGTCAGCACCAGCCAGGCCACAGCAGCGGCAAGACCGACCGGAACCGTCAGCAGCGCACCAAGGCCCAGGGTGATCACGGTCAGGATCAGCAGCGCAACGCCGAGAATTGCAAACGTGATATTGAAGTTCAGTGCTTCTTTGCCCTGATCGTCGACAAACGGCATCGTCTCCTTCTTGATCAGCCAGATCACCAGCGGCCCGATGAAAACCCCGATGCCTCCAGTCAGCAGTGCCCCGAGCAACGATGACAGGTGGGCAAACAAGGCCCACTGGCGTTCTTCCTGGTTAGGGCCGGCACCGGGCGGCGGCGCGTTCGGCGGCGGCGGCGGCAGATCGTTCGGAGGCAGCATGTCGGGGGAGTTGGACGGCGTACTCATGGTGGTCTCCTGCGCAATGTAATCGCACAATCGGCTTTGTCAGCCTTGAGGTCAACCGCTGGAGGTCAGGGATTGCATTCGTGCATAACGACACTACTTAGGCGCAGCGGCGCCCTGCCCCGATGCAACGGATAACTGCCCGCCACAGCGGGCACAGGCAGCGACCTTCAGCGTATTGCGCCAGCCGCACTGTCGGCAGGCGCGTGTCGGCGGCGGCAACAGAAACGACACGCCCCAACCCAGCGGCCCCAGAGCTGCCGCCAGGGCAACGTCACGCCAGAACGTGCCGCGCCGCCAGCCAATCAGACCGCCCACGGCCATGCATAGCAGGGTAAGCCACAGTAGCAGCCACCAGTCGACCAGACCCATGATGCGCAGGAACACCTGCAGCGCTGCGTCCGGCGCTTCGAGGTCGATCCCTTGCAGCAGTCGCTCTACCCAGGACTCCATGGGCGGACTCCGCGCTCAGGCACCGGCGCGCTTGAGCGCCTCTTCGATGCGGGCAAGTGCGCGCGACTGGCCGACGAGGAAAACGGTCTGGTCGATAGCCGGCGAAACCTGAGTACCGGTCATTGCGACGCGCAGCGGCTGCGCGATCTTGCCCATGCCCTCGCCTATGGCCGCTGCAGCGGCTTCGATGGCGCCGTGCACCTGTTCCACTTTCCACTCTGCCACACCAGCGAGCGAAGCTAGCGCGGCCTGCAGCGCCGGGATCGCTGTCGGCGTAGTCAGATGCTTGGCAATTGCCGCGTCATCCCAGCTGGCGATGGGGCCATACCAGACCGCAGCCTTTTCGGCCAGTTCCTTCAGGGTGCGGCTACGCTCGCGCAGGGCGACGATCACGTCCGCAGGCGCGGGGCCGGCTGAAACATCGTAACCACAGGCATCGAGGTGCCACTGCAGATGCGGCACCAGGCTTTCGGGGGGTTCGCTCTTGAGGTACTGCTGATTCAGCCAGGACAGTTTTTCAAGATCAAACCGCGCCGCCGAATGGTTCACGTTCGCCACATCAAACAGTTCGATCATCTGCGCGCGCGAGAAGATTTCCTGATCGCCATGAGACCAGCCCAGGCGCACGAGATAGTTCAGCAAGGCATGCGGCAGGAAGCCGTCGTCGCGATACTGCATGACGCTGACGGCGCCGTGCCGCTTGGACAGCTTCTGACCATCGGCACCGAGAATCATCGGCAGATGGGCAAAACTCGGCGGCGCTACATTGAGCGCATTGTAGATGTTGATCTGGCGCGGCGTGTTGTTGACATGATCGTCGCCGCGGATCACATCGGTGATCTTCATGTCGATATCGTCGACGACGACAGCGAAGTTGTAGGTCGGGAATCCATCCGAACGGAAGATCACGAGGTCATCGAGTTCTTCGTTGCTCCATTCGATGCGTCCCTTGACCTTGTCGTGGAATACGACCGAACCGGCTGGCGGGTTCTTGAAGCGAATCACGCGATTCGGATCATCCCGCAGCGGCTCGTTACGGTCCCGATAAGCACCGTTGTAGCGCGGTTTCTGATTGGCCGCCATCTGTGCACTGCGCATGGCTTCGAGCTCTTCCTTGGTCTCGTAGGCGTAGTACGCCTTGCCGGCACGCACTAGCTCCTCAGCGACCAGGCGGTAACGCTCCATGCGCAGTGTCTGGTAATACGGACCTTCATCATGGCTGAGATCCAGCCAGTGCATGCCGTCAAGAATGGCCTGCACCGCGGCCTCGGTCGAACGTTCGCGATCGGTGTCCTCGATCCGCAGGATGAACTCGCCGCCGCGATGACGCGATTCAAGCCAGCAATACAGCGCAGTGCGAGCGCCGCCGATATGGAGATAGCCGGTAGGACTCGGCGCGAAACGGGTACGAACAGTCATTGCGGGTGCATCGGCGGCAAAAAGGGCGCCTATGTTAGCAAACTGCACCCTTTTCCCTGCGCTTATGCGCCGTTGCGTTCGCCCGCACGCACCGGTGCAATCGGACGCGACCGCGCACGCTGATAAATAAAGACCGAAGCAGGGGGTATGTTCCACCAGGCGAAGCCGCCGCGGCGCACGGTAAGACCAAGCTCATCCAGCGTTTCGCGAGGCACCGGACTGACCGGGCCATAGGTGAACTGCACCATGCGCCCCTCCGGCCCCAACACATCGAACGCCGCACGCAAGATATCGCGCTGCAGGCTGCGTGGCATCGACAACAAACCCAGACCGCTGACCACGGCGTCAACGGCGCCATCACGATCGAAACCTGCCTGCGCGACCAGGGCGGGCAATTCTCGTGCATCGCCACAGACGACATTTACCGCCGCAAACCGGTTCTGCAGAAACTTGTGCAGCTCCGCATTGAGCTCCACGACAAACAGGTTTTCCGGCGCTATGCCACGATCCAGCATGGCCTGGGTGAACACACCGGTACCACCGCCCAGTTCGACCACACGCTGTGTCTGGGCCGGCAGTTCGCGCACCATGAGGCGGGCAAGCTGCTTGCCCGACGGCGAAAGTGCCGCTACGGACAGCGGGTTCTTCAGCCACTGGCGGAAAAAAGTCAGAGTCGGCGAGGGCCCGTTACCCTCGCGAGCCGGCTTGGCGCTATGTTGCATTGGAATGACCGTCGAAAACGGCGCCCTTTGTACCACGGCGCCCCGCGCATGCGCGACGTCCAAACGTCAGGAATGTCACTCATCGCCTGCTGCAAAGAAAGCCCCGCCATCTCAGGGGAAAGACAGCGGGGCCGGAGGCCGGCAGCGCCTGATCAGATGCCAGGTTTTTGAGCTGCCGGCGAAACCCTGCGGGACTTACCGATCGTAGTAGCGGTCGCGATCGTGGTAGCGGTCGTCACGTTCGTAGTAGCGATCGCTGGAACGACGGTAATAGCCGTCATCGTCGTCGTAATAGCGCTCGACATGGCGCACGACGACGGGGCGACGGTAGTGATGGCGAACAACTCTGGGATAGGCGGGGTAAGGCGAGTAATAGCTGGTGTAGTAGCCGCCGCGATAGGGACCGCGGTAACCGCCATGGTAGCCACCGTAATAACCGTATCCGTAGTACGGGCGATGGTTGGAGTAGTAACCGCCCCAGTGGCCGCCGCCCCAGTTGGAGTAACTGACGCCATAGCCCGGGCCACCGATACTGATGCTGACCCGATCCCGCGCCGAAGCGGCGGCACCAAAGGCCAAAGCGGCCAGCGTTACGAGGACAAGTACGACACGGCGAAGCGAAGTCGAAGTTTTGGCATTCATGGCGATAACCCGGCGGGATTGCGGCTCGCATGCTGGGGCGCGCCGGCTGAATCGCTGCTTATCGAATCCTGATCTTGCCTGCTAGTCAGTCGTTAACAGATTTTTAGCATTCGCGATCAATTGCGAGGCTCACCTGGGCGCAGTTCCCACGTGCGATGTATGCGCGGGTTGCGCTCGAAGTCAAACGGGATAGTGCTCGCGCTGATTTCGTGAATAGCGAGCCCGGTCAATGCCGTCGTGTCGAGCTGGAAGCGGCGGAAATTGTTCGAGAACAGAATAGTCCCGCCTGGTGCCAGGCGCTGCGCGCATCGCAGCAGCAGTCGTGCGTGATCGCGCTGCACATCGAAGTCTTCAGCCCGCTTGGAATTGGAAAACGTCGGCGGATCGACGTAGATCAGGTCGTATTCGGCTTCGTCGTTGGCAAGGAACGCCATCGCATCAGCCTGCACCAGGTTATGTCGCGCACCGGCGAACCCATTCAACACGAGATTGCGCGAAGCCCATTCAAGATAGGTTGTCGACAAATCCACACTGGTCGTACGCGCCGCACCACCCGCCGCGGCGTACACACTGACCGCACCGGTATAACAGAACAGGTTCAGAAAGCGCCGTCCCTGGGCCAGTTCGCGCACACGCGCACGCAAGGGCCGATGATCGAGAAACAACCCTGTATCAAGATAGTCCCAAAGGTTGACGAGAAACTGCAGACCGCCTTCCTGCACGGTCAGGAATTCGCCGCGCTGCGCCATGCGCCCGTATTTCTCGCCGCCTTTGCCACGAGAGCGCTGCTTGAGCGCAATCCGCTCGCGCGGCACGGCCAGCGTTTCGCTGGCGACACGCACGAGTTCGCGCCAGCGCTGACGTGCGGCCTCTGCGTCAACAGAGGCAGGCGCCTGATACTCCTGGATATGCAGATGATCGCCGTACACATCGATCGCAGCGGCGTATTCCGGCAAGTCCGCATCGTAAAGGCGATAGCAGTGCACCCCCTCGCGCTCGACGCGCTTGCGCAGATGCCGCCGGTTCTTCTCGATGCGATTCTTCAGCATCAGCGCACCCGCCGACAGCGGCTTGGGTTCGCGCGATACCTCGGCCTGCCGTTCGGCCAGATCGAAGTTCAATAGCTGACATTCGAGTGCGCCGTTATAGACCGCATAACGTTTGACGGCGCGCAGCCCTATCGCATGGCCAAGATCCACGTCCGACGTAATCACGCTTGCGCGCCAGCCCGGAAACTCGTCGCGCAGCTTGCTGCCAAGCTGCCGATACAGCGGCAGCAGCGCATCGCGATCGCCGATGCGCTGGCCGTAGGGCGGGTTCGTGATGACCAGTCCCGTCGCCGCACAACCTTGCGGACGCTCAAGATGCTGCAGTGGGCGGCGCGCCAGATGCAGAAATCCGGCCACGCCGGCCTGCTGCGCGTTGTGCCGGGCATCCTCCAGCACACCGGCATCGTCGTCGAAGCCAAAGAACTTCGCGGCGAGCACCGATAACCCACGCTGTGCTCGCGCGTCGACTTCCTCGCGCAAGCATCGCCACAGCGCCGCATCGTGACCGAGCCAGCCGACCACGCCGTAGTAGTCGCGCTTCCAGCCCGGTGCAACGTCAGCCGCCATCCAGGCCGCCTCGATCAGCAAGGTACCTGACCCACAGAGGGGATCCAGCAGTACCCCGCCCTGCGCATGCACGACCGGCCACTGCGCGCGCAACAGCAGCGCCGCTGCAAGGTTTTCCTTGAGCGAGGCCATACCATGGCCGCGACGCCAGCCGCGCTGGTGCAGCGGCCTGCCCGAAAGATCCAGCGAAAGCGTGCCGCGCTCACGCCGCAACAGCAGGTTCAGCCGTATGTCGGGGTGTTCGGTATCCACGTCCGGCCGCGCACCGACGCGCTGGCGGAACTGATCGACCACGGCGTCCTTGACGCGTTGCACGGCGTAGTGGCTATGGCTGATGCCGCGCGTCGCACCGACCGCATCGATCGCAAAACGACCACCGGGCGCAAGGTGTGCAGAAAAATCCACATTGGCGACACCGTCGTACAGTGACTCCGCATCCGCTGCGTCAAATTCGGCCAGGGGCAGCAGGATACGGCTGGCCAGACGCGACCACAGGCAGGCGCGATAGGCGAGCTCGAGTGTGCCGCTGAAATGCACACCTGCCAGCGCTTCACGCGCATCGCTCGCGCCCAGCGCCGTCAATTCGTCGCGCAGCAGATACTCCAGCCCTTTCGGGCAGGTCGCGAACAGCCGCAGCACCGTGCTCACTCGGAAGCGTCGGCGAGCGTGGCCAGATCCGACTCGGCTTCGATCGCAGCGAGGAACAAACGGAACTGCTCGGCGATGACCTCGACATGGTCAGCAAGGCGATGCGTATCAGGCAGCATGAGCAGGGTGGCACAACGCTGCTGCGCGAACGTCACGACCGCAGACGCCGGACAGATCTCGTCATTCCAGCCGTGGACGATGGTCGTGGGTACCTGGCGTGCGTCCAGCGGCTGTGCGTAACCCGGAATTTCCAGGGGCAACGCAATGAGAAACAACCCGCTGACCTCCATCTCCAGCGAGGCGAGCCCCGAAGTGAATGCCCCCATGCTGGAGCCCACGAGCAAGGTACGCTCGCCGGGACGCAACTTGTGCTTGAGCAGTGCAATGCGCGGATCAATACAGGCGGCCATGCCACGAGCATCCAGATCACGACAGTCGACGCGGCTTGCACGCCAGCCGCAGGAGGTTGCGACCGCAGCAAGCGCTTTGACTTTGGTCCCGTCAGGACCGCTGTCAGAGCCGTGCGACAAGATGACATGACCTTTCATCGGAGTACCTCACATACCTGCGCTTGCGACTGGGCGCGAATGCTAGCACGTGCTGCGTTGGCAGCCGCCGCAGCACGTGACAGACTGCTGCCATGCCTGCCGATGTCGCCATACACGATCAGCCGCTGCCCTACATCGAACGCCTCGCGCAGCGGCGTAGCACCGATATTGATCTGGTCGTGATCCATTGCACGGAGCTGCCGGACCTGGCCACGGCGCGGCGCTACGGCGAACAGGTGCTGTACGCATCGGGCACCGGAAACAGCGGCCACTACTACATCGACTATGACGGCACCATCTATCGCTATGTCACCGACGAGCGCGTAGCGCATCACACACGCGGCTACAACGAACGGGCCATAGGCATTGAGCTGGCCAACCGCGGCCGCTGGCCCGACTGGCTGGACTCGCGTCACCAGCTGATGGACGAACCCTATACCGAGGCGCAGATCGAGCGCCTGCTCGCACTGCTGCAGCAGCTGCGCACTGTACATGCCGGCCTGCGCTGGGTCGCCGGCCACGAAGACCTCGACAGGGACTACGTTGCCGCCAGCGACGATGCGGCGCTGCGCGTGCGGCGCAAGCGCGATCCGGGGCCCCTGTTTCCCTGGGCGCGCCTGGACTCCAGCGGCCTGCTACGTCTCCAGCCCGGTGCCCGGCCGTGAACGCAACACCTTCACCGTCGCGGGTGCGCAGCTGGAGCGCACTGCTTCTGCTCGCCATTCTGCTCAGCGCCTGCCGCACAGGCCCACCGCCGCGCGCACCGATCAGCGCACCGCGCATCACGGCAGACCCTAACGACATCCTGTTTCGCGCCATCAGCCTGGTAGGTACGCCTTACCGCTACGGCGGCAATACGCCGGAAGGCGGTTTCGATTGCAGTGGACTCATTGGCTACATCTTCCACGATGTCGCCGGCGCGCGCCTGCCACGCAGCGCCGCAGAGATCAATCGCCTGGCGGCACCCTCTGTGTCACGCGCGCAACTGGCGCCGGGTGATCTCGTATTCTTCCGCGACGGCGGCAGCATCAGCCATATCGGCATCTATGTCGGCGAAGGCCGTTTCGTGCACGCCCCCAGCCGCGGCGGGACAGTACGCCTCGACGCCCTGGACGGCGACTACTGGCGGCAGCACTACGCCGGAGCGAAGCGGCTGATCCGTTGAGGCGAAACCGACGCCTCCGCGCGGGCAGAACCACCGGAGGCGGATGCAAGCACTTCGTAAAACGCAGTTGCGCCGCACCGGCGCACCACATCCTCAGCTGCGGCGAGTGATCGATACGCTGCCCACGGCAACAGTCAACCACGTCGCCGATCAGTCCTCAGCATGACGGCCTGAGGACCGCCGCGCTCAATGCGCGTGACCGCCCTTTCCGTGCGCGTGGCCGTGCTGCAGCTCGACCGGCTCCGGCTCACGCACATCGGTAAGTTCGACGTCGAAGGTGAGCTTCTGCCCCGCAAGCGGATGGTTCATATCCACATCGATCGCGGTCATGCCGACCTTCACCACGGTGACCACACGATGGCCGCCATCCTTGAGGCTGAGCACGGTCACATCGCCAGCCTTGAGCTTCTGCGCACCTTGAAAATACTTCTTGGGCACGCGCTGCTTGGCGTCGGGATTGCGCAGGCCGTAAGCCTCTTCGGGTGACACTTGCACCGTGAACATGTCGCCGGCGGCGCGTCCGTCCAGCGCCTTTTCCAGGCCTGGAATGATGTTGCCATGACCGAGCAGCACCGAAAGCGGCTCGCCGCGCTCACGCGAACTGTCGACGACTTCGCCGTCTTCGCCGGTCACGGTGTAGTGGAAGCTGACGACCTTGTTCTTCTCCGCGTTCATGCTGCTGCCTGCGACTAAAAAGGGGCGCATGGTAGCGGCCACAGCCCGGCGCGTCACCTTGCACTGCGAAGAAGCCGGGCCGACTCAACGCGGAGCCGGCAGGCCACGCAGCGCCGGCACACGGGCGACTCGCCTTTGCATGCGCAGCCGCAGCGCGTCCCGGCGGCGCGCCAGCAACACGCTCAGGTGCGTACGCTCCAGCGCGGTGTCCGCCTGCAGCTTGCGCCGGTAGTCGCAGAAGTCCATGTAGGCGTCGATGACATGGCGCAGACGACGCAGCAGAAGCTCAAGCATGATCGCATCGTCGAGCAATCCGATCACGGCGACTTCATCGGGAATCAGATCTTCCGGATCAGCGAAGTAAATCAGCGTGCGCAGCAGCTCGCGCCGCTCGTCGCCAGGCAGGCACCAGGCTTCGTCCTCCAGCATGAGGATCATCTGCTGCACGCAGACGAGCCGTTGCCGTACATAGGCTGGCGCACTTGCCAGCGGCAAGGTGTTCAAGGCTTCCTTGGCCGTCTCCACGACTTCGCACTCGTCCATGCAGTCGGCAAGGCGTTCCGCACGCGCAAGCGCCGCATGAAAGCGCGCGACGTCTTCGGCTTCGAGTACGAATGAGATGCGCACGGCGCGCGAGACTACGCGTCCTCTCCGTCGCCGTCAAAATCGCCTGTCCTGGCTGCAAGGGGCGGCTCAGTCGCGCCCATTCCTGAACGCTGCTGAGCGTTCTCCAGTCGTTGTATACGACGCAGTGCGCGGCAAAGTGTCCGCAACTTTCGGCACTGGAGGTTGAAGCCTGCACTGCGCAAGGCTGCCGCGACGTCAGCAGCGGAGCCCGCGATGAGCGACACACCTGTCAGCCATGATGCGCAACAGGCTGGCACCCTGGTGCGTGCCGTCTATGCCTGCATTTCCGGAGCCGCCGGCGCGCCGCGCGACTGGGAACGTTTCCGTGCCCTGCATCTGCCGGGCGCACGCAGCCTGCGCACCGTGATTGATGCTGACGGCAAACCCCGGGCCGAGTGTTTCAGCGTCGAGCAATACATCGCCAATGTGACGCCTTTCTTCGCGCAGAACGCGTTCTTTGAAGTCGAAACCGCGCAACGCGTCGAACGCTTCGGCCAGATTGCCCATGTCTGGAGCCGCTACGAAGCACGCACCGAAGCCGACGGCGGCGGCCTGCTCAAACGCGGCGCGAACTCCATCCAGCTGTTCCACGACGGTGCGCGCTGGTGGATCGTATCGACGATCTGGGACAACGAACGCGAAGGACTACGCTTCGACCTGTTCTGACTACCGCAACCGGCTGATCACGGCACAGGCAACGGCGCCGGAGCTGCGTCTACACTACGGCCCCCCGCTGGCCACTGGCGGGGGCATGCTGCATGAGAACAACCCCGCGAAATGCCCCAATTCGACACTACTGTGGCTGCCCCGCCTTTCAGCAATAGGTTTCTGCGCGAATTGAATCTGCCTGCACTGCCCGGGGATGAATCCCCAGACTGAGTCAGTCGCTCTGATCCAGCGCGCGCAAGGCCCGCCGCAGCGGCACGGCAAACGCACGTGGTTCGCTGCGGCCCAGACTGACCTGCGGTGTCCCGTGCCAATCGGCGCAGTGGCGGATGGCGGCGGCAAGATCCGTCGCCAGGGCTTCGTCGCCGGTTACGTCGTCTTCGAGGAACAGGGCCTTGACCTCGAAGCGGCCTTCACGCCGGTGCGCTTTCGCATCCAGCCGGCCGACCAGTTGCCCGCGCCGCAGCAGCGGCAGCACGAAGTAGCCGTAGCGGCGTTTGGGTTCGGGCGTATAACACTCGATGCGGTAGTCGAAGGCGAACAGCGCCGAGGCGCGCGCGCGATCCCAGACCACCGGGTCGAATGGCGACAGCAGCGTGGTATGCGTCGCGCGCAGCGCGCCCTTGGCTGCGCGCTGCGCCAGCGGCAGATGATCGGCGTGCACATAGCCCGGCTTGTCCCAACCCTCGACGCGCACACTGAAGATAACGCCGGCTTCCAGCAGCGGCGCCAGTTCGTCAGCCGTGATCTGCCGGCCCAGGCGGAAGTAGTCGGCGATCCAGCGCGCCGGCGTCACACCGAGGGCCTTGATCGAACGTGTTATCCATTCGCGCTTGACCGCTTCCGGCGTCTGCGGCTCACATTCGATCCGGTGCCGCCGCGCGGCCTGCAGCACACGCGGACTCAAATCATAGACACGCTGGAAGTTGTCGCGCCGCGCAACCATGAGTTCGCCCGTGCCGAACAAGGCTTCCAGCCAGCGCTTTTCGGCTTTCCAGCCCCACCAGCCGCCGCTCTGTCCGTCGCTGCGCTCGAAATCGGCTGAACGCACCGCGCCACGCTCGGCCACATGCGCGAGCAAGGCATCGGTCTCTTTGCGGTGTGTGCTGCGCACCCGTGCCGCGTGACGCATCGCCCAGTGGTTCATACGCCCGGCACGGAAATCACGATGCAGGTCGAAGTCCGCCATCGGCGCAAAACAGGCTTCGTGCGCCCAGGTCTCGAACACTTGCCCGCGTGCCAGCGCCCGGTCCAGCCACAACGCCGGATAGGCACCGATACGCGAGAACAAGGTCAGGTATGGGCTGCGCGCAACCACATGGATGGTATCGATCTGCAGCAGCTCCATGCGCGCGATGGCCGCGAGCAGGCGCGCCGGCGTGGCCTTTGCGCGCGGCGCAAGCAGCAGTCCCTGTGCCGCGAGATGCAGCAGCCGCGCCTGGGACTCACTCAGGGTCAATGATGGCGTCACGGCAGTGGATGAGCCTTTATATATATTGCAATTTTGCACAATCCCGTCGCGGCGAGACGCCGGAATGACAAGGCGGGCACGCGATCGTGCCCTGGCGGCGCCGCAGTGTAGCCGGACTCGTCCGCGCGGGCGTACCGATGCAAACCGCGCACCGGCTGCGCTACAGTGCTCTGCACTCACTCCAGCGATCCGCGGGCAAGCCATGGTCATCGCCTATCTCCTAATCAATGCCGTGCTCTACGCCGCCTTCGCGCTGGCCTCCAGCCTGGTGCCGGAACGTATCGCCGCCGCATTGGGCTTTACTCTGGACGCGCAGGGCCGGGTCGAATTCCTGACTGTCTATGGCGGCCTTGAACTCGGCCTCGCCGCGTTCTACGCCTGGACGGTGTATGCAGGGCCGGAGCCGCAGCGCACAGGCCTGGTCTTCTCGCTGTTTCTCTATGCTGGCCTGGTGATTTATCGCCTGGCGGGCATCCTGCGTTACGGCGTGCCCGGCACGACCATGCTGGCCGTGGCCGGGTTGGAGCTTTTCCTGTTGCTGGCCGCGCTCGCCCTGTGCCTGCGGGCGAACTGACGATCAGCCGCCGTTGTTTACCGGCGGTGCACCGAGCAGCGCAAGATAGTTCGCTCCGCTGTGCTGCAGTCCCGCCTCGGCAAACCAGTTGTCGCCGCGATCGATGCGTCCCTGCAACGCTACGCCGGCGCCAGGCTGGGCGTAGTTTGCCTTTTCGAGCTTGAGCGTCTCTCGGATCAGTCCCAGCAGCGGGATCAGCTCGATCGGCAGTTTCGGCCCATCCGGAAATGATGTGCGAATCCAGTCCAGCGCCTGGAAGGCATGCGGCACCAGATCATTGACGTTGTAGTAGCGGCTGTTGGCCATGGCGAACTGGTCGCTCAGCCAGTCCGCGAATACGTCGTTGCCCGCGGTGGTACCGGCGAACGTGACTGGCCAGAAGTCTAACCGGCTCTGATCAGTGCGGCTCTGATCAGTGTGGCTCTGGCCAGTGGAGAACTGCTGCTGCAGGTAGGGCGCCAGCATGCTGGCCAGCGCGCCGCCGAGACTATGGCCGACCACCGCCGTGAGATACGGCCGGGCCCTGTTGCGGAAGAAACTGACGAGATCGCCGTGCGCGGCATCCTTGAGCAGGAGCAGGCTACTGAGTCCCTGCAGGGAGCCGTGGGAAATGCGTGCTCCGGCCGGTGCCCCGCCGTAAGGCCAGTCAGCCATGCGGAACACGCTGAGATCCTGAGCCAGCCAGTCGATCCAGAACGCCTTGGTCTTTGGGTCGGTAACCGAGCCGCGTATCGCGATTGCATACTGGCCGCTGGGTCCATGCTGCACCACGAAGACCTGATTGCCGGCATCGCGCGCATACCAGACCAGGGTCCAGTCGCCGCCGGTCGCCAGCGAGGTATCCGCCAGCAAGCTTTCGATGCGGGTCTGATCGGCTGCGTAGGCGATGGATGACAGGGTCATGCCCAGCTGGCCAACACGGTTGCCAGCCGTCGTGTCAAACGGTGCGGACATGCGGAATCCTCGTCGCTGAGCCGCCAACGGCGGCGATGGATGGAAACAAACGCGGAGCAACCGGTTGCGGCGGCAGGACTCTAGCGTATTTTTTTCCTTTGCTGCCTTGTTGTGTGCGAACCCGCTGCGGCTGCAGGGCGGCTGGCGGCAAACCAAGCATTTCGGGGCCGCATCGGCCACAATAGGCCGCCCTCCGCGAGCCCGACCCATGACCGAATCCACCGAAAGCGCCCAGCCGGGTCCGTCCACCTTCCGCGAACTGGATCTGCCGGCAACGGTGCTCAAGGCGCTGGACGAGGTTGGGTACGAAGCGCCGTCGCCCATCCAGGCAGCAACGATTCCCCCGCTGCTGGCCGGGCGCGACGTACTCGGCCAGGCCCAGACCGGCACGGGCAAGACCGCGGCATTCGCGCTGCCCATACTCGCGCGGATTGACGCGGACAAGCGCTATCCCCAGGCGCTGGTGCTGGCACCGACGCGCGAACTGGCCATCCAGGTTGCCGAGGCATTCCAGAAATACGCCGCCCACCTGCCGGGTTTCCAGGTGCTGCCCATCTATGGCGGCCAGGGCTACGGCCCACAGCTGCAAGCCCTGCGTCGCGGCGTCCAGGTCGTCGTCGGCACACCGGGCCGGGTCATTGACCACCTCGACCGCGGCACGCTGGATCTGTCCAACCTGTCCTGTCTGGTGCTCGACGAAGCCGACGAAATGCTGCGCATGGGTTTTGTCGACGATGTCGAGACCGTGCTGCAGAAAACACCACCGACGCGCCAGATCGCGCTGTTCTCCGCAACCATGCCGGCGCCAATACGGCGCATTGCCCAGACCCACCTCAAGGATCCGGTCGAAGTCACGATCAAGGCCAAGACCACGACCGCGACGAATATCCGCCAGCGCTACTGGCAGGTCAGCGGTCTGCACAAGCTCGATGCCCTGACCCGCATCCTCGAAGCCGAACCGTTTGACGCGATGATCATCTTCGCGCGCACCAAGGCGGCGACCGAAGAACTCGCCGAGAAACTCGCCGCCCGCGGTCTCGCTGCCGCGGCCATCAACGGCGACATTCAGCAGCAGCAGCGCGAACGCACGATACAACGGCTCAAGGATGGCCAGATTGACATCCTCGTCGCCACCGACGTCGCCGCACGCGGGCTGGACGTCGAACGCATCAGCCATGTGCTGAACTTCGATATCCCGTATGACACGGAAGCCTATGTACACCGCATTGGCCGCACCGGCCGCGCCGGCCGCAGTGGTGATGCCATCCTGTTTGTCGCGCCGCGCGAACGCGGCATGTTGCGCGCGATCGAGCGCGCCACGCGGCAGCCGATAGAGCCGATGAGCCTGCCCACCGTGGAAGCTGTCAACGACCAGCGCATTGCGCGCTTCAAGCAGCGCATCAGCGATACACGTGCCGCGGGCGGGCTGGAGCTGTTCCAGCAACTTATAGAGCAGTACGAGAAAGAACACGATGTGCCGGCCGTCGAGATCGCTGCCGCACTCGCGCGTCTGGCGCAGGGTGATACACCGCTGCTGCTGGAACCGGAAGCCAAGTTCGAGCGCCACGAGCGCGAGAAATGGGTCGCGCGCCGCGACGGTGACAGCCCGCGCGGCGAACGTGCAGTACGCAGCGAACGGCCACGGCCCGAACGCCGCGAGCGAGACGCGTCGAACGCCGCCTCGCCCAAGCCGCGCCATCCTGCGGCTGCGGATCGTTCCGGCAGCGAAGCGCCACGCGTACAGGATGCAGTGGTTCAAGGCACGCCGATGCCGCGCCGGGAAAGCCTGGACGCAGCCGCGGGCAAGGCCGCCGAACGTACACCACGCGAGCGCCCTGCGCGTGCCGAGCGCCCGGAGCGGCCCGAGCGCCCGCGCCGGCAGGAAACCGGCATGGAGACGTTCCGCATCGAAGTCGGCCACAGTCACGGCGTGAAACCGGCCAATATCGTCGGTGCGATCGCGAACGAAGCTGGGCTGGACAGCGCGAATATTGGCCGAATCGAAATCCGCGACGACCACAGCTTTATCGACCTGCCCGAGGGCATGCCGGCTGATGTGTTCAAGCACCTGAAGAAAGTCTGGGTGTCGGGTCAGCAACTGCGTATCACACGCGCTGACGAAGCACCGGAAGGGCATCGCGGCGGCGGCAAGCACAAGGGACGTCGCTAGACACCCGCGGATTCCCGCCAGGTTGCAGGCGCAACGCACGTCCGTGCCGAGTTCACTGCTTCCCGGCGGCGACAGGGCAAAACCAGCCTGTCGATCTAATGCGCCGGGTCGTTGGCATCCACCAGCGGACTTACCGCCGGCGTAGCCGCTTGTGCCGTCGGATCGGCCGAAGACGCGAACCTGTCAGACAGGATAAAAATCCATATTTACAAAGCAGCAGACACCGAAGCCGGTCATGACGACGACCTAGAACTGTTGCACCGTGGCGGTGCGCTCGTGTTCGTCCACGCATCAACCGACAACAACTGCCGCCAGACCAAGGCCGTACCGGGCAAGTTGAATCCCGTATTTGCCCGGGCGTTATCTGCCTATGGCAACAAGACGCCTGATCGACCCGGCGCGGGGGCAACCCTTCATGTCATGGCAAGCAGCTGTCGTCGGGCCTAACTGCAGGACGCCGGCATCCACGCCTGGATCCGATAGCCAAGCGGGCTGTCGAAGCGGTTGAGCAGTCGCTGTGTAACGCGAGTGCGGCGCCGTCGCACCAGGTGCTTTGTGCACCTTGATCAGGCTAAGCTCGCGGCCCGTTTACTGACCGCCGCCCATGCTCAAGCCGCTGCGCCCCGACCATGTACTGGTGTTCTCAGTCTTCGTCGCAGCGTCCAGCGGCCTGGCGTATGAGCTGGTGTCCGCGGCACTGGCGAGCTATCTGCTGGGCGATTCGGTGCTGCAGTTCTCCACCGTCATCGGCTGCTATCTGTTCGCGATGGGCATTGGTTCGCACCTGTCGCGCTTCGTCAAAGACGCAGATCTTCTGCGCGCTTTCCTCGAAATCGAACTCCTGATTGCACTGGTGGGCGGGCTGTCTGCCAGCCTGCTGTTCCTGTTGTTCGGTGCGCGCGGGCTGCCGTTCCGCACCGTGCTCTACGCGTTGGTCTTCGTCATAGGCATGCTGGTCGGCAGCGAGATTCCGCTGGTCATGCGCCTGCTCGACGCACGCAAGGCCGAGACCCGGCTCGCACTGGGCGACATGCTGAGCCGCGTACTCACCTTCGACTACCTTGGCGCGCTGCTCGTGTCCCTGCTGTTTCCACTGCTGCTCGCGCCGCATCTGGGCATGGCGCGCACCGCACTGCTGTTCGGTCTGCTCAATGCCGGCGTTGCGCTGTACACGCTGTATGCGTTTCGCGACGTCCTGCCGCAGCGGCGCGGCATCCTGCTACGCGCTGTGCTGGTGCTGACGGTCCTCATCGCCGCCCTGCTCGCATCGCCACGCCTGACCGCCTGGTCCGAGCAGCGCCTGTACGGTGACGAGATCGTCTATGCGGAAACCTCCGCGTATCAGCGTGTCGTGCTGACGCGCTGGCGCGATGACCTGCGCCTTTACCTCAACGGCGAACTGCAGTTCTCCACCCGCGATGAATACCGTTATCACGAGGCGCTGGTGCATCCGGCGCTGCAGGACAGCAGTGCACGTTCGGTACTCGTGCTGGGCGGCGGCGACGGACTGGCCGTGCGCGAAGTGCTCAAGCATGCCTCGGTACGCGAGGTCACCGTGGTCGACCTCGACCCGGTCGTGACCCGGCTGTTTGCGCAGCATCCGGAACTTGTGGCATTGAACCGGGGTGCATTGAGCGACCCACGTGTACAGGTCGTCAACGCCGATGCAGGACGCTGGCTGGAAGACCAAGACAGGCGCTTCGACGTCATCCTCATCGACTTGCCCGATCCGACCAATTTCGCCCTGGGCAAGCTTTACTCAGTACCGTTCTATCGCCTGCTTGCCCGTCGCCTGAACGACAACGCGCTGGTCGCGATCCAGGCGACGTCGCCGTACTACGCGCCACATGCGTACTGGTGCATAGAAGCGAGCCTGCGCGAAGCAGGGCTCGCCACCTGGCCATACCACGTCAATGTACCTTCATTCGGCGAATGGGGCTTTCTGCTCGCGGGCCGGGCCACGCGTCAGTACTCACCGCCACAGCGCTACGATGTCGCGACGCGCTATCTCGATGCTCTGACGACCGCAGAGCTCTTCCGCTTCGCGCCCGATCTGCCCCGCCCGGCCGTCGAGCCCAACCAGCTCGATACCCAGGCCCTGGTTCGCTACTACGAACGCGACTGGCGCAACACCATGCGCTGAGCGGCAAAGAACACACACCAATCCAATATGCGTACAAAGTTACTTTGCATGCATTTATTCAATCCGCGTATCGATCGCATAGGGTGGGCTTCAGCCCACCACCACGCTGCATCCGTTGCCGTGGCTGACAATTGCAGCGTAATCCGGGAAAACCGTCGCCATCGCTGCGGGCCCATCACCTCGATGATGGGCTAAAGCCCAGCCGATGGTGTTCGTTGAATTTTCGAACGGCACGATTACCGTAGCCCCCCTGCGCCACGACCGCCTACGGGACTTCGGGTTTCCACCAGAACAAGCGTCCGGTTGCGCCGGTTCCAAGCCCTGCCCTGTTCGATCCGCTGACTATATAAAAACGGCCGTTGAGGTTTGCACCGGCCACGCCATGCACAGGCTGTGGCAATACAGGGCCCGCCACCCAGCGCGTCGCGCCCGCGTTATAGGCTTCGGTCATGCCGACCAGGCTCATGTTGAAACCGCTGAGCCATTCGCCGCCCGTAATGAGGATCTGATTGTCGACGACCGCGGCTGCGAAACCGCCGCGCACATGCAGGAACGAAGGGCCGGCACGCCAGCTTTCACTGACGGGATCATAGATCGCGGTAGTGCGCGTATCCGGCGAGCGCCCGCCTAGCACCCAGATTTCGCCGAGGAAGGCGATCACCTGCGCGTGATCGCGCTCGACCGTATCCGGCGCACGGATATTGCGCACGGCGCGCTGACGCGGGTCAAACTCCTCCAGACTGCCATCCGAGCGGCCGATATAGGCGCGGCCGTTGAGCATTGCGGCCTGGCTGCCGTAGGTGCCGCTGAGTTCGCTGACCGGCTCCCAGGCTGTCCGCGCCATGTCGTAACGGAACGCCTTGGAGGTCGAGTCGCCGCCGCCTATGGGCGCACCGCCTACGGCGTAAATTGCTCCACGATCGGCAAACGCCGCCAGGTGATGGCGGCCACCCGGCAGTGCTGGCAATACACTCCAGCTGTCGCTGCCTGGGTCATAGCGCTTGAAGCCGGTGTTGTCGCCATAACCGCCGAGCGCATACAGCTTGCCTTCGTAAGCAACCGCGGCATGTTCGGACTGCGCCGGATCGGGCATACGCGCCGCCTCGACCCAGTTGCCCCCAATGCGAAGCGGCGGTGTGCCATCAATGCAGGGAGCACTAGCCAGCTCGGTCACGCGCGCCGACGTGTAGGCGCCGCTGCCGTAGGCGGCTTCATCGGCGGCGTAACGCACAGCAGCGCCGGTGCAGGAAGTGAAATCGAATTCGATACGGCCCCAGCGCTGCTGGCGTACTGCACTTGCATCAAACGCAGCGCCGAAGCGCGTGCCGCGCGTGACATAGGCTTCGACCGCGAGACGGTTATCAGCGCTGCGCTGACCCACGCCGGTAAGCCACAACATGTTGCCGGCCGGATCGTAGGTGAACCAATAGACCAGCATGCGCTCGCCCGGCAGATCTTCGATGAACCAGCCTTCGCCGGAACGCCCAGGTACGAACCAGTTACCGCTGCGACCACGCAGCCCTGACAGCGCACGCCCGCCGCCTTCAGCCAGGGCCCGCGTCCCTTCGCAGTCAACCTGGTCGATGCTCGTAAGGCGCTGAATGCGGCGCGTACCGCTGCCGTAGTTGCCACTGCCTTCGTAGGTGAAGTTCGCCGTACTGCAGTTCTCGAACGCGAATTCAAAGCGGCCCCAGCGCACGTTCTCGATCTGCGTCTGGTCGAAGGCGGCACCGAAGCGGCCGCCACGCGGCCGGTAGACCTGATCGAACACAAGCCGGTTGCCGCGGACCTCGCCACCGGCAGCGATCAGCCAGATCTGTTCACCGGCTTCACCCGCGGCCGGGAACGTAAACCAGGCCGCAACCGCGCTGCCGTCCGGTAGCACTTCGAGTATGAAACCTTCGCCGCTACGCTCTGGAGTGAACCACGAGCCGCTATGCATGGGGCCTGCCCAGTGCCCCCCCTGCACCACATCGTCATCATGAGCGGCGACGCGGCCGATACCGGCGAAGAGAAACAGCAGGCCCAGCGACAATAGTCTCAGCAGCTTGATCATAAACGGCTCCAGCGGGCGAGAGCGGGCAGTTTCTACGAACGACGTCGTATGTCAATCCACGCGCGGTACAGCGCCGCGCGTTGAGGCTGCAACAGCGCTGCCATGCCAGCGAACCGTACAGCCCGGCACCACAAGCCCGTTGCAGCCGCACTGAGCTATGCTCGGCCACCCTTTGCCCCTGGCTTACCGCTATGCCCAACACGCTGCTGCACCGCACGCTGCTTGCCCTGTCGCTGGCGCTGCCGGCCTGTGTTGCTGCGCAAAACGACGAATGGCTGATTGTGCAAACCGGGCCGCTGCTGGATCGTCCCGGACAGGCACCACGCAGCGCCGCGACCGTGTTGATCCGCAATGGGCGCATCGCCGCCGTGCGTGACGGACATGCCGCCGCAGAAGCCTTCGCCGAGGTGCCAGCGACCACACGCGTGCTCGACCTGCGCGAGCGCTACGTGCTGCCGGGGCTGATCGATAGCCACGTCCATCTGGCATCAGACAAGGCCGGCATAGAAGCACAACTCGACGCCGTTACCCACGACACCGCACATTTCGCCTACGAGGCCGCGGTCAATGCGCGCAAGACGCTCGCCGCCGGATTTACCACCGTGCGCAATCTCGGTGACCGTGGCGGCGTTACGCTCGCGCTACGTGATGCCATCGCCGCGGGCAAGCTGCCCGGCCCGCGCATACTCGACGCCGGAGCGCCGCTCTCCACGACTGCGGGCCATATGGATCCGACGCTGGGCTTCAACGACTCGCTGCACGATGCCATCGCCGCGGAGCACACGACCTGCGACGGCGCCGACAATTGCCGCCGCGCCGTGCGCCGCCAGATCGCCCGTGGTGTCGATGTCATCAAGATGGCGACTACGGGCGGCGTCAACAGCCGCATAGGCGCAGGCCTGGGCCAGCAGATGTTTGAAGACGAAGCACGGGCCATTGTAGAAACCGCACACCTCTACGGCCGCAAAGTCGCCGTACATGCACACGGCGCCGATGGCATTGCCCTCGCGCTGCGTGCCGGCGCCGACTCCATTGAACACGGCACGTTGCTCGACGCCGACACGCTGGCGCTATGGCGCAAGCATCGCGCCTGGTATGTGCCCACCTTGTCGACAGTCAACGGGTACAAGGAACGCCTGGCGGCAAACCCCGACGCCTACCGGGACGAGGTGCGCAAGAAAATCGAGTGGCGCATCAGCGTCACCGGCAAGGCGCTGCGCCAAGCCGTAGCCGGCGGCATACGCATCGCGTTTGGCACCGATGCCGGCGTGAGCCTGCACGGCCGCAATGCCGATGAATTTGAGCTCCTGGTCGAATTCGGCCTGACTCCGGCGCAGGCGATACGCGCCGCGACGCTGGACGCAGCCGAGCTGCTCGGCGTGGACAAGGATCTGGGCAGCATAGAACCCGGCAAGCGCGCCGACCTTATCGCCGTTTCGGGCGATCCCCTCGCCGACGTGCGCGTGTTGAAGCAAGTGGCCTGGGTTATCAAGGACGGCCGTGTCGAGAAGTCGCCCTGACGGCCTCGAATAACGCGGCCTGGCGATCATCCAGCCAGACACATCACGCAACAATGCGTGGTTTTATAATTTTGTCGACTCACGGCAACAGCCGGAAACAACCACCGCAGCTGCTGCCGCTCTGCACGGTGCGAGGCATTTGCGGCGCGCAAGGCAACCGCGAAAGATACTCGAAAACGCGGCCACTACGCGATTGCAGTGCAGCATGCGCGGTTATTGCCGCATACGTTGCGTGCTCCTGCACAACAATCGGCTAAAAACCGCTTAAATCTTGCGCTGCGGATGCAGTAAAGTGTCGCCGCCGACACTGGCCGCCCGCCGACAATCGCGCGGGCGAAACTCTCTGTCACCGAGAACCAAAGCCCATGGCCAAGAAAGCAGCAACCAGCAAGACCAAGAGCGCCGCCAAGCCGGCGGCAGCACCGAAGCCGATCAAGGATTCGTTCACCAAGTCCGAACTCGCCCGCTACCTCGCCGAACAGGCCAGCGTGGAACCCAAAGCCGCCAAGGCCGTCCTCGCCGCACTCGAAGCGACGATACTCGGCTCAATCCACAAGAAAGGCGCCGGCGTCTTCACCCTGCCGGGCCTGCTGAAGGTCACGGCGCAGGCCGTGCCGGCGAAGAAGAAGCGCTTTGGCAAAGATCCGTTCAGCGGTGAAGAGCGCTGGTTCCCGGCCAAGCCGGCGACCGTGCGCATCAAGGCACGTGCACTGAAGAAACTGAAGGACGCCGCACTGTAATCGCCGTCCCGCGGTCAGCCGCACAGGAGCTACACAACCGGGCGCTGGTCGCCCGGTTGTCGTTTCTGCAGCCAAGGAAAATCCGAACAGGACGGCGTCCCGGCGGCCTCGCTATGAACGGGTGTGAGAAACGCGAGCTAGTCGCGCAGAAGGAAATACGGCAACGCCGTTAGCGCGATCAGCACGGCGATCACGATCAAGGCCGCCACGACGCGCACCGGCTCACGCCGCAATTGCCGCCAGAAACCCATAGCCCTGCCCTCGGCCCGCGCCTGCGCGTATGCCGCGCGTGCTGTTTCGCGACGCTGGGCCTGATAGCGGGCGAGCAGGTTCAGTGCCTCGTCGGCGCGGGTTTCATCGGCAAGCCAGATGGCCCCGGCGGAGATGCCGAAGCGGCTGGCAGGTGTTTCAAAAAAATCGATGGCATTCACCTGCAACAGCTCGCGGACTTCATCCGCTTCGTCATCGGGTGTCTGGCGCAGGTTCAGGAGCAGCGTGGGCATCCGGCAAGAATAGCGCAGGAAACGGGGCTGACCGCAGTTGCCAGGTTCCTGGCTTCTGGCCAGACCCCAGCTGCAGCGTACGGCCCTGCCTCGGGGCTCGGGCAGACACTGGCTGACTAATTGCTTGCTCACGGCGGGACAACCGCTATCCTAGCCGCGGGGAATCCTGAGCCGGACGATCGGCGTGTGCCTTACCGATACGGCCGGCTCCACGTACGCACGATTCGCGGTCGCTTCACCCTGAGAACGCCGCGGCTGTGCGTACCTGTCAATGAAGATCGCGCATGTGTTGCCGCACGGCAGTTGTCGGGCTTGCGCCTGCAGCAATCGCATCCGCGCTCCGACCGGCGGAGGCCGGCATTGTGACTATTAATAAATTAGTCTTTTTGTTTCTTTTTCTCGCAACAAACACAGCGACCGCAGCGCCTTATACGGTTGCTGCGTTATCCGCCGATTCAGGCGCCATCGTATTGTCCGCCAACGACGGCAGCTTGCTGCGCCTGGGCCGCGGCCAAACAGTGCCGCAAAGCAGTTGGCGTGTCGCCGAAATCCGTCCGACGCAAGCAACTTTCACGCGCCTGCTGCCCGACCGCAGCGACGCGTTCTCGATCAGCATCACCCGCGGCGCAAGCATTGATTTCAGCGCGCTCGATCAGCATCTGCTGCACGCAACCGACCCGCTGCCCTTGTCGGAAACTCAAGTCCTCGTCAATCCGGCGAGGGGACGGCGCTGATGCGATTTGCGCGCCCCCTGGCACTGCTCGCCGCCGCCTTGGCAGCGCTCGTGCTGCCGTCCGCCACGCGCGCGACCGCGCCGGCCCTGCTGCTCGACGACTGCGTACACATACCCGATATCGCAAGCGCCCGCACCAAGGCCGGCAACGCAACGGTGCTCGGCAGCGTCGATCTCGGCAACCTGACGGTCATCGAACTCGACGGCGACTACAGCCGCAGCCTCGATGCTCCCCGCATGGCCGTCGCACAGCGTTTCTACGCGACGCATGCGGACCAGTACGACTTCCTCGTCACCTTCACGACGTTTGAATTTGAAACCGGCACTGCACTCGCGTTCTATACCGCACTGCGCAACGACGTGCGCGGCATCGGCACGCCCCTGCTCGATTTTGGCCAGCACTATGGCAGCGCCGCGCGCCTGCAGGGCTATATCGACATGGCCGCGACCAGCCGCTATGCCTTCGTACCCGGCGAAACGCGCTACCGCGACGTGCAGACCACGCTGGCCCACGAAATCATGCACCGCTGGGGTGCACGCGTGTCCTACCGCACCCCGGCCGGTGAGACCAGCCGCGCCCTGATCGGCCGCGAGGGTTCGCACTGGAGCTACTTCCTCGATACCGACGCCTCGCTGATGTACGGCGCGGACTGGAGTCGCCGCAGCGACGGCCGCTACGAGAGCGTCGCCGTGCGGCAGCGCTTCAGCCCCCTTGACCTCTATCTGGCTGGCTTCGCGGCCGCATCCGAAGTGCCGGCCATGAACCTCATCACCGGTGGTGATGGCAATGCGCTCGACCTGCCGCGGTTGGGCGCGGTCAGCGGCGGCACGGGGGAAACGGTAGCCATAGACCAGATCATCGCCGCGGAAGGTCCGCGCATTCCCGCTGCGGCGCAGGCGCCCAAGGACTTTCGCGCCGCGCTGATCCTGATCAAGCGTCCCGGCGAGACGGTGCCACCGGCTACCCTGGCTGCGCTCGAAGGCGTGCGTATACGCCTGCAGCAGTTTTTCAATCAGGCCACGGATGGCCGTGCCTCTCTGCGGCTATATAACGAACCCCTGGCGGAGTCGGCGCAACTGCCGTCCGTGCTCAGCGGCAGCGGCACGGCCGCCGCACCGCCCGGCATTGCTGCGGCGGTCGACTGGATCAAGCAGCGCCAGCAGGCCGACGGCCACTGGCAGGACCGTGCTGCAACCGCTGTACGTGATACTGCAGCCGCGGTGCAACTGCTGGCGCAGGTCGATCCCAGCTGGCCCGGACTTGGCCGCGCCCGCGACTGGCTCGCGGCGCAGACACCGGCCAATCGCGACCAGCAGGGCTGGCAACTGATCGCTTCAGCGCAAACCGCAAGTACCGCGCTGCTCGGCGCGCAGAGCAGCGCCGGCGGCTGGAGCCTGGCCGCCGGACTCGAAGACAGCACGCTGGATACGGCACATGTTGCTGATGCACTGGCCCGGCGTGATGCTGACGGTGACGCCGTGCGTCGGGCGCTGACCCAACTGGGCAGCCGGCAGAACAGCGACGGCAGCTTTGCCCTCGCCGCCTCGGGCCGCGGTCGCCTGCTGCCAACCCTGCGGGCCACGCGTGTATTCGGCACCTCAACGCAAAGTGCCCACCTGACCATCCGTGACGCCGCGGTCCAGTGGCTGGCCAGCCGCCGCCGCGCCGACGGCAGCTTTGGCGACAGCGGCACACTGCCCGGCGACAGCACACTGGCTGACACCATCGAGCTGTACAGTCTGGTCGGCCGCCTGCCGCTGCCAGCACTCGCCGCCGACAGCGCACGCGGCTACGTCATCGCGGCCCAGCAGACGGCCGGCGACTGGCAGGGCAGCGTCTACCTCACCGCCAGCGCAGCGCTGGCGCGGCTCTATGACAACAAGCCCAATCTGGCCGCCGCCGCGGCACCCAGCGTGCTGCCGGCCGATGCCATCGTCGGTGACATGCTGACCCTGCAGGTGCGCGTCGCCAACACCGGTGCAGCGCCTACGCCTGCCAGCCTCGCCCGCTGGTACGACGGCGATCCGGCTCAGGGCGGCATAGCGATCGGGGCGGATCAGCCCGTCCCCGCGCTGAGCGCCGGCGCCACGGCCTTGCTGCAGCAGAGCTGGGACAGTTCTGGACATTCCGGCCCGCGCACCCTGTGGCTGCTGCTCGACGCCGGCGACGCCATTGCCGAGCAAAACGAAAGTGATAACCGCATTGCGATTCCGCTTAACGTGGCCACGGCGCCGGCCCAGGCCGATATCGCCCTCGATGCGGCGCGCTTCACGCTGACGCCGCCGGCGCTGGCCCAACTGCCGTCAACGATCCAGTTAAGCGGCCAGGTGCGCAATGCCGGCGGCACAGCCGTCAGCGCCGCACGTCTGGCGCTCTACGACGAAGCCAATCCACCGCGCCTGCTTGCAACAGCCAGCCTGGACCTGCCGGCCGGCACCGCCGTACCGCTGCAGCTGGAATTTGCCGCGACCACGCCAGCGGCCTTGCGCCTGCGTCTGGTCGCCGACCCGGACAACCAGGTCGCCGAGGCGCGCGAGAACAACAACGAAGCACAGCTGGTATTGCCCTTCGGACCCAGCCTCGATCTTGAGGTGCTGCCCAGTGATCTCGCCCTGCTCGACGGCGCCGCCACCCAGGGCCGCGATGTCAGCCTGCGCGTGCGTGCACGCAATCGCGGCACCCTGAGTGCCAACAACGCGGCGCTGCGGGTCGTGCTGCAGCAGGGTGCAGCCGAGGAAACCCTGCTCGACACCCGCGTCACGCTGGATCCGGGCCAGACCCTGGAACGCCGCCTGTACTGGCGTGCACGCCAGACCGGCGCAGCCAGCTTGAATGTTGTTCTGGATGCAGCCAACGAGATCGCCGAACTCGACGAAAACAACAACACGGCGCAACTGCCGTTCACGATTGTGGCCGGCAGCGGCAGTGATCTCGCCATCGTCTCCGATAGCCTGCAGTTCACCCCGCTGCCCGCCCTGCAGGGCCAGCCGCTGCAGTTGAGCCTGCGCCTGCGTAACCTCGGCGCCGAGGCAAGCCCCGGGTCCACGCTGGCCCTGTACGCCAGCGACCCACGCAGCGGCGGCACGCGTATCGCCCAGGTGGTGATTCCCGGCATCGCCGCCGGCGGCGAAACCAGTGCCGTCATGAATGTGGCCGAACTGGGTCTGGCCGGTGATACGCCGGTCTATGTTGCCGCGGATGCCGATCAGCAGATTGCTGAATCGGATGAAAGCAACAATCTTGCACTGCATACACTCAATGTACTGCCGTTTGCCGATATCGCCGTGTCCAGCGCCGGCATGACCCTGGTGCCCAGCCAGCCGGCCGCCGGCACCGCGCAGCAGGTACAGGCTCTGGTGCGCAATCTCGGTGCCCAGGCCGCGCGCAACGTGGTTGTGCGCCTGTTCGAGGGCAACGCCGAAAACGGGGTCGCAGTCGGCAATGACCAGCTCATCGCTGAACTCGCCGCTGGTGCGGAAACCACACTGAGCTGGAGCTGGGCCTTCGGCCTGCAGCCGGGCGCGCGTCAGCTCAGCCTGGTCGCTGATGCCACCGCACAGGTGCGCGAGAACCAGGAAGGCAACAACCTCGCCATCCTGCCGCTGCTGCTGCAGGACGCGGGCTTTTACGCCAGCGAACGCTATTTCTCGCCCAATGGCGACGGGGTGCGCGATGCGACCGCGCTGTTCCTTGCGCGCGACGGCACCGGCCGTGTGGATGTGCTGATCCGCAATGGCGCCGGCCGCATCGTGCGCCGTTATGACGAGGTACTCGCCGCTTCCGCGAACAGCGGCCAGTTGGTCTGGGATGGCCGCGACCAGCGCGGGCGCGTCGTAGCGGACGGGGTTTACATCGCCGAGCGGGTTACGGCGGGGCAGGTCACGGCAACGCTCAGCCTCAGCGTCGATACGGATCGCAGCAGCCTGATTGCCGCGATCGATACGCCGCTGCTGGCCGATGCGCCCTTGCCGCCCGAGCGTCATTGGTTCCAGCCGCCCGCTACGGCGGCGACCCGCGACACCCTGTTCGCGCGCTCGCGCTCGAACAATCCGCTGGAAACGCTGGAGGGCCTCTACCGCACGAATACGGTGGCGCCAGAGCTGACGGCCGTCCTGTCGGCGCGCTGGCTGCACAACTTCCTTGGTACGGCGCAGGGCCGGCTCGATACGCTGGACGCCCAGCAGTTTTCGCCGGATGGCCGCTGGATCGCGTTCTATATCGAGCGGGACTACACGCGTGCACTCGCCGTCGCTGCAACGGATCAGACCGACCAGGTGATCGTGCTCGACGCCGCGGCGATATCCGTCGAGCAAGGGTTCCGGCGCCAGCAGCCACGTTTCCTGGATGCGAACCGCGTGATTGGCGGCGCCTTCCCACAGCTCTATATCTACAACCTGCAGACGCGGACCAGGACACCGCTGCGGCCCATGCCCGACGACAGCGCCGAGCTGCGCGCATTCGCGCATGGCTACTACGTCTGGCGCTCGCCGATCAGCGAGGAAACACCACCGTCCTACTATGTGCCGCAGGATACGCAGCGCAGCATCGTCAGCCTGCCCACCGCAGAGCAAGGGCAGCAGCTCAGCATCCGCCTCAATCCCGACGGCACCCGCGCCGTGATCCGGCGTTTCGCCAACAACAGCGAAACCCTGCACCTGTTCCGCACCGAGACCGGTACGGAAACGTTGCTGAAGCAATACACACCCGTGCCACACACCTTCCCGGCGCTGAGCGAACCCGGCTACCTGCCCAGCCTGGACGCGCAATGGATCAGCGCCGACGACAGCCTGCTGGTCATCGATGCACTGGCGCGGCAGGTGCAGATCGTCAACCGCGACGGCGCTGTGCGCGCCAGCGCGCAATTGCCGCCTACCGACTCCAGCCTTGACCTCGGCCCCGATCCGGAGCGGTTCGACAGCGGCCATCGCCGCGCCGACACGCTGCATCCCAGCGGCGGCTGGCTCAGCAGCGACCGCCGCAGACAGTGGTTTGATCCGGCTACACGCCAGGCCGTGGTGCTGCTGGCCAGCGAACATATAGGCCCGGTCGCTTGCGAAGCAGGCCGCTGCTTCGGTCACGAACCCGCTACGCTGGAAGCGTTTGCGATCGATGTCGATGACGGCAGCCAGACACGCATCGCCGGCGTACAGCAGACCACTCAGCTGCCGGCCGACCTGCAGCCGCGGCTGCGCCTGGTCGATACCGGCGCGTTCACCAGCGACAGCCGCTACGGCTACGCCGGCCGCTGGTCCAGCCGCCCCTGGCGTTATCGTGAAGCGATTGAGAACCTGGCGCCGGCAATCAGCGGCGACGATGCCAACCTGATTGCCGGCAACGGTACCGCGCAGCCACGGGCGATTACGGCGCTGGTCAACCTGTCAGCGCAGCTCTGGGCCGAACCCAGCGGGCGGGCCGTGCGCCTGTCCGGCGTCGCCGCCGATATCAATTTTGCTTATTACACTTTGGACTGGGCCCTGCCCGCCGCACCGACGCAATGGCAGGCGATCACGCCGCCGCAGGACGAGCCGGTGCTCGGTGACGAATTCCTGAGCTGGATACCGCCGTCGCCGGGCCAGTACCTGGTGCGGCTGCGCGTCGTGGACAAGGCCGGCAATACGACCACACGTATCGCTTCCGCCCTGTCCTCGTTCGGTTCGCCGGTGTTCGAGCTGGGCCTGGACTCGCGCTATTTCTCGCCCAACGGCGACGGGGTCAAGGATGTCGCCACGCTGCGCTACCGCCTGACGACGAACGCGCAGATTGCGCTGCGCATCAGGAATGCGCTGGGCCAGGTCGTACGCGAGCAGGATGCGCTGCTCAGCGCGGGGCCGCAGCAATTCATCTGGGACGGCCGCAATGATGGCGGCCAGGCCCTGCCCGATGGTGACTATGTGGCCGACGTTGCCGGGCAAACGCTGAAAATCAGCCTCGATACCACGCCGCCCGTATTCACCGGCTGGCTGGAACAGCCCAACCTGCCGTTCGACGACGGCGTTGCGCCCACGCCGGACTATACGGACCAGCTCAACGTGGTCGGTGCCGCCACGGATCGGCATTTCGACTATTTGCGCTACGAGACCCGCCCGCTGGCCGGCGGCGACTGGCAGGAAGCGCCCCACGATGCCAAGGGCAACCTGCTGCAAACGGGTTACCGCGGCCTCGCCGGCAAGGCGCTGCGCGCTGCGGCCTACGACCGCGCCGGCAACCGCACCCTGCACGAACTCGGCGGTGTGGTCGAACAGTTGCTGTTTGCGAACTGCTCCGGCGGCAACTGCAGCGCGCGGCATGTCTACAAGGCGCCAAGCGTGGGCGCGGTCAGTTACCCGGCAGATTTCCCCACCGCGGTCGAACTCGTGATCGATGATCCCGACCAGGTCGAGCTCTGGCTGCAGGACGGCAGCGCCGGCTTGGCCTCCATCGATATCGAAATCGCCGATACGAGCCGTCCCGGTGAATGGAGCGTGTTCGCCACCCTGCCCGGCACCCAGGCGCCCTTCGTTTTTGCTCACCGCGACCGCGGCATCCGCCTGTCCCTGCCCTGGCGCAACCTGCCCCAGGGCGCCGACCGGCGCCTGCGCGCAGTCGGCATACGCAGCGACGGCAGCCGCCTCTACGGTGATCAGCTGCGCGTGCGCACTAGCGGGCTCGCCACGCCTATCGTGTTCTGTCCAGGTGTGAACACGGCCGACGTGGCGCCGCCCGAGGTGAGGGAGCTGCTGACAAGTTATTCCGATGACCTGCAGGTCGTGGTACCGGTGTTCTACGACGGCATTGCCGCAGCGGTGCAGTTGCGCCTCGGGGCCCGGCCGGATGCGATCGCCAGCGGCAACTACCGCATGCAACCGGCGACGGCCTACAACGCGAGGCATGCCTATTTCCGCTTGCCGAGGCAGTCAGCGGCCACGATCCAGGCCGTACTCGCCGGTGCCGGCCGCGTGGCGGAAAGCGAAATCACCGAAAACCGCTGCGGACCCGGAGACACGTCCGACGGGAGCAAGCAACTGCAGCTGGGCGCCAGTCCGGTACTCGGCGAGCGCTGTGCCGGTGTGCCTACGCAGCGCTGGCGCTTCGTCGCCGGAGCCGAGTTCGTGATGCAGCATTACGAGCTCGCGCTGGTCGGCGCGAACGGGGTACATCCGCTGCTGAACGAGACACCGACACGCAACGACAGGACGCCGTCCGATCCACCGTGGCTGCGCACTGTGGTGCTGTCGACAGCAGGCTTCGCCGAAGGCCGCTACCTGGCCAACGCAGTCGCCGACAACGGCCCCGCGCTGCGCTTCAGCGGCAGCCGCAGCGTCGAGATCGACCACGACCCGCCGCAAGCGGAACTCGACTGGCCCAGCAGTGGCAGCCGTTATTGCGCCACCCTCGACGCGCGCAGCGGCTACCCGGCGCTGCGCCTGGGCAGCGTGATGCGCAGCGATTCGACGGTGAGCTACCAGTTCGCACTGAAATCCAACGCGAGTGATATCGGCACGGTATGCCCCGGCAGCTCAGGGCTGCTTTCCAGCGAGGAGTGCAAGACCCGATACCCGGCCGCGCCTGATCTGCTGCCGCGCGAACTGGCCGGTTACGGTCCGGCCGTTGCTGATCTCAACGGCCGTGTCACGGCCGAGCTCGAGGTCGCCAACGCCTCCGGCGCGGTGGTCTGCAGCACCACGACCTTCGACCTGGACAGTGTGGCCGAACTGGGTCTGGGCGGCGCGCCGGAACCGCAGACCGGCACGCTGTTCCTGCTGACGCCGCGGCCGGAGGGTGAGCCACGGGCCGAATCGCACAAGCCGGTACTCGGGCTTTCGCGCAACGGCGCGCCGCGCTTCCGCAACGCGACCATTCCGCTGATCGCGCGCGAACCGCTGGACTATCGCGCCAGCCTGCATGCGCTGATCACGGTGCTGGATAACGGCGCTACGCGCCACGAGGTCGGCAACGAACTCAGCACGCTGGCCCAGGGCCAGCAGATCAGTGGCGCGTTCACCGTGAGCTGGAACGGACAGGTCAGCGGCAACCCCGCCGCCGACGGTTACTACGTCATTCGCGTACAGGCCAGCGATGCTTGCGGCTGGACCGCAACGCGCTATTACGTGGTCGACGTCGACTCCACCCCGCCGGTGCTCGCCATCACCGCGCCAGCGGCCGGCGCGGTGCCGCAGGACGCAGTCGTCGCGATCAGCGGCAGCGTGGACGATGCGCATTTCTCCAGTTTTCCTGCAGCGCAGCCGTACTGGCAACTCAGCGTCGAACACAGCGGCAGCAGCCAGTTGCTGGCCGAAGACGACGAGCCGGTGCCACAGCCGGCCGTACTCGGGCGCTGGAGCCGTGGCACGGTGGCCCAGGCCGGCCGTTATCTGCTGCGCGCCTCCGATGACTTCGGCAACAGCGCCGAGTTCGCGCAGGCCTTCGCCGCTCCACAGCCACTGGCCGTGCTCGGCGGCGCCAGCGCCGTACCGGAACTGTTCTCACCCAATGCCGACGGCCGTCTCGACCAGACCCAGCTGCGCCTGCAACTGCTGGTGCCGGCGCGGGTTGACCTGCGTGTGCTCGATGCCGGCGGCGCGGTCGTGGCCGAACTGGCGCAGAACGTCGCCATGAATGCCGGCACGGCGCGGCTGGACTGGAACGGCGGCGGACTGGCCGATGGCCGCTACCGCGTCGATATCGTCGCGCGGGATGCAGCCGCACCCGCGATCGCCGAGTCCGGGACGCTGGCGCTGACGCTCGACACCGCAGCACCCGTGATCAGCGTGCTGACACCAGCCGGCGGCCATGCCAGCAGCCGGGACAGCGTGACCTTCCGCGTCGAGGACACGCACCTGGACCGTTACGATGCGCAACTGGTCGCGGCCGGCAGCGGCGCCATCGTGGCCCGGCTGGGCGGCGGCAACGACGGCGTGCAGACCCTGACCGCTCTGGACGCCCTCGCCACCGGTGACTATCAGCTGCGCGTGACAGCGCAGGATGGCGCGGGCAACCGGCGCGAGGTCACCCAGTCCTTCACCCTGGACAAGACCTCACCCGAAGCCGCGCTGACCGCACCGGCCGCCGCCAGCGTGCTACCGCGCGCCGCGGCACCGCAGGTTCTGCTCGGCAGCGCCAGCGACACCCATCTGCGCGACTACCGCGTGGAACTGGTACCGGCCGGCAGCGAGAGCGGCGCCGTCATAGCCAGTGGCAATAGCCCGGTGACCGCCGCTGCGCTGGGCCAGTGGGTCGTGACTCAGGCCGACGGCGACTACCGCCTGCGCCTGCGCGTGCGTGATCTGGCCGGCAACGAGGCCAGTGCCGAGCAGACCATCGCCATCGACGGCACGCCACCCGCGATCGTGCTCAGCAGTCCAGCCAATGGCGCCGCGATCGCCGGCCGGCTGCTGCTGCAGGGCAGTGTGCGCGATGCGCATCTGCGCGATTACCAGATCGCCGTCGCAACACCGAGCGCGGCCCTGGCGGATCAATGGACTCCGCTGTATCGCGGACTGGCCGGCGTCGATGCCGGCACGCTGGCCGATCTCGATCTGCCGCTGCCGGACGGCGACTACGTGCTGCGCGTACGCGCCAGCGATGTCACGGGCGCACAGACCGATGCCCGGCTGGATCTGCGCCTGGACCGCAGCGCACCGCCCGCCCCGCTGCAGCTGCGCCTGAGTCTGCAGGGCAGCGACGCCGTGCTGGACTGGTCCGCCCCCGACGCCGCTGATCTGGCCGGCTATGCGGTCTATCGCAACGGCGCACGCCTCAACCCGGCCCTGGTCACGGCGCCGCGCCATGTCGACAGCGCGCTGCAGGACGGTCTATGGCGCTATGAAGTCAGCGCGATAGACCGTGCCGGCAATGAAAGCCCACGCAGCAACCGCGTCGAGGCGACGCTGGATCGCACTCCGCCCCAGGTCGACATCCATGCCCCTCTGGCCGCAAGCCGCGTCCACGGCGTAGTGCCCGTGCTGGGCACGGCCTGGAGCAGCGACGATTTCGACAGCTATAGCTTGAGCGCGCGCCGCAGCGACGGCAGCGGGGCGAGTGTGGTGCTGGCCCAGGGCGGGCTGCCGCAGCGCGACGCGCTGCTGGCGCACTGGGACAGCCTTGCGTTTGCCCAGGACAGCGCCGTGACCTTGCGCCTGCTCGCCCGCGATCGCAGCGGCAACGAAGCCGCGCGCGAAATCGAAGTCATCGTCGACAACCTCGCGCCGGCCGCGCCGCAGGGGCTGAACGCCGTGCTGCAGGCCGCCGACGGGGTGGTCAGCTGGAACCCGAACAGCGAAACCGACCTGCTCGGCTATCTGCTCTATCGCAACGGCCGCCTGGTCAACGGGCCGGCGCAACTGCCGCAGGATCTGCGCGGCTATGCCCTGCCCGATGCGAGCTATCGCGATGCGGCCCTGCCCGATGGCACACACCGCTACGTGGTCTTTGCCATCGATCAGGCCGGCAATATCAGCGCAGCCTCGGACCCGGCCGAACTCGGCCCCGTCGACAACGGCCCGCCGCATCTGCGTATCGACGCACCCGAGAACGGCATCAGCTTTGAAACCACGCTGGATGTACGCGCCTCCAGCAACGAGGGCGACATCGCCAGTGTGCAGTTCGCCTATCGCGCCGCAGGCGCCAGCAGCTGGACCACGCTGGGCACGGCGCAGACCGAGGCGCCTTACCGGATACGCTGGACTCCGGGCGAACTGCCGCTGGGCGAGTACGACATCCGTGCCCTGGCCCTGGACAACAGCGGTCTCAGCGATCCACAGCCGCCGCAGGTTCGGGTGCGTTATGCCGACCTGACCGCACCAGCCGGCCCCGGCGCACTCTCGGCCAGCGCCGACGGCGCTACGGTGAACCTGCAGTGGACAGCGAGCAACGATGCCAGCGTGGTCGCCTATCGCGTCGAGGCCGACAACGGCAGCGGCTGGCAGCAGGTCGGCGACGATGCCGCAGGAAATACCCGCAGCCATCCAGGCCGTGCCGATGGCCGTATCCAGTATCGCGTGCGGGCGCTGGACGCGGCCGGCAACCTGTCCGATGCGGCCAGCGACGAGGCCCAGGTGTTCTCACTGAGTCTGGAACAGCCCTTCACTCCCACGGCCCAGGCCACGGTCACCCTGCAGGGGCGCAGCGCAGTGCCCGGCCAGCTCAGCCTGCGCATCGGCGAGGGCGCTGAAGAAAACCGCGGCGCGACCAGTGGCGACGGCCGCTTCACGCTGCCTGATCTCGCCCTGGCCAGCGGCGAGAGCGCGTTCACGCTGCGTGTCACCACAGCGGACGGAGACCGTTCGCGCGCGGCTACGCGCTGGGTCCGGCGTGCGAGCGCTCCGGCGGCGCCGACGGGCCTGCAGGCAAGTGCCGCTGGTTACGAAGTCAGCCTGAACTGGAATGCGAACAGCGAACCGGATCTCCTCGGCTATCGCGTCGAACATAACGGCGGCAGCGTACGCGCCGACGACACCTTGACCGGCCTGACCCCGGGCAGCACCACCTGCTGCGGCGCCGAAGGCGTTGCCGACGGCAACCTCGATACCTGGTGGGACATCACCACCACATTCGAGCCCGCCAGCGCCGAAGCCGGCAGCGATCCGCTGCTGGAAATTGATCTCGGCAGCGCCGCCGTGGTCAGTGCGCTGGAGTTCGACTGGCGCGATGCGGGCTACGCCAGCGGCAATCTCGATATTTACGCCCATGCCGGCCACGAGGGCTGGGTTCGTCTGCTGCAGTCGCGCAGCGCCGCCGCGGCCACGCATAGCGTGGCGCTGCCGGAGGCGTACCGCACCGACAGGCTGCGTATTGCCGTGCGCTCGCCGACCGGCAACGGCGGCTATGCCCGCCTGACCCTGGCCGAGGTCCGCGTACGCGCCTGGCACCTGCTCACCACGACCACGCTGCAGCAGACCGTGCTCGACGGCCAGCACCGCTACCGCGTCGCGGCCGTCAACAACGCCGCGCTGCAAAGCCCCTGGTCGGCCCCGGCTGAAGTCGGCATCGGTGATACCACGCCACCGGATCCGGTCGTGCTCAGCGGCACGCTGGACGGAAACAATGCAACCCTCAGCTGGACGGCGAGTACGGCAGCCGATGTCGCGCGCTACCGGCTGTTACGCAATGGCGCCGTACTGGCTGAACTCGCCGCGAGCGCGGAGCGCCGCCATGTCGATGCGAATCTGGCCCTGGGCAGCTATGCCTATGAAGTCATCGCGCTGGATGCGTTCGGCAATGCCAGCAGCGCATCCAACCGCATCACCCTGGTCGTCGCCGGCAGCGGACCTGGGATTCCGCGTGATCTCAGCGTAAGCGCCGCACCGCAGGGTGGCCTGCTGCAGCTGAGCTGGCGTGCCGGCGAAGGCAGCACGCCCCTGCGCTACGTGCTGCGCCGTGCACTCGCCGCCGACGGCAGTTACAGCGAGATCGCGAGCATCGCCACGGCCAGCTACAGCGATGCACCACTGAACAACGGCACGCGCTACTTCTACACCGTCGAAGCCGTCGACGCGGCGGGCAATCGCAGCGGCACCAGCGCCGCTGCCAGCGGCGTGCCGCGCGACACCTTGCCGCCACCGGCACCGGTGCTGACCTATCCCACCGCCGACGGCGGGCCGCTTGCGATCCACACCGACCGCAGCCTGATCTGCGGCCGCGCCGAACCGGGCAGCCAGATCGAGATCTGGCGCGACGGCAGCGCGATCGTGACGGCAACTGCCGCCGCAAGCCTGCAGTCACGCGACTACCCCACCGCAGGCAGCCAGACCTATTCGCCGCTGCGGCTGGCGGCGGACGGCTGGCACCTCGCCGATGCCGACAACGGCCTGCGTATCGTCGACCTGCGTACCGAACAGGTCGAAACCGTTGCGGCACAGGCACGCCTGCCACAGTGGTCGGCGCGGGGGCTAACGCTGTACTACCTCAGCGGCGAGCAGCTGTTTGCAAAAGTGCAGAATGCCGCACCTCAGGCACTGCCGTTCACAGCCCAGGCCATCCGCAACTACGCCGTCTCGGCCGACGAAACCCGCCTGCTGTTCTACGGCCGCCATGGCGGCAGCACCAACGAGTCGCTGTGGTGGATACGCCGCGACGGCAGCGCAGCCCGTGCCATCAGCGGCCTGACCGACTACCCGTTGGCGCCCGACGAACTCATGCACCTGCGCGACGACGGGCGTTATGCCGCGCTGGCGACCAGCGACGGCCGTTTCCTGATCGTCGATCTCGACGCAGGACGCGTGCACAGCAGCATCGCCGCCGACACCTTTGTCTGGCCACGCTGGTCGCCGGATGGTCGCCTCGTGGTCGCGCGCAGCGGCAATAGCGAACGGACCCTGTGGCGCTATGACCTGGTGACACGTGCGGCGGATCCCTGGCTCACCCTGCCGGACTCAGCCCAGGCCTTTGCCTGGTCGCCCGACCGCAGCGAAATCAGCGTGCTCCACCATGACCGCATCGAAGGCCGCAGCGCGCTGGACGGCACGCTGCGCTTTGATGCACCAGCACCGGTCAATGGCAACAACACCAGTACCTTCCTCTGGAGTGCGAGTGGACATATCGCCGTCATCGGCATCAACGATATCGGCGTCACGCGGCTCTACACCGTGCAGCCGCCCGGCGCCTTCTGCGCCGGACCGGTGGCGCTGCGTGCCGGCAGCAACGGGTTCTCGGCCACCGCCACCGATGCGGGTGGCAACCGCAGCAGCCTGTCGCCGCCCCTGACGCTGACACTCGACGGCGCAGCCCTGCCGGATCTGAGCGTGAGCAGCGAAGACCTGTTCTTTGTCCCCGCCGCGCCCGTACCTGGCCAGGCCGTAACCGTGCTGGCCAGTGTGCGCAATCGCGGCAGCGCCGCTGCCAGCGGCATCGTGCTGGAAGCCAGCCTGCGCGCGCCCGACGGCAGCAGCCGCACGCTGGCCGCGCCGGCGCCGTTTGCGCTCGCCGCCGGCCAGGCCCAGGCACTGAGCTTCAATCTCGGCACACTGACTCAGAGCGGCGTCTATCGCCTGAGCCTGCGGGTCGATCCAGCCAATGCCATCGGCGAAGCCGACGAACGCAATAACACGGCCGAAGCGCAGCTTGCGCTCAGCGATAGCGCTGAACCGCTGCTCGATGTCGCCCTGAGCTCCAGCCTGCTTGCACCGGATGCCTTACTGTCCGGCGCGATTCACGTCAGCAATCCGGGCGCGCTGTTCAGCGGCCGCCTGCAGGCGGAAATCCTGGCCGACGACGGCCTGCGTGTCGCCGATCTGGGCGAACGCACGATCACCGACCTGGCCACCGGCCAGACGTTCAGCCGCAACCTGGACTGGAACAGCCGCGGCGTGCTGGCCGGCGACTACCACCTGCGCACGCGCCTGCTGCGTGGCGATGGCACGCTGGCCGCCGAACGCAGCGCCCCATTCACGATCGAGGCGCTGCGGCGCATCGATCTGGCGCTGAGCGCCACGCCGGCACAGCAGACCCTTGGCCTTCCGGTCGAGATCGAAAGCCGGCTGCAGTTTGCTGCCGGCAACGCGCTGCTGGCCGGCGCCAGCCTGCGGGTCTCGGTGCATACCGCCGCCGGCAGCGAAGTCTGGAACGCAACCCAGGCGCTGGGCACACTGGCGCCCGGATACCAATTGCGCAAAGTGGATACGTGGACAACTCAGGGCGCCGCCGCCGGCAGCTACAGCCTGCGCCTGCGCCTGAGTGCGCCAGGCTATGAGGCCAGCACCGAGTCCAGCCTGCAGCTGGCCGAACCCGGAGCCAGTCCGCGCCTGACCGGCGCGCTGGCGTTCGCCCCCGGTGTACGCCTGGTCGCCGGCCAGCCGGGCGAACTGATCTACCGTGCCGACAATGCTGGCACCGCCCCGACCGACCTGCAGCTACGCCTGCGGGTGCTGCGCGCCGCCAGCCTGAGTGCGGTCTTCGAGCGCGAAGAAAGCATCCGTCTTGAGGCCGGTGCAAGCCGTGAGCAGCGTCTGGCCCTGGCGGTGCCACCGCTGGCGCTGGAGGCCTATGTGGCCGTACTCGACGCGCGTCTGCCCGGTGATACGGCCGGCCTGTGGCGCGATCTGGCACGCCAGGGTTTCTCCGTCGTCGATGAACTGGCGCCGGTCATTGCGCAGGAATCCCCCGCGCCGCCGCAGCGGCAGCCTGCCCTGGTGACGCTGAGCGCGCGCATCACTGATGCGCACTCCGAAATCGCCCAGGCGCAGGCGCGCATCGACGGTGGCCAGTGGCAGCCGCTGGCACTCGATGCCAACGGCCGCTGGAGTCTGCATCTGAGTGGTCTCGCCGACGGCGCGCACAGCCTCACCCTGCGCGCCCGCGATGCCTGGGGCAATGAAAGCCTGGGCGAGACCACGGCCTTCGAGGTCGATGCCACCGCCCCGCAAGTCAGCATCAGCGGCGTGGACGAAGGTGCCCTGACCAACCAGATCGTCACCCTGACAGTCACGATCAGCGACAGCTACCTGGATACGGCGCGGACCACGCTGCGGCTGAACGGCCAGCCCTATGTCTCGGGCACGCCGGTCACCGCGGACGGTGCCTATACCCTGTCCGTGCAGGCCTATGACACGGCCGGCAACCTGACCCTGGCCAGCCGGCATTTCACACTGGACCGCACCGCACCCGGACTCACGATTACCAGTCCTGCGGACGGCAGCAACGTGAACCAGAGCGCCGTCGACGTAAGTGCCGACAGCGAAGCCGGCGCGCGCGTGACACTGACGGCCGGCGCCTACCAGGCCGAACGCCTGGCCGAGGCCAACGGCCGCGCACACTTTGCCGCGGTGCCGCTGGTCGAAGGCGACAACCGCATTGACCTGGTCGCCACCGATGCCGCCGGCAATACCAGTGCGACGCGCGCGGTCACTGTGCGGTTCGAGTCGCAAACGGCCCAGCCTCTGATCGGCACCGTGCAACCCGCCCAGGCGGAACTGCCCCATGGCAGCGCGCTGGAGGTGGTCCTGCAGCTGCGCAATCCAGGTACGGTCGCCCTGGCCACGCAATCGCTGCGGCTGCGCATCCTCGCCGCTGATGGCAGCGAACTCGCCCAGCGCAGCTACGCCCGCCCCTTTGCCGGCGGCGAGATCTTCAGCGATACGGCCAGTTTCGCCAGCACCGCCTGGCCGCTGGGCAATACCCGCGTCGCGCTGGAGATACAGCGCGACGGCAACTGGCAGCCGCTGGACACGCAGAACGTTCTCGTCGTCGATCGCAGCGCCCCGTTGCTGCAGGCACTGGCACCGCTGGCCGATGCAGTGCTGGCCGCCCCACTGCGCCTGCGGGCCACGGCCAGCGATGTGCTGAGCCCACCTGTTGCGGTTGACGCCCGCGTCGACGGAGGGCCCTGGTCGGCGCTGAGCAGTACCGCGGCCGATACGTTCGAGAGCACCGCGCTCAAGCTTGCCGATGGCGCGCATGACTATCGCCTGCGCGCGCGCGACGCCGCAGGCAACGAGACCTTGTCCGCCGTCATCACCTTCAGCGTCGACAGCACAGCGCCGCAAATCACCATTGACGGCGTAGCTGACGGTGCGCTCCTGAATCAGGCAGTGACGCCGCAGATCACGGTCAGCGACGCGCATCTGCGCACGAGCACACTCAGCCTCAATGGCCAGCCCTATGTCGCCGGCACGGCAATAGCGGCCAGCGGCAGCTATACGCTACGGGTCGAGGCCGATGACAGCGCCGGCAATACGGCCGTGCGCGAGATCCGGTTCACGCTGGACCGCGATGCACCGACGGTCGTCGTCAGCGAACCCGTCCCCGGCAGCACGGTGACCGATCCGGCACAGGACGTAGCCGGCAGTACCGAACCCGAGGCCGATGTCGCCGTCGAGGCTCCTGGGCTGACTACCGTCGTGCGCGCCGATGCCAACGGTAATTTCCGCACCGCCGCCGCCACGCTGCAGCCGGGCGCCAATAGCCTGCGCCTGCGGGCGACGGACCGGGCCGGCAATATCGGCGAGGAAGTCCGCATCAGCGTGACCTATACCCCGCCGGCGGGCGAAACAATGGCGGCGCAGTTCACGGCGGCGGCGATCAGCCTGCGCCGCGGTGATCCGCTGCAGGTCGACTACACCTTGCGCAATAGCGGCACGCTGGCGCTCAGCGCCGCGCCGGTGCGCCTGCAGTTGCAGGCCGATGGCGGCGGCGCGGCGCTGGCGCAGGAGGACTACAGCATCAGCCTGAACCCAGGGGCCGAGGTCGCCCGCCGCTCGACCTTTGCGACCGACACGCTGACGCTGGGCGCCTACCGCATCGAGCTCAGTGCATCGCTGCGCAATAGCCAGGGCCAGAGCCAATGGACCGTGCTGGCGAGCCTGCCGGTACAACTGCGCAGCTGTGCGGCCGGGCGCCCGCTGGACCTGCTGTTCCGCAACGGCTTCCAGGACGGGCTGGAGGATCTGCTGTTCTGCCACGACTTTGAAACGCTGCCGCCCAAGCACATGGCGACAGCAGCGGGCTGGCTGCCGCGCCTGCTGTTCGCGCCAGCCCGATTGCCGCTCTCCGCGAAGCCGACTAGCGGAGACCGCCCGTGAGAACGCGAAGAATGACCCACCCCACCTTGCTGCAGTTGGCCATTGCCGCGCTGAGTTTTGCCCTGACCTGTGCTGCCGGCCTGGCCGCGCCGGCACGGGCGGTGGCCAGTGCGACCACGCCGGGTGCCGGCGAGGCCTCGCCAGCAGCACCTGCCCGTTCACGGGCGGAGATCCTGGCTGCGGAACGGGCGGCGCTGGCGGCGTCGGCGTCACCGGTGGTGGTGGACCAGGTGGCGTCTGTGCGCACGCTGGCCGTTCCGCCTCGTCGTGCTCGCGCTGCAGGCGCTACGCGCGATAACGCCGCAATGAGCGGCCGAATCAGCGCAAAAGATAAAAATACACAAGACACATCGATTACACCGGCCACACCCCCACCCACGATCCTCGACCGCCTGCTGCGCGGTGAGGACACCCGCGCGGCGATTGCGCAGGCCCGCGCGACGGAACCCCACCCGGCCGTCACCACACCGGAGGCCGCAACGGATGCCTTTTCTGCCTACGCCCGGGCGCATGATGCGTTGCGTGGCCAGCTGCAAGCCGCGCCGCGTGAAGGCCCTGCGAAGGCATCGGCCTCGCGCGACGCCCTCTGGTCAGCGGTAACCACCCTGCAGGCCCAGGCGCTGCTGGCCCAGGCGCGACTGGAGGCCGACAACACCATCCTGCAGGGGCTGCGCCTGCCGGCGTCGGCGCGGGCCCTGGCCAGCACCCAGCAGCAACGCGTGCGTGATCATCTGGCGCGGGTCATGGCCGCAGCAGCGACACTGGCGAGCACGCTCAAGGCCCAGTCGGCACCTGGCATCGGTGCCGCGGTGACGGCTGAACTGCAGGCACTGCTGGCCCTGGACACCGCCGAT
>JAEUPP010000080.1 GCA_016790075.1 Rhodanobacteraceae bacterium | reverse complement strand
CACGAACCTTACAGCTATCTCTGCCATGTCTTCACCCACCTGCCGCGCGCTCAGTCGCTCACCGACTTTGAGGCTCTCTTGCCTTGGCACGTCTCTGCTACGGATCCCAGCAGAGCGATTGATGCTTGAGTAGATGGGGGTGGTGGAGCGCTTACCTTCGATCCACCCTCTACACGCTGCAACGAGAAGGTGGCAAGTACATCCGGTAGTTAACGGGTACCTATATTCGTGGGTATTTGTAAACGCTCTCTCAGTCGCGCATCGCCGCCGGCAGATAGCGGCTTGGAATATTGGTCGAGCTTTCAGTCCAGTTCTGCTGCGCATCGACCTGCAGCGTGATTTCGGCGCCGCTGATGCGGGCGCCGGGGTCGCGCAGCATGCCGCGGATTTCGCAGTAGTCACCGGAACTTTTGAATTCGATACGCTCTACATGGGTGTCGGCATAACTGTCGGCGGAACCAAAGCCTTCATCGTTGTTGTTCGGGCAGCGCCCGTTGGTCAGACGGAATTCGTCCACTGCGACTCGGTGCTGCGCTATCGCATAGTAGGCCTGCATTACCTTGGAGCGTACGGTGTAGTCGCTATAGGCCGGAATCGCGATCGCGGCGATGATGCCGCCGAAGATAAGCAGGCAGCCGAACAATACGCCGAAGACGATCAGCACGATTTTCGCGCCATTGCGCGGTGGCGGTGCGCGGCGCGGCGCGGCCGCGCGTGGTACTGGCGGCGGGGCTCCAGTGATGCCGAGTTCAGCAGCGACCTGCGCCAGCGGCACCCAGCCCGGCAGCTGTTCGTGCCAGACCAGGGTGTTCATGTCGATCTCCCCACGCCGCAGGGCAGCGACGAGCTCATCCTGCGCAACCGGTCCCCGCTGCTGCCGCTGCCGGTCGGCGTAGTACCACTGTTGGGTCATCGCGTTCTCCCCTTGGCCGCCGCTCAGTCTAGTCGCGGGCGAGGCCGGTTCCAACGCTGCGCGAACTCAGAGCCGTGCGGCACGCTTGACCGCCAGATAGTGCTGCACCAGCGCGGCCGGCAGCTCGGCACAGGTCACATCGAGCACATCCGTGCCTTGTGCACGCAGTGCTTCGTGTGCGTGCGTGCGCTGTTCGACGTATTGCGCGAGCGCGCCGACGCCTATCGCGTCAGCGAGATCGGCGACCGGCTGATCGAGCGGCCGCTCCAGCGCTTGCTCGCGCAGGCTCGCCACACAGACCAGGTGGCGTTTCTGCAGCTGACGCACGGCACTGAGCAGATCGTCAATGTCCTCGTCGCGCACGTTTGTGATCAGCAGCACCAGCGAACGGCGCTGCTGGCGCAGCGCGAGTTGCTTGGCTGCATCAAGGTAGTCGGTCGCGAGTGGTGTGGCATGCAGGTCGAAGGTACTGTTGAGCAGCGCGTCAATGGTGCCCAGGCCGCGGCGTGGCGCGAAGTAGCGCGTTTCACCGCCGGCGGCGAGCAGACCGACGCCATCCCCCTGGCGCAGCGCGATGTAGGCGACCATCAGCGCCGCATTGAGGCAATGGTCGAAATGCGCCAGGTTGCCGTCCCGCGCGAGCATGCGCCGGCCGGTGTCGATGAGCAGCAGCACCTGCTGGTTGCGTTCTATCTGGTAGTCACGCGAGATCAGCTTGCGCGCGCGCTGGCTGGCCTTCCAGTCGATCTGGCGCAGCGCATCGCCGCTGCGGTATTCGCGCAGTTGCTGGAATTCGGTGCCTTCGCCGCGACGCCGTTTCAGATGTGCGCCGACGATGCGCGAGGCACGCTCGGCGCCGATCAGCGCGAGCTTGGCCAGGGGCGCGAAATTCGGATAGACGCGTACGGTCTGCACCAGCGGCAGACGCCGCTGCTGCCGCCAGAGCCGGAGCGGCGAGAACAGGCGCAGGTCGCAACCCTCGAAGGTGAATGCGCCGCGTTCGCTAGGGGTCAGGTGATAACTCAGCTCGACTTCGCGCCCTGCCGGCAGCACGACGCGGCGCGGCAGACCGAACACCGGCCAGTCACCGGGATGATGGTCATGAATATCGCAGACCTGCGCGCGCGGCATTGCATTACGCAGCCGCAGCAGGACCGGCCGCTCGACCCCGACCGGCACGACCTGGGGCAACTCGCGCTCAAGCTGCGGCGAGGGAGTGCGGCGCAGCGCAAGCGCGTCGGGCAGCGCCACGGCCAGGATCAGAGCCGCTGCAGCCAGTGGCAATCCCGGTGGTGCGAGTGCAAACACCGTCAGCACACCGGCGAGTGCGCAGACGATCAGCGCAGCGACCAGGGCCGGCGCAGGTCTCATCGACGCGGCGCTTCCACTTTGCTCAGCAACGCGTCGAGCACATCGTCGACGCGGCGCCCCTCGATCTGCATTTCCGGCGCCAGGCTCACGCGATGACGCAGCGCGGGCTTGGCCACATTGCGCACATCGTCCGGCGTAACGAAATCGCGCCCGTCCAGCACGGCCTGGGCGCGTGCGGCGCGGACCAGCGCCAGACTGCCGCGCGGACCGGCCCCCATGCTCAGGCCCGGCCATTCGCGTGTTGCGCGTGTGATGCGCACGGCATAGTCGAGCACGACCGGGTCGATGCTGACCAGCGCGGTGCCCAGTTGCATCGCAACGATGTCTTCCGGCTTGGCCACCGCACGCACGCGGGAAAGATCGAAATCGCTTGCGCTGCGGCCATGACTGACCGCATTGACCATGCGCACTTCGTCCGCGTGCTCCGGATAGTTCATCAGGATCTTGATCAGGAACCGGTCCAGCTGTGCTTCGGGCAAGGGGTAGGTGCCTTCCTGCTCGATCGGGTTCTGTGTCGCGACGGCAAGAAATGGCGGCGACAGCACGAAGCTGCGCGATTCGATCGTGACCTGCTGCTCCTGCATGACTTCCAGCAGCGCCGCCTGGGTCTTGGCTGGCGCGCGATTGATTTCGTCAGCGAGCAGCAGGTTGGTAAACACCGGCCCGCGGCGGATCTTGAAGCTCTCGGTCTTGGGATCGTAGAAGGCATGGCCGCTGACGTCGCTGGGCATCAGATCGGGCGTGAACTGCACGCGCGCGAAACTGCATTCCAAAGCAGTAGCGAGCGCACGTACCAGCAAGGTCTTGCCCAGTCCCGGCACCCCTTCCAGCAGCACGTGGCCACCGGCCAGCAGCGCGATCAGCAATTGATCCAGCACTTCGGTCTGACCGACGAAGGCCTGCGCAATCTGCCGGCGTATGGCATCAGTGCGTTCGACCAGGGCATTGCCAGTGATGGCCGCACGGACTTCAGTGTTCATATCAGGGCTCGCAATTGCATGAGGGTTCGGATGGCAGCAAGAAACTGTTCGGGCCGCGCCAGTTCCTGCGGCTGCAATGCCTGCAGTACACGTGGCGCGGGAATCTGGTGGCGCTCGGACAAGGCCTGCACCAGCGATTCCAGTGCCAGCGCGGCGGTGGCCGGATCGCGCCGGCGCAGACGCAGACGGAACGCGCGCAGCACCGCCGCATGCAGCGCCGCGCCGCGATGGCGAGCGAAGGCGAATTCACCCGCTGCCTGCACATGCGCCAGCAGCGCACGCTGGTGCCGCGGGGCCAGCGGCAGTGTCGGGCCAAAGCGCTGGGCGAGCGCCCAGAGCCAGGCCAGCAGCGCCAGCACCAGCGGCAGCAGCACGTACCAACCCTGCTGCACCAGGAGTACATGCCAAGGCGGCGTTTCGGTCGCGTAAACAAGAAATGCACGGCCCTTGCCGAGCACGGAACCAAGCAGTTGCCAGGTCAGTGCGGCATTGCTCGGTTGATGCAACGCGGCGTTGTGCAGAAAGTCGAATTCGGCCGCAATCAGAACATCGCCTTCGCCCCAGGGATGGCGGCCGAGCAGGAAACCTTGCTCGCTATTGCCCCAGAGCCAGTCGAAATCACTTTCATAGTCACTGTCGGTGGCGAAGCGGTATTGCGAACAGAACATGCCGGCACTGGCATCGGCCGTGTCGCCACTGCCTTGTTCTGCAGCAGCCTTGGCAGCGGCAGCGGCGTCGGCCGGGGTTTCCCGCGGTTTGCTGCGCTCGCTCCAGCTCAGGCAGCCAAATTCGCTGCGGACGCTAAGGCTCAGGGCATCAAGCAGTTCGCCCGGCCTACCCTCGTCACCCTGCGGCAGGCGCAGCGCCAGATGCCCGCCCGCTTCGACCCATTCCAGGATTTCGCTGACCTGAGCCGCACCGAGGTTGCGCACGTCGACATCCAGCAGCAACAGATCCTGCGGCTTCAGCGCCATCGCCGGCAGGTTCAGATCGGCACGCGCTGTGGTTTCGATGCCACGCGCCTGCAGGGTCTTCTTGAGACCGAGCAGCGGGTTGTAGCGCGCCTCCCCGCGCGGCGGCAGGTCGACCTCACGTTCGACGCGCTCAAACAACAGCAGGAATGCGGCGGCGAGAAGGCCCAGCAGCAGGACAGACACGCCGCCGATGATCAGATTGCGCCGGTTCATGCGCTCGCGCTCCGGCTACCCGACCAGGCGGCAAGCAGCTCGTCCACAACGCGCGCATCCGGCAGCCTCTGTGCATACGCCGCGGCCTGCCAGCAGCGCACGATGCGCGCGAACAGTTGCGCATAGTCTGCATCGGCAAGCCGCCGCGAACGGCGTAAACATTCGGCTTCGGTCGCGCCGGGCGGCATACTGGTGCCCAATGACGCATCCAGGCGCAGCACCGCGGCACGGTAAAGCAGCGCCAAGGCTTCGCGCTGGCGCCCCTGCTGCCACAGCGCCCGCACCGCCGCGGGCAGGTCATCGGGCAGGTGCTCGGGCAGCGCGATGTCGTGTACAGCCAGCGCGTCGGGCTTGCGCTCGCGTTCAAAACGCTCACTGATCCATGGCAGCCAGATGCGGTGGTAGCGCACGAGCAAGGCGATCAGCAACGCAAGCAATAGCCACAGCGCGTTCTCGGCAACAAGCGCCATGATCCTGCCAAACGCCTCCAGCCAGAGCTGCAACGAAGACTTCGGCTCAGGCGACTTGTTCTCTTTTCCCTTTTTGCTCTTGTCCCGCAGTTCCCAGACGTATTGCTTGCTCTTGGGGCTCAGATCGGGATCGGCATAGGCCTGCTCGACCGACGCCCCGAAACCGGCGTCCTCGACATACCGGCCGGCAAACACACGGCGCAGGCTCTGCGGCGGCGTATCCGCGGCGATGGCGTCCACACTTTGCGCCGCCGCGCCGCCGACCTGATCCGCCGTGCTGGTATCTTCGGCACGCACCGCCGCTACGCTGACGAACATGCCAAACAGCAAAGGCAGCAGCGCCGTAGCTGTTGCGCGCAGGCGCGCGGCAATGCGGCGGAACGCAAGCTCCACATCCCAGGCTTCCAGCTGGGTGCGCCGGTTCAGATACAGGCCGAAACCGGCGCCGACATAGAACGGCTCGATCAGGCTCATCGCCAGCCAGGTGACGAAGTTGCCCAGGCATTGCGCCCAGATCGGCGGATCGTCAAACAGGGTACGCCAGAACTGCTGCGCCGCTTCGCTGAAGTACTCCACCGGCACGAACATCAGGGCCAGCAGCATTACGCCGACAGAAAGCAGGTATTCCATATGTGCCGCGATCAGCGTCGTCAGCATGCTCGTGCCGCTGGCCGCCCGCTGCAGCACGCGCACACGTTCGCTGCGGCGCGAGCCGGCAAGCCCTTCGAGCAGATCCACCGGCAGCAGCAACGAGCGCGCCGGATGCAGCCGGCGCCAGCTCAACCAGCCGAGCATGCTGCGCCAGCCCCAGCTGCGCTGCATGCGCAAGGTCTCGCGCACACTCGGTACGGCGCCGAATACGGCGCGCGACAGGACGAACAGCGGCACACGGTCGAACACCGGCTTGAGCCACCACAGCAACAGCCAGGCCAGCCAGACGCTGTCGATCAGCGCAGCGCCGAGATTCAGCAGCACAAACACGGGCAAGGTGGTGATGATCCAGCTCAGCCAGATCGTACCGGCATGGCGTCGCACCAGCGCGACACCCAGGTCCGCCGCTTCCCAGGACGTGCGTTGCCGCAGCGCAACGGTCAGGCCGTCAAGGCGCATGCAGGGCTCCGCGGCCACCGCGCCAAAGCCAGAGCAGTATCAGCACCCAGAGCAGTCCACCCACGCTGAACTTGACCACGTCCGGCATCCAGCCTATCGACGACCAGAATGCTTCGACAAAAGCGGCAAACACCAGCATCGCGAAAATGCCAAGCGCGAGCTTGGCCATGTCGATGCCGGCCTCAACAAACGCGCGCGCGCGGCTACGACGCCCCGGTGCGATCAGCGCCATGCCCAGCTGCAATCCGGCGCCGCCGGATATCACGATGGCCAGCAGCTCCGGTGCGGAATGCCCCGCAACAAAACGCCAGAACGGGCCGCCATAGCCGATCGCAGTCAGATGTCCGGCAACCCCGCCGAGAAACAGACCATTGAACAGCAGCACGTAGACCGAGCCTATGCAGGCGAAAAAGCCAGCCGCAATGGTGCGAAAACCAATGCTTACATTGTTTAATATGTAAAAACCAAACATTTTTACATCGCTGCCACTCTCGCGACCGAGTTTGGCGTCGGCGTTGGACGGGTCGTACATGGCCTCGAAGCGCGCCAGATCGGCCGCGTCGAACAAGGAATGAGCCAACTCGGGCCGGAATTGCAACGCAACGATCACGCCGATGAAGCTGCCGAAAAACAGCAGCGCGGCAATGCCCATGGCGCGCCAATGCTGGCGCACCAGGCGAGGAAAGTCCGCGGCAAAAAAATGCACGGCCGCATGCCAGCTCGGCGGCTGCGGCCGGTACAGCACGATATGGCCGCGATGCACCAGGTCCTGCAGCCGGTCTATCAGCAGCACGCTATAGCCGCGGCGCTGGGCGAGAGCGAGATGCTGGCAGATACGGCGATAGGCGGCGGGAAAATCGAGGTCACTGAACAAGCCGTCGGCGTCCAGCGCGCGCCGCTTTGCACTCGGCCGCGCGCGGCCGACCAGCCAGGACTCGAAGGCTTTCCACTCCGGCTCGTGCCGCGCCTGGAACAGATCCTGTTTCATCGTCACTGCCGTCCGAGGAAGCTGCTGGCCATGCCCAGCAGACGCTGCACCGCAACGGCACCGCGCGCCTGGGTCAGCGGCTGCAGCAGGTTGGCAAGCTCCTGCTGTCGCTCGGGTGTGAGTTGCCGCGCGCGTTCGGCGAACGCCACGATCGCGCCCTGGTCCGCGGCCGGCAGCGACAGCGGTGATTGCACCGCAGGCACGTCCGGTGCCGAACTATGTCCGTGCGGATTGTCGAGATGCACGACCAGCGTGTCGGCGACCATGTCACCGAAGCGGCGGCTGTTGCGGTCGATCAGACCCGCGACCAGGCCAAAACCATAGAACAGCGGCAGCATGTCCACCGTGCGCATGAGATTGCGCACGATGGATGGCACCCAGCCCACCGGTGTGCCGTTGGCGTTGACCACGCGCAGGCCCAACGCGCGCTTGCCCGGTGTCTGGCCATCGTTGAGCACCTCAAACAGCACGGGATAGAGCCAGAACAGCGCGAACAGCAGGATCAGATACAGCGCCAGCCCCAGGTCACCCAGCAGCACAAGCAGGATGCTGAACACCCATATCACGGCCATGCGCAGGACGAAGTCGATAGCCCAGGCGGCTGCGCGCGGCAACACGCCGGCAGCGCGCAGCCGCAAGGCTATACCTTCCGGCGTTTCGACCAGGGTCAGGGTATCGACCAGCGGCGGGGCGAGCGGGGTGGTCAGAAATGCCTCGCGGTGTCGGCTCGGCGCTGCGGCACGGCGAAGTGGCGAGTTCCCGGGGCGGAGTGCGCCAAAGCAGTGGACGGTCGCGTCAGTGCTGACCGCATCCGGTAGGTCCTGCTGGCGTCAGCTCGAAACGGTTTCAACGATGCAGCGTCCTTGCGCGACGACCCCGGGTTGGAACGAGCCCGGAACCCGACCTATCCGGCGAATCAGGAGCGCCCCATTGCGCTGCACTTTAGTGGTGCGTGCCGCCCATGTGCAACGCATCCTGCAGCCAGCGGCTGCGGCATATCGCCCCGCCCTGGCGCCGGGCCGATTCAGGCACCAGCGGCCACGGCATCGACGAGCGGGCGCAAATCCGGAGCAAGCGCGACGCGCTCGTCGAACACAAAACACTGCCCTTCGTAACCGAGACCGCCGACTTGCTCGAAATAGCCGAGGATGCCGCCGTCCAGCTGCAGGGTCTGGGGCAGCCCGTTTGCCCGCAGCCACAGCGCCGCTTTCTCGCAGCGTATGCCACCGGTGCAGAAACTCACCACTGCCGCATCGGCCAGAGCCGGCGCCTGCTCGGCCATGGCCGCGGGCAAATCGGTGAAGCGGTCAATCGGCAGCGACAGTGCGCCGGCGAAACTGCCGTAACGGACTTCCTCGCGATTGCGTGTGTCTAGCAGCACCAGGCGCCGGCCGGCGTCATCACAGCCCTGGCCTATCCAGCGCGCCAGATCGGCGGGGGCCACTGCCGGCGCGCGTCCGCACAGCGGATCCGCGCCATCGCGGCCAAACCGGATGATTTCGCGCTTGAGCTTGAATTTCAGCCGCGCAAACGGGATCTGCGTACTGCGGCTGTATTTGACGATGAGCCCGGCGAAGCGCGGATCGGCGCGCAGTTCGGTGAGGAAGGCCTCGATTCCGGCATCACTGCCGGCCAGAAACAGGTTAATGCCCTCGGCGGCAACCAGCACGGTGCCACGCAGGTCCTGGGCTTGCGCATGTGGCTGCAGGTGGTCGATCAGCGCCTGGGGCGCTTCGATGGCGACGAAATGGTAGGCGGCGATATTGGTGATCATCCGTGCATTGTAACGGCTCGCGCCAGGCCGTCAGATTCCGGCGGGGCGACCGCCCCTGTCGAAAGTCAGGGGTGGTTGGCGACGTCTGGCAGTGCCGGCAAACGATCGAACTTTTGCACCATTGTCCACAACACGCGCAATGCGTGGATGGACGGAAACCGAAGCGCTCCGCGCGGACCGGACCATCCGCGGCACCGGTGCCGCGTTACCGCCGGACCACCTCCATGCAAAGGAAATTGCACCATGGCCACTATTAGCAACGTAGTCCTGAAGATCGACCCCATCGTCAGCAACAAGCGCCGCAAAGTTACCGTCAGCTATGTGCTGCGCTTCTCCCCGCGCGAGGAACTGGCCGGCACGGTATTCGACGAGAAGGTCGTATTGCGCGGCGACGACCCGGTATTCGACGACGACCGTGCCGTCATCGCATCGACCTTTATCAAGGCCGCCGCGGGCTCGATCAAACGCAGCTTCACCCAGCAGGTCTCGCAGAACCGCCTCGACGAAGACGGCGATACCATCATCTTCGGCGTACCGGTGCTGACGCTGCGCGACGAGCTCTACGCGCGTGTCACCCTGACGCCTTTCGTGCCGCGCCCGGCGCAGGCCGATTCCGACCCGGTCACCGGACAGTTCGGTCCCGGAGCCTGATGCAGGCAAGCGCAACGGACGCGCCCTCGGTTGCGGTTGGCCGGGCTACGGCTTGCCGCAACCGAAGTGTCCGGGTCAGATCCAGGCGAATTTCGCCACGAACACCAGTGCAATCACGGCCACTGCCGGCGGAATGTCACGCCAGCGCCCGGCGAACAGCTTGATGCCAGCGTAAGCGATAAACCCGAACGCAATGCCATGCGCTATCGAGAACGTGAGGGGCATGGCCAGCGCGCAGATCACGGCAGGGGCTGCCTCGGTGAGATCCTCCCAGGCCAGTTCCGCCAGCCCGCGCGCCATCAGGATCGCGACATAGATCAGTGCCGGCGCGGTAGCAAAAGGCGGCACGCTGGCGGCCAGCGGCGACAGGAACAATGCGGCGAGAAACAGCAGGGCAACGACCAGCGCCGTAAGCCCGGTGCGTCCGCCGACCGCGGTACCGGCCGCGCTTTCGATATAGGCCGTCGTCGATGAAGTGCCGAGCGCCGCACCCGCGACGATGGCGCTCGAATCGGCCAGCAAGGCGCGGCGCAGCCGCGGCAGACGCCCTTGTGCGTCCAGCAGTCCGGCGCGATGGCTGACGCCGATCAGCGTGCCGGTCGCATCGAACAGTTCGACCAGGAAGAAGGTCAGCACCACGGTCACGAGTCCGGCATCAATCGCCGCGGAGATATCAAGCTGCAGCAAGGTCGGCAGGGGCGAAGGCGGTAGCGCGAACACGCCGGAAAAAGTGGCGTGTCCGCATACGATTGCCGCCAGCGTCACCACGAGAATGCCGATGATGATGCCGCCGCGGACGCGGCGCGCTTCCAGCCCGACAATCAGCAGCAGGCCCGCCGCCGCATACAACACGCTGGGGGCGTGCAGGTCGCCCAGCCCGACCAAGGTCGCCGGATTGGCTGTGATCAGGCCCGCGTTCTTGAAGCCTATGACCGCAAGGAACAGGCCGATACCGGCCGAGATCGCGAGTTTCAGCGAATGCGGAATCGCATCGACGATCCACTCGCGCACACGGAACAGACTGACGGCGACAAACAGGCAGCCGGACAGGAACACGGCGCCCAGCGCCGCCTGCCAGCTAAAGCCCATGCCCTGCACTACGCTGTAGGCAAAATACGCATTGAGACCCATGCCGGGCGCCAGTGCGATCGGATAGTTCGCGTACAGGCCCATGACTGCCGAACCGATCGCTGCCGCAACGCAGGTCGCGACGAATACCGCGTCGCGCGGCATGCCGGCCGCGGCCAGGATCTCGGGATTCACGAACATGATGTAGGCCATGGCCAGAAACGTGGCGAGGCCGGCCAGGCATTCGGTGCGCACGTCGCTGCCGCTTTCGCGCAGCTGGAACCAGCGGTCGAGCACGGGAATCTCCGTTTGTCGAGGCGTCCGCGCCAGCATTTCGCGCGAATGCCTGGCCGTCAATGGCGCATCGTGTTTTCGCCGCCGCTCTACGGGCTTCGGTCGGCGGCATTCCGGCCTATGTGATACCAAAGCTCTGCAGGCTGCCGCGGAATCACGCCTCGCGGCAACCCTGCGGCAAAACTGGCATGCTCGCCGTTTCGCCCTTGGCCGCCGGTGCCCTTTGCCTGTCTCCGCATCGACTACCGCACTGCTGCAGATTCACTTTTGCGTCCTGCTCTGGGGACTTACCGCAATACTCGGCAAGCTGATCAGCTTGCCGGCGACGGCACTGGTCTGGTGGCGCATGCTGCTGGTCAGTGGAACCGCCCTGCTGTTGCCGCAGGTCTGGCGCGGCCTGCGCCGAATGCCGCGGCGGCAGCTGGCGATCTATGCCGGAATAGGCCTGGTCGTCGCGCTGCATTGGCTCACGTTCTATGGCGCGATCAAGCTCGCCAACGCCTCGGTTGCGGTCATCTCCATGGGCCTGTGTCCCATCTTTCTGGCCCTGATCGAACCCTGGATTGCGCGGCGCCCCTTCGATCCGCGGGAGCTGGGCCTGGGACTGGCCGTAGTGCCCGGCGTGCTTCTGGTCGTCGGCGGAACGCCGTCGGACATGCAGATCGGCCTGCTGGTCGGAGTGGTCTCAGCGTTTCTCGCGTCAGCGTTCTCGGCATTGAACAAACGCTACGCCGCAAACGCGGACGCGTTGACGGTAACTGCGATCGAACTCGGCGCCGGCACATTGCTGCTGACCCTGCTCGCGCCGTTTCTGGCCGGTGACTCTGCGGCTTTTGTACTGCCCGATGGCCGCGACACACTGCTGCTCGCGCTGCTCGCCTATGGCTGTACCCTGCTGCCGTTCGCGCTGTCGCTGATCGCCTTGCGCCAGATCAGCGCCTTCACCGCGCAGCTCGCGATCAACCTGGAACCCGTCTACGCCATCACCATCGCGGCACTGCTGTTCGGCGAGCAGCGCGAACTGAATGCGTCCTTCTATCTCGGTGTCGTGATCATCGTCGCCGCGGTCATCGTGCACCCGCTGTTGGCGCGACGGTCGTGATGGAACGCGCCCAAGGCGGGCCGCCGCACGTTGCGCGCCAAGTCGGCATCAGACCATTGGCTGCAATTGGCGCGTTGCCATGGCCGGCCCGCACCCAGCGTATTCGCTGAAGTCACGCCTTTCAGGCCAGATAACCACCATCCGCCGCAAAACTCGCGCCGGTCACGTAACTGGCCGCCGGTGAACACAGGAACAGGATCAGCGGCGCAATTTCGTCGGGCTTCGCGGCGCGCGCCATCGGAATCGTGCGCAGCAGCGTCTGCAAGATCTCCGCATTTTGCGTCAGCGCGCTGGCAAACTTTGTATCGGTGAGTCCGGGCAACACGGCGTTGACTCGGACCTGCGCCGGGGCCAGTTCGCGCGCCCAGGCTTCGGTCATGGACAGGATGGCCGCCTTGGAAAACGAATAGACGCCTTGCCCTGGTGCCGCGCGGCGACCGTTGACCGACGCAACGTTGACGATGGCACCGCCACGCCCAGCCATGCGCCGGGCGGCCTGCTGGGTCATGTAGAAATAGCCGCGAATGTTGACCTCGACGGTCTTGTCATAGGCCGACAAGGGCATGTCGAGCATGGGCCCGAAATAGGGATTGGCCGCGGCATTGTTGACCAGCAGATCAAGCTGGATGCCGCGTGCGTCGAGTTCACTGAACAGCGCATCGATCGCGCCGATATCGCCTATATGCGCCGGGATCACCTGCGCCTTGCCGCCGGCAGCGACGATGCCCGCCGCTACCTCCTCGCAGGGCTCAAGGCGCCGGCTCGACACGATTACCTCAGCACCGTGGCGGGCGAGCAACTGTGCCGTAGCAGCGCCTATGCCGCGACTGGCACCGGTGACCAGCGCCGTCTTGCCGGAAAGATCGAACAGAGCATCGGGCATGGGAACTCCAGTCTGCGGGAAGGAAAAAGGGAATGCAGCATACGCGATGCCCCGTCTGCGACGGGCCACGATTTTTCGACGGAGGTCGCCGCGTTCACGCATCGATCTGGCACAGTAGCGGCGTTTCAGCGGAGGGGCGTGGATGACTACTCAGCGGGTTCTGATTACGGGCGGAGGCAGTGGCCTCGGACGTGCGATTGCTCTGCGCTATGCCGCCAAGGGCTGGCAGGTGCTGCTCGCGGACATTTCGCTGGAACGGGCGGAGGCCGTCGCCGCCGAAGCACGTGAGCGCGGCGCCAAGGCTGACGCATTCTTTGTCGATGTGGCCAGCGACGAGGCAGTACTGGCACTGCGCGATGCGGTAGTCGCACGCTGTGGCGGCGTCGACCACTTGTATAACAATGCAGGCGTTGCCTCGGCCGGCACCCTGCTGCAGACAGCGCTGGAGGACTGGCGCTGGATGCTTGACCTGAACCTGATGAGCGTCGTGCGCGGTTGCCAGGCCTTCGTGCCGGGCATGATTGCGCAGGGCGGCGGGCATGTGGTCAATACGGCCTCGTTCGCTGGCCTGGCCGGTGCAGGCGGATTGAGCTCCTACTCGGTCGCCAAAGCCGGGGTCGTCGCCCTGTCGGAAACCCTGCGCGCAGAACTCGCGCTCAGCGACAGCAAGGTCAATGTTTCGGTCGTATGTCCTTCGTTCTTCCGCACCAACCTGCTGGAGAATTTCCGCGGACCAGAGAAGACACGCAACATGGCCGCACGGCTAATGGACAGGGCCGCCGAAACCGCCGACGACATTGCCGCAGCGGTCATCGAGGCGGTCATGGCGCAACGCTTCATGATCATCCCGACAGCACAGGAACGTACACGCTGGCGCCTCAAGCGTTTTCTGCCCGAATTTTATTTCCGCAGGCTCATCGCCGCACTGCGCGCGGCCGGCCGCGCATGAGCCGTTTTCTGATTTACGGTGCCAACGGCTATACCGGCCGGCTGATCGCGGCCGAAGCACTGCGGCAAGGACTGCAGCCCGTGCTGGCCGGGCGCGACCGGGCTGCGCTTGCAGCAATGGGCGGCCAACTGGGCCTGAGCTGGCGCGCATTCGACCTGTCCGACCAGACCACGCTTCAGCGCGAATTCGATGGCTTTCCGCTGGTGCTCAACTGTGCCGGCCCGTTCAGTGCGACGGCTCGGCCAGTGCTCGAGGCCTGCCTCGCAACACGCAGCCACTACCTCGACATCACCGGCGAAATCGATGTGTTCGCGTTGTGCCATCACCATCACAAGGCGGCCATCGAACGCGGCATCGTCGTGGCGCCAGGCGCCGGCTTTGACGTGGTACCAACCGATTGCGTGGCCGCAATGCTCAAACAACGCCTGCCCGATGCAACACATCTCGTGCTTGCCTTCGAGGCCAGCGGCGGCCCCAGTCCCGGCACCGCCAGGACCAGCGTCGAAGGGCTGGCCAAGGGAGGCCGTGCGCGCATCGGCGGGGAACTGGTGCAAGTGCCACTGGCGTGGAAATCGCGTACGTTTCAGCGCGACGGCAACGCGCGCAGCGCGATGACCATACCCTGGGGAGATGTATACACAGCCTATATTTCCACCGGCATCCCGAACATCGAGACCTACATGGCGGTAGCGCCGGCAACTATCCGTCGCCTGCGCCGCCTGCGCTGGATCGGCCCGTTGCTCGGCCTCGCGCCGGTGCAGTCCTGGCTCAAGCGGCGCGCCGGTGCGCGACCGGGTCCGGATGCCGGGCAGCGCGAACGCAGCGATTGCCGCGTCTGGGGCGAAGCCCGCGACGCCCGCGGCGGCGAAGCAGCGCTTGAGCTGTCCACGCCAAACGGCTACGCACTGACGGCGACCGCGTCGGTGGGCATGATAGGCCGGCTGCTGGCCAGTGCCGCGCCCGGGGGCTTCTACACACCCTCGCGCCTCATGGGTGCCGACTACGTACTGCGGCTTCCGGGCACGCGCCTCGTCAACCCATGAAGCCGCGCAAACGCCGGCATTGAAAACGCCGCGGCGCATCCCCACCCCCTGTGCCGTCCCGCTCCGCTGCCAATCCGCCTCCAACGTTAGCGGCAATGCCACAAGCCATTGCTAGACTCGCGCGCCCTTAGCCGCCCATCTTCTTATGAGCACAAACAACAAGAATCTCGGGCTACTGCCCGCCCTGATCTTCTCCTCGCGCTGGCTGCAGCTACCGCTATACCTCGGCCTTATCGTGGCCCAGGGCGTCTATGTGGTGCAGTTCCTGCGGGAGCTCTGGCACCTGCTGCACACCGTCGTGCTGCATGGCGGACTGTCCGAAGCCGCGGCGGCGGCAGGGCAGACCGCCGAGACCGCGATCATGCTGACAGTGCTGGGCCTTATCGACGTCGTCATGATCTCCAACCTGCTCGTGATGGTGATCGTGGGCGGCTATGAAACGTTCGTCTCGCGCCTGCGCCTCGAAGGGCATCCGGATCAGCCGGAATGGCTGTCCCATGTCAATGCCGCCGTGCTCAAGGTCAAGCTCGCAACAGCCATCATCGGCATCTCGTCCATCCATCTGCTCGCCACTTTCATCAAGGCGCACGAGCTCGATACCAAGACCATGCTCTGGCAAACCCTGATCCATCTGACCTTCGTCGTCTCGGCGCTCGCCATCGCGCTGATCGACAAAATCATGTCGCCGCCCAAGCCCACGACTTACTGACCCAACACTACGGAGCGGAACACGGCGCCAGCCTCAACGCCGGCCCATGATGGCGTCCCGCACAGCCGCCTGCGGCGCATCGACGAGGCTCAGGCTGCCGTCGGTTTCGTGTTGCAGTCCAAGCTCCTGATACAACCCATCCAGCGGCGGGAACCCGCGCCGCGCGGCGTAGGCGCGGTAGCGCGAGACGAATACCTCGCTGCCGATCAGCGCATCGAGCTTTGCGACGAACTCGGCTGCGTCCCAGGCGCGCTTGCGCAGCAGACAACAGGCGTGAAACCGTTTCAGCGCCTCATCCACGCTGAGCACACCACCGCTCGCCCGGCGCAAGCTGACATCGACATCGAGCCAGTACGCCGCACCCGCCCAGTACACGGCGTAGTACGCGCGCCGCGCGTGCATCACATCGCTGAGCTCGGTCAGGCCAAGGTCGGTAGCCGCCGTGCGGCGGCCACGCGCGAATCCGGCGTCGAGTTGCTGCCAGGCCTGCTGTGCTGTCAGCAGGCCGCCACGAGCGCGCAATACGTTCTGCCAATAGCTGGCAAGCCCTTCGGACAACCAGGCGCCGTCGTCCCCGAGATAGGGATGAGCCCAATGCGCGAACTCGTGCACGGCGGTCCAGTCGGAGTCGAGCTGAGCTGGCGTCGCCGCCGGATCGACCCAGAGGTGTACCGCATTGCCCTGCCCACGCAGCGACTGACCAAAGCCCACGGCCCGGCCTGGTGTACGACCCGGCAAGAGCACGACCTGGGTCTGCGCCAGCGGCAGCTCGCCGTAGCCACTGGCTGCTGCAGTCAGCGCGCGCCTTATCCATTGCTGCAAGGTCTCGCGTTGGGCAGCAGTCAGCGTACCCAGCAGGGCGAGCCGCACCTCGCCTCCGGGCAGAGCCATCGACACCTCATGAAAACGCCCTACCGCAACCAGTGCAGACCAGGCAAACGGTGTCGGCGTAATGCGGTAGGCCGGTGCAGCGCCGCTAGCGCTAGAGGGCCAGGGAGGGGAAAACCTGTAACCGGGCGGCAGGTTTACGCTTACCCGCGGCGCTTCGTCCTCATCGCTGCCGCTACGTAACAACCACTGTTGTGGCGCGACCAGCAGCGTGTCACCAATCCGGCTGCCTATATCACGGTCGCGGCTATCGGCAACCAGGCCTATGCGGGCGACATAACTCAGGCATTCCCCAGCGCGCCAGTCGGCGGCGCGCCAGCGTGCCTCACCGCTGCGCTCGATGGTGCCGTGCTCCCGCTTCAACCCTTCCACGTGCGCAGCGCCGCCGCGGTGCAGGCGAAATTCCTGCTGTATGGCCGCGGTATCGATGCAGAGCTGCACACGCATCTGCTCGGCGGCCGGTTCGTAGTTCAGTTCGTAGTGGGTTGCCGCCACGGCCGCTGCAGTCGAAAGGTACAGCGTTACCGCAATCAGGCCACGCCACCCAGGTAAAATCGCGCAATGGACGTTTCTCATCTGCTCGACCATCTCAATCCGGCGCAACGTGAAGCGGTCACGGCGCCCAGCGGCCACTATCTCGTACTCGCCGGCGCAGGCTCTGGCAAGACACGCGTACTGATTCATCGCATCGCCTGGCTGCTGGAAGTCGAACGTGTCTCACCCTACTCGGTATTGGCGGTCACGTTCACCAACAAGGCCGCCGGTGAAATGCGTGGCCGCTGTGAAGGGCTGATAGCCCATGGCACGCGCGGCCTTTCCATCGGCACCTTTCACAGCATCGCCCATCGCCTGCTGCGCCGGCACTGGCGCGAGGCAAGGCTGCCGGAGACTTTTCAGATCCTCGACGCCGACGACCAGCAGCGTCTGGTCAAGCGCGTAATCCAGGGCCTGGATCTCGACGAATCGCGCTGGCCGGCACGCCAGGCCGCCTGGTTCATCAATAGCTGCAAGGACGAAGGCAAGCGTCCCGATGCCATAGAACACGGCGACCATGCGACGACGCGTACCCTGCTCGACATCTATGCCAGCTACGAAGCGCAGTGCCGCCGTAGTGGTCTCGTGGACTTTGCCGAATTGCTGCTGCGCTCGCATGAGCTCTGGCTGGAGGACGCAGCACTGCTGGCGCACTACCAGGAGCGCTGGCGCCATCTGCTGGTCGACGAATTCCAGGACACCAACAGCCTGCAATATGCCTGGATACGGGTACTGGCGGGACAAGGCGGCAAGATCTTCGTTGTCGGCGACGACGACCAGGCCATCTACGGCTGGCGCGGCGCCCGCGTGGAGAACGTGCAGCACTACCTGCGCGACTATCCCAGCGCCAGGACGATACGCCTGGAGCAGAACTACCGCTCGACAGGAACGATACTCAAGGCCGCCAACGCGGTCATTGCGAACAATCCGGGGCGCCTGGGTAAACAGCTCTGGACTTCCGGCGACAGCGGCGGCCCCATAGAACTTTACGCCGCCTACAACGAGCAGGATGAAGCGCGTTATGTGATCGAGCGCATACGCGAGTACATCGCGGCCGGCGGCGCTGCAGCCGATGCTGCCATCCTGTATCGCTCCAACGCCCAGTCGCGCCTGTTTGAAGAACAGCTCAACCAGCACCGTGTGCTCTATCGTGTCTACGGCGGCCTGCGCTTCTTCGATCGTGCCGAAGTCAAGGATGCGCTTGCCTATCTGCGCCTGATCGCCAACCGTCACGACGACGCCGCCTTCGAGCGCACCGTGAATACCCCGCCGCGTGGGATAGGCGAGCGCACGCTCGAACTGGTACGCCAGTACGCGCGCCGCGATGCCAGCTCGCTCTGGGAGTCAGCACTCGGCATCGTCGCCGGCAGTGAGCTCGCGCCACGCAGCCGCAACGCGCTACGTGCCTACATTGAACTGATCGAGGCGCTGGCAAAGGAAACCCTGGTCACGCCTGCGGCAACCGGATCCGACGACAGCGAGCCCGGCAGCCGAGGGCTGTTCGACGCGGCCGACGACGCACTGGACCAGATCGAAGTCGGACTGACCTTGTCGGAACAGATGGAAACCGTGATCACACGCAGCGCGCTGCGCGACTACTACGAAAAGGACACGCGCGGCAGCGCCGAGGCGCGCGTCGAGAATCTCGACGAACTGATCAACGTCGCCGGCCGTTTCCAGCTAAGTACCGAGGACGAAGAAGCCGGCCTGTCGGAACTTGCGGCATTTCTCGCCAGCGCCGCGCTAGAAGCGGGCGAAGGCCAGGGCGAGCCGGGCCAGGACTGTGTACAGCTGATGACCTTGCATACCGCCAAGGGGCTGGAATTTCCGCTGGTCTTTCTGGTCGGGCTTGAAGACGGCCTGTTTCCCAGCCAGAAGTCGCTGGACGAGCCCGGCCGACTTGAAGAAGAACGCCGCCTCGCCTACGTCGGCATCACCCGAGCGCGCGAACGCCTGGTGCTGAGCTACGCCGAACAACGCCGCCTGCACGGCATGGAGACCTATGCCCGGCCTTCGCGCTTTCTCCAGGAAATTCCCCGCGACCTGCTGCACGAAGTACGGCCGCGCGTACAGGTCAGCCGCCCTGCCTACAACAGCCGCTATCACCATGCCGATCTGGACGAGAAACCCAGCCTGAGGCTGGGCCAGCGCGTAGTCCATGCCAGCTTCGGCGGCGGCGTCGTGACGGACTACGAAGGTGCCGGCGAACACACCCGCGTACAGGTCAACTTCGAGAACGCAGGCTCCAAGTGGCTGGTGCTGGCTTATGCAAACCTGCAGTCGGCATGAGCCGCGCGGCGGCGGCGAGCCAGGCCTGCACCAGGCCCGGAAACCGATACACCGGGTCGAGTCCGCCGATGGCGTGCGCGAACAGCGGCGACCCGGCGAGGTTCACGAACGGCGCAATCGGCCGCGGACATGCGCCGGGCTTCAGCGGTCATCGCTGAAGCCGTGCCGCACTATCTATTCTTGCAATCGTGGAATGGCGCATCAGGACGAACGGCGCCTGGATGAACGCCGGGCAGAGTCCTTGCGCCCGCCCGTCGTGGCCTCAGCCGCTCTCTTCGCTGTGCCGTTGTCTGTCGCGGTCTTTGAGGCAGGCGGATCTTTTCCGGGCGCCTGATCGCCTATCGTCGCTTTGAGTGGACATACGGCGAACACCGGACACTTGCGGCAACCGACCGCGAGCGCGACAGGACACAGAACCATGGCTAGTGCTCCTAGTTGGCACCGGGACGCGCCCGGATCGCTATGTGCATACCGGCTATTCGTCATGGCCGGCAGGCGGGGGAACATTAACCCGGCCGTGTACCGCGCAACACCGCCCTTGCGGACAGTGCTGCGTTTTTCTGGATGAGAAGGCTCAGCCGCGACTGCCGCGCGAACGGAATTCGGCCAGTGCCTGGGCTATATCGTCCGCCATGGGTTCTATGACTTCGCGCGCCTTCTCCGACGCGTTGAGCGAAGTAAAGCTCACCTGTTCCGTCCAGCCCGCACCCAGCGCGCGCCGGCCCTTGAGTGCAAACGCACGCATCGAGACCTGCGCCGTGTACAAGGTGGAGGCCTGGCCGTAGTAGGTCAGCACCTGCGAACCGACCGGGCGAACATAGACAACGATAGCCGCATTGGCCTTGCCGGCGAGGCGTCCTATGTCGCCGTCGCTGTCGTCGCGTGTACGGCCGCCGTCGATCACGTTGAATCCCGAGCGCTGCAGCGAACGCGTGATTTCCTGGCGCGCCGGGCCGGCGATCACCGCGTCACCACCGACCAGCACAGCTACCGTGGGCACCCGCGGTTCAGCCGGCGCCGTTGGTGAATCTTCGGGCGGATTGACGCGCGCGATGCGCGTACTGGGTGGGTCATCCCGCGCAATGCGCGGTGCAGGTGCGCCGTTTTCGCTGGCGCGGGCCGCGGCCAGTTCGCGCAGCGCGTCCACGCGCGAAGCGCGCGGCTCGGGGCCGTCTGCTGCGGTTGCATTCGGTGCATCGGTGTTGGCCAGCGTCTGGTTCGCAACGGGATTCGGGTCCGCGCCCGCCGCTGGTGTCGTAGCCGCTGGCAAGGTCGAAGCTGTTGCGTTCGTATCAGCTGCCGGGGCGGTCGAGGAGGTGTTCGTCGCGGTATCCGGCGGCGGGATCGAGGGCGGCGCGGTCAGGGCCACCGGGCTTGCCGTCGGCGCCGTGGCGGCCGGGGTTGGCGTTGACGTAGCCGGCGGGGCGGTTGTTGCTGCCGGCGAGGTGACCGCAACCGCTGTCGGTGCTGCCTTCAGGAACGGGATCTGATCACGGAAGGCGAAAACGCTACCACCGACCGCAATCAGCACGGCAGCGGCTATCGCCCAGGGCAAGGCGGAACTGCGCCGCACCGGTGCTGCCTGCTGCGGTATCTGGCTCTTGCGAGTCGCCCGCGGCTGCGCCGCCTGCATAGGCGGCGGCGTCGGCATCGGTGCTGCCGCGGTGCCGGCATTCAACTGCCCGGGCCGTGGCGTCGGCACGGTTTGCGGCAGCGGGCGCTGCGCCGAGACCGGGGTCTTCATGCCGAACACGGTCGCCGCGGCTGTCGAGATGACGGGCTTGATGCCTATGGTCGGCGCACCGGCAAGCAGCGGATGCCGGCTCAGGTCGTCGGCAAGCTCATGGCAGTTGTTGTAGCGCTCGTTCGGATCCTTCGCGATCATGCGCGACAGGATGCGCGACAGTTCCGCATCGACATCGCTGTTGAGCTGACGCACATCAGGGATTTCGGCACGCACGACTTCGAGCATCAGACCCAGAGGCGATTCGTCAGTGAACGGCATGCGCCCGGTCAGCATCTCGAACAGGACGATGCCGAGCGAGAAAATATCCGAACGCGAATCGACCGGCTTGCCCAGACAGACTTCGGGCGACAGGTAGCCCGGCGTGCCGACGAATTCACCGGTCGAGGTCAGTTTCTTGGAGAAATCCTGGGTGACCAGCGCGATACCAAAATCGGCGATCTTGATCGCGCCACGGCTGGTCACCATGAGGTTGCCGGGCTTGATGTCGCGATGGATCACGCCCTTGTCGTGCGCGGTCGCGAGCCCCATGGCGGTCTGGTAGATGACGCGTGCGGCCTGTTCCGGCCGTAGCTTGCCGTCGCGCTTGAGCAGCGAGCCGAGGGACTCGCCTTCGACGAATTCCATGACGAAGAAGGTCTGGCCTTCGTGCTCACCGATGAAGTAGATCTGGATGATATGCGGGTCGTTCAATGCAGCCATGCTGCGCGCTTCGCGCAGGAATCGCTCCTTGACGCTTTCATCATGGGCCAGCGACTCCGCCAGCACCTTGATAGCGACATAGCGGTTTAGCGAGGACTCGTAACCCTTGTAGACCACGCCCATTCCGCCGCGCCCGAGTTCGGCAACGATGTCGTAGTGGCCCAGCTGCGTTTTCATGACGGCTCCGGTTAGGCGATGACGCCTGTTGACACTGTTGACAAGCTTAGCACCGTATGTCTTCGGTGCCGTGGTGCGGTCGGCGCGTTCCAGCGTGAACGGCTCACTGAACAAGCGTGACCCGCATCGCACTCGGCCCCGCCCGCCGCGGCTGTATGAATACGCACAACGGCCTGCAGCGTGGTTAACGAACACCAGGCCGCCGCGCCATCACAAACCTGAACCCGTCAGCACACCCTTTTGCTGCGGCGCAAGGTGGCACGAAATCGCCACGGAACTTTCATCATTGCTGCGCAGAATCGACGGGATGGATTTTCCGCAGCCACCTCACGCCCGTCACGATACCGGCAAGCCGGCAACGGCAACGCCACGCCTTGTACTGATTCTGATCGCTACCCTCCTCACCCTGGGTCTGCTGCGCGCGATACCCCTGCTGACACACACCCCGCTGCTGGCCATCGCCAACAGCTTCGATCAGGCACGCTACACCGGCTGCTTCGATCTGTTCCCCGATCGCCCGGCTTCGATACGCCCGGACGAGAACAGCCCGAATGCGCCGTTTGAGTTCTATCGTTTCCAGTCCAATCCCGTGGCGCTGTGCTACGGATCCAGCGAACTGCTGTCACAGGCTGCAGTCGTCAGCCTGTACAAGATGCAGCAGTCTTACGGCACTCAGCGCCACTCGGTACGCTGGCTGGGCGCGCTGAGGCTGACCGTACTGAGTGTGCTTGCCGCCCTGTTTTGCCTGACCTGGTACCGGCGAGGCCTGTGGCCGGCGGCACTCGCGAATGCCGCCGTGTTCGCCCTGGTGCTGACAGACCCATCCAACACCCTGTACTTCAGCACGTTCTACGCTGAAGCAAGCGCGTTGCTCGCCGCTTATGCGCTGTTCAACCTGATCCTGCTGTACGCCCAGGAAACGCCCAGTGCCCGCGGCAGCATCTTGCTCGCGCTCACCGCATTGGCCCTTGCAACCAGCAAGATCCAGCATCTCGTACTGCCGCTCTGCCTTGCCGTCGGTGTGTTGCTGCTTGGCCGCTGGCATCTGCGGCGCTGGCCCTGGCAAGGCTGGGCATTGCTCGCCGGAGCTATCGTCGGCTGCACGCTGCAGGTCGCACAACTGCAGCGCGCCGACGCGATGATGTCTTCAATACGCTCCTACAATCGCGCCAACCTCGTCTTCACCGGACTGTTGCCGGCCGTGTCCGATCCGCGGGAAACGCTGCGGCGCCTCGGCCTGCCGGCATCGTGCGTTGCCCATAGCGGCAAGTCCGCCTGGCAATTACCCGGGCTTGCGGAAGACATCTGCCCTGGCATGGAAAATCTCGGCCGCGCCGACGTCGTCGCCGAACTCCTGCGCGAACCGGCGGCGCTGCTGCGCTTCTTCGGCAACGGTCTTGCCGTTCTCAATCCGTGGCTGCCACGCAATCTCGGCCATGTCGAAGGAGCCGTCCTGGGCAAACTGCCGGCTCAGTTCGCGAGCTGGAACAGCCCGCTTGATCGCGAAGCCTGGCTGCGCTACCTGCTGTTCGCCTTGCCCCTGCTCGCGGCCCCGCTGGCCCTGCTACGCAAGGACCGATACGCCTTGTTCGGCCTGCTGGCGGCCCTGCTGTTGCTGACGACGTTTGGCATTACGATCTTCGGCGACGGCCTTGCCGACGTTGCCAAGCAAGGCCACCTGATCTTCAACACCGTGCTGGGTTTTGCCTGTGTATCGGCAGTACTGGGAACATGCGCGCTGCGGCATGTGCCTGCAACCCGCATTGTCCTCAAGCCTCAGCCAGCTCCGGCAGCGGCGCTCACGGTCACGAGCTGAAACGATTCGCAAATATCCGGTCGTCTCTGCATATGATCGAGAAAGCCCTGCACCGAGATGGGAAGATTTGCAAGAAGTACTCGTCAAGCGAGCAGGCAAAGCACCGTAGCGCACCTCGCGGGTATCTGCCGCTTCCGGTAAATCTGGCTCTATATCGCCGTAGCGATCATGTAAAACAACGGAATCCCGACGAGCAGGTTGAAAGGGAATGTAATCGTAATCGCCGCCGTGATGCACAAGGGTACGTTCGACTCAGGAACAGAAGTACGCATGGCAGCAGGAGCCGCGATGTAGGAAGCGGAGGCGACCAGTGTCGCGAACACGGCAGCATTGGCCGCCGAAAAACCTAGCGCAACAGCAGCCAACGTCGCCAGCACGCCGTGCAGCAGCGGCACACCGACGCCAAATGCAATGATACGTCCCATCCTATTCCGGAAAGACGCGAACCCGTCGGCCGCCATTGCGCCGAGATCAAGCAAATAGAGCATCAGAACGCCGTGAAACAGGCCTTTGAACAACGGCATGACGGGTTCGACGCCCGATGGACCGGATACGAATCCGATCAGCAGCCCGCCCAGCAGCAACACGCTGGCACGCGCAAGGAATACCTCCCGCACGGTATCGGCAAGCCGCGCTGAAACTCCCCTGGCAAGCAATACCGCGAGCAAGATCGCAGGCATCTCCAGCACGGCCAGCGATGCACTCAGCCAACCATCGCTAGGCATCCCGCGATCAGCCACAAAGTGCGTAGCCGCAATGAAAGTGACCGCGGATGCCGAACCGTAGTGTGCGGCCAAGGCAGCCGCATCCGGTCGCTTTGACTTCAGGACAAGCCGAGCGATGAAAAAAGCAGACACGCAGGTCACCACGCCTGCAAGAACGGTAGCTCCCAGGGGAATGGCCAGCATGCCAAGTTCTGCGCGTGCCAGCGCTTCGCCGCCCTTCAGGCCGATGGCCAACAGCAAAAAGGTTGCGATCGTCTCGCGAGCAGGCTCGGCCAAGCGGAGGTTCCCGCCCGCGGCCTGAGAACTGAAGCCAAGCACGAAGGCCAGCACCAACGGCGAGAGCAAGTTGTCGAGAAACAGCGTCATGACCGCACCGACGTGGCGAAATCTGTGCTGACGCACAACTGCAATGCGGGTTCACCGGCATGCGGGCCAATATTCAAACGGGAGGCCAGGCGTCCAGTTGCCAAAACTCGCGGAATCTTGTCGGTCTGCAACGGAATTCTTCCTGCATCGATGTTGACGAGTTGAATTTGCACGAAGCCCGATTTAATCAACTTGTTTTTAAAAATCGAAGTCCTAAGTTCGAGAGACATCTTGCCTGAGCGATTGATCTGATGACTAAACACCCGTCGAAAATGCCTGAAATTCCGTCTACAGCGTGGCTCCTTCACCCAAGCACCTGCCCCTGAAACTCCGGAAAAATCAAAAACAAAACCCCGACCTGACCAGCGACTAAGACAACAGGCGGAGCTTGCGGCGGGCGATCAGCGGATCGAGCCATGCCACCAGGACATAAGCGACCATGCGGAATATCTTGGCGAAAATACCACGACGACCGCCGTGGCAAGGCCGGGAGTGCGCTTGAATCTGATCGACTATGGCACGGGCCTGCGCGGCGGAATCAGCATTTTCAATCCGGATCACGACGTCGAAATTAATGCGCAGACTGCGCGGGTCGAAATTTGCGGATCCCACATACACGACGTCGTCAGCGATCACGAGCTTGGCGTGGAGCATACCTGGCGTGTACTCATACGCCAGGATCGGAGTTGAAGAGAGTTCATCCAAGACATAGTTCGTCGCATGCTGCGCAATCGGGACATCTCCACTCGCCGGCACGATGACCCGGACCAGGCCGCGCCGGGCGACACGGATCAACAACTTGCGCAATCGGGTGGTCGGAACAAAGTACGCGGCAAGTACATCAATCCTGCGTGCGCGCCCAAGATCACGATGCAGCTGACGCCGGTATCGTCGCCCACCACGTCCGGCACCAGCAAGGAAAACCTCCCAGTCCTGACCGCGCGATGCTTGCGGCATGATTCCGGCCGTCGGCAGATGATCAAACGGCGCGATGCTCCACATGCGCTCGAAGGACTGCGCCAGCGCAGCCGCTGACGTCGGCTCGTCGACGCGAATACCCAGATCGCGCCAGCCGCCGTCGAGGCCGTCGCTGTCGTATTCGTCAGCAACGTTGCAGCCACCAAGAAACGCGAGTTCACGATCAACTACGACGAGCTTGCGGTGATTGCGAAAACTCAGGCGCAACAGACGCCGCGGATTGAACCACGCTACATCCACCCCCGCCTGCCGCAGGCATTCGATCTCCGGTGCAGCGCGTTCGCTACCGTAGGCATCGAGCAGCAGCCTCACCCGGCAGCCTCGTGAGGCCGCAGCGACGAGTGCAGCCCCGAGTCGGCTGGCAAGCCGACCCGGAGACCAGATATAGAACTCCGCATCAACAGAAGAGCGCGCGAGTTCCACCGCCTGGACGATAGCCGCAAACCACTGGGCTCCCGTCGGACACCAGGTCAGCCTGGACGCAACGACCGAACTTGTCGGACTTGAGGGCGTTGCGGGCGCTGGCATGGACGACATCAGCCAGCGCCCTGCGTGGCCGAAATGGCCTTGCGTGTCTTGACCCAGGAGAACACGACTCCTCCAACGATAAGCCCAACAGTCACGCCGAGCGACAGCCACGCCGGGAATTTGCCGATGATATTGACTAGGAAGATTTTTGACCCGATGAACACGAGTACCAGTGCCAGCGCATATTTCAGGTACTCGAACCGATCGATCATCGCCGACAGCGCGAAGTACAGCGCGCGCAATCCGAGGATCGCAAAAATATTCGACGTGTAGACAATGAAAGGATCTTGGGTGATGGCGAATATCGCCGGCACCGAATCCACTGCGAAGATCAGGTCGGCTGTCTCTATCATCACCAAGGCAAGAAACAAGGGCGTTGCATAGAGGCGAATTACACCGCGCTCGTCGAGCTGCCGTGTGAAGAACTTGTCCCCCTGAAGCTCGTTGGTCACGCGCAGATGCCGTCGTAACCATCGCAGCATCGGGTTGGAAGCCAGATCCATCGTGTGGGATGACGTGAACAGCATTTTGACGCCCGTCAGCAGAAGGAAAGCACCGAACAGGTAAAGCACCCAGCTGAACTGGCTGACGAGCGTAGCCCCCACACCGATCATCACCGCACGTAGCACGATGACGCCGACTATCCCCCAAAACAACACGCGGTGCTGATAAATTCGCGGTATTCCCAGATAGGAAAATATCAACGCAATGACGAAGACGTTGTCCATCGACAGCGACTTCTCGACCAGATACCCGGTGAAGTAATCAGCAGCAGGGCTAGCTCCCAGGTGCTGCCAGACCCAGACGCCGTAGCCCAATCCGACCACGATGTAGCCAGCGGAGAGGTACAGGCTTTCGGTCACCGGTATTTCGCGCTGTTTGCGATGCAGTACACCCAGATCAAACGCAAGCAGGGCTGCAACCAGCGCGAGGAAACTGAGCCAAAGCCATGTCGGCTGGCCTAGAAATGATGTCGCTAGAAACGTCGACACGTCCATAGCTGGAACCTCTGAAACAGATGGTGTGGGACAGCATTACACTGAGCATCTCGCGGATGCGGAGAACTCATGCATCCGCTATCGCTCGGTGTGGTGAATACAAACGGCACACGGGAGACGGTCGACAGGACCGATACCCCGTTCGCGGTTTGGGAATATGCGGCTCATGCACGAATGAGCCAAAGGCGCCGAATACCGCGGCCAGGGGAGAATCGTCGCGGCCCCGTGCCGACTCAGATACCGCACCGCATCGACTTGAGCGCCGCTGGCATGCGGCACCAGATCGTAAGCCGGCACAGCGCGCCACCATCCCAGGTGTGATGCGCGACTACCACCGGCCTGCCCGAGGACTGAACTCGCCTGATCCGCGGCCTGGCCGGCACGGCGGACAGGGCGGGCATTCCTATCCGTGTGCTCCGATGTCGCCAAACGTACGACTCCGGGCAATCCGCCTGGCTACGGCGCGATCAACACGATCGGCCGCCCGATCAATCGCCACATAGAGATCAGCGTCACGCTCCCGCACAATAATCGGAGCGCGAGCAGGCCTGCGCACCTCGATCACACAATGCTTGTCGATACCGCCGCGAGGCCCGTTGACGTCAGCAAGTTGGATATATACCGCCTCAAGCGATTCCCGATACCGCCCAAGCGCGGTATGCAGGCGGCGTTGTGCATAATTACGAATTGCGGTGGTCAGTGCCATGCCTCGTGCAACAAATCCTACTCTCATGATCAGCGTCTCCGGCTTCAACGTGGAGCCAAGCGTGGGACATGCCAATGGTTCGATCAACCTGTTAGATTCAGATAATTAGTTCGGAAAAATCGAATGATTAACGTTAAGCACCTGCGCTACTTCTGGGCCGTCGCCCGCTTCGGCGGAGTGTCGCGAGCAGCTGAAAAACTCGACCTGTCACCACAGACCGTCAGCGGGCAGATTGCCGACCTGCAGATCGCGCTGGGTGTGGAACTGTTCAAACAGATCGGGCGACGCCTGGAACTTACCGATGCAGGGCGAATCGCATACTCATACGCAGACGAGATATTTGGTTTAATGGACGAGCTCGGCGAACAGGTTCGCTCCATGCCCCAGGGAAGGAGCCGGCTGTTTCGTGTGGGCATCACGGATGCGGTACCGCGATCCCTGGCCTACCAGTTGCTCTCACCTCTGGTCAGGGACGAGAAGATACGTCTGACGGCAAGCCATGAGCGGCTTGACGTGTTGCTCGCCGATATGGCGTTGCATCGCCTGGAGCTCGTGATCGCCGACCACCCTGTACCGAGCGGCAGCGCCGTGAAAGCGTTCAACCATGTCCTGGGTGATACGGACGTCGGCTTGTTTGCCGCGCCGGCACTGGCCAAACAGTTGCGGCCGCAATTTCCGGCGTCACTCGCTGGCCGGCCTTTGTTACTGCCCGGCCGTGACAGTGTCATGCATGAACAACTTCGTGCCTGGCTGACAGCCGCCCGCCTGTCGATGCGCATCGTAGGCGAATTCGATGATGGCGGCCTGATGAAGACATTCGGCGCCTCAGGCGCCGGCGCTTTCCCTGCCCCTTTGGCGGTGAGAAGCGAAATCGCACGGCTCTATGGCGTCGAGTTGGTCGGCGTCTTGCGGGGCGTGACGGAGCGCTACTACGCGATTTCAACCGAAAGGCGCGCGACGGATCCCCACGTACTCAAGATACTGGCGCTGGCCGACCAGGTGCTGTCGGAGCCGCAAGACGCGACGGCCCCAACTCCGCCGACTGTCGCGCCAGCAAAACCGATTGGAAGCGGCAAGAAAAGCAAGCGTCCAGGAAACCGGTAGCACTTGTGCGCAACGGCCTCGGATAGTCGGGAGTTGCCAACCCCGAGTTCACGCTCGATTCCGTGCACGCTATAGCAGGGCCCCGCTTCGCCGCGTCAGCACGAAACAGCCTGCAGGGCATACCCGTCCAGCTCAGCCACCACATCGGAGGGTCTGAGCAATCGTCGGCGGTGAGGTTTCGGCGCCCGGCAGCACATCTCCACGACCGCGCCGAATACTTACTCTGCAAGCATTTGGCCGGTCCGGCCTGTTGGGCGCCCCCCCTTGACTCAAAGGGGGCGCAAAATCCCCAACAAGATTCCGATTTAATCGGAGGCACCCTTTCAGCGGTATTCGCTGCACACGCCAGGAGATGCCGGTCGGCTTGGATGGCCACACAGGATTGCAACGCGCAACATGCAACTTCGCAGAATCGCACACTGCCCGCGAACCCGCTGCAAGCACGTCCGGAACACGTCCGGACGCGCTTTTCATGCCAACCCCGGGAATATCGCCCGACTGTCATACGCGCCAGACCGGCGCTGTTTGCTACTGCACAACGTTGACGGTGATAGGGAGGACGGGAGTGCGAGGGTCATTGCTCCCGAGGCAGACAAGCGCCCTGCTCGGCAACGGGCCCAGTGGCGCGACAGCTCGTACATTCAGCGTGCTGAGGCGGCTTCCAGGTATCTGCATGGGCAGCGGGGAGTTGCTCACTACGCCCGAGAGCGACCAGGTCATGTTCGGGCCCCAAGGCGCTTCATTGCAGGACGCGCGGCTTTCCAGCGTCATCTCGAGCCCGCCCAGGCTGTTTTTTACCCAGCCGGACGACTCCCCGGAAGACCGCATGAACCCATGTGCCGAGACGGCGAGCGCACCTTTCCTGTACCAGACGTTTGTACAGCCTCTGCCGCGATCATCACAGGGCAAGGTCGGATAGACGACCAGCCAGTAGCGGCCTTCTGGCAAGTTCGCTTCCAGTCCAGCCGCCACCAGGTCCAGTGACAGGTCGTTGCCGGAAACATCCAGCCCTGCCGCACCGAGCGCAAGATCGGCCTTGAAGACAGCGGCATTGTCCGCACCGGGATAGCTGTCCGGCCAGCCCTGCACATCCCGGTATATGCGCCAGTGAACGGACGTAGCAAGCCCGCCGAGCGAAGCGCCGGGCGCGGCTGACTCCAAGGATCCTGACACGCGCAGCTTGGTGATCTGAGTAGTGAACCACTCAACAGAGAAGTCATCCGCCGCAAACCTGCGCTGATAGGCATTTCCTGCTTCTGAATACCCAGTACTTTCGTAGATACCGAACACAGGGTCGCTGCTCTGCGCACCAACAGGCAAATTGACTCCTGCCTGCGTGTTTCGCGTTACCGTCAGCTGCTCGTCTCCGAGATTAAAAACGCCCACAAACTGCGGGTTCCCACCACTCACCTGGGAACTCGTGAAGGTGATGGCTCTGTCAGAATTCCCAACATATATCTCTGCTCTACTGCGCGATACCACCAGCGGAAGGCGCAGGGAAGCAAGACCTGGATCATTTGGTACGAGCAAGACTTCAGCGAAGTGCCTCTCCGAGTCTGAGGGTGAGAGACCCGTCAGATCGACGCGAATGGTCAAGGGCTCGGACACCGCGTTGGCGGGCACCACGAAGGTCGACGCCGAGAAAGCAATACCGAGCCCTGGTTCGTTACCCGGGAGGACGCTTGCGGTCCAGGTAACCGGTCGATCAACGGTACTGCGGAAACGGCGCTCGAAACTGCAGCGAGTGGGGCAGTTCAAGTTCTGCATGCTCGCAAGATTGAGTGAACTGGGGTCTCCACCGCTGGATGGATTCGCCGCCAGATATCGGCTAGCCGTTTCGTCGAGCACTAGCCCTGCCTGTGCTGCTGAGAATACCCGCGCACTTCCGGAGCCGCGTTCAAAAAATGTAGTAGGCGCTTTTCCGTCAGGCGTTGTCAGCCCATTGCTCGTCGACGTCATCATCAGAGCCGACTTGATTTCGGAGGGCGACCAGTTCGGCCGCAGTCCTTTCAGCAGTGCAGCAGCTCCGGCTACATGAGGTGCGGCCATCGAGGTGCCGCTCATCATGTCGACACGGCCGGGACCTCCGGAACCAGGACGGTTGTGAACGGCAGCCAGGATGTTGACTCCCGGAGCCTGAATATCTGGCTTGATAACGTCGAGCACAAAGACCGGGCTCAAGCTGATGCCTGGCCCTCGCAAGCTGAAATCTGCCAGCTTGTCCGCCTGCAGCGGATCGCGTGTGCGCGACATCGCAACTACCGACGAGGCGACAAGCGACGAAGCCGAGAGATACGCCTGCAGCGGCTCTGCCGCTTCTTGGGACAGCCAGAATACGGGCACGGCCGGCTGAGCAACCAGTCCGTCAAAATAGAGCGGATCGCTCGGTCGGCTGTTTTTCACTACAACGGCAAGAGCGCCTGCTGCTATGGCGTGCTCTACCGCGTCCTTGGTCGGACAGGATCCACGGTTGATGAACGCTATCGAGCCTGCGAAAAGATCCGCTGCATAGGAGGCGCAACCATCCTGATTCGCCCCACTGCTGCCAAATGAAGGGCTCATCCTGATGTCGGCGGTGATTGCGGCCGCCAGCAGTTTTGATCCTTCGATGTGGTTCAAGTAGAGGCGATCCAACCCGGCCGGAACGGGAGCCGCTGACCTGATCTGCAGTACAGCCCCGTCTGCACCACCGCCAGTGTGCGTTCCGGCAGCTACCGTTGTAATCCAGGGCGAAATGTTATTGACACTTCCCTGCTCCGGCAACGGAGCAGCGTCACTGGTGTTTCCCGCCGCCGCTGCCACAAAGATGCCTGATTCAGTAGCCGCCAGAAGGGTTTTCTGGATCGTGACGGCCCATGGACTTCCGCTTCCGGAAATTGAAAGATTCAGGACATCGACCGCACCGTCGGCAACGGCCAGGTCAACGGACTTCACTATGGCATCGCTGCCGCACATATTGGAAGAGCAAGCTTTGTAAATGACCAGATTCGCATGTGGAGCGACGCCGGAAATTTGCAAATTCAGATTTCGATATTTCGCCTCGCGGAAGTTGCCCGCCGCTATGCTGGCGGTATGGCTTCCGTGCCCGACTGTATCTTCAGCGGAGTAACCAGTGCTGGCGCCTGTGCTCAGTGTGACAGCGTCGTAGGCGCCGATGACTTTGGCGTTGCAGCCCGCCAGACTTATCCCGGCGGCCCCGCTGCCACGAGAGCAATGCCCGAGAAAATTGCCATCACCCAACGGGTTTCTCATGGTGTAGCCCCGATTGTCTGATGGCTGGAATGACGGACTGAGGCTGTTGTAGCCGCTATCGATGACACCGACGACAACACCTTCACCGAGATGACCGGGACGGTCCCAGCTGCTGGCGAACAACGTATCGGAACCCGAAGCAGTTCCCCACCATAGCGAACTCGCACCGATATGGCGGGGACCGATCTCCGTCGCAAGCGGAAGCTGCTGGACACGCTCTACCGCTTCGACTCCGGGAATTTTCCTTATTTTTTCAGCGTCTGATTCGGTCAGCTTCAGAACTGCCGCGTTGGCCGCGTGCTGCATACTGCTTAGCACCGGTGGCGGCGAACCAAGCTGTAGCGCCTCCCGAATACCAGCCAGATAGATCTGCTGGCGATCACTCAGGTACTGCACATAGGCCAAAGCGGCACCGTTCTTCACGTCCAGCCGCCTGCGCCCGGTCGCCGAGACCTTATAGAACGAGCCTGCTTTTTTTGCTTCCAGCTCGCTTGCGTGCAGCGCAAGCGGCGGCTCTACGAACCGCACGATGTAGCGATCCGCACCGCCACTTGTTGATGCATTAGCTGCGGGCACCATCGGCCAGCCATCCGGAATCTGCGCCGAGATTGCCGCCGGCGGTACCGCAGTGACCAGCAGAAATGTGGCCACATTCAATGCGCGTGATTTTGGGAATGAGTTTTTCATTTTGCACGGCTTCCTGGTGCGGGCTGTGACAACTGCTCGCGCGAGAGTTTACGGACCCGTCAGCTCTATCGTGTCCAGCGCAATACCTGCCGCGTGAACAAATCCGGCAATCGGCCCCATTTGGTATTGCGCGTAGTAGCGAAACGCAACCCGACCTCTGCCCGACGTAGGCAGGCCGTCAGCCGCCGTCACCGTAATCGGCGTCCAGGGCGACGGATAAGCGCCTTGTTGCCGGTCCGGGTTGACTGCCAGAGCAAGTGTTGAGTAGTTGGCCAGCGTATCGTTGTCGCTATTCACGTTGCCGCATTTGCCTGTCTGGCATACGCGGACCTCTAGGCTGTCTGTCCACGCCACTGAGTCGGCACCTGGAATGACAGCGCGGGTCCAGAACTTGACGGTCGATGCGGGCCCGAATTCGATTTCGGGCGAAATGAGCCAGACGCTCAGTACGACGTTCGTTGCATTCTCGACCAGCGAGTCAATAGGCGTTGCCCTGATGTACGAATTCGGGTGCCCGCTCTGCGCTGCCGTAGCGCTCAGTGACGGCGACTGGAAACGGATATCGCCTTGAATCCAAGCCTTGGATACACCACTTGAAGGCGTGCTGTGATTGACGGTGGTCCATCCTTGCCCCAGAAGTGTTTCAAGGCTGCTCAAGCCGTAACTGCTCGTTGCGCCGAAGTTGGCAGCGAACAGACCGTCGGACTTGCCAACAACGGAAAGTGGCATTTGCACCGCTGCCTTGTCGATATCGAACGGCGTCAGCTTAATCTTGCCCTGCTCCTTTTCTTCCCGTTGCTTGCCGTAAATCGGTTCTACCCTGATCGTGATGTCTTGCGTCCCACCCGCAGCGATCGAGAAGTTTTCCGGTGTGACAGTTGTATTTCGAACCTGCCTTTCCAGGGACGAAATGTAAGACGCGTGCCATCGGACGGCGGTACTTCCAGGGTTTCTCACGGTGCGCTTGAATGAACAGCCGGCCTCACAATCCCTGTTCATGATGGAAGGAAGATTGAGGTTTCGCAGATCCTCGGGCGTTGAAGCGTTTGTGAATCTCGCCGCGGTCTCATCCATGAGCAGAGGCGAATTTGCCGCAGAGTTTATGACGATTCGCCCGCTGCCTTTTTCTTCTATGGAAGCGTAGTTGCTCCAGGACGAATTAACGACATCTTCATACGCCGTCATTTTTATCGCAGACAGCAATTCCATCGCGGTCCAATCCCGCCGTACCGCTCGCAACAGAGCGATAGACCCCGCAATGTGGGGCGCTGCCATCGACGTACCTGTTTTGTAACCGTAGCCACCGGGTATCGCTGCATACACCATATCGCCCGGTGCAACGAAATCGGGTTTTATGAAGCCACCCCATTTGTCCGCACCACTGGTCGGACCAGTCAAGTTTGTCCGAACCAGCGAGTCTTGCAGAGCATACTCATAGTAGGGATAGTAGCTCATCTGAGCAGTATCGTTGTGTTCGTCGAGGTACCTATCCAGCTCCGTCTTGGCTGCTGCTGTAAGTGTGAAAACCGCCATTGTCGCGGGCGCACCTTTTGTACGCAGCTTCAGGTGGCCGTCGGGTGGTGTACTGACCAGCACCATCACTGCACCGGCATTTTTTGCCTTGTTGATTTTCGACAGCAAGTCGCAGCCGCCATCGAATCGCACATATGCCACCCCACCGGCAAAGAAATTGTCGGGTAACGTCGCCGCGTCACATAATGAGGGCGATGCAGCAAACCGACGGATGGACATCTTCTCGGGCAAGTCTCGCCCAACAACGGAGTAGTCACCGGGAAAGAGCTCTAAGGGGTACAGGACCGGCGGGACATCCGGTCCATTAATCCCACCAAGGGGCCGCCGAACGGTATTGTGCATTGAGGCAACCGTCGAAGCGACCCATGGCGCACGGTGCTCAATGCCACCACGCTGTGACAGTAGTTGCATGTCGCCCGCCGCCGCGACCACAGCGATGTTCGCTTGAATCAGCGGAAGGAACATATAGTCGACGTCTTGTGGATCGGCGGCGGAGCGTCCGCCTGAGATCGAGTAGTTCACGACATCCACACGGTCGATGATAGCTTGCTGCACGGCAGCCAACGTCGCCGTCCCGGTGCAGCGCTCCGGCGTACTGCAGACCTTGTAGCTTCGCAGCGCTGCACAAGGGGCAACCCCGGTCATGTAGTCAAAACCGGGCGGGAGCTCCGGTGCCGGAACCGTGGCGGATGCGAGGCGGTTTCCGGCGGCGATGCTCGCGACGTGCGTGCCATGACCGTCGCTGTCCTCGGGATGTGCACCATTGCAGGCACCGGACGTATCGGTGGACGAGCAGTCGACCGCACTTTTCAATTTTCGATTCTGCGCGTCATAGCCGCACAGTGATTCGTTTGCGAAGGATGGATGCGCCGCGTCGATACCGGTGTCGAGAATTCCTATTGTCGTCCCCTCGCCGCGCGACGCTACCGCGCCGGTGAAGACAGAACCATCCCACACGGCACCAGCGCCAATGAACTCGGGCCCTCGATAGGTGGCGGTGCGTTCGATTGCAGAGGGCAGTACAGCTTCGACTCCCGGCAGACCGCGTACCACATCCACTTCAGCCTGGGACAGATCCAGAGCGACACCGTTCTGAGTGACAGCATAGTGGTGCGTCGCCTTTACCGGGCGGCCCAGCACGGACGCGATTGAGGTCAGGTATGTGCTGCGGCGATCCGCCAGATACCGAGCATAAGCCACCGCCTCGGGACTCGACGCATCGATCCCCGGCCTACCGGTCGCTTCCGGCGCCGTTGGACGTAGCCCATTGGCACCACCGGTATAGCGCAGCATCCCCGGTTCGTTGAAGGTAACGATGTAGGCCCCTTCTGCGGCTTGCGGTGTCTGAGTCTGCGCAACGACATGTGCAGCATGTGCTGCGTACAACAGTGCGAACGACAACACCCATTTGAGCTGGACGACCGGTAGTAAATTCATGTTTCACCTGGCACTTGGAGTTGAGATCGGGATTCGCGTACCTGCGCTAGGTACCGCCTCCAGCAGACGTTCCCTGCGCTTAGGACTACCCAAAAGAAGCGGCAAGACCGCCATGAGGTCGCGTGATTGGTGCCGTTACCTGCGCGCTGCACGACGTGGTTGCAGCGACATCCCGGGCGTGTCGAGGCAGAACGGGCGCGCCGGCTACGCGGCGGCCAAGGCAGCAGCACAGTGTGCGTTCCAAACTCCTTGGTGACTGCACACAAGGCGCCTTGTCGCGCCGGGCCGTCTCGGACCACAGGCCTTGAAGGCGCATCCCGCACGAAAGCAGCACAGTGGTCGTGGGCGCGAACGCGGGCACTGGCTCAACCTGAAAGCCGAAACATTTTTTAACATTGGCCAGTGACTGCCAGATACCTGCGTGACCCGAGCACACAGTGTTAGCCTAGTAGTGCGGGATCTGGTCGGTTAGGGGGATGTATGAGCGGAATTACTGGCTTGCTGGCGCAGTCCCAGCAGGGTGACGCATCGGCATGGGGAGCGATAATCGAACGTTTGTATGGAGATATGCGGCGGCTCGCGCACAACGCACGGAAGCTGAATATCAACGAGGCGCCCGATACAACAGCACTGGTGCACGAGTGCTACCTGCGAATGCATCAACATGGCGCAAGTGGCATACAAAGTCGCGCGCACTTTTTCAATGTGGCAGCCAGCGCCATGCGCCAGCTGCTGATCAACCATGCGCGGGACCGGGTGGCCCGAAAGCGTGGCGGCGGCAATGTGGAATACGCAACATTGAGTGAATGCGACAATGCCGCCGACCAGCAGGCAACGGACCTGCTGGAATTGGATGACATCATGCGTAGTGCCCTGGCCGGTGACGAGCGGCTAATTCGCGTGGTCGAACTCAAAGTTTTCGCCGGCCTTACCGACACCGAGATCGCGGAGGCGTTCGATATGTCCGTGCGCACTGCGCAGCGCTTGTGGCAGGAGGCCCGCGACAAGCTTCGAGCAGCACTCACCGACCAAGCAGATACTGACCAGGAGCCGGCCCGGCTTCGACAGTAGCTGCTGTCCGTAAGCGGCAGATGGTAGCGCCAGAGCGCCGTCCGATGGCTCGTGCTCGCCTTCCCGGCTCGCACGCGCTGCGCTACTCCGAGGCCCAGCTACTTTGAGGTCCACATGTCCAAGGTGCGCTGCTTAGCTTTGCTCGAACCCGGTGCGTTGCTCGGCGGAGCGCTGTGTCACAGCGCGATGAACACGCTCGAACCGACCAAGGAACTCGCGCCCAACGACATGGTTGGGGTCTACCGGATTCGCGAGGAAATTGGCCGAGGCGGCATGGGTATCGTCTATCGCGCTGACCGCGCCGATGGCGAGTTCGAGCAGAGCATCGCACTGAAGTGGCTTCCCGCCAACTTGTTCGACAGCGCGCGGCATGAAATTTTCCGCCGCGAGAGACAGATTCTGGCGGGTCTCCGTCATATTGGGATCGCTCAGCTACTCGACGGCGGACACAGTGACGATGGCCACCTGTGGTTTGCCATGGAACTCATCGATGGCCTGCCACTGGATCAGCATTGCGCAGTGAATCAGCTACCGGAGCGGGAACGCATCGAATTGCTGATGCAACTAGTTGCAGCCGTTCGCTTTTCCCATTCCCACTTGCTGATACACAGCGACATCAAGCCCCGCAACGTGCTGGTTGCTGCGGATGGACAGGCCAAGCTTCTGGATTTCGGCGTTGCCGTGCTGGCCAGCGACATCAACAAAGCAGTTGGCTACTCACCGGGTTTTGCCAGCCCTGAACAGATCTCCGGAGCACCGATCGGTGTCAGCTCGGACATCTGGCAGCTAGGTCGGATGATTGAGACAACTCTGCTCGCCGGGCGGGAACAGTCGGCGGCTCTACCTCAGGACCTCGCCGCAATCGTCGCTTGCGCTTGTGCCCCACAACCAGAGCAACGCTACGCATCCGCCGGAGAACTATTCGAGGATTTGCGTTGCTACCTGGCTTACGAACCCGTCCGAGCCCGCGGCAATAATTTTTACTACAAATTACTTCTTTTTATTCGCCGGCATCCATGGAGCGTTTCGGCGAGCGCACTGTCGGCACTTACTTTTATACTTGTTGTCGGAACATTGCTGTGGCGCCTGACTGTTCAGCGGGCCGCGGCGGAGCGGGAGCGCAGCATTGCAGTTGCGGTCAACCGCTTCCTGGTTGATGACTTCCTTCCCGCAACGGATCCAAATCTGGTCGGGTCATCCGATCAGAAAGTCTCCGAACTCGCTGAAGCCGCGCTCCCGAAGATACAGGAGCGATTTGCCGAACTCCCGCGAGTCGCTGGCGAGGTAAATTTGATTTTCGCAAACACACTGTACGGACTGTCCCGTTTCGACAAGGCCGCATTGGCTCTCGACCGGGCAATACCCCAGCTCCGGTCAACCGTAGGGGTTGCCGACAAACTCACCGTTGATGCTCACATACTCCGTGCCTATACGGCCCAAAGTACAGGTGATCCCGACTACGCGGAAAAACTGCTCGTGCCGTTGCGGAGTGAAATCGTTGCGCTCGAAGGAGAAAACTCCCCGTTACTGACTATGGTCGACGCACGAATCGCCGCGAATGCGGCCCTTCGCAATAACTACTATCTGTGCGTCGATCTTTACTCGAAGCTGCTTCCGCGAATTGAACATCGTGAAGATGATTTCACTGCAGGCGTACTCGGGAAGTTCTCTGAGTGTCTTACTACGATTGACCGATCCGAGGAGGCACTGGCGTTCGCCCGCCGTGCACATGAGATAAAAGTCAAAATCCACGGTACAAACACGACAGAATCGATGAGGATGCAGTACTGGATTGCACGCCCATTGCTGGACCTGGGCGGCGAGAAAGAAAGAGAAGGTGTCAAAATCCTGCAGGAAGTACTCGACTGGTCGACCAGCCACTATGGACCGGAATCATTCATGGCCCGGAACGCAATCAGTCTGCTTGGCAACCACCTGACCTGCAGGGGGCGCCCGGGCGAGGCCATGCCATGGATACTGCGCAACAAGTCCATCCGGGCCAAGAGCCTTGCAGGCGACCATCCCTGGATGCTGACGGCGAACCTGGTTCATGGGCAGGCCCTTACGCGCCTGGGCAAACTCAGCGAAGCGGACGAAATGTACTCGTCGATACGCACGGCAATAGAAAACGGCGCATCACACACCGCCGTCATTGACCTGAGCTTGTATCGCAATCTCGGCGAACTGCGGCTAGCGCAAGAACGCTATGCTGATGCAGAGGCCGCCTATCGCACCGCGTTGGAACACGCCAAGATCGTATTTCGCGAAAACAAGCATGATGGCCTGGCAGTCGTCCATATCGGACTGGCCATTGCTCTGTTCGAACAGGGAAATGTTGACCAGGCCCGCCAGGAACTTGACCTCGCGGCGACCTTGATGGACGGGGAACGCCCCCCAAAGTGCTGGGAGGCACTCGTCGAGCGCGCCCGGCGCATCCAATAGCGCAACTGCAGTGGTTATACCGGCCACCGGCCGGACACTGCGCTTGCTTCGCGGCCGGCATTTCGCTGCCAGCAAAAATCAGACCATTGAAACGTACAGCACGCGCAGCGCCGAAGCGCACGCGCGCCGATTCTCCGATCAGCACGCCCTCACGGCGCGGCAGTCAACGTATGAATGCCATCCAGCTCGATCAGCAGTTCAGCGCGGCAGATATCGCCGAGCAAGAGTAGTCGCTTGGCATCGTCGGGCAGGCGCTGCTTCAGCAGCCGCTCTGCCGGCTCCAGATCTTCGCGATGACGTACGTAAGCCTTGACTACGCTGCCTGCGGCGAAACCGCCCAGATTGCCGGCGCTCGCCAGCAAGCTGTCGAGGTTGGCAAAAGTTTCGTCGAGCTGCGCAGACAGGTCGCCCTTGTGAAGCGACTGGTGGCCGACCACGGCTGCCGTACCGGAAATATGCAATTGCGCCGGAACACAAGGACCACGCATGGCGCGCGCGAAAGTCGGTGAAGTCGGGCCATATTGACGCGGATAGCGCCAGGCGCTGACCTGGCGCGGGTTCTCTACCGCTACACCGCACGCGCGCGCGCCTAGCCAGTAGACCTGCAGTACCGCCTCGCCGTCGCTGCGCCCGATGGCGCTGGCCGCCGAAAAGCCCTGGTGATGCAGGCAGCGCATGCCGGCAGAGCGGCCGGTACAGAAATGCTTGTAGCGTTCGGCATCACCGTCGCCTTCATTGATCGCGGCGAGATAGTTCCAGATACGCAGCAGATGCGGCCATTGCCGCGCTACGGTAAACCGCGACAGCTCGGCATAGGCCGCTTCCGTCGCCGTGGCAAGGTCAGGATAGTCAGCCTCGGCCACTTCGATGCTGCCGAAGCAATAGTCGGGTGACCCGGCCCAATGCAGAGCCCCCTCTCGACCGTGTGTGATACCGCCGGGAGCGCGCCAGACTTCAAACGGAGCGCGGCCACCCAGAGGTTCCAGCCCCACGCGCAGGTAGCGCGAATCGGCCGACTGCGGCGCCGCCGCGCCGAAGCCAATAACCGCGAGCACATCAGGATCTGTCAGCAGACTGTTGAGCTCGGCATCGGAGTAAGTAACGTCCAATGCCGGCAAGGCGCGGTCCAAGTTCATGCGGAAAACGTCCCGCGACAGTGCGCGACAAGGCGCGGCAGCAAGCGCAATGGCATCGGCGAATGGTATCCCTGAACCCGCCGGAATGGCCGGGCAAACTCATATGATACACTCGCGCGCCGCAGCGGCCGCCGGTCCGGCGCCGCGCCGACTCAGTGGAAATTCCGATGGCGCAACTATCCCCCGCCGAGCGTGAGCTCGCCGAGCTCCTGGTCGACAGCCTGAATCTGGAAGGCGTGACACCTGAACAGTTTGAACCTGATGCAGCTCTGTTCGGCGGAGATCTTGGCCTGGACTCGATAGATGCACTGGAAATCGCGCTGGCCGTGTCCAAGCGCTACGGTTTCCAGCTACGTTCCGACAACGAGGAAAACAAGCGGATTTTTGGTTCGCTGCGCGCGCTGTCGGCACATATTGAACAGAACCGCGTCAATTGACCGCAGGCGGGATGGTACTGTCCCGCCTGCTTTTGTCCCGCCGCTATATCACTCGAAGTTGTCAGCAAAAATGCTGAAGATCGAGCGCGGCTCGCCATAGATAAAATCGTCGAGCGCCACGACATCGTTGCCGCCCCCGTCAACCACGCCATTGAGAAGGCGGCGATTGCCGATCTCGATATTGCAGCGGGCGATTCGGTCGTTGTCGGTCGTCGCGAACATGGCGAGGAAACTCAGCCCGTTGTCAAACACCGGCGCGCTGGCGGCCGCAAGCTGCCGGCCATCCAGGCTGTAGCACCTCATGAGGCTGCCTGCCGATCCCCCATTGCTGTCTACGTCCGTGAAAACTACGCCAAAGCCCTGCACGACTGCCGGCACGGTGGTGCCGGGAACAAAGAACAGCACTTCCATCGCCGCAGCATTGCGCACATGGAACAGGCGCGGACTGCTGAACGGTTGAAAACTCGCCGGGTAAGCAGGATCGATATCACCGAACTCGACCGGTGTACTGGTCGGATTGCTCGAATCGGCGCTCACCATAAAGTCATTGAGGGCCGACCCGGTTTCAAATTCCAGCGCATTGAGGACGACGCCACGCGGTGATGTGACATTGAAAAAGTCGGGAGCCAGGAAATTGGGCGCCGCCGAACTGTCGGGTACCCCATCCCAGTTGATTTCACGACGGCCGTTGGCAAACGTGCCGCCAACTCCGTTATTCGCCCCCAGCTGAGCGCGGAAGTTGTCAACGGCGGTCTGAATTGCCGCCGGGTTCGCACCAGACGCCGTGGTAAGCGTGATCGCCGCGGACGCTGGCAGCGCAACCACCAGTCCGAGTAGCCCCGCCATATTGACGCCGAAACGTTGATAGCGCATCGCACTCTCCCCCCGAGGAACACGGTAAGTGCAGTGTAGGCCAGGCCACATCCGCCGGGCACTAACTGATGGCAGGTGTCGTGGCTCAGTAGTAACCGGAATTGTGCTCAGGCGGCTCTGGCCGAGTTGAACGACTAGAGCGGATCCACTGGCGTCGTGCCGCCGGTAAACTGGCTCGCCGACTGGCGCCGGCGTTCGCGCAGATCGCTCCACCAGCGGCGGAAGTTCGCGAGCCCCGTCGCGGCATAAATCGCCTTGAACAGATGCAGGCGGCGCATGACCGGGCCGCTGTCGAACACATCACCGGCCAGCATGGAGATCACCCCCTGCTCGACCTTGAGCACATTGCGCGGGGTCGCAAACAGGCTGCGCATAACCGGCGAATTGAAGCGATAGATGAACCACGAAAACACACGCACACCGCGGCGTATGCGTTTCTCGAACGCCGCCTGCAGCGCAGCTTCTCGCGCCGGATGCTTGAGAATGGCATCGACCAGCGCGGCCGCATGTTTGCCGCTGTGCATGGCCAGATAGACCCCCGAGGAAAACACCGGGTCGACGAACGCGAAGGCGTCGCCGACCATGACAAAGCCGCGACCCGTCATCTGGCTGCAGGTATAGGAATAGTTGCCGGTCACACGGACCTCACCGACGATCTCGGCCTCGGCCATGCGCACCAGTGCACCGGGCATGAGCTTGAGCGTATCCAGCAGAAATTCTGCAGTGCGGCCGCGGCGCTGCTTCAGATATTCAGGAAAACAGACGCAGCCTATGCTCATCAGCCCATCGGCGAGCGGGATAAACCAGCACCAGCCGTAGTCGAAACGGTAGATGCTGATATTGCCCGCCTCTTCACCCGGTCGCCGCGTGACCCCTTTGAAGTGGGCGAAAATCGCCGCGCTCTGATGCTCGGTGTTCTTGACCTTGATCTTGAGTGCATTGCCCAGCAAGGTGTCGCGACCGCTGGCGTCGACGAGGTAACGCGCATGGACCGTCAGTTTCTCGCCGGTCTCGACGCTGGCCTGGGCAATACAACCGCCGCCAGCCTGGAGCTCGACACGATCGACCTTGACCCCTTCGCGCGCATCAACACCATTGCGCTGTGCATTGCGGAACAGGACTTCGTCGTACTCCTCGCGCTTGACCTGAAACGCGTAAGGCGGTGTTTTGCCCAATGAGCGTGCGAAATGGTAGGTGCGGTACTGGTCGCCAACCTCGGGAAAATCCGCACCAAGCTTGAGCATGCCGATGCCGCGGACCTCGTCCAGCACACCGAGTTCTTCGAGTATGGGCATGTTCGCCGGCAGCAGCGATTCACCGATATGGAAGCGCGGATGATGGTCTTTCTCTAGCTGCAGCACCTTGAGGCCGCGACGCTGCAGCAAGGTCGCCGTGGTCGATCCCGCCGGGCCACCGCCGACAACGAGCACGTCGCAGTCAATCCGGCTTTCTGCCTGCTGTTCCATGTCCTGCCGTCGTCCCCAAGCCAATCAAGCGCCGTATCATACCGGGCTTGCGCGCCGTGCCGGCCCGCGCCTCCCTGTACTACGCGCATGACCTCGCCATCGCCGCAAAACCCTCCATATTTCGCCCTGACCCTGCTGCTGCTGTATCCGCTGCTGCTGCTGCTCGCCTATCTGCTGCAGCGAAGCTGGATCTCGGCGCTTGCGGCGGTAGACCTTTTCAGCCTGCTGCTGCTGGGCGGCCTCAAGAACGGCAACCGGCTGGCTTGGGTGGCCTGGATCTCGGCGCTTTCCGGCACGTTGTGGTTGCTGCAGCGGGGCCAGGCTGAAATCGTGTTGCTGCTGGTGCCCGTCGCCATCAATGCGGGTATGGCCTGGTTCTTTGGCCGCACCCTGCTGTCCGGGCGCCGGCCGCTGGTGGCGCGGGCAATCATTGCGTTTGAAGGCGAACAGCGGCTGGCCCAGCCCGGCGTGCGCCAATACGCGCGCAGTCTGACCTGGGCCTGGACCCTGCTGCTCGGCACCCAGGCAGTGGTCATGCTGGTCTGCGCAGCCAGCGCTACGCCCAACGGCATACTGATGCGCCTGGGCCTGCCGACGCCACTCACCGTACCGGAGCGCTGGGCCAACGGCTACCTGCACCTGGGTGGCTTTGCCGTAATCGGGCTGTTCTCCGTCGCTGAATTCGCCTGGCGACATTGGCATCTGCGTCATCTTGCGCACGAAACGCCGCGGCGCTACTTCGGCAAGATCGTGCAGAACTGGCGCCGGGTGCTGCATGACGGGGCCGGTGAATAGGGCAGCAAGGACGAATCCAGCTTCAGGTGCTCAGGGCCAGCAGTTCACTTCACCGATCGCCGCCGCCCCTACGTCCGCAACTCCGCCGCTTCGCGCGCCAGCGCCGCAATCGCCGGCCAGTTTTCGGCCGCGACCAGATCGTTCGGCGTCAGCCATGATCCGCCGACCGCAATCACGTTGGGCAGCGCGAGCCATTGCCTCGCGGCCTGCGCCGTGATGCCTCCGGTGGTGCAGAAGCCAACGGAAGGCAGCGGGGCGGCCAGCGCACGCACGAAGTCGATGCCACCCGCCGGTACCGCCGGAAAGAACTTCTGCCAGCGGTAACCGCGCTCCAGCAGATGCATCGCTTCGCTTGCCGTCGTTGCGCCGGGCAAGTAGGGCAAGGGCAGGTCATCAGCGGCGTCCAGCAGCCGTGGCGAATGGCCCGGCGATACGGCGAACCGCGCTCCGGCCTCGGCCGAAGCCTGCAAGCTCTGCGGTGTCAGCACCGTGCCGGCACCGACAACAGCGCCCTCGACTTCCGCCGCAATCGCGCGTATCGCGTCGATGGCTACCGGTGTACGCAAGGTGACTTCGACCGCAGGAATGCCGCCGGCGACCAGCGCGCGCGCCAGCGGCACTGCCTGGGCCAGTCGTTGCACGACGACGACCGCAACCACTGGCGCGAGCCGCAACGTGGCCTCCATCCGCGTCTGACGCAGGGACTGCAGGTCGCTCATTCGACCGCTCCGAAAATCGTGGCACCGGTATCCGCTGCACTGACCTGAGCCCGGAAGATCGCGAACATTTCGCGGCCGAGACCCCACTGGTTCGGCGCAAGATCAACCGCAGCCGGTGTCCGCGCATTCCACTCGTCTGCGTCGACCAGCGCCTCGATCTGCCCGCTCAGCGCGCAGACACGTACGCGGTCGCCATCGCGCAGCCGTGCAATCGGCCCGCCGCAGGCGGCTTCGGGAGTCAGATGGATCGCCGCCGGAACCTTGCCCGAAGCTCCGGACATACGACCATCGGTCACCAGCGCGACACGCAGCCCACGCCCCTGCAATACCCCCAGCGCCGGGGTTAGCTTGTGCAGCTCCGGCATGCCGTTCGCACGCGGTCCCTGGTAGCGCACGACTACGACCACGTCTTCAGTGAACTCGCCGCGATCGAAGGCCTTCTGTACCGCGTCCTGATCATCGAATACACGCGCCGGCGCTTCGACGCCAAGCCGGTCGTCGGGCACGGCCGACACCTTGATCACGGCACGGCCCAGATTGCCGGTGAGCAGACGCAGACCACCATCCGCACGGAATGGATTCGTCACCGGACGCAGCGTTGCCGCATCCAGGCTTTCGCGCGTGGACGCCGTCCATTGCAGGCTCTTGTCAGCCTTCAGCAACGGCGCCCTGCGATAGTGCTCCATGCCATCGCCTGCAACCGTCGCAATATCGTGCAGCAGCCCGGCATCCAGCAGTTGAGCGATAAGAAAACCCATGCCACCGGCCGAGTGGAACTGGTTCACATCGGCGCTGCCATTGGGATAGACCCGCGCAAGCAGGGGCACAACACGCGCAAGCGCGTCGAAGTCCTCGAGCCGCAGCTCCAGTCCTGCGGCACGCGCAATCGCGACCAGATGCAGCAGATGATTGGTGGAACCACCGGTCGCATGCAGGCCTACGACACCATTCACGACGGCGCGCGCATCGATGATACGGCCGACCGGCAGATAGCTGTCTCCCAGCGCCGTGATCGCGAGCGCCCGTTCTACCGCGGCAGCGGTCAGTGCATCGCGCAATTCCGTATCCGGATGGACAAAACTCGACCCGGGCAATTGCAGGCCCATGATCTCCATCAGCATCTGATTGGAGTTTGCAGTCCCGTAGAACGTGCAGGTGCCCGGCGCATGATACGAACGCGCTTCAACATCGAGCAGTTCGGCCTGTGTCGCCAGACCCTCGGCATAACGCTGACGCACGCGCGCCTTCTCATCGTTGCTAGCGCCGCTGGGCATGGGGCCGGCCGGCACGAACACCGCAGGCAGATGGCCGAAATGCAGCGCCGCAATCAGCAGGCCCGGCACGATCTTGTCGCAAATGCCCAGGAACAGCACCGCGTCAAACATGTCATGCGACAGCGCCACGCCGCTGGCCAGTGCAATGGTGTCGCGCGAAAAAAGCGACAGCTCCATGCCGGTACGGCCCTGCGTGACCCCGTCGCACATGGCCGGCGCACCGCCAGCCACTTCTGCCGTCGCACCCAGCGCGCGCGCTGCAGCGCGGATCAGTGCGGGATAACGCTCATACGGCTGGTGCGCGGACAACATGTCGTTGTACGCGGTCACGATGCCCAGGTTGGGCGCAACCCCGTCGCGCAGCCGCTGCTTGTCCAGCGCCGCGCAAGCAGCGAAGCCATGGGCAAGGTTGCCGCAGGACAGGCGATTGCGCCGTGGCCCGGAACTACGTGCCTGGGCGATGCGATCCAGATAGCGTTCGCGGGTCGCGCGGCTACGCTCGTCGATCGCACGCGTGACCGCAGCCAGGGTAGGGTTCAATGCCATCGCTTACTCCATCGCCCGCCACTTTATGCCAACAAATTAGATTAATGCCAGATATAAAAATTAACTTTTTAATTTAGCATTAAATCCGAAGACAGACCTGGCAGCCCCCGCGAATACGCCTAGCGTTCACCAGAACACCAATACATGCGCAAGGGCTCACCGGCGCACTTCACCACGGCGCGTATCGGCATGTCCTCGCTGCGTGTCTGCGGCGCCAGGGCACGCGCCAGCACACTGCGTTTTTCCTGACCTTCGATATGCAGATACAACGCCGCCGTCGCGAGCAGGGTCGGCAAGGTCAGCGTGACACGCGGCTCTTGCGCGCCCGGCGCGTTCAATGCGAGCACGCGGTCGCGGCCATGCGGGTCCAGTGCCTGCGCCAGCGTATCGCCACCGGGAAACAGCGAAGCGGTATGGCCATCGCTGCCCATGCCGAGCACGACCACATCAAAGGGCAGCGGCAGCGCATCAATACGCCGTGCGATACGCAGCAGGGCGGCAGCGGGATCACGCGCGGGCTCGAACAGTGGCTCGAAGCGCGCCGCCGCGGCGGGACCGGAGAACAACGTTTCCCGCAGCAGACGCGCATTCGAGCGCGCCTCATCCGGTGCGGCCCAACGCTCATCGACCAGGGTCACGACCACGCGCGACCAGTCCAGGCGCAGACGGCCCAGCTCTCGCAGGAACTGGCGCGGCGTGGAACCGCCCGACACCGCGAGCAGGCCGATACCACGGGTAAGTATGGCGTCACGCAGATCGCAGGCCACAGCCAAAGCCAGCGCACGCGCCAGCGTCGCGCTGTCCGCATAGGCATGCTCGATCAGGTTCGCATGCAGGTCCCGGCGGCGGATAGCGGGCTCGCGCACAGTATCAAGGTGCATCTTCATGCCAGGTTCTTCCGTCTCGTTCTATCAGTGCGATGGCCGCGCTAGGCCCCCAGGTACCAGCGGTATAGGTCTTGGGGGCTTCGTGGCCAGCCTCCCAGGCCGCGAGTATGGGATCGGCCCAGGCCCAGGCGGCCTCCACTTCATCGCGGCGCATGAACAGGGTCGGGTTGCCGCGCACTACATCCATGAGCAGGCGTTCGTAGGCATCGGGATTGCGCACCCCGAACGCCTCCGCAAAGCTCATGTCCAGCGCTACGCGGCGCAGGCGCAAGCCGCCAGGCCCGGGGTATTTGTTCATCAGCCAGAGTTTTACCCCTTCGTCCGGCTGCAGCCGCAGCACCAGCTTGTTCGACGAGATCGGACCGGCCTGCTCGCCAAAGATCGAATGCGGAATCGCACGGAACGTAATGACGATTTCCGAAACCCTTTCCGGCAGGCGCTTGCCCGTGCGCAGGTAGAACGGCACGCCGGCCCAGCGCCAGTTGCGTAGCTCCGCCTTGAGCGCGACGAAGGTTTCGGTGCGGGAATCCGGGCGCCCAACTTCGTCGAGATAGCCCAATACCGCGCCCCCGTTCGAGGCGCCGGCGCGGTATTGGCCACGCACCGAATACTGCGCCGCGTTGCGTTCGTCGATGGGCTTGAGCGCACGCAGCACCTTGAGCTTTTCGTCGCGGATCGCATCCGGCGCGAGCGAGGCGGGCGGCTCCATCGCGACCAGGCAAAGCAGCTGCAGCAGGTGGTTCTGCACCATATCGCGCAGCGCGCCCGCGCCGTCGTAGAAACCGCCACGCCATTCGACCCCCAGAGCCTCGGCTACCGTGATCTGCACATGATCGATGTTCTCCGCATTCCACAACGGTTCAAACAGGGCATTGCCAAAACGCAGAGCGACCAGGTTCTGTACGGTTTCCTTGCCGAGATAGTGATCGATGCGGAAAGTCTGCTGCTCGGCGAAACAGCGGCCCAGCGCGTCGTTGATTGCGGTCGCCGATTTCAGGTCGCGGCCTATGGGCTTCTCCACAACCACCCGCACGCGCGCATGGTTGAGGCCGCGCTCCCGCAGCCGCTCGCAGATCGGCACGAAAATCTCGGGACTGGTGGCCAGATAGAACACGCAGACGCGTTCGGGCGAAGCACCGACCATGCGCGCGAATTCGTCCCAACCCGCGTCCTTGCGTGCATCCAGCGCGCAGTAGGAAACCAGTTCCAGAAAACCCAGCAGGGTGGCTTCGGGCAGATCCTCACCCAGGGACTTGATCACCGCGGCACGGACGCGCGCGCTGTACTCCGCCTGCGCCAGCGCATCGCGGGCGACGCCGATGACACGGCTGCCGGGCTGAATCTGGCCATCGGCATAACGGTGGTATAGCGCGGGCAGCAACTTGCGCACCGCGAGGTCACCGGTGCCGCCGAAAATAACGAGATCGAAGGGATCGACTTGGCTGGCGGGTGCAGTCACGAAACACTCCTGGCAGGGTCGCAGTGACAATACCACTAAAATACCATCTTGCAACAGACTGGCCGTACCGTCCCACCGTATCAGCCTTGTACCGACGGACTCGCCGCCCCACTGACGGGCTCGCTTCCTGATACACAACCCTGCAGATGCGCCATTGCTTCGCCCCTTGCGGCGGGGCAAGGCTGATCGCATGTTGGCCGGGCAGGCTACCTTCGTGGTGCTGACCGGTCGCGACCGCTTTACGAATGTGGTAGCCAATTGGTATTGTCTGGACCCATGTCCACTCCCCTGCTCAAAATCTGGCGCCAGCTGAGCCGCGAAAAGGCGGCACATCGCGGCCTTGCCTGGATGCGCGTGCGCAACCTGATCGAGCGTGCGATCGCCGCGGGTGATCTGCCGCCGGGTTCAGCGCTGCCCAGCGAGCGCGACCTCGCACAGCAGCTGGCGTTGTCGCGCGTAACCGTGCGCAAGGCCATTGCCGGACTCGTGGCTGACGATGTGCTGATCCAGCGCCAGGGCGCCGGCACCTTTGTCGCAGGACGGATTGTCAAATCGTTTTCGCGCCTGACCAGCTTCAGCGACGACCTGCGCGCCCGCGGCATGAATCCGCGCTCCGTGTTCCTGAGCCGCGGCAGCGGCGAGGTGACGCCACAGGAAGCGATGGCGCTGTCCCTGTCGCCCGGCGCACGCGTTGCGCGCCTGTACCGCCTGCGTTATGCGGGCGAGCAGCCGCTGGCGCTGGAGCGCACTGCGGTACCTCTGAGCCTGCTGCCCGACCCCGAGCTCGTTGTCGACTCGCTCTACGCAACCCTGGATCAGAACGGCCTGCGCCCGCAACGCGCGTTGCAGCGTCTGCGCGCCATCAACTTCGATGCGGATCAGGCACGCCAGCTCGATGTCGCCGTCGGCGCGGCCGGGCTGCTGATCGAACGCCGCGGCTTCCTCGACGACGGCCGTGCGGTGGAATTCACCTGCTCCTGGTATCGCGGCGACATGTACGACTTCGTCGCCGAGCTTACCGGCACCTGAGCCAGCCTTTCGGAAACCTCATGAACCTGCCCACCCTCGAAAGCACCTGGATGTTCCGCGAAGCCCAGAGCAGCGCCGCACTGATCAGCGCGCAGCTTGACGCCAATGGGCCCGCGCTGGAAAAACTCGCCGCACGCCTGCGCACGCGCGCGCCGCGCTTCATCGTGACCTGTGCCCGCGGCAGCTCCGATCATGCGGCCACGTTCGCGAAGTATCTGTTTGAGACCCAGCTGGGCCTGAGCACCGCATCCGCCTCGCCGTCGGTGAGCTCGGTCTATGCCGCACCGCTGCAATTGCGCGATGCACTGTTCGTCGCGATCTCGCAGTCGGGCAAGAGTCCCGATCTTGTGCGCAATGCCGAGGCCGCACGGGCGGCCGGCGCGCAGGTGCTTGCTCTCGTCAATACCGAAGACTCACCGCTTGCCGCCGTAGCGCATGATGTGATCGCACTTCACGCCGGCCCCGAGCGCAGCGTGGCCGCTACAAAAAGCTACTTGTGCACTTTATCTGCACTATTGCAGCTCGCGGCCGTCTGGGGCAGCCGGCGCGAACTTGCGGCGGCGCTGAATACCTTGCCCGCGGTGCTCGCCCGCAGTTGGGACTGCGACTGGTCGGCCTTGAGTACGGGCCTTGCCGGGGCACGCAACCTGTTCGTGCTCGGCCGCGGCCTGGGCCTGGGGGCGGCCCAGGAGGCCGCGTTGAAATTCAAGGAAACCAGCGGCCTGCACGCCGAAGCCTTTAGCGCCGCCGAGGTCAAGCACGGTCCCATGGCGCTGATCGGCGTCGGTTTTCCGCTGCTGGTCTTCGCCCAGGACGACGGCACGCAGGACGGCACGCTGGCCACGGCGGCCGAGTTCCGCGCGCGCGGCGCACAGGTATTCGTCGCAGCTCCAGGCAACCCGGCGGGCACGACCCTGCCGCTGCCCGAACGCGTGCACCCGGCCTGCGCGCCGCTGCTGCAGGTGCAAAGCTTCTATCGCGCCTGCAATGCGCTGGCCCTGCATCGCGGCTACAACCCCGATCTGCCGCCACATCTGAACAAGGTAACGGAAACCGTCTGATGAGCATCGCCCTCGTCAACGCGCGTGTACTGACCGACGACGGCTTCCGCGACGATCTGGCCGTACTGGTCGACGGGGCACACATCAGCGGACTGGTGGCCGAAAGTGATATGCACGCCACCGCGGCGCTGCGCCACGACCTGCACGGCCGTTATCTGCTGCCGGGCTTCATCGATTGCCAGGTCAACGGCGGCGGCGACGTACTGTTCAACGATGCGCCAACCGTCGAAACAGTGCGCCGTATCGGTACTGCGCATAGACGCTACGGCACTACCGGCTTTCTGCCCACCCTGATCAGCGACTCGCGCGAGACCATGGCGGCGGCGATCGCCGCCACCGATGCGGCGATCGCCGCCGGCGTGCCCGGCGTGCTCGGTATCCATCTCGAAGGCCCGTATCTCGCACCGCTGCGCCGGGGCGCCCACGACGCGGCGCAGTTTCGCCAGCCAGATGCCGAAGAAATCGAGCTGGCCGCCTCACTGCAGCACGGCGTCACCCTGCTCACCCTGGCCCCGGAACAGATCGCCGCCAACGCCATCGCCGACTTCGTGCGCCGCGGCGTCATTGTCGCGGCGGGCCATACGGCAGCCAGCTACGAGCAGCTCATGCAGGCATTCGCGCTCGGCGTGCGCGGCGTCACACACCTGTTCAACGCGATGACACAGATCAGCGGCCGCGAACCGGGTGCCGTCGGTGCTGCACTCGATCATCGTGATAGCTGGTGCGGCCTGATCAACGACGGCCATCACGTGCATGCGGCGAATTTGCGTACGGCGCTCCGTGCCAAGCCGCGTGGCCGTCTGTTCCTGGTCACCGACGCCATGCCGCCGGTAGGAGGCGAGCGCGGCGAATACACCCTGGCCGGCCAGCGCGTGCTGGTCCGCGACGGACGCTGTGTCAACGAACAGGGCGCCCTGGCCGGCTCAGCCCTGGATATGCTGAGTGCGGTACGCAACAGCGTCGAGCAACTGGGCCTGCCGCTGGCGGAAGCCGCGCGCATGGCATCGACCTACGCAGCGGAATTTCTCGGCCTGGGTGACCGCTATGGCCGTATTCAGGCCGGCTATGCGGCTGACTTCGTCATACTCGATGACGACTGGAACGTGCATGAGACCTGGATCGCCGGACGCCGCGACGCCAGCATGCCACTGTCGCACCCCGGCTGACCCGGCTCGAAGGGCCAAACCAAGCCATCTCGCCGCAGCGCCAGCCTGAACGCCGGAGCGCGATTGCTGCAACCACAATCGCCGGCACCATGCCCTTCGTCACAGGACACGGAGGCCGCCGCTAGCCCAAGATCGGGCGCCCCCGGCGTCTGCGCACGCATCCGCGACGCGCCCACGCCTCTTGAATCGAACCGCGCCCATCGGGAGAGTGAGTATGGACAGACGCGATTTTCTGCAGTTTGCTGGCGCCGGTCTTGGTGCGTTGCTGCTGCCTGTATACGGCCGCGCCATCGCCGCCGAAGAACTGCTGAGCACCGTCGACATCGCTACCAAGAAGAAGCTTGCCGACGCGGCGCTGGAGGCCGCCAAGGCCAGCGGCGCCAGCTACTGCGACGTGCGTATCGGCCGTTATCTGAACCAGTTCGTCGTCACGCGCGAAGACCGTGTCGAGAACGTCGTGAATACCGAATCCTCCGGCGTGGGCGTCCGCGTGATTGCCAACGGCACCTGGGGCTTTGCCGCGACCAGCATCGCCACTCCGGATGCCGTCGCCAAGGCAGCGCGCCAGGCCGTGACGATTGCCAAGGCGAATTCACGCCTGCAGGCCAAGCCAGTCGAGCTGGCGCCGACCCCGGGCGTCGGGGAAGTCAGCTGGAAGACGCCTATCGTCAAGAACGCGATGGAAGTGCCGATCAAGGACAAGGTCGATCTGCTGCTCGCGGTCAATGCCGCCGCAATGAAGGCCGGCGCCAGTTTCATCAACTCGACCCTGTTCCTGGTCAACGAGCAGAAATACTTTGCCTCGACCGACGGCTCTTATATCGATCAGGACGTGCACCGCATCTGGGCACCGATGACGGTGACAGCCGTCGACAAGACCAGCGGCAAGTTCCGCATCCGCCAGGGCCTGTCCGACCCGCGCGGCGTGGGCTACGAATACCTTGAGCCCAAGGCCGCCGACAAGGTCACGCTGCCCGGCGGCGCGGTGGTCTACAACAACTCCTACGACATGGTTGCCGACGCCATCGCAGCGGCCAAGCAGGCACAGGAAAAGCTCAAGGCGCGCTCGGTCAAACCCGGCAAGTACGACCTCATGCTCGACCCTTCGCATCTATGGCTGACCATTCACGAGTCGGTCGGCCATCCGCTGGAACTGGACCGGGTGCTCGGCTACGAGGCCAACTACGCCGGAACCAGTTTTGCAACCCTGGACAAATGGAAAGAGAAATTCCAGTACGGCAGCGACAAGGTCACCCTGTTCGCGGACAAGATCCAGCCAGGCTCGCTGGGCGCAGTCGGTTATGACGACGAAGGCGTGAAGACCCAGCGCTGGGATCTGGTCAGCAAGGGCAAGCTGGTCAACTACCAGGTCATCCGCGACCAGGCTCACATACTCGGTCTCAAGGCGTCGCAGGGCTGCTGTTATGCCGACTCCTGGTCCAGCGTGCAGTTCCAGCGCATGGCCAACGTCTCATTGGCTCCGGGCGAGGCCAAGCTGAGCCCGGCCGACATGATCAAGGACATAGAAAACGGCATCTATATTGTCGGTGATGGCTCGTTCTCCATCGATCAGCAGCGCTACAACGCGCAGTACGGCGGCCAGCTGTTCTATGAAATCAAGAACGGCAAAGTCACGGAAATGATCGAAGACGTGGCCTACCAGACCCGCACGCCGGAATTCTGGAACGCCTGCGTCGCAGTCTGCGACAAGGACGACTACCGCCTCGGCGGCTCGTTCTTCGACGGCAAGGGCCAGCCCGGCCAGGTTTCGGCGGTCTCGCATGGCTCGTCGACGGCGCGTTTCAACGGCATCAACGTCATCAACACCGCACGCAGCCTCGGCTGATCCGCAGGAGAACTGATCATGGGTATTCTCACCGAGCAGGAAGCCAAGGCCATCCTGGAAAAAGTCGTCAAGCTGTCCAAGGCGGACGAGTGCAGCGCGCAGCTCTCGGGTTCTGTCACCGGCAACATCCGTTACGCCCTGAACAGCGTGTCAACCAGCGGAATCGTGGACGACATGCAACTCGGCGTGCAGGTCGCCTACGGCAAGCGCGTGGGCACGGCGACGATCAATGAATTCGACGATGCCTCGCTGGAAAAAGTCGTGCGCCGCGCCGAAGAGCTGGCCAAGCTCGCACCGGAAAATCCCGAATTCATGCCGGCGCTGGACAAGCAGGACTACAAGGCCAGCGCCACCTTCAACGCCAAGACCGCGGCAATCACGCCAGAGTATCGCGCCGACGTCGCGGCTGCCTGCATAGAGCCGTGCAAGAAGGAGAAACTCATCGCGGCCGGTTTTCTGGCTGACACGCAGAGCTTTGTCGCCATCGCCAACAGCAAGGGCAACTTCGCCTACAACAAGTCGACGGGAGCTGATTTCACCTGCACGGTGCGCACCGAGGACGGTCGCGGTTCCGGCTGGGTCGCGCGCAACGTCGCCGACATCGACACCTTCGACGCGAAGCAGGAAATCGCTATTGCCATGGACAAGGCCAAGCGCTCGGTCGACGCCAAGGCGCTGGAGCCGGGCAAGTACACCGTCATCCTTGAACCGGCGGCGACGGCAGGCCTGATCTCGTTCATGATGTTCGGCTTCGATGCGCGCCAGTCCGACGAAGGGCGCAGCTTCCTGTCGAAGAAGGGCGGCGGCAACAAGGTCGGGGAAAAACTATTCGATGAGCGCGTAACGATTTACAGCGATCCCTGGGATGCAGCTGCCGCCGTCGCCCCGTTTGATGTGCAGAATGACGGCCTGCCGCGCGAGCGCGTCACCATCATCGACAAGGGCAAGGTCGAGTACTTGCAGTATTCCCGCTACTGGGCGACGCAGAAAAACAAGAAGGCGCAGGGCCAGCCGGGCAACCTGATCATGATCGGCGGCGACAAGTCGACCATGGACCTGGTCAAGAGCACCAAGAAGGGCATACTCGTTACCCGCACCTGGTACATACGCCTGGTCGATCCACAGACCGTGCTGCTGACCGGGCTTACCCGCGACGGCACGTTCTATATCGAAAACGGCGAGATCAAATACCCGATCAAGAATTTCCGCTTCAATGAATCGCCGGTGATCATGCTCAACAACATCGAGGAGCTGGGCAAGCCCGTACGTGTCGGAGACGACGAATCGCCGTTCATCATGATGATTCCGCCGATGAAGATCCGCGACTTTACCTTCACCTCGCTGTCGGACGCGGTGTAGCGCAGGCCGGAATTTCTCCACAAGGATAGAGACAGGTCTTGATTGCCGCCTCCCTCTGCATCAGGCCGCCGGCAGACAGCTGCGATAACGCTGTCTGCCGGGCTGTGGGCACAGGCAGCACGCGAACAAACCCGGCCGGCGGCAGTGGTTAGGGCCTTGCAGAAGACGGGTATGACACGCGCTGAATTCCTGCGCCTGATGCTTGCTGCCGGAGCGGCAGCCGTCGCCGCGCCACGGCTGCGGGCGGCGGGCAAGCACTACGATTTCCGCTTTACGCGTCTTATGTACGAGTCCGGCGACTGGGACGTCGACCAGCGCATGCCCTCGAATCTGATCGATGCGCTGATCCAGTACACGACCTTGCGCGTGGACCCGGTGGAACAGGTGCTGCCGCTGGCCGATCCGCGCATGCTGCAGGCCAGCTTCTGCTACCTCGCCGGCCACAAGCTGGTTGAATTCAATCCCGATGAGAAGCGGAATTTTGAACGCTATGTGCGCAACGGCGGCTTCGTCTTCGTCGACGACTGCAATCACGATATCGACGGCCTGTTCGCCAAGTCGTTCGAGGCTCAGATGGCGCAGATCTTCGGTGCGGATGCGCTGAAGAAGTTGCCCAGACAACACCCGATCTACCGCAGTTTCTTCCATTTCGACGGGCCACCCGCAACCAGTTTCGAGCTCAACGGCTGGGGTGACGACCTCGTCCACGACTATCTGCGCGGCATAACCATCGACGGCCGCCTCGGAGTCCTCTACAGCAACAAGGACTACGGCTGCGAGTGGGACTACGACTGGCGCAACAAGCGCTGGCTCGCCGAGGACAATACGAAGTTCGCAGTCAATATCGTGATCTATGCGTTGACTGCCTGAGGGCTGTTGCAAGCCGTCGTAGGGTGGGCTTCAGCCCACCGTCGCACCGCATCAAGCGCTGCAGCAGATTGACCGTCACGACGGTGGGCTGAAGCCCACCCTGCAACTCCCGAATTTGTAACCACGTTCGCGAACCAAACCAATGGCAGTGCTGCCACCGCAGCGTGCCGACGCACAATCAGCATCAACACGTATACGTGCCGGTAGCTGGCGCGCAAACCCGATAACGGATACCGACGCATGAGCGAGACGCTTACCGAACAGTCCCTGCAAGCGCAGCTCGATCGCCTGCAGACCCTGCGTGAGGCGATAGGCGCCGCCATTGTCGGTCAGCACGACGTGGTCGAGCAGTTGCTGACCGCGCTGCTGGCCGGTGGACACTGCCTGCTGGAAGGTGTTCCGGGGCTAGGCAAGACCCTGCTCGTGCGCAGTCTGGGCCAGGCCCTGCAGGTGGATTTCCATCGTATCCAGTTCACCCCGGACCTGATGCCCAGCGACATCCTGGGTACTGAAATACTCGAAGAGGATCACGGCACCGGGCGGCGTCATTTCAAGTTCCAGCGCGGCCCCATTTTCACCAGCCTGCTGCTTGCTGACGAACTCAATCGCACTCCGCCCAAGACTCAGGCTGCGCTGCTCGAAGCGATGCAGGAGCGCACCGTCAGCTATGCCGGCATCACCCACGCGCTGCCGCAACCGTTCTTCGTGCTCGCGACCCAGAATCCGCTGGAACAGGCAGGTACCTATCCGCTGCCGGAAGCGCAGCTGGACCGCTTCCTCCTGCATGTACGCGTCGATTATCCGGATGAAGCCGAGGAGCGGGCGATCCTGGTGCAAACCACCGGCCAGGCTGCAGCTGCGGTCCGCGCGGTCATGAGTGCCGGCGAACTCATCGCCCTGCAGCAGCTTGTACGCGACGTGACTGTTGGCGAGGAGGTGCTGACCTGGATCACGCGCCTGGTGCGCGCGACGCGGCCACAGACCTCGCCCCTGGCGCTGGTGCGGGAATGGGTGCGCTGGGGCGCCGGGCCACGCGCCGGGCAATCCCTGGTGCTTGCCAGCAAGGCACGCGCACTGCTGCATGGCCGTCTCGCCGCAACCCGCGAGGACGTGCGCGCGCTGGCCGCACCGGTCATGCGCCATCGCCTGCTGCTGTCATTTGCCGCCGAAGCGGAACGCCGCAGCACCGATGACGTCGTCGCCGCGGTGCTCGACGGCGTGGAGTTTCCCCGCTGATGCCTGCCATGTCCTGTTCAGCCAGACGGCGCGCATGCCGCGGTAACAGCCGTGCCGCCAAGGCCAGCCTCGAGCCTCGACGCGTCGACGTATGACGCGCGAACTCATACCGCCCGCACTGCGCGCACGCTTGCGCGACCTGCGACTCGTACAGCGCCGCGCCAGCGCGGCGCAAGGACTGGGCCAGCACAGCAGCCGCAGCCGCGGGGTCGGGCTCGAGTTTGCGCAGTATCGCGCCTATGCACCCGGCGACGAACCACGCCGCGTCGACTGGAAGCTGTATGCGCGTTCCGACCGTTATTTCGTCCGCGAATCCGAGCGCGATTCGCCGCTGGCGCTATGGGTGCTGGTCGATACCAGCGCGTCGATGGCGCAGTGCGACGCCGCGCAGCCGTCGTTCAGTCGGCTGGACGCTGCACGCACACTTGCTGCCTGTGCGATCGAACTTGCATTGCGCCAGGGCGACCACTTCGGCATCGCGGCTTTATCGACGCAAACCCTGGCGCCGGTCGCGATAGGCAGCGGGCCGCGCCAGCGCGACCGTTGCGTGCAGGCGCTGCAGAGCTGGCATGCCGCGGGCTGCTGGCCGGAACAGGCAGCGCTGCTGCCGCTGTGGGAGCGTATCGCTCCGGCATCGCTGGTGCTGCTGCTCAGCGATGTATTCGACGAAACCGCTGTCGCACTGGCCGAACGCCTGGCCGCGGCCCGGCGCGAAGTCGCGGTGATCCAGTTACTGACCGCCGAGGAACGCGACTTCCCGTTCCAAGACAATCGTCTTTTTATCGATGTGGAAAATGGACAAGAACTGCTGAGTGATGCGCCGGCCGCTCGCACCGCCTATCTGCAGGCGTTCGCGCAGGCGCAGCAGGCGCTGCATTCACGACTGAGCGCCAGCGGCATACGCCTCGCTTCGCACTATCTCGATCAGCCGGCTGACGCCGTCCTGCGCCAGCTATTCGGCACACGGCCCGGTACGGAACTGGCATGAGCTTCGGCCTGCTGCTACCGCTGGGTCTGTCGGCGCTGGCGGCCGTGATTGTGCCGCTGCTGCTGCATTTGAGGCGGCGCCAGGAACACAGGCCCACCCCCTTCGCCGCTCTGCGCTGGGTGCGCGGGCCGGCCCGCCCACGCAAACGGCTGCGGTTTGAACATTGGCTGCTGCTGCTGCTGCGCATTCTGCTCATCGCCACCATCGCGCTGCTGATTGCAGCCCCCGTACGCCGAGGCGAGCAGGCCGCTGCAGCCAGTCTGGTCGCCGTCGTGCCAGGCGTGGATCCTGCGCACGCGCGCGCTGCACTCGATGCAGACGGTGCTGATTGGCGCTGGCTGCAACCAGGTTTTCCGCTGCTGTCCACACCAGCCTCCGCTGAAGCCACCGCCACCGCCAGCCTGCTGCGTGAACTCGACGCCGAACTCCCGCCGGGGACCCGATTGCATGTAGTCGTGCCCGCGCAATTGCGCGGACTCGACGGCGCGGCGATTCAGTTGAGCCGCGAGGCCGACTGGCGCATCGTGCCCGACGCTACCGCGGCTGCGCCTTCAGTCGCGTCGCCACCGGTGCAGCAGATATCGCTACGGCCCAACGGGGACGACACGGCCGCTGCCTACCTGCGGGCAGCCGTCGCTGCCTTCGACCATGCCGGCGTCGCGCGTTATCAGCTGACTGTCGACACCAGTTCTGCACCGGTCGCGCCGGGCACGGACTACGTATTCTGGTTGAACCATGAACCTTCGGCGGCGCTGCTGCGCTGGGTCGAGGACGGCGGCACCGCGTTGGTCGGCGCAGCGCCTTACGATCGTGGCGAGGTGGTCGCGCGCGACCCCCAGGGCCAGGCTCTGCTGCGCAGCGAGGTACGCGGGCGCGGCCGTCTGCTGCGTTTTGCCGCGGCTATCGCACCGGCGAGCCTGCCCGTTGTGCTTGAGGCGGATTTCCCGGTCTTGCTTTTTTCTCAATTGCACCCGGCAGAACCACCACCGGACCGTGCGAGTGCCGCAGCGATGCAGCCGTCAGCTACGGCGCAGCGCGCCGATGCCGCGCCGCGTCCGGTTGCTTCAGCGCTGATTGTGCTTATCGCCCTGCTGGCCGTGGCCGAACGCCTGCTGTCCCTGCTTGCCACGAGGCAGCACCCATGAGTGACAGGCTCACGGCCGCATTGCGCAGTGTTCAACAGCGGCGGTGTCTGATCGCGCTGGCCCTGGGGCTAGCGCCCGTGCTCGCACTGGGCTGGCTACTACGGGTTCAGCTAGGCCCCCCGGCGGCAGCGGTTCTGCTGATCGTGGCCGCTATCGCGGGCCTGCTCTGGGCTCATGCCGACCAGCGCCGCCACGACCTGCGCTGGTACCTGCGCGCGCTCGACACTGCCGATCGCCGCTTTGAAGACAGTGCAACGCTGCTGCTCAGCGACTCGGCGACATTGCCGCCACTGGCACAACTGCAGCAGCTGCGCCTGCGCAAGCGCCTCGCTGACGGGCTGCCGGATCTGCGGCCGCGCATGCCGGTCGCAGCTCTCACCGCTAGTCTTGCGCTCGCTGCGATTACCTTGCTGCTGAGCCTATGGCGGACAATGCCCGAACCTGGCAGCGCTGCGGCAGTCCCTGCGCAAACTGCGGCGCCCGCGCTACCGGTGTCGCTAATCCACGCACGCCTGGACCTTACCCCGCCGCCTTATACCGGCCTCGCCCCTGAACACCGCGAAACGCTGGACGCGCACGTGCCCGAAGGCAGCCGCCTGCAGTGGCAGCTCGTCTTCGCTCCCACACCACGCGCAGTGCGTGTGCGTTTCCACGATGGCCAGAGCATCGAACTCGTGCGCGACAACGAGCGCTGGACCGCAAGCACCACGCTTACCTCAGCCATGCTCTATCGCATCGAGATCGATGCCGATACAGCGCTTGCGGACGACCGGCGCTACCGTTTGGACCTGATCGCGGACCAGCCGCCGCAGATTCACGTCGATGTACCCGACAAGACCTTGAGCACGCTTGCACCAGGACAGAGCAGCTGGGAATTCGAGATCCGCGCCAGCGACGACTACGCGCTGGGCGAGGCCACGCTGGAGATCACCCACGCGCAGGGCAGCGGCGAGAACATCCAGGTCCGACAGCAGAACCAGCGCCTGCGCGGCGAGGGCGATGTACGCCAGCGGCGCTACCGTCACCGCATCGAGCTGAGCCGCTTCGCACTCGCCCCCGGAGACGAACTGATCGCACGTTTCGATATCCGCGATACACGCACGCCACAACCGCAGCTCAGCCGCAGCGCCAGTTACCTGCTGCGATTGCCAGCACCGCTGGCCGATGACAGCGTCGGCATGGAAGGACTGGTGCGCACTGCCATGCCGGCCTTCTTCCGCAGCCAGCGTCAAATCATCATCGACACCGAAGCCCTGGTCGCCGAACAGACCCGGCTCGCCCCAGAGCGCTTCCTCGCCAAATCCGACGCCCTCGGCGTCGATCAGAAAATTCTTCGCCTGCGCTACGGCCAGTTCCTCGGCGAGGAATTTGAAAGCAGCGGCCAGGGAGGCGGCCAAGAACACCCGCCCGAACGAGGACACCCACCATCAGCTGGGGATCAACCGGAACCGGGGCACCCACCTGGTGAATCCGAATCCGCCGATAGCAGCAATAGCGGACACGCACCCGACGACGGCCACGACCACGCGACGCCGACCGCGCCCACACGCTTTGGCGACGCCGGCAACGTGCTCGCGGAGTATGGCCATACCCATGACATTGCCGAGGCCGCTACGCTGCTCGACCCGGAAACCAAGGAGATTCTGCGGGCTGCATTGGAGCAGATGTGGCAAGCCGAACTCGAGCTGCGCAGCGGCCGGCCGGCCAAGGCCCTGCCCTACGAGTACAAGGCGCTGGAGCGGATCAAGCAGGTGCAGCAGGCGACACGTATCTATCTCGCGCGTGTCGGCCTGGAGCTGCCTCCGGTGGACGAAGCGCGTCGCCTCAGCGGCGAGCGCGCTGGACTGCGCGACAGCTTGAGTCCCGCGGCGGCGGCGGCGCCGGCTGATGCCGACCTCGATGCGGTCTGGCACAACCTGCGCGCTGAGACCGTGCCGGATTGGTCGCGCTGGGATAGCTGGCTGCGCCGCCGCGGCAGCCAGGCCACCGACACATTGGATCTGGCCGCCGCGGCGGACAACCTGCGCCGCGATCCGGCCTGCAGCACCTGCCTGACCGCGCTGCGCACACGGCTATGGCCGCTGTTACCGCGCGCCAGCGCCGCGTCGAGCGGCCGTAGCGCGATCGGCTCGACCGGTCGCGCCTATCTTGAGTCGCTGCCCGCGACAAAGGCGACTCCATGACGACAGAACACGTTGTCTACGCCGCCCTCGCCGTTGCTGCGCTGCTCGGCCTGGCCGAAGCTTTGCAGCACCGTGGCGGCCGCCGCCTGCTCGGCATCGCCGCCGCAGCCGCCTTCTGCGGACTGCTGTATTTGACACTTTATCCACCTATTGCACTTGTAGACAAAAAGCCATTACAGGTACTGACCGCAGGCGCGACGGCAGTCGTACCATCCGACGCGGATACCATAGCGCTACCCGGCAGCAGTGCCCCCGCCAGCATAAGCCGCGCGCCAGATCTCGCGACCGCGCTGCGGCGCCATCCGGCCGTCAGCACGATTCAGGTGATCGGCTATGGCCTGAATGCAGCCGATCGCGATGCGGCACGCGGACACGGTCTGCGCTTCGATGCCACGCCGCTGCCACGCGGCATTGCCGCCATTGAACTGCCCGATGATCTGCGCGCCGGACACGCGTTCACGCTGCGTGGCAACGTCGTGCAGCCAGACGGTTTGCGCATTGCATTGCACGAACCCGGCGGCCGCCGCCGCGAGCCGGTCGCGCTCGACGAGGACGGCCGCTTTGCCTTTACGCTGTTTGCGCCGCGAGCGGCCGAAGTAAACGCAGAACTGAGTCTGCTCGATGCAGCCGGCGCCGAGGTCGAGCGCATTACCGTGCCGATTTCGGTACGCGATGGCGTAGCCCTGAACCTGCTCTTGCTCGCCGGCGGCCCGAATGCGGATCTGAAATATCTGCAGCGTTGGGCGCTTGATGCGGGCCATGCCGTCGACGCACGCATCAGCCTGAGCCGCGGTGTGGTGCAGCAGCGTGGCGAGGCATCGTTGGCGGAGGCGGCGCTGGCCGCGACCGACGCCATCATCATTGACGAGCGCGCCTGGTCGCAGCTGGACACAGCGGCCCGCACACGCCTGCTCGCCGCCGTCGATGCCGGCCTGGGCCTGCTGCTGCGTCTGGACAGCCCGCCACCAGTCGCACTGATCACCCAGTGGCATGAACTCGGCCTGCCATTGGAGTCCGCCGATAGTGCGCCGGATTTTCGCCTCAGCGGCGAGGCCGCGGACGCTGGCGCCGCGCTGCAACGACTGCCGCTGCGCGCAGTCGGCGACGCCAACCTGGTACTGGCGCGCGATGACGCCGGCACGGCGCTTGCCGTGGCGCACAATCGCGGCCTGGGACGCCTGGGCATCAGCTGGCTGTACGACACCCGCACGTTGGTGCTCAGCGGCCAGGCCGCGCTGCACGATGCGCTGTGGGCGCGCATAGTCGACGGTCTTGCCCGCCCACGTCAGACGCCGCCACCGGCGGCACCGGCGCTGAGCTGGCAGCACGAACGCATGGAACTGTGTGCCCACGAACAGCGCCTGCTCGTCATCGCCCCATCCGGCGAGGCCAGCGGGCTATCGGTAAGGCGTGGCCGCGACGAACGCTGGTGCGGCGGGTTCTGGCCACGCGAGTCCGGCTGGCACACGCTGCAGACCGAGTCGGGACAGTCACGCTTTTTCGTGCGTGCCGCGGATGAAGCGAGGACCTTGCATCTGGCCCAGACCGCCGCCGCGACACACGCTCTGCTGAGTGAGGCCCGGGACACAGCACCCGCACCCGTGCCCGGCCCGCGCTGGCCCTGGTTTCTGGCCTGGCTGGTGCCGGCTGTCTTGCTCTGGTGGTTGCAGCTCAGTCGCAGGCGGCAAGCGAGCTGATCCGCACGGTTTGTGCAGGCCGACCGGGCGGTACAGATTCGCTTCGACACCGGCCGCTTGACGCAGCAGACAGACGCGCTACCGTCGCAGCCACGTCTCAGCCTCGGGGGAAGCTCGATGTCCGCATTGTTTGCCGTCGCACTCGCGCTGAATTTGAGTACGCCCGGCGTAACGTACAAATGCCGCGACACGCAGGGCAACTGGACTGCGCAGGCCTGCCTCGTCGCCGCGCCGCTGCCGGAATCCGACTACATCCGACAGCAGCGCCTGCGCCAGGTCGTCGCGCGGCAGCGCCGGGAAGTACGCGACCGCCTGGCCATGTACTGTTTCCGGCTCGACCCCAAGGGCTCGCTTTATGACTGTGTCGACCACCAGATGCTGGCCTATGACGTGGTTAATCAGCTGGCAAAAAAACTGGGACCAGTCTCCCCCGACAGCGCGAAACTCGCGGGCTGCATGGCGAGAAACCTTGACGCACGCAGCCAGGCGACCGACTACCGCAGCGCCATGGAATGTTATTTCGCGCGGTGAAGCACCTGCCGATTCGGCAGCAGTCAGGCGGCTCCGTCGAAGCCGTCGGCGAACAGACCTGGGCCGGCAGGCGCCCCGAACGCGGGATCGCTGACGCCGGCCCTGCCGTTTTCCAGATGACCCGCAAGACGCCGCAGCCAGCGCGGATCATGGTCGCTGCTGAGGCTAAGGTCATACCAGCGCTGCTGCGCCGGCAAGTTCCATTCAAGATCGGCGCTGGCGCCGGCAGCAAGGTTCACCACCTGCGCTGGCCGCGAGCTGTACCGATTCGGTTTCAGGCTTACCCGGCAGTCTGCGCTGCCGCTGTTGCGCAAGCGCAATAGCAGCGCATTGTGTGTGACGTCGTAGAGCACGACGAGCTCGGGATTCGCCCCGTCCGCAAGACGCGCCAGATCGCCGCCGAAGCTGCGCAGGAACCCGTTCGGCCCGTGCACGTGCAGGTCGTAGATGCCTGCCGTAACCGCCTGTACGCTCCAGTAGTCTGACAACTCGGTGCCGCCACCGAGTGAATAGAACCAGGGGCCGTCGCCACGATTGCCGGCATAGACATTGAGCCCGGCGCCGGCCTCGCCGTCATTGTAAAAATCCAGCCAATAGCAGCCCGTGGCAGGATCGCTGCGACCGTTGACACTCAGAGAGTAAGGCAAGGCACGCGCAGGGCGCAGACCGGTTTCCTGCACCGGCAAGGTGTTGACGGCGGGTGCTACGGCGGGCCGGAGCCGGCAGCTCGCATCCGCGTTGGCGATAGAGGCGCTGGTATCCGGCAAACTCGGCCAGTCCAGGTTGGCAACGCCAAAATCCAGCGTCGACGTCAGGTCACCCGTCATGGCACGGCGCCAGGCACCGATATTGGGTTCGTGGACGCCAAAGCGCGCTTCGAGGAAACGGATCACCGAGGTGTGGTCAAACACCTGCGAATTGACCCAGCCGCCGCGGCTCCAGGGCGACACGACCAGGCTGGGCACGCGGATGCCCAGTCCGACCGGCTCGCCGGCGTGGTCCTCACTTGCGGTTGCGACCGTGCTCTTGCCGAGATTGGCGTTCAACGCAGGCACATGCGAGGGCACATGGTCGAAGAAGCCGCCGTTTTCGTCATAGGTGATGATGAATACGGTCCTGGACCAGACCGCCGGATTCGCCGCCAGCGCGGCCAGCAGCTGTGCGGTCAGCGCCTCGCCATAGGCCGGCGCCGCTTCCGGGTGTTCACACATGGAAAATGGTGCAACGATCCAGGACACCTGCGGCAGGGCGGCATTGGCCACGTCGCGACGGAACTGTTCGACCAGCGGCCGACCCAAAGTCGTGTAGGCATTGGTCGCATCGGAGCCCGGCGCATAGGCGCGGCCGCGACGATACAGGGATGACGAGGCCGGAATGCCGCGAAATTTACGAAAAAAGGCCAGCGAGTTGTCGCCGTAGTTGTCGTATTCCTGATAGACCTTCCAGCTGACCCCGGCCTGTTCCAGGCGCTCCGCATACGTGGTCCAGTCATACGCAGCGAAAGCGGGATTGTCGCGGGCCATGTCCGCGGTCCAGTTGCCATCGTCGAGGTTGTTGACCGCATGGTAGCCCGGTCGATCCACCGCCAGACCGCTGGTACCGGTGAACAGATGCATGCGGTTTGGATTCGTCGGCCCGTGCACGGAACAGAACCACGCGTCGCAGACCGTGAACGCATCGGCCAGCGCGTAGTAGAACGGCAGGTCCGCACGCGTGAAATGCCCCATGCACATAGGGCCTTTCTCCCGCACCCAGTGATCGAAGTTCTTCCAGCGCGCGTGGCTTCCCTTCCAGCTATGGTCGATGTCGTCCATGCACTGCGCCGCGGTGAGCTGCGTGTCGAGCCGGAACGGCATCACCTCGCCGCTACCGCTGCGTGGCTGTTGCCAGACGCTGGTTCCACCGGGCAGGCGGATCGAGCGCGGATCGCCGAATCCACGCACGCCGCGCAACGCACCGAAGTAATGATCAAAGGAGCGGTTTTCCTGCATCAGCACGACGACGTGGGCGACATCCTGGATCGTGCCCGTGGCGCGCGCCGGCGCTACCGCCAGCGCTTCGCGGATTACCGGCGGCAGCGCCGCCATTACAGTGGCCGCGCCAGCCGACTGTGCCGCCAGGCGCAGGAATTCCCGACGACTCGTGCCTGCCATGCCCATGGCTCCGCTGCGCCGCAATCTGGCGCGGCGCAGCACATGCTCGGCAGGGAACGTTTCGCTACGGTGTACGCAATTTGACGTTTTGGATTACGGCCGATGGCTGCAGTGCAGATCCCGTTTGCCCGGGACCGGCCAACGGTGCTCAATACCCCATCAGATGGCGCAGCAGCCCCCAGACACCGACGGCGAACGTGGCGGCAATGGCCAGCGAACTCAACAGGAAAGGCATGGCACGCTTGCCGGCGGCTTGCGCGTAGGCGAATGCGTACCAAAAGCGTGTGAGAACCCAGATCAGGCCGCAAATGCCGGCAATCTGCGGCGAGCCGTACGTCGTTCCCAGCCAGAGCGCCGGCAAGAACATTACCGCGCTCTCGATCGTATTCATCTGCGCGCGGAACACCCGCTCGAAATCCTCGTGGCCGGTCGTCGCCGGCGCCTTGACGCCATAGCGCCCACGCGCCCGACCGACCAGCCCCATGACAACGATCAGCAACAATACGGTAAGTGCGACGACGACGGCGGGCAGATGGCTGGACATGGCAGGGTTCCGGTTGAATCGGGGCCGCCACCATAACAAGCCGGCCCGCGTTCTGCTGCCGTCACGCCGCCGCAGGCGCGGGCAGCTGGTCCAAATGCGAATTCTTCAGCAGCGTGACCCCGGCCCGCGTGTTAGGTTCACGCTCCGCTTCCCTGCCAAGAGGAACGTCCCATGCGTCCGTCCCCTGCCCTGGCCGCGCTGCTGCTCGCCGCTTCGGCCACAAATGTCCAGGCTGCCGCCGAGACCCTGCTACTCGACATACGCAGCGCCAGCCACTCGCAAGTGGAAGCGTATAAAAAAGCGGAAGGCGTTGACTGGTGGATAGAGCTTGGCGACGAACTGCTGCTTGCCGGCGATGGGGAAACATTGCGGGCCCAGTCTCCGGCGCACCGCCGCGCCCGCGCGCTGGGCCCGCTGCGTGCCGAAGATCTGGTCCTTCATGCCCGCGGCTGCGGCGACGGCCCTGCGCCGGAAGACCTGCGCATTACCGCCCTTGACGGCAGCTATGAATTGCTGCGCCGTCCAGCCGATCCGGCGCGGCAGCAGGCATTGGCCAGCCGGCATCCGGAACATCTGGGCGCCGCGGAGTGGATCGCGCTGCAGCCAAACAGTGTCATATTGCGCCAGCATCGACTTGATCGCGAAGCCGTACGCGCCGTACGCGCCGTCGACCCCGTGATCGAAGCCATCGTTGCCCGCGTCGACGGCCAGCGCTGGTTCGATACCGTATCGCAGCTCGCAAGCTGGGACCGCTCCAGCTACAACAGCAGCACGGATACGAGTTCCGGGCTCTATCTCTCGCGCCAGTGGATACGCACACAGTTTGAAGCGCTAGGCCTGCAGGTCAGCGAACCCACGTTCTCGATGACCCTGGGCGGCAACCCGGCAGAACGGCACAACGTCGCCGGCCGTCTTACGGGCTGGAAGTATCCGGACCAGTGGCTGCTGGTCGGCGCGCACTACGACTCGCGCCAGCAGACGAGCAACATAGCGACCCAGACCCCCGGAGCCGACGACAATGCATCCGGCTGCGCCGGCGTCATCGAGACGGCGCGCGCACTGGTCCCGGCACGGCCGGAAAAAACCTTGATCTTCCTCTGCTACGCCGGAGAGGAGCAGGGACTCTGGGGCAGCACTGGCCATGCGAGCGAACTGGCGGCAAGCGGTGATCTTGCCAAGGTTCAGGCCATGGCGAACATGGACATGATCGGCTGGGACAATGGCGCCGGCGGTTTCGGCGTCACGATCACGACCGCACAAGGCACCAACCCCGGTGGCGACCTCGCGGCCAATATCGCGCTGCGCGACCGGTTCGGCGATGCCGCAGCCAATTATGTCCCCGCTCTCTCCGTCGTGAAGGCGTCCAACGCCTGCTGTTCCGACCAGCAGCCCTATCTGAACCGGGGCGTGCGCGCCGTGCATAGCATCCATCGCGGCGGCGTCTCGTATCCGCACTACCACAAGACTACGGACACCCCGGCCAACATGAACAGTACAGGCAACTCACCGACGCTGGGTGGCCATATCGTGCGCATGAACGTCGCGGCCCTGGCGGAACTTGCCGGCGTGACTGACCGGATCTTCGCCACTCCGTTCGACTAGCCCGCATTTCTCACAGCCGTTCGTAGCGAGAGCGCGCCGACGTGCACGGTTTTCGTCGGCGCGCCTACTCGAAGCCGTGGCGGAAGATACGATCGGCTTGCTGCGCCTGGCCGTTGCGCAACAGGCCGCCGCGCCCGGTCGACCACAGTACCCGAGCCGCCGCACTGCCCGGCAGATCCCAGGCGACCAGCCCGCTGTGCGAGGTGCCGGCGACGAGTTCCAGGTCCGCATCGGCATCCAGGTTGGCCAGCGTCGGCGCACCCAGCCCACCATTCCAGTCGTCGCCACGTGGTGCGGGCAGGTCCAGCAAATGCAGGCTTTCGCCGCGGCAGTTGAGTACGTGCAGACGGCCGACAAGGTTGTCGCGTTTTTCCGGGTAGGACGTGAACAGCACTTCGGCACAGCCATCGTTGTCCAGATCCGCAACCACGGGTTCAGCCGCGAAACGGAAACCGCTGCCGGGTACGACATAGGGCCAGCTGTGCTTTTCGGTCTTGTCCAGCCACCAGGCGTGCAGCTTGCCGTCATAACTTGCGAACAGGATCTCCTTGCGCCCGTCGCTGTCGAGGTCGGCCAGCACGGCATTGCTCACGGAGCTTTCGATAATGCTGAAATCCTGCGTCAGCGCCGCACCGCTGGCCCCCTGAGGCGGCAGTACGGTCCAGTCAAAGCCCGAGCCGCTCCAGCGCGTGCGGTCGTGACGCAGTATCCAGGGCAGGTAGTAGAGGTCGCCCGCCGGATCGCCCAGCGCGCAGTTGTATACATCACCCGGAACGACAAGTTCGGGCACACCGTCGGCGTCGAGATCGGCGATCGCCGGCGCGGCGTTGGCGAAATTGGGCCTGTGCTCGGTGCCGCAGTTGGCGAAACCGCGCAGGTCGGCCGCCTGGTCCACATGCACGCCGACCTGCGCCCAGACCTTGGGCTGTCCACCGGAAAGGCCGTAAATCGTACTCGTGCGGCGCTGGTCGCCATTGGGGTCCAGCGCAGTGATGTAGTGCGTATCGGTCGGCGCGTAGATTTCATTGACGCCGTTGCCGTCGAGATCGCCGATTGCAACATTCTCGTTGTACATGCCCGCTCCCGTGCCCGGTTCGCCGGTCCGCCGCGCGGGCCAGCCGGGGCGCACATTGCCGTCGTGCTCGTAGACGCTGACCTGGCGATCGCCACCGCTGCTGGCCCGGCCGACGATGATTTCAAGATCCCCGTTGTTGTCGAGATCGGCCAGGGCCAGCGTGCGCACCTCGCCGTTGGCAAACGGGTTCTTGGGCCAGCCCAGCTTCACGCTGCCATTGGCCGCATAAACGGTCAGCAGATTGCTGTTGCGTCCAACCACGATTTCCAGCGTGCCGTCCGCGTCAAGGTCAGCCAGCGCAATCGCCGGCCAGATGCGGCTGGCGGCGCTGACGCTCCATTCGCCAGTACCGGTCGCGCCGTCGTAAGCAGCGAGATTCTGCCCACCCCAGATCACTTCGGTCTGGCCATCCCCATCGATGTCAGCAGCTGCTGGCGATGCATACCAGCCTGTCTGGCAACTGCCCGCCGTGCAGCCGGCGTAGCTCCACTTAGGCAGCGGCGCCGGCACGACTGCCTGAGCCGCTCCGGACACTAAAGCAAGCGCACTCGTACCCAGCAGGGCACGGCAGACAAGGGCAGAAGACATGGCAGATCCCGGTAGAAACGGTTCCGCATGATCCGGCACCGCTGTTTCCTGGTAAATCGACGCTCGCGCCGTTCATCGCGTAATCGCTGCGAACCCTTGCCTTGCAAACAAAAACAACAGGATTTACGTTAGCACTTACATAAATTCTGGAATGCGGCCATGTCATTTCTCGCCGACCTCGGCCTGCTCGCGCTGGGCAGCCGCCTGCGTGCCATCAGCGACCAGCTTTACACGCTCGCCGACGAGGTCTACCGCCTGCGCGGACTGCCGCTGCAGGGACGCTGGTTTCCGCTATTGCGCCTGTTGCAGGATCAGGGACCGCAGGCCATAGGAAACATTGCCGCCCAGATCGGCCAGACCCACTCGGCCGTGAGCCAGCTCGCTGACAGGCTGGTCGAGGAGGGCTGGGTCACCATCGTCGATGATCCCAGTGACCGCCGCCGCCGCTGCCTGAGCCTTACCGCGCGAGCCCGCGCGGTATTGCGCGAAGTGCGGCCCGCCTGGAAGGCCATCGTGCAGGAACTGGAACAGCGCTGTGCCGCAGCCGACATCGACCTGCTTGCGACCCTGGCCAAGTTTGAAACCCTGCTCGACAGCGATCTGCCTGCCACCGTCGTGGCACGCTGCCAGGCCAGCGAGCGCTCGCGCGTGCGCATCGTCGGTTTCGATCCGGCACTGCGCCAGCACTTTTACCGGCTCAACGCCGCCTGGCTGCGCAAGTACTTCTATCTCGAGGCTATCGATCACCGCGTGTTGTCCGAGCCCGAGAGCGAGCTCCTCGCCGGTGGCGGCGAAGTACTGTTTGCGCTGCTGGACGATCAGGTCATCGGCACCTGCGCCCTCAAGGTCGAATCCGCGGGTGTCTACGAACTGACCAAGATGGCCGTCGACGAAAGCCACCAGGGTCTGGGCGTCGGTCGGCGCTTGCTGGCTCGCGCCATCGAGGTGTTCAAGGAACGCGATGGCACGACCTTGTTTCTCGAATCCAGTTCGCGTCTGAAACCCGCACTGGCGCTTTACGAAAGCATGGGCTTCGAGCACCAGGCGCAGCCCAAGTCCGATTCGCACTACCGCCGCTCTGACGTGTACATGATCTGGAAAGACCCCGGCGGCACGACGCGCGGCGCGTAAAGCTGGGCACTGCATCTGGCCGCTGGCGCTCAACCAGTGCCCTGCGATGGCGCCGAAATTCGCCACATTTATGCCGCAGTTTGCCCGCAGCACGACGACATACTCGCTGCCCCGTCACTGCCGGAACTGCCCCATGCGTTCGCCCTATCTGTTATTTGGCCTCGGTGCCGCCTTTTCCTTCGTTACCGCCAGCGCGGCACCGCTCACACCCGATGCGGCGAAGAATTGCAGTGCGTGTGCTGAATGGAATCAGCCACAGGCACCGTTCGTGTTGTACGGCAAGAGCTGGTACGTCGGCACGCAAGGGCTATCGGCGGTATTGATCGACTCAGGTGCAGGCCTGGTACTGCTCGACGGCGCGCTGGCCGAATCTGCACCATTGATTGCCGCGAACATCCAAAAACTTGGCTATCAACTCGACCAGATCAAGTACATAGCCGTCTCCCACGCGCACTACGACCATGTGGGCGGTGTAGCCGCACTGGCGCGCGCCAGCGGCGCGACCGTGATTGCGAGCGCGCGCAATGCACAGGCCCTGGCCGCTGGCACGACCGCAAAGGACGATCCGCAGGCCGGCTTCGGGGACAAGGAAAACAGTTTTCCCAAAGTGAAAAATGCCAAAATCATTGCTGACGGCGAGACCCTGCGCCTGGGCCGGCTAGCGCTGACAGCGCACTACACACCCGGCCATACGCCCGGCGCAACCAGCTGGAGCTGGCAGGATTGTGTCGACGGCGAGTGCCTCAACCTCGTCTACGCCGACAGCCTGAATGCCGTATCGGACGATAATTACCGCTTCGGCGGCACCGACGGGGCCGGCGGAATCGCCGCAGCCTTCCGCGCAAGCATTGCCCGGGTCGCAGCCTTGCCCTGTGATCTGGTCGTGCCCGTCCATCCGGGGTTTGCGCAACTGGAAGAAAAGCTCGCCCAGCGTGCCCAGGGAGTGAAGCCCGATCCGCTCATCGACCGCGGCGCCTGCGAGCGTTATGCCGCAGCCGCGGGCGAAAAACTGGAAGCGCGACTGCTGCGCGAGCGCAGCGGCGCTGAACAGCGCAGCAGCTCGGAACATTGAATCCGGGGTTTGCCGCTACCCGCAGCGCCCCGGTCGCCACTGCCATAGCGCCATTTGTCCGTCCGGCTCCGCGCGGGCGGTAACCGCACGCACCGGACAGGCGGGTCTTGTTGCGCTGCGGCGTGCATCGAACGTTTGTTTGAGTAGGGTAGCCGTCTGCCTCGACGTCGAGCGGAACATGGGTCCGCGCCGGCCTGGGGGGCTTCATGCACTATCAGGGAAGTGCCACAACAACTAGCATCGTACTGACTTCCACAAGATCACAGTTCCTGGGAGGGAAAACCGTGACCCGCAACCCGCTGACCTTGGCCGTCGTTTCGTCCCTGCTGTTCGCCGTGCCGCTCGCGGCACTGGCCAGTCCAGTTCCCAAGCAGCTGTCCGGATCGGCGGAAGAATTCGCCCAGATGCGCACGCCGGATCCGGCTGACTCAGCCATCTATTCGCATAGCGCGCTGCTGCCGGTCGAGATAAGCACGCGCGAAGCGGGCTGGCAGCGAGAGTTTCCTGTCGAGAACGGCAAGGTGCGCTTTCTCGTGTTTTCGGGCAACAACGGCAACTGGATGCTGGAGCTTCAGTCGCCGACCGGCCGCCGCATTCCCGCGCAGGAACTCAGCAGCTCGGCACAGCACACCGACTTCGCGCTGGAACAGGCTCGCATACCGTCGAACTACTATGCCCTCGACGGACTTGAATCCGGCACCTGGGCGCTGCGCATCGACGCCGGCGCGAGCCGTTCCTTGAGCGGCTATGTACTGCTTGAAGGCGACCCGGCGACGGAACTCATGTCCTATCCCGCGCACCGCCGCCAGGTTGTCGGCCAGCAGCTCGACGTGGTTGCTACCCTCGGCGGTTCCGCCGCGCGCGCCAACGGCGCGCGCGTGGTCTCGGCCACCCTGCGGGTGACCGGTCCTGACGGCTCCGTGCGCAGCTATCCCATGTTTGACGACGGCCTGCACGCAGATGCGAAGGCCGGCGACGGCCTGTTCGGTGCCGGTTTTGTCGCCGAGCAGAGTGGCCAGTACCTGGCCCAGGTCGTGGCCGATGGCGCGAACGCGGACGGGCAGCGCATCGTGCGTACCGCCGAACACGTGCTGCCCGTCGTCGATGCTAGCCTGCGCCTGGCTTCAACCGAAGCCGTTATCAGCGCGCGCAGCCTGCCCAACGGGCGGCTGTCGCTGGACCTGCCCGTCGTTGCCAGCAAGCAAGGTCAGCATTACCGCGCCTACGCGGAAGTCTGGGGTACCGACGCCAAAGGCAACGCCCGTCCAGCCGCCTGGGTCGGCGGCATGGTCACGCCCGACAAGAATGGCCTGCTGAGCCTGGGCTTTGACCCACGCTGGATCACCCGTGCGGACGCACAGCCGCCCTACCAGCTGCGCGAGCTGCGCGTCGAAGACCCCGATCATTTCATCACGCTGGCCAGCGCCCGGTCGCTGGGACTAGACCTGCCCGATCGCCGCCTGCTGGGCGCCGCACCCAAGGGCATAGACGAAGCCATGCGCATGGGACCACGCCCTGTCGGGTCCGAGGCAGTTGCCGGCGTGGGTCAACGTCTGATCCTCGTACACGGCTATTGCTCCGGCGGGGTCTGGCCAGCGGCGCAGTTCACCAATGCGTCGAGCTTCCTCGATGCGAACCAGAACCGCAGCCACGACCAGTTCGCGCGCCTGCTGCAAGATTTTGGCAGCACCTGGAACTCGTTCGGCACCGTGGCACACAGCCAGGGTGGCGCCGCGTCGCTGCACCTGTACACGTACTACTGGAGCGGGCTGGACAACGCCACGGGCGCGCGCCTGATCCAGTCCGTGGGTACGCCCTACAAGGGCACCAACCTTGCCGGCATCCTCGCCACGCTGGGCTCCTGGTTCGGTGCGGGCTGCGGCTCGAACGACAATCTGACCTACAGCGGCGCATCGGCCTGGCTGGCTGGCATCCCGACCTCGTCGCGCGCGAAGGTGAACTACTACACGACCTCGTTCCGTTCGACCAACTGGTGGACCAACGATTACTGCCAGATCGCCACCGACCTCGTACTCAGCGATCCGGAAGACGGCACGACCGAACAGACCAACGGCCAGCTCAGCGGCGGTGTCAACCGTGGCCACACGACGGGCCAGTGCCATACCAGCGGTATGCGTGATCCGGCGCAGTACCTCGACGCCTCCCGCAACGCGACGATGAACGCGAACGCGGCACGCTGAAGCCGGCAACCGTAGAAACTGGGCGCGCGGGGTTTCCCGCGCGCTTTTTTTTTGCCGTATCCGCGACGCGGCGCCTCGCAGTTCAAGCGCACACAGACTCTGAAGCAGCCCGCCGGAAAGAGCCTCACGGACAGGATCAGGACACTCGTGCCAACCATGGCGCGGTCGATGGCTAGCCCACTCGTGACGTTCGGCACGCGCCGACAAGTTGCCTCTCACGCCAGATCAGCGCAGTAACCAAGCCCTGTTACGGAGCCTCGATGAAACGCCTGCTGCTTGCCGCCCTGCTCCTGATCGCCACCCCGGCCTTGGCCGCGATCGCACCAGGCACCGACCGCCAGCAGGGCGAAGGGCCGTACAGCCAGCTCGTTCTGCGTGGCGTCACCGTCATCAACGGCACCGGCAGTCCCGCCTACGGCCCTGCCGACGTTGTCATCGAGGGCAACCGCATCAACGAGATCCGCATGCTTGGCGCCGATCTGCAGTCGATCAAGCCCGACGACAGGCCCAAGCTCCGGGCCGGCGGCCGTGAAATGGATCTGGCTGGCTACTACGTGATGCCCGGCATCATCGACCTGCACGGGCATGTCGGCGGCGAGGAGCAAGGCGTCAGCGCCGACTATGTATACAAATTATGGATGAGCCACGGTATCACCACGGTGCGCGACCCGGCCTGTGGCAACGGCATCGACTGGTGCGCGCGCGAAGCGCGGCGCAGCCAGGCCAATGCCATCGCTGCACCACGCGTCTTCCCTTACGCCTATTTCGGCATGGACCGGGACAAGCCCATGACGACACCGGAGGAAGCGCGCGAGTGGGTGCGCGAAATGAAAAGAAAGGGCGCGGTAGGCATGAAGTGCTTCGGCTATCGTCCCGACGTGCTGCAGGCCGCGTTCGAGGAGCTGAAGAAACAAGGCATGCGCAGCGCCTGCCATCACGCCCAGCTCGATGTCGCCCGCGTAAACGTGCTCACCACGGCCCGCTGGGGCCTGACCACGATGGAACATTGGTATGGCCTGCCCGAAGCCCTGTTCGACGACAGGACGGTGCAGAACTATCCGGCCGACTACAACTACAGCAACGAAGCGCAACGCTTTGGCCAGGCCGGCCGACTCTGGGCGCAGGCCGCTGAAAAAGGCAGCGAGAAGTACGAAGCCGTCATCAAGGAGTTGCTGGAGCTGGACTTTACCTTGGACCCGACCTTCACCATCTACCAGGCCAGCCGCGATCTGATGCGCGCGCGCCGCGCTGAATGGCACGATCGCTACACCTGGCCAGCGCTATGGAACTTCTTCGCCCCCAACCGCGACAACCACGGCAGTTTCTTCTTCGACTGGGGCACCGAAGACGAAGTCGCCTGGCGCGACAACTACCGACGCTGGATGGCGTTTGTGAATGACTACAAGAACCGCGGCGGACGCGTCACCGTCGGCAGCGACTCAGGATATATTTATAAATTGTACGGATTTGGAACTATTGAAGAATTGGAGCTACTGCGCGAAGCCGGCTTCCATCCGCTGGAGGTTATCCGCGCCGCCACACTCAATGGCGCACAGGCACTTGGCGCGGCCGACCGGCTGGGCTCGCTGGAACCCGGAAAACTCGCCGACATTGCCGTCATCAGGGAAAACCCACTCGCCAACCTCAAGGTACTCTACGGCACAGGCCATATCCGCCTCGGCAGCGACGGCAAGGTCACACGCGTCGGCGGCGTCGACTACACGATCAAGGACGGCATCGTATTCGATGCGAAGCAAATGCTGCGCGAAGTTCGCGATATGGTCGCAACCGAAAAGAAGAAGCGCGGCATTGAACAATACGCGCAACCTGGGGAGTAGCAGCGCCACGCACGGGCGCTAGCTTTCTCCACGGCCCGGAGCCGGGCGAGAAGCAAGTGCCATCCGACGAATGGCCAGCTTGCCCGAAAAGCGTGCAGACTGCGCCCGCTGCAACGGCAAAGCCGCCAGTCCCGATACCGCAGCGCGCCCGGCCGGCCGCGGCCGTTTCCCGACTCGGCCGAACAATGCCAGGCACTTCGCAATGGCTCGGTCTGTGCAACTGACACGAAGAACGCAGCCCATTCAGGAAACAGAGGCAGCTTTCAGTGACTGGCGCACAGGGCTTTTTTGATGTCTACGGATGAATTTACCGCAGTGCTGGCTCGATTTCGCGAGGGTGACGCGGCAGCTGAGCAGCAGCTCATCACCGTAATCTATGGCGAGCTGCGCCGGCTCGCGCGTAGACAGCTCAAGGGCAACCGTTGGATGGCGACACTGAATACGACCGCCCTGGTCCACGAGTCCTACCTCAGGCTCGTCGCTCCGGCAGCCCAGCACACACAGACCCAGGCCCACTTTCTCAATCTGGCCTCCCGCGTGATGCGGCAGATCGTCATCGACTATGCGCGCAAACGCCTGCGCGAGCTGGTGCATGTCGACAAGCACGCGACTGTCAACGTCTCTGGCGAAAAGGATGACGCAGAACTCGCGCAAGCACGCCAGTTCATTGCCCTCGACGAAGCGCTGTCGGATCTGGCGAAACGAAACCCGCGCCAGGCGCAAGTCGTAACCTGCCGCTTTTTTGCGGGATTGTCCGAAGATGAGACCGCAGAAGCACTTGGCACGTCAGCACGCACGGTGCAGCGTGACTGGAATGACGCCCGCACCTGGCTTGAACAGCATATGCGCTAGCGCAGCAACGTCATGACCATGCAACTGGAATTTCTGGTTCCCGGAGGCGCACTCAGCGGCCCGCTGATTTCCAGCCTGGTCGACGAACTGAACGCGGATCCGCTGCTGGAGGACGACGAACCCGATACGGCTGCCGATCGACAACGGGTCGGAACCGAGATAGGGCACTACGTTCTGACCAGGCTGATAGGTGCCGGCGGTATGGGTGCCGTATATCTGGCGCAACGGCGTGACCAGGCGTTCCTGCCAGCCGTAGCGCTGAAGATCGTGCGCAACGGTCCGATCCGAAGGCAGGAGCTGGAGCGCTTTGAACGCGAGCGAAACATCCTGGCGCAACTGGAACACCCCAGCATCGCCAAGATTCTCGACGGAGGAGAGACGGCAGATGGCTCGCCTTACTACGCGATGGAATACATCCAAGGCCTACCCATCACCCAGTACGCCAGTACCGTCATTGACCGCGTGGAGCAGCGCGTCGAGCTTCTGATTGATGTGGCGCGCGCGCTGGCGCACGCACACCAGCACCTCGTCGTTCACCGTGACATCAAACCCTCGAACATCCTCGTCAGCGCTGACGGTCGCGTAAAGCTGCTCGATTTCGGCATCGCGAAAATCATCGACGAAACACGGGGCTCCGGGCTGACCGAAGCTCCCGTCGGCCCCATGACGCGCACGTATGCGGCGCCAGAGCAACTTCGCGGCGGAAAGATCAGCATAGCGACAGATGTCTATCAGTTCGGAATGTTGATGTTCCGTATGCTGAGCGGCCGGCTACCGTATCTTGCCAGCCCTACGGATCTGATCGCCTGGGGTCAAGCTGTAGGCGAGCAGGAACCGATGACGCTCTCGCGTGCGTTTGTGCTGGCAGATAGTGATCCCGCCACACGCGCGGACGCGTGGCCAGAACATGCGAATCGTCTGCGCATACGGCGGCGCCTCAAGGGTGACCTCGATGCCATCGCGCGCAAGGCACTGGCGAAACAGCCGACCGAACGCTACGCAACAATGACCGCGCTGGCTGATGATCTGCGCGCTTTCCTCGATGGACGTCCGGTTGTTGCGCGACGTTCCGGCGCGCTCTATCACGCGGCGAAATTCGTGACCCGCCATCGCATCGCGTCAGGCTCCGTGGGTGTACTGTTTCTGCTGCTGACCGGCACGGTAGCGCTGGCCATACACAATGCGCAGAACGCGCACCTCGCCGCGCGCCAGGCAAATGCCGCGGTGAATTTCGTGACTCAGCTGTTCGAGGCGACGGACCCCGGCGTGAACAAAGGCGCAGCGCTGACCGCAAATACGATACTCGACCGCGGTGAACAACGTGCGAGGGATGAACTTGCGGACGAGCCGGCGATGCGCGGGCGCATCCAGTCCATCATCGCGCGCGCCTACCTCGGCCTGGGGGACTATCCGCGGGCCATGCCGGTGTTCGAGCGTGCGTTGGATGCACTAAGGAGCGCCCCCGCCAGCGACACATTGCAGCTCGCGGCTGCACTGGAAGGAGCCGCCGCCACGGCGATGCGTTCTGGCCGGGTAGAGGCAGCCCTGCGCTGGCTCGACGAGATCGAGCAAAAACTCGGCACCCCGACCGCGGACAACATCGACATCCTAGTCAACGCACTGTCTGACCGTTGCCAGATCGAACGAGACCGGGGTCGCTTCAACGAAGCACTGGCGCTCGCCGAGCGAGCTTTCGCTCTGTCGCGACGATTCGATCCCGGAGCAGAAACAGAACGTACTGCACGATCCCTGCTCCGTCTCGGCGTGACGCTGAAAGATGTGGGTCGCAACGCGGAGGCGCGCGACCATATGGAACGCGCATTGCAGCGTTTCACCGCGCTCTACGGCGCGGACGACCAGCGCACACTGAACGTCGACCACAATATCGCCTGGCTGCTGATCGCCATGGGCAAGCTGGACCTGGCTGAGCGCAAGCTTGATCGCATCATGACGATTACGCTGCGCACATTTGGCGGCCGCAGCCAGCGCTACGGCAGGCTGCTCTATACGCGCGCCATTGCACTGAAGGCCCGTGGCAACCTGGAGGCTTCCCTCGCCAGCTTTCTCGAAGTCGCCTCGATCAATGCCGAAACTGAAGGGCTGGATGCGGTAGGCCGCGGATGGACCCTCAGCAACGTCGCCGCTATCGAATCCACTCTGGGACAGCAGCAGGCAGCGCTGGCGCACTGGCGCGAGGTGGAACGAATCTGGCTGCTCAACATGCCACCCGACAGTCCCGTCCTCATCGATCTGCGCATTGCCATGGCCGAGAACTATCTTGCGCATGGCCAGGCCGATGAGGCCCTGGCAACAGTCGACAGAGCCTTGCTCACACTGGGAGGGTCCGCTGACCCACAGCTTAGAACCAAGCTGGAGCAGATGCGTTCGGCCATGCACAGGAAGTAGCCAGCTCGATAGCCGCTATCCAGCGCGAGTGCGCCAATGTTGTGACTACACCCGGCAACCGCGATGTTGTCAACGCCATGGCCAAGGCGCCGCAGAACGAGCGCCTGGCCAAAGCACCACTCACACCGCAAATCCTGTAGGTCGAAAAAGGCTGCCGCATCTTCAGCGGCGGCAACCAGACGGTAGAGCTGTGCGATATCGGTCCCCACCCACGCGTACGTGAAACGTACCTCGCTCATTTGCCGAAACAGCGCCTGCTGTTCCAGGGCGACCTGTTTATCCTGCCCAGCAACGATGCACCCGTCGGACCGCCGCAGGAAAGCACGCTGGCGTTCGTGCGCTGGCTCAAGGACAGCACGCTCAAGACCGAAATGATCGCATCGGTACATGGACGTACGACAAGCATTGAAGAGTTCGTCCAGGCAACCAGCATCAATAGCGCATCGGCAGCACGCTGATCGCGCTTGCAACGTGCAACAGTGTGAAGACGCTTTACGGATTCTGAAGTGGGTACGGCCAAGCGCGGAGCGGGCGCCGGCCCGCCTTTGCGCTGCGGATGCGCCGGCCGGCACGCGCTGTCAGCGAGGCCGGAAACCCAGTCCAGCCGCGCCGCAGCTTATGCAAGCGTAGGGCCGATGCTCTCTACCTGCAGCCTGGCTACACTCAGTCAGAGCCTGCTATTCAGACAACCCGAACTCTTGCATTCACGTATGCGATCCTGAAGAAACTGGGCGCGCTGGATAGTCTGGTTGGTGGCGCAATCGAGGTTGACGAAGAAGTCACTTTCTTCACGCCGCGAGCACTGGCTGTTGCGCTGCTTTATCCAGGCGAGCTGCCCCTGCTTGAGCGCCGCCTTCCCTGATGAATCCAGCAAGGACACGAGTTCCTTGTAACGATCATTCAGCTCCTTGTCCGCCTCGCCGTATACCTTGTTCAGGCAATAAAGGCCGTCGAAATCGTTGACGGGCTTGTCGCAGTTGGAGTTGGCGAAAACCAGGGCCGGGAAGACAAGAGTCATGAGTGCCGCAAGTTTTTTCATCGGACTATCCTTCATGAAGGGGCAACGCGGTGGCTTGCAATGCGGATGGCAGGGCAACGCCAGGCCAGAGCTTGAGTGCGACGCAAAGCTACCCGGTCGATAGCAAAGCAATGACATCGGCCCAGGCCGGACATGATAGACAAGTGCTGCCGCACAGACTATTTCCTGATCGGAAACCACCTGGAGAACGCTCACTGCGCCCATTCAAAAAATAGGGATACGTGTTGCGCTGGAACTGGCTTTCGTTGATCAGAGCCACATGGCACAAGTGTTCAAGCAACGGCCGAGACGCCCTCCCGGTGCTTTTCAGCAAACCGCGGACAGTGCCGCGCAAAGCACCGGGAAGCACTTCGGCCCGCTGCCAGAGCCGCGGCGGAAAACTGCTGACTCACCCGACAGCACAACACCCGCAACCAACACCGATCGCCATCGACACAGCGCCGGCACCGTATTGATCTGCTGCGACACCGATCCCGCGACCGCCACACCGACAAGCCGTACCCGTCAGCCTCGGCGATCTGTTGCTTCGATAGCCGTACAGCACGATGCGCTGCTTGCCGCGGCCGGCAACAATGCCTCGAGGATATGCACATATGCCGCTCGCGACGATTTTGTACAACTATTGGCGGATTTGTTACCAGACCGCTTGGCAAGGCTCGCCTAAGCTGCGGAATAGGGCAGACACACTTCGTCTGCGCGAATTCAGTTGCAGTAGCCGGAGCACGCCAACGCTTATGAATGAGCCGACTGACGGTTTCGTGCCAGACCTTTCACGGCGCGACTGGATCGCATCCGTCGCGTCCGCGCTGGGACTGAGCGTGACGGCTGCGACGCTGCCGATGCTGCTGTCCGCCTGTAACACGCCGCCGTCGGCGCCATCTCCGGCGCAACCGGATCGCCCGCAGCCCGATCCGCGCACGGCGCTGGTCGAACAACTTGCGGAAATGATCATTCCACAAACCGACACCCCTGGCGCGATCGAGACCGGCACCCCAGCCTTCGTGCTGCACTTCATGCGGATCTGCGCGACCACGCAGGAGCGGGAGAAATTCGATCGTGGACTGGCGAAGCTGGAAGCCGTGGCGAAAACCCAGCAGGCCGGCCCCTTCACCACGTTGACGAGTGAGGCGCGTACCGCCCTGCTGCACAAGCTCGATCGCGGCCAGACACCCTTCGATGCCGCCGACAAGGCTTTCTTCTCGCTGCTGAAATCTGCCGTGCTGCTTGGCTACTACACCTCCGAGGCCGGAGCAACACAGGAACTGGCCTTCCTGCCAGTTCCTGGCGCCTACCGCGGCAATTTTCCCTTTGCCCAGGTCGGCAAGGCCTGGTCTCTGCCTGGGTAACGAACACAATGAGCGGCGACGTATTCATCAAGAGCACCAAGGAAATCTTCGACGCCATCGTCGTGGGCTCGGGCATTACCGGCGGCTGGGCTGCAAAGGAACTCACCGAGCGCGGGCTGCGTGTGCTGATGGTCGAACGAGGTCGCGCCGTAGAGCATCGCAAGGACTACGTCGGCGAGGCCGTGCCGCCCTGGAAGCTGCCCCATCGCGGAAGGGTCGATGCCAAGACGGTCGAGTCCCAGCATGCGGTGCAGAGCACCTGCTACGCCTTCAACGACGCGACCCGGCACTTTTTCGGAAACGATCGTGATCTGCCCTATGCGACCGCGCAAGGGCGACCATTTTCGTGGATCCGCGGCAACCAGCTCGGCGGCAAGTCGCTGATCTGGCACCGTCAGAGCTATCGCCTCAGCGACCTGGATTTCGAGGCCAACCTGCGCGACGGGCACGGCGTCGATTGGCCTATCCGCTATAACGACCTCAAGCCCTGGTACGACCATGTCGAGCGCCACGCCGGCATTTCCGGAGCGATGGATGGCATAGACGTACTGCCCGACGGTGTTTTCCAGCCGCCGTTTGAAATGAACACGGTGGAAAAGCGACTCAAGGAGAAGATTGAGGCCGCTTATCCCGATATCCGCATGATCATCGGGCGCTGCGCCCACCTCACCCAGCCGACTCCCGAACAGATTGCCATCGGGCGAACCGTCTGCATGGCGCGCAATGAATGCCAGAAGGGCTGCTCGTTCGGTGCGTACTTCTCGACCCAGAGCTCTACCTTGCCAATGGCGCTGGCAACCGGCCGGCTGGCGATTGCAACCGACGCAATCGTGCACAGCGTGATTTACGACCCGCACACCAATCGCGCGACCGGTGTGCGGGTGATTGACGCCGAAACACTGGAAAGCCGCGAATACGTTGCCAAGGTCGTCTTTCTTTGTGCGTCGACACTGGGCACCACACAGATCCTGCTGAACTCAAGCAGCGAGCACTTCCCTACGGGGCTGGGCAATTCATCCGATACGCTGGGCCGCTACCTGATGGACCACCTCTACGGTGCCGGCGCCAGAGGGCGGGTCGAGGGTTTCCGTGACGAGTACTACTCTGGCCGCCGCCCCACCTGGCCCTACATTCCCCGCTTCCGCAACGTGCGCGAGCGCCACGCGAAGTTCATCCGCGGCTACTCGCTGGGCGGCTCGGGCTATCGCGACGGCTGGCGCAGCTTCGGCGTACGGGAAGGCTTTGGCATCGACTTCAAGCGCCGGATTCGCGAGGCCGGCGACTGGCGCTTCTCACTCAGTGGTTCCGGCGAGATGCTGCCGCGCGCCGACAATACGGTGCGCCTGCATCCGACGCTCAAGGACAAATGGGGCATGCCGCAGTTGCTCATCGACTGCAGCTTCGGCGAAAACGATCTGGCCATGTATCGCGACATGGCCGAAACCTCGGCGGAAATCCTTGACCGCATAGGCGTGAAGGACATCGAGATCGAACGCGTCGAAACCAGCGAAGATCATCCGCCCGGTCTTGCGATACACGAAATGGGCACGGCGCGCATGGGACGCGACCCCAAGACCTCCGTGCTCAACCGATACAACCAATGCCACGACGTGCCCAACGTGTTTGTCACCGATGGGGCCTGCATGACTTCCAGCGCCTGGCAGAACCCGTCCCTGACCTATATGGCGCTGACCGCGCGCGCCTGCCACCACGCGGTAGAACAGCTCAAGCGCGGCGATCTGTAATCGCCACGGCCGCGCCCACATCGCATGACCTGCATCTGTTTCGTTGCCTGGAGAACCCTGACCATGTTCGGCCCTTCCTTCGCGTCATTGCTGATTACCGCCGCGCTGGCCTTGTGTTCCGTCGCCCACGCTGCGCCGCCGAAACTCGGCGTGCAGCTGTGGTCAGTCCGCAACGACCTGGCGAAGGACTATGACGGAACGCTCAAGCGGCTGGCTGCAGCCGGAGTAAAAGGCGTCGAATTTGCTGGCTTTTTCGGCCCCTATGAAAAGCGTCTGCCCGATCTCAAGGCCAAGCTCGACTCACTGGGAATGGTGGCCATCGGCGGTCACGTTAAGCTTGCTGCCCTTGCCGACGACACGATTGAAGCAACGGTCGAGCGCTATCGCCAGCTCGGCGCACATACGCTGATCGTGGGCTATGACGCCAGCGGCCACGACCGCACGGGCGTGGCAACACTGGCCGCCGCGCTGGGCCGCGCGGCGGAGCGGCTGAAGCCACACGGCATGCGCACCGGTTACCACAATCACGACGAAGAAATGGCAGACGTCGACGGCACGACTTACTGGGACATGCTGGCGCGCAGCAGCCCCAAGACCGTCATTCTGCAACAGGACGTAGGCTGGACCACTGTCGCCGGCAAGGACCCCATCGAGTACGTCCGGCGTTATCCGGGACGTACTTACTCGACCCACTACAAGGCGCTGTATCCGGATTCGGTCAAGGGCAAGAAGCGCATCATCGGCCAGGACATCATCAATTGGCCTGCACTGTATGAGGCCAACGCCAGCGTCGGCGCTACGGAGTGGCTGATCGTCGAGCAGGAAGACTATCCCGACGGCATGTCGCCGACCGAAGCGGTTGAAGCATCGATTGCTGGCCTGCGCAAGGTGCTGCGCGACGTGCAACCAAAACCAGCACTCTGAGCATGGACCGGATCATGACGACCGCATGGCTGCCAGCGACGCAAGCGAGTACACAATGAGGTCGCGCAAACTGCGCATGGGCATGGTAGGTGGTGGTCCTGGCGCGTTCATCGGCCAGATACACCGCATGGCCGCGGCGCTGACGGGTGAAATCAGCCTGGTCTGCGGCGCGTTCAGCACCGATCCGGCGGCATCGCGGGAATTCGGCATCACGCTAGGCCTTGCCCCGGAACGCAGCCATCCGGACTACCGGGCGCTGCTTGCTGCCGAAGCCGCACTACCGCCGCAGGAGCGCATCGACCTGCTTGCCGTTGTGACACCCAACGCAAGCCATTGTGAAATTGCCTGCGCTGCACTTGAGCGCGGCATCGCAGTGTTCTGTGAAAAACCGCTGGCGACAACGGTCGAAGAAGCACGCCAGATCGCCGAGGCCAGCCGGCGCAATGCGCGCCCGGTTGCGCTGGCACACACCTATGCGGCCTACCCGATGGTGATCGAAGCACGCCAGCGCGTGCGGCGCGGCGAGATAGGCGCGATCCGCAAGATCATGGTCGACTATACCCAAGGCTGGCTGGCACCAGCACGGCTGCCGGCAGAGCAGAAGCAGGCCGCGTGGCGCATGGACCCGCAGCGCTCCGGACCCAGTGGATGTCTTGGCGATATCGGCGTGCATGCGGCCCACCTGGCGGAATATGTGACCGGCCGGCGTATCACCCGCCTGCTCGCTGACCTTGGACGCACCGCGGGTCGCGCGCTGGACGATGACGCCGCGCTGCTGCTGCGCTTCGACAACGGTGCACGCGGCGTGCTCACGGCCAGCCAGATCAGCATCGGTGAAGAAAATGACCTGAGCTTCCGCATCTATGGGGAACACGGTCACCTGCGCTGGCGCCAGCAGCGGCCTGATTCACTGATGCTGGCAATCGGAGACGGACCGGTGCAGGTGCTGCGCGCCGGCCATAGCACCCTCGACTCGCTTACCCAGGCCGTGAGCCGGCTGCCGCCCGGCCATCCGGAGGGATACATAGAGTCTTTTGCAAATTTGTACAAAGAATTTTGCACTCAGTTGCGCAGCGGCAGCACGGCCTGGCTTCCCGATGTCAGCGACGGCGTGCGCGGCATGCAGTTCATCGAATCGGCCATCCGCAGCTCGGAAGCCGGCGGCTGCTGGACGCCGCTGAACGCAGAGGATGCCGCATGAAAGGCCCCGGGCTTTTTCTTGCCCAGTACGTAGGCGACCGGCCGCCCTTCGACACGCTCGACGGCCTGGCAACTTTTGCCGCCGGATGCGGCTTCACTGCTGTGCAGATGCCGACTACCGATTCACGCCTGATCGACCTGCCGTTGGCCGCAAGCTCAAAAGACTACTGCGACGAGCTGCGCGGAAAACTGGCCGCACACGGACTGGAGGTCAGCGAACTCTCCACCCACCTGCAGGGGCAGCTACTGGCCACACATCCAGCGCATACCGCGCTGTTTGAGCATTTCGCACCGGCTCATTTGCATGGGCGCCCCGAGGAACTGCAAGCCTGGGCCGCTGAGCAATTGCAGTTCGCTGCACGCGCAAGCCGCAATCTTGGACTGTCGGCTTGCGCGAGTTTTTCCGGTTCGCTGCTATGGCCCTATCTGTATCCCTGGCCGGCACGCCCCGCCGGCCTGGTGGAATCCGCGTTTCACGAACTCGCCCGGCGCTGGCGACCGCTGCTCGACGCGTTCGACAAGGCCGGCACGGATGTGTGCTTCGAGCTGCACCCCACCGAAGATCTGCACGACGGAGCCAGCTTCGAGCGCTTCCTTGATGTGGTTGACCATCATCCACGCGCCTGCATTCTCTACGACCCCAGCCACCTGCTGCTGCAGCACATTGACTACGTCGGATTCGTGCATCGCTACCACGCACGCATCCGCGCCTTCCACGTCAAGGACGCCGAGTACCGGCGCTCCGACAGCACCGGCGTCTACGGCGGTTATCTCGACTGGATAGACCGCGCCGGCCGGTTCCGCTCCGTCGGCGACGGCCAGATCGATTTCAGTCAGATTTTCGCGGCGCTGATCCAGCACGGCTACACCGGTTATGCGGTGCTCGAATGGGAGTGCTGCCTCAAGGACAGCATTCGTGGCGCGCGCGAAGGTGCAGACTTTATTCGCCGGCACCTGTTCAAGCGCCCAGCTCAAGCATTTGACAGTTTCTCCGCAGGCAGATCAGACCCCGTGCTGATCAGTCGCCTGCTTGGCCTCAATGCCGATGTGACCCCATGACGAATCCCGCACAAGTCGGCCACCGTGTGAGCACCGATGCCAACACAGAACGCGTCATGCGGCTGGCAAATCTGTCGATCTTCACTATCGGGCTCGGGTTCGCGATTCGTGCCGGTGTCGCCGAGTCGCTGCAGAAGCAGGTGTTTGAAGTCGTCTCGCCGGGCCATTCCGGAGAAATGGTCGGGCATGCACTGGGCATGACCTTTATCGGCTTCGCACTGACCTTGCTGGCCGGCAGCATGATCGTCGACTGGATCGGCAGCCGGCGGCTGTTGCGGATTTCGGCACTCGCCTATCTGGTCGGCAGCGCCATGGCGCTCGCAGCGACCTGGTTGCCGCCCGGCCCCTCCAGCGCTCCGCTGCTGACGGTTGGTTTTCTGTTGACCGGCCTGGGTTGGGGCGTCGTCGAATCGGCAACCAATCCCATGGTCGCCAGCCTGGACCCGAACAACAAGGTTGGCCTGCTCAACCGCCTGCACGCCTGGTGGCCCGCTGGCATCGTCGCAGGAGGGCTTGCCGGCCTGGTGATCGGGAAATCGGGACTGCCCTGGCAGCTCAATTTCGTTCTGCTCATGATCCCGCCGCTGTGCATGCTCTGGAGCCTGCGTAATGTGTCGATTCCCGTCACGGAACGCGTGGCGCAGGGCGTCAGCACCAGCGACATGTTCCGCGAGTTGTACCGCCGCCCCCAATTCCTGCTGTTCTTCGCCTGCATGTGGCTGACCGCATCCACCGAGCTGGCCCCCGGACAATGGGTAGACCTCACGCTGTCACAAGTCGTCGGCATGGATGCCATTCTGATCCTGGTCTACGTCAGCCTTCTGATGTTCGTACTGCGCCATTTCGCCGGAGCCCTTGCACGAAAACTGTCCGGCGTGGGCCTGCTTTGGCTGAGCAGCGTGCTTGCCCTGCTGGGACTCTATGGCCTCAGCCATGCCAATGGCCCCGCAAGCGCCATCGCCTGCGCAACAGTCTGGGGAGCGGGCGTCTGCTTCATGTGGCCCACCATGCTGGGCCTGGTGTCCGAACGGTTTCCACGCGGCGGATCGCTGTTTCTCGGCCTGCTGGGTTTTGGCGGCGGGCTGGCGATTTATTTTCTGCTGCCACAACTCGGCGCGATTTTTGATCAGGCCAGATCAGCGGCGCTGGCCTCGCTGGCAACCTCCACGCTGCCGGACGCCGCGCGCGCGCTGCATGCCTCGCGCGAAGCGGCCACGCTCTCATTTCAGGCAATCGCCTGGATTCCCGCAGCGCTAGTCCCGATATTCGGCCTGCTGTGGTTCTACGATCGGCGGCAACAGCGCGGCCAGCGATATCCATGAAAACAAAGCGATCTTCAAACCCGTCGCCGGAACGCTCAGGCAAAACAGTCTCCAGAAACCATGGCGATGCCGGCCAGGCAGGCTTCGATCTGGCGTTCTACCGCCTCCACGCAATCAATCCGCCCAGCGAGTTGTTCTGGGTCATGGACGGCGTCTACTACTTCGCCAAATCCGCAGATGGCCGCTTCGTTTCTCCCAACAAACTGCTGCAGGAACGTTTTGGTCTGCCGCGCGCAGAAGATGCGGTCGGGCGTTCCGACTACGACTTCTTTACCAAGGAGGTTGCCGAGCGGCTGCGCGCGGACGACCTTGGCGTAATGTCAGGACGCCTGTCCCTGCGGCACAAACTCGAAGTGGTCGAAAGCCCGCAAGGTCCGCTGTTCTGGTTGTTCACCAGCAAAGCACCGCTACGTGCCGCCAACGGTCAGGTCGTCGGCATCGAGGGCGTCAGCACCGACGCGGAGAAAGTGTCGGAAAGTCTGGCACCGTATCAGGAACTGAAGAACGTACTGCCCTACATCCATCACCACTACGCCGCCGACATTACCGTCGCGCAGCTGGCCAACCTTGGCTGCATGTCTGTCTCAACCCTGGAGCGCCGCTTCCAGTTGCACCTGAACTGCACTCCCAAGGCCTATATCACGACCGTCCGCATCAGGGAGGCCTGCCGCCGCCTGGAGCGCGGGCAAAGCGTCAAGCGCGTTGCCCTGGAGCTGGGCTTCGTCGATCAGAGCCACATGACGCGAGTGTTCAAGCAACTGCTGGGGCGCACGCCCGGTGCTTTCCAACAGGCCGTGGAAACTACCGCGCAGAGCAAGGAACACTTCGGCCCACCGCCGGAACCGCGGAGGAAAAAGCGTTGACTCACCCGGCAGCGCAACACTCGCAGCCAGCACCGCTCGTCATCGGAACAGCGACACCGCGAGACAGCAGCGCCGCTTAGGCCAACTCGCAACCGTGAACCACGGTGTCGCCAGCTCCGGATTGGTCCACGGCTACATCGAGCCCGCACATGGGCCCAACGGCAAGCCGCATCCCTCAGCCTACGTGATCCGCAGTTCCGATAGCCGCACAGCCCGATCCGCTGGTTGCCGCGGCAGCCTGCACCGGGATTGCCAGGAAATTCCCCCTATGACGCCTGGGAAGAATCTGATCCCTGGGTGGCCCTGATGGTGCTGCCTTGATGGTGCTGCCTTGATGGTGCTGCCTTGATGGTGCTGCGCTACCCGGCTGCGGCCGCGAATCAACGCGCAAAAATTCAACCCATTGAAACCACACAAATAACACGCAGCCGCCTACACTCTGTCCGCCGCGCCACCTGCGGACCGACACAGCGTGAATGCAGAACGCACCAGCAGATCCTGTACGACGTTGATTCGAGCCCAGCACTGTCACAGACGATGATTTCAAGAACAGCAGCGAGGCCACGCATGATTCAATTTGAAGATGTATACCTCAGACTGAAAGCCATGGCCGGAAAGCAGTTGTCCAAGACCGACAAGGACACCATCAACACCACCGGCCTGGTGCACGAGTTGTACCTGAAGATGAATCAGGGCAAATCGTTGCGATTTGATGACGAGTATAAATTTTTCGACTACGCCGCCAAGGCCATGCGGCATGTTCTGGTCGACCGTGCACGCACCCGATTGCGGAGCAAACGTGGCGGCGACAACGCGCTGCGCCTGGATCTGGACGCCGACACCGAAGGGCTGGTGGACATGACGGCGGAGAGCGCCTTGCATGTCGATCGCGCGCTGAGCGAGCTGGAAACCCAGGCACCGCGGGCGGCCAAGATCGTGGAGCTGCATTTTTTTGCCGGACTGCAACTCGATGAAATCGCCAGGCATATGCAGATATCCCTGCGCACTGTGAGTCGAGAATGGAGAGCGGCACGCGCGTTCCTGCACGGTGTGATGCCTTAGCTCCGACTGCTGTATCGCGGATTAGCGCGCGGTGCTCTTCAGAAACGCTGTTATCTCGTCGGCTATCAGCGAGCTGTCGACCTGCAAGGCAAGCGCCTCCTGCGCGGTACGTTTTGCATCGTCGATCCTTCCCAGCCCCACCTCGGCACGGGTCTGGTCATACAACATCAATAGCCATTGTTTCTTCTGTTCAGGAAAACGAGAGCGCCACGTACCGATGGCCGCATGGAGCTCGGACCAGGCCGGATCGTAGCGCTTCAGTGCGAGCAGGACTTTGGCCCGGGCGTGGTGCGCAATCAGATCGGCCGTGGTGCCGCTGATCCCCAGGCCGGAGAACATTTGCGTGGCTTCGTCGGCGCCTTGGAGCGCGGCGTCCAGCTGATCGAGTTGCAGAAGTGTCAATGCACGCTGCGACAAGACAGCCGCAATGCGCGGATGGCGCGAGGAGAATTGACGGCGGTAGAGAGCTAGCGCCCGATCACTGGCCTGCAGCGCCAGTTCCGGCGTGGCGCCTCTCGCTGCAATGGTGAGACTCAGATTCGCGTGAGCACATAGTGCGTCTTCAATCACTGTCTGGTTGCAGATAGCGACGGCAGATTGGGCAAACTCAAGGGCTTCCTGCGGCCGATTGCGTTGCTCATTCAACGTTGACAACTGCGACAAGCGCACCACGGTCTGCGCGTGTTGCTCGCCGAGACTCGCACGCGTAATCATCAGCGCCTCGTTGAGATGTCGGTCCGCATCGTCGTACTGCATGACCTGCGCTTGCAACATGCCCAGCGATGCCAAGGTGCTGGACAAGGCCGGGTGCTTGCCGGGCAAGGTCTTTCTCTTGATGAGCAGCACCTGTTTGAACATCGAAATCGCTTTCTGCCACTCGCCGACGGCGTGGTAAGCCACCGCCAGAGTGGACTGGCTTCTTACGTAGTCACTGTGCTCTTCGGAGTAACTTGCTGACCGCCAGGCCGCCAGGGTTGACTCGAAGAGCGCAATCGCTTCGCGGTGGCGATCCACATGAACCAGAAGGTCCGCCAGTTGCATCTGCGCGATCAGGAACTCCTGACCCATACCTTGCTCACGGCGTATCAGATCGATGCGCTCGCGCTGGCATGCGAGGGCGGGCTCCACCTCCCCGATCCGCATTTGGGAAAAACTACACGCTCCCAAAGCCTCGTCCAGATGTTTCGAGCGACGTTCGCGCAACACAGGTATCAACGCCTTCAGGTCCCTTGCGACCTCAGCACTTTTCCCTTGTTCATCGCGAATCTCCAGCAATAGTATCCGCGCTTCCAGAGTGTTCTCATGATCGGCCCCTTCGACCCGAGTACGAATATCCAAAGCTTGTTGAACATAGTCTGCAGCTTGTTCATAGGCGGCGTTGGAGAAAGAAATCCTGCCGAGCGCGAGCAGCAGGTCCGCGCGAAGGCTGGGCGGTACCGTGGAATCATCGCGTAGACGCAGCGCGGCTTGTTTCGCGAGCTGTGCGGGTGTGGGTTGCTGGTCTGGGGGCAGCTCGGCCTGGGCCGTATCCATCACATCGAGCAGGAACTTCTGGGTCAGATCGGCGCGCCGCAACTCCAGCCGTGCTTGACGGTTCTGCCACAAAGCAGCCGCCAGTGCGGTGACCAAAGCTAACGACAGCGCAGTCGATGTCGTCACCAATGCGCGATGCCGTGTCACAAATTTCCTGAAACGGTACCAGCGGGAAGGGGGATGTGCGCGAATCGGCAGACCATGCAGATAGTTCTGCAAGTCATCGATCAGCGCGCCGGCCGATGGGTAGCGCAGCTCCGGGCTGGCTGCCAGCGCCTGCGCCAGGATGCTGTCCAAGTCGCCTTGTAGCAACCGCCTCATCACAGTGACGGTGTGCGGTGGCGCGAGAGTGGTCGACGGTGCCGAGCGCGCAGCTTGTTTGGATGCAAGCAGTGGAACCGGCCCCTCGGGCCTTGCGCCGGTCAGCAGCTCATACAAGATCACGCCGAGTGCATAGACATCGGTAGCCGTCGTGATCTGCGCTCCGGCAACTTGTTCCGGTGCCGCGTAGCCGGGTGTCAGCACCTGGGTGATTGAGCGGGTCAGAATCTCATCGCCGTCTGTAAGCAACTTGGCAATACCGAAATCCAGCAGCTTGGGCACGCCGCCTGAGGTGACCAGAATGTTGGAGGGTTTCAGATCGCGGTGCACGACCAGCATGCGATGCGCTGCTTCGACCGCCCGCGCCATGCGCACAAACAATTCGATGCGTTCGCGCAAACCGAGTCGGTGTTGCTGTACGTACGCGTCGAGGCGAATACCCTCGACATACTCCATGACCAGGTAGGGAATTCCTGCCGGCGTGATCCCGCCGTCGACCAGATGCGCGATGTTGGGATGGCTCAGCTGCGCCAGCACCTGCCGTTCGCGCTGAAACAAGCGCTGCTCCAGGCTGGAGAACAGCCCACGCTTCAGGATCTTCAGTGCGACGACCTGATCGAAGTCGACACCTGTACGGCGCGCCTTGAACACCGTCGCCATGCCGCCCTGGCCGATCAGACGCTCCAGCACGAAATCACCGTACTGCTGCCCGATCAAGGCCTCGGGCTGCACCACTTCCGCATCGACGTTCAACTGCTCGGCGTATTGCAGCAACGGCTGATCCAGAAAACCCGGCCCCGTTCTTTGATCCGCAGCGAGCATCTGCAACAGACGCTTGTAGTCATCATCGTGCAGATTCAGCGCCTGCAATGCTGCGGACTGCTCACGCGCCGGCAGGACGGCCAGTTCGTTGAACCGCTCGAAGAGTTCCTGATAGCTGAGGCGGTTGCTCATGTCGGCGTACCGGGGAGTCGCTGGATTGGCCTGCGATGATACTCAGGGCGATGGGCGCAGACGCCGCGCTTTTCTTGTCGGCCAGTGGGATTTTCGATGGCAACACACGGCGAATCCACATGCCATCGACCGAATACACGCGGTGTCAGGCCGACCATGACCATTTGTTAGTAAATTAATTACTATATTTCTTGACTTAGCAGTTCATCACATGTCCGGGTTCACTCTGAATATCCAGGCACTGCGCCGTGCTTGCCAGGGTGAGCCGTCCCTGGCTCACCCTGGCGAGGTATTTCTCAGCGCTAGTAACCGGCGCCGTTGGAGGCACTACGCGCGGTCGTCTCGGTTGCCTGTTTGTCGGTGGTGATCTGCCGGGCAATCGAGCGGGCAAGCTCGATCTGTGCCTTGAGTTCGCGCTGAGTGACAACGCCGTCGCGCAGACTGTTGCTGGCTGCCTGCAGCAGCAGGCCACGATTTGCCTCCAGCTCGGTAACCTCACCGTCGGAGCCTAGCCTTGGCTCCCGGGCGAGTTCCTGTTGATCGACTCCCGCCAGCGTGGCCAACGTCTCTATCCAGGCCGATGGTTCATTTTCCAGAATACCCTGATTCACTACGCCGATTGACCGCGTGTGTGACCCGCTGAAGATGTCGTCGACCTGCAGTGTCACCTCGATACTCGCGGAATCCGCGCCGGTGCCTAGTACGACCTGGTGGGAGAACTCTGAATCCCCTCCTGCCACGATACGCCCGGCTTCACGCCACTGAACGGTCTTGATCGCCTTCGCGAGCGTCGTCACGGCCTTCTCGTCCCCGAGCCCACGATTGAGATATTCCGCAACACCGTGCTGATCCTCGCGAGAGACCCGCCCGTTGCGTTTGGCGGAGAAGGCCGGCGCCGAACTTACCAGCCAGCGGTCGATCAGGGCGAAGTTCTTCGGCATCGATGCGTCGCTGACATGAAGGTTCCGGACGAATCGCCGCCAAGCGGTCGCGCGTTGCTGCGGTGTCGATGCCTTTGCGGTCGGCTGCGCCATGAGTTCAAATGCAATGCCCAGACCCGGCAGACTTCCCGAGACGTTCTCACCATTGGACAACTCCAGATTCAGCACCTGCCCGCCGGCGAGGTCTACACCACGCACGCGAACCCAGTCCTTGCCCCCATCCTTTGACTGCGTCTCCAGAGCAGACGGCAATTCACGCCCCTGCTTCTCGCTCGCACGCGCCAAGGTGACGCCGGACTTGAATCCGATCAGCAGGTCGCCGCGCAGCGATGCGCCCGCATCGTCCGTGACGAGTTGCAGCGAATCGAAGTCAACCGTGGTGTCGAGCACGGACGACTGCGCCGGCGGTTTCACGCGCTTGGCGGCGTCGGCCATGGCCTGCGCACCACCTGCATCGGTCGCTGCATAGGAGTGCCTGAGTAGCACTTCCGCGTAGCCTTCGCCGACCGAACTGTCGGGGGAACCGATACCGTAGCGGGCGCGCATCAGCGCATAGCCCTGCAAGGTACCGTCCGCGCGCTTGCAAACATCGAACAAGTCGTTTCGATTCGTAAGGTCATGATCGTAGACGACAGACAGCTCGCTTTCCCGCGGGCCCTGCTCGACGATGGTGAAGCGCGGCACGCCATCGAAACTCAGCGTGTGATGCGTGCCCGTGGTCACATCGTCCGGGTACTCGGTATAGGTGTTGACAATCCGGCTTCGCGGCTCATTCCACACGTGCAGATACTGCGCGGGGCCACCCGCAAGCGGCACACGGAACGCATAGCGAATGAACGACGTCATGGTGCCGCCCGACCACGCCTTCATATTCAGCGGCATGTCCGGAACGAAGTCGGCCACGCGATCATCGAAGCGATTCGAGTCGTCCTGCACCAGCATGACGCGTGACTCCTGGATGACGCCGGATGGAGTCGGCACCGACTTCCACCACAAAGCCTCGGAAGGATGGATTTCAGGACGCCCGGCGTGGCCGCCGTCAGCGACATACGGACCATAAGCACAGATGTCACTCCCCTCAACTGGAGACGGCGCATTGTCGACGGGGGGAAACCATGGGCTATTCAGACTCGGATGATGTGTCACTTCGGCTTCCATGCAGCTCCCGTTCGTACCGCACGTGCCAGCACCATTGAGGACGGCATGCGGGAGCGTCAGGCCAAGATCGACCGGCAACGTGATCCGGCGCTGGAAGTAGGCACTCGGCGTGATGTAGAGATTGAGGTCCGCCTCACGGTCATGTTGAATCAGGGGCGTACCGGTGTAGAAGCCGTAGTTTCCCAAATAGCCGCAGGATGCCCGCTTGAATCGATCGATCGGCTTCCAGTTCCGCCACAGAAAGCCATCGCCCTCGTACGGACCGATGTAGGCGTGAAATGGATCAGACACGTCGATTGACTGCTGAGCTGCGACGATCTCATTGTGCCGGGCCGTTTGTGCGGACGTGCAAACCGGTGTATTGGCCGACGTGTATGCCGCCGGATCCTGAACAACGACCTGCACCGTTGCGAACTGACGCCACTGCCCATTGCGTCTGCCGATCAGGTCGTAAGTCGTCGTACCTGCATTGGGTACGATCGATACCTGGCCGCTACCCCCTGCCGTGCCGGTCGCAACGCGCACACTGCCGAGATCGAGAGTGACCGTGCAGGAATAGGTGCTCAACGTCCAGTTGAACACTGCGGCCTGCCCCGGTTGGACGACTACACTTGCCGGCGAGATGGTCGCAACCGCATCCTCCAGACACATGTCCGGCCCTCCATCCTCAGCCATTGCCTTGTTGTTTATGGACAGAGCGAGGGTCAGAGCCGACAGCAACAGCGGCCATACGCCGGATTTGTTGGAACGGTGTTGTTGCGTGGTGGAACGGGATCGGTGCAACTCAAGGTTCATCGTGATTCTCCAAAAAGACGATTGGTAGACGCGGCGCCACCGATGTCGACGCCATCCGCCTACCGCGTCGAGTAACGACGTTCGCATCTGAAGTTGGTCATGCGATTCCGCTGCAGCAGCGCTGCTCGGATGCTGCTCGGATGCTGCTCGGATGCTGCTCGGATGCTGCTCAGATGCTGCTCAGATGCTGATCAGGCGGATATCGAACCAACGCGGCGAAATCGCAAAGTGCCTGTCCGGCGGCGCATCACGGCGAAAAGCGGTGCGCGTGACGCGCACCGCTTCGATTCACGCAATGCCACGATGCTCAGTACTGAACATCTCCGTGGAATTCGAGGGCGCCGGTGCTTACGTTGAGCGTACGACCGCGGTAGCGTCGGCTCAGCAAGCCAAATTCATAGGTGGCGGCAGGTGGGGCGATCAACAACCGCTTTTGTACTTGTCCGTCGTTGTTCTCGAATCGCCCGACAAACCCTGGAACAGGAACATTCATGTTCTCGTTGCCGGGTGATGTATAGGTATTCAGGGCTATCCAATTGGTGCCGCGACCGTCCCAGGTTACTTCCCAGATACCTTTGTCACCGAGACCCGGCGGCGAACCTGAGGGTAGCGCGCTTTGACGGACCAGGAATCGGTAACGCAAGACATCATCGATGCCGTTACCGTTGATGTCGCCGATCACGTAATTGCGCAGGCTTTCGCCGCGGATGCGATTCAGCTGCTGCCAGGCGGTAACACCGCCGTAGGAAACTTTCCAGTTGCCACCCACCGGAGCCACAACATCAGCGACGCGATCACCATTGAAGTCGCCCAGACGCAGCTCGCTCAAGGGAACAACGGAATTGTTGATCTCGGTCCAGTCAAATACGCCCGGTGAGACAATGAACCAGCGCCCCTCCGGGTCACGGCGGAAAATGTCGGTACGGCCATCACCGTTGAAGTCGGCAAAACGCAGACTCTGCATATCGGCGCCATGGCCACCCGGCATTTCCTGCCAATCCGCTCTAGCGCCACGGGAAATCCTGAAAGGATTGCCAGTCAGCACATCACAGCGGCCATCGCCGTCAAAATCGCCAAGCCCGACGTCTTCGAGGCGGGCGTAGTCTTGACGTAAGAAACTCCAAGGCATCTTGCCGCCCGGCGACCACCACCAGTTCACCCCGGTCGCCAGGAACAAATCGTCCGTGCCGTCACCGTTGATGTCGCACACGCCGTATTTCCCGGCTGTGTCGTAGTTTACGGTGTTATTGACCTTCTGCATTGGCGGAAAGGTTGATGGGCCGCGGTTCTGCACCATGCTTTCCGACTCGGAGCGTGGAAATACGTTTTCCAGCATGACCGATGACAGATAGGAACGTCCTCGAAGTTTGATCGCCGTGCCAGTGCGGTACTGGAAAGCGTTGTTCACGTAGAGCAGGTTTCGGCCCGCCTGACCGCAGCCACTGTGGTATAGCTCGGCTATTTCGATACTGCCAAATATGCCGAAGGAAAGATGGATTTCAATGCAGGACTCAGTGCCATGCATATCGAACTGGTGCGTTTGCCATACCTTTCCGGTGGCTTCGTTCTGGTGGTAGCCACCGCCACGCAATACCAGATTGTTTCTTGCGGTATAGCCCGTGCCATTGACGCCAAACGCAAAACTGCCGCCATCAGCGCCGCCGCCAGCGATAGCATGACGATTGAAATTGAATACGTTGCGCTCAATCAGCACCTGAGCACCGTCAGTCGATTCAACGCCGTAGCCATAACCATCCTCAAACTGATTGTGGTGGATGTAGCTGTCGGTGACCTGTACCTGCGAAGGAACTGAATTGACGTTATCGGGATCTTTTACGTAGACGCCCTGCCCGCTCCAGCCCGCGATTTCCATATTGGTGATTTTTACGTTGTCACATGAACGTACATAGATGCCGGTAACCCGCTTGTTCTCGTCACCGGTTACCGGATTCCAATGCGGGCCAATCAGCCGGAATCCATCGAACACCACCGGCCCGGCCTGCGCCACTTCGCAGGAGACGAGGAACAAGGGCTTGGGACGGCCGCTGGCGTCGGTCCTGATTGCAGGGCCCAGCGACGTCGGTGTGCGCACCGCTGTGGCGGGGTTGGGGTAGTTGGGATTGCTGGTGAGTATGGTGTTGGGTTTTACCCGCACGGTGTCGTTGAACCACGGCATGTCCACATCCGGCGACAGCACAATGGTCTTGTTGCCAGCTTCAAGCGCCTGGACCAGAAGGCAGCGCCAGCTTGCGTCGCTGCCCTCGATGCGCACGATCGTATCGCTGGGCAATGGCCGGCAACCTACGCGCAGTGCGGTCGACGCGACGATGCGGCTGAGGCCTGCATAAGTGGCGCGGACATACCAGACATGAGTTCCCAGATAACCAGGCGTTACCACCCGTGATCCGCTTGGGCTGATCAGCGTTTCGTTGAACTGGTCCGGGCCGAGCTTGAGGACTGCCGGGCAGTTGCTGGGACGGGAGACCGACCAGTTCACTGTGGCGGATTGCCCGAACAGCAGATCGGCCGGCGAGCCCTGTATTGAGCCGACCACGTCGTTTACGCAGTCGTTGGGCTCAGGGTTCGGATCGGGGTCAATAGCCCAGGAAGGCTCCCCCAGGCTGAACCACATCAAACACACCATGCCGATTTTTCTGATCGCCCCGATCAGGACTTCCGGGAGCAGGAACTTCCATCGTTTCGAGCTCATGACACATGCCTCTGGTTTGAACGGTTTCGACTTGCGGACTGCGTGACCGGTCCGATACCGCCGGGTTTGGCGGGCAAAGCCGGAGAACGTCGAAACGAAGGCAATCAGGCCAGATGGGTCGTAAGCGCTCCGCAACCTACATCTACTCAAGCATCAACTACTCTGTTGAGATCCGTAGCAGAGACGCGCCAAGGCAAGAGAGCCTCAAAGTCGGTGAGCGACTGAGCGCGAGGCAGTTGGGTGAAGACATGGCAGAGAT
>JAEUPP010000033.1 GCA_016790075.1 Rhodanobacteraceae bacterium | reverse complement strand
TCAGCCCACCAACGCGATGCATCCGTTTCCTCGGACAGAAGAGTAGGGTGGGATTCAGCCCACCACCGCGATACATCCGTTACCGCGGACAGAAATGTAGGGTGGGCTTCAGCCCATCATCGCGATGCATCCGTTACCTCGGACAGAAATGCAGGGTGGGTTTCAGCCCACCACCGCGATGCATCCGTTACCGCGGACAGAAATGTAGGGTGGGCTTCAGCCCACCATCGCGATGCATCCGTTACCTCGGACAGAAATGCAGGGTGGGCTTCAGCCCACCACCGCGATGCATCCGTTACCGCGGACAGAAATGTAGGGTGGGCTTCAGCCCACCATCGCGATGCATCCGTTATTGCGGACAGTAATCGAACCAAAATTCCAACATCGATCACCATGGCAGCAGGCTGAACACCGTGACGGTGAGCTGAACCCCACCCTACGGCCCTAAGCCTTAGCTTTAAATTTCTACAATTTTATCTTCCGCCCGACCACTCCGCGTCTCAGCTTCTGCGCCAGCATCACCGCAAGGTCCGCACTTAATCATCGCTCCGGCTCTTTCTCTCGACACCGTGCTCTGGGCCTGTTTCCACTTTCCGACGCTGCCGTTGCACGCCGTCTTTGGGGCTCAGGCGACGCAAGCGCTACCCTGTGCGCTGTATGAAGGACCACGCCAGCGGCCACTGATCGTGTATGCCAACGAAACCGCTCAGGCACGCGGCGTACGGCCGGGGCTGGTGCTGGCGACAGCCCGTGCCCTGTGTGCCGAACTCGACGCGCGCCAGCGCGAGCCCGACGCTGAACGCCAGTCGCTGCACCTGCTCGCCACCTGGGCCTACCGCTTCAGCGGCGAGGTCAGCCGCGGCGAACCCGACACCTTATGGCTGGAAATCGGCGCCAGCCTCACCCTGTTCAACGGCTGGCCCACCCTGCAGCGTCAGCTGCAGGCGGAGCTGCAGACGCTGGGATACGGCGCCTATCGCCTCGGCGTGGCCCCCGTTGCCGCCGCGGCTCGCGTGCTGGCCCTGAGTCACGAACAGATCGCTCTGCGCCAGCACAGCACCATGCTGACAGCGCTGAACCAGGCGCCGCTGGCATTGAGCGGGCTGCCGGCGCCGGCCATCGCGCAACTGCACGGCATGGGTTTCCGCAGCTTGCGAGACCTTTTCACCTTGCCGCGTGTGGAACTGACACGTCGCATAGGCCCCGCCGGGGTACGGCACCTGGATGTACTGCGTGGCCAAGCCACGGAAACCCTGGCCCTGTACCAGCCACCGAACCGTTTCTCGCGCCGTATAGAACTCGACGCCCTGGTCGACAGCTGGCAACCGCTACTTTTTCCACTACGCCGCCTTGTGAACGAACTGTCGCTTTATCTGCAAGTACGTGACAGCGGCGTGCAGCGCTTCACGCTACGCCTGGAACACGAAGGCGCTGCAGCCACGCAGATACCGGTAGGCCTTGTCAGCGTGCAGCGCGAGGCGCCGGCACTGTATGAATTCAGCCGCGGCCGGCTGGAACGCGCGGAAATCGGCGCCGAGGTCAACGCCATCGCCCTCATCGCTGATGATCTGCCGCCATTTCGTCCAGGCCATCGTGACCTGTTCGAGCCGGTACGCAGCGAGGGGCTGGACTGGCCGGCGCTGAGTGAACGCCTGCGCAGCCGTCTGGGCGACGATGCGCTGCAGGGGCTGGCCTGTGTCGCCGACCACAGGCCTGAACGTGCCTGGCGTTTTACCCCCTTGTCCACACAGGCCAGCGGCAAGGAAAAGAAACGCCCTCCGGGGAACCCCGAAACTGCTGCAACCACTTTGCCGCTGCAGACACCAGCCGCAGCACGCCCGCTATGGCTGCTGACCCAGCCAATACCGCTGCGCCAGCCGCTGGCACAGGTACTGGCTGGTCCGGAACGCATCGAAAGCGGCTGGTGGGACGGCGCCGACGCCCGCCGCGACTACTACATCGTGCGCTGCGCCAACGGCCAGCGCGCCTGGGCCTTCCTGCCCGCGGGGGAACACAGCGGCTGGATGCTGCATGGCTGGTTCGCATGAGTGACACGATCATCGATCTCAGCCAGCGCCGACGCCTGCGTGACGCGCAGAAAGCGCAGCAGGATGCCGCCGATCACGTCAGCTCACCCAGCGCAGCGGCAGTGGACTGTGCCTATGCCGAACTGCACTGCCTGTCGGACTTCAGCTTCCAGCGCGGTGCATCCACGGCTGACGAATTGTTCGCACGCGCCAGGAAACTCGGCTACGCCGCACTCGCGATCACCGATGAATGCTCACTCGCCGGCATCGTACGCGCCTTCAATGCCGCACGTGATCACGATCTGCCGCTGATCATCGGCAGCGAGCTGCGTCTGGACGACGGCCTCGTCCTCGTCGTACTGGTTGAAGACCAGACCGGCTATACCAATCTCTGCCGCCTCATCACCCAGGCACGCCTGCGCAGCGAAAAAGGAGAATACCGCGTTGGTCGCAGGGATCTGGAATCCTGCGCCGGTGGTCTGCTCGCGCTCTGGATAGCGCCGAAGACAACCACCGGAGCCAGCGCCGACGAACAGGCAAAATGGATAATTGAAACTTTCCCTGGACGCACATGGCTCGCGGTCGAACTGCATCGTGATGGCGGCGACACCCAGCGTCACGCGGCGTTGCAGGCACTCGGACAGCGACATGGTCTACCCCTGGTTGCCGCCGGCGACGTGCATATGCACCAGCGCCGGCGGCGCGCGCTGCAGGACGTCATGACCGCGATCCGCCTGAACACTACGGTAGACCAGGCTGGCCACGCGCTGTTCCCGAACGGTGAGCGCCATCTGCGTCCGCTGCCGGCGCTCGCGCGCATCTATCCGGCCGCACTGCTCGCCGAATCGGTAGCCATTGCGCAGCGCTGCCGTTTCCAGCTGGACACGCTGCACTACGAATACCCGAGTGAAGTCGTACCGTCCGGCATCCGGCCTATCGAACACCTGCGTGCACTGACCCAGGCCGGCGCTCACTGGCGCTGGCCTGCAGGCATCAGCGAAAAAAACCAGCGGCAGCTCGACCGCGAGTTCGCCCTGATCGAGAAACTCAAATACGAGCACTTCTTTCTGACCGTGCACGACATCGTGTACTGGGCGCGCGCGCAGACGCCGCCCATCCTGTGCCAGGGCCGCGGTTCGGCAGCCAATTCGGCAGTCTGTTATTGCCTGGGTATCACCTCGATCGACCCGGTCGCCAGCAACCTGCTGTTCGAGCGCTTCATTTCGGAGGAGCGCGACGAACCGCCCGATATCGATGTCGACTTCGAGCATGAGCGCCGCGAGGAAGTCATCCAGTATGTCTTCCGCAAATACGGTCGGCAGCGCGCCGCCCTCGCCGCCACCGTCATCATGTACCGGCGCAAGAGTGCTGCGCGCGACATAGGCCGTGCACTCGGCCTGGGCGACGATCAGCTCAACCAGCTCAGCGCCGCCTATTCCCATGCCCATGGCGAGATACCCCTTGCGCAGCGCCTGGCCGAATGCGGCTTCGATCCGGCGAGCCGGCTCATCCGCCACCTCGTCGCCCTGGTCGAGGAGCTGCGTGGCTCGCCACGCCATCTGTCGCAGCATGTAGGCGGCTTCGTGATCTCCGAGCACCCGCTGCACACCCTGGTTCCGGTCGAGAACGCGAGCATGGCCGACCGCACCGTGATCCAGTGGGACAAGGACGATCTGGAATCACTGAAGCTGCTCAAGGTTGATTGCCTGGCCCTGGGCATGCTGACCTGCCTGCGCCGTTGCTTCGATCTGCTGCGCGATCACTGTGGCCAGTCCTATGACCTTGCGTCGATTCCGCCCGACGACGCGCCGACCTACGCGATGATCCAGAAAGCCGACACCATCGGCGTGTTCCAGATCGAATCACGCGCGCAGATGTCGATGCTGCCGCGGCTCAAGCCTGCCAATTTCTACGACCTTGTGGTCGAGATCGCGATTGTGCGCCCCGGCCCCATCGAAGGCGGCATGGTGCATCCTTACCTGCGCCGGCGCAAAGGTCTGGAGCCCATCGTCTATCCGGAAAGCACGCGCAAGAACGCCAGCGAGAACCACACGCACAAGAACCGCATCGAGGCCATCCTGGAACGCACCTGCGGCGTACCCATCTTCCAGGAGCAGGTCATGAAGCTGGTGCAGGTCGTGGCCGGCTTCACACCGGGCCGTGCCGACCAGCTGCGCCGCGCCATGGGCTCGTGGAAAAATGATGGAACTGTAGAAAAGTTCCAGAAGGAAATTTTCGATGGCATGAAGGAACAGGGCTACGAAGCCTATGCCGAAGGACTGTTCAACCAGATCAAGGGATTCGGCAGCTATGGCTTTCCCGAATCCCATTCGGCCAGTTTCGCCCTGCTCGCTTATGCCTCGTCCTATATCAAATGCCATTACCCGGCGGTATTCACCTGCGCCCTGCTCAATTCGCTGCCCATGGGTTTCTACGCCCCGGCGCAGCTGATCCAGGACACACGACGACATGGAGTCGAGGTGCGCCCCATCGACGTCACCTGCAGCCAGTGGCATTGCACACTGGAACGCAGTAACAGCACGCTCGCGCTGCGCCTGGGCCTGTGCCTGCTCAAGGGCGCGTCCGAAGCACTGGCTGCGAACCTCGTCAAAGCCCGCACGCAGCGTCCTTTCACCAGCGTCGCCGACCTGGTGCAACGTGCGGGCCTGAACCGTTTCGAGAGCGAGCGGCTCGCCGAAGCCGGCGCCCTGCGCCAGCTGGCTGGCCACCGCCATCGTGCCCGCTGGTACAGCGCCGGGGCCGAACGCCTGCCGCCGCTGCTGGCAGCGGCCCAGACCGCAGAACTCGAGGTCACACTGCGCCCGCCGTCCACGGCCGAGAACGTCGAAGCTGACTACGCCACGCAGGGCTATTCGCTGGAAAGCCATCCGGTTGCCCTGGTGCGCAAAGAACTGCGCCGGCAACGCCTGTCCGATTCACGCGCCATCCGCAGCCGCGAACACGGCGCACCCGCCCGCGTCGCCGGCCTGGTCACCGTGCGGCAACGCCCCCCCGAGGCAGGTGGCGTCACTTTCGTCACACTGGAAGACGAATACGGCCAGATCAACCTCGTCGTCTGGGAACGCATCGCCCTGCAGTACCGCCGCGAACTGCTGGAATCCTCCTTGCTGCGTGTCGACGGCCAGTTGCAGCACGTCGACGGCGTCTGCCATCTCGTCGCGCACAAACTGGCCAACCTCAACCATCTGCTGCCGCAGTTCCACACCACATCGCGGGATTTTCACTGAGCCAACACGCCCGTTGCTCCGGAGCATGCAGCTATGGCCCAACCCCGCTCCTCACTGGTCTCGCCGGATGCGCATGGCCTGTTTCACTGCGGCCTGTTTCACTGCGTGCCGTTGTCAGGCGGAATGCCGTAGGAGACAGGCCGGTGGCCGCCTTGAACACCCGATAAAAACTCGACTCCGAGTTGAAGCCGCTCTCCAATGCTATCGCCAGGATAGACACATTGACGTAACCCGCGTCAGTCAGCTTCTGCTTGACGGACCCGATGCGAAAATCATTGACGTAGGTGCGGAAATTCTTGCCCGAGCCTTCCCGGATCACTCTGGAGACTTCGGCGTCAGGCAAATTCAGGCGCTTTGCGACGTCGTTGAGGTTGAGATCGGGGTTGGCGTAGATCTGTTCCGTCTGCATCAGCGCCTGCAGTTTCTGATAGGACGCCTGCAGGGCTGACTCGCTCAGCGCGGGCTTCGCTGGCCCGACGTTATCCGGTACAAACTGCGGCAGATCTTTCAGTCGAAACCCGACAATACCGACGATGTAGACCAAGGTGACATACCAGGCACGGACCGCCTGAACGAGATAGTGGCGGTCGCTCAGCTTCAGTATCCGATGGGCGGCGAAGTCGATCAGGATGATCACCGCGGCGACCAACGTCAACGCCATGATGACTTTCAGCATCCCCAGCAGCGCGGAGAATCGCTCTGGCACCCAATGGCCGATGCGGGCGTGATAGCGGCTGACTCGCGACCAGATCAGTCCGGCCAGAAGCAGGTTCAGTACAACAGTCAGCCAATCCTCGATTTGCTTGACCCGCGAGTAATGCCATTGCTCCGCCGCAGCATCTATCTGCGTGAGGTCTCCATGCCCGACACTCGCCAGGTAAACCAGAACCGAATACGTCATGAACACTATCCATGGCACCAGCCATGCGAACCCGCGTCGAACAGAAGCCGTCGACGCGGCGGTAAGCGACAGCGCGTACAGATGGAAAAGCGGCATGATCGCCAGATCGACACTCAATGGCAGACGCCGAAACAGCGGCTGCGACTCCAGGCCCGTCGCATGCGTCCACAGGCGCAGCAGGGTCAACGCTAACGCCAGTACCGCGAAGGCCAGCCAATGGCTGCCGTTCTTGCGCCCCGCATACAGCAACAGTCCAACACCTGTTATTCCGCCCTGGATCACCCCCAGCAACAGCAGCGTATTCATGAATGTCTGCATTTCCTACTTAGCCTTTCCGATGGCGTGATGGTGAGAAGCCTCGCAAGACATCATGCATTGTGCTGCAGGGACTCTCCGGGCCGTCGATTTTATGGGCCGGACCCGGGATGAACACCAGCAGCGTCGACCCGGGCGCCCCCTCCTGAGTGCCTCACTCATCCTTGCCGGCCCGGGTTCTGGGACCTGAACCAGGCATCGACGATCTGCCCACCGCGCTGGAGGTAGCCGCACTGAAAGCAGCCGTGCTGCTGCAGTGGCTGGCTCGCCACATCGAAGAGGCCACAACTGCCCAGCCCGGTGCTGTCCGATGCGCGACGACCGGCAGCCCCATGAATGTTGTGCAGCGCAACATCACGCAGACAATGACGCTGAGCGCGCGTCCGGCCGGGCGCCGGCAACCCTGATCACTTCGGTATGTCTCGCCGCTGGCGACCAGACGACGTTTTCCCGGCGGAAAACGTACTCCCACACTTTTTAAGAGCATCTGATTCCTGAACAGGAGGTACAGCGGCGCACTCAGGCCAAACATCGGCGCTCCTTTTTTGTGAAGGCGCCAACCGTGAAAGCTCAGCCCTCCCACCTGCGTCTGATCCATAAGACAACCGGCCTGGCCTTGCTTCTGGCGCTCCTGGCGCTGTTGTGCAGTTGCGCAACAGGCAAGACGCCAGCAGGTGTCGAAGATCTGCCAAAGGCGCAGTACTGGAACGCTCCCGAGATTCTCGAACTGACCCGGCATGCCAAGGAGCATCGGTCCGATGCGCTGATCATCGTCAAAGACGGGCAACTCGTGTACCGGGGCGGACAAGTTACCCAGAAGATCAATACACACTCGGTCCGCAAGAGCATCATCGCAGTGCTTTATGGCATGGCCATAGAAAAAGGGCTGCTGAAGCGCGACGACACCCTCGAAGCCCTGGGCTATGACGACAAGGAAACCCCGCTGACCCCGGTCGAGAAACAGGCGACGATAACGGACTTGCTGAAGTCACGATCCGGAATCTATATCGGTGCCTCCGGCCAGAACTGGGAGCGTCCGGCACGTCACTCGTCCAAGCCAGGCCAGGTATTTTTCTACAACAACTGGGGCTTCAACGCCCTGGGCGAAATTCTGCAGCGCAAGGCGGGAATGCCGCTGGGCGAAATCCTGGTCGAATGGCTGGCCAAGCCTCTCGGCATGCAACACTTTACCGCCGCGGATGTCGACTGGGATGGCATCAAAGGGTCTAGCGTCCAGCAGTACATCATCTACATGAGCGCCGACGATCTGACCCGCTTCGCATTGCTCGTGGCCAACGATGGCGTTTATCGCGGTCATCGCCTGGTGTCGGCGAGCTGGATTCGGGAAATGAGGGAAATGACGGACATGCATTCGTCGCCCGAAACCGATCCCAAGAAACTGTTCGGCGGCGGGTTCTACAATGGCTATGGCTATCTATGGTGGACACGCTACAGCAACGGTCGGCGCCGGATCTGCGCTGACGGCTGGGGTGGCCAGTTCATCATCATCGACCCGGAAACCCATCTCGTCCTGATCAATCGCCGCAACACCGGCACGAACCTGCTTGCTCAGGGCTGGTTTCTCTGGCGCGGCGTCGAGACGGACAGGGGGTATGTCTACCAGCTTTTTGACAAGGTTGATCAATGGTTGGAGGCGAAAGATGCCGGGGTTGGCGGCTTGCCCTAGGTAAGCGATAACTGAGCGCCGTCCTTCCTTTCGTTCCCCTCGTACGGAGAATTTGCCGCAATTCACGGAGCGGGAGGACGAGATGACAGGCAAACACATACGGCGGAGCGCGGAGGACTGGCGAGCGTTGCTGGCCAAGCAGTTGGCTAGCGGGCTTTCCGTAGCGGCGTTCTGCGCGCAGGAGCGGTTGAACGCGGCAAGTTTCTATCAATGGCGGTCGCGGCTGGGGAATGATGCACGCCGGGTGCTGCCGGCTGCGTCTGCTGGGAATTCGTTCGTCGATCTGGGCGCATTGAGCGGTAGCAGCCGCGTCGAACTACGGATCGAACTCGGCGGCGGGCTTGTCGTGCAGTTGGTGCGCGGCTGATGTTCTTCCCTGAAGGCCAGATTCGGGTTCACGTGTACGGTCGCCCCTGCGGCATGCGCAAGTCGTTCGACGGTTTGTATGCGTTGACAAAGAACGAGCTGCAGCAGGATCCGATCAGCGGCCGGCTATTTGTGTTCGTCAACCGGCGTGGCACGCAGATGAAAGTGCTGTACTTTGATCGCAGTGGATTTTGCATCTGGTCCAAGCGGCTGAACACTCAAGCAACACTCAAGCAACACTCAAGGACACGCACAAACACTCAACACTCAAGGACACGCACAAACACTCAAGGACACGCACAAATCTTCCTGAACACCCAAGGACACGCACAAATCTTCCTAACAACTTAGCTCGCCAATCTGTTCGCCAGAGATAGGCGAAGTCGCGATCCATCCGTTAAACCAGATGCACAGCAAATAGGCTTCGCACAGGATTGATCCTCGCTCGCGCGCTTCAAGAATCCCTGCACGAGGGATCAGCGAACTTTCTCAAGCGACCGTACTCGCAGCCATTGCTGGCCCAGCTCTCTGGCCGTATCGATCAGATCTTGCGCATCTCCCACAACGCGCCAATAACGTGAAACTATGTCCTTGACGCGAAACGGTCAGCGAATGCTGTCCTTTTCCAGGCTCATCGCGGAATCGTGTGGATGATTCCAGCATGGAGTAGTTGCCTATCCTCCTGAATCAAGACATCTTCCGGTTGCTGGAAGGCAGCCGATTCCTGCTCTGACGGTAAGCCGGGGGGTTGCTGATGAAAACGGGCCGTAACCTGCGCGAGTTGTTCTGCTCTCCTGGCTTCGTTGCAGCAGCAACGCTCAAGGGCGCGTTCGGCGATCCGAAGGTGCGGATCGTGACGTTACAACGCCGAAAAACCGCGCTGTGTTCCCAGTGTGGCCATCGTTGCCGCGGCCACTATGACAAGCGCGTGTGCCGTGCTCGCGATCTGCAAAACCAAGGACACCCGCGAATTTCCTCATACCACCCCGCGATTGTTCTACGACCGAGCAATGGGCTTTCCGTGCACTTCAACGAGCAGAAATTTCGCTTTACCCACAACCGTTCCTCGCTTGCGCGCTTCAAGTATCCCGGTCATCGGACTCATCGACCTCTTCCCAGCGACCTCGCAAACCCAATACCACGCAGCCAGCGCTGGCCTAGCGCTTTGGCGGTATCGACCAGGTCTTGTGCCTCGCCAACAACACGCCAGTAACGCGAACCTATAGCCTTGACCCGCACCGGCCAGCGGCTCGCGTTCTTCTCCATCTGTTCAACAATCTCTGGCGCTGCTTCGGAAGTAGCGCCAGCGTGGTCAACCCTTAGCTGCTTGCCGGTCCATTCCACCAGCGCCAGATAGTCCCGCAATCGGATTTCCGGCAAAGTCGGCTTGATCGTCGCAACTCTGGGCTGCAGCACGCAGGCCAGCAACTCTGGGCGATCGTTCGCTTCCCGAACCCGCTCGCTCACGCTGGTGTGCTGTTGTTCCTCGATCCGGTTCGCAATGCCTGCCCGAATCGGGTTCAAATCCACATAGGCCATCGCCGCCAGCTGTGCCTTTTCATCCTTCAAGACCTGTGATTTGAAGCGGCCTTCCCAGAAACGTCCCTTGCAAAGGTCTTCCGCGTTCGCACGGCGAGCAATCGGTTCGACCAGACACTTCATCAGCCAGGACAAACTGCCCAGACGTTGGCGGATCACGCCCAGACGAGTCGGATCATTGATCACCGACTGGCATTTCATCTCGAAGGCCAACGCCGTGGCCTCACGCGGTGGGAATAGCCGTACCCAGCGTCGCGCAACGTCTTCGTCGCACCAGTGCGCGGGGGCTAGTGGATCAACCTCCAGCACCAGATGCAGGTGATTGCTCATCACGGCGTAGGCATGGATAGCGACGGCAAAGCACTGGCCTACGAGGGCAATTCGGTCCGTGACCCACTGCTTGCGATGTTCAAAGGAAATGCCGGTGTATTTGTCCTCACCACACAGCCAAGCGCGGCGCACGCAGCGCTGCACACAGTGGAATACGCCGCGTTCATCCGTAGAGACCAGTTGGGAGCGAGGCTGGGCCATAGATGCATTTTCTCGCCTCTACTGCAACGGAAGCATGCGAAATCACCTCGCTCGCGCATAGGAACTTTCGGAGTTTTGGGTGGCCAGGTTTCCCGCACGCGCATAGGAACTTTCAGAGTTTTGGGTGGCCAGGTTTCCAGGTTTCCGTTCGGCCAGGTTTCCGGCCAGGTTTCCGATGCCAACGCCTGCTCCAACACTCGCTGCGGCAGTTCGTGCCCGCCGTCGAAAGTCGCGAACGTGACCTCTAAGCCTGCCGCGTGCAGCGCGGGTGCCAGCGAGTCGCGCATGGTCGCGATCGGCAGAATCGGGTCCTGGCCGTGCCGACAGGACCTCGCTGATTTCCTTCGCTATCGGAGCGGGCGAACACAACGCGGCCGACAGCAGGAGGATCAACCTCACTACGCGCAACTCGCTCATGTCCCGCCCTCCTTCTGGCCGCTGGTACCAGGCTCGCTCAGCTGCGGTCTTCACACCCGAAAGCTGGCTGCGCCAACCGCCGTGATCACGACCGCCGGACGATCGGTGACCTGTGCCTGAAGGCCCTCTACCGCGCAAGCCTGTCCACGATAATGACCCGATAATGCGTTTGTCCTCTTGGTGCGAGAACCCTGACCGGTGGATTCCGGTCAGGGTCACCCGGCATTGCTGCGCCGCCCCGTATGCCCCGGTCATCAGCAGCTGGTTAAGCTCTGGCACTGACTCCATTTGTTCGCATCATGATTCTTCAAAATGGAACTGCCAGTATGGGCTTGGACGCCCCAGAAGCTGCATTGCTGCACAAATCCACTCGGCAGGCCGTTGACAGGATCACCGTTACGGCAGAACGATGAGAACCCACCAATATTGGGTCCTACGCGGGAATTGAAATCACGGACAAACGACGCATTCCCGACTCCAGGTGAGTTAAACGCAGCGAGGTCGTCAACTTTGCTGAATAGGCCTGAAGCGGACGCCTGTGTGTAAGACCAGCGCCACGCATGATAGATCGACATTGCGCCGCCGAGACTGTGCCCCGTGATGTCAATCACATCGCAATTTGCGGTCTGTGTGTTGACCCAGGGACCAAGGTTATCGAATCGATATGTGTAGCCCTGCCCGACTATGTTGACGTTGTATGCATCGAAAGTCGGATTCGAGAGAGCAGCCCACGAGCTCAATTGTCCCCAGATGTCAATCCAGACATCGCCAACGTCGGTCATTTTCGTGCCGCGCCAACCAACCTTGCACTTGTTGGTTGTTTCAATGTCGCCCCAGGGCAAGATTACACGCTCTGTCTTCTTGAATACGACCACTTTGTTGTCGGATGACCTTGTGACGCTGTAACCATTCACGCTGGTTGCTGTGCTGTACGTGGCCGCCATGAAGTCATAGAGAGGCATCTTGGTGCTGCCCCCGAGTGCCTTGTCTTGACTCGCGATGGTCAGCCCGTCATTGCTTCGTCCCAGGCTTTCGACAATCGCGTCGTAGTTCCGGCGAACTTCCCAACGGGAACCGCTCCATTCCAGCAGCATCAGCGCGCTGTTCCGGTGCGGCAGATATTGCTCGCCGACAAGCTTACGTCCAACCGCTTCCACCTGTTCACGACTCCAAAAGTCGGATTCCAGCAATATTCGCTTGTGCAACTTGGCCGCAGCACGCAGGGTCGCAAGAAGATCGTCGTTGTCGTTGGATAGATTAATTTCGTCCACGTTTGCGTAAACAACGGGCTCTTCACTGTTTGCGGCCTTGGAGGAACGCGGAAAGCTGCCAACCTCACGGGAAAATTCGCCCGTTGACCTGGAATATGTCAGGAGCGGAGCGTAAATCCGTTCGAGCGGCGATTCCGGAGTGTCCAGATACGCCATCAGACTGTCCATCGACTGGCCAGATCCATGGTCGACAGTCTGCACCTGCTGCGAAGCAAGCTCTGCAGCGCGACTGGATTCGAAGCCGATTTTTTCCGTCGACGCATGCTGCACTACATCCGGAGACTGTGCGGACGCACTGCTGATAACGCAGGTCAGCGCTGCTGCGACCAAGGAAGGTAGCGTCTTGATTGACTGTGAAGTATTCATTTTCATTCCTCGTTGAGCGTCATGAATAACAGGGGGGGGTGGACGACTAGAGTGCTAGTTCGTCCCGCTCAGGCTCTCCCGAGTCGCAGTCCGTGGCATGCCAAATTATTCATTAACTCTTGATACACTAATCACAAAGTGAAAGATTCGCGCAAATCAGTATGGAATTTGCTCGAAAGCCACCTCAAAAGCCCCTAATGGCAGCCATGACAGAGCGGGGCACGGAAGAAAATTGCCGCGAGAGACCGAGTAGGCCGTGCAGTAGCAGCTGCACATGAACTCATGGAGCCCAACGCCACCAGCTTGTCGCAAAGGGTCCGATGACACGCGTCATGGCGGGCGAATGATTCGGTAGTAACCGATAGGATCGCACCCGACCCTCATTACTAGCCACCGCAAGCAGTTGTTGAAATGCAGGCCGGTTGCGGCGCAGAGCTCACCATCGCCTGCTGGCTTAGGCCTCTCGAGATTGAGTAAGGAAAAAAGTGCCGCCACGTCTGACAGGCGATGGCGCTACTCCTCGGGAACCGCTGACCAGGCCGGATTTTTTCCGGAGCCCCTTGAGTCAAGGAGTTGAACAGTGATCGCGCGAAGCCGCAGGTGCTGATCACTGCGGCCACATGTTTCCAGAGCAAGTGGCTGGTGGGGCTGTGGAGATGCTCAGCAGGCAGGAGAAGCCTTGCTGCGGACACGCGTTCAGACCTTCCTTGATCGGGCAACACAGTGCCTTACCGCCCGTTCAATTGGCTCCTGCCAACAGCCGCGGCGCGAATTGCTTATCGGCCCATACGTTCCGGACTTCATCAATCCGCACTGGATCGTGTGTGCGCAATTCGGCCAGCACGCGCTCGGCAGCGGCTGGATCGCCGCTGTGACGCAGGAAATCCATCAGGGCGTTGCTTGCCAGCAGCATTTGCAGAGGCCGATGGTGCTGTCGCGCTTCGGACACGGCTTGGCGCAGTGCCGATCGCGCGGCTTGGGTTTGACCGTCCGCCCATAGCCAGCGCCCCTGGGCAATCCGGGCCAGTGTCGACTTGGGTTGCTGCAGCAGTTCTCGCTGTGCCTCGCTGGGCAGCGATAGCACCTGGCCTTGGTCGGCGAGTCCCTGCGCAGCCATTACCCAGAGCAGCAACGCACCGTCGCGTCCATCGAACAGACTCATGTGGGCGTCGCCGGTGATGGTGGCGAATGCGGCATTCGCGCTGACCAGGGCACGTTGGTAATCCTGACTTGCCAACTGGTGCAGTGCAGGTATCAGACGTTCGTCTTCTGGTTCTAGATTTGATAGGCGTTTCGCAGCGGCCTCTTCCAGTGTCGATTCGGCTTCACGCAGACGGCCTAAGGCAGTCAGCACCATAGCGCGCAATCGCAGGGTTCGGAACCGGTGCTCGGAGTCGGGAGCCAGTTCAAGCAGTTTCATGCCCCGATCGCTGCTGGCTAAGGCCTCGGGAAAACGCAGCAGCTCGACTTGTATTCTCAGCGCCGTGTTGCGCGCCAGCAGCTCGGAAACGGGATCGCTGAGTTGTGCGTAGGTAGCTGCGTTGGCCTCGATTTGTTCGAGCGCCTCGGCCAGACGTCCTTGGCGCATCCAGACGCGCGCCAGACCACAGCTGGCTTGCGTCGCCAAGCGTTGCTCGCCCAGCGTCAGGTAGGCGTCGCGGGCTTGGACGAAGTTCAGAGCCGCCTCGTCCAGCTGCCCGTTGGCCATCAACGCGCTGGCGAGACGGCGCTGGGCACCCGCTAGCAGTGCAGGCGCCGCTGATTCAGGCATCGATTGCAGCAACGTTATGGCGGCCCGAGCGGTTGTGATCGCCCGAGATTTTGGCGCACCGCTGCGCAGCTGCAGCTTGGACTCCAGAGTCAGGAGCCTTGCTTGCCAGCTGAGATCAGCTGCATCGCGTGCCCGCAGTTGTTGAATCGCCAGCTTACGCGCAGCGGGTTGCCAGCGCCCGCGCTCAATATCCAGGTCGATGCCGAGCAGTTGAGCGGCTGCGGACTCGGCGACGGCATCATCGAGTTGCAGCAGACCCGCGCGGACCGTCTCAAACTGCCCGTGTACCAACGCCTGTTCCAATGGTTGCAAAGGATCGCTAGCCGTCGAGGGCACGCTGCTGGCCGGCGTTGAAGGAAGGTCTTGCGGCAATCGCGCAAGGCCCTGCCACGTTGTGAGTACAGCCAGCAGTACCGCAGCAGCAACGGCGGTGACAGGCTGGACTTTGAAGCGAGGCACTGAGCCGCGAGGCGAAGCCAGTGACGGGGCGCCCGCGTCGATCGTTCGAGCCACCCGCCTGAATGCCGCTGCGTTGTCCGCTAGTACGAGAGTTTCCTGGGCTGCAGGTACTGCAGGAGAATGACTGGCCGGCTGCGCAATCGCCGCGGCAGCGGCTTCGTCGGCGTGAGGTGGCTGCCTGGCGATCGGATCGTCCGCTGCCTGAATGCCGGCGGGGCCTTGGCCGGCGCGTTCGATGACTTCGGCCACCCAGTGATAGCCAACACCCATTACGGTGCGAATCATGCACTGTGAATTGCCGTCGTCGCCGAGCACCTGGCGCGCTGCACGAATGACCTGCGCCATCTGATGATCCGAGACATTGTCACGATTCCAGACTTTAAGGATCAGCTCGTCACGTTTGACTACGCGCTCGCGGTTCTCGATCAGATAGCCGAGGCAGGCATAGACACGCTGAGGAACGTCCAGCTCAATGCCGTTGCGCAGCAGCAGCATACGCATCGGGTCGTAGATGAACTCACCGAATCCGTATCGCAAGGGATGATCTCCTGGTCTGGAAACCTGAGGTTCAAATAGTCCGCGAGCGAGCCAATTCCGTTGGGCAACGCAAGGTGGGCAGGCTCCGATGGGTTGCAAGTGAACGGGCAACCATCGGGTATGCGCTCGCTATCCAGCGGCCGAAGCATAGGTTCAGGCCGACGAGACGCAATGGCGACGCGCCCCGATTCGAGACTATTCCACTATTTCTGAGAATCGCTTGATTCGAATCAGGCCTAGCGGTTCCTGGATCGACGGGCAGCTTGGCCAGAGCAGCGCGATAGCACCTATTCGATACGATCACCGCGTCCAGCGCCCCGGTCAACGGGAAAGCACCGGGGGCGAGGGTTACTCGAGTCTGCCGGCGCTGCCTTGCCCAAGTGCTCCGATGCGCTCGCGCCAGATCCTGCGCATATCGCCGGACACTTCCGTGATGTTCTTTGATTCGACGCTGTTCATCAGCGATCTGAACTCATCGGCATGCTCAAGCAGGAGCTGTGCACCTTTTGACCCCGCACGCTTCAGGGCTTTCCAACCCAGGTCATATTGCACAGCGGATTCCGCCATCCGGCCACTGGCCGACAATGCGCGCGCATAGGTCAGCCGCATGGCGCCGAAGCGGGGATCTTCCAGGTCGAAGACCTTCTCTGCGGCGCCGAGCAGGTCGCCGCCGACGACAACGGATTCCTCGATCTGTCCCGACTTGATCAGGAGTTCAAGTAGCGCATGCCGGGCGAGCATGGGGGTAGGATGCGCGCCTCCCGCCAGTGCTGTACGACCCCGCAGACATCGCTGCAGAGCACCTTCTGCTTCATCGAAAGCGCCGCGCTCGGTCAGCAGTTGCCCTAGCGTACAAAGTGCCGTCAATGCATTAGGGTCGCGATCGAAGTCGATGGCTCGAAAACTAGCGACGACTTGCCGCTGCAGCGCCTCGGCAGCCGCCAAATCTCCTTCATCCTGCAGCACGGCGGCGACATCGGAATTGGCTCGCAACGTGCGCCAGTCATCCTTGCCAAACAGTCGCGAGCGGACCTCGGTCAACTCGAAAAAGATCGATTTTGCTTCGGCCAAGCGTCCCTGCTCATGCCGCAGCAGGCCAACCCTTCGGCGTGCGGCCAGCGCCTGCGGGTGCTCGGCGCCCAGTATCGATCGAGTCACCGCCTCTGCATGTATCAGCAGTGGCTCGGCCTCGGCTAGCCTGCCCAGCTGCATCAGCGTCATCCCGAGGTTGGATTCGGGACGCAGCGCTTCGGGGTGGGACCTGCCCAGGGTTTCGACCCGGAGTCGAAGCACTTCGCGGTACAGGCGCGCTGCTTCGATCAGACTCCCCCGAAATCGAAGCAGGTTGGCGATGCTGTTGCTGATGTCAAGAGTGACTGAATGTTTCGGCCCAAAGGTGGTGGTTGCCCCGCGGTAAGCCTCGCGCAGCACAGACTCTTCGTGCCGATACTGATACGACTCGTCAAGCGCAGCTGCCAGAGCCGTTCGACTGCGAACCGTCAGCGGATGCGTGTCTCCGAACTGCTGAGCCGCTCGAGCGACGAGATCGTCGAGGGCTCGCTTGGCATCGTTCCATTCGCCAGCCGCCACCTGCGCTTCTGCCAACGTCAGTTCCGCACCAATGGTATCGACATGGCTCAGTCCTGCCTGGAGCTGTCTCGATGCCAACGCCGCGCGATACTGATCCATGCCCTCACGCTGTTTTCCACTGGCTATCAGCACCTTGCCCAACGCTTCCTGCGACACGATCGTCTGTGCATGACGCGGCCCAAGGGCTGCCAGCAGGCCGAGATACGAGCGACGGGCTTCGGACTCGGCGCGGTCGAGCTTGCCGGCTGCCAGGTCCAGCAGCGCCAGGCTTCGTACGGTTTCCAGCGCTTGCGGGGCATCCGCGCCGTGCAGGGTCTGCCAGTTCTCGAGTGCGCGCTCCAGCGGTTGCCGCGCACCGTCCGGTCGATTCAGGAACAGAAGTGTTTCGCCGGTCGTCTGCCATATCCTGGCCTGCAGGTCCGGATGGTTCTTCAGTTCTGTTGCGGCTCGCTCTATCGTCGGTTGCAGGTAGTTGCGTTCCAGCTGCGACATCACGAGCTCGGCGAAGTTGACGCGGCTCAACAGGACCTCGATCGCTTGCGCGTCAGCGCCAACCAGCGTTTCGGCGGTTTGCGGAACAGGAGACGCCTCGTTGAGTTTCTTGACCAGCTCTTCGCGTAAATCCAGTGCCAGGTACGTCGGGTCCAGAGAGCGGATCTGTCCAATACGGAAGTCAGCAGCGGCTTCTGCTTCGTTGAGGCGTTGCCGAGTCTCCGCAAGCAGTAGTCCCACGCGAATGAATCCGACCACCGCGGCGATCACGGTACAGACCAGCGTCAGAAGCATCAGGCCTGCCAGGCCGGCCGCCATCCGATGCCGCCGCACCCATTTTCCGAGACGATAGCGGGCAGTTCCGGGTCGGGCTTCAATAGGTCGGGCATCAAGCCAATGCCCCAGATCCCGACGCAAGTCCAGGACGGCGCAATAACGCTGTGCCGCATCCCTGCGCAGACACTTTTCGACGATCCAGCCAAGATCGCCGCTCACCTGATTCAGGTGCATGTCCGGGCTCGTAGCGCGCGCTTGCGCGAGTTCGCGCCGCTGAGGCGGGCTCATCCGGCTCAAGCACTCGGCCATGCCCGGTAGCGCAGGCAGGCTTGCTGCCGGGCGCGATTCCGGGCGCAGCAGGCAGGTCAGGGCTTCCGGAGAATAGGGAGTGACGCCTGCCAGGAGTTCGAACAGCACCACACCCAGGGAATACAGGTCAGAGCGGGTGTCGACCGCCTCACCCTGGTCCAACAGCTGTTCCGGGCTGCAATAGAGCGGAGTTCCCACGCTTGCGCTCAACTGGAGTTCTATCTCCAGTTCCTCGGGCGAGGGCTGAAACGATTTCGCCACCCCGAAGTCGATGACCTTTACCTGGGGTGGTTCGCCTCCTTGCGTGCGAATCAAAATGTTCGCGGGCTTGATGTCCCTATGAATCAGCCCGTGCTGATGGGCGTGCGTCACGGCATCACAGAGCTGGCAGAACAACTGGATTCGTTCCCGTATGCTCGATCTGGATTGATTGCAATGGCTCAGCAGGTCGAGTCCGTTCACGTACTCCCTGGCGATGTACGGCCGCCCCTTAGCCGTGAACCCGGCATCGAAGATAGTCGGCACATTCACATGATTCAGGCACGCGAGCGCCTGTCGCTCACGCTCGAACGTGGCCAGCACCAGGGCATCGTCCAGGCCTTCGCGACCGATCTTGATGGCGACTTGCCGTCGCACGGGCTCGCGTTGCTCGGCGACGTAGACGGTGCCCATGCCGCCCTCGCCGAGCTTGCGGGCAATGCGATACCGCTTAGTAAACTCCGAGCAATCAGGCTGATCGGCGTTCGTCACAATAGTCGGCGAGGCAACCTCTTCTACGCTGGGTTCAGGTTCGTTCTCGTGCCCGGGTTCAAAGTCATCTCCCGACAACAATGGTCGGATTCGAGCCGAAACGTTCTTCGCGCTGGGGCGGGAACCTGCTTCGGCCAGGCAGGCACCGATCAGCTCAGACAATTCACTAGCGTGCAGAGGGGCGTGTTCAGCGGTTGGGTCAAGATCCAGGTCTGCGCTGGCGATCTGCAGCATCAAAACGCCGAGTGCGTAGATGTCGGTTTCGAAGGTGGGCTGGCCTCCCAGGCGCAGTTCCTGGGCGAGATAGTGCTGATGGGAAAGCGCTTCTGGAGCAACCGTATCCATCCCGGCCGCCGTGATCGCAAGCTGATTCAACCGATGCCTATCGTTCAACTCACCCCGGCCAAAGCCGCCCAGTTTGGCTCGAGGCCGGGTTTCGGAAAGTTCGATGAGGACACTACTGGCGTCCAGGTTTCGATGCACGACTCCGGCCGAATGGACAGCGGCCAACGCCTCGGCCAGATCGCCGATCAGTTTCAGTCGATCCGCAATAGACAGTTGCTGCAGCACATCCGCCGTCTTCGCCCACGTCGCCAGGCTTCCGCCCGAAACGAAGTCCATGGCGAGGTAATAGGGGGGCTCAGCCAGCCGCCAATCGATGATGCGAACGATACGCCGGCAACCTGCCAGCGATTCACGCAGGTAGCGCAGCAACGTGACTTCCCGTTGCACGCCACGCAGGTGTTCTTCAGATCGGCAGAAGCGTATTACGCAGGTCAGCCCCTGTGCTGGTTGCTCAGCCAGCCAGGTGGCCGCGACCGGCGATTCTCCGAGTAGTTTCGCCAGCTGCCAGCCGGGTTTTCCGGGAATCGGTTGTCCCTGCGCCAGCGATGACGAACGCGAGCGCGGCAGTACCCGAACGTTGCAGGAAAGTTGATAGCCTCGCCTGGGAATCGTTCGGATCAAAGGTTGCACGTCGTCTTCATCGTGCAGCGATTTTCGCAACGCACAGATCGTGTCGTTCAGGCCACGCTCGCCTACCAGTGCATTGTCCGACCAGACGAGCTTCAGAAACTGCTGACGCGAAACGCATTCGCCCCGCGAACTAGCCAACAGCGCAAGTACTTCCAGCTGCTTGCGGCGCAAGTGTTCGGTCTGTCCTTGCCAAGTCACTGTGCCGGCCAAGGGATCTATTACACGCGAGGCTAGTTCGAATGCGCCATCGAGGAAACAATCATTGAATGCAATCTGCTCTCGCATGTCAGTCCTCCACCAGTGCACAACCGCCAATCGATCGACGCACGCGGTAAGCGGAAACAGGCAGGTGGCCGCAGGCAAACGCCAACACGCGTATCTCAATGCAGCACTTACATCACCGAAACCACAGTGGTTCGTCGCCCCTAAGCGGACTCTACAAAACTACCAATCACAACTATGTGAAAAACCGCCTACAAAGAAATATTGGCAGTCCTATTCGTGGGATCTCTGCTCTCTGATCTTGGGAACCTCTGAACAAGTCCTTTGTGCTGAAATAGCGTCAACCGGCCAGCAGGAACCGGTCGATGTCGCAGATGAGCTTCGGTGATTCGGAGTACGCGAGCAAGCGCAAACGGACGCGCCGCGAGACGTTTCTGGCGGAGATGGAGCAGATCATTCCGTGGACGAATCTGTTGAACCTGATCGAGCCGGTGTATCCGAAGGCAGGGAATGGTCGCCGGCCGTATCCACTGAGGGCGATACTAAAGGTCCATCTGATGCAGAACTGGTTCGGGGTGAGCGATCCGGCGTTCGCCGTGGATCGCCTCAACCTTGAGGCTGTGGTTCCAGCTCTCCATGGCCGCATTGTCGTAGCAGTTACCTTTCGCGGTCATGCGTTCGGACATGGACCAGCCCAACCTCACGCTTCAATCGGGCGTGCTCGGACTGTATCAACCGCTGCGCCTCCGCATCCTGAGCTTGCTGCTGCGCCTTGGCTCGCCATGCGTAGAGCTGCGCCGGATCCAAGCCCAGATCCCGTGCCACCGCAGGCACGCCGTCCTTCACCGCCCGCAGCAGCGCTTGCTGTCTGAACTCAGTACTGAACTGCTTGCGCTCCCGCTTCGTCTCCGCTTTTTTGGGTCATCTCTTTCACCTCGGATTGCGAGAATAAGTCGCTTATCCGGGTGTCCGAGAAACAGGGGCAGGATCATCGCCGAGCGTGCCCTGTCGACGGCGAATTCCGGACGAGCAGCGGGATTCGTAAAGGCGGTCGGCGGCGGCTAGGGAACGTGCGAACGCTAATGCGCAGCTCGGCGGTCGCTTCGCGGCATGGTCGCAGACACGATCGTTCCGCGAGGTTGCGCCGCTCCAACGACAAGGGTGCCGCCAACCGACGCCATCCGTGCGCGCATGCTTTCCTGACCAAGTCCATGGCCGTGCGTCTGCAGTTCGAGCCCGCGGCCGTCGTCCACGATGCTCACCGAGACGTAGTCATGCGACACATAGCCTTTGACGCGCAGCCGACCCGCTCCGGAATGGCGCAAAGCATTCGAAACGGCTTCCTGTACCACCCGCAGCAGCGCTTCCTCGTGTTGCGCCTGCTGCGGAACGTAGCCCGCAAAATCGAATTCCACAATTACTGACTCTGGCACCATGCGCTGCACGAGTTCGTGCAGCGCGCGTGGTAGCGGTGGCGCGCGCGAATGATCTCTCGCGACCGTGTTTCCAGGCACGCTGGACATGGCCGCGTGAGGCGGGCGCAGCTGATCCAGCATCGCGCGCATCTCGGCCGATGCAATCTGCGCGAGCTCGGCCAAACGTGCCACTCGGCAGGCAAACTCGCTCCCGTTGCCGGCACCATGAGCCAGTGCCTGCGCCTGCATGCTGATCGACGAAAGAATCTGGGTAATGTTGTCGTGCAAGTCGTATGCGACGCGCTTGCGCTCCTTCTTGACGGCGGCGTCCTGGGCCTGCTCGAACAAACGCGTATTCTCGACCGCGACAGCCAGATAGTCAGCCACGATGCCAAGACTCGCGACATCGAGTTCGTCGAAAGGATGGTTGGCCTCCACGTTCAACACACCGTACACGCTGTCGCCCATCACGATAGGAATGGCGAGCTCCGCTTTCGAACCGGGCGTGTTGGGTGGGCACACATAACGCGGATCGGCGGAGGTGTCGTTCACCCACTGAACGCGCCGCTCGCGCACCGCTGCTCCCATGATTCCTGTCGCCAGGGGTATCCGGTCCACACCCGCTATGGCCCGCTTGTGCCAGCCGCCGCGCGCCCGTACGACGAGCACGCCCGGCGAGTCGGCTTCTACCGTGGGTATATCGACATTCGGATAGTCGAGCACTTCGTGGACAGCATCCGCCGAACGCTGCAACAGCGTGTCGCGGTCCAGATTTGACGAAATCAGCGACGCAATACGTGCAATGACAGTCAATCGCTCCGTGCGCCGCCGCTCCTCCGCATTCGCTATCTCCAGAGCGGTTTCAGCGGCGCGCCGTATTTCGACCTCACCCGCCAGCGCGGTGTTGCTACGACTGAGTTCCTCGGTGCGCGTAGCGACACACTCCTCCAGTGCGCGATTGCGCCGATGCAGTACGGACATGCGCCAGCGCAGACCCAGCAGCACTACGGCCACGAGGCACACGACGCCGGCGGTTCGAGTCCATACGGACTGCCACCACAAGGGAGGAATATAAAAATCCACGATGTGCGGAGCACTCCAGGAGCCGCCACGGCTGCGCGCAGCGACTTCGAACTGGTAGTGTCCCGGCCCCAACCCCACATACCTCGCCTCGTGCTCATTGCCGATCTGAAAATCGGCGTCGAATCCGACTAGGCGCGTGCGGTACTCCCGCTGATCTTCATCGGCGTAGGCCAGTGCCGCGTAGCGGGCATAAAAGCGGCTGTCACCAGCCGAGGTCTCAATCGGCGAGTCAGCCGACTGCAGCGGGCGTTGGCCAACACGCAACGCGGTGATGGTCGGTGTTGGCGCAAGCGGCGCCGGCAGTTGCCGATAGCGTTGCACATCAAAGCGTGCGAGTCCTGCGCTAGTTCCGATCCAGATATTCTCGGTCTCAGCCAGAAACGCCATGTTGTTGACATCTTCACCCACCAGCCCGTCCGCAATGCCGAAGTGCTGCCAGGCGCCTGCCGCATCACGCACATCAAGGCCGTGTCCGCTGCCGGTCCACAAGCGCCCGGTTGGGTCTTCGGCAATCAGAAACAGGCTGTTCAGACCTTCATCCGCTGCGGGAGGATCGATATGGCGCTCAACCACGAGCCGATCGCCTAGGTACCGCACCTGTGCAATGCCTAGCGGATCAAAGTAGCCGGCGAGCAGGGTTCCGTCGCGCATCGGCCTCGCGTAGGCGACGAAGTCGCGACGGAGACCGTCATGGCGTGTAAATCGCTTCCACTGTTTGTCATCACGCACAACGAGACCATGCCGCCCGGCGACCCAAAGTCGGCCGCTGCCGTCTCGTGAAATGTCGCCTATGGATTCGCGCACATCCCCTTGAGGCAACTCCGTCCGCGCGAACTCGAGTGTCTTTCCCTCGCGAGCCTGCAACAGACCGGATTCGTCGGTCGCCACCCAGAGCAAGCCCGGCTCGCGCAACAGACGCATGATGCGGCGTGATGCTAGCGATGCCAGTTCGGTTCTCTGCAACGTGTGGCGCCGTGTGTCAAAGGTGAACACCACGTTTCCGGGGACACCCGCCGCATAGAGCACGCCGTCAGCGCCTTCGACGATCGTGCGGATATAGTGACTTTCAGTTCCCGCTACCGTGCGAGCGCCGGCCGGAGTCAGTTCGGCAAGCCCCGCCCCGCCGATCCACAATCGGTTGTCGTGATCGCGCAGCACACTCCAGACTACGTTGTCGTTCAGCCCTTCAGCCGTGGTGTACGCGCGAAACAAACCGCCGCGTCTCAGACGGTGCAGACCGACTGAACCAATCCAGAGCGATCCCTCTCGATCTTCCAGCACGGCGCGTACCCATGGCACACGCAGGCTCGACGCAGTGTCGACGTAATCCCATACGCCGTCCCGATAGTGCAGCACACCGCTATCGGTAGGCACCCACACGTCCCCGTGCCGGCCGGCGACGAGGTAACTGCCGGCAGCTCTCAGTCTGGAATGGAACGACGGCGGCAACTGCGCGTCGGCGAATGCCCGGTCGCCAGGCGTGCCGACGAGCAGTGTCGACGCCTGTCGCACCCACAGTCGTCCGCCGCCGTCAGCAACGATTCCACCGATACGCTCGAGCAAGCGGTTTGCCGGCAGGATGGCTTGCCGCCAGGACTCCTTCTCGAGCGTCCACAATTGAGCGCCGCTATCCCAGCGTGCTACCCAGAGGCGTGCCGGTGCCGACGTGAAATGCGCGGCTGTTGCAGGCCCACCTGGCCAGCCGGCCACCGCTTCCAGCGGCCCGTCGGCTCGGCGCCGATACAGGCCTTGTGCAGCTGCCACCCACAGCGTATCCGGACTGTCGACGATGGCCGCAACATCGAGTTCGCGACCATCTGAACTGGCAAGGGCCTGGAACGTCTGCCCGTTCCAACGCGCGAGACCTGCACGCGTGCCGACCCAAAGCGTGCCACTCGCATCTTCGTGAATGGCCGTGACCACGACTGAGGGCAGTCCGTCACGCAAACCGAATGCTTGGAAACGGTGACTGTCGTAGCGGTATAGGCCGTCTTCCGTCGTCGCCCAGATAAAGCCGGTGCGATCCTGCACGACCTGGAAAATACCGACGTCCGGCAGCCCCTGGGCGGCACCATAACCCTGGAACAACAGATGGCCAGGATGCGGAACCTGGGCAGCCGCTAGCTGGAACAGCACGCTGACGGCAAACACGGCGACACCGCGTCGCAGGTTTGCGGCGATACGCGGCAGGCTATGGCGAAAGGAAGGAGCCACGGGACTATGCTCGAACAGCCTCCCGATAAGGGTGACAACTCTCGGCACCCGGAACATACCAAAGCGAGGACGCTGCTATACGTCAAGGACCGTCGAAACCGTCCACGAAGATTGCGTCGCCTGTCCGTTCGTAGGCTCCGATATCAGGCGGACCTGCCGTCGGACGGGGTTCCGCAAAACCCGGCGATACGGCACCGCGACGGGGCTGGAATGCGGCGAGCCCCAGGGGCGCGGGGAATGGAAAAGCAGCGGGCGATGCCCCCGTCGTGCCGTGATCCAGAAGCGGGCTTGACGGGTTAGGCGAGAAATCATTGGCACCGGCGTCGACGAATCCCGCTGCTGGGGCGCTGTACGTGGAAATCCAGCTGCCGGGAACGGCGCTCGCTGCAGAATCGACGAAATTCCCCGAGCCACTCATCTGGCGAACACCGGGCATGCCGTTTGCGTCGACCCAGTCCGCCTCGACGTCGCGAAACACCTGGAGGCCGCCGCCACCGAGCCGTGTGAAGACATTGTTGTGTGCATCAACCGACTGCAGCTGCGCAAACAGACGAAGCACGGTTCCGGCGCCGTTGACGATGAACGTATTGCCAACGAGTCGATAGTAGCCGGCGCTGCCTGCGCCGGTTCCATCGCCGCCGAGCCGTACCGAGTAGCTCGACGCAGCACTGCGGTGGAACACGACATTGCCGACCATCTCGCCATCCTCGCGTGCCGTCGCGTCGGACCAGGCCGGATTTTCCTGGAAGTCGGGATCGGGGCTCAGCATCTCCACTTCCTGGATATGGGCACCTTCAATCCAGTTGTAGTGAAGTTCCGTCCGCTGCGCACGCGACTTGACCAGGTTGCCGCTCAAGCCATCGTGCAGGTAGGAATGGCGTAGGCGAAACACCGCACCCGGATGTTCCAGTTCGCCCGTCTGTGCATAGATGGCGTGCTTCTGATCGTTGCCGGCACCGCCGATGTGATGAAGCTCCGAATACTCGACCGTGAGCGAGCCAGCCAGATCGGCGCTGTGGATGCCGTGATTGGGGCAGTCGCGCACCAGTACGTCGCGGATCGTGACGTCATGGGCGTCGTGAAAGATGCAGCGGGACGTTCCGCCAGTCACCTCGAAACCCTCGAACACTATGTGATCCGACGACTGGAATTTGATCGTATTGATTCCACCCGAGAGTACAGGACGCTGGCCTGCCATGCGTTCGCCGCGAATCACGACGGGCGCAGTCACCGTTCCTCCGTCGTCCGAGCGTACGATGACGCCGCTGCCAACGCCGTAGGTCCGATTGCCCTCGACATGCACTACGTCACCGGGTGCGAGATTTACCGCATCGAGCAGGGACTGAAGCGTTGTATGCGCTTGTGCCGGCCCAACGTAATAATCTGCTGCCTCCGCGCAGGCGAGCAGGGAGTTGAGGACAACAAAACAGGCGATACGCATTGATGCACTCCGTGCAATCAGCCCGACTGCGGCGCTGCAAAAAATTGCAGATGGTGGTGCTTCGCCTTGGTCAGGCTGAAAGCAACGAGTAGAGTGTGATGGTTGCTGTCGCTGCCGGACAGCTGTCATCGGACAGAGGCAGATGCAGTCAGGCATAGCTCAGGCTCGACATGGCGGGCAGACTGCCCGCCATCGTCCGAGCAGGGTTACGCTATTTCGACAATCTACCCAATTTCATGATTTCAGTCCCCGGTAAACGCGTGCTGATATGCACTTCGTTTCCATGGTTTCCTTCGACAGTCCACGCTTTATGCCGATCCGCGTCCCATGCCAGCAGCATGCCGCTGTGATTGATTTCGCCGTCCGAGTTGGTGTCCATCGCGACATAGTCACCACGCCGCCCGACGGCAGGTACGTTCCACCCGTCCGTCACCAATGGCGACAGCCCGCCCCCAGCCATTGCGAAGTGAAAAAGCAAGCCGTTGGTGGTCGTTGGACGCGCACCATTGTTCCAACTGACGAACGGATCGAGCACCCAGGAATAGAACTCCGAACACCACTGTTCTCCGTAGTCCGCTCCATAGCGATTTCCATCACCTCCCCCATATCCCACTTGCTGATAGGACGAGTCCTTGAACTGTGATAAGGCAGAGGAAACGATCTGGGCTCGGATTTCTCCATCGTTGGTATAACTCCCCGTAGCCCCATAGAACGGATTCGACCAGGGCGTAGTGCGGCAACTGGACGTTACCGGGAACAGCACGCAGGACGTAAAGCGTACCTGCACGCGATAGACCTTGTCGGGCAGCAAATCCGGCACGGTCAGGTGCGCCAGATCGAGGGTAACGTCCGACCCGTACGGCAGGTACCTGCGCTGCACGTGGTTCGACGCGTCTAGCGGCGCGATTTCCACCTCGGCGCGCAGTCTCAGCTTGCGCGCCACCCAGCTGGTAAGCACCGGGTCATTGAGGCGCACGACCATGCCAAACGACGTCGGCGTGCGATCAAAACCCTCCGCTCCGGCAAAGTACGCAATGGGCTCATCCGCCGCGCTGACATTCGGACCGGGATCAAGCGCACTACAGTTGTCGTCGATGCCGTTGCCGTCGATTTCATCCGTACGCGGATGTACGAACGGGTTGTGGTCGTCGCAATCGCCTGCCTGATCGACCCACGTTCCGGGGTTGGGGCAATGCAGACCGTCACCGCGGTCGAGCCAATATCCCGGAGCACCCGCTCTCGCGTAGCCGTCGCCATCGAGGTCGTCGATGATGTTGTAGCAATTCATCGAACCCTGCCCCGCCCATCCGGTAGAGCTTGTGGCGAGTCCTGCCAAGGCCAGTATCAAAGTCAAATATGGGCGCGCGCAGTTTCGCCCAGGCCGAGCAATACCAGTCTTCTGGCTGCCATCGCTCATTTAACCGGCCCCATGTACCAGACTCGCGCAAACCCATCGATACAGGTGTTTGCCAACTGGTGATGCGTGACGTCGAGCTTGTAGCCCGACATGAACGCCGCCATCGCGAGGTTGTACAGGGCCTGGCCACCGGCCGCGCCGAGATAGAAGCGCACCTGGTCACGCATGCTGCAACCAGCCGGCATGGCGCCGATCAGTGGCGGGTTGATGCCGATGTAGCAAGTGCCCGAATCGATGCAGCCGACAAACTGCACGTCGTACTGCGTGGCCTGGCTGGAGCGCAGCGGAGCGAGACCAAAGACGAGCGCGCACAAGGCAGGCAGGGCAAATTTGAGCGAAGGGAAATTCATGGTGTTCTTGCTTCCTAAGGGACTAACGGGAGTTCTTGTTCTTTGCGCACCGCCGCGCGATCGGATGCAGCGGCGCTCGCAGAAAGTAATCGCGCATTCGCTGGCGGACCATCTGTCGATGGACAGAGCAGCCGTCCAATCGCTGTCACGCCGCCCACAGGATCACAGGGACGTGCCTCCAACGAGGAGGTCGAGCACCTGCCGAACGGCGGAACGACGCGACGGCACGTGCACGCAAGACTAGGCGCATCCCGAGGAGAACCTCCATGCGCGTCCCGCTTACCCTGTCCCGTGCGATAGCCCTCACCTTTCTGTCTGGCCCTGCATTGGTGCAGGCGAGCGTTTCCCTGGCGATACCGCCCGGTCATCCACGCCTTTGGTACGGCGACGCCGCACGCCTGCAGCAGGCGAGGACGTACTACGCGACACACGCCATCGACATCCCGTCGTACCCTCCCTCGGCACAGGCGAGAAATCGCGCGCTGCGCTACCTCATGACCGGAAACACGGCCGATTGTGCGCAAGCGATCGACTGGCTGATGCGCTTCAACTATGAGAACGCCGACGAAGACGGTGATGGCCAGGCCGATCCAGGCTCCTGCAACCTCTCCAGCGAAGGCCGGTACTGTGACCGCGCACGCTGGTCCGGCGAGGATGCGATCCTCGTCTACGACTGGTGCCATGCCGAACTTACTTCAGCGCAGAAGAACACCCTCATCGCACGCTGGAATCGGTATACGACGGCACTCAATGTCGGCCCCTATGGTTGGCAGGACAGGCCGGTCAACAACTATTACTGGGGCTATCTGCGCAACAGCCTGCTGTGGGGCATTGCCGCGTTCGGCGAAAGCCCGCTGGCGCAGCAGTACATCGATCACGCACTCGAAACCCGCTTTGCGCAGTACTTCGTACCCTGGTCGCAAGGCTATGGTCGCGGCGGCGTGCCGGGCGAAGGTACACAGTACGGCCCCTACCCGCTCGGCTATTCGGTGATCGCGCTGCGCACGGCGGCCGATTTCGGCTATGACGGCCGCGCACAGACCGCGTTCTTCGACGCAGCGACCTACTACCTCGCCTACGCGACCAGCCCGGCGCCGACGCTGTCACCCAACCCGGCCAACCCTCGCTACGAGATGTTTCCTTTTGGCGACGACGAAGACTTCCGCAACGGGGGCAGCGCACAACAACGTGACTACGCCAATCTTCTCGGTGCGACGGTGTTGCAGGCGCCAGCGTCGGCGCGTGCCAAACATGCGCGCGCGTGGCTAGCACGCACGGGCGAACAACCCGACTGGTGGATTCGCGCCGCGCTGGCCGCCGCCCCCGGCGCTTCGGATGCTTCCGACTTGCCGCTCGACTACTACGCCGCCGGCTATGCCTTCGTCTATGGACGCAGTGATCGCAGCGCGACAGCGAGCTCGCTGCTGCTCGAGCTCGGCGCGCTCGGTGCTGACGAGCGCGGTGGCCTGGAACATGATGGACTCGAAGCGGGCACGTTTCAGTTCTGGCACAAGGGCCTGTGGGCAAGTCGAGCCACCGCCGGCTACCGCGGCTCCGATTTTGTCGCTGGCCTCGCAGGTTCAGGCCGTGCCGATGTGCACGACGCGATTGCGCATAACGCCGTGCTATTCGAGGGCAAAGGCCAGGTCAGCAGCTTCGCCGGCCAGCCCGTCGTGAAGCGGCTGCAGAGCGCGGATGACTATCTCTACGCCGCCGTCGACCTGCGTCCGGGCTACCGCTCTGCACCGGTGTCGCCCAGTCAGTGCTGGCTCGCCGAAGACGACTGGCCGTACAGCGACGCCGTGGTTCGCGAGTTCGTATACCTGCGCAGCTGGAATGCGCTGGTGGTGCTGGACCGTCTGCGCGCGAGCTCGGACTCGCTGCTACCGGTCTATTCCGATCCCTGCGGCGGCAGCGGATTCAGCGGCCCACACAAGGCAGCGGCGGCAGTGCGAAAAACTGCTGTTGTGCATTTCTCCAAATCGCCTGCCATCAATGGCAATCGCGTCGGCGCCGTCAACGGCACGCAGGCCTTTGACGCGCATCTGCTGCTGCCAGCCTCCTCGTCGCCGCGTATCGTCGACGAACGCAACTGCAGCGGCTGCGGCTTGGGCCAGTTCCGCCTCGAAGTCGACGACAGTGGCAGTGCCGATACGTATTTCCTGCAGGTGCTGCACGCACGTGATGCGAGTGCAGCGCCGCTGACCGCCACGCTTTCTAGCAGCGGCGGCGACTGGATAGTCCAGCTGGTCCGTGCCGATGGCGCGCGGGCTACGCTGACGCTGCATCAGGGCATTGCTGCGCTCGGTGGAAGCGTGCGCTTTGGAACCGAGCCAGTGCAGCCGCTGTACACCAACGTGCAGGGGATGCAGATACTTCCCTCTGGCCCGGTGTGGCAGTCGTTGAGCGACCCCATCTTCGAGGACGATTTCGAAGTGCCTTGAAGACGACTGCTCAGGACTTCGGCTCGAACAAGCCGCGTGCATACAATCCGGCCTGAAACCGGTCAGATGCGCCAATTTTTGGAAAGATCAGCCGAAGGTAGCTCTTCACGGTACCTTCGGTAATTCCGAGCAATTGAGCGATACGCTTGTTGCTGAGACCGCGGCCGAGCAGGTCGAGTACTTCACGCTCACGCGGCGTGATCTGAGGCTCGGGGTTCCGGCGCAAGAGCTGCAGGACCCTGCCCTGGATGGTTGGCTGAATCCAGCTCTCGCCCGCCAGCACCGCCCTCACCGCCGTAAGAATCTCTTCGCGCAAGGCGTCCTTCAGCACAAAGCCGGATGCACCCGCAGCGAGTACGGCGCGCACTTCTGCATCGACAAAGTAGCTGGTCAGAATCAGGATGCGCAGCATCGGCGCAGCCGCAAGCAGTTCGCGCACGGCATCAGCAGCCGGCATACCGGGCATCCGCAGGTCGAGCGTGACCAGGTCGACGGTCGTGGCCGCCAGAAAGGAGAGGCCATCCTGCGCCGATCCAACCTCACCGACGACCTGAAGATCGCTTTCTGCTTCCAGTAGCGACCTGATCCCCTCTCGCACGATGGCGTGATCATCGATCAGCAGGATTCGGTGCGCCGGTTCGTTCACGGAAGGTACCACGGTAGTTAAGCATGAGGTCCGCAGTCGCATGCTACGGCATCGATCCGAACGCAGCCAAAAAAATGCCGGCTGCGCAATTGCTCAAACCTGCACATCCCTCGCAAATGAAGCACGCGGGCGATCGTTGCGAAATGAGTGCGCTTGGCCTGGGTAGAAACACACCGCATAAGTTGCCTCATGGCGCGGACACGTTTTTGGCGTCGCCCGACCCTCTCCTGCCATACCTCGCCAGCACCGTCCAATACTGTGCTGTTAGCGGGGTGATAGCTACTATCGTTGGAGGCAAGGCTTAGCCGCGCGTTCCGCTCGTATGGCTGCAGTCGCTAACACATTCGCCTCGTGCACGGCAAATAGTGACAGATGCAATTCGACAGGTTGCAATTCGCATCGTTTCAGCGATCTGGGTATCCACACCCTGACCGGGTTTCTACCTGATCATCCGCGGGTGCCTGCTTGTTTCCGCTGATTGGGGAAAACATGGGGTGGGCTTTAGCCTGAGGTCTCCCCCACATTTATTGACTGGTTTATGCCCACACGTGAAGGTGTGCTTGTCGAACGACGGCCATTCCCGCGTCCGCTCCGACCGTACTTTGCAGTAAGAAGCGGACTGATGGCTGCCCCCGAAAACTCTGCGCCACAGGGATGGCATCGACGCGGAAATACAGAGTGGACTCCGCCACGGCGCTTTCGTTCTTGCCCTGAAACAGTCACGTGCTGTTGTAGCATGAAAAAACAACTTTCCAAATTCATGCAAATTACTAAATACAAAAAAGTCGCAATACCTGACTTGCCTTCCCCTTCACCCAACAAGGTCGGCGTTCCCAACCGGGATTGCGGAACTCAGTACCGTGCCTGCATTTCCACTTGTCAATGCTTAATGTACTCGTTGCCGGCTTCGACCCATGACTCGGTGCCTCGGTAGATCGCTGGTCTTTTCCGAATAGAGGAGCTTCCCTCCTATGTTCTGCCGGATTCACCCCGGCGCTTCTGGGTACCCGGGGTTCTCCGTTGGGATGGCCCGAAAACCGGGAAAAGGTCATCTACCAGCGGTGTATGAAAGCCATCGGCGGTAGATTGCCGATGGCTCTGTGAGATCGTTGCCCGATGTAGATCGGCATCCAGCGCTGCGTTTTCTCTCTGGCATCAGTCAACGTCAGTAGGCAGTTCGAATCCAGCACTTCCATTCGATAGGTGCCATTGAAGCCTCGACGACGCGTTCCGTCGCGACCCACAGCTACTACGCCACCTCAGATCTATGCATGTCAAAAAAATCGGGATTCACATCGGCCATCCTTGCCTCGAAATAGTCCCAGCCTCGCGAGCTGACAATGGCCGCTTCCCGCGTTGTTATGGGTATCAACCAGATCAAGACGACGGGACCCAGATTCGCAACCTGACATGTACCGAAATCGTTGGGTAAGAAAGTCGGCGCCGTTGCATACAGCGCCGTCATCTGTGCATCGTCGAATAGCGCGCCTTTCGGACCAATGACGTCTCCTCGCAAAAGCGCAGAACCCGCATTGATCAGTTCCTCTCCCACCTCGCTCAACAAGCTCGCCAATAAGCCACCCTCTTTCTTGGCAATCATGACCAATTCACACCGGATGCTTTTTCCGTTGTTTCTGGAGGGCAATACATAGTTGCTCAATCCTAGGGTGGAAAAGCAACTAAGGTCTGGAATGCCCCTGAACTGAACGACTTGGAACGACGCAGCACCCCCAGTCACCGGGCTCCAACCGGCCTGAATTTCTCCGAGATATTTCTCAAGATGCTGAACCAAAGACGTTCCCATGTATTTCGATACCTCAATCGTCATTATCTTGGCGTGATCGGTTGCAATGTGCGCACTCGAGCTTAACTCCTTCCTGATAATTGTCGATGACTTCTTGCCGGGTTGCGTCATGCCTGAACAGACGGTTGACCCAAGAGGGACTGTGACTCACATCCCAATCACGAGGCGCCCCTGTCCGTGGATCTCCCTTAACTTCAGCGCTACAGGTTGGGCAAAGCCTTCCGCCATTGGGGCCTGGTCTTGCGCTGTCCCATGCATCCACGACAGTTCCATTCTGGAACGTACTCCGACTAGTGAGTTGACCGGACTTGTTAGTGCCTGGAATCAACTTTGGTGGCGGTTCTGGGAAAGTGCGGACGATGATTCGCCGCTTGCCTCCGCCTCCGTCTCCGCCTCCGCCTACGATCCCGGTGCGAAGGCGCCTTGTGCTGCCTCCACCCATTTGAGGCTTAGCGCCGCTCGAACCATTCACACCGCTCGAACCACGTGTAGACGGCGCAGACATGCCCATGGCCCACGCGAAAAACGTCTGAGCGGCGAAGAGGAACGATTCATTTTCAATTCTTGTTATCTGTTCGGGAGTAGGCGGCAGTGTGACCCATGCGCGCCTTGCATCTCCCAGGTCTGAAACGATCATTACCTCTGAGTGAATGTTTCCATCCACATCTTGCGAAGTGACGGTGTAGCCATCTGGAAGCGTCGTGATCACCGGCGGCGAAGGGCCAGCCGTTGCGTCAGTGGCTGTCTGCCCCGGCAACGTGTTCTGCGCCACGCGTATGCCATTACGTACGAAGTTATTGACGACGGATGCACCGTAGGCAACGACCGGTCTCTCGTCGAACTGCTCAAGGATTTCTTCGCGGATTTCGCTCCACGTTGCCGCACGTTGCGGGCCGTTGTCCGGCGAACCTGGCTCGCCGTCTCCGTACACGGAGCCTTGGATCGGCTGACCGATCGGATCCGAAGCACCGCCTCCACCACTTCCGCATACCCACTGCCCGCCCGTGGAGGTGCGCTTGGCCACGCAGTCACGCAACCCCGTGGGATCGGTGTTGCTCAACGGGTTGTTGCGCACGTAGGCGTACGGATTCCATGCTTGCGTCGAGCTCATGTTCGATACCAACGGATCGGGCGTCAGGAACCGCAACAGGGTCGGATCGTAGATACGGCCCTTCATGTCGATGAGGCCAAGCTCGGGGTCGTCGTTGTGCCCGGTGTAGCCTTCATTGACCAACGCTGGCTGCATGCCGGTGTAGCTGTTGTTCAACCAGCTCGGATTGCGCTTCAAGCCGAACGCATCGTAGCTGCGGCGTTCCTTGATCACGGCTTTGACTCCCGTACCGGCGTCATCGTCGCTGGTGACGGTGTCGACCGATCCCAGGTGATCGCTGTGCAGGAACAACGGCGCTTGCTTGGTCACGACACCGCCGCTTTCCAGGTACGGCAGCGACGCCACACCCGGCACCAGGAAGCGGTGCTCCAGCTGCGTACCGCGACGGATCTGTTCGTACAGCCCCGCCAGCGAGGTCGTGGTGATCAAGCTCGAACCAATACCGGTGGTCTTGCGCACACGGTTTCCGGCCGGGCCGTACAGGAAGGTCGCCATCGGCTTGCCCGCGCTATTGAGCAACTGTACCGGCAGGTTGCGCTCGTTATATGTCACCGTGCCAGCAGGCCGGGTGGTCTGATTGCCGACCGCGTCGTACCCGTAGCTGCGCGTGCCACCCAGCGTGCCGCCGGCCACCTGCGTGACGCGCATCGGGCGTAGCGGATCGCCGTAGGTATAGTTCCCGCGATAGGTGTTGAATTGCACATTGCCTAGCGGGTCGTAACGCCACGTCTCCAGCGGTGTCGCCAGCGTGGTCATCGACATCGTCGTGAGACGATCGTGCGCGTCGTAATCGAACAACTCCGTCACCGAACCGCTCGTACCTTGGGTGTCGTCGGTGCGCGAGAGCAGATTGCCTTGACCATCGTAGACGTAGATCAACTCCCCGCGGGTGCAGCTCGGGCACGCGTCGTTGGGCGAGGTCTGCAACAGCTGCGAAGCCACGGCCCCGCGCCAATCGTACTGGCGCACCTTGCTGATCCCTTCACCCGTCGTGCTCAAGCGCGGACGATTGGCCGCATCGGTCTCGTTCAACGCCCACAGCGTCAGATTGCCGTTGGTCACTCCGCTCTGCCGACTCTTGATCGTCGACAGCTGGCCGTTGGTTCCCGCGTAGTCGTAGTCGATCGACAAGCCGGCATCGGCCGTCGTCTGGCCCGACAACCGCGGGTACTGCACCGTGCGCAGGCGACCGAACTCATCGTAGTCGTAATGGAACCGGTAACTGCTCGTCACCCCTTGCGTCAGGTCCGAAGGCACCGAATGCGTCACGTCCTGCAAACGCCCCAGGGCATCGTCGTAGTCGTAATCCACCTGCGTCGTTTGCGCGGCACCGCCCAGGAAGTAGTCGTCGCGCCGCAGCCGCGTGAGCACGCCCAACTCGCTGTCGTGCGACGCCTGTTCGACGTCGTAGGTATAGTCGGTGAACGACAAGGTCTTCGCCGTGGCCCCGCTGCCTTGGCTCACTGTCACTTGATCCACGCGACCCAACACATCGTAGACCGGACGGGTCTGCCTGCCGTTGGCATCGGTGCTCAGGATCAGCTCGTTGAAGGCGTTGTACACATTGCTCGTCAGCCCGCGATCAGGATCGGTGAGCGTGAGCTTGTTGCCACGGTCGTCGTAGGTGACCTCGGAGAGCGTGCCGGGCGTGCCCACGACTTCACTGGACTTCGGGCGCCCGTAGGGCCCATACACGAACTGGCGCGTGACCTGGTCAGCCGTGTTGTAGGCCTCGATCGAGCGTCCCAGCTCGCCGCTATTGCCAAACTCCTGCACCGTCACGTGCCCTCGCGTATCGGTATAAGTCACCTTGCTCGCCGCATCGTCGCTGTATTCCCAGGTCCGCTGGTACGGATGTGCCGGGTCGAGCTCGTTGGGCTCGCTCTGGGTGAGCTTGCGGCCGCGCGTGTCGTAGGTGTATTCGATTTGCGGCACGGCCGATCCCGGTCGTGCCGCCAAGGCGTCCTGACGCTTGAGCGTGCCGACCGCGTTGAACTCCTGGTTGGTCTCGCGCAGATTGCCGTCATATCCCTTGAACGACCGCTTCAGGGGGCGCCCCAACCGATCGTATAGGGTGCGGTCACGGCGGCCGGTGGCATCAGAACTCTCAATCTGCGTCAACCAGGTCAAGGGGGCAGCACCGGTGCTGAGCGTGGCGTTATAAGACACATTGATTTCTGCCCCGCTGGGCGCACGCACTTTGATCAGTCGACCCAGTTGATCGTACTGACTCAAGGTATGCCGGCCGTTGGCATCAATGCTGTCCAGCGGCACGCCCAGCAACGGGTCGTATTTGCTGTAGGCGGTGTGGGTCAATGCATTGCTGACCGCGTGCACGAATACGCCATCGGGGTCGTAAGTCGCGCAGCTCTCGCGCGTACCTTGCGTGCCGACCGCATCGATCGCGCCGGTCGTTGCGGTATAGGTCACGTTGCCGTAGGCGTCGTAGTTCAATTGGGTCTGCGTCTCCTGACCCGGCGCCGCATCGGAGTGATACTGGCGCACCGTCTGCGGCAGCGCCGTGGGCGCACCGCTGGCCGTCTTCAGGTACGCTTTGATCTGCACCGAACGCTCCGATGCACTGCGGCACTCGCTCTCGCTGCCACAGTTGGCCGCCACCTGATAGGTGTGAACAAACTCCGGCCGTGACACGAGCCACGCGGTCTCATCGGCCGGCAAGTAGATCGTCTCAGTCGTGGTCTTGCTTTCGCCCGGCCCCACGAAGCTGCGGCTCTGTGTGACATTGCCGTAGCCGTCCAGGCTCATTACCTGGTTATGCAGCACATTGTGGTGGCGGTATTGCAGTAGATTCGCGAACGGCTCGTCCAAGAGCCCAGGCGTCAGCGCATCCGCATTGACCGTGCTCGGGAAGCGATAACTCCAGCTTTCATTGCGCTCAACGTAGTGATAAGTCAGCACCTTGCCGTTGGCCAGCACCGTATCGCGCGGCTGCCAGTTCTGCAGGGTACGCTCGAACCACCGCTGACCGTCCGGCAACGTGCTGTAACTCCAGGACTCACGCAGCAGTGGATCATGCTGCTCGTCGCTGTTGCTGTAGAAGTTGCGCGTTACCACAGGCGCTTGACTGTTATCGCTGGGCTGCGTCTGAATGCGCTGCTCAGCAAAACCCAGCCAGCGCCGTGCCTTCTTGTGCGTGATGCTGTTCTTGTACGAATAGGTTGAAACCAGCTTCGTGCTTGAAGCCAAACCGTTCAAGCCAGCATCGCGCTCGACGCGCGACACCACTGGATACGGATTGATCGCACAATTGTAGAGTGCACGATCGCAATGGCCACGCTGGTACACCTCTGGATGCCCGGACATTGGGGTGTAGCTGATTGCGACGGTAGGGATCGACTGATTGATACCTTCGTGTATTTCCGCCAGCCGGTCCGGCATTTCGTTCGCTTTGGCATGCGGCCTGTAGCGAATTTTGCGCGTGCTTCGATTCGGATGTGCGTCGTCGTCATAGCTGATCGCTACCGATACCAAATCGACCAGCCCGTCTCCATCGGCATCGATAACGCGCGGCCCTTGATTGCTGAGATAGTCCGAAATCATCTCGTGCGTGTAGAACTCCACATATTTTGGCGGATTGGAATCAGGAGCCCTCTCTTTGTTCTCGAACGTGAACGGAATCTTATTCGCCGTGAACGTGAACTGCGCCGTGCCAGAATCGGAGGTCGGCGCCTTGAGCAGATGCAACGCATCCGCTTTGGGGAAAGACTCAAAATCATCCGACAGCACTTTGCGTGTGTTCGGCACCAGCAGGTCGCTGCGGCCATCGCTATTGACGTCCACCACCAGCGCATGGCCGTAGTCAAACTTCGCGGCCTCGGTGTTAGCGAACACCTGACGCACCGCAAGGAAGCGTCGGCCCGTGCTCTGCCACAAATATAAGCGCCCCGCACTGCTGACAGTCTGACTTTCAGGCTCCGTTCCGACATTGGTCAGGATGTCGATCAGGCCATCGCCGTTGAAGTCCACGAACAGCCGCTTCACGTTTTGATTCAGTATCCACGACGGCAGCCCTGTGGAATTGACGGCACTCGGGATCTCCAGCGCCTTAAGCTCCGTGCCATCGCGGTAAAAGATATCGTCCTTGCCATCGCCGTCCCGGTCCAGCACAAACACCGCGCTGGCCGCCTTGTAATCCAGCGCGTCGATCTTCACGGCGGGACCGAAGGCCTGACTATCGGTCGCGCTCGGCGCCGGAAAATCGGCATGCAGCGCCGATGAGACCGTGCCACTGCGCAAGCTGTACCGCCATTGATCGTTGTCGACCGGCGGACTGGCAAACGCCGCAGCTGGAAAGAACTGCAGCGTGTCCTGGAAACCATCGCCATCGAGGTCGGCAAAAAAGCCGTCACCGTTGACCTGATTGAGACCGCCGCTGAACACGGTGTTCACCGGCACCGGACCGACGATCCGCGACAGTAATGGCCGCCAGTTCGTCACGCCGGCGTAGTGGGGACCAGTCCCCTTGACCGAATCGATCGGCAACAGGTCCTCGATACCGTCCAGGTCATAGTCGATGACCCGGGCGCCAAAAACCGGCGTGGGTTCTGCAATGGCAGAATCGACAGTAAAGTTGCCCTCATGCCAGGGATGCCCGGGAATGTGATCCGGGTTGGTCGCGAAAAAGCGCCAGGTGCCACCGCCCTCGGCATCACCGTTTGCATCGTAGTGATAGCCCAGGTTGGGCGTACCTGTACCCAAGAGATCGATGGACACCAAGGGTGTGTGGATCGAGGGCGGCGCCAGCAGACCATCCTGCGCCACCGACAGGTCGAATCCATCCCCACCCCGATACCACGTGAATGTCGTCGCCGGCAGGCAGGCCGAATCACTCGTTCCACACGCCTTCACCGAAATCAGCTTGCTGCGCGCGGTGGGACCTTCGTTCTCGTAGCCCAATGTGTAGCTGCGCGCCGTCGAATACCCGGTGCCGATCTGACGCTGCATCTCGATCTTGCTGAGCCGGCGCGACAACACCAGCGCCACCCCGTTTGCATACTGCTCGCTGCGGTCCGGGCGAATCTCGTAGGTGAATTTGATCCGACGATCGGGCGTGGTGCCACTGAACGTGCCGTACTGGATCTCGTCCAGCCGCCGCTCCTGCGAGTAAGGTTGTCCGTTTGCGTCGTCGCCGAGAATATTGATGTACCGATAACGTACCGTGTTGCCCAAACGATCGCGCGTCGCCGTTAACGGCCAACTGACACGCTTGCTGCCGATAAAGTCAGTATCTTGTCCACCGCTCACATCACCGTAGGTGTGGATCAAACCGTCCTTGGTCCGCATCTCAAAACTTGTCGCGCCGCTACTCGATGAGCCTCCGACTGCCGTCACCTTGGCGAACGTCTCCGGATCGGTGCGATACACCGTTCCCGGTTCACCGTAGTTGCCGCTCTGCGCCACCAGCGACAAGCTGCCCAGACACAGCTTGTCCGCCGAGGTCAGGCTGACGGCCTGTACCTTGCCATCATCGGCGATCGTCTTGGCGCAGCGGCTGATCGCCGTCACGCCCGACAATGAAAACCCGACGCCCACATACCCATTGCCTTGGGTGCTGCTGTAGTCCAGCGACAAGTCCGGTGTCATCCCGGCAGGGCCCGGCACAGCCTCGAGCGCGAGACTGTAGTGCGCCGCGCCATCGCCGCCCACCGTGAACGAACCGCGCAGTGGCATCGCCACCGCCCCGCTGACCGGCTGTGTCGCAAGGCCGCTGCCAAACTTGCTCGCGTCGTAGGCAGGGCAAATCGGCGGTGAGCTTGGGGCAGCCACCGCACTCTGCGTCAACATCGGCTTCAAGGGTGCCGCCGCGGGCATAAGCCCCAAGGCCAGCGACACATCCAGCCGCGCCCCAGGAGGTTCAGGTGGCGACGCACCGGCTGCCGCCGTGATGAGTGCAACGCTCAGGACAAGCAAGGTTCGCGAACAACGCATGGTGTCTCCAGATCAGCAAAAGGGCATCGCTGCGCGGGAGATCTTGTTGGGAAATTCCCCAGTGTTTCTATCTGTCGTCCGACAGTAGTCGACGGCAAAAAAAGCAAATTGATGCGCGGTTTTGCACCTGCTGTGCGTTCGCTGCCATTGACGCGCGTGATCCAGTGATTCTTGCAACGTGGCGCAGCGCGCATTTGCCAGGCGATGTTGCACCCGTGGCCAATTTTCGGCACAGGCAGGCAGCGAGGGCGCCGGGCCGGGTCGTACGCAAAGCGCCCTCGTGATTGCGTGTATTCGCTACGCGGTCGCCAATGTGAGCAGCGCCATCTGCAGCGCCTGGGTGCTGTACAGCAAGCGCCAGCCGACGTGGTCAATCTGGGTGGCCGTGATCGGCGTGCCCGGTTTGTCGGGCGGCGGTTCGGAGTTTTTGGGTGGCCAGGTTTCCGATGTTTCCAGGCTTTAACCGAGATCAAGCGACGACAAGAACGCCGATCTATCCAGAACCTCTTTCGCGCGGCCGTAACGCAGACCGAGGAATTCCTCCGAATGGCGGTGTCAGGCCGTGTCCCGGGTAATAAGGACTGGGTGCAATTCGATAACGCAGCTGTTGCTGCTTCATCGAAGCATCGCGCTGGGAAAGGTCTAAATACGTGTCAAAAGTACGCCCCCCATACCCTGCTACTTGTCTCCAGACCATAGGCAAACGCTTTCTTGGCAACCGCTTGACCGTCTCCCTGAGTCGATGGGGTTTCAAAAAAGTACGGACTTGATCAGAGACTCGCCAGAGGGGCCCTCTGCTTTATGAGTCTCCTGCCGGAGGCGGAGGCAGGTCACAGCTATAGGCGGCGAAGCGAGCGTGTTACCGGCCCTTGCATGTTTCTCGCCGTCGGCGCGCATCGTTCGCGGGGTGCTATCCATCCGTGCAAAAACGTTGGGGATTTCGAATGACTATTCACCGAGTGACATTAGCAGCCGGTCTGCTGTTGGCGCTGGCGACGTTTCCGCTTTCCGCCACTACTGGCGTTGAAGCGGTAACTACGGCGCAGTTAACCATTTCAGACGACACAAACCCTGAACACGCGCCAGAAGCCCCGCCCGAGCAGCCTAACAGTGTTACCGCACCGAAGGTTGCGGGAAACTACGTGTTCGCGACGACGACTACCGGCTCGCTGACGGATATGAGCACCGGCACCACGACCCTGCTGGCGGACAATATTGACAACAGGGCATCGGCACTAACCGATATCGGTTTCGAGTTCTATTTTCAGGGCGAACGTTTTACCCAGTTCTCGATCAACGACAACGGCGTATTGCGGCTCGGCGCTATAGCGCAGACCACCACACCGTATCAACCGCTAGGCCAGGCCAACCTTCCTCTCATCACGGCCTTCGGTGCGAGTCAGCGTACGCATGCCGGCGACGGCAAGGTGCACTACCGCGTATCGGGTACTGCGCCCTCACGTGTACTGACGGTCGAATGGCTCAATAATCAGGCCTACAACTCCGCGAGCGCGAGCGCCACAGCGGATCTGACCTATCAGGTGCAACTGCGCGAGGGCATAGGAGCCATCGAGTTCATCTACGGCCGTATGAGCATGAACTCCTTGGCTATTACCCAAAGGATCGCGCACTCTCCGCACATCGGGTTCTCTTCAAGCAATCTCGCTGGCACGATAGGTTCGGTCGATGCACCACATAGCGGCACACCCGTGCCCAATTTCAGCAGTGCCAGCGCAACCGCAGTAGCTAACCTGTATAACGTGCTAGGCCCGATAACGGTGCTGACCTCGGACGCTAACGGTTCGCGCCGTACCTTCTCATTTACGCCGCCGGTTCCAACAGCGCCGACCGCCTTGAACTTCACCGCGGCCAGTTCATTCTCAATGACGCTGAACTGGACCGATTCGCCGGATGAACTGCGTTACGCGATATATAATTCTACTGACGGAATCAATTTTAATTTTTTTGCTACTGCACCGCAGAACGCAACCTCGCTGGCTGCTACTGGCCTGACGCCGAATACCAACTACACCTGGCGCGTGCTTGCCGTATCCGAAGGTGCGCTAAGTACAGCGCTCAGCGGTACGCAAGCAACACCGCCATTGGGCAATGTCACGTCAACCGGCGTCGGCGGCAACTGGAGCGATCCGGCGACCTGGGTCGGCGGTGCCGTGCCGACAGACGGCAGCCATGTCACGATCGCCGCCGGAGCAACGGTGACTATCGATACCGCCGCGGTCGCCTACAGCCTCTCGATCGCGAGCAATGGCGTGCTGCAATGGGAAACCACGACCGCACGTTCGCTGACGGTCGAAACCGATGTGACCATCGACGGTTTCTTCCAGAGCCAGCCCACCGGTACGGTGACGACGCATGTGCTTAGCGTCGGCGGCAATCTGACCAATAACAACACGCTGGATTTCGCGACCGCGGCCAGTGGCGCAGGTATCACGTTTACCGGCAGCAACAACGCGACCTTCGGTGGCAATGGCGGTACGACCGACATACGCGCCATTGTTATGAACAAGGGCACATCGAACGCCAATACGCTGGAGCTGGCCACGACCAGTTTCACGGTGCAGGGCGTAGCCGCCGATGCTGACGGGTTCCTTACACTGACCAACGGTACGTTCAAGCTATCCGGTACGTTTGCCGGCACCAATCGGGTATTTACCGCGGCGGCTTATTCGATTCCGGCCACTACCGGTTTCTGGCTTGACAACCCCAACTATACCGTTGCTGCGCAGAACGATTCTGCCACGGTCTCAGGGCGCTGGCGCATCAGCCAGGGCACCTACAATATTGGTACAGCTTCCGGCAATTCGCTGGGCTTGATGGCCGGCGCCAATGTTACGGTCGAGGGTGGTGCGATCAATGCAGCCGGGCGTTTTGGTGTCACCGCTGGAGGCAATCCAATCACCTATCTGCAAACCGGTGGTGTGATCACGGTCAGTACCGTTGGTAATACATCGACAACGATTTGTTCCTATGACCTTGGTAACGTTAGTCGTTCGTCGATCACGATCACTGGCGGCACAGTAATCGTACAGCTCGCGTCAACCGCGGCAGCAAGTCGGTGTGACTATCGCAATGAGGCGGGCGCGCGCGCTACGGGGATTACTGGCGGCACCGTGCAATTCGGCAATGCCAGCTCCGGCCCGGCCCAGGCCTTTAATGCACTGGGCGCGTTTCCGGATCTGGTCGTCAATACCGCCTCGGCCGCCCATTCAGTCACGCTGTTTACGACCAGGGATCAGAGCACGCGTAATCTGACCATCAATACCGGCGGCACGCTCAATACCGGGAATGGCACGTTCCTGTTCAACGGCAGCACGATCACCAACAACGGCACCTTGACTTCCAACGGTGCAAATTCACGTTTTGTTGCGGCCAGCCCGGCAACCAATGTCACCTATCAGGGAACGGGTGTGGTAACGGCTCCGATGACCAGCCTGGAGCTGCAGAACGATCTGAACTTTACTTTTGATCCAGCGGTAAGCAACGTGGTCGTGAATCGCGTCATTCTTTTCAACGGCAACTTCGTAAACGCGAACAAGCTGACCCTGGGCAATGGCGGCAGTGCGACGGTGCAGATCGGCAATACAACGACGCCGACTGCCGGTGGCAGTTTCGACGTTGCCCCGGCCTTTGATCTCGGTGCCAGCGGGGTGCAGAACCTGCTCTATTTGCGCACGACCCGTTCCCGTTCCACCGGCCCGGAAGTGGTGCCAACACGCGTGCTCGGCAATCTGACCTATGACGACAACGACGCAACGCATACACTGACCCTTGCCGGCGGCGGCGTTACCGTTAATGGCACGCTGGCCCTGACAAATGGCCGCGTTATCGTGCCGGCGCCCAATACCGTTACGCTGGGCAGTGCAGGTACGACAACCCGCACGAATGGCTATGTCGATGGCAAATTGGCCAAGCCGCTGGTGGCAGCGGCATCACGCACGTTTGAAGTCGGTACCGCGAATGGCTATTCGCCTATCGTCGCCAATGTGACGGCCGGCACCTTCCCGCTGACGATAGAAGGCTCGGCACTGCAGCTACCGATGCCGAACTTCGCCCCCTTGGACAAGGCCATCAATCGCCACTGGCTGCTGCTGGCACCAGCCGGCACGACGGCCGATCTGACTTTTAACTACCTGGATACTGATATTCCAGGTACCGCAGCGGAAGCCAATCTGCGTGTCTACAACGGCACACCAGTTCCGCCGACCAGCTTTACCGACCTCGGCGGCACGCTCAATACCACGGCGAATACCGGCGCGGTAAGCGGAGTTACTCAATTTTACTATTTCACTTTGGCTGAAACTGGCGGTGGCACTCCGGCTGACCTGACCGTAAGCAAGACCAACGGCGTTACCGCTACCCAGACCGGTGCAACGTTGACCTATACCATCGTGGCAAGCAATGCCGGATCCCTTGCGGTCAATGGTGCAACGGTCAGCGAGGTACCGGGGCCAGATCTGACCTGCGGCACCTGGACATGTACCGGCGCTGGCGGCGGTACCTGTACGGCCAGCGGCACAGGCACGATCAGCGATACGGTCAACCTGCCTGCGGGCGGCAGCACGACGTATACCCAGCAATGCACCGTAGCGACGGTATCGGCGGCGGCCAATGTCAGCAACACGGCGCGCATCGCCATGCCGGCCGGCTTTATCGATACGGTTCCGGCGAACAATACGGCTACCGATACCGATACGCTGACCCGTCTGGTAAATGCCAGCATCAGCAAGACTGACGGTGTTACGACGGTGGGCCCGGGCGCGTCGGTCACTTACACCATAGTCGCCCGCAATAGCGGGCCAAATGTTGCAGCGGCGACCGTTAATGACCCCTTCCCGGCCAGCCTGAACAGCTGTGCCTGGACCTGTGCGGGCAGCGGCGGCGCCACCTGCGGTGCGGCCAATGGCAACGGCAATATTGCCGATACCGGTTCTATCCCGTCCGGCGGCACGCTGACCTATACCGCAGCCTGCACGTTAGCGCAAAACGCCACCGGTACGCTGGCCAATACGGCGACCATAACCGTCGGCAGCGGCGAGAGCGACACCGACGCCAGCAACAACAGCGCAACCGATACCGACAGCATTGGTCTATTGCCGGATGCGGGTGTAACGATCAGCGACAACCGACAGTTTGTCCGCGTGGGTGATTCGCTGAACTACATCATCACCGTGACGAACACGGCCAGCCCGCTGACCGCAAGCGTCAACGTCAGCAGCGCATTGCCCAGCGAACTGGGCGCCGGTTCCTGGGTCTGCACGCCGTCCGGCGGCGCAACCTGCGCTGCAGGCAGCGGCAATACCTTGACCGATACCGCAAGCGTGCCGGCCAATGGCCAGGTCGCCTATGTCTACTCGACCACGGTACAGCCGGGCAGTCCGGACGATGTCATCACCAACACCGCCAACGTGACCTCCACCGGCGACCCGAACTCGGCCAATAACAGTGCAACGGACACACCGGCCGACGTGATCGTGCTGTTCAAAGACAGCTTCGAAGGCACGCCGAACACGATCGTGCCCCAGGACGTAGGCAATGCGAGCGGTTACGTGGCAGGCCGCCTGCAGGTTGATCCGCAGCTGCTGGATGGTCTCGACCTGAGTCCGGTCGCGATCGCAACTGCTGTTACCGAGCGCGGCGCCGAGTTGTTCACTCTGGAACTTGCACGCTTTGGAAACAAGGTGATGCTGCGCAGCGTGCTGCGTGACGCGAACGGCATGGCCGAACGCAGCGCATGGATCGAGGTCGATCCCGCACGCGCGCCGATTGCATTTGCCTGGCAGGCCGCCAGCGCCGATGCGAGCGACGGCTATCTGCGTATCGAAGGCGGCGGCACACCACAGCAAAACGGCAGCCGGAGCGAGCGCGGCCGCCTAGCCCTGCTGCGTCCGGCCGTGGTGCAGGGTGCGCCCTGGGTTACGCTGATAAGCGGCAACTAAGCGCCGTTTTGCTCAGCTAAGCGAGAAGAGCCCGGGCTAGTCCCGGGCTCTGTATGGAAAAGGCGTCGCGCCGTACGCGCGGCGCGGCTGAGAGGCTCTGCTACGCGGTCGCCAATGTGAGCAGCGCCATCTGCAGCGCCTGGGTGCTGTACAGCAGGCGCCGGCCGACGTAATCGATCTGGCTGGCAACGATAGGTGTGGTGGGCTTGTCCGGCAGATGGATGCGTGCGATCACTACCCACGGATCGTCCGGGCATTGGGGACACGGCGGCAGTGGCGGCGGGCCGCGGTTGTCGTTGTTCGTCGCCCATTGCTTGAACTTGATTGCCCAGGCGAGGTCTTGCGCGCCTGCAATCACGTGCGACTGTGGCAGCTCGCACAGCAGCTTGAGTTCGAAATCGTCGCGAATGCGCGAGTACTCGCACAGCATCTCGTCACAGCCGCAGCCTAGCGGATGCACGCGCACAGGTTTTGAATCACATTCGGCGTGGCGGATCGCGAGGTAGACGGGTTGGCGCTGCTGCTGCCCGCCCACGGTGCTATTGGGATTGGCCGGTGGCGGGCAGGGCCACGGCTGGCAGGGGTCGTTGTCGCAGATGCCGGTTGCGAGATCGAACAGGACCATCGCTCCCACGCTGATCTCGTCACCCTGTGGGCCCATCGCATAGCCCGGGCATACGCGCACCTGCCAGGGGTGCTTGGCATCGGGCGCCGGCTCCACCGACAAATCGCAGACTACGCCCCAACCGTGCAGAAACCGGTTGTGGCGACGGTCGCGCTGGCGCAGGTATTCCTGCTCCGCCGACATGTCGTCCGCGGTGATGAGCTGCCGCGGGAAGTAGCGGACGCGTTCCAGTCCAAAAAGTCCAGGTTTGCACAAAGCTACTGACATGATGATTTCCTCGCGGCTGCGCTATTGCGGTACGGAGATGAACTTGATGGTGAAGTTGCCGCCGGGCGTGCCGTTGCCGCTCGGGAAGCCGGACGGTTCGCCGTCGAGCACGCTGCCGTCGGTCGCCTTGGCCACCGGCCGCGTGCCGCTGGGGTCGACGTTGCCGAACAGCACGAGCTTGTAGTCGCCGCCAATGAAGGTGCGCGGTTCCGGCCCTATCGTGTAGTCGACCGCATTCGGCGACGCGAGCACCGCCGTGCCGGCGACGGCGTTGAGCGGCGCCGTGCTCCAGCTCGACGTGACCAGCAGGCTGAATGTCTTCGGGTCCAGCGCGATCGGGCCGGTGGTAATGGTGGAAAGATCCACCGGCCGGTCGAAGGTGAGGCGGATACGATTGAAGTTGTCCGCCGCCTTGAACGTCGTGATCTGTTCCGGATGCTGCAGGGCGATACGCTTGCCGCGCAGGTCGAAGAACTCGACCCCGGTGACCTTGAGCAGGTTCACGACCGGCGGAGGCGGTTCCTGCGGCGGTACGTGGCCGCCGCAACATGTGTCGAGCCGGTCGGCCAGGCACAGTATGAGTTCCAGCAGGGTCTCGTTGCTGAGCAGGCGCACGCGATGCGTACACACGTCCACTTTGCCGATGCTGCCATCGGGCAGCAGTTCCACCGTCGCGAGTTCGATGCAGGGCTTGTCTTCCGGTTCGGGGCACGGGCCGAGCAAGGCCTTGCACAGCCGCTGGCGCAGGCTGGCCACGTCGATCACTGTGACCGTGCCGCTATCGGCGTTGGCAATCAGGCCGCGCAGGCGTCCGGGCACGATGGCGATGCCGACTGGTGCCTTGCCGACCGGCAGCCGCGCGATTTCTTTCGCGTCAGTGCGCGCGAGCACGACCACCTCGCCCGCCGAGTCGCTGGCCGTGTGTGTGACGTAGTAACGCGCGCCATCGCTGGTGAAAGCGCTGTCACCAGCGTTTGCCGTGAAAATCACGTCGCCGACGATGCCGGTGTCGTTGAAGCGCCGCGCGCCGCCGGCGTCGTGCGCCGACCAGGCGTCGATCGCGCCGGCCTTGCCCGTCGCCGCCAGCGAGCGCGTCGGCCGGTCCGTCGACTCCGTATAGCGCAGGGTATTGGCTGCGGTGTCGATCGCGAACAGCGTCTTGCTGTCAGCGTCGACGACGAACAACACCGAGCTGTCGGACGATACGGCGAGATCGGTCGGCCGCTTGGCCGGCTTCACCGGCGTGACCGTGCGTGTTGCGACGTCGATCTGCTCGACCAGTTTCTTTGTCGTATTGATCGCGTACAGGCGTGTGCCCGCGTGGCTGGCGGCGCAGGCGCCGTAGGCGATATCGGCGAGCAGCACCTCAGCCTTCGGCGTCACCGTGTCGAGATTCACGACGACCACGCCGTCGGCGTGCGTGACGAAAATCGCGCCGCCGTCGGGCGCGATGCTGACGCCGCCCAGCGGCGCTTTCGCGAGGCCGGAAAACGTGTGCACGACGGTGTTGCTCGTGAGGTCGAGCACTTGCAGTGTCGGCACGGCAGCGGCCTCGTTGATGACGAGCGCGCGCTTGCCGTTGGCGGCGACGGCCACACCGAGCGGCCGGCCGCCTACGTCGACGGTTGCGACTACCTGGTAGCCGGCCGTGGCGGTTGCATCGTTCAGTGCTTCACACAGGCCAGGCCCTGACTTCGGCCAGTCCTCGTGCACCCACAGGTTGAACGACTCGACCACACTGCCCGCTTCGCACAGTTGCTCGGAGCGGCAGTCAGTGACCAGTACTGGCGCCTGGTCGGCCAGGCATTCGCGATAGCCGAGGCACAGGGTGACCCGGTGTGCTTCGTTGCGCGACAGTTCGCGCGTCGGCCGGCCGCACTCGTCGGGCAACAGCCATGGATCGAGGCAGTAGCGGCCGGGCACGATCACCTCGTGCCCGAACGTGTCGATGGCGACACCCGGCGTGACGCACAGGTACTTGCCGTCCACCTTGACGTTCAACCCGCACAACACGCCAGTGCCCAGCGAGAGCCGATTGAGCAGCCAGCGCTTGCTATTGCCGTAGGACTGCTCCATCTCGAACTGAAGCACATCCATCATCTTGCTGAAGTAGTAGCGATTGCGCCTGGGCGCGTCGAGCTTGCCGCTGCCCGCGGCATAGGCATGGTCCGAATCCGAATTGCAGCAACTCATGGCGCTCTCCTGGCGGTTTATTGAAAAATGAACTACTGATCATTTTCCAATCAAGCGAGAACAAGATTTCTTCCTATACGTGCATCCTGGCCGATGCCAGCCCCGGCGCCCGCACGGCCTTCAAGGCGCGCGCCCTCGCCCAAACGTATTTCGTCGAGGCGCAGCGGCGTGGCGCCGCTGCCGATTACAGTGTCGATGCCGATGCGCGCCTGCAGACCGATACGCAACAGCGGTTCGACGAAGCAGACCTCGCACAGCACATGCGCTGGTGCTTCGGCTGCGACCACGTCGCGCACGCGCTGACGCGTGGCTTCGTCCGGCGCACGGCCAGCCGGCACCAGCACCGTGATGCGGTGCGCCTCGTCGTCGAACAGCAGCGAGCCGATGTCGGCCTTCGCCAGCGGCCGGTCGGCGCCGACCACGGCGTGTCCGGCGACAACGCGATCAGGCACTGCGCAGCCCCAGGCGGGCTCGCTGTCGCGCAGGATGGCGGGATCGGCCACGCTCAGGCCGTCCGCCGCCGCCGGCGGCAGCCGTGTGTCGAAGCCGAGCGCGGCGCTGGTGTCGAGCTGCCACAGCTTGCGTTCGCGATACCACTCCAGCACCTGCGCCTTTACTCCAGTGTACAAGTGGATGAATTCGATCAGACCGGTGAGCGTGCCGCGATGGCGGTACAGCGCCCACACTCGCGCGAGCACTTCGCGCCGCTGGTCGATAGCAAGCCCCTGCGGGAGTTCAAAGCCTAGCCATGCGGCAAGCCAGGGCAGCGACGCGGCAGGCGCGAAAGCCGGCGACAGGGCCTGCGGCAGCGCGCCCAGGCGAGCCTCGCCGTCGCCGATTTCGCTGCGCATCAGGCCAAGCAGATGTTCCAGCGTTGCGTCGTCATCCTGTTCGGCATAAATCGACGGCAGATAGCGGCGGTAGTCCTCGTCGGCCGTGGCGGCGAACACTTGGGCAAGCCGCGGACTTTCCGTCGCGCTGCCCGCCTGCAGGCGCACGCGCAGCCAGAGGAAGCGCCGCATCGCCGGTTGCGGCGGCGGCAGGGGCGACGGCCAGACGTTGACCAGCAGCAGATCGTCACAGCGGGCCGGCATCCAGTCGTTCGCTGCGGGAGGCAGCTCGCTCTCGTCAAAGAAGAGCTCGAACGTGGTACCTGCACCCGGCGGCGTCGTGACCTGCAGGGCTGCACGCTCCCAACCGTCCCGTTCACCCGCATCGAATGGACCGGCGAGGAGCTCCCCCCGGGCGACCAGGCCGCGCCCGGCGCAGGCCACGATCACTTCGCCACCGCTGCCGGCCTTGATGTGCAGCGAACCGTCGTCGCTGACCGCGAGCGCTGCAACGGGTCCGCGAAAGTCCGGCACGATGCCAATCGCGACACCAGCGTCGAAGACGCGTATGGAACCGTCGGCGGCATCGGCGATATAGGCGCGGGTGCCGCGCACGGCCAGCGCACGCGGTTTCCAGCCGGGCAGCAAGGCGAACGCAGCGGCATCCGGCACACCCCGCACATCGAAGCGCAGGACGCTTTCGCTGTCGGCATCGGCCACCAGCAAAGCCCCCTCGGCGTCCAGGGCGAGTGCCACTGGCCGTACCAGATGCTTGCCCAGCGCGTTGCCGTAGGCGATGTCTTCAGCGCCGCGCGGCAGGAAACGCCGCACCCGTCTGGCACCGCGATCGAGCACATACAACCAGCCCACCGCATCCAGCGCCACAGCTACCGGTTCAACGAATCCGCTCAGTGTGCGCACTGGCCGCAGGTCAGTAGCCGCAAACAGCAGCACCCGCCCCTGCACGCCATCGGCCAGCGCAAGCCAGTGCCGGTCCAGCGCGAGTCCAAGTGGCAGAACGAAAGTCGGCGGCGCGCAGCCTGTTGCTGCCGGCAGCACGGCCTCGGTCGCGCAGAGGCCGTCGCGGTAGCGCACCAGCGCATGCTCGGCGTCGCTGACGAACAGGCCGCAGCAGGCCGCCGCCGCCAGCCCGGAGGGTTCGACTTCCCACGGGCCGGGCAGCGACACAGGGGTCGCGGGTGCCGGCACGCGGGCCAGGGTCAGCACGCCGTCTTCGTCGGCGATCAGGCCAGTGATGGAAGCCTCCCAGTGGCGGCGGTCGCGCAGGTAGAGGTATCGAGTCGGATACATGACTCAACTCACATAGAGGTTGTAGTGCAGTTGCCCGCCGCCGGCACTCACAGCGAATACCAGCGTGTGGGCGCCGGGACTGAGGTCGACGCCGAGCTGGCGCAGGTCGATCGCGCCGGTGCCGTTCTTGACCAGCTCATGCGTGGGCTGGCCGTCACCGAGCTTGGTCCAGCCGGGATCAAGCACGACGAGCTGCGCCAGTATCTGCGGCGTGATATCCGCGCCGTCGAACTGCACCCGCAGGTCGTTGAAATGTTTGAGTGCTTTTTCGCCGCCGCCGGTGCGCGCCACGACGTCGGTCACGCCGGCGTTGAGCAGCGAGCTGTGTACCGTGTGGTTGTGCGCCGCAGCGCCGCCGCTGGTACCCGTCGTCGTGCCGGGATCGAAGCCGTGGGAGTGTTCGGCCTCCTTGCTCAACTCCATGTCGACCTGAGTGGTGAGATCGCTGCGCTGATCGGCGCTTTCGAGTTCGATGCCGTTGCCGGAATCGTCGGTGTCCGCTTTCACCGTGTGCGTATGTGCAGGCTGCACCGTGGTCTTCACGGCGTCGAGTGAATGCACATGCGGAGCGACCGCAGGCGCCGGATCCAGCGTCACCGTCAGCGTGTGCGTATGCCGGCCCAGCTCCGTGTAGTACAGCGAGGAGAACGCAAAACCCTGCAGATACAGCAGCGCGGTATCGGGAAAGCCGCCTTCGACATGGAAACGCAGGACTTTCGGATTGTCCTTGTCGATGTCCTTCTCGCCTTCGAGGCTGATCGGCGTGGTGTTGGGCGGTTTGATCGCGGTGGCATAGCGGCGCATGCCCGAGCGCACCTCGACCACCTGGCACTGCTCGTTCATGACGATCTGCGCAAGCAGGGTCTTGCCCTGCTGCTCCGACGGCCAGGCATCCTGCATCGTGATGGCCGGCTCGTTGCGGATGCGTGATGGCGCGCCCCAGCTGAGGTCGACGCCAGCATCGCCGCCACACTGGCTGCATTGCCCGCCACAGCTGCAGGAGGAACGGCTGCCACCGCAGCAGCCCACCTCGGCAGCGGCCGGTTTGCCGGGCTGTACGCGGCAACCGTCCTGCAGCGGCGCCACCTTGCTCTCGCCGTAGGCGATGACGAGATAGTTGCCGAACTGCACGCCGTCGGCGCGGCGCGGCGTGCCGCGTACGCGCACGATGCGCTCTTCGAGCAGGATGATTTCGCGGCCGTCGGCGTCGAGGGCGAGGCCGGGCGAGACACGCACAGCGTGCTTGTCGGCCGGATCGGCCTTCACCTCCAGCCCGCTGGCGATGCCGGCCGAGTACAGCGCCCGGTTCAAGCAGCGGCGCACACGCATGTGGTACTGCTGCTCGAGGCGGAAATCGACCGCCTCCAGGCGCTGGCTGTTGTAATAGTTCAAGCGCTCCAGCGGCGCCTCGGGCAGCTTGGCATTAGGGACAGTCATGCGGAATGCTCCTGTCGACGATACGGATGGGCGCCGCACCCGACACGGTGATCGTGTGCGTTCCGGAAACGACGAGAGCCTCGTCGCATAGCGGCAGGTTGGCGCAGCGCGGCGCGGCGTCGCCCTCGCCAGCCAGCCCCAGCTCAAGCACGCAGGCCACGCCCGGGGTTGCCGCGAGCAGCGCCAGGATTTCGCCGCGGAATACATCGCGGCCTATCGGCCAGCCCTTGCCGTCCGGGCCGCCGCGCAAGGGATCGAAGTAGCGCTCGAGCACCCGCAGCACGGTGGCTCGCACCTCGCCCGGTAGCGCACCGGTGCTCGCCTGCAGGCTCGCGACGACAGCAACCGGGAAATAACTTGGGCCGATCACGTGCAGCTCGGTGGCCGGTGTGCGGCGCCGGTCGAGATGGCGGCGCACGGCGGCGCACAGACCCGGCGTGGGTGTGGGACGTGGACCGGCGCAGTCGGGCACGACGACGAGCGTGATACAGCCCGCCGCGCGCCAGCACGGGAACGCCGGATGCCGTTCGGCGATGGCGCGTGTGGCGTATACGCCAGGCACGTCCAGGGCCAACGCTTCGATATCGTCCAGGTTCACGGCGCGCGTGCGATCGCGCTGCGCGGCAATGGCGCGCGCGGTGGCGGCCTTGAGCGTTTCGGCAGCGGCACCGCCAGCCGCCGCATAGGGATGTTCCAGCATCAGACCCGGCACCGGCCAGCCAGGCAGCAAAGTAGCGTTATGCACATTGTCCAGCCACTGCTGCAGCGTATGCGCGGCAACATTGCCCGCGACGCCGCCGCCCAGGCGCAAGCGCACCGACTGCGTGGCGCCGGCCGGCACCACGCGGCCGCGCCGGCCGTCGCCGAAGACCAGGCGCGCACGCTCGGGTTCGAGCACGTAATGGCGGTCGTGCGGGCCGCTCCGGTCGAAGTTGGCGACCTCGCTCCACTCGCCTTCCGGCAGGCCGGCAAGCAGCACTTCGAGCTGCGTGGTACCGGCGACCACGGGCGTCTTGGCGATCTCGTAGGCCGCCTGCGCCCGGCCGAGGCTGGCCGGCAAGCCGACCGCATCGGCGTCGCTCGCGTGCGCCGCACGCAGCGCGTTGAACCCGATGCGCAGCAACGGCCGCGGGCATTCGTAGCGGCCCGCCACGCGACGCGCGCGCAGCCAGAATCCTGCCGCCTGCGGTCCACCGGCGACGTGGCCGGCGGGAGCCTCGAAACGCACTGGACCGGTCAAGGTCAAGGCACGTGTTTCGTCGACGACGGCGTGCAGCGGCTTCCATGCGCCAGCACCGGCATGGAACTCCCAGCGCAAGCGCACGTCGTGATGCTCGTGCCACGACGGCAACTGGCCCAGGTCGGCGCTACACCAGCTGGTCCGCGCCTCCGTGGCCTGGGTCCACTCCTCGATCAGGCGCGAGCGCGTGGCGCCGTCGGCGACATGATCCGGAGTCCATACCCACAGGCTCAGCGTCGCGCCCGCGCTGGCCAGCGGTGCATCGAAGCCGAGGTACAGCGCCGTGTCATTGCGCATCTCGCCGGCAAAGGGTAGCCAGGGCTGCGCGCTGGTGTTGGCGGCGCTGAGGTCGCGCCCGTCGCTGGCCAGCACCTGGGTCAGCCGGGCCGACGATACGGTAATCGCTTCCTGCGTCTGGAAGCCGCCGGCGAGCTGCAAGCCAGCGGGCAGCGGCTGTTCACTGGCGGCCTGCAGCAGCAGTACGGCCTGCGCCACCTGCGGCGCCCGTGGCGTCACCCCGACCAGACGCAGGAAGGCACGCACCTGCTCGTCGCTGACCCGGTCGAGGCGGAACAAGTCCATCTCGGTCAGCCAGGCCATCAGGTCGATCAGCGTGATGCCCGGATCGCTGTAGTTGTGATCGGTCCACAACGGCGCCAGCCGCGGAATCAGCGCGCGGCCTTCGTCGACCAGCTGGTCGAAGCTGCGCGTGTCCAATGTCGGTTTCGGTAGCGGCATGGGGCTATCCTCCGGCGACCGTCAGCTCGAGCTTGATTTCGTGCAGTCCGGCAGCGGGCAGCGCGTCGGGCGGGAGCGTGAGCACGTCGCCGGCGCTGGCGCCGTCGGCGCGAAACGCCAGGCGCACGGCGTGGTCCAGGCTGGGAGTCGCCTCAATCAGCGCCGCGATATGGGACAGGCACAGCGACGCACCAAACGGCCAGCCTCGCCCTTCGGGACCACCGTTGACCGGATGCAGCCAGCGGTCGAACTGTTCGCGCAGCGCGGCCTCCACCGACGTTGCCGCTTCGACCTCCGCCAGCACGACGTGGGCGAGCACGCCGACGGCTACGTAGCGCGGCCCGCTCACGCGCAGGCGCGCTGCGACCGCCGGCGGACACACGGCCACCAGCATTTCGCGCACGCGGCGGCGCAGTTCGGCACCCGGCTGCGGCTGGCGTGTGCTGCCACGCGGCACGATCACGACCGTAACCGCACCGGGCCGCGCCCGGCCCTGTGCGTCGGTCACGCGCAGGCAGCGCGCGCGGGCCACCATCGGTGATGCCTCGCGGGCGAGCCAGGCATAGTCATCTGCTGCTACGGCACGCCCGCGATGGCGCAGGCGGAAGCTCGCCCTGTCGATGACCGCGTCCAGCGCCTCCGGCCCCACGCCACCGTCGGCGGCGACAGGGTTGTCCACACTTTGCAGATAGGCCGCGCCGGTGCGCAGCTCGGTAATGGTATGCGCGGGCACGTTGCCCGCTTCGCCTATGCCGGTGATGAACGACAGCGCGATCGCCGCGCCGCCGGGCGGAATGCGGCCGCAGACGTCGTCGCCGAAAATCACACGGCCACGCGTGCGTTCCAGCGCGTAGTGGCGATCGTCGGGGCCGGATTCCAGCAGATGTTCACGGCCGCTCCAGCGCACCCATACCGCGCGCGGATCACCGCTGACCGGATCACGCTCGAAACGCAGGTCCGCCTCAGCCACACCGTCGACCGCACTGCGCCAGCCCTCGCCACGCCCGGCCCACTCACGCACCTCGACCAGTTCGCCCGACAGCACGGGGATACGCTGCGGCGGCACGCTGAGCACCTGATCGGGATTGCCGTCCGAACGGCCTATGGTTTCGCGGCTGACAGCCTCGCCCTGTGCACCCCAGACCGCATTGGTCCACAGGCCGCTCACCGGTGCAGGTTCCAGGCGTTCGCCGGGCTTCAGCCGCGCGCGCACCCGGTACAGCCTGCCGCCGAGGCCATCGGCTGGCTCGGCGTCTGACGGACCGATGAACTGGATCATGCCGGGCCGGCGCAGGCCGGCACTTTCGTCAAGCACAGTCAGCTCGTTCCAGCCTTCCGCCACGCGGTATTCCCAGATGAATGGCGATGCCGCTGGCGCGCCGTCGGCGGCTGTACCGTGGACATACAGGCTGACCAGCCCTGGCGGCAGCTTCTGGTCGAAGCCGAAGTTGAGCGAGGGGTCGCGATCCGCATTGTGCAGAAAGGGAGAAAACGGACGGCGTGTCCAGCGACAATCTTCGCTGTGGTCGACGGTGATGAAATTGTTGCTCGCGTAGCAGTAGTCGAGCAGGCGCGAATTGGTGAAATAGGTGTAGCTGATGCGGATCGAGGCCAGCACTGGCGGCTTGAGGTCGGACGGCGTGGCCGACACCACCATGTTGCCGCTACCGTCGTCCACCACCGCGAGTTTCACCGGCGCGCCGTAGTCGCCGGCGTCGATGCGCAGTCGCATCCAGTAGTGCTTGCGTCCGTTGACTGCGTTCTGCGCCCAGTCTTCGGGGCAGTTGAAGGTGATAGCGCCGGCCTGCTGCAGGCGGTCGCTGACGTCGTCGAGTTTCACCGGCAGCGAGGTGGAAAGCGCGCTCCATTCGCTGCCGTCGAAATATTCGTAGGCCAGCGTGAGGCCACCGCTGCCGGCCTTGCCCACCTGCTTGAACGTGAACGCGATCTCGACCGCCGCGCCCTTGCGCGAGAATGCGTCGTCGCAAGCGAGATAGAAGGTCGCATAACTGACCGGCTGCAGGCCGAACGGATAGAACACGTTGTCGAGGTCGACCGGCGCGCTGCCGGCGAAGGCCTGATCAGGCTTGAGATCGGATTTGCTGAAACCGACGCGTGCGCGGATCAGGTCCACACGCGGCGGCGGCCCCAGCCGTGCTTCGGTTTCCGCGCCCAGCGGCGGCGTGATGTCGAATACACGCAGCAACACGTCTTCGCGCAGACCCGGCGGATTCGCATCGAGCTGGATCGTGCGGTTGGTGCCGCTGGTGACACGGGCGGTGAACTGCCCTTCGACCGTGACGATATCGCCCGGCAGCAGCGCACCGGCGCGATCCAGCAGCAGGCCCTTGGGCCGTATCTCCAGCACCCGCGCGGCCGCGGGCGCGGTCGCGGCGCTGGCCCGTATCCAGTAACTGTCGGCACCGAACAGCGTGTCGCGCTTGGAATCGGGACCGCAGTTCTTGCGCAGGCGGATGCGGCCGTCGACGGTGCAGCGCGCCGTGGTGTCCTCTTCCACCGTCAGCGGCAGCCAGCCATCGGTACTGAGGTATTCCCACTCCAGCATCAGCAGGCGATCGGCGATGCCCTCGCCTGCCATGTCGAAACTCAGGTTCACCTCGGCAGTACCGGCCAGCGAGAACAGTTCACCGTGGCCGAGATAGAGGGTATGCCCCATGCCGCCAAGCCGTTCGAACGCGGTGAAGCCGGTGCGCACGGCCGCCGTATGGTCGGCGTAGGCGTCCACACGTGGATCGGCGCTATACAGCGCCGCCAGCCGCGCGCGGCTGAGTGCCACGCTGCGGGTGGTGAAGTAGCGCGGCGCATCGCGTGTGGCGGCGCCGGCCTCGGTCTCGCCGGTCAGCAGCGCCGGCGGCGGCGGCAGCTTTGCCGCCACCTGGCTGTGCGCGGTCAGGAACACATCCTGCGGACTCGTTGCGAGCAACTCGAACACCAATGGCACGCGCGCCGGCTGACCGGGCAGCAGCGAGTTGCCCAGTGTTTCGAGAAAGGCGAGTTGCACCCGCGCAGGCGCCGCATTGAGACCCTCGGCGAAGATCGCGCGATAGCGCGCGAGCACGCGCAGCAGCGCCGCGCCGGCCGTTTCGTCAACCGCCGCCGCGGTCCACGCGGGCAGATAGCCCGGCACACGGGCGCGTAGCGCGACCTCAATCGCTGCGGTATCGCGCGGGTCGGGAAGCACCGGAGCGAGGCTCATCGGCGCACCTCCTCGCGGCCTTCGCTGACGTAGAACGGATAGACCAGGTTGTAGAACGTGTTGGTACGCCGCACGCGGTAGGTCACTTCGATATCGAAGCGCGCGTCGCGCGGATAGGCGGTGGTGCGTACCTGCACGCCGTCGATGCGCGGCTCCCACAGCACCAGCGCCCGCTCCACCTGGTGGCGTGCCAGCGACAGCGTGGTGGTGTTGAGCGGCGCGAACACCAGGGCGCGCAGGTTGGCGCCGAAGTCGGCGCGCATCACGCGCTCGTGGTGATTGGTTTGCAGGATGATCAGCACGGCCTGGCGCACGTCCTCTTCGTACTCGGCCTGCGCCATGCGGCCGGCGTCGATCGCCAGCGGGAAACTCCAGCCGCGGCCGAGGAAGGCTTTGGGATCAGGGACGGTCGACATGTGCTCAGCCTCCGATGGTCACGCTGAGTGCGCCGGACACGATCTGCGCACCGCAGCCACAGGTGTCGCCCTGGCGCGCGGCCGGCTGCCCGCCGATGAAGACGCTGGTGCTGCCCTTGATCACGGCATTGGGCGGGTGCGGTCCCGTCGGCGGCGGGAATGCACAGACATGCTGATCGCTCACGCGCGCCGCCGGCAGCTGCTCGATCAGCACCGTGGGCAGTCCGGCGCCGGCGAGCAGGCCGGGATGGCTGGTGGGATCTCCGATGCGGGCGGCGGCGGGCATGGCGGCGCTCAGTTGATGTTGACCTTGCCGCCGCGCACGACGCAGCTGGCGCCGCCGTCGAGCGTGAGGGCCGCGCTGCTGACCGAGGCATCACCGATGGCGGTGAGGTCGAGCATGCCGGTGGTCACCGAGAACGACTTGGCCGCGATGATCGACACCTCGCCCTCGACGCCGAGCTTGATCGACGCCGCGCCACCGACCGTCGCCAGCTCGATGCCGTCGGGCCCTAGCGTCACGCTGTGCAGTGCCATGTTGGTGATGGTCAGCTTCGCCTGCGACTCGTCGAACGCAATCTCGTGGCCCAACGGTGTGCGGATGACACGCTTGATCGTCGGATCAACAGGCGTGAGCGCCGGCGGCCGCGCGGTCGTGCTCCACAGACAGCCGATCACATAGGCCTCACGCACGTCGCCCTGGGCGAAGGCGACGAGCACCTCGTCGCCGACCTGTGGAATGAAGAACGTGCCGTTGGCAATGCCAGCCATCGGTACTGCGACGCGCGCCCACAGCAGGAACCCGGGCAACCAGGGAACCTGGATCTGGATGCGGCCTTCGGTCAGCAGGTCGGTGTTGCTGATCACCAGCGCGGGACAGACCCCGTGAATGCGCCGGTCATCCGGTTCCGGAGGACCCATGCCGACGTCGCCCAACTGAAAGCTCACACCCATGACGATCTCCTTATGCCGCAAACGGCACGGTGACGGGGATGGCGCCCTGCTCGGGCGAGGGGATGGAACCGAACCAGATTTCCTTGCGTGTCTCGAACTGCGTGCGGAAACCCGACTGGTCGATCGTGCTGGTAGCACTGGTGACGCGGTACAGACCGCCGAACTGCTGACCCACACCTTCCAGGCGCAGCACCTTGCCCGCCTGAATGCGCGGATCGCCCAGCGTGCTGCCGCTCGCGGTAAGGCGCTTGTTGAGGCGCGGCAGGATCTCGGCCAGGATCTTGCGCGGCGCCGACACAGCAGTGAGCGGTTCCTGGATCAGATGGTTGGAGGCTTCCGTGCCAATCGGTATTACGCCGGGATACACCGACAGCGTGAGCGCCATGCGATCCCAGTCCCAACCCAGCGTGACCACGAAGACCAGCTTGATCTGCGGCACCCACACGTAACCGCTGATCGAGAACACCTGCCCGACGATGCTGATGCGCGGCGAGAATTCGAGCAGCGAACTGCCGTAGCGCAGGGTCACGTCGGCATCGAGGTGATCCAGCGGCGAAGTGAAGCGCAGCAGGCGTCCACCGAGGTCGCCGCCGTGTTCCATCTGCACTTCCCAGCCGTTCTCGGCCGCGATCTTCGCAATGAAGTCGTAGTCGCTTTCGTTGGCCTGCTTGCGGATGAATTTCTGCGCACTGCCGGGATCAGCGACAGACACCACCGCTTCCACACCGCCGAGCAGGATCGCGATGGCGGCGCCCACGGGATCAATCAGTGGGATCAGCCCGTTCTCGAGGCTTACCGCCGACACGGTAATCGGATCGGGCACGGCGAAGTTGCCTACCGACGGAATCGGAATGGCGAACCAGCGCACCTTGGTACCGTCGGCCAGACGATGCCGGCGGTCGTGCGCGGCGATGGTCACGGTAGGCATGCCGCCACCGGGAAAGCTTGCCTCGACCGCGACGATCTCGCCGACGAACACCTGGGTCAGTTCTTCGCCCGCATAGCCGAGTTCAAGCTTCAGCGACTTGTGCACCTTGAGCAGATCGTGGTCCAGCCAGCGCAGTCCCTCGTTGGCCAGCGCGATCTCGACGCGATCGGCGCCTTCGAGACCCGAGGTCTGGCTCACGCTCATGATCGAGGCGCGCAGTGACGACGGCACCACCTCGCCGTCGATCCACACGCGGAAGTCGGGCACGTAGCGATCGTTCATCGGCGCACCTGCGCCGCATGGATGCGGCCTGAATCCGGATCGCGATACGGCAGCTGCGGCACGCGCAGGGCGAGGCCTGCCGGCAGCGCACGCGCGTTGTCGATGCGATTGGCCAGGGCCAGCGGCCGCCACAGGCGCGCGTCGCCGTAGACGCGCCCGGCGATGCCCGACAGCGTCTCGCCCTCGCCCACCACGTAGCGCTTGGAATAGTCAGCGGTTTCGCGCCGCACTTCCTTCGCTTCGAGATCAACGTTGCGGTATTCGCTGAAGCTCACCGTCAGGCGGGCACGCACCGGCGTGCCTTCGGGCAGGAACATTACGAACTTCTGCGACACCTTCGACAGCACGCAGGTGAAGCTCAGGCTGGCCCAGGTGAACAGCAGCACGGGCGGTGCATGCGTCTCGGGCATGATGTTCATCAGGTCGGTGACGCGACGCGCAAGTTCACGCACATCCTGGAACTTCTCGTTGAGCCGGCGGCTGCCAGCACGGTGCTCCTCGTAGGTGTCGAGGAACAGTTCCATGTCCAGTGTCTGCAGGTTGCCGTTGACGAACTGCAGCACCGGAGCCGACAGGCCGGGAATCGCCGCCTGGGCAAAATTGATGTCCTTGGCGAGGGTGTATTCCTCGGGATTGAACAACACCGCGACGCTCTCGCCGGAGACGGTGTTCGTGATCAGGGCTTTTTCCAGGGCCATGTCAGACCCTCCCCAACCGTTCGCGCGCAGCGACGAGCCGGCGGTCGATCACGCGCACCACGCGCTCGGCTAGGTGTTCGACGTCCAGGGCGAATGGCGCGGCGACCGACGCATTAGACGACGCGCCAGTCGCTGGTGTGGAGCCGATTGCGGCCGGTGACATCGCGCCGGCCGGCACTGCACGGGAGGCCGCTGACATCGCCGCTTCGGGGTTGCGACGCAGCACGCGCGGCACGGCCGCGGCAACAAGCGGCGGAACCGGTGCGGCCGATGTCGCCGACACCACGGGCAGCGCCGTCGCGGTGATGACGTGCGCGTTCAACTGCGGCGCCGGCAACGCCACGCCCCGCAGCGCGTCGACGCGCATCCCGCGCGCCAGGATGCGTTCGACGGTCGCGATGCGTGTCGACGGCCGCGGCGGTGCTGCTGCGTCATGCGCCGGCACTGCTGCCGGTGCCGACGCTTGTGACGCGGCGCGTTCGCGTGTTGCCTGCAACTGCAAGGCGATGCGCGGCGCGAACGCCAGATGCCAGTGCTGCTGCGGTGCGTAGATCGACGTGCCATCACGCGGAATCGCCAGCACGCGCTGCAACGGTGCCGCGAGCCCACCGCCTGCACCATGCCGCGCGACGATGGCGGCAGCGAACGCTGCGCTGCGCGGCATCGGCAACGGTACGCGACGCGCGGCGTGCGCCAGGGCAAGTGAAGCAACTGGCGCAGGAGTCGTTCTCGGGCGGATCAGCGTTCGGACCATCGGGTCAATCTCCGTTAATGACCTGGTTGATCGCGGAAATTTCCTGCACCCAGCGCCGGCGGTCGGCGTGTTCCAGCGTCATCACGCGGTCGTGCTCCCAGTGAAAGTGATAGGCCACGAACGCTACCTCCCGGTGGAGCTCTTCCGGGGGGTAGCTCAAGACCCCCCCGCGGCCACCTGCTCCGGCGCGAACCGGTGCTGGCACTGCGGGCACACCGCCGCCCCGGCGTCGTCGTCAAGGCGATTTATCTCGTTGTACAGTTGTTGCAAATACGCCAGATCGGTTGCGTACAGGTTTTCTATCGTCTTGGGCGTGATCGTCTCCAGCTCGCCCAGGCGCACGACGACGCGCGAAAGCAGGATCACGACGAGATAGGCCTGGTTCTTCACCACGCGCGGATCGCGCAGCGGCAGGATCTCGTCCGCCGCAGTCGCGCGCCGCATCGTGCCGTGGCGGTGCAGTCCGCCGTCTTCGTCGAGATAGCCGCACGGCAGGGTGAATTCGAACTCGGTACGGAACACAGATGCGCTCATGGCGATGCTCCCGTTCTCGCTTGGTGGCCGCTCACGCGGCTTCGAGGCCTTCATGAGCGAGCTCCATCGACTCGATCGCGACATCGCTGGTCTCGGCATTGAAGGTCGGGCCCATCCACTTGGTGGGCCAGGCGTTGGTGAAATTCCAGCGGCGTTTTTCCTGCCCCTGGCGATCGAGCATCACGATCGAGCCGTTCTTGCGTTTGGCCGCCGGGTCGCCCTTGACCCACTGGCGGTGCCAGTTGTAGAGATCGAGGTCGTCCGCTATGCCCCATTTCAGGACGATATTGGAGAACTTCACCATGCCCGGCAGCTTGCGCGTGGTGATGTTCTCGCCGCCCTCACGGTGCTCAACCACATCGACGGTGGAATCAAACCCGCTTGCCTCGTGAAAGGCTGCCCGGGCGATGCCGTCGATCTCGACGAGGAAGTTGTAACCGCCGAAGGGGTCTTTGCGCTCAGCCATGGTCGTTCTCCTCAAGCCTCGCTGACTTCGCCGCCGCCGGCCCAGATGCCGATGCGCACGATGATGAATTCCGCCGGATAGGTCGGCCGCAACCCGATCTCGATATGCAGATAGCCGAGCTGCTGCGCGGAGAAGGGATTGAGCGTCTCGTCGATGCGCACATAGAACGCCTCTTCCGCGCTCTTGCCGAACAGCGCGCCGTTGCGCCACTCGCCGCTGAGGAAGTCGCTGATGCTACGTTTCAGCTTCTGCCACAATTGCAAATTGTTTGGCTCGAACACGGCCCAGCCTATGCCTTCCTGGATCGACTCCTCCAGGAACAGGAACAATCGCCGCGTGCTCACATGCAGCCAGTTGCGGTCGCTCGCCGTCGTGCGCGCGCCCATCAGCAGTGGCCGCCCGACGCCCGACTGTTCGATCACGTTGATGCCAGCAAGATTGAGCAGGCCCTGGTCGGTCTTGTTCATGCGCCGCTCGACACCGACCGAGCCATTGACAATCTCGTTCGCCGGCGCCTTGTGTACGCCCTTGAAGGCATCGCTGCGTGCGATCACACCACATACATGGCCCGAGGGCGGCACGATCACCGGGTCGCCGCTGCCCGGCGGCGGCACGCGCAGCCACGGGTAGTACAGCGCCGCGTAGCCCCGCGTCGAGGTCGAGGCCTGGCGCTGGTTCTCCACGTCCGTGTGCTGGGCGTTGCTGAAGGTGTACTGCGAATCGAGGATCGCGAAGCGGTCCATCAGGCGTTCGCAATGGGCGATAAGCGCTGCCTGTACGGCCGGTGTGCGCCGGTCGGGAATGGCCACCAGGCTGATTTCGTCGATGGGCTCGAGCGTATCCAGCGCGTCGGTGAAATCGATATCGGCGAGGCCGGCGAGATTCTCCGCCGTGCCGTCGAGCGGCCCCGCCGCGGCCACGTCGGCCAGCACGTTGCTCGGCGGCAGCGCCATCGGCGGCGGCTCGATGCGGTCGACCTGCACCAGGCCGCCCGCGTCCTCGTTGATCACGCGCACGAAGTAGCGCGGATGCGCCGAATCCATCGCGAGATTGTCGTAGTCAGTATCACCGCCCAGCGTCACGCGGAAGCGGAATTCCTCCGACTGCACCGTCGCAGCCGTCACGCCGTCCAGCGTCAGCGCGGCGCTGATGCCGGCGCGCAAGGTCACGCGCTGGGTGAGCGTCAGCACATTGGCCGCGTCGTACAGATATTCCGCCTGCACCGAATCGACCACGCCGGCCACCGTCGTCGCGCCCTGCTTGATCGTCAGCAGCGTGCCGGCGGTGAGCGCGCCGGCCGGGATGGCCACGGTGGAGCGGATGCGCAGCGTGCGCGTGCCGGTCGCTGCGTTGGCCAGGCGCACCGCGGAGGCTGCGGCGTAGGCGTTCGCGAACGGCTCGGCCACACGCACGATATTGCCAGCCACGCGCACGACACGGCGCCGCTCGCCGGCGGCGGCGATGGTGATCTCGTCGCCGGGACGGAACTGCCAGGACTGATTCGCCACCAGCGTGATATCGCGTCCGGCCTGCGCTGCCAGCACACCCGCCGGCTGGTACACGGTAGTGTTGGCTGTGGTCAGCAGATGCTGCTGTGCAACGCTGATCTTGATGCCGGTGACGCCGGGCTGGCGTGGGCGCACACGGACGGCGCCGTTGCCGGCACGGTCGTTGAGCACCACGTTGCCATAGCTGCCGTTGCTCGCGCGCACGACGTAGCAGACGGTGCCGCCGTTCTCGAAAAAGCCGCGCACGGCAAACCACAGATGAAAGCCCGGCCGTGGCTCGTCGCCGAAGACGCGCCTGAACTGGTCCCAGCTGGTGACGCGGGTGGGCGTATCGAGCGGGCCCTGCGCGCTGATGCCGACCAGCGCGGCGATGTTGGTGCTGACGCCCTGGATCGGCGCGCCAGGAGCGAATTCGTCGATGTAGACGCCCGGGTAGGACACTTGCACGGCCATGCTGGCTCTCCTCTGAAGGTCGCCTGGATCAGAAACTCAAGTCGTATTCGCCGCTGGGCGACGGCAAGTGGATATCGCGTACCACCTGTCCCAGCGTTTCCGTGCTCGCGCGCAGTCGATAGTCGCCGTCGCGCAGCGTGGCAAAGGTGTAGCGGCCGAACGCATCGCAGCGGGTCAGCTGCAGGCGCTTGCCTAGCATTGTTTCTATCGTCACCCACGCCCCCGGCAGGGGACTGGGTGAACCGTCGGGCAAAGGATGTGTGCTGTCGACAACGCGGCCGCCGATCTCCACCAGCACGTCGCCCGGATCACTGCTGTCGCGTGGACGCAGCACGGCGTAGCGTGTGGTGACCATGCCGCCCATGGGCTGCGGTTCGTACAGCAGCGGCACGGTCAGTACCAGATGGATCACCGGACGCAGGCGATGGTCCTCGCCCATGGTGCCCCAGAACTCTGCGAGCTTGGCGTAGCCTTCGACCGGCAGCAGCGTGGTCGGCAGTTCGTCGTCCGCAATGGCGAGCGGGAAGCCGGCCGGCAGCGGCGAAGGCGCGTATACCTTGCGCGGCACCAGCGGTTCAGCGCGGTCGAGCGCGACAATGGCCTTGTACAGCAGCGCATGCTCATCGAGCGTGGGTTCGACAGCCGGCGTCACCGTGGCGGGGCTCCACGCGCTGATCAGGTAATGGCAGTCGACACGGCGCGGCGCAGGTACTTCGCGCACCATGCCGTCGGCACCGGGTACGCGCTGGCGCACGCGTTCGTTCGAACGCAGCTTGCGGTTCTCGCGCACATCGACGAGGTAGACGTTGAGCGCGTTGGCCGGCAGGCCGAGCACCGTCAGCGTGCCGACGTAGGTACGCCAGTCCTGGTCCGGTGGCTGGAAACGCACCTGCGATTCGTCGGCAATCTCGTCGATGCCGGCGATCAGCAGCTGCCGCAGCAGGTTGTCGATGTGGCTAAGCACGTCGAGCCCTCCGCTGCCGCTGTCCGTGCTGGCGCGTCAGGCTTGGCACGGGTCCACCATGATGATCGACTCGATCTTGTCGTCGGGCACTTCGTCGGAAATGATGTCGTTGAAATCCGGCGTGCCCGAGGCATCGCCCGACTCCACCGACCAGCGGCCGTCGGTACCTTTCTTGTAGATGACTTCGACGTCGTCGTATTCCTGGTTGCCCCAGATGTCGAACGAGCACTTGCCCTTCTGCCAATTGAAATCGATGGTGTCGCCGGGGCTCTTCTCGGCGGCTTTCTCGCGCAGGTTCTGGCGCCACGGGCTCACCTTGAAACGCTGTTCGATGCCGACACTCTTGTCGGCTTCATTGGTCGGATCGAGCAGCCACGAACCGAGGTCGTACAGCAGTCCTTCGCCGCTGGGCGCGCCATAGGGCACGTAGCCCGTTTCGTCGGCTTTCTTCTCGATGCGATCCGCGACCGCGCCCGCGTGGATCATCCCGGCCACGATAGGCAGGCCTAGGCTGAGCAGGCCGCCGCCCAGCGACTTGAAGCCTGCGCCCAAGCCTTTTGGCGCCGGTGCTTCCGGTACGCCCGCCTTCGGCGCAACGGTAGACGGTGCCTTTACCGGCGGCGGCGGCTCGACCACCGGCTTGGGTGGCACCGGCGCCTTGGCCGTGCTTCCTGGCGCCTTGGCCGGTGTGCTGCCGCTCTTGGGGGGCAGCGCTTTCGGCGCGGAGGCCTGGGGAGCCTTGCTCCTGGGCGCCGAAGGCTTGCGCGGCGCAGCCGGTGATCGCGCAGCTTTGTCCGGACTCGTTTTTTTCGGACTCGGTGCCTTCGACGTCTTCGGCGTAACGGGCGCCGCGTCGGCGGACGGCTTGGGCGCGGCGGCCTTGGTCGCCTTCGGTGCCGAGGCCGCCGGCGCCTTGTCGGCCGGCGCGGGCGAGGACACCGGCGGTTTCGGCCGCGCGGCCTTGGGGGGAGCGGAATGTGGTGTCGCGGATTGCGGCTTGGCCTGGGCCGGCGCCGGCTTGGGCGCAGCGGCGCGCGTCTTTGCGGCCTTGGGCTTGGCGGCCTTCGGTGCAGCCGGTTCCGGCGCAGCGGGCGTCTGCCCCTTGGTCTTCGGACCCGTCGCCGGTGCCGACTTCGCAGCGGGCTTGGCCTGCGGGGCGGCCGGCTTCGACGTCGCCGCAGGCGCCTTCCTCGACGTCGCCTTCGGCTTCGCGCGTTTGCCCGGCGCGGCGTTCTTGCCTGGGTTCGGGCGCTTGCCCCTGGCCGCTTCCTCCGCGTGCGCCTCGCTGTACAGGTTGCCGTAGTTGTGGTCCATCTCCGCACGCGCGTCCATGAGGTAGCGGCGCACGAAGTCACGCCAGGGCTGCGTGCCCTTCTTCAGTCCCCTCGCCTTCAGCTGGCGATCGAGCTCGTTGTAGTGGCGGTCCCACACTTCACGAATCTTGGAATTGTGCAATTGTCTCTTTCCACTGAGCTCGGGACGCATGCCGCGCATGTTGTCCGGCGCGTTGAGCTCTGCAGACGTGAACGCACCGGGATAGCGCTTGAGCGCCTGCAGCTCGATGCCGTGATGCACCTGGCCGCCCTTGGTGACAGACAGCGTCTGCGCGTGCGAGTCGCGCTTGGTGTTGAACGACCTGCGTGCATCGCGTGATTCGCGCGTCGAGCGCACCTGGCGCGTCTTTGGCGACTGCGCCGGCGGTTGCGTCGCCGGTTCCTCGACGATGCCGCGCTCGACCATACGGTCGATTTCCGGGTCGACCTGACGTGCCGGCGCCTTGGCCGCTGGCTTGCTGGAAGCTGCCCGGTTCGATTTGCGCGAGGATTTCAGGCTGCGCTTGCGCGGCCCCTTCTTCTCCTCGCGCGCGACGCCGACGCCGGTGGCGCCGGCCACGCCCACCGGGTTGCTGCCTGCGCTCACCGCGCTGGCCGCACGCGACGCCGCGATTTCATGCGCCGCGTCGGCTGTCAGCGCCGGCGGCGGGCCGCCGCGGCGCTGCTGCACCACATGCGCGAGTTCGTGCGCGATCAGATGGCGGCCCGCGACCGTGTCCAGCGGCGGCACGCCTTCACCCAATACCACATCGTCGCCGACCGTATAGGCGTGCGCGTTCAGCGCTTCCGCGGCACTGCGCGCCGCGGCATCGTCGTGCAGGCGCACCGCACCGAAGTCCTGGCCCATCCGGGCGCCGAGATCGTGCTTCAGCGCCGGCGGCAAGGGACGCCCGGCGCGCGTGGTCGGCGGTGCGGCGCGCAGGCTGCCGCCGTCGCGGCTGGCCGCCGCACGCGTCTTGCCAGCGGCAACGCGCGCCGATCCCGGATCCGCCTTGCCATGGCCGTGCCCGTTCATTTCAGGCCCTGCCTGTTGAGCTGGTCCCAGCGCGCGCGATTGGGCTGGAACTGGTCGGCGCGGTCCGGCGGATCGCCGATCTTGGGATAGAGCGTCTTGAGCTCACTGATCGCGTTGTCCCAGGTGCCGTACATGCCCTTGAGCGAATTGAGCTTGTTGAACAAGGTGCCGCGATTGATGAAGAAGCTGTCGAGCTCCTCGGCTGCTTCGGCGAACACCTTGTTCTCGACATCGCGGTTCGTCAGACAGCGCAACACGAGTTCGCCAATGCGCTCGCTCGCTTCTTTGCGTTCGGCGAGCGCGGCAGCGTTCGCGGCGGCCTGCTGGTCGGGTGTCGGCGGTCCGACGAAACCGGCTGGCAGCGGTTCCACGGTGGGCTGGTTCGCCGCATTGGACGCCGCGACGGGCGGCGCGAGGCGCCTGAGCTCCGCGCGAACCGCCTTGCGCCGCGCGCCGATCAGTTCCTGCATCTTGTCGAACTTGGTCGGGTCGGTGAATGCGCCGTGGTGCATCTGTACGTTCTGCGACAGCCGCTCCAGGCGCTTCTCGATAGACTGAAGTTCCTGGATCGCCTGAGCCTTGTTGCCATCGGCGGCGAGCTGGACGGTGGCGCTGACCGGGTTCGCCACGACCAGTGCCTCGTACGCCGGCTTCTCGCTCGCGACCTCGTCGGGGAACTCGAATACCACGCCGGTGCCCCCGGTCAGGCGTTCCACGTCGCCACTGCGACCGCTGTCGCCTTTCTCCCATTGCGACATCGCCTGGGCGATCTGGTAGCGATCACCGTTCGCGGCCAGCACCTTCTGGCGCGTGGCCTCCCATTCGGCCGCGGCGCCACGCGCGACGCCGCGCTTGCTCCAGGCCGCGAGCCAGGTCTTGGGGGACTGCGCCGCGGCGGCAATCTGCGCATAGCTGTCGTCATCGAGCGTCTTGCCACTGCTGTTGGTACGTTCCTGCAGCACGGGCTTGTTGCCTCGTACCAGCCCAACGACGGTGGCGCCGGGATGGGCGCTGAACGAGTCGTACAGGTCGCCGACTGTGCGCGCGACATTCACTTCCTGCTGGTCGGAGCGCGTTTCGCCCGAACCGACGTTGTCGTCGGTGACGTAGCCGGTGAAGGTGTCGGTGTCCGAACTGGGATTGATCCGCCTGCCACCGGCGGTGAATGATCCGCCGAACTTGCCGCTGCCGCTGACGGTGCGGATGCGCTGCCCGTCTTCGATGATCTCGCCTTCGCCGTAGCTGCCGCCGCTGTCGATATCAAAGCCGAAGCCGGCCACCGCGGCCGAAATCGTGCCGCCGTCCGAGCGGACATCGTTGCGGCTGCGCCCGCTGACCAGGGACGGATTCTGCTGCGCGATTGCATCGAGTTCCTGCGCCGTCGTCGCGGCGCGGATGCGCGCCTGCAGTGCCGCGTAACCGGGCTTGGATGGATCGAGGCGGAAAGTTATCGCGCGCTCGCGTTCGCTGCCGCGTGTATCGCTATACCCCATGCTCGCGACGCCGTAGCCGCCGCTCACGCCTAGCGTGCGGCCATCGCGGCTTGAGACCGTGACCGTGAGGATTTCTTCGTGATCACTCACCCGGCGGCTGGTGATGCGCACGCCGCCGCCCTTGCTGAATTCGATCTGGCCGCCGACGCTGCCGCCGCTGCCGACCTTGCGCTGACCACCAGCGCCAATCGAGGCGTCGCCTTCGGTGGACTCCTCGACCACATCACCGTCGCTGCGCTGGGCAAACGCCTGTTGCGGATCGGCGCGGCGCCGCGTGCGCTCGATCACTTTGGCCGCATCGTCGATGCGGCCCTGCGCGATGAGCTCGATGATCGGCATCTCCGGCTGCGGTCCGCCGCGGCCGCCCGCGATCGCGGCGAGGTAGGCGTTCTTTTCCTGTTCGTTCATCGGTGCGGTGTAGGACGTGGTCACCGCGCCGCTGGCCGAGGCGTGCCCGGAAGCACCACTGTCGTGGCTTGCCCCGAACGTGCCACCGGCGCGTACCGAGATCGTGGTCGTGACGCGATACGGTTTGTCGCTCGCGCCGAACACTTCGCTGACGCTCACCTTCACCTGATCGTTGAAGAACGACTTGGTCTGCGTACTGAGTCTGGAGGGAGCGGCCTTGCCGGCCGGCGGTCCCTTCTTCGCGGGTGCGGGCTTCTGTGGGGCGTGTTGCTTGCTGCCGGCCGTTGCCGGCGGCGCAGGCGCCTTGTTGTGTGCCGAAACAGCCGGGGTCTTTTTCTGCGGTGCCCGTTTGTTGGCGGCGGGCTTGGCCGATACCGGCTTCGCTGGTGTCGGCTGCACGTTGGCCTGAACTGGTTTGGTCTGAACTGGCTTGGCCTGAACTGGTTTGGTCTGAACTGGCTTGGTCTGAACTGGCTTGGTCTGAACTGGCTTGGTCGGAGCCGGCTTGGCCTGTACAGGCGCTACAGGTTGCGGGGGCGCGGCCGGACGCGGCTTGGGCTGCGCGCCCGGGGCCTGGGTCGGCGCCACGGGCAGCTGGCCTTGCGACCGCGGCAGCAAGGCCGGCGCGGTCTTGCGCGGCGCACTCCCCGGCTGCTGCTGCGAGAGCAGCGGCTGTGTCGCATCCGGCGCCGGCGTGATCACGGCCTTTTTCGAGCCGGCGCGGCGCGGTGCCGGTTTCTTTGCGACATCCCGCGTGCTGGTAGCGGCATCGTCGTGCGCCGACGGCGCTGGCGGCGCCGAGCGGCGGCGTGGGCGTGCAGCGCGCGGCACACGCAGCGCCTCTTCGGCTTCCAGCTCCGCCTGCTGCTCACGCTCGGCGGCATGATCCGGGGACGCCACGCGCACCTTGGTGCCGACGCGCACCGGCGTCGGCGGCCCCGGATCAATCTCGGACGAAATCCGCACACGTCCGGACGGCTTGCCCTTGGCCGGGGCTTCCGTGGACGCTGCAGGCTTGCGTGTGCCGCGCACGCCGCCCTTCGGTTTCGCATCGGCCTTGCGCTGCTTTGCCGCTTCGCGCTCCTGCGCGCGCTTCTCGCGCTCGGCCTTCTTCTGGGTGTCGCGCTGTTTCTTCGCCTCAGCACGCTGGCGCGCGCGTTCGTCACGCTCGGCCTTTTTCTTCGCCTCGCGCTGCTGCTTGGCGTCGGCACGCTGGCGCTGGCGCTCCTTCTGCTGCGCCTTCTTCTCGGCCTCGCGCTTGCGCGCAGCGTCCTTGCGCGCGCGCTCGCGCTCCCTGCGCTTTTCCTTCTTCTCCGCGTCGCGCTTCTTCTTTTCGGCCGCTCGTGCCTGCTTGCGTTCGCGCGCCTTGGCCTTTTTTTCCGCCGCGATACGCCGGGCTTCTGCCTTGCGTTCCCGGTCCTTGCGCTTGCGTTCTTCCTGTGGCGACACATCAGCTGGCTTGCGCTTGCCGCTGTAGTCGGCGTCGCGATGCACCGTGGTGCCGAAGCGCACTTCCGCGACCGGGCCTCCTTCGCGGAACAGCTCGGCCATGATCGCCTGCTGCACTTCCCGGTTCGGCACACGCGCGAAACTGATGATGACGCGCTCGCCGTCAGCCAGATGCCGCGTATTGCGCATCGCCTGGTAGTAGTACTCGCGCGCCCGCGAACCGGCTTCGCCCGGGGTGAGGCGGTCGATGCGGTCGGACTTCAGGTTCACGTGCAGGCGCGTCAGTCGGCCCTTGCTATCTCGCGCATAAATGGAATAGTCGGGTTGTGCATATTTGGCTCTACCAGCCTCAAGCTCCATGCCCGGCAATTCCGGTCCACCCGCGACATGCTTGGTCTGCGGTTTTCCGGCCGTGTTGTTCGGTGTGCGCTGGCGCTCGTCGTACGCGCCCTTGCGCTTGCTCTTGTCGATCTCGGGCGCGCCGGTTTCGTTCAGGCGCTCCTCGAACTGGGTCAGTTCCTTGCGCTTGCGGCGCGGCGAGCGGCGCTTGGCGCCGGGATCGTCGTACTCGCCTTCCATCTTCTTCAGCCGGTTTTCGGCGTCCTCGGCGAGGATCTGCCCGTCGTCCTTACCGGCAACATCGCGCGCCTGCTTGCGCTGTGTCGTGCGTTGCCGCTCGCGCACGCGCCGCGCGGCCTCTTCTGCGCCGTGGTCGTCGATGCCCTCCTCGTCGCCATCGTCGCGCCGCGGCGGCTTGCGCCCGGAGCGGTCGCACATCACGCCGGGTGCGGCGGCGCCGCCGACATGCACGTTCGCGCCGGCCGCGACCGATTGCGCGGCGGCGTCCGCCTGCGATTCCAGCGCCGCGTCGCCGTGTGCCAGCGCTGTCGAGCCGCCGCGGCGCTGCTGCACCACGTGCGCAAGTTCGTGGGCAAGCAGCCGGCGGCCGCCAACGGTGTCGGGTGCGTAACGACCTTCATCGAACACGATGTGCTCGCCTAACGTGTAGGCATTCGCGTCTAGCCGCGCGGCGTGATCCGCCGCGCGCATGTCTGCATGAATGCGGACGTGGCCGAAGTCTTCACCGAAGCGTGACTCCATCTGCGCGCGCACGCCGTCTTCCAGGGGCCTGCCGTCGGGCGGCAGGGCGTGGCGCAACGCTTGCGGCACGGCCAGCGGCGCGGCCAGCGTGCGCTGCGTTTCGCGACGCCGGACCTTGGCCTTGTGAGCGTCGGCCTGCTGCGTGCGCTGACTGGAGCGGGCGCCGCTGTTCATGCGCGCTCCTGCACGGCCGGCGCCGCGAGGGTCGGCAGCAGCAGCGAGATCTCGTCCTCGGCCAGCGCCTTGCCCTGCTTCTGCAGCTCACGTCGCACGCCATGAACAACGTGGCGCAGCTCCACCTCGCAATCTTCCTCCGCCGCGAAATATGCGGCCGCGACGGCGGCGTTGCGGATGTTGCCGCCAGACAGCTTGTAGCGCCCGGCCAATGCAGCAAAATCCACATTGTCGTGAAGCGGTAGCGCGCCCGGCCAGATGCGCCGCCAGATGCGTTCGCGGTCAGCGGCGTCGGGAAACGGAAACAGCACGGTATAGGTGATGCGGCGCAGGAACGCCTCGTCGAGGTTCTGCTTGAGATTGGTCGAGAGGATGGCAAGGCCTTCAAACTCCTCCATCTTCTGCAGCAGGTAGGCCACTTCGAGATTGGCGTAGCGATCGTGCGAGTCGCGCACTTCGGAGCGCTTGCCGAAGATCGCGTCGGCCTCGTCGAACAACAGGATCGCGTTCGCATCGCGCGCCGCGCTGAACACGCGATCGAGATTCTTCTCGGTCTCGCCGATGTATTTGCTCACTACCGTGGCGAGGTCGATCTTGTACAGGTCCAGGCCCAGTTCCGCTGCGATGATCTCGGCCGCCATGGTCTTTCCCGTCCCCGACGGGCCGGCGAACAGTGCGCTGCTGCCCTTGCCCAGCGAAAGGCGCTGATCGAAGCCCCAGTCCTCCAGCACCCGCGTCGCATGTGCCACGCGTGCGCAGAGTTCGCGCAACTGTCGCTGCGCGTCGAGGGGCAGCACGAGATCGTCCCAGCGCGCCGCCGGCGTGACCTTGCGCGCCAGCTGGGCGAGCTCGGTTGGCGCCTGCGCGCGTGCGGCCGCGGCCAGATCCAGCAGCGCCGACGGGTTCGCGCGCAGGTCCAGTTCGGCGCGGCGTATGGCGCGGCTGATCTGTGCCGGCGTAAGACGGAAACGCTGCGCGAGCGCGTCGACGTCGTGCGCCTCGGGATTATGGCCACGTGCAATCAGTTCGCGCCGCCACAGCGCGCGACGCCGCTGCCGGTCGAGCATGCCGAACTCGAACGTACGCAGGAAAAGGCCGCGGCGCGGCGCGAACACATGGCCGGCTGAACTGGCGAGCAGCGTGATTCCCGCATCGTCGGCCAACGTATCGAACAGGCGATCGATCTCGTTCGTGCAGCCTGCGGCGAGCAGTGTCTCGGCGCCTTCGACGTACAACACGGCTTCGGCCAGCCAGGCCTCGCGCAACAGCGGTGCGAGCAGCTCAGCCAGATCATCGCCTGCACTCAAGGCAGCGAGGTCGGCGACCAGCAGGCGCGCGCCCAGCATCTGCGCCAGCGCTTCGGCGGCATGCCGCCGACCGCAGCCGGCCGGTCCACGAAACTGAAGATGCAACGCGCTGCGCTCGTCCCAGGCCTGGCGCGCAAGCACACACAGCGCGCGCCAGTCGTCCGCGCGCATCGCCACCGCGCGCTGGTCCACCTGTGGCTGCAACAGCCGGCAATACCCCGCCAGGCGTGGGTCCAGATGGGTTTCGTACAGCAGCGTGCGCAGGATCTGCGGATCCACGGTCAGCCCGGCCTCGCACCAGCCGTCGTGCCGCAACGCGGGCTCGCGATTGAGGATGCGCTGCGCGAACAACGCATGCGTCGTGGCAAAACGCGGGCGCAGCGCAAGACGCCGGTCGCCGATCACCGCAAGCAGGCGCCGGCATAACGCCGGGCCTGCGGGACGCGCGACGGCGTTGCCCTGCAGACGCCCATAGGCCACACCAAAGCGCGGGTCGAGTTCCGGCGCCGCAACGATCAGCACGATGGCGATGTCGATATCGTCCAGTTCGTACGTGCGGGCCAGCCACGCCACGCGCGGTTCGGCGAGTAGCGCCTGCGCGGCATCGAGGCACATCACCGGCGCACGCTGCGCTGCATCCGTCGCAGTGAGTGCCAGCCACAGGCTATCCAGCGCCTGCGACCACATCGCACATGCGCGCCCGGTGCCGGTCAGGGGGGCGTCGTCCACCGCCTGTACCAGCGCGAGCGCGGGCTCAGCGGGGCTCATGTGGCGCTCCGCTCGCATCGTCCGCGGGCGCGGACGTGGCAGCGATCTGCTGCGCCTGCGCAGCGAGTGATTCGTCCAGCGTAGTGAGCAATGCGCGTGCGCAGAACGAATTGGTGACGATACGCGTATGCACGCCCGGCGCACCGCTATCGGCGTAGTGCTCGCCGAATTCCAGCACCACTTCGAGAGCGTTGAAGCCCACCTTGAAGCAGTTCGCGTAGCGGCCGATAGTCTGCGCGTTGGGGCGTGTGTCGCGGTCGTCCGTGTTCTGCGTCATGAAGGGCCTCTGCATCACGTGCGATGCCGGCATCTATCGCCAATGCGCCGACGTTGTGAACTTGTGCACGCACCGTGCCGGGACCGGCGCGGCCCGCAGCTCGCCCGTTCAAGCGCTTGATCGTCATTGCAATTTCGCGCCAGCGCAAAGGCCTGCGGCGCGTCGGCGCGCGCTGCGCTGTAACAGGCGTGCAGCGGGCCGCTGGAACCCTCGCAAGCCGCGTCAACACTCATCCGCGCCGGACGACAAGCCGTTGCGCACTGTCACATGGGATGTAACGTGCACTGTATCCGCAGCGATACACCTGAGACAGTCGCCCACGAGTCCGCAACACCGCGACTCCCTGGCCCCAAGCAAGCTTGGGGCCGGAACTCTGGCCGGATGCAGAAAGGACGTAGCGTAGCGCCGCGGAGTCAGTCGACGGACGGCGTCGCGTCGATGACCAGCCGGGTCAGGGCCTCGGGCTTAGGTGAAATCTGGTACTTGTGCATCTTGCGATACAGCGTCATGCGCGACCAGTGCATCGCCTGCGCGGCACGACACTTGTTCCAGTGCGTCGCAGAGAGCGCCGCGATCAGGCGTTCGCGCTCTCCGCACTCCGCACGATCCAGCAGCCTGACACAGTCCGGCAGGTGTTCGGGCCCGATGCAATCTTGCGGTGGATCGATGAACAGCATTTCGGCCACATTGCGCAATTCGCGCGCATTGCCGGGCCAGTGATAGCGCAGCAGGCATTCCACCGCTGCCGCGCTGAGCGCACCGATAGAACGGCCGTTGCGGCGGCCCAGCAGCAGCAGGAAATGTTGCAGCAGCGCTGGAATGTCGCCGGGCCGCTCGCGCAACGGCGGCAGATGGATGCGTGCGACGTTGAGGCGGAAGAACAGATCGTCGCGGAAGCGCTTTTGCGCCACCATTGATTCGAGATCCTGGTTGGTCGCCGCGATGAAGCGCACGTCGATAGGCTCGGGCCGACGGCCGCCCAGACGCGACACTTCCCGCATCTCCAGCACGTGCAGCAGCTTGGCCTGCGCAAGCAGGGGCAGTTCGCCGATCTCGTCCAGCAGCACCGTACCTTTGTGCGCCTGGCGCAACTTGCCGGGATGACTGTGACTGGCGCCGGTGAAGGCGCCGCGCTCATAGCCAAACAATTCGCTCTCGACCAGCATGTCCGGCAGTGCGGCGCAGTTGATGCTGACGAAGGGGCCGTCGCTGCGCGTGCTGCGCGCGTGGATCGACCGCGCGATGACTTCCTTGCCGGTGCCGGTTTCACCAGTCACCAGTACGGTACATTCGCTCGCGGCCACTTTTTCCGTGTAGCGCATGATCCCGGCCAGGCCGGGCAGCGCCGGCAAGGCGTTGGATGAAGCGAGTTGCATGTAACCTCCCTGGCCTGCTCCGTTCAGGGGATCGGAACCGTGCCGCGACCGTGCGGCACACTGCAGAGAACGAACCGGCATTGTACAACCGTACAACGTTACTGTTTTGCTGGCCGAACGGCGCCGCATATGCCGCGGAACAGGTCTTTCCGCACACAGCGATCGCCATGGTCACGGAAAACCAACGGAGCCGACATTGCGCCCACTGGCCTGGGACAGCACCGGCGCCACGCGCTCAAGGCCTGCTTAACAAACGCAGCAGTACAGCGGGCTATCCCCCGATCACCTGCCCTGCCCCTAGCCCAACGCGGCCGAGCGGTCCGGACGGGGCCGCCTCCGTCGGGAACCAAGCCCGTCCAGGCTCGCTGGCTGGTATGGCAGGGCAACTTGCAAGCATCTCGTTAGTGCTATGATACCCAATGCAAATCATTCTTGTTTCTGTTCGCAGGAATGATGATTGACTTTTTTGCTTATTAACTCTTTGCATTGAGGTTCTCCGCATGTCGCACCACCAACGACCGACCCAGTCAGCACGGCTTGTCCGCGCGGTCCGTCTCGCTCTTTACGGCTTCCCCCTGTTGGCCGGTCTGCAGGCCTACAGCCCGCTGGCTCTGGCCCAGGAATCCGCCAAGGAATCCGCTGAGAAAGCCGAGACACTCGATCAGGTCATTGTTGTGGGCGAGCGCCAGACCTATCAGATCGAGCGCACGACCACCGCGACCAAGACCGACACCCCGCTGCGGGATGTTCCCCAGTCGATCACCATGATCGCCGAAGGGCTGATCGACGACCGGGCGATGCAGAACATGGCCGACGTGGTGCGTTATGTACCTGGTGTGCAAATGGCGCAGGGCGAAGGTCATCGCGACGCGCCCATCCTGCGCGGTAACACCTCCACCGCCGACTTCTTCGTCAACGGCCTGCGCGACGATGTGCAGTACTTCCGCGATCTCTACAACGTAGAACGGGTGGAGGTGCTCAAGGGGCCCAGCGGCATGATTTTCGGCCGCGGCGGTGCCGGCGGCCTGATCAACCGCGTCACCAAGCAGGCGGATTGGTCAGACACCCGAGCGCTGAACCTGACCATGGGCTCCTGGGACAACCGCCGGCTGACCGGCGACTACAACCACGCGCTGAGCGATTCCGCTGCCTTTCGCGTCACGGGCCTGTACGAAGACTCCGGCAGCTACCGCGACCACGTTCAGCTGGAGCGCTGGGCAGTGAACCCGACCCTGAACTTCCGCGCCAGCGAGGCCACCACCTTCGCTTTCGGCTACGAACATTTCGAGGACGACCGCACCGTCGACCGCGGCGTGCCGTCCTTCCTGGGCAAGCCACTGCAGACCGACGAATCCACCTTCTTCGGCCAGCCGGACAACAGCTATGCCTATACCCGCGTGGATGCCCTGAAGGCGACGGTGACCCATGTATTCGGCAGTGGCGCCAGGCTCGTCAATCAGACCAGTTACGCCGACTATGACAAGTTCTACCAGAACGTTTTCCCGGGCGCGTACACGGCCGCTACCAACCAGGTGGCCATCAGCGGCTACAACAATCTGACCACCCGCGAGAACCTGCTGAATCAGACCGACCTGACCTTCTCGGCACAGACCGGCTCGGTCGGTCACGAATTCCTCGTCGGTATGGAACTCAACCGCCAGGAAACGGACAACCTCCGCCAGACCGCCTTCTTCCCCAGCGTGGGGGCGAATGCGACTTCCGCCGTGGTGACGCTGCCGGACACGATCTACCGCGGTCCGGTGACGTTCCGGCCAAACGCCACGGATGCGGACAACCATAGCCTGGCCAGGACCACAGCGTTTTATCTGCAGGACCAGATCGAATTCTCGCCGCAGTGGCAGGCGATACTGGGCGCCCGTTACGACCGGTTCGATGCGGATCTGCTGAACCACCGCAATGGCAGCACGGTGTCGAGCAGCGACGATCTGGTCTCACCTCGCGCCGGTCTGATCTACAAGCCGCAGGAAGATGTTTCGCTATATGCGAGCTACACCATCGCCTACGTTCCGCGGGCCGGTGAGCAGCTGGCGTCGCTGACCGCCAGCAACCGCGCCCTGGACCCGGAAGAGTTCACCAATCGAGAACTGGGCCTGAAGTGGGACATCCATCAGCGGCTCTCGGCCACCGCCGCGATCTACCGGCTGGACCGCAGCAATGTCGCCATTACCGACCCCAACAACCCAGCGCAGTCGCTGCTGGTCGACGGCCAGCGCGTACAGGGTGTGGAGCTGGGTTTGGCTGGCCAGGTGACTGAATCCTGGCAGGTAATGGCCGGTTATGCCTACCAGGAAAGTGAAGTCCAGACACCGGGGTCGCAGAACGGGAACAAGCTGGGCCAGGTGCCCAAACACGCGTTTTCGCTGTGGAACCGCTACGATTTCACGCCGCAATGGGGCGTGGGTCTGGGGGCAATCCATCAGGACGAGGTATACGTGTCCACCGACAATGCGGTGGTGTTACCCCGTTTCACCCGTTTCGACGCCGCGGTCTTCTACGCGGTCAATCCCAACCTGCGCCTGCAGCTGAACCTGGAAAACCTGTCCGACAAACGCTACTTCGCTTCGGCGCACAGCAACAACAACATACTGCCGGCCTCGCCGCGTACGCTGCGTTTGGGCTTGAACGTCCACTTCTGATCGGCCATCCGGTGCAAGTCCCGTTGTGAACACAAGCCCCCTATGCCGAATGCTTCACCATCAGCCGTCGTCACGGCTGAGATTTTCAACAACTGAACATTCCGGCAACAGCAACCGGACTGGTGTAAGGCTGGTCACATGAGTCCTGTATAATTCCCGGTTGCTGCGAGTAATGCTGGCATCCATGCAGTAGTACCCGCCGACATAGAACACGACAGGGGTGTTTCATGGCTGGGATGAAGTGGCTGGCGCGAGCTGGCAGAGTGGGCGCGGGTACATCGTTCGCGGCGCTGCTGGCTGGGGCAGTGCTGCTGGGGCAACCGGCGGCGGCGCAGGTGCAGCGGACGTTCGTGAATCTGGGTTTTGAGCAGCCATCTGCATCACCGACGACCTGCTACTTCCAGGTGTCGGAAACGGTGGTGCCGGGGTGGACGACCAACCATCCGGCGCAGAACGGGGTTGGGTGTGCACCGAATGTGGCCGCAGCGCCGGGCCCGCTGATCGAAATCTGGGCAAACAGTTTCAACGGCGTAGCAGCACGGGCGGGCACCCAGTTTGCCGAGCTCAATGCGCAGGCGGCGTCGCGGATCTACCAGAACGTGTGCCTGGCGGCCGGGGAACTGGTGGGCTGGCGCTTCAGCCATCGCGGCCGTCAGAGCGCGACGACCAACGACGTGACGGAGTTCCGCGTGGGTTCGACCGCGGGCACGAACCGCGTGGTGCGGGCCGGCACGCAGAATGATGGCGGTGGCGCGGTGCTGACCTGCTACGGCAGCACTGCAGCCGATGGCGGTGTGACCGGAAACAGTTGCAACACGGCCGCGGCAACGAACGGCTGGCGCGACTATTCGGGACAGTTCACCTGGCAAGGGACAACGGGGACGCAGGCGATCGGATTCGAGGCGGTCTCGGCGGCCGGTGGCTCGACCATCGGCAATTTCATCGACGATATACAGATGACCTTGCGGCCGTTCGTGGAACTGACCACGGCGACGGCGAGCGTGAGTGAAGGCGCAACGACCGGGTTGCCGGCATTGCGCGTAGCTGGCTCGGTGCCCGCGGGCGGGATCACGGTGACACTGGCAGTGCAAGCCGGGTCGACCGCAACGGCGGGCAGCGACTACACCACGGCCAGCGGAACCGGCACGCTGAGCGTGACGATCCCGGCGGGCGTATACGACGGTACGGACTTTGCGCTGCCGCTGACCCTGAACGATGACAGCGTGATCGAGAACAACGAGACGCTGGTGCTGGCGATCACATCCTCGCCGACAAACTATGTGCTGAGTTCGACCCAGACCTGCGGCGGCGCGGCGATCACGAGTACAACGCTGACGCTGCTGGACAACGAGGTGGACCTGGCGAGCACCTTCACGGCGAGCACGGCTTCGGCCCAGGGCGGTCAGGCGCTGAACTATACCTGGACCCTGCGCAACAACACGGCTAGGCCGACGGTCGGTGATACAACACGCCACGATGCGAGCACGCCGCTGACGTTGAATGCCGCAACCGGGCTTACCTTCACGAGCTGGAGCTGCCAGGCAACAGGCGGTGCCCGCTGTCCGGGTGGTGCAGTGAACGGCAGTACCAGCGGCAGCGGCACGATCAGCGGGACCGCGCTGCTGCCAGCAGGTGCGGCGGCGGCGGGTGGCGCGCTGACCTATGCCATCACCGCGGCCTTGTCGCCAACGCACTGCAGTGCCGTGACCCAGACGGCGGCGCTGCCACCACCAGTTGGCCTGAGTGAAGGCACAGCCGTGCAGGCCGGTTTCGTATCGCCGGCTCCCGCCGGTTCCGCGGACAACACGGCCAGCCATACGCTGGCGGTGAACTGCCTGGCGGCATTGGCAATTTACAAAAGCGACAATGCAACAACGTACACACCGGGCGGTGCAGCGACCTACCAGATCGACGTGACCAATGCCGGTCCCTCGACAGCCACAGCGCTGCAAATCAGTGATGCCTTGCCCAGCGGCGTGAGCCTGAGTGGCACCCCGCTGTGCACCGCGACGGGTGGGGCGAGCTGTGGCGCAGTCAGCGGCAGCGCAGAAGGCAGCAGCGCAGGACTGAGTGGAGCTACCCTGCCGCCAGGCCCGGGCCCTGCGCTGCGCCTGAGCGTGCCCGTGGTGTTTGCGGGCAGCTTGACTGCAGCGGCCGTCGTCAATCAGGCCAGCGCCAGCTCGGCGGTGTCGCCCCAGGTCAGCGCCAGCGACAGCAATGTACGGACTAACCAGCCACCGCTGGCCAACCCCGCCAGCCTGACCGTAACCGGCGCCAACACCGCCATTACCCTGAGCGGCAGCGATGCGGACAACGATCCGCTGAGCTTTGTGATCAGCACACCGCCGCAGCACGGCACGCTGAGTGGCACGGCACCGAACCTGAGCTACACC
>JAEUPP010000018.1 GCA_016790075.1 Rhodanobacteraceae bacterium | reverse complement strand
CCCGCACGTGATACGCGCCCGGGCTTCCCCGCCCTCCCCCCCCCCCGCGGGGGGGGGGTGTGGGTGGGGCTCCGGGGGGGGGGGCCACGCCGGCCCGACCCACCACTCTCCCTTCGCGTCCTGCGCGTCTTCCGTTTGCGGCTGTCCATGGCCGGGCGGAATTATCGTCATCGGAATCACAGCCCTCGTAACCCGTAGCACTCCTGTGTGAGGTGGTGGGCAGTTCCGGCTTTCCACCGGATATCACGGCAGCGTCGCCGACGCGGTGCCGCACCTCGGCCCCGAAGCGCATGTCCACCGCCAGTGTGGTATTCGACAAAGGAAGGGCGTGATGCGCCGAGAGTGCGCTGTCCGACGAATACCACGGAGCAATACCGGCGAGTCCGCCGCGAGATGCCGTTGCCATTCGTCGCCGCAATATCGCTTGCTTGTGCCGGGGCTCGCGCAAAAAAGCCCGGAATTTGTTCAGCCTATTCGTGACGCGCCACATTTGCCCGGTACGTGAGATCCGATGTGGCGCGGTGGAACGAATACAACCACTTTCAGGGCGCTGCGACACGGCTTATCTCAGGCTCACGGTCCTCAACAGTTTCCCGTGATTTTTGAGTGAGAACGCTTGCATAGCCCGCGCTTATCCGCGGAAACAAAAAATTGATCGAGTGAGGCACGGAAACTCGTGTTCGCAAAGCTGAGCCCGCGCTGCGCCGGGGATCCGGCACGGCAGCTCACCCTGAGGCCTGCACATTCGCGAGGACGTCATGCTCGATTTGATTCACGACTTTCCGGCGGCGCAGCGGCGAGCCAGGTTTTTGCCGCTGTGACCAATCGTCACTCCGGCATGGGCCCGACGCGAATCCAGTTGAAAGCCATGACCTGTCCTTGCGGCCTTGCCGATGAGCCTGTCCTGCAATGGCCATGTCCTGCAACGCCTGGATCCTGCCAGCGGCCAACCAAGGCCACTGCACCGTCTGGCGAAAGCTCCGCGAGTGCTGCTGCAGCCGCAAGCCGCTGCCGGCCAAAGGGCCGCGCTCGCCGCCGGAACGCATGCGAAATGGCAAGGCGAGTACCGATGCTGGCGTGTTTCCGTCACTGCCGGTGCGCCGTGATTTCCCGCCTCTGGCTTCTTTCTGATGGTGGAGAAAACGTGCTCTGCAGGGTGCGCGGTCAGCTCAGAAAGGCCGCCAATTCCAAACAAACAACATTGAAGGCATGGTTATGAGATTTGACTTTCTCTGGACACAGGCAGCGGCGAGTCCGCGAGTGCGCGCAAGCGCATTGTCAGGTGCGACGCATCAGGTTCCGACATCGCTGGTCGCGCAGATAGGGCGCGCGGCGCGGCTGGTTACTGCGGTGCTTGTCCTCAGTGCGAGCACCGTGCTGGGCAGCGCGAGCGCGTGGGCGCAAACGACAAAGGCAATTGAAGATAACTACGAGGAGCGGATCGAGGGGGTCCGGACGATTGCGCAGTCCGGCCCGGACCTGTTCGGCGACAGCGTGAATCTCAAGGACGGCAAGACCTCATTCAATGTCACTGACATCAGCATTCCCACCAACAGCGGTCTGCCGGTATCGCTGAGCCGCACCCTTGCGGTGAATGCCCGTGACATGGACAAGTACGTTGACGGCGCGGCGAACGGCGAGTTGCTCGGCAATTGGCGCCTGGATCTGCCGGTCATGTTCGGTACGTTCGATGAGCGTACCGGCTGGGTCTCCGGTGGGGCGAATCCACAGATGCGTTGCAGCGTCACGTCCTTGCAGGGCGCGGCGCCACCGCCGGTAAAGGGACTCGTCGATGGCTGGAACACCTACTACTTTGCGGAAGAATACTGGAGCGGTAACCAGGTCCGCATTCCGGGCCAGGGTGAATATCCGCTGTTGTTGTTGCAGGCAGGCACACCAAACCCGGCGGACGGCAAGACGTATTACTGGACGACGAAGGGACAATGGCGAATTTCCTGCCTGCCGGCGATGAAGAATGCCACCGGCGAGGGTTTTCTCGTCGCCTTGCCGGATGGTACCAAGTACACCTTTGACTGGATGTCGTCGCGTCAGGCGTCCGCGCTGCAGGGAAGTAACTGCGTTTCGACCCGGCTTTACAGTGAGCTCATGGGGGATCGCGGGTATCCAATGATGCGAGCCGATGGGACGCCGATCGCCGATATTCGTGCCGAGTTCGGCAGGCCGCCGATGGAGTTTGAAGGTGGCGGCCCGTCGATAGGCGGTTGCGCATTCAGCACGCAGGTCGTCGTCAAGCGCCGCGAATACTTCATTCATGCCACGAAGGTTGAGGATCGATTCGGCAACTGGGTCGCCTATGCCTATGACCCCGTCAACCCGCGGCGTCTGCTGTCGGTCACCTCCAGCGACGGTGCGCGCATTAACCTCAGCTACGGTGCGCATGGCAAGATCGTATCCGCGACAGCGAACGCGCGGTCGTGGCAATACCGTTACAACAACGCTGCAGCAGAAAACCTTGTTCAGGTCATGCAGCCCGACGCCAGCCACTGGGACTATCAGTACGGCGATTTGTACACACTTCTGCACTACAACAACCAACGGATACTCTGGCCCGACTGCGAGCCTTCCGTTCCCGGGCAGGCGAGCGCGGATGTTTCCATCACACATCCGTCCGGAGCAAAGGGCGTGTTCACGTTCCGCAGCATGATGCATGGCACTGATCGTGTTCCTGGAGGGTGCTCGCTGCCCAATCCTGAGCGACCGCTGCGTGTTGACCTCAGCCCCATACCGATGGTCTACAAAGCAGCCTCACTGGTAGCAAAGGAGATCAGCGGAGCAGGCGCCGCCACGCAGCGCTGGTCCTACACCTACTCTCCCAACTGGAGCTGGAACCCCAGCGGATACGTTGACGATTGCAGCGCCGGCACGGTGTGCGACGCGGTCACGCAAACCGAGGTGCTAGCACCTGACCAGACGACGACGCGCTGGACATTCGGTAACGACTACTTCCGCTCGGCAGGTCAATTGCTGAAAGTGGAGAAGCTTCGCGGCGGGGCTGTTGTCGACAGCAGCGAGAGCGTCTACGTCCCGAGCGCGAGCGGACGTGCGTTCCCCGACAAGGCGGGGCTGGATCCCAACTGGCGCAACAATCACTTTTCGACGGCGAAACTACGTCCGCTTCTGCGCAACACGAAGCGGCGAGACGGTGATACCTATGTCACCGAGAACAACGAGTTCGACGCGAGTGCGCGACCGCGCGTCGTCACGCGCAGCAATTCTCTGGGATATCGCAAGCAGGAGACGGTCGACTATCACGACAACGTCACTCTGTGGGTGCTCAACGGGATTGGACAGGTCGCCGTGCGCGCACTTGATGTCAACGGCGGCGGACAGGAGCGACCGGTCGCCACGTCGAGCATCGAATTCAATGCCCTGGCCCTGCCACAGAGAAAGTTCGCTTTTGGCAAGCTCAAGGAAACGTTTACCTATCATCCTGACGGCACGATAGCTTCGGTCAGTGATGGGCGCGGCAACCGCACCGACGTTTCCGGATGGAAGCGTGGCGTCGCGCAGTTGATCCGCTTTCCCGCGACCCCGGAATCGCCGGCGGGTGCGACGATGTCGGCTGTCGTCAACGACGACGGCTGGCTGACTTCGGTGACCAACGAGGCGGGAGTGACCGCTGGCTATGGTTATGACGCCATGGGCCGGCTGGCAAATATCGTCGAACCTGGCGGCGATGGTGTGAGCTACCACAACACGCAGCGAGACTTCCGTCCGGTGGCTGATGCCGACTGGAAGCCGGTCAATGTCGTTGCGGGCCAGTGGCGTCTGTGGGAGGCCACTGGCAATCGTGTGCGTCTGACTTACATGGATGCGCTGTGGCGCCCCGTCCTGATTCACGAGTACGACGCGGCCAATGTCGCGCAGAGCCTGCGGGCGATCAGAAGCGGGTACGACATCAACGGTCATGTGAACTTCGTGTCGTACCCGAGTTCCGAAGTGAACCCGCCTTCGCTCGGCACGCGCACGATCTACGATGATCTCGGCCGTGTGGTCCGCATCGAGCAGGACGCCGACAGTGCCGTGCTGGTAACGCGCACGGAATACCTTTCCGGGCTCACCACGCGAGTGACGAATCCGCGTGGTGCGCAGACTACAACGCGCTTCATGGCGTGGGACGAGCCGGGCTACGACTTCCCAGTGCAGACGGCACAGCCCGAGGGCAAGTTCGTTGACATTGCGCGCCATCCTCAGTTTGGCTGGCCGCTGAGCATGACCCAGCACGACCTGAGTCACACCCTGGCGCAGACGCGCCGTTACGTGTACGACGGCAACGCCCAGCTGTGCAAGACGATCGAGCCGGAGACCGGTGTGAGGGTGATGGGCTACGACGCGGCCGGCAACCTGACCTGGGCCGCCAGCGGACTCTCTGGGGCGGCATACGGCGTAACCAATGACTGCCAGCACGCAGCGGCCTACGCTGCCGGTCGCACCAGCGAGCGCACTTTCGATGCACGCAACCGGCTGCAGTCCCTCGCTTTCCCGGACGGCCGCGGCAATCAGACCTGGACCTACACGCCCGACAGCCTGACGGCGAGTGTCAGCGTGTTCAATGAGGCTGGCGCCGCGGGGCAGGCCACCACGAGCTATACCTACAACCGCCGGCGCCTGCTCGTCGGTGAAACGCTGCGGCAAGACAATTGGTACGTCTGGAGCCTGCAATACGGCTACGACGCCTATGGCAGTGTGAGTTCACAGACCTACCCGACGGGTCTGCGCATCGACTACGCGCCGGATGTCTTTGGTCGTCCAACCCTTGCGCGCGATCAGGGCGGAAAGCTGTATGCCTCGGCGATCACGTACTACCCGAACGGTGCGCTCAGGCAGTTCACCTACGGCAACGGTGTGGTCCGCAGCATGCTGCAGAACACGCGTCAGCTGCCGTCACGCATCACCCACAGCGGTGTCAGTGATCAGACCTACGATTACGACGCGAACGGCAACCTTGCTCAAATCCGGGATCTGGTCCGGGGCGACAACTACAACCGTACGATGCAGTACGACAATCTCGATCGCCTGACCGCGGCAGGTTCGGCGAGCTTTGGCGGTGATGCCTGGCACCGCTTCAGCTACGACGTGCTCGACAACATCAAGTCGTGGACGCTGGCCGGGGTCAAGGACTACTCGAACTACGTCTATGACAGCGCAACCAATCGCCTGACCAGCATCCGCAACAGCGCGGGCAGCGCCGTAGTGAACATGAGCTACGACGTGCAGGGCAATCTGATTGCCAAGGATGGCCAGAGCTATGATTTCGACTTTGGCAATCGGCTGCGCAATGTGCCTGGCAAGGAGAGCTATCGCTACGACGGGCTCGGTCGCCGTGTACAGACCACGACGACGAGCGGCAAGACGACGCTCTGGATGTACGACACGGACGGGCGGATGCTGTTCTCCAGCGACTGGCAAGGCGCCTACCAGAACCAGCGCACGCACGAGCACATCTATCTCAGCGGCACGCAAATCGCCAGCATTGATCACGAATGGCCAAGCAACACCGTGCTGGCGGTGAAGTATCACCACACCGATGCGCTAGGTAGTCCGGTGGCGGTCAGCAACGCGTCCGCCAGCGTTACTGAGCGCAATGACTATGAACCGTTCGGCGCCGTAATCGGCAAACCCGCCTTTGCCGGCATCGGCTATACCGGGCATGTGATGGACGGAAGCACCGGGTTTACTTATATGCAGCAGCGCTACTACGACGCGCAGATCGGCCGCTTCCTTTCTGCAGATCCGGTGGGCGCAAGTCCAAGTGGTGGCGACAACTTCAATCGCTACTGGTATGCCAGCAACAATCCTTACAAGTACGTCGATCCAGATGGCAGGCATCCAGCGCTTGTCGCGATCATATTCATAGGCAAGGGAGCGGTGGGTGCCTCGGTGGAGTACGCGTTGCAGCGCGTAGTCGAAGGAAAGTCGCATGATGAAGTGGAATGGGGTTGGGTCGCATTCGCCGGTGGCATCGACATGGTTGGCTTGCCGGGGGGCTCGCGCGTACTGAAGACCTCAGCGAGGTACTTGTATACCTATTTCAAGGGCAGGCAGGCAGTCGCTACATCGTGGCGAATATCGACCCTCATCATCGAGATGAAAAAGCTCTTGCCGGCAGCGCGGGGTGAAGCAAGAGTTGCTGTCGAGAGATCGATCGAATCCCTGGAATCGCTACGTGATGCCTCGATGACCTTGACGACTGTCTACGACGATATTGCCAAGGCAGCGCTCAAAGACGTTGCAGCAGAGACGGTGAAGGCGAGTGCCGTTCGTGAGGGTATCCAGCAGGCGAAAAAGATCGAGGAAGGCGAGGCTCAAACGCCAGCTGAGATCGTCATCAATGCCATAAAAAATACAATAAAGGCGATAGCGGAATGAGGAACAATGATGCGCGGCATGGACACGCGAACGGTTTAGTCAGGTAGCGTGCGTTCCCGGTAGCGCGTGGTCGCCTGCGGCGACCACGCGTGGTGGTGATCTTCACGGAGTGCCGCTCGTACCTTGGGTACGCATCGGTCAACACAGGTATGGACCGTACAGCTGCATTGCTGACGTGGCTCCACATCTCCCCCGGAATCCGCTGCGGAGTCGGCCGGACAGTCGCGTCGCAGTGATGCGCTGAGGAACGTCCGGGCTTAATGGGGCAAGGTGCCAGGTGACGCCTGGGTGGCGCGGGCTGACGGCCAGTGCAGCAGAAAGCAAACCGCCGAAGATTGCCGGTAGCGGCGGGCGAGCTAAGGGTGAAACGGTGTGGCAAGAGCGCACCGCCTGTGGAGTCAACGCCGCCGGGCACGGTAAACCCAACCTCGAACAAGACCGAATTGGCGAACCATGACGCGGCCCGCGCCGTCCCCGGGTTGGTTGCTTGAGCCTGATGGCGACGTCAGGCCCGGAGGAATGGCTGTCGCCCCGAACGGGATGCATTTGGCGCTGTTCATCGCGGGGCGGATCGAATACAACATCGGCGATCCCGCTCAATGGAGTAGTGCCAATGAAGAGCCGTGCCGCTGTTGCTTTCGAGGCGGGCAAGCCGCTGCAGATCGTGGAAATCGATGTCGCGCCGCCGCGCCGGGGCGAAGTGCTGGTGAAGATCCATGCCACCGGCGTTTGCCATACCGATGCGTTTACCTTGAGCGGTGATGATCCCGAAGGGATCTTCCCGTCCGTGCTGGGCCACGAAGGCGGCGGCGTGGTGGTCGAGGTCGGAGAAGGTGTCACCAGCCTTGCTCCGGGTGACCATGTCATTCCGCTGTATACGGCGGAATGCCGTGAATGCAAATTCTGCAAATCAGGAAAAACAAACTTGTGCCAGGCGGTGCGCGCGACGCAGGGCAAGGGACTGATGCCTGATGGAACGACACGATTCTCCTACGCAGGTCAGCCGGTCTATCACTACATGGGCTGCAGTACGTTCAGCGAGTACACGGTCGTGGCCGAAGTCTCGCTGGCGAAAATCAGCCCGGCTGCGCCGCTGGAAAAGGTCTGCCTGCTCGGTTGCGGCGTCACGACCGGCATAGGCGCCGTGCACAATACGGCCAAGGTCAAGCCCGGCGACAGCGTCGCAGTATTCGGACTTGGCGGCATCGGACTTGCCGTGGTGCAGGGCGCAGTTCAGGCCGGGGCCGGCCGCATCATTGCGATAGACACAAACCCGGAGAAATTTGAGCGCGCGCGCGCGATGGGCGCGACCGACTGCATCAACCCCAAGGATCATGTTCAGCCTGTCCAGGACGTCATCGTGGGCCTGACCGATGGCGGCGTCGATTTCAGCTTCGAGTGCATAGGCAATGTCGAGGTGATGCGGGCGGCGCTGGAGTGCTGCCACAAGGGCTGGGGCGAGAGCATCATCATCGGCGTCGCCGGTGCCGGGCAGGAGATCCGCACCCGGCCGTTCCAGCTGGTTACCGGCCGCGTCTGGCGTGGTACTGCGTTCGGCGGCGTCAAAGGACGCACGCAGCTGCCCGGCATGGTCGAGCAGGCGATGCGCGGTGAGATCCAGCTCGATCCGTTTATCACGCATAGCTTGCCGCTGGAGCGCATCAACGAGGCGTTTGACCTCATGCATACCGGCAAGTCCATTCGTACAGTCATCAATTTCTGACGAGGCTGTCATGCAACGAATCGAGGCGCATGCCAGCTTCGGCGGCGTGCAGGAGGTCTGGCAGCATGATTCGGCCGCACTTGGCTGCCGCATGCGTTTCGGAGTCTACCTGCCGCCACAGGCGCGCGAGCGCGCCTGCCCGGTGCTGTACTGGCTCAGTGGTCTGACCTGTACCGAACAGAATTTCATTACCAAGGCGAATGCGCAGAGCCATGCTGCTGCGCACGGGATCATCGTGGTTGCGCCGGATACCAGCCCGCGTGGCGAAGCGGTCGCCAACGCCGAGGGTTACGATCTGGGTCAGGGAGCCGGCTTCTACGTCGATGCCACGCAAGCGCCCTGGGCGGCGCACTACCGCATGCACGACTACGTCGTGAACGAATTGCCGGCGCTGGTCGAGGCGCGATTTCCGGCGACGGTGGCGCGTGCTATCAGCGGACACTCCATGGGCGGGCACGGTGCGCTGGTGCTGGCACTGCGCAACCCGGGGCGTTATCGCAGCGTTTCGGCGTTCTCACCCATCGTCGCGCCTGCGCAGGTGCCCTGGGGTGAGAAGGTGTTTACGGCCTATCTGGGGGCGGACCGCGCAGCCTGGCGCGAATGGGACGCCGTCGCGCTGATTGCCGGCGCGAGCGAACGGTTGCCACTGCTTGTCGATCAGGGCGAGGCCGATGAATTCCTCGCAACGCAGCTGAAGCCGGAACTGCTGGAACAGGCCTGTTTTGCCTACGGCCATCCGCTGCAGTTGCGCCGCCACGCCGCTTACGACCATAGCTATTACTTCATCGCGAGCTTCATTGGCGATCACATCGCGCATCACGCGCGGGCTCTGGGCTAGCAGGGGTATGGCCCTGATCGCGGTGATGGGGGCGGGCAGCATAGGCTGCTATGTCGGCGGCCGCCTTGCAGCCGCGGGAGCAGACGTCGTGCTGATCGGCCGCCAGCGGCTGGCCGGCGAGCTGGCCGTGCACGGTTTGCGCCTGAGTGACTATCACGGCGTCGAGTCGGTGCTGCGGCCCGATCAGTTCGCGTTTTCGACCGATGCGGCAGCGGCGGCGCGAGCGGCTCTCGTGCTGGTCACGGTGAAGTCGGCCGGAACCGCGGGTGCGGCACAGGAGCTCGCCTGCGTGCTGCGGCCGGATGCGGTGGTCCTGAGCCTGCAGAACGGCATCGGCAATGCCGACACGTTGCGCGCCGCACTGGCGACGCAGACTGTGCTTGCGGGCATGGTGCCGTTCAATGTCGTGCAGCGTGGCGAAGGGGCGTTTCATCAAGGCACCGAAGGTGCACTCGAAGTGGAGCGGCACCCGAGTCTGGCCGCGTTTGCTGCGGCGTTCGAGCGCGCCGGCCTGCCGCTGCAGCAGCGCGATGATCTGCGCCCGGTGCAATGGGCCAAGCTGCTGCTGAATCTCAACAATCCGATCAACGCGCTATCGGATCTGCCGTTGAAAACGCAGCTGTCGCAGCGTGCCTACCGGCGTTGCCTGGCGCTGGCGCAACGAGAAGGGCTGGCATTACTGGCCATGGCGGGTATCCAGCCCGCGCGGCTCACGCGGGTTGCGCCGCAGTGGATTCCGCGATTGCTGACGCTGCCGGACGCTTGGTTCCGCATCGTTGCGGCGCGCATGCTGGCGATTGATCCGCTGGCGCGTTCGTCCATGTGGGAAGACCTGCAGGCACAGCGGAAGACCGAGGTGGACTGGATCAATGGCGAGATCGTTGCTCTGGCACGGCGGCTGGGCCAGACCGCACCGGTCAATGCGGCACTCGTCGCGCTGGTGCATGCGGCCGAACAGGGCGGGCGGCGGCAGTGGAGCGGGGCGGAGTTATGGGCTGCCCTGACCAGGAGGTACGACTGACCCCCGCTGATCCGCGCTTTCCATCCAGTTACCATGCGCTATTTCGCCAGGGCACTTTCCCATGACCGACACCCCTCCCGATCACCTCGACGCGAATCCGCGCAGCAAATTTCATGACGCTGCTGCGTTCGAGCGTGGTATTGGCATCCGTTTCAACGGCGCCGAGCGCTTTGACGTCGAGGAATACTGTGTGAGCGAAGGCTGGATTCGTGTGCCCGCCGGCCGCGCGCGTGACCGGCGCGGCAATCCGATGACGATCAAGCTCAAAGGTGAAGTTGTCGCCTACTACCGCGTCGAGGGTTGACGCCAAGCTCCGCTCAGCGTCTTCCGGCCCTGCGGGGCGGGAAGACGCCGAGCTTCTTTCCGCTCGCGGCTGCTTTGGCTCGCCCGGTCGGGCCCGCTGTATTGCTGCTTCTGATCGGGCAGGCAGACGGCAATGGACTGTTGCCGCAAATCTCCGGCCTGCTGCGCACAACCCCGGCGACAACAGCTGGGCTTGGCGCTGCTTGGACACCCGCGGGAGCCGGTCTGACTTATGAACTACTGCGGCGTATGGCAGGTGAAGCCGTTGTTGCCATGCCCTCGATAGAGGTCTCCGGAGTGGTGTTGGCATTTTTCTTCCGGCCGGAAAGGTTGCTCGCTGAGGCCGCCGCGACGGCGACGGTCCGGGGCTTTCCGGTGTTCTGATAGTTCAATCACTGCGCCATGCCGGCGCATTTTGCCGGCGATCGCTTGATCAGCCCCTGCCGGCCTGGCCCACAGCGCCGACTTCAGTGCGCGCGATGTGACTATGAGACGCAGTTCTCAGCTCGGTCGGTGGCCTGTGTTCAACGGGCTTGCGCATTCAGCAATGTGATTGCACAAGAAAACACTAAATTTCTTTGTAATTCAATTTGTTGAATGGATTTGCTCAGAAACTGTCTGAATTCGGTACAAACTGCTACAACCCCATTGATCTGTAACGGAAATTTTCCTTGACAGTCTCAGGGGGTGAGACTAGTGTGGGCGTTGGTGTGATTTGGTGGGAAATAGTGGGGCAGGATACCGGGCATGTTTCAGGGCGAGACCGCCATAACGATCGACGACAAGGGGCGGCTCGCTGTCCCTACGGTCTATCGTGACCTGATTTCCGGCTTGTCCGCCGGCCGCCTCGTGTTCACCTACAACCCCTTTGAGACGGGATGCCTGTGGCTGTTCCCGCTCGGCGAATGGGAGACGGTTCGCGATCAGGTCAACGCATTGCCCACGGTGAAAGCGGTGCACCGGGCGCTGCAGATGAAGCTTGTCGGTGCCGCGGCACATGTCGAGCCTGACAGTGCCGGACGGATTCTCGTTCCCGCGAGCCAGCGCATGGCAGCGGGGATCGAGAAGAAGGCAGTACTGCTGGGCATGGGGGCGAAATTCGAGTTGTGGAGCGAGCAGGCGCACCTGGCCAAGATCCGCCAGACCATCGGCGAGGACGAGATCAGCGACGCGATGATGAACCTGAAGTTGTAGCGGAATTTACGGATCGGGGTGGAGCAGGGTGATGCAGGACACGCTCAAGCACGTCCCGGTGATGTTGGCGCAAGCGGTGGACGCGCTGGCTGTGAGGGCCGACGGTGTTTACCTCGATGGCACGTTCGGCCGCGGTGGTCATGCGCGCGAAGTGCTGAAACGGCTGGGTGCCGGGGGGCGCCTGCTGTTGCTGGATCGCGATCCCCAGGCAATTGCCTGGGCGCGCGCCGAATTTGGACAGGATCCGCGGGTAAAGGTACGTCACGGCAGCTTCGCCGATCTGGTCGAGTGGGATGCGACGGAGGGTGGTTTGGACGGTGTGTTGCTTGATATCGGCGTGTCGTCGCCGCAGCTGGATGATCCGCAGCGCGGGTTCAGTTTCCAGGCCGACGCTCCGCTGGACATGCGCATGGACACCAGCCAAGGCGAGAGCGCTGCCGACTACCTTGCGCGCGCCAGCGAAACCGAGATCGCCGACGTGCTTTATGCCTACGGCGAGGAGCGCATGAGCCGGCGTATCGCGCGCTGGATCGTCGAGCGCCGCGAGCAAGGCCAAGCCGTCCGCACGACCGCGGAACTCGCTGAACTCTGCGCGCGCGCGATCGCCAAGCGCGAGCCGGGCAAACATCCGGCGACACGCACTTTTCAGGCGTTGCGCATCGCGGTGAATGGCGAACTCGACGCGCTGGAACGCGGCCTTGCCGGTGCCGTGCGCCGGTTGCGTCCCGGCGGTCGCTTGTCGGTAATCAGTTTCCATTCGCTTGAAGACCGCATCGTCAAGCAGTTCATCCGTAGCCAGTCGCAGCCGCCGCCCGCGCGGCGCGGCTTGCCACCGCCGCCGCAGGCGTCGTTGACCTTGCGCGCGCTGGGCAACGCCCAGCTACCGAGCGCCGAGGAGATCGAGCGCAATCCACGGGCCCGCAGCGCGGTGCTGCGTGTGGCCGAGCGTCTGCCGGAGGGCGGCTGATGAAGCGTGTCGGTTTCATTCTGTTCGCCCTGTTGCTGCTTGCCGATATCGCAAGCGCGATCGGTGTTGTCTACCAGCGCCATGAGGGCCGTGTGCTGTTTATCGAGCTGACAAAGCTCAACAAGGAGCGTGACGAAATGAATTTCGAATACGGCCGGCTGCAGCTGGAACAGTCGACCTGGGCTGAACCCAATCGCATAGAGCAGGTCGCTCGCGGCCAGCTCGGCATGGACTCGGTCGATCCGGCTGACGTGGTGATCGTGCGCCGCTGATGAACATTCCGCTCCGCCCGCGCGAATTCACCGAGGCTGCCCCCCGTGCCAACACCGCTGCGGGTTTGCGTGCGGCCACGCGGGCGCGGCCGGTCAATCTGAAGGCGCGGCTGTCAGCAGTGCTGATGTTGCTGACCCTGGCTGGCACCGGTCTGGTGGTGCGGGCGGTTGACCTGCAGGTGCTGCGCAAGGATTTCTACCAGGAGCAGGGTGACGCGCGCTATCTGCGCGATGTGCCGATTCCGGTCTCGCGCGGCAGCGTGCTCGATCGCAATGGTGAACCGCTGGCCGTGTCCACCCCGGTCGAATCGATCTGGGTAAATCCGCAGGAGCTGCTGCCGCATGCGGGCCGGATCCCCGAGCTGGCCGCTGCGCTGAATATGGATGAGACCGTTCTGCGCCAGAAGCTTGAGCAGCGCGCTGACAAGGAGTTCCTCTACCTCAAGCGGCATCTGAATCCCGACGACGCGAAGCTGATCCTCGAGCGCAAGATTCCCGGTGTCAGCGCTCAGCGTGAATTTCGTCGCTACTACCCCAGCGGTGAGGTGATGGCGCATGTGCTCGGGTTCACCAATATCGACGATCGCGGTCAGGAAGGGCTGGAACTCGCGTTCGACGAATGGCTGGCGGGTAAACCCGGCGCGAAGCGTGTCATCCGCGACCGTCTTGGCCACGTGGTCGAGGATGTGGAGCTGCTGCGCGAACCACAGCCCGGCCGTGACCTGACGCTCTCGATAGACCGTCGCATCCAGTCGCTGGCTTATCGCGAACTCAAACGTACGCTGCTGGAGCACGGCGCCGTTTCCGGTTCCATCGTCGTGCTCGATGCGCGCAACGGCGAAATCCTCGCGACCGTGAATCAGCCCTCGTTCAATCCGAACGCGGTCAATAACGGCGATACCTCGATACGGCGCAACCGTGCGCTGACCGACGTGGTGGAACCGGGGTCGACCATGAAGGCGTTCACCATCGCGGCTGCGCTGGAAAGTGGCAAGTGGAAGCCGAACACGCCTATCGACACGACTCCCGGCACCATGCCGCTGGCTGGTCATGTGATTCGCGATACCAGCAACAAGGGCCAGATCGACGTGACGGGTGTGCTCACACGCTCAAGCAACGTCGGTGCGGCGAAGATCGCGCTGTCGCTGTCAAATGACCACCTCTACCACATGTTCAAGAGGGTGGGTTTCGGCGAGAGCACGGGCAGCGGCTTCCCCGGCGAGGCCCCTGGAGTGCTGCCCTCCGCCAAGGGCTGGGGCGTGGTCGAGAAGGCGACGCTGTCCTATGGCTATGGCCTCAACGTAACGCCGCTGCAGCTGGCGCAGGCTTACGCTGTGCTTGCCGACGGCGGGCGTCTGCGCGCACCCACCTTCGTCAAGGGGGCGCAGAATCCGGAACGCGCGGTTATCGACCCGGCGCTGGCGCAGACCCTGGTGTCCATGCTGGAAACCGTCATCACACCGCGTGGCACGGGCTTGCGCGCCGCCGTGCGCAATTACCGCGTTGCCGGCAAGACCGGTACTTCGCGCCGTGCGGTGGCGGGGGGCTACGACAGCCGTTACATCTCGACCTTTGCCGGGCTCGCACCGGCAAGCAGCCCGCGTCTGGTCGGCGTGGTGGTGATTCACGATCCCAAGGGCGCTTACACCGGCGGCATGGTCGCCGCGCCGGCCTTCAGCCGGGTCATGGATGGCGCGCTGCGCCTGCTCGATGTGCCGCCGGACAATGTGGAGAAATGGTATGCCGATGGCGCCGGCAACTGGGCGCCGATACAGGCAGGTGATGCCGCGCCCGAGTACGAGCCCGGCACGGCCAATGATGACGAAGGAGTGCCGGAATGATGGCTGCCCTTCGCTGCACACAGGGCGGCAGCGCCGTGATCTGCGCCGCGGGCCCCAGGCTTGCCCCGGCGGCGTTGACGCGGGTGGCTCCGGTTCGCAGGAACCCGGCGCCCGCGTCACCCGCTCCCAATCCGCTGCGGAGGTCGCAATGCTGAACCTGCGCCTCAGCGAAATCGCGGTCTGGACGCGCGGCCATCTGATTGGTCAGGACGCCGTCGTGCAGGGGGTGGCGACGGACACGCGCACGCTGCGTGGCGGCGATCTGTTCGTCGCGCTCAAGGGCGCACGGTTTGACGCGCACGAGTTTCTGGTTGCCGCTCGCGAGGCCGGTGCAGGTGCCGCGCTGGTGACGCGCAAGGTTGACGCGCCGCTGGCGCAGGTCGTTGTTGCTGACACCGAGCGCGCGTTGGGCGATCTTGCTGCCGCAGTGCGTGCGCGCAGCGCGGCGCGCGTGATAGGCATCACCGGTTCCAATGGCAAGACCACGGTCAAGACCTTGACCGCATCCATCCTTGCGCTGCATGGCCGCACGCATTGGACCCAGGGCAATTTCAACAACGAGATCGGTCTGCCGCTGACCTTGCTCGCGCAGCCGCCGGATACCGAATACCTGGTGCTTGAAATGGGTGCCGGCAAACCTGGCGATATCGCGTATCTGGCCGGCATTGCCAGGCCGTACGTTGCGCTGGTCAACAATATTGCACCGGCGCACCTGGAGCGCCTGCATTCGCTGCAAGGGGTCGCCGAAACCAAGGGCGCGCTGTATGAAGCGCTGCCTGATGACGGCGTAGCGATCATCAATGGCGAAGAAGCCTTTGCCACACTGTTCACAGGGCTGGCCGGAGCGCGGCGTATGCTGCGCTTCGGTTTTTCTTCTGCATTTGAGATCTGGGCCGATGCGCTGGATCTCGGCACACAGTCGCGCTTCCGCCTGCATACGCCGCAGGGTGAGGCTGAAGTGCTCTTGCCGCTGGCCGGGCGGCATAACGTATCCAATGCGCTCGCCGCCGCCGCAATTGCCCAGGCGCTCGATGTGCCGCTCGCAACGATACGCCGTGGGCTTGAGCAAGCCACCAGCGTAGCTGGCCGCCTGGTGCGTCACGAAAGCAATGCGGGCTGGATCCTGATCGACGATAGCTACAACGCGAATCCGGGTTCCGCTGCAGCCGCTGTCGACACGCTGGTGCTGCAGGCCGGCGAGCCCTGGCTGGTGCTGGGCGATATGAAAGAACTCGGCAGCGAGGCGCTGGCGCTACATGCGCAAATCGGCGCACGTGCGCGCGCCGCCGGCGTGCGCCGTCTCTACGCATGCGGGGAACTTAGCCGTGCCGCCGTACAGGCTTTCGGCGAAGGTGCCCGTCATTTCGCCGATCAGCAGGAATTGACGGCCAGCCTGCGTGCCGATCTGCACGCAGGTGTTTGCTGTCTGGTCAAAGGATCGCGCTCCTCCGCCATGGACCGCGTTGTTGCCGCACTGCTCGGCACTCAGGGGGGCGCGCATGCTGCTTGAACTTGCCCGTTGGCTGACACCCTATATCAGCGCATTCCACGTCGTTCAGTACCTGACGTTCCGCGCGATCATGGCGACGCTGACGGCGCTGGTGGTTTCGCTGCTGGTCGGTCCGGGCATGATCCGTCGCCTGGCCGCGCTCAAGGCCGGCCAGGTCATTCGGCAGGACGGCCCGCAGTCACACCTGTCCAAGGCCGGCACACCGACCATGGGCGGCGCCCTGATTCTGGCCTCGATTGCGGTTTCCACCGTGCTCTGGGCAGATCTCCACAATCGCTACGTCTGGCTTGTGCTGGCGGTGACCGTCGTGTTCGGCGCGATCGGTTTCTACGACGACTACAAGAAGCTGGTGCTCAAAGACAGCCGCGGACTGGCCGCACGCTGGAAATACTTCTGGCAGTCGATCGGTGGCCTCGGTGCCGCGCTGTTTCTGTTCTACACCGCCGACGTGCCCGCTGCGACCGCGCTTTATCTGCCGCTGTTCAAGCAGGTTGCGCTGCCGCTGGGCGCGTTTTTCTTCGTGCTGCTGGGTTATTTGATGGTGGTCGGATTCTCCAACGCGGTGAACCTGACTGACGGTCTGGACGGACTCGCCATCATGCCGAGCGTGCTGGTCGCCTGCGCGTTGGGTGTGTTTGCCTATCTCTCCGGCAACGCCGTGTTCTCGAGCTACCTGCAGATCCCTGCCGTGCCGGGGGCTGGTGAGCTCACGATCTACTGCGGCGCGCTGGCTGGCGCCGGGCTCGGGTTTCTCTGGTTCAACACCTATCCGGCGCAAGTGTTCATGGGCGACATAGGCGCGCTGGCTATCGGCGCTGCGCTAGGCCTGATCGCCGTCATCGTCAGACAGGAAGTCGCGCTGCTGATCATGGGTGGAGTCTTCGTTATGGAGACGGCGTCGGTGATGCTGCAGGTCGCGAGCTTCAAGCTCACCGGCAAGCGGCTGTTCCGCATGGCGCCCATACATCACCATTTCGAACTCAAGGGCTGGCCGGAGCCGCGAGTCATTGTGCGTTTCTGGATTATCAGCGTCGTGCTCGTGCTCATCGGTCTTGCGACCCTGAAGGTGCGCTGATGAGCCAATCGCAGGCCACTCGCCGCAGCGAACTGCCGGGTCGTTATGACCGCGGCCTGTTGCTGTCTGCGCTGGGTCTGGTCGGCCTGGGTGTGATCATGGTGGCATCGAGCTCCATTCCGGTAGCCGACAACCAGCATATCGGCCCATTCTTCTACGTCACACGCCATCTGATCTTTCTTGCACTAGGTACCTTGCTCGCGGTCGCTGCAATGCGGCTGGAGCTTGAAGCGGTAGAACGCTACAGCGGCGTGCTGCTGCTGGCGGGCTTTGCCCTGATGCTGGCCGTATTCGTGCCGGGCCTGGGCATGCGCCGCAACGGGGCGCTGCGTTGGCTCAACTTCGGCATTTCTGGTTTCCAGCCGGTGGAGGCTTACAAGCTGCTGCTGATCGCCTACTTGGCGAGCTATATGGTGCGTCATCGCGAAAGCGTGCAGCGGCATTTCCTCGGTGTGATCAAGCCCATCGCCGTGGCTGGCATTGGTGTCGTGCTGTTGCTGGCGCAACCGGATTTCGGTTCGGCCGCGCTGGTCGGTGCGATGACCGTAGGTCTGATATGGCTGGGTGGCGCGCGCCTGCGCAACCTTGTTTTCCTGGGGCTGCCCATGATGCCGGTCATGGCCTGGGCGGCGATGTATGCGGAGTACCGCATCAAGCGCCTGACCTCGTTCCGCGACCCCTTCCTTGATCCGTTCGGCGATGGTTACCAGCTCGCTCAGGCCTTGATTGCGGTCGGCCGGGGCGAGTGGTTTGGTGTAGGCCTGGGCGGCTCGGTGCAGAAGCTGTTCTATCTGCCGGAGGCGCATACCGATTTCATTCTTGCGGTGATTGCCGAGGAACTGGGGCTGTTCGGCATTGTGCTGGTGCTGGCCCTGTTCGCCTGGCTTTGTGGCCGGGGCTTGTTGCTCGGCGCGCGCGCGGTACAGCGTGGCCTCTACTTCCAGGGCTATGTGGCCTTCGGCATCGCGTTGTGCATCGCGCTGCAGGCCCTGGTGTCCATGGGCGTGAATCTGGGCATGCTGCCGACCAAGGGACTGACCCTGCCGTTGATCAGCTCCGGCGGATCATCGTTGATGATGACCTGCGCCATGATAGGTGTGCTGCTGCGCGTCAGTTACGAACTCCATCGCGAAGAGGCACAGAGCGCCGAGACAACGCAGGCGCGGGTACAGTCGGGGGTCTGGGCATGAGGCCTTCGACAGCACCCGTGCTGATCATGGCCGGCGGTACTGGCGGCCATATTTTTCCCGGCCTTGCCGTGGCCGATGAACTGCGTGCGCGCGGCGTGCCGGTACTCTGGATGGGCGCGGCCGGCGGGCTTGAAACCGAACTTGTGCCCCGGGCCGGTATTGCGATCGAGACCCTGGATATCGGTGGGGTCCGCGGCAAGGGTCTGGTGACCCAGCTGCGCGCGCCGTTGCGCATTGCGCGTGCGGTATTCGCGGCAGGCCGTGTATTGCGCCGCACGCGCCCGCGCAGCGTGCTGTCCATGGGCGGCTTTGCGGCTGGTCCTGGCGGCATCGCGGCCTGGCTAGCAGGGACGCCGCTGCTGGTACACGAGCAGAATCGCGTACCCGGTGCGACCAATCGCGTGCTGGCGCGCGTGGCGCGCCGCGTGCTTGCGGGTTTCGCCGACGCATTCCCACCCGCGCAGCACGCGATCTGGGTCGGCAATCCCGTGCGCCGCGAGATTGCTGGCCTGGCCGCGCCGGTGGAACGTTTTGCGCAGCGGGACGCTGGCCTGCGGTTGCTGGTGCTGGGCGGCAGCCTCGGAGCGCAGGCGCTGAACACGCGCGTGCCGCTGGCGCTGGCCCTGCTGCCACCGGAGCGGCGTCCACAGGTACGTCATCAATGTGGCGCCAAGCACGCCGAGCCGGCGCGCGCGGCCTATGCCGCCGCCGGTGTCAGCGCCAGCGTGGAGCCGTTCATCGATGACATGGCAGCAGCCTATGCCTGGGCCGATCTCATTGTTTGCCGTGCCGGCGCGCTGACCTTGGCCGAGATCGCCGCCGCCGGCGTCGGAGCGCTGCTCGTGCCCTATCCACATGCGGTCGACGACCACCAGATGCGCAATGCGCAGGCGTTTGCGGACGCCGGTGCCGCGCTGCGCATTGCGGAATCCGAGGCGACCCCACAGCGCTTGTGCGATGAACTGGGACGCCTGCTGGCTGATCGCGCGGGTCTGCTGGTGATGGCCCAGGCCGCGCACCGCCTTGCCAAAGCGCAGGCCGCGGCAAGCATTGCCGATCATTGCCTGGAGGTCGCCGCATGACACCGCGCCGTCTTGCCCCACACGACGATCTCACCCAGGCGCTGCGCCGTGTGCACTTCGTCGGCATAGGCGGGGTTGGCATGAGCGGCATCGCCGAGGTGCTGCACAACCTGGGCTACGATGTGTCGGGTTCCGACAAGGCTGATTCGGCGACAACGCGCCGCCTCGCCGGCCTTGGTATCCGCGTCTACCGCGGCCATGCCGCCGAGCATGTGGAAAGCGCCGACGCCATCGTCGTGTCGAGTGCGATCAAGCCCGACAATCCGGAGCTGCTTACGGCGCGCGAGCGCCGCATACCGGTGGTGCCGCGTGCGGAAATGCTCGGCGAACTGATGCGCTTTCGCCGTGGTATCGCCGTGGCGGGAACACATGGCAAGACCACCACGACCAGTCTGGTCGCCAGCGTGCTGGCCGAAGCCGGCCTGGATCCGACTTTCGTGATTGGCGGTCAGCTGACCGCAGTCGGGGTGAATGCCCGCCTGGGCACGGGTGAGTACCTCGTGGCCGAAGCCGACGAGTCGGACGGCTCGTTTCTGTTGCTGTCGCCGATGATCGCGATTGTCACGAACATCGATGCTGATCATCTGGAGAACTACGAGGGCGACTACGCGAAGGTCAAGAAGGCGTTTGCGGATTTCCTGCATCGCCTGCCGTTCTATGGCCTGGCTGTGCTTTGCATCGACGATGCGGATGTTGCCGAGCTTGCCCAGCATACCGTGCGTCGCACTCTGACCTACGGCATTGCTAGCTCCGAGGCAGATGTGCGCGCGAACAACGTGCGTCAGCTCGGTGCGCAGATGATGTTTGATCTCGTGCTGCCGGAGCATGCCGAACCGGTGCCGGTCACCTTGAACCTGCCAGGTCGCCACAACGTGCTCAATGCACTGGCGGCATCGGCCGTTGCCTGGCAGCTCGGTGTCGACGCTGCCGCGATCCAGCGCGCGCTGTCCCAGTTCCAGGGTGTAGGGCGCCGTTTCCAGGCACGTGGCGAACTGGCACTCGATCACGGCGGCGCGACGCTGGTAGACGACTACGGTCATCACCCCAGCGAACTCGCCGCGGTATTTGCAGCGGCGCGCGGCGGCTGGCCGGAGCGGCGTCTCGTCGTCGCGTTCCAGCCGCATCGTTATTCGCGCACGCGCGATCTGCTTGATGACTTTGCGCGTGTACTGAGCGAGGTCGACGTGCTGGTGCTGACCGAGGTCTATCCCGCGGGGGAGGCGCCGATCGCCAACGCCGATGCGCGCTCGCTCGCCCGCGCGGTGCGTGCACGCGGCAAGGCCGATCCGGTGCTGATCGATCACCCGCGCGAACTCAAGGATGTACTGCCAGCCCTGCTGCGTGACCGCGATCTGCTGCTGGTCATGGGCGCTGGCGATATCGGTGCGGCGGCGAGCGAACTCGCCGCACTTGGCGAATTGAAGACAAAGGCAAGTTGATGCGCATTACCGACCCAAAACTGTTCGGCCGCGTGGCAGTCGTGCTCGGTGGCAACTCCACTGAACGGGAAGTCTCGCTGGATTCGGGCCGCAACGTGCTTGAAGCGCTGCGTTCCAGCGGCGTTGACGCGCATCCCGTCGATGGTATTCCGGCCCTGCTCGACGCCTTGCGCGCAGGCCATTTCGCCCGAGTATTCAATATCCTGCACGGCCGCGGGGGTGAGGACGGCATGTTGCAGGGGGCGCTGCAGGCCCTGGGTGTGCCCTTTACCGGATCGGGCGTGCTTGGCTCGGCCTTGACCATGGACAAGATCCGCACCAAGGAAATCTGGATCGCAAAGGGCTTGCCGACACCGGGGTTTCGCGCCTATCGCAAGGGCGAAGACATAACCGCGATCATCGGGGCGCTGGGCTACCCCGTGATCGTGAAGCCTTCGCATGAAGGGTCCAGCGTCGGCATCACGCGTGTGTACGGCGAAGCGGATCTGCCGGCGGCGCTCGAACTTGCATCGCGCTATGACGGCGAACTCGTGATCGAGCAGCTCATCGTCGGCGACGAGTTCACCGTCGGCATTCTGCATGGCGAGGCGCTGCCGACCATTCATATCGTGCCCAAGGGCGAGTTCTACGACTACCACGCGAAGTACGTCGCCGAGGACACTCAGTATTTGTGCCCTGGATTGGATGGCCTAGCCGAACAGGAGATGCGTGCGCTTGCGCTTGCCGCTTTCCGTGCCGCAGCCGCATCGGGTTGGGGCCGTGTCGACGTGATGCGCGACCGCAGCGGCCGCAATTGGCTGCTTGAGGTCAATACGACACCCGGCATGACCAGTCATTCGCTGGTACCCAAGGCCGCACGCGCCGTCGGCATCGATTTCCCGGAATTGTGCTGGCGAATTCTCGAAACGAGTTTCATTGAGGCTGCCGGATGAGCGCCGCCGCGATCCAACGCGTGCTGGCCTGGGGCATAGCGCTGACGCTGGTCGCGCTGCCGGTGGTCGGCCTGCTCAACGGCTGGTATGCCGCCGATCGCTGGCCGGTGCGCCAACTTGAGCTGCAAGCGGAATTCGCCAATGTCAGCGCGGAACAGATCCGTACCGCTGCCGCGCCTGCGATTGGCGTCGGTTTTTTCGCGGTTGATCTGGCAGGGGTGCAAAAGAGCGTGGCGCAGCTGCCGTGGGTGGAGAAAGTCGAGGCGCGCAAGCGCTGGCCGGACACGCTGGTATTGCGTGTCTACGAACAAAGGCCCTATGCCCACTGGGGCGGCGATCGGCTGATCAACGCCGAGGCGCAGCTTTTCCAGGTGCCGGGTGCGTCGGAGATACAAGGGCTGCCGCGTCTGAGTGGTCCCGACGAGCGTATCGGGGATGTGATGGCTTTCTACCGTGAGGCGCTGGCGCAGGCTGGCGGCAGCGGTCTGCAGGTGTCCGGCGTGAGTCTCAGCGCGCGCGGTAGCTGGACGGTTCACCTGGACAGTGGGGCCAGCATCATCGTCGGCAACGAGCACGCACCGGAGCGGTTGTTGCGCTTTTTGCAAATGTACCCACGCGTGGCGGCGAGCGGCCGTGGCGCGTTCGAGTATGTCGATCTCCGCTACAGCAATGGCTTCGCGATGAAATGGCCCGGCACCGATGCCGTGCCGGAATCCGCGCCGCCACCTGCCAACCCTGCACCTGTGCCGGTGGAAGACGCATGAACCGTAAGAGCGAAAAATCGCTGATCGTCGGCCTGGATATCGGCACGTCCAAGACGGTTGCCATCGTCGGGGAATTTCAGCATGGCGATCCGGTCGAGATCATCGGCGTGGGCTCGCACGCTTCGCGCGGGCTCAAGCGCGGCGTCGTCGTCGATATTGAATCGACGGTGCAGTCGATACAGCGAGCCATCGAGGAAGCCGAACTCATGGCCGGGTGCGAGATCCGCTCGGTCTATGCCTCGATCTCGGGCAGCCACATCAAAGACGACAACTCGCACGGCACCGCCCCGATCCGGGACAAGGAAGTGACCCAGGCCGATCTCGACGCCGTGCTCAACGCCGCCAGTGCGCTGGCGATCCCGGGCGACCGCTGGGTGCTGTACAAGGAGCCGCAGGAGTACCTGATCGACGGCCAGGAGGGCATACGCCATCCCGTTGGCATGTCGGGCGTGCGCCTTGAAGCCAACGTGCACCTGGTGACCGGCGCAGCGAGTGCGGCACAGAACATCATGAAGTGCATACAGCGGTGCGGACTGTCAGTCGACGAGCTCGTGCCGTCGGCAGTCGCCTCCGCGCGTGCCGTGCTGACCCAGGACGAGCGTGAGCTCGGCGTCTGTCTGGTCGACATCGGCGCGGGCACTACCGACCTTGCGATCTATACCCAGGGCGCCATCCGCCACACGGCGGCGCTGCCCATAGGCGGTGATCAGGTTACCAACGATATCGCGCAGTTCGTACGCACGCCGACCGCAAACGCCGAGGAGATCAAGATCCGCTACGCCTGCGCGCTGGCGCAGCTGGCTACGGCAGAAGAAACCATACAGGTGCCTAGTGTCGGCGATCGTCCGCCGCGCCGGCTTGCGCGCCAGACCTTGGCCGAAGCGGTGCAGCCGCGCTACGAGGAAATCTTCGAGATGGTGCAGGCGGAGTTACGCCGCTCGGGCCTCGAAGAGCTGACGCGCGCCGGCATCGTGCTGACTGGCGGCGGCGCCAAGATGGAAGGCGTGGTCGAACTCGCCGAAGAACTGTTTCACATGCCGGTAAGGCTCGGCGTGCCGCAGCACGTCAGCGGCCTGTCCGATGTGGTCTCCAACCAGATCCATGCGAGCGGCGTGGGGCTGTTGCTCTACGGCGCCGGCCGCGAAGCCGTGCGCCGCCCAGCCGGCGCTGGCGTCGCCCGTGTCGGTGGGCTTTGGGACAAGGTCATGCATTGGTTCAAGGGAAATTTCTAGCGCCACCCGCGGCAGGAAGCCGCGGTGCACGGTCGGAGGCCGTGCAACCGGAGAACGCGCCTGTTCTCCGATCGGCTGGCGGGTCATGCAGACCCGCGCAGCACACAACCAGCAGTTCATAACACCGGAGGATGGGAGTCATGTTTGAATTCGTCGAAAAGATCGCGCCGAATGCGGTCATCAAGGTCGTCGGCGTGGGCGGCGGCGGCGGCAATGCAGTCGCACACATGGTGCAGCAGCATGTCGAGGGCGTGGATTTCGTCTGCGCCAACACCGATGCGCAAGCGATCAAGAACTCGGGCGCGAAATTCAGCCTGCAGCTAGGCAGCAATGTCACGAAGGGGCTGGGTGCCGGCGCCAATCCCGAAGTCGGTCGCCAGGCTGCACTGGAAGACCGCGAGCGCATTGTCGAGATGCTGCAGGGCGCCGACATGGTGTTCATCACCGCCGGCATGGGCGGTGGCACTGGTACGGGTGCCGCGCCCGTGGTGGCGCAGCTCGCGAAGGAACTCGGCATCCTGACGGTAGCGGTTGTGACCAAGCCGTTTCCGTTTGAGGGCCGGCGCCGCATGCAGGTCGCGCTCAAGGGTATAGAGGACCTGAGTCAGCATGTGGACTCACTCATTACCGTGCCCAACGAAAAGCTGCTGACCGTGCTGGGCCGTGATGTCACCTTGCTCAGTGCATTCAAGCAGGCCAACGACGTGCTGCTCGGCGCGGTGCAGGGCATTGCTGACCTGATCACGCGTCCGGGTCTGATCAACGTCGACTTTGCCGACGTGCGCACGGTCATGTCGGAAATGGGCATGGCCATGATGGGCACCGGTTCGGCCAAGGGCGATGACCGTGCCGTCGCGGCAGCCGAAGCGGCTATCAACAATCCGCTGCTGGAGGACGTAAACCTCGCCGGTGCCTGCGGCATTCTCGTCAACGTGACCGCTGGTCCGAACCTGACCATGCGCGAGTTCGACGAGATCGGTCAGGTCATCCATGGCTTTGCGAGCGAGGATGCGACGGTCGTGATTGGTACCGCGCTCGATACGGAGCTGCAGGATGAAGTCCGCGTCACCGTCGTGGCGACGGGCCTCAATCGTGCTGCTGTGCGTCAGCCGGCGATGACCCGGCGTGAGGAGCCGCGTCCACGTCTGGTGCTGCGCACGGGTACCGGCAATGAAGTGGTCGACTATGCCCAGCCGTCGGTGCGTGTCGCCGGTCCTGCCGCGCGTCAGGTCAGTGTTGCTGAAACGGCGGTCAGCGCCGAGCCTGCAATGGACTACCTCGATATTCCGGCGTTCCTGCGTCGTCAGGCTGACTGACCCGCACTGACCAGCGGTCGCATGTGCCGCAACGCTCCGCAGTCACAGGCTGCGGCGTTGCCGCGTCGACCAGGTAAGAGCGCGGTGTGGCAAAACATCAGGGACAGATGACGACAGGCGCCGTCATCCGTCATGCTACGTCCTCCATAAGGCGGTATGCCGACGGCATACCGCCTTTTTTTCGCCCTATCACCCCGTTATTGTTGTATCCACGCAACAAAATGTGGGCCGGGCGCCTCGTTTTGCTTTTCTGTCATAAAGCCCTGTGCTAGCATCCAGGCCGTTTTGTTGGCTCCTGCCCCAGGGGACAAAAAAAGAATGATCAAACAACGCACGCTAAAAAACGTCATTCGGGCGACAGGCGTCGGCATCCACACCGGCGAAAAAGTCTATATGACCCTGCGTCCAGCCGCGGTGGATACGGGAATTGTGTTTCGCCGCGTGGATCTGACTCCTGCGGTAGAGATTCATGCCCGCGCCGAGAATGTGGGCGATACCAGCCTTTCCAGCACCCTGACCAAGGGAACGGTTCGCGTATCGACAGTCGAACATTTGCTTTCGGCCATGGCGGGCCTGGGTATTGATAACGCGTACGTCGATCTTTCGGCCTCGGAAGTGCCGATCATGGATGGTAGCGCCGGCCCCTTCGTGTTCCTGCTTCAGTCCGCAGGCATCGAGGAGCAGCCCAAGGCCAAGCGCTTTATCCGCATCAAGAAGCCGTTGACCGTCAAAGACGGCGACAAATGGGCTCGATTCGAGCCGTTCGATGGCTTCAAGGTCGGTTTCTCTATCGACTTCAATCACCCGATCTTCACCGCACAGACTTCCCGTGCGGAAATCGATTTCTCCACGACTTCGTTCGTCAAGGAAGTCTCCCGCGCCCGCACCTTTGGCTTTATGCGGGATATCGAAATGCTGCGGGAGCGCAATCTCGTCCTCGGCGGATCCATGGACAACGCGATCGTCCTCGACGACTATCGCGTCCTCAACGAAGACGGCTTGCGCTACGAGGACGAATTCGTCAAACACAAGATCCTCGACGCGATCGGCGACCTGTACCTGCTCGGGCACAGCCTCATAGGCGCGTTTTTCGGGCACAAGTCGGGCCACCAGTTGAACAATCAGCTGTTGCGCACGTTGCTGGCCGACACCAGTGCGTGGGAAGAGGTTCGCTTTGACGACCCGGCGACTGCTCCGATTTCCTACGCCCACCCTGCCCAGGCCGTGTAGGAACTAGTATCTCGGGCGGTTTCCAGCCAGCCGCCTTGCGGCGCGGTCAGACCTCCGCGCTATTGGAATCAGAAATTTCGGCGAGGGACGCCATCTGTAGAAACAAGGCCCTGAGTTCGGGGTCTGCCAGTGTGGCCGCCGCCAGGCTTAAGTGTTTGGCTGCGGTGTGAGAAAGCGGCTTCCGCCTTGCAGGCTCCGGGGGAACGGACGGCAAGGGTGCCACTTTGACGGCGAATGTCTTGAAAGACTGTCCGAGCGCTTTTTGCGCCTCGGCCAGGATCGGGGTCTGGTGGAGCCTTAGCTTTGCCGCCCAGGTCGAGGTGTTCGCAAGAAAGACAACGCGACCCTGTCGTGCGTCCGCCAGGCAGCAATGCGGACGGATGGCCGGAGGTAGCGTCAGGCGCAAACGAAGATCCAGTGCTTCCAGCGCTCGTGCTCGCTTGATCAGCGACGCGACGGGGGAGGTCTCGCCGACCGGTTTGGGGCCGGGCGACGAGCGAAGCGGCGTAGCTGCGGACGATGGGATCTTGGTTTGCATCTCGGAAACCCAGGCAGAAAACGAATCCAGCATGAACATCATTATCGTCGCAAAGCCGCATGCGGTGCCGCAGACCATCGACCTCGGCTGCTGGCGTACCCGTCTCAAATGCGGGGCGATACTCGGTTGTGCCGCGCTGGCCTGCGCTCTGCTTGGCGTTAGCGTGGCCTACAGCATCGCGGGACCCAAGACACGCACCCTCGCAGAACTGCGCGAATTGCGCGAACAGGGCGACGCGCGTCTGCGCGAACTCGAACAGGTCAAGCAGAACACGCAACGTGACCTGGATGCGCTCGCGGTCAAGCTCGGCGCGCTACAGGCGCATGCGACCCGGCTCAATGCGCTCGGCGAACGTTTGACCCGTGCCGGCAAACTCGACGACGGCGAGTTCCGCTTCACCGAGCCGCCGGCCGTTGGTGGCCCCGAGGATGCGCAGTCTCCGGCTGTGCATGCGGCAGCGCCGCAGTTGGCGGATTCCATCGACGAACTGCATGCGCGCTTCGTGCGCCAGCAGGCGCAACTGGAAGTGCTCGAAAACCTGCTGCTTGACCGCAAGATTGATTCCGACCTGCTGCCTAGCGGCATGCCGGTCAAGTCCGGCTACATCTCTTCGTATTTCGGTGGCCGGCCTGATCCGTTCAATGGCGCCAGCGCCTTCCATTCAGGCATCGACTTTGACGCCCATGCCGGTGCGGACATTCACTCAGTTGCCGAAGGCGTTGTGACCTGGTCCGGCACCCGTCCTGGTTACGGTAATGTGGTCGAAGTCGATCACGGCAACGGTTATATGACTCGTTATGCGCACAATTCCCAGAACTTGGCTACCGTTGGCCAGCGCGTCCGCGTTGGCGAAGTCATTGCCAAGGTCGGTTCTTCCGGCCGTTCGACCGGCTCACACGTGCATTTCGAGGTTTGGCTCAACGGCAAGGCGGTCAACCCCATCGCTTACGTTCGTAGCCAGCGCAAGATCTGACCGCGGTCGAGGCGGTCTGCAGCCCCTTGAATCTCCGGGGCGGCAACCCACCATTCTTTCCCCGAAGCGGCTGCCGGCTTATTATCGGCGGTCCGCTCGTGCCTGCGCTTTGCGTGGGCTTCGTGCATTTCCCTTTTCCTGCTGAGCGATCGACTTCATGTTCAACCGTCTAATGACGAGCCTCTTCGGCAGCCGCAACGATCGCGTGTTGCGTCAGCTCAACAAGAACGTGGCGCAGATTGCCGCGCTTGAGCCGGCGATGCAGGCTCTGTCCGATGCCGAGTTGCGCGCACGTACGGATCAGTTCAAGCAACGCCTTGCCGATGGCCAGAGCCTGGAGCAGATCCTGCCGGACGCGTTCGCGACGGTGCGCGAGGCATCGGTACGTGTGCTCGGCCTGCGCCACTACGACGTGCAGATGATCGGTGGCATGGTGCTGAACATGGGGCGCATTGCCGAAATGCGCACCGGCGAAGGCAAGACGCTGGTCGCCACGTTGTCGGTCTACCTGAACGCCCTCGAAGGCAAGGGCGTTCATGTCGTGACCGTGAATGACTACCTCGCCAAGCGCGACGCGGCGACGATGGGCAAGCTCTATAACTTTCTGGGGCTCAGCGTAGGTGTTGTTTACCCCGGCATGAATCACGCGGACAAGGCCTCCGCCTACGCCGCTGACATTACCTACGGCACCAACAACGAATTCGGTTTCGACTACCTGCGCGACAATATGGCGCTGTCGAAAGAACAGCGTTACCAGCGTGGGCTGCATTACGCCATCGTTGACGAAGTCGACTCCATTCTTATCGATGAAGCGCGCACTCCGCTGATTATCTCGGGCCCGTCCGAGGAATCGCCGCAGCTCTACGTCAAGATCAACCGCATTGTTCCCAAGCTCACGCGCCAGGACAAGGAAGACTCCAAGGTCGGCGATTACTGGGTGGACGAAAAGCAGAAGCAGGTGCACCTGTCGGAAGAAGGCATGGAGCACGCCGAGCTGTTACTGCGCAAGGAAGGGGTGATCGCGGCCGACGAAGGGCTTTACGACGCCAAGCATCTCGTGGTCGTGCACCATCTCAACGCGGCGCTGCGCGCCAACACGCTGTACCAGCGTGACGTGGACTACATCGTGCGGGACGGCGAGGTCATCATCGTCGACGAATTCACCGGCCGCACCCTGGCCGGCCGGCGCTGGTCCGACGGCCTGCATCAGGCTGTCGAGGCGAAGGAAGGCGTGCCTATCCAGCGCGAGAACCAGACCCTCGCGACGATTACGTTCCAGAATTACTTCCGCATGTACAAGAAGCTGTCCGGCATGACCGGCACGGCGGATACGGAAGCCTATGAGTTCCAGCAGGTCTACGGCCTCGAAGTCGTTGTCATTCCGACGCACCGTCCGATGATCCGCAAGGATTCACCGGACCTCGTGTTCCTCAAGCACAAACCCAAATGGGACGCGATCGTCGAGGATATCCGCGATTGCCAGAAGCGCCGCCAACCGGTGCTGGTCGGTACTGCGTCTATCGATGCGTCGGAGTTCCTGTCGAAGATGCTGCAGCAGCAGGGCGTGGCGCATGAAGTGCTGAACGCCAAGCAGCATGAACGCGAAGCGCACATCATCGCCCAGGCCGGGCGTCCAGGCGCCATCACGATCGCGACGAACATGGCCGGCCGCGGTACCGACATCGTGCTTGGCGGCAGCCTCGACGCCGAGCTTGCGCAGTTGCCGGAAGATGCAACCGATGCGGCGCGTGCACGCATCCGCAGCGAGTGGAAGAAGCGCCACGAGGAGGTCGTTGCCGCCGGTGGTCTGCACATAGTCGGCACTGAGCGTCACGAGTCGCGGCGTATCGACAATCAGCTGCGCGGCCGCTCCGGCCGCCAGGGCGATCCGGGTTCCAGCCGCTTCTATCTGTCGCTCGAAGACAACCTCATGCGCATCTTCTCGCCCGACTGGGTCACGAAGTGGATGCAGATCTTCGGCATGAAGGAAGACGATGCACTGGAAGACCGCATGGTCAGCCGGCAGATCGAGAAGGTGCAGCGCAAGGTCGAGCAGCACAATTTTGACATCCGCAAGAATCTGCTCGAATTCGATGACGTCGCCAACGACCAGCGCAAAGTCATCTACGAACAGCGCAACGAGCTGCTGGAACAGGACGATTTCGCAGAAACGGCCGCCGCCATCCGCGCCGATGTATTTACCGATCTCGTACGCAGCCATGTGCCGCAGCATTCGATAGACGAACAATGGGATGTCATCGCGCTGCAAAAGAAGCTAGGCGATGATTTCGGCATCGAACTAGATCTCAAGCGCTGGCTCGAAACTCAGTCTGAGGCGGATTCCGAGCAGGTGCTTGAACATGTGCTTGCCGCGGTCGATCGTTATTTCCGCGAGCGCGAGGCCATGCTCGGTTCGGAAGTCATGCGCGCTCTTGAGCGCCACGTGATGCTGAACACGCTCGACAACTGCTGGAAGGAACATCTGGCGAGCATGGATTACCTGCGCCAGGGCATCTATCTGCGTTCATACGCGCAGAAGCAGCCCAAGCAGGAGTTCAAGCGCGAGTCGTTCGAGCTGTTCCAGACCATGCTTGAGCGCATCAAGCTCGAAACGACGACCCTGCTTGCACGCGTCCGCATCCGCAGCGAAGAAGAAGTGCAGCAAATCGAAGAGCAGCAGCGGCGCCAGCAGCAACAGGCGCCGCTCAATTTCGCCCACGCTGAGGCCAGCGGCTTTGCCAGCGAAGGCGAAGTGCTAGCGGCCACGGCCGCTTCGGCTGCGCCGGCGATCGCCCAGTTTGCGGAAGGGCCGAAAGTAGGCCGCAATGATCCCTGCCCCTGCGGCTCGGGCAAGAAGTACAAGCAGTGCCACGGACGCCTGGCCTGAGTAGCGGAGAACTTTGCGCATGAGCGCTGTTTCGACAGAAGCGGCGCCGGACACCACCGCAGGTGATCTGCCCCTGGTGCACGTAGTGGCAGCAGCGCTGGTCGATGCAGATGGCCGGGTACTGCTTGCGCAGCGGCCTGAGGGCAAGCATCTGTCCGGCTACTGGGAGTTTCCCGGCGGCAAGGTGGAGTCCGGCGAAACGCCGCTGCAGGCACTGCGACGGGAAATCCACGAGGAAATCGGCGTGCGCGTCGCGTCAGCCGAGCCGCTGATTCGCATTCCCTGGCGTTACCCGGCCAAGCGCATCCTGCTCGATGTCTATCGGGTGCACGCCTTTGACGGCGTGCCGCAGTCCTGTGAAGGACAGGCGTTGAAATGGGTGCCGGCGGCGGCGCTCGATCCCAGCGAGATGCCGGCAGCCGATCATCCTGTCGTCAATGCGCTCGCCTTGCCGGCGCAATACCTGATCACACCCCAGCCTGACGCGGACGAGGCCAGTTTTCTGGCACGCCTTGACGCGGCTCTTGCGCGCGGGGTTCGCCTGGTTCAGTTGCGCGCCAAGTGCAGCGACGAGGCGAGCTTGCGCCGTCTCGTGCCGGCTTGTCTGGCGCGGGTGCGTGCTGCGGGCGGCCAGCTGCTGGTCAACTCGCGCATGGATCTGGTCGAGGAGTTTGATCTTGACGGTGTGCATGTCACAGCAGCGCAGCTTGGCGAGCTCGACGCGCGGCCGGTTGCAGCCAAGCGCTGGTTTGCCGCTTCCTGCCACGACGCCGCGGAACTCGAAAAAGCACAGACGCTAGGGGTCGATTTCGTCGTACTTGGCAGTGTTGCTGCGACCACGAGCCACGCGCAGCAGCCCACATTGGGCTGGACTGCGTTCGCGGCACTTTGTGCAGGCGCCCGCGTGCCGGTCTATGCCCTTGGTGGACTGAAGCAGGACGATCTGGCAACGGCCCTGGGTAACGGTGCCCAGGGTATCGCCGGCATTTCGGCGTTCTGGTAGCGCTACTTAGCCGCTGCCAGTTGCAGGAACCGCTGGTGCAAGGCCGCAACCGCGGCGTCGAGGTCATCCAGAGTGCCGGAATTGCTGATCACATCGGTCGCAATCGCCAGGCGCTGTTCGCGCGTCGCTTGCGCCGCGATCATTCTTGCGGCGAGATCCTGCGCTATGCCATCCCGCTGCTGCAGCCGCGCGAGCTGGATGTCGGGTGCTACGTCGACAATGACGACACGGTCTACCCAGGCATATGCCGGCCAGGTTTCGGCGAGCAGCGGAATCGCGAGCAGGCAGTAGTGGTTAGCATCGGCTGCCACCTGTTCGCGCAGTCGTTCGCGTACACGCGGATGGACCAGGGCTTCGAGGCGGCGCCGGGCCGAGTCATCACCAAAGATAAGCCGGCGCATCGCTGCGCGATCCAGCGATCCATCCGGCTGCAGTAACTGCGGACCGAACGCAGCGGCGATCTCGGCCAACGCAGGCTGGCCGGGGGCCACGACTTCCCGGGCGGCGACGTCAGCGTCATAACAGGCAATGCCGCGGCGGCCGAATGCCTGCGTTACCGCGGTCTTGCCGGAGGCGATGCCGCCGCTGATCGCGACGACGAAATGCGCGTCGACCGTGGTCATCGTCCAAGCAATAGCTGCGTATAAAGCTGCAGCAGAGGCTCTCCCCAGACGAACTGGATCCAGCCGGCAACGGCGATGAACGGACCGAACGGAATCGGTGTCGAGCTGTCCTTGCCGCGAGTCGCCAGCAAAATACTGCCGAGCACGGCCCCGACAACGGACGACAGCAGCACGATCGGCAGCAGACTCTTGGGGCCCATCCAGGCGCCGAGTGCTGCCAGCAGCTTGAAATCGCCGTAGCCCATGCCTTCTTTGCCGGTCAGCAGCTTGAATAGCCAATAGATCGACCAAAGGCTCAGGTAACCGATGGTTGCGCCAAGAATGGCATCGACTGGCGCAACGAATACCGGCACCAAGGACAGCAGCATTCCGCCCCAGAGCAAGGGCAGGGTCAGGTTGTCGGGCAGCAACTGGGTGCGAAAGTCGATGCCGGCCAGAGCGATCAGTCCGTAGCTCAGCACAAGGCCTGCGGCCGCGGCCCAGGTTGTACCGAACTGCACGATGACAACGAGCGTGGCGACGGCGGTCAGCGCTTCGACCAGCGGGTACTGCACCGAAATCGGCGCTTTGCAGTAGCGGCAGCGACCGCGCAGTACCAGCCAGCTAAGGAGCGGAATGTTGTCTAGCGGCGACAGCGCATGTTTGCACTGCGGGCAGTGCGAGCGCTTGAATACGATATCGGGCGGCGCGGTATCGGCCGGGTTCGCTTCGAGTTCGAGCATTTCCCGGCTTTGCACGCGCCAGTCGTGCATCAGGCGTTCTGGCAGGCGCAGGATGACGACGTTGAGAAAACTGCCGACCAGCAGCCCGAACAGGCTGGCCACAAGATACAGCGGCCAGCCCTCGCTGAGGATTTCTAGCATCGGTATCGGTCAGCCTACGACTGCGGCGAGTTTGAAGATAGGCAGATACATACCGATGACCATGCCGCCGACCAGGGTGCCAATGATGACCATGATGAAGGGTTCGAGCAGGCTGGCCAGTGCATCGACGGCGTTGTTGACTTCCTCTTCGTAGAACTCGGCGATCTTGAACAGCATCTTGTCCAGCGCGCCCGATTCCTCGCCGATCGCGACCATTTGCACGACCATGTTCGGGAACAGCTGGACCTGGCGCATGGCAAGCTGCAGCTGATGGCCGACCGCTACGTCTTCGCGGATACGCTTGACCGCGGCATTGTAAATAGGGCTGCCGGTCGCGCCGGCGACGGAATCCAGCGCCTCGACCAGCGGTACGCCAGCGCGGAAGGTCACGCCTAGCGTGCGGGCGAAGCGCGCGATGGCCGACTGATGCAGGATCTGCCCTATCACCGGCAGCTTGAGTACGGCGCGGGCGCAGAAGTGGGCGAAGGCTGGTGAACGCTTGTAGAGGAAAATCAGTCCGGCGATCGTCCCGCCGAGGCTGAGCAGCACGACATACCAGTATTTGGTCATGAAGCGCGACGCGCTGACGATCATCTGAGTAAACGCCGGCAGATCCGCGCCAAACCCCTTGAACACCTGCTCGAACTGCGGCACGACGAAGATCAGCAGAATTGCCGAGACGATGGTGGCGACCGCGAGCACGATCGCGGGATAGAACATCGCTTTCTTGATCTTGCCTTTCAGCGATTCGATGTTTTCCTTGTAGGTTGCGACGGTATCGAGCACCGTATCGAGCACACCGGCGGCTTCACCGGCCTTCACCAGATTGACGAACAGCTCGTCAAACTGGACGGGGAACTTTGCCAGTGCCTCATGCAGCGTCGAACCGCCTTCGATGTCGTTCTTGATCGCCGTGAGCATGTTCTTCATGCGCACGTTCTGCTGGCCGCCGGCGATGATGTCCAGGCCCTGCACCAGCGGCACGCCTGCTTGCATCATCACGGAAATCTGGCGGCTGAAGACGGCAATGTCACGTGCCTTGATCGTCTTGCCGGCTGAACCGAACAACGGTTTCGGCTTGGCCTTGACCGAGGTTGGGTTGATGCCCTGCCGACGCAGCTCGGCCTTGACCAAGCTCATGTTCTTCGCGGCGTACTCGCCCTTGATGGCCTGGCCGCGTTTGTCCTTGCCGGACCAGACAAAGGTCTGCAGCGCACTGACTTCGGCGCGCGCGCGCCCGCGCGCCGCGACGACGGCAGTCTGGGGTTTACGGGAAACCGTTGCAGTGGCCATGGTTAGTCCTTGGTAACACGGTTAATTTCGGCGAGGCTGGTGACGCCCTGCTTGACCTTGAGCATCGCCGAGGCGCGCAGATCGCGGATACCTGCGGCGCGTGCGACGTCGGCAATCTGCATTGCGTTGCCGCCGGCGAGAATGATTTTCGAGATGTCGTCGCTGAGCGGCATCACCTGGTAGATGCCGACGCGGCCTTTGTAGCCTTCGTTGCAACCGGAGCAGCCGACGGCATCGAACATCTGCATTCCGGCAATTTCACTTTCCGTAAAGCCCTCGGCGAGCAGGGCGGCCGGCGGCAGGATCAGCGGCCGCTTGCAGTCGTGCAGACGGCGGGCGAGGCGCTGCGCGATCACCAGCGTGACTGAGGACGTAATGTTGTAGGGCGCAATGCCCATGTTCATCAAGCGCGCGATGGTCTGCGGCGCATCGTTGGTATGCAGCGTCGACAGCACCATATGGCCGGTCTGCGCCGCCTTGACCGCAATCTCCGCCGTTTCCAGGTCGCGGATTTCCCCGACCATGATCACGTCCGGGTCCTGGCGCAGGAAGGAGCGCAGCGCCGCGGCAAACGTCATGCCGCGTTTCTGGTTCTGCTGCACCTGATTGATGCCAGGCACGCGGATTTCGACCGGGTCTTCCACGGTCGAAATATTGCGCCCTTCGGTATTGAGAATATTCAGCGCCGTATACAGTGATACGGTCTTGCCGGAGCCGGTCGGCCCGGTCACGAGCACCATGCCGTAGGGCTTTTCGATCGCCTCGACGAATAGCTTTTTCTGATCTTCCTCGTAACCGAGCTTCTCGATGCCGAGCTTGGCTGCAGAACCATCGAGAATACGCAGGACCACCTTCTCGCCAAACAGCGTGGGGCAGGTGCTTACACGAAAGTCGATGGATTTGCCCTTGGACAGATTGAGCTTGATACGGCCGTCCTGGGGTACGCGGCGCTCCGCAATGTCCAGCCCCGACATGACCTTGAGGCGCGAGGATATGCGCGGTGCGATTTTTGATGGCGGAGCCGCAACCTTGCGCAGCACGCCGTCCATGCGCAGGCGCACGCGGTATTCAGTTTCAAACGGTTCGAAGTGAATATCCGAGGCGCCGCGCTTGATGGCGTCGACCAGTACTTTATTCACAAATTTCACTATCGGCGTGTCGTCGGCACCGCTTGCATCGACACCGCCGCCGCCGCTGTCTGCATCGTCGTCGCCGGCGTTCAGGTCCAGGCTCTCCAGCCCCTCGTCGCCTTCCACGTCGACGGAAGTGCTGCTTTGGCTCAGCGCCTGCTCGATCACGCGCGCAAGTGCGCGTTCGTCAATAAGGATAGGTTCGACGCTATGGTTGGACTGGAACTTTATCTCGTCGAGTGCGCGCAGGTTGGTCGGATCGGAGAGGCCGACGAACAGGCGATTGCCGCGCTTGAACAGCGGCAGGGCTCGGTGCTTGGTAATGAGTTCTTCGCTGACCAGCTTCAGAGGCAACTGCGCGAAGTCGATCGCGCTGACGTCGTAGAGCGGTACGCCGAATTCGGCCGATGCGGCCATGGCCACGGTGCGGCTCTCGGCCATGCCGTTGTCGATAAGGTAAGTCGCAAGCGGAATCTTCTGCTTCGATGAGGCTTCGAGTGCGCGGCGCGCATCCGCTTCCGCGAGAGAGCCCTCTGCGACAAGGCGGCGTGCGATGCCGCTCAAGCCTGCGAGGTTCGCTGGATTGATCTGCGTGGCCATAAGAATTCCGCGTAAGCCCCCGAAACTACGGCAGAATGTACTCCACTTTGGCGCCGTTTTGAATTGCCTGGGGCAAAACTGTGACGGGGCTCAAGAAGCGTTCCGGATCAGGCCGGCCGCGCTGGCTAATCCGGCCGTTCTGGTGCTCTTTGTGCGCGTGCCGGACCATAGCGCGCTTCATGTATGCTCAGCGCCCGAACCCAAGGGGGCCTGCTGGTATGCCCATCAGTATCATCCTGCCGGCCAAGAACGAGGCGGCGGCCCTGCGTGACCTATTGCCCCGTCTGCGTGCGGCCAGGCCCGCCGATGAGATCATCATCGTTGACGATGGCTCGACCGACGACACGCGGGAAATCTGCGCAGCCAACACGGTTCGCTGCCTGTCCAGCCCGTATTCCATGGGCAACGGGGCGGCGATCAAGCGCGGCGCGCGTGCGGCCAATGGTGATGTGCTGGTCTTCATGGATGCCGACGGGCAGCATGATCCGGCGCATATCGAGCGGTTGCTGGCCCGGCTGGAGCAGGGCTATGACATGGTCGTCGGCGCGCGGGATTGGTCCGGGCAGGCTGGTGTCGGCCGGGGTATGGCAAATACGCTGTACAACCGGCTGGCTAGCTGGATGACCGGCCATACAGTGGCCGATCTGACCTCCGGGTTCCGTGCAGTGCGGGCCGAGAAGTTTCTGGAGTTCCTGCACCTGTTGCCGAACGGATTTTCCTACCCGACGACGATCACCATGGCGTTCTTCCGCAGCGCCTATGCGATTGCCTATGAGTCGATCGCAGTCGGCAAGCGCACCGGCAAGAGCCACATCCGGCCGCTGCGCGACGGTATCCGCTTCCTGCTCATCATCTTCAAGATCGCCACGCTGTATTCGCCGTTCAAGCTGTTCCTGCCAGCCAGTCTGGTGTTTTTCGGCCTGGGTGCCCTGAACTACGGCTTGACCTACTACTACCAGCAGCGTTTCACCAACATGAGCGCATTGCTGCTGAGCGCGGCCGCGATCGTGTTTCTGATCGGCCTTGTTTCGGAGCAGATCACGAGTCTGACGTATCGGCGATGAGCAAGCCGACCGGGGGCTGGGCAAGGTACATTCGCCGGGCGGCGCAGCGGGTGCGCCACTCGCCGTTGCATCCGCAATGGGTCAGTTTCCGATTCAAGGAAATGGCGGCGCGTGAAGTTGCCGCGCGCGCGCGCGGCAGCGTGGTCGATATCGGTTGTGCGGATTCTGCGTTGCACGAACGGCTGGATGCATCCGTGGGTTACATCGGGCTGGATTATCCAGGCACAGCTACCGCGCTCTATCGCACGCGCCCGGATGTATTTGGTGATGCGCAGCAGTTGCCATTCCAGGATGCGAGTTTTGATTGTCTGGTAGTGCTTGATGTACTGGAACACCTGCCGCGACCGCAGGCGAGCCTGATCGAGGCTGCCCGCGTGCTGCGACCGGGTGGCAAGGTGTTGTTGCATGTTCCGTTTGCTTATCCGTTGCATGACCGGCCCTACGATTTCTGGCGAATGACCGGGCACGGGCTGGAAGCGCTGGCCCGTGGCGCGGCGCTCGAAGTCGAGACCATCGTTGCGCGGGGGCACGCAATAGAAAGCGCCGGCATGTTATGCAATCTCGCGCTGGCTCAGGCGCTTTTCACGGCAGGGGAAAGGTTCCGCCCGTTTTTGCTGCTTGGCTTGCTGCTGGCACCTTTGGTTACGGCGATCAATATCGGCTGCTGGCTGTTGTCGCGGATTGCGCCCGCAGTCGACTTTTTGCCCGTATCGTACTGGGCAGTGCTGAAGCGGCCGGTGCCGCCGCAGGAAGGTTGACGTGGGGCTGCGTGTGCTGGTGCTGACAACGTCGTATCCGTTACGCGCAACATCGAGTTCCGGCGTGTTTGTGCGCCGACTGGTCGAGGCGCTGACGGCGCATGCGCAGATGCAGGTGCTGTGTCCGGCAGACGCGTCGGCCGAGCCGGTGGACGGTGGAGCGCGTGTGATCTTGCTGCCGTTTCGCTATGCGCCGCGGCGCTGGCAGCGGCTGGCGCAGGAACCCGGAGGCGTGCTGCCGGCAATTCGTGCGCGGCCGGCACTGCTGTTGCTGCTTCCGTGGTTCCTGCTCGCGTTTTCATGGCGACTGGTGCGTGCTGCACGGCGTGTCGATGTTATTCACGCGAACTGGGCCATCACCGGGGCGCTTGCTGCTCTACTGCGCCCGTTGCATCGGCGCCCTGTGGTGCTGACATTGCGCGGCGACGACGTCACGGTTGCGCGCCGCTCCGGTATCCATCGCCACCTGTTGCATTACTCGGTAGCACACGCGCATACCGTTGTCTGCGTAGCCGAGAGCATGGCGCGCAATCTCGAGGCGGAAGTTCCCGCCAGTGCGCCGAAAGTGCGTGTCGTACTCAACGGTGTCGGTGGTGAGTTTCGGCCGCCCGTCGCAGCGTCGGGTTTTCCCGCTCGCATCGTATTCGTCGGCAGCCTGATTCCGCGCAAGGGAGCTGATGTGCTGCTGCGCGCTTTTGCCCGCATGCAGGACTCCGCTGTCGTGCTGCGTTTCGTCGGTGACGGGCCTGAACGTGCATCGCTGCAGTCACTGGGCCGGTCGCTGGCGGTCGATGACAGGCTGGAATTCTGCGGTCAGGTCGCGCCGGAACAGGTTGCGGATCATCTGGCGGCAAGCACGCTGTTCGTGCTGCCAAGCTATAGCGAAGGTCGCCCTAACGTGTTGCTGGAAGCGATGGCGGGCGGTGTTCCCGTTGTTGCGTCGCGCATCGACGGTGTGGTCGATACGGTCCGGGAAGGCGAGCATGCCTGGCTGTTCGACGCCGGCGATGTCGACGCGCTGACCGTCGTCTTGAACGACGCGATGGCGCGCCCCGAAGAACGCCAGCGGCGGGCGCTGGCCGCGCGCCGGCATGTCGAGATCAGCGGCTGGAGCTGGGAGGCTGCGGCGCGCCGTTACGCCGACATTTTCGCTGCTGCAGCGTCGCGCTCGGGAGTGGCATGATGGGGCTACGCCGATTGCGGAGGATCTCCTCGTGTGCGGCATAGTCTTTCTCTACGACCCAGCGCGTGGGCGCGAAGGTGTTGCGGCGCGCTGCCGTGCGGCGATTCAGGCCATGGCCCACCGTGGTCCGGACGGCATCGACACCGCTGGTGATGAGCACTGGCATATGGGCCACTCGCGTCTGGCCATCATCGGTATCAGTGACGGTCAGCAGCCGATGAGCGACGCCAGTGGGCGCTGGACCATTGTTTACAATGGTGAAATTTATAACTATGCCGAGCTGCGCGCTGAGCTTGCTTCGCGCTGGGCATTCCGCACGCACTCAGACAGCGAGGTGCTGCTGGCGGGGATGGCGCTCGATGGCGAGAGGTTTCTTGCTCGGCTCAACGGCATGTGGGCGTTCGCGCTCTGGGACAGGGTAGAGCGCACCTTGCTGCTTGCACGCGACCGCCTCGGCAAGAAGCCGCTGTACCTGCGGTCAGACCGCGATCGTTTTGCCTGTGCGTCAGAGCTGCCGGCTTTGCGCACATTGACCGGTGTGGCGCCCGCTGTCGATCTGGACAGCCTTGCGGACACGCTGCGTTACGGCTGCACCTTGCCCGGCCATACCATCGATCAGGGCAGCAGCGAGGTATTGCCCGGACATCTGATGCGCTGGCAGCCGGGTATGCTTGCGCGGCAGCAGCCGTATTGGTCGCTGCCCCAGCAGCCATCCGTTGCGCCCGGCGACGGCGCTCGCGTGCTGGAGCTGCTTGAAAGTGCGGTACGGTACCGGCTGGTCGCCGATGTCGAAGTCGGTGCATTTCTTTCCGGTGGTGTTGACTCGTCGCTTGTGAGCGCACTCGCTGCACGCCATACGGAGCACAAGCTGCGCACGTTCTCCATCGGGTTCGCCGATGCGAGTTACGACGAGAGCGACTATGCGGCGCGGATGGCGCGATTTCTCGGCACGGACCATGAAACGGCCGTGTACGCGGGTACGGATCGTGCCGACATGCTGCGGTTGCTGGTACAGCATGTCGGCATGCCGTTTGGTGATGCCTCGCTGCTGCCGACGGCGGCCGTGTCGGCGCTTGCTGCGCGGCGGGTGAAGGTCGCCCTGTCAGGCGATGGGGCCGATGAGCTGTTTGGCGGCTATCAGCGTTATCTGGGGCGAGTGCTGTTGCGCTGGTATTCGCGGCTGCCCAGGCCGGTACAGCGCGGCGCGGAATCACTGCTGCGTGCTCTACCGGAGCCGCTGCAGCACCACAGCCGCAGCCTTCTCAAGAAAGCCCAGCTGTTCGTGCGCAACGCAGCGCTCGCGCGCGGCGAGAGCGAGGCTCGTTATGTCGCGCCGCGGTTCTTCAGCGAGGCCGAACTGGCGCGGCTGGCACCGGGTCTCGCCGGTCGTGGCCATGCCTCGCCCGCGTTGCCCGAATGGGTTCGCGGCGATGATGTACTTGCGATGATGTGCGCCGATGCGCTGGTCTATTTGCCGCAGGACATACTCGTCAAGACCGACCGGGCATCGATGGCGCACTCGCTGGAGCAGCGCTGCCCGTTTCTTGACTATCGCCTGATCGAGCTTGCGCTGTCAGGCGGCTCCGCTCAGCACTTTCGCGGCCTGCGCGGAAAAGCCTTGCTGCGCAAGGCGGTCGATTCGTTGGCACCACCCTGGCTCTGGCGCCGCCGCAAGCAAGGGTTTGCCGTGCCACTCGGTGCCTGGTTTCGTGGTGAGCTGGCTGATGATCTGCTGTCTGGCCTGCGCTGCAGTGGGCAAGATTGGGTCGATACATCGGCTGTGCAGCAGCTTGTCGAGGCGCACAGGCAGGGCGGCGTTGACCATGGTCAGCGGCTGTGGCTTTTGTGGACTTATGCAATCTGGATCAATACGAGCGCCGCGCCGTCGCTTGCGGCGCCCAGCAGGGAAGTGGCATGAGCACGACCGAGCACTGGGGGCGTTCCCCCAAATTCTGGCTGCGGGCTGATGGTATCGCTGCGTTGACACGTGGCTGGACGCCGGGCGAATTGCTGGAGGTCGGCGCAGGCACCGGCGAGATGGCAGGTGAATTCCTGCGGCGTGGTTTCCGCTCTTCGCTCTACGACCTCGGGGAACCGACGCGCGCGGCGCTGCGGCGGCGGTTTGCGGAAAACCCGGCGGTCCGTATCGTCGACACCATCGATTCGTTGCCGGATGCCGGGGTCGACTACCTGGTGGCCTTTGAAGTGATCGAGCATATCGATGACGATGCAGCCGCGTTGGGCGCGTGGACTGCGAAGCTGCGTCCCGGCGGGCGCTTGCTCGTGTCGGTGCCGGCGCACCAGCGCAAGTTCAGCGCGACGGATCATCGTGTCGGTCATGTACGCCGCTACGAACGGGACCAGTTGCGGGCGCTGATCACTGCCGCCGGCTACGAAGAGGTACGCATCGCGTGTTACGGCTTCCCCCTTGGAAACCTGGGGCGCGTCGTCGGCAATGCGCTGGAGCGCCGCATCAAGGCACCAGCCGAGGGCGATGCCGTTGCACGCAGTATTGAAAGCGGCACGCAACAGTCTGGCGCCGTGGTTGCGGTCAGTCGTGTACTGAAACCGTGGATGCTCTGGCCTTTTTTCCTGCTTCAGCGAATGACCTTTGGTCTGGACATCGGCGATGGCTATATCGCCAGCGCAAGGCGCAGTGGGTGACTGTGCTGGAGCGGCTAAAGGCTTGGCTCGCTGCACGGGGGACGCGTCTGCTAGCGCTGACTCAGCGATTGTTCCTTGCTTTCGCGCTGATCGCGATTGGCATTTATCTGTTCCAACATGCGGATAGTTTGCGTCCACTGCTTAGCCTGCGCGTCGCGCTGCACATGACTGCTGGGGCGTTGGTGCTGGCGTTGCTGCATCCGCTGATCGGCATCGCTTTTTTTCAGCTGCAACGGTTTTCCGGCATTCGCATCGAGCTGGCGGTCAGTCTTGCCGTGTATATGCGCCGCATTCCTGCACGCTATCTGCCCGGAGGTATCTGGCATTCCGTCGCGCGTTATGCCGACATGAAGTTTGATGCGGGTGTCGACAGCGCTGCGCTGCGCCGTCTGTTCCTGCTGGAGATGGCTCTGGTAGCGGTCAGCGGCCTGACCGCTTGCGGCCTTGGATTGGTGGTGTTCTCACCGGCAAGTCCGGTGTTCGTGTTCGCTGCGCTGCAGGCGGCCGTCGGTGGTGGTGCGGCCCTGATCGCCATCGCACTGGCCTGGCGCCGCGCCTGGAAGCGTCTGGGCCTTGCTGCTGTCCTGTTTCTGGTGATCTGGCCGCTAACCGCTGGCGCTTTCGCCCTCATTGCGCAGCCGCTACTTGAAGTCTGCGCTACGTCGACGATCATGGCGACCTACCTGGTTGCTGCGGTGCAGGGATACCTGGCAGTCTTCGCGCCGCAGGGCTGGGGTGTCGCCGAAACGTCCTATGTGCTGCTTGAACCCTGCCGTGTCGGCACCCCGGCGGTTGTTGCGAGTTTTCTGCTGTTTCGTCTCAGTGCAATTGCCGGTGACATCGTCAGCTATGCTGTCTGGGCGATCGTCACGCGCCGTTCACGCATGGCCAGTCAGTTACGAGCACAGGAGCGGGCGCCGTGATGGAGTACCAGAACGACTTTTCGTCGCTGCACGCGAGCATGTATGACGTCGACGGTCGCGGCCGCAAGGCGGCGACCGCGCTGCGTGTATTGCGGCGAGTGCTGGGCGAGCGTGTTGCGCAATGCCGGTTGCTCAATGTGGGATCATCGTCCGGCATCATGGATGCCGTGTTTGCCGATGAGTTTGGCGAGGTCGTCGGCATCGATATCGATCACGCCGCCATTGAGCACGCGCGGAATCATTTTCAGCGCAGCAACCTGCGTTTTGAAGTTGGCGACGGCTTGAACATCCCGTTTCCCGAGGCGAGTTTCGACGTACTGGTCTGTTCGCAAGTCTACGAACACGTGCCGGACCAGTCGCGGCTCATGGCCGAACTGGAGCGCGTGCTCAAGCCAGGCGGCATCTGCTACTTTGCCGCAACGAACCGGTTTATCCTGATGGAGCCGCATTTCCGCCTGCCGTTGCTGTCATGGCTGCCTCCGGCTCTGGCGGATGCCTATCTACGCGTCTGCGGCAAGGGCAGCCGCTACTACGAGCGCATGCGTTCCTATCCCGCGCTGCGCAAGCTCGTGGCCCGCTTCGATATTGACGACTACACCGCCGCGGTGCTTGATGATCCCGAAGCCTATGCCTTCGACTATCTGGTCAAACCCGGTTCGCTGACCCAGCGAGTATCGGCATTTGTCGCTCGTCGGCTGCCGTGGATCTGTCCTGGATATTTGTGGATTTTGCGCAAGCGTGTGACCTAGACCTGGATTCGCCGATCGGACATCATCGCCGCAAAGTCATCGCCGTCGTGGGACGGTTTGCGTTAGGCCCGGGGGGACGTGCATGAAGCAACGGCTGCTTGATTTCCTACAGTGCCCCGAATGTGCGGGCGAGCTCGACCTTGATGCATTTCTGCGCAAGGACGAACACCCGGGGCTGGCATTGTTCAAGGACAGCCAGCCGCCGACCGCTCCGGCACCGTTGCAGCCGGGCGAGGAGATCTGGGAAGGAAAACTGACCTGCCGTGGTTGTGCGCGTGAATTCCCCGTGATTGCAGGCGTGCCGCGGCTGCTGCCGTCCGCGCTGCTGGCGGCATCGCTACGCGAGTTCCATGGTGATTTCATCGCGCGCTATCGCGACCGTTTTCGTGATCTGCCCGATCCGGCTGGCGCCGAGCGCAAGCGGGTAGAGACGATGAACGCGTTTGGCTATCAGTGGACCACGTTCCTGCAGAACTTCGACAACTACCGCGGACTTTTCTATTCGTTCGTTCGCCCCTACCTCGCCCCGGAGGACTTCAGGGGAAAGCGCGTGCTCGATGTAGGCTGCGGTTCCGGGCGGCCCGCGAGCGTGGTATTGAACGACGGTGCTGAGGTCGTAGGCGCTGATATCAGTCAGGCGGTTGAATCGGCATATGCGTTGTCCGCCTACTATCCGAACTTTCACGCCGTCCAGGCCGATGCGTCGGCACTGCCGTTCAAGCCCTGCTTCGATTTCGTCTATTCCGTCGCCGTCATTCAGCACATCCCGCGGCCCGGGGATGTATTCAAGAGCGTTGCGCGCACACTGTCGCCCGGGCAGCGTTTCGTGGTTTGGGTCTATGGACGACGTGAATGGTGGTACAAGCCCATCGACGCATTGCGGTTGCTGACGACACGTCTGCCGTATCCGATCGTGCGGGTACTTTCATGGGTTTGCGCGATCGCATCCGAAATTCTGCTGCTCACGCCCTATCGCGTGCTGGCGGCTATTCCCGTTACGCGCCGGCTGGCCGAACGCATGCCTGGCCGGATTTATGCACGGCTGCCGTTTCGTGAAAACGTACTGGGCTGGTTCGACCGCCTGATCGCGCCGGTTACCCAGTACTTCTCGCGCGGCGACGTGGAGCGTTTCTATGCCGACGCCGGCTTCGAGCAGGTCGAGCTCTATGCGCGGCCCGATGCCAGTGCCAGTTGGGTAGGGCAGGGGCGCAAGCGCTGATCAGGCCCATGCCTGATTGAAACAGATTGTTAAATCTTCTGGCACGGGTCGTGCTTCATCCGCCTGCGAATTCTGGGAGGATGCCATGCGTACGCCCCTGCAACGCGGTTTCACACTGATCGAGCTGATGATCGTGGTCGCGATCATCGCAATACTGGCCGCCCTCGCCCTGCCGGCCTATCAGGATTACACCATTCGCGCGCAGATCTCTGAAGGTCTCGTTGTTGCGTCCGGTGCCAAGAACGCGGTATGGGATTTCATCTCCAATACTGGCCGCCTGCCGCCAAGTAATACCTCCGCAGGGCTCGCCTCAAGTGCCTCGATTACCGGCAGTTATGTCGCGAGCGTGCAGGTTGCAGGCGGCGCGATCACGATCACGATGGGGAACAATGTCAATGCACGGGTAATGGGACAGACGGTGCTGCTGTCTCCAGTCACCGGCTCGGGCGGCAGTATTACCTGGAACTGCAATTCGGCAATCAATCCGAAGTACCTGCCGACGAGTTGTCGTTGACCTGTTGCGTCAGGGGGCCTGACGCGATTAGTCAGAATCGGCGGTGTGAAATCGGGCCCGGATGTAGACCGGGCCACATAGCGTCGAATGCATCACATTTTGCGGGACATGTAAGCGGCTTTATCAGATGGCATGGAACATGCTGTACCTACGCCGGAGTCCAGTCAGGTGGAACGCCAGGCATAGACTGACTCTGGGGCTATCGAATCTCTGCGGCAGAAAACTGAGGAACCATTATGAAGAAGATCCAGCAAGGCTTTACCCTGATCGAACTGATGATCGTTGTCGCGATCATCGCCATCCTCGCCGCTATCGCGCTGCCGGCCTACCAGGATTACACGATCCGTGCTCAGGTCTCCGAGTGCACCGTGCTGGCTGACGGCTCCAAGACCGCTGTAGCCGAGTTCTTCACCAACACGGGCCGTATGCCGGCCTCGAACGCTTCCGCTGGTGTTGCCGCTGCTACCTCGATCACGGGCAACTACATCACCCAGGTTGCGGTCACCGCTGGTGGTCTGATTACCTGCACGTACGGCAACCAGGTCAACGCCCGTATCAACGCGCAGACCCTGGCTCTTTCGCCGAACACCGCCGGCGGTGGTTCGATCACCTGGCGCTGCACGTCGGCTATCCCGGACAAGTACCTGCCGACGTCCTGCCGTTAATCCCTAGTTTCTGCTTCACGACAAAGGCCGCCGCAAGGCGGCCTTTGTTTTTTGGGGTGGTGCGCCTAGGCCCGACCTGCGTCGACTATTGATGCTGTTGCCGATTGTGTCGGCTGTGACTGTTTGCTGGAGCGGCCTGTTTGGCCCATTCCTGTTCTATGATTTCGCGAACTTGCCCTTGCTGGGCAAGTTCGGACGATTGGAGTCAAGCGTGTGGATAGTGCGCTACCTGTGCGCGGCTGGCCCAGATGGCATGGAACATGCTATATCGACGCCAGAGTCTAGTCAGGTGGATCGCCGGGCATAGACAGACTCTGGGGCTATCAACTTTCTGCAGCAGAAAACTAAGGAATCACCATGAGGAAGATCCAGCAAGGCTTTACCCTGATCGAACTGATGATCGTCGTCGCGATCATCGCCATCCTGGCTGCCATCGCGCTGCCGGCCTACCAGGACTACACGATCCGTGCTCAGGTCTCCGAGTGCACCGTGCTGGCGGACGGTTCCAAGACCGCCGTTGCTGAGTTCTTCACCAACACGGGCCGTATGCCGGCCTCGAACGCTTCGGCTGGTGTTGCCGCTGCTGCCTCGATCACCGGTAACTACATCACCCAGGTTACGGTCGGTGCTGGTGGTCTGATTACCTGCACCTACGGCAACCAGGTCAATGCCCGCATCAATGCGCAGACCCTGGCCCTTTCGCCGAACACCGCAGGCGGCGGTTCGATCCGTTGGCGCTGCACGTCGGCTATCCCGGACAAGTACCTGCCGACGTCCTGCCGTTAATCACTAGTTTCTGCTTCACGACAAAGGCCGCCGCGTGGCGGCCTTTGTTTTATTCAGGGACTCGCGTATGCCCGACCAGCGTCGACTGTTAGCTCTGTTGCTGTTGCTGGTTGCGCTGTTCGCGACAGTATTCGTCTACTGGAACGGCCTATACGGTCCTTTCCTGTTCGATGATTTCGCGAACTTGCCCTTGCTGGGCGAGTTCGGACGCCTGGAGTCAGGCGAGCGGATAGTGCGCTACCTGACCGGCGGCACGGCCGATCCGCTGGGGCGTCCGGTCGCATTGGCCACATTCCTGCTGGATGCGAACACCTGGCCTGCTGAGCCATTCGCGTTCAAGCGCAGCAATCTTCTGTTGCACCTGTTCAACGGCGTGCTGCTGTATCTGCTGCTCGCACGCCTGGGTGCCGTCCTGCATCAGGGGCGTGAGTCTGCACGGCTTGCGGCTGCGCTTGCTGCGGCGGCCTGGCTGCTACATCCGCTGTTCGTCTCGACTACGCTCTACATCATTCAACGCGAAGCCATGCTGACCGCGACGTTCGTGCTATGCGGACTGCTCGGTTATGTGGCCGGCCGCGCCCGGTTTGCTTCGGGCCAGATTGGTTCCGGGACCTTGCTGCTGGCCGCGAGCCTTGTCTTGGGGACAGGGCTTGCGATGCTCTGCAAGGCGAATGGCGTGTTGTTGCCCCTGCTGGCGCTGGTGCTGGAAAAAACGGTGCTTGCGGTGACGCTGCAACCTTCGCCAGAGGCAGCGCGCCGCTTGCGCATCCTGCTCTGGTTGCTGGTGTATTTGCCCGCGGCGGGCCTGATTGCGGCACTCCTGTTTGCCATTCCCGAGTATGCCCAGACGGCTGAGGCTTACCGTTCCTGGACTTTGGGCGAGCGCGTGCTGACTCAGCCGCGCATGCTGCTACTGTACCTGCGCCTGTTGTTCCTGCCGCGAGCGTATTCCCCGGGCCTGTTCAACGACGATATTGCCTTGTCGACTGGCCTGTTCACCCCCTGGTCGACGTTTTTTGCCCTGCTCGCTGTTGTCACCTTGCCGATTGCTGCATTTCTTGTGCGCCGGCGCTGGCCTCGGTTGTCCGCGGCTATCTTGTTTTTCTTTGCGGGGCATCTGCTGGAATCGACCGTAGTTCCGCTGGAAATGTATTTCGAACACCGCAACTACCTGCCGGCCGTGCTTCTGTTCTGGCCGCTGGCTGCGCTGGCGGCGCTTCCCGGTGAGCGCGCATTCGTGCGTACTGCGCTGGCGCTTGGAGTTCTCGTAGGGCTGGGCCTGATGACACGCCTGCACGCCAATCTGTGGAGTGATGGATGGCGGCAAGCCGCAGTCTGGGCGCAGCAGATGCCGAATTCGCCGCGCGCGCAGGCCAATGCAGCGCAGTTTGAGATCCATCTCGGCCGCGCCGAGCAGGCGGAGCGGCGTATTCGGACGGCTCTGCAGCGTTTTCCAGCCGAGCCGCAGCTGGCGCTGAATCTGATCGCAGCACGTTGCGTACTGGGTACGCTGGACGACGCCGATATTGAGGTAGCAGCACGTTCGATCCGGGAAGCGGATAGACCCGGTGAGCTGCTGAATCGCTGGATCGACGATTATCTCGAAGGTCGCGCCGTATGCAGCCGGTTTTCGCTTGACCAGGTGGCACGTCTGATCATGGCTGCTGAGGAAAATCCAAGGTTGAGCCCCAACGACGATCAGAGGCAGACGCTGATGTCGCTGAATGGCCGCTTTGCGCTGCTGTCCGGGAACGCCGCGCGCGCGCGCGCAGCGTTTGACCGTGCGCTCGATTTCCGCCCGGCGCCCGGCACCGCACTGCGGCAATCAGCCTTGCTCGCGAGCCGGGGTTTTGCTTGCGAGGCCTTGCGTCATCTGGATCGTTTTGAGCTGCTTCGTGACCAAGTGCGGCCTGCACGTTTCGGGATGCCCATGCTGCACGAATACGTTCTGCATAGACAGAATTACTGGCCGGGCGAATTCACTCATCTGCGCGGAAATATTCTTGACGATCTGCGTACGGCGGGCGTGGATCCTGTTCAGTGCAAGCCATCGCCGCCCGGTGACGCCGTGCCATGAGCCCACAGAGCAGCGCGTACGTGAGCAAGCCAATCTGGCTGCTGGTTTCACTGCTGGCGACCGTAGCCGTCTACGCCGTCGGCCTGCAGGGCGGCTACGTATTCGATGACTTTTCAAATATTGTAGAAAACACGACATTATTGGGTTTTGGCAGCGGTCCGGGAGGCTTGGTGGCGGCGATTTTTTCGTCGTCGTCGAGTGATATCCAGCGGCCTCTGGCGATGATTTCGTTTATCGCCAACCTGGCGACCAGCGGTATCGATCCGCTGCCGATGAAGGCGGTGAATCTGCTGATTCACCTGATCAACGGTACGTTGATCTATCGGCTGACCGGGTTGCTCGTGGCGGCGCGCGAGCGCCAGCTGTCACCTGCAGAGATCGGCAGTCACCGCTGGCTGGCTCCGTTCGTCGCGGCCGCCTGGCTACTCGCCCCGATCAACTTCATGCCGGTGCTCTATGTCGTGCAGCGCATGGAGAGCCTGTCCCACACGTTCGTATTGCTCGCGTTGATCGTCTATTGCCGCTATCGGCTTGCGGGTGGTGCGCGCGCCTTGAGTGCTCCGCTGGCGTTCAAGCTGCCGTTGCTTGTGGTCGCCGGCTTGCTGGTCAAGGAATCTGCTGCCCTGACTCTGCCCTATGTGTTTCTGATCGAAACCCTGTTGCTGTCGCGCGGCGGCGGTGAATCGGCGTCGGAGCGGCGTTCGCTGCAGCGCTATTTTGTCGTGATGCTGTGGATTCCGGCGCTGCTGGGTAGCCTGCTGCTGTGGTTGAAATATGGCAATGCCGATGTGTATGCGACGCGACCGTTTACGCTGGGCGAACGGCTGCTGACTCAACTGCGCGTGGTCGCGAGCTATCTCGACTGGACCCTGCTGCCGCGCCTGTCGGAACTAGGTCTGTTTCATGACGACATCGCGGTTTCCAGGAGCCTGCTGCAGCCGGTCTCGACGCTGATCTCATTGGCGATACTGCTGGCTCTCGCGGCGCTTGCGGTTGTGCTGCGGCACCGGCATCCCTTTGTCGCGCTCGGAATCCTGCTGTTCTTCGCGGCGCAGCTTTTGACGGCGACGTTCCTGCCGCTTGATCTTGCCTATGAGCATCGCAATTATTTCGCCTCGTTCGGCCTGATGCTGGCAGTCGGCAGTGGGCTCGTTGTTCGTCGTGAAAACACGACAATGCCATTTGTTTACAGGTCGCTGGCATTGGTGCTGCTCGCGCTGTACGTGCCGACGACGTTCAAGCGCGCACTGGAGTGGAGTCATCCGCTGAGTCTGGTAACCGCCGAGGCGCAGCGCCGGCCGCAGTCGCCACGTGCGACCTACGAGCTTGGACGCACCTACATCGTGCTGGCGCAGGCGAATCCCGGCTCGACCAACTACACCGACAGCGCGTTCGAGGCTCTGGAACGTGCGGCCAGGGTACCGAATGCTACCGCGCTGCCTGAACAGGCTCTGCTGATCCTCGCCTCGCGGGCCAAAGTACCGTTGCGCGAGGAGTGGTGGGAAGGCTTCTACACCAAGCTGCGCGCTGCACCGGCGGATGTCAGCGATATTTCGGCCCTGTACGCCATGGTCGCGTGTGTCAGGCGTGGCGAATGCCGCTTCGACCAGCGTCACATGGTCAGCCTGTTCGGTGCTGCGCTTGTGCATGAGCCGCCGTCTCCGGACGTGCTCACTATCTATGCGTCTTATGCGCTCAACATCTTGTCCGACCCTACGCTGGGGCTGCAACTGTTTGACGAGGCGGTCGCGCTGCGCCCGAGGAATACCCAGTATCGCGAGAATCGTGCCGCGCTGCTGATCGCGATGGGGCGCAAGGACGAGGCAAAAAAAGACATCGCCGCCATCGCAGCGCTGAATCGTTTCGGGCGTGAAGGGCAACGGCTTGCCCGCCTGCAGCGCAGTATCGCGAGCGAGCAGCCGCCGCTCTATGCACCCAAGAGTGATGCGCCCAAGTAGGCCGCAGTACTTCGCTGCGCGGCTTTTTTGACCGCGGAGTATCAGTCGATTGCGAGTTTCTTCAGCTTGTAGCGCAGTGCACGAAAGGTAATGCCGAGCTTCTTCGCTGCAGCGGTCTTGTTGTAGCGAGTCTCGACCAGCGCCTTCATGATGGTTTCGCGCTCGATAGTGCTGATGAAATCATCGAGACCCTGCGGCTGGCCGTCATCGTCATCCGCGTCGGCGGCAAGGTCCGCCGTCGGCGCAACAGTGGTCGCCGGCGTTCGCTCGGCTGGGCTGCGGCTGTGCAGATGCTGCACGAGCTGGAGGTCATCGACTTCGATGATGTTGTTTTCGCAAAGCGCGACCGCGCGCTCCAGCACGTTCTCAAGTTCACGCACGTTGCCCGGATAGCTGTAAGAGAGCAAGGCAGCGAGCGCCTCCGGCTTGAGGCGAGCCAGGCCGTTGCCGTTATCGCGGGCCAGCCGTTCCAGCACGCGGCCGGCGAGCTTGGGAATATCGTCCTTACGTTCGCGCAGCGGTGGTACACGCAGCTCGATCACGTTGATGCGGTAAAACAGATCCTGCCGGAACTGGCCAAGTTCGACCAGTCGCGCGAGGTTCTTGTGCGTGGCCGACAGAATGCGCACATCGATCGGCACCTCGCCACGTCCGCCTATCGGGCGCACGGATTTTTCCTGGATCACGCGCAGCAGCTTGACCTGCATATGCAATGGCAGTTCGGCGACCTCGTCGAGAAACAGGGTGCCCCCATGTGCCGCCTGGAACAGGCCGTCCTTGTCCGCATGCGCGCCGGTGAAACTGCCTTTCTTGTGGCCGAAGAACTCGCTTTCCATGAGTTCGGACGGGATGGCGCCGCAGTTGACTGGTACGAACGCCCCGCCATTGCGGGGACCGAGTTCGTGGATCTGGCGCGCGACCAGCTCCTTGCCTACGCCCGATTCTCCACTGATATAGACCGGGGCCTGGCTGCGCGCGAGTTTGGCGATCGTTGCGTGGACCTGCACCATCGCCGGCGAATCGCCAATCAGCTTGCTTTCGATCGCATTGACGCCGCTGCGGCGCTCGTCGCCCAGGCGCAGCGCGGTCTGCACCAGCCGGCGCAGCATGGCGAGGTCAACCGGTTTGGACACGAAGTCGAATGCGCCGGCCTTGAGGGCGACGACTGCAGCGTCGACGTTGCCATAAGCGGTAATCATCGCGATCGGCATTTCCGGATACTGCCGCGCAACGAGTTCGATGACCTCCTGGCCCGATCCGTCAGGCAGGCGCATGTCAGTAAAGCAGAGATCGTACTTTCGCTCAGAAAGCCGCGTCTTTGCTTCGCCAACGCTGCCGGCCGTCGTCACATCGAGGTTCATTCGGCCCAGTGTGATGGTTAGCAACTCGCGAATATCGCGCTCGTCGTCGATCACCAGAGCGGTTTGTCTGCTCATCGGGTATGCAATCCTGCCTGCCGTCCGCCCCTGTCCCGGCAGGGTAATGCGCGCGCCGGTACGGGTAAAGACGCCGCATCACTTGCGCGGCGTGGTGGCGCTCATTTGAGTGACCAGGGTGATGCGAAAACAGCTGCCGCCGCCGGCGACCGGTACATATTCCAATGCGGCCTGGTTGGCTTCGCAGAGCTGACGCGCGAGATAGAGCCCTAGCCCGGTTCCGTATTCATGGGTTGTAAAAAACGGCTCGAAGATCTGTGCGGCGACCTTGGGCGGTATGCCCGGGCCGCGGTCCACCACTTCGACCACCGGAGGTCCCTTGTCACCGAGCATGCGCGCGATGACAGCGACCCGCGCCGGGTCTCCCGGCAAGCGGCCATAACGGATCGCGTTCTGGACCAGGTTCCAGACGACCTGCTGCAACTGCTGCGGATCGAACAGTCCATCGATCAGGCGCGGCTGCGTGACCGCACGCAGCTGGTCCATGCCCAGATCGTTGCTGGCCTTGTATTCCTCGGTGAAGTTCGTTACCCAGGCGTTGACGTCGACGAGTTCCGGGCGTGAGCGCTCACGGCGCGATAGCTGCAGAATGTTCTCGACCACGTCGTTGGCGCGTGCGCAGTGGTTGTTGATGATCTCGACCATGCGCTTGTCGGCTTCAGTCAGGTCTTCGGATTCAGCCAGCAACTGGGCGGAATAACTGATGGCCGCCAGCGGGTTGCGGATTTCGTGAGCGATTGAAGCTGACAGTCTGCCAAGCGAACTCAAGGTCAGCTCCTCGGCTCGGCGTGATACGAGCGAGGTGTCGTCAAGAAAGATAAGCACGTTCGTCGCTTCGTTGGGCGAGAGGCGCGTGAAGCGGGGCAGCACCTCAGGCACGTCCTCGGCCAGCGCGACCGCACGCGTGTCGGTCTTGCCCGTCGTGCGCCAGTGATAGAGCCGGCGCGACAGCTCTGGTGCGACGGTGCCCAGGTCGCGCAGGTCGGGTTTGGGGCTGCCGATCAGCAGCCAGGCCGATTCGTTGATCTGGTGGATGCGATTGGCGTCGTCGACGACGAGCACGCCCGTCTTCATGCGCCGGATAATCATGTCGTTGACCTGCGACAGATTCGCCAGGTCGGTGCCGCGCTGCTCGGCCAGCGCCTCGGTCGCGCGCATCTGCTTGCCGAGCACGTTGAACATGCCGTACGAGGCGAGATAGGCCGTGCCGAACAGAATGGATTCCAGCGGTCCGATCTCGTAGCTCGAATCGTACTGGCGCACGATGGCGACACCGAGTGCAAGCGCGACAGCGCCAAACAGCGCCAGCGCACCGGCGCGTGGTGGCGGCAGCAGCAGTGCGCCGGCGCCAATATTGAACATCAGCAGGATGGCGATTCCCGATTGCGGCTCAAGGATGCTCGCAATGGCGACGACTGCAGCGACGATGTCAAAGATGACCGCGAGTGTGGTCATGGTCACGATGCGCGCCAGAACTTGCTCGGTGCGCAGGAAAAGTATGGTCGCGAATGCCATGTACAGCAGCGCATTGATGCGGCCGAGCATCGGAAAACGCAGGTCGAGCCAGGCGACTGCCAGTGGGCTGAAGGCGAGGCCCACGTAGATGCAAGCCTGCAACACCCGGAACAGATTGAAGAAATAGAGCTCGCGCCGGGTTGCTTCCCCGGTCGTGGCGGATCCCACGGAAATGATGCTGCGCGGCCGTGCGACTGTGCCCATAAGGCCGAGCGTCGCGAGTTTTCACTCGCTTGGCAAGATCTGGCCATATCGGCCGCTGGTGCAGCCAGGACCGCAGGCGCTGCAGACAGACTTTCCTTTGCCGGCACCTTTGCTCAGAATACGCGCCCATTCTGCCTGGGGCGCGCACCTGCGCTCCGCCGCGCAGCAACCGGGAAACCGCAGATGCCGGCGCCAGGCGCCGGCCGGGGTTTCTCGTCCAGCAAACCGTTTCATATCCCGCAAGGTGTTCGCATGAACTTCCACGAGTACCAGGCCAAAGAACTGTTCGCCGAGTACGGCATCGCCGTGCCGGCCGGCAAGGTCGCCGCTACGCCGGAGGCCGCCGTCGAAGCGGCCAAGGCGCTCGGTGGCGAACAGTGGATGGTCAAGGCCCAGATCCATGCCGGCGGCCGCGGCAAGGCTGGCGGCGTCAAATTCTGCAAGTCGCTGGACGAGGTCAAGGCCGCTGCGGCGGGCATGCTCGGCCGCAACATGGAGACCTATCAGTCCGCTGGCCGCGCCCTGCCGGTCAATCTGGTGCTGGTTTCCGAAGCCAACGACATCGTCAAGGAACTCTACCTGTCGGTACTCGTCGACCGCTCTACCAAGGCCGTGACCTTCATTGCCTCGTCCGAAGGCGGGGTCGAGATCGAAAAGGTCGCCGAGGAAACACCGGACGCGATCCAGACCTTCGATGTCAGCTACGTCCAGGGTCTGCAGCCGTATCAGTGCCGCAAGCTTGGGTTTGCCCTGGGGCTTTCGGCCAAGCACGTAACCCAGCTGACCAAGATGATGCTGGGCCTGTACCAGCTGTTCAACGAGAAGGATCTGGCCCTGGTTGAGCTCAATCCACTCGCGATCGTCGGCACCGGCGATCTGATGGCGCTGGACGGCAAGGTCAATTCCGATGACAACGCCGAGTTCCGCCATCCTGAACTCGCCGCCATGCGTGATGAGTCGCAGGAAGACGCTGCCGAGGCGATTGCGGTCAAGCACAATCTCAACTACGTCACGATGGACGGCAACATCGGCTGCATGGTCAACGGTGCCGGTCTTGCCATGGCGACCATGGACGTGATCAAGCTCGCCGGTGGCGAGCCGGCGAACTTCCTTGATGTCGGCGGTGGTGCGACCAAGGAGCGTGTGTCCGAAGCGTTCAAGCTGATCCTGTCCTCGGACAAGGTGCAGGCCATCCTGGTCAATATCTTCGGCGGCATCGTGCGTTGCGACATGATCGCCGAAGGCATCATTGCGGCGGTCAAGGAAGTCGGCGTCACGATACCGGTCGTGGTGCGCCTGGAAGGCACCAACGTGGAAAAAGGCAGGGAGCTCCTGTCCAGCAGCGGTCTGAAGATCACCCCGGCGACCGACCTCAACGATGCGGCGCAGAAAGCCGTAGCGGCCGTAGCGTAAGGAATTGAAGCCATGAGCGTTTTGATCAACAAGAACACCAAGGTGATCTGCCAGGGCTTTACCGGCCAGCAGGGCACGTTCCATTCCGAGCAGGCGGTCGATTACGGCACCAAACTTGTCGGCGGCGTGACGCCGGGCAAGGGCGGTGCGCGGCATATCGGTCTGCCCGTGTTCAATACCGTGCAGGACGCGGTCGACGAGACCGGCGCGGACGCGTCGATGATCTTCGTGCCGCCGCCGTTTGCGGCCGACGCCATCCTCGAAGCGGCCGACGCCGGCATCAAGGTTATCGTGGCCATCACCGAAGGCATCCCGGTGCTCGACATGCTGCGCGTGAAGAACGCGCTCAAGGGCTATCCCGATGCGGTGCTGATCGGTCCGAACTGCCCGGGTGTGATCACGCCGGGTGAATGCAAGATCGGCATCATGCCGGGTCATATTCACAAGCCGGGCAAGGTCGGCATCGTGTCCCGCTCGGGAACGCTGACCTATGAAGCCGTGTTCCAGACGACCAATGCCGGCCTGGGCCAGTCGACCTGCATCGGCATCGGCGGTGATCCGATCAATGGTCTGAACTTCATAGACTGCCTGAAGCTGTTCCAGGACGATGCGCAGACCGAAGGCATCATCATGGTCGGCGAAATCGGCGGCAGCGCCGAAGAGGAAGCGGCTGAGTTCATCGCCGATTATGTGACCAAGCCCGTCGTCGCGTTTATCGCCGGCGCTTCGGCGCCGGCGGGCAAGCGCATGGGACATGCCGGCGCGATCATCTCCGGCGGCAAGGGTACGGCGGCGGCGAAGTTCGCGGCCCTGGAAAAAGCCGGCGTCACGACGGTGAAGTCGCCAGCCGATCTGGGCAAGGCGATCACGGCCCGCCTGGGCTGACCTGCTTCCGCAAGCAGCAAGATACGGCAGGCCAAGTACAGCAGGCCGCGGAGCGATCCGCGGCCTGCTGCGTTTCCAGGATAGCCCCAAGGCGGCTCCCACCGCGTGCGGCCGGCGGCCTATCATTGGCGACTCGCCGCCTCAATGGGTTCGTCCATGCCCCTGCGTCTTGCTCTCGCCCAGTTCGATTTCCCGGTTGGTGCCGTGCTGCACAACGAGCAGCGCATCGTGGAACTGATAACCGAGGCGCGCGATCGCCATGCTGCTGATCTGGTGCTGTTCCCCGAGCTCGCCCTCAGCGGCTATCCGCCGGAAGATCTGCTGTACCGGCCGGGATTCCTCGCCGAATGCAACGCCGCGATCCGGCGCATAGCGGCACAGGTTCGCGGCATAGTCGCTGTTGTCGGCTGGCCTGAGTCGGCGGGGGCGGTGGTCTATAACGCGGCCAGCGTATTGCGCAGCGGGGTGATCGAGCGCACCTACCGCAAGCGTGAACTACCCAACTATGCGGTGTTCGATGAGCGGCGCTACTTCGAGGCCGATCCGGACGGTGAATCCTGCGTGGTCGACATTGCCGGGGTGAAAGTCGGTCTCGTGATCTGCGAGGATCTCTGGTTCTCCGAGCCCCTGGCCGCCTGCGCCCGGGCCGGTGCCGAGCTCGTGCTGGTGCCGAATGCTTCGCCGTTTGAGCGCGACAAACATGCGCAGCGCGATGCGCTGCTTGCGGCGCGTGTGGCCGAATCGCGCGTGGCGCTGGCCTATCTCAACGTCGTCGGCGGCCAGGATGCGATCGTGTTTGACGGTGCTTCCGTGCTGGCTGATGCCGACGGTCATGTGCACGCCGCTGCCCGGGCGTTCGAGGATCACTGGCTGGTCGCTGATTACGACGCAGCAGCACGGCGTTTCTCGCCCTGCGCCTGGCCGGCGGAAACGGACGAAAGCCGCGATGGGCTGGCCTGGCGCGCCATCGTGCGCGGCACGCGCGATTACTGTCGCAAGAATGGCTTCGACAAGGTCTGGATAGGCCTGTCCGGTGGCATCGATTCCGCGCTGGTGCTCTGCATCGCGGTCGATGCGCTGGGTGCGGAAAATGTGACCGGCGTGCGCATGCCTTCGCGCTATACCTCCAGTCTCAGCAACGATCTTGCTGATGAGCAGGCGCTGGCGCTGGGCGTAAACGTCATCGAAGTGCCCATCGAGGCGCCGTTCCGTGGATTCCTTGAGGCGCTCGCGCCGGTATTCGCCGGCACCGAGGCCGATACCACCGAGGAGAACCTGCAGTCGCGCAGCCGCGGGAGCCTGCTGATGGCGCTGGCGAACAAGTTTGGCGGTCTGGTGCTGACTACCGGCAACAAGAGCGAGTACGCGGTCGGTTACGCAACGATCTACGGCGACATGTGCGGCGCTTATGCGCCGATCAAGGATTTGTATAAAACCGAAGTGTTTGCACTGGCGCGCTGGCGCAACGCGATCGCGGGCGCGCCGGTTGTTCCCCCAGCGGTGATCGCGCGCGCGCCCTCGGCCGAATTGCGCGACAACCAGACTGACCAGGATTCGTTGCCGCCGTATGACGTACTCGACGCGATCCTGCTGCGCCATGTCGATCAGGAGCAGTCGCGCGATGAGATCGTGCGTGCAGGCTTTGATGCGGCGACGGTCGATCGCGTGCTGCGCCTTGTGCGCATCAGCGAATGGAAGCGCCACCAGTCGGCGCCCGGTCCCAAGGTGTCGCGGCGCGCATTCGGCCGCGAGCGGCGCTATCCGATCACATCCGGCTGGCGCTGAAGCGGTTGCGGCTCAGCGCCGCCTGATAGCTGCCGCGAACCCGTTCGGGGCCTGATTCAAGGCAACGAGTCGCCGTGTCGTGTGGCGATACGGATTGGCTTGCCTCGAACGGGCCTGGCTGTGCCCGGGCGTACTCGGCGGCTGCGCCTTGCCGCCGTCCTTGCCCTGGCCATGCCGCTGGCGCATCCCCGTCTGGCTTGACCTGCGATGGACAGGTGATGGACTTCGCTCACTGAACCCGCTGCCATCCACTGATGGCCCCCTGGGTTCTGGGTGTTGTGGCTGTGTAAAAAATTAAGACTGGAAAAATTCGTCAGCTTGAAAGATAGTCGCCAGGTCGTGATCTATCTTTGTCCCTTTCTGCGCTAGGGGAAAATGCCTGATAGCCCGGCTCGTCCAGAGCCGTACGCCAGCCTATTGTCTAGGGGAGTCGCCATGAAGCGGTTTGTAGCGTCCTGCCTGTTTGCGCTGTCGGTCCTGGTCCCGCTGGAGTCTGTAAAAGCCGCCGAAGGAGGCGCAGAAGTTCCGGCAATGTCCGAACAGGACAAGGACGATATCCGCTATCTGCGCGAGCATCTCAAGCCGGGTGCGCCGTACCGGCTGGACCTGACCAACCCTATCCACTACCGCTATGTGACCAGCGCGCTCAGGCGTTCCGGCCAGAGCGCCGAGCGCTCGCCGTATTTCTACAAATTGCTGCGCGCCGCCAGCGAAGCCAAGGGCGGAGACCGCAATGCCAAGCCGCAGCTGGCGATCGTGACGGCGGCTGACGGATCGCCGACGCCGCAGCCGCTGAACTTCATCAATATCCTGACCTTGCAGTCCTCGCCCGGTACGTTTCTCGCCAACGGCGTCTCCTCGGTCGAGGGCGGTACGGCCCGCACGGTCGTGGTGATGGAGCTCTATACCACCGCCGACATGCAGGTCTACAAGTCCGATTCGGGGGCTACCTCCACGGCGGGCAATTACTTTCAGGAGCCGGTCAACGGCACGGTGCCGGCTACGCAGCCCGTCAAGACCACGGCGGCAGTGGGTCTGTTCCAGTACGTGCCGGTCGGCAGCAATCAGATCGTGTCCGTGGTCTATCGCACCGACGATACGGTGAACCCGGCCGCTGCCTGCATGCTGGCGCCGAACTACTGCGTGCGCAATGGCGTGAACTGCAATCCCGGCCAGTACCAGCCCACTTGCACCAATAACGTGGCCAATACCACGCCGATCAAGGTCTGCTACTACCGCGGCAGCCAGCAGGAATGCGACTACTACAACCAGGCGCCGGCACATCCGACCAACTTCGTATTCCCGGTGCAGGGCAATGCGCAGTTCGCCAACAATGTGGTCAATCCGGTTTCCGGCACGGTGGTGCTGACCCTGCTGAATCCGAACAAGGGCGGCGGTTGCTATCTGAATCTCAATGGCCAGCCGCCGCCGGCCCTGATCACCAGCGCGAACTGGAGTGCCAGCGGGACAACGGTCAACTGGAACTACGGTGCTGCCGCGTTTCCGGACCCAACCGGTTGCCTGGAGTACTACAACCAGACCTGCACCATCATGACCATGCAAGGCTCCGTCGCCCTGCAGGGCAGCGTGTCGCCGCCGACGCCACCCGGATTCGGCTCCTTCACCTTCACCAGCGACCGCAGTCAGATCGGCCAGCCCGGCGTCTATATCATTCCGCCGATCGAGATCCAGCAGGGCTGCTTCTCCTCAGGTACGCGCATTCGTATGGCCGATGGCGGCGAGCGCCATGTGGACAGCTTTCTGGCAGCGCCGGACGAAATCGTCAGGAGCCACAGCGGCAAGGGCCGCAAGGTGACGACGACGACCAGTGGTATCGAACCCAAGCCGATGATCCGTATCAGGACCGAGCGGGGTCACGAGCTGCTGGTGACGAGCACGCACCCAATCGTCACTACCCAGGGCGCGCGCATGGCGGGCGAACTCAAGCCCGGCATGCGCGTGCTGACCGAAGACGGCGACGCGGCTCTGGTGGCGGTGAGCACGGAACGCTTTACCGGCAAGGTCTACAACCTGCGCGTGGAGGCCGAGGCGGCCGCGCCGCTGGAGCAGTCGGCGGTCTATGCCAACGGTATTCTGGCTGGCGATATCCGCGGCCAGTTGCTGATGGAGCGGGCGGCTCAGGCCAAGCTCAACGACCCAGCCGAGGTGCGCAAACGCATAGCGCCGGAATGGCGCGAAGACTATGAGCGTGGGCTGAAGGCAGAAGGCGGAAAGCAGCAGCAAGCTGCTGCAGAATCCCAATGTTCTGGTTCTTGACAAGTATAAATAGTCGCGACGATGTCGCGGTCTCCCGCGACGGATAGCTTGCAGCAGCGGAGAAGCGCAATGGGTGCGATGGCGCCGATTATCACCAGGGCCAGCTACGACGGAACCAGTGTCAAGGTATGGTGGACCCCGTCCGCCGACCCGGATGTGCTGGGCTATACCATCCGGGTCAGCGCCGTCGAAGGCGGCCTGGTGCTCGAAAGCGCGCAGATCGTGGGGCGGCAGTCGTCCTTCGGCAGCCTGCCGCTGAGCGGGGCGCTGAACAGTGCAGCCGGTTATACGGTCGAGGTGGTGGCGGTCTGGTCGACCGGGCCGGGCCAGATCAGCACGGCGCTGGCCCTGCTGACCGCGCTGCCGCAGCTTGACCAGGTCTGGTACGACGGCAGCGTAGTGCGCTTTGAATGGGTGCCGGCCAGCGGCGCGGCCCAGGGATATTTGATAAAAATATACTCCCTCGACAGCGGCGCGACCTACTACACCACGATCGCCAGTCCGTATGCACGCAGCGGCACGATTCCGGCGTCTGCCTTGCCGGCTGGCGGCCTGGGGGCTAGCGAGCAATGGGTGGCGGCCGTCTGCGCCCAGGGGGCCAGCGGCATCAGCGCCTGCTCGCCCGGCACCCTTCTGCCCAAGCCGCTGCCCGCGTTTGCGTTGGGCAGCGCAAGCTATCTCGGCGGCAACAGTGTTGCAGCGAACTGGACCGCGCTGGGCGCGGCGTTCGCGCGCTATCGCATCCTGCTCGAATCAAGCATGAGCGAGCAGCGGTATTTCGTCGATATCACCGGCGGTACCGCCAGCGGCGGTGTGCTCGCACTGCCTGCGCCGCTGGCGCAGGCGCAAAAGTATACTTTGCGTGTCATTGCCCTGAACGCAGCGGGGGCTGGCGTGGCTACCGCGGCCAGTCCGGTGATCAGCGCCTTGCCGCAGCTGCTCGCGGCCGACTACGACGGCAGCCAGGTCAGTCTGCGCTGGACGGATTCCACGGACGCGGCCGTGCAGGGCTATCGCCTCAGTGTGCAGCCGCTGGCCGGCGGTGCCGGCTGGAAAAGCACGGTCGGTACCGGCGTACAAAGCGGCACGGTCGCCACCGGAGCGCTGGATCCAGCCCAGGCCTATGTGGCCACGGTAGCGGCGACGGCAACAGCGGCCGTATCCGGCAACAGCACGGTACTGAGCCTGCTGCCGGCTCGGCCGGTGTTGACAGCGGCGCGGTATGACACGCGCAGCATCGTGGTCGAGTGGACTCCGTCGGCAGGGGCGCAGGGCTATACCGCCAGCCTCGTACTGGACGGCGCGGTCGCGAAATCGGTCTATGTCGCCAATCCGCTGGGCAGTTCCGCCACCCTGGCACTGGCCTCGCCTTTGGCGCTGACTGGCACGGCCCGCATGCGCGTGACCGCAAGCAATGCTTCCGGCGCCAGCGCGCGCAGCGCCGATCTCGATCTGCTGCGTGCCGCACCAGCCTTGCGCTATATCACCTACGACGGCAGCAGCCTCATGGCCAGCTGGCAGCCGGTCGCCGGTGCAGCGAGCTATGAGCTGGCCCTGGTCGGCGCCAGCAGCGGGGTGCGTTATAGCGCCCAGTTCAATTCCGGTTCGGCCAGCAGCGGCAGTCTCGCGCTGCCGGGCCGGCTGGGCACGCAGGAAACATACTTGTATACATTGACGGCGCGGGCCGCATCCGGCGCCGCCGTCAGCCAGCCTGCGGCGATACTGCCGACGGCGCTGCCGGCGCTGGAGTCGGTGATCTACGACGGCGCTACGGTGAGCCTGCGCTGGAGCTTGCCCGCCGGACAGGCGGCAGCGGCCAACGGCTTCCGCGCCAGCGTGGTGGCGCAATCTTCCGGAGTGACCTACAGCGTGACGGTCAGCGATCCGGCCGCCCGCGAGGCCAGCATAGCCCTGCCCAACGGTCCGCTGGATCCGGCCCAGGAATACCGCGCGAATGTCGCGGCGCTGAGCCCGGCCAATGCCAGTGCACAAAGCCCCAGTGTGAGCCTGATCGCGGCGCTGCCGGGTATACGTTACGCCAGCTATTACGGAGATCACCTGACCGCGTCCTGGAACCTGGCTGGCGGCCTGACTCCGATCGCGAATTACCGGCTCAGCCTCTCCTCGGCGCAGGACGCGAATGCGTGGAGCATCGAAGTGCCGGCGGCAGCGGTCTTCGCCACGTTAGGTCTGCCGCAGGCGCTGAATGCGGCGCAGAACTACCGTGTCGGCGTAAGCGCCGTCGCGGCCGATGGTATTGCCCAGGCCCTGGCCACCGCAGCTCCGGTCGTGGTGGACCGGCCGCGCCTGCAGTCGACCGTGCTGCGCAGCGATGCGCTCGCGCTGAGCTGGCAGCCCTCGACCAGTCTGGCGGTGAGCGGCTACACCCTGAAACTGATCTCGCTCAGCAGCGGCAACACCTTTACCCATTCGGTCGGCAGTTCAGCCAGCAGCGGCCTCATTGCGCTGACCGGCGTGCTGGATCCGAACCAGCTATGGGTCGCCGAGGTCTGGGCCAATGCGCCAGTCGCCGGAGTCAGCGACCGGACTATCGTGCTGGCGGCGCAACCCGTGCTCAAGGCCTTGCGTTATGACGGCCGCAGCGTCGAAGCCGAGTGGAGCGCGGTCGCGCCGGGTTCGATACCTGGCCAAAGCGGCTATGCGCTGGCTGTTGTCAGCGCCGGAAACATCGTGGCCAGCGTCATCGTCAACGGCAGTGCTGCGCGTATCGCGGTGCCGGATGGCACGCTGGCGCCCCAGGTCGAGCTGGCCCTGGCCGGCCCGGGGTCGACCGGACTCGCGACAGCGCCGGTGAATCTGCTCGCCCAGGCGCCGGGGTCGATACAGGCCGCAACGGATGCGGTGACGGGGGAGATGAGCCTCAGCTGGACCGCCGTGGAAGGTGCGAGCAACTACCGCATTACCCGGACTGACGGCAGCACGATCGCCGATACCGCGCAAACGCAGTACACCTTCGCCACGCCTCTGGCCGCCAACGTACCGCTGAGCATCGTCATCACACCGACCGCGACCAGCGGCGGGGTGGCCTTGACTGGGCCGGCGTCGCTGCCATTTGCCCTGCCGACTGCCGCTGGTGCGATCGAAACTGTCGATTACAGCGTTGCTTCACTCAGTCTGCGCTGGAGCCTGGTGCCCGGTGCCTCGGCGTATCGCATCAGCCTGCTGCAACGGGATGCCACCACGCCGGTGCAACAAGTGGTTACCCCGGACGATGCGACTTCGTATACGTTTGTTCCGGCGATCACAGATTTCAGCGCTGAATACCACGTCGTGGTGCAGGCACTGTTCGGTAGCAACAGCGGCCTGCCCTCATCCGCGGCGCCGCTGTTCACTGCGGGCTGGTATCCCTCCCGCGCTGCTGCGACGACGTATGCCCCGTTCCTGTATCCGGCTGAACAGCTGGCGACGACGATGTCGGCCAATCTCGGCAGCAGTGGCGGTGATCTCACGCTTTACCTGCCGGATATCGGCGCGGGCACGCCGCTGTCAGGATTGCCGGTCGAGCGCGGGCCGTTCAAGCTCGATCTGTCCGGTGACTCCGATCACGGCTATCCATACAAGCTGGTGCTCAGCGGCAGCGGTGACGGCAATGTCTGGGCCTTCCTGCCGGCGCCGATCCGTGCCCCGCTCGCCGCCCACTATGTCGATTTCCTGAAGGCGCTGGAGGTGGCCCACGTGGTGCCGTCCGGCACGGTAACCGTGCAGCAGGCTATCGCGCGCTACATGCCGCAGACCTTCCAGGAAACGCTGTACTACAGCTATGGCCTGGCCTTCCCCGATCCGGCGGCTGGTATCACCTACGGCTATGCCGACCTGCGTCCGGGCATGGTGCTGCGGGTCGTGTTCAACGACTACATGGCCGTCGGCGGTTCCAGCACACAGCAATGGCTGAACGGTTACGTCGGTGGTGCGCAGATCGACTATGACGTTGCCAGCTATCTGAGCAACAGCGGCTGGAGCCTGGGCTTCGATGCTTTTATCGCCCAGCTGGTCGCCAATGGAGCCCTTAGTGTTACGGCGCCGCCGACACACCCCTCGTTGCAACTGGAGGGCGGTTCGGCCGAGGCAGCCGACCTGTTCTATCCGGATTTCCGCGAGCCGTTCTACCGATTGTTCTTCCCCACCAGCCTGGTATCACCCAGCGGTACCGGCACCAGCCAGACTGCACCGAACTTCGTGCTGGCGGCGGCACCGTCCTTCACCGCGCTGAGCAGCAGCGGCAATGTGCCGGCGCCGGGGGCGGCATTGGCCTATTTCCGTGGCCGTGCGGTGGTCAAGCTGTGCATACGCGTGACGATCAACGGCAACGAGACCGTAGTGCCCGTGGGCACAACGGTGGCCAACGTGCTGGAACGCTACAGCCGCCAGCCACCCATCGTCGGCCGTGAACTGCGCGGTGTGCAATTGCAGCGTGCTCTTGCGCCGGCAGTGCTGGCTGCTGAGGCGCTACCGGCACAGGCAGCGCTGAGTGTTGCGCAAAGTTATCCGGTGCAACTGGGCTGGCAGACCTTGCCGATCTACGCGCCGGGCTGGAGTGCGCTGGCCTTGCCGCTGCTGCATGGCGACCGACTGACCATAGCTGCCTAGGAGGCGCGATGACCGCACCGGTCTTTACGCGTCTGGGTACTGGCCGCCTGTACGCGTCCAGCGCTGCCGCCGAATCCGGCGTCGCCGGTTACTGGGCGGGCTATTACGCCAGCGCGACGGCGGCATTCGGTGCCCAGGCCAGCTTGGCCCAGACCTGGGCCGATGCGGGCGGCGTCTATCTGTTCTGCGCAACGACGCCGGCGGATTTCGCCGCGTTTGAAACCGCGTTGGCGAGGCTGCTGCCGAAACTGTCGCCGCGTGGATATCTGCGCTTTCTGTGGATAGCCGATCCGAACGTGGCGGCGGCTGCCTGGCAGGTATCCCCGCTTGATGCGGCGGCTTCGGGCAGCGGCACGACTCTGATCTGGACGACAGCACGCCAGGCCATGTTTGTGCTTGGTGGCTACAGCGTCTATGTGCAACCCGGCATTGTGTTGACGCTGCGGAATGCCGAAGCCAGTGGTTACGGCGCCGATATCGGTAGCGGCGGCCTGCACTTTTCCGCACCGGGTTATGCCGCCGTCGCCAGCGCCGCCTGGCTGCCCATGGCCGGCAATGCCATAGGCAGTCTGCGTGGCAGCCTGGCGCTGCCCGCTGGCGCGGGCGATGGTCTGGCTGGACTGGGCGTGATGCTGCGTTATGCCACGCCGCTGCCGGGCAGTCCTACGGGTGAAATCGTCGCGTTGTCCATGCCGGTGCTGGCTCAGGGCGGGCAGGCTTTGCAACTGGCGTTGCGCTACGACCCGTTGCAGCCACTGTTGCCAGCCCGCAGTCGGCTCAGTTTCTTTGACGGTGATCTGGTCAATGACGCCCGGTTACCGGGTTATTTCGTGACCACGCTGGGTTATTCGACAGAATTGCTGCCACGGCCGGGCGAGGGCGTGCTGTCGGCCGCAGGGCTGGCCTTCTGCCGCACGCCGCTGTTCGTAACCGAAACCAGCGGCGAGGCCTATTACGACTATTACCTGACGCCGGACGGGCGCTACGAGCTCGCGACTCTGACCCCCGGCACCGTGCGTAGCCATCTGCTGGCCCAGACCGCTGGGACGGCGGCCGACCGCCTGATGCTGGGGCTGAATGCGACGGAATATGTCGCGCTGCCTGAGGGTGCCAACGCACAGATGTTGTTTGGTGCCGGTCATGCGGCCTTTGTGCCCGCGCGCGTGGCCGGCCAGGCGCCCGATGTGGCGCAGGCGCTCAGCGATCTGGGCAGCACGGCCTATCTCACCGTGCTGCCGCCGGCCGCGGCGGCGCCGGGACTGAATTATTACGCCCAGCCGCGTCAGGCCCCCTTGTTCGCCGGTGGCAGCCTGGGCGGAGAATTTCTTGATTTTCACGAAATGACGGCAGCGCAATTGCCGACTTATTCCAATAGCGACAATGCGCCACCGCAGCTGTTGCCGGCCGGTGCCTATGCCGGTCTGGCGCGCGACAGCATCGAATGGGCCAGGCTGCTGGAGTCCGCAGCGATCGCACCGGCACGGCGTTATGCCATAGGTCTGCCTGCTTCCGGTCTGCTGACGCGGACGCTCGATGCATCGGGCCGGCTTGCCGTCACGCCGCAGGGGCTGGTTTCGGTGTTGTCCTCCGACGGCAACCGCTGGGCCGGCGTCGTGCTCGCCAACATGCCCCAGTCCGTGCATACCGAGGTCGCTCTGACCGCCGTGGGGCCGCCCTTGCAGGCGGCGCTGCAGACCAACCAGCTGTTCTTCGTCGTCTCCGACGTCAATGTGTTCATGCGTGCGAGTTCGGTCGCCTACCAGCTCACTGCCGCATCCATGCCTTATCTGCGGGCGGCCGGCGTGCCCGAGGCTACCGTGCAGCAGCTGAATACCTATCTGGCCGGGCTCAATCCGCCGTATCCGGTATTCGATACCGAAGACGCCTTTGTTGCGGCGATCACCCCGATAGCAGGCGCGGATGTGGGCAAGATCCTGCCCGTGGCCGGTCTGCTCAAGACCGATATGGACGGCTGGACCTTCCAGCTGTCGCCGCGCTCCTGGCGCAGCGCAGCGGACAGCCCGACCCTGATGCTGTTCAAGTACTGCAACCGCTCGCTGGACCAGTTGGCGCATGACAGCAGCGCCTGGAGCTGGCCCGAAGCGGCCGGCAGCAACGGGCCCGGGGGGCTGGCGCCGACCCAGGCCGCCCTGCTGGCCCTGATCGACGCGGCCCGCGATGCGCCGGACAACAGTCCCTACAAGCGCTTCTATCTCGACGTGGTGGTGCGCGAGGACTGGAACGGCGTGCTGTTTCTCAACGCTCCGGTCGCCATTGCCGAATTGCCGGCGGACCTGCAATTCATCGCCGCTGGTGTCGATCGCGAGCGCTTTTACGCTCACCACCTGGGTTTCGCGTTGACGCCGTTCACCGCGCAGCAGGGTGCCGTTGTGCTGGCCCAGACGGCTGCGTTCGGCCTGATCGACTACCAGGACCCGCTGGATCTCTATGCCGAAGCGACCGTGCCGTTCGCGTTCAAGACCCTGGCGCTGACCGCCCGCTTCGCCAATGCCGCCCTGGTGGATTTCTCGGCGCGAGTGGAATTGTTGACAAATCGCCTGTTTGGCGGCGTGCTGACCAAGCGTGCGGCGACACATGGCAACAACCTGGTACTGAACGGCAGCTATCAGCGTGTCAACGGCGCACCTTCCTATGCTTTTCTGCTCGTCGGCGAGAACCGCTATGCCAGCGAGCGTTCGGCGCTGGAGTTCATCGATGTCGCCGCGGTCGCGCTGCAGACGCGCCAATCTGCCACGGCGCAGGGCGATCTGCGTGTTGACTTCATCCTGAGCGGTGAGCTGCGCTTCCGCGACTTCGCGCCTTTCGACCTGTTTTCCTACGGCATCGCGCCCGAATCTGGCGCCACGCCGGCCTTCGACGGTTATCTGCGTTTCGGCAATCTCGTGGTCGGCATGCAGTTCAATCTGGCTGCGCCGGATCAGCAGCATTTCACCAGCGGCGAAGGCCAGCTCAGCTTCGACTCGGCCAACAGTCACGCGCGGCCACAGTCGCTGGCTGCGCATTTCCCCATGACCTTGAGCGGCTTCGTCGCCGTGGGCGAGGGGACTGCGCTGGCTTCCTCGCCAGAGGACCTGGGTTATGCCTCGGTGGCCGCGCCGCTGGAGCAGTCGCGGCTGGCACCGCCCTGGTACGGCCTGGTGTTCACGCTGGATCTGGGCACCCTGGGTGCGCTGGCCGGCAGTGTGGGGCTGGCGGTCAAGGTATTGGCTGCCTGGTCGCCGGGCCGCTACGAAGGCGAGCTGCCGGTCTACGTAGGGCTGCAGCTGCCCAGCGCCAAGACCCTGGGTCTGGACTGGCCGCTGCAGGGCGTGCTGCGCCTGGGTTTTCGCAGTTTCCAGTTTTCCACCTATACCGCCGACGACGGCGGCACGGGTTATCTGCTGCGGTTGCGGCGTTTCGCCCTGAGCGTGCTGGGCCTGTCGTTCCCGCCCGGCAACGCCGACGTGACCTTGTTCGGCAATCCGGCAGCGACTGGTGCGAGCAAGCTGGGCTGGTATGCAGCCTATGCCAAGCCGCCGGGCGGTAACGATCAAACTGGCGCCAAACTCGCAGCACGCGGCGAAAACCAGCGGCAGTCACGCAGCCTGCGCAGCGGCCGGCGCCGGCCTCCGCCCGGTGGTGGTCTCTAGGAGAAGGACATGCCTGCGGACAAGATCAAATACCAGGTGCTCGATGTTGGCCAGGGTTCGGGCAATTTCATTGAGATGTATACGTCCGACGTACTGACCTCGACCGTGCTGATCGATCTGGGTTCCGAACGCGCAACCGACGAAGGGGGTGGTCTGTCGGTGGAATACATCGTCAGCGTCCTCAACGGCATGACCAACCCGACTATCGACTATCTGTTCCTGTCGCATAGCGATACCGACCATATCAGTCTGCTCGATCAGTTGCTGGACAGCTTTGCGCCGCAGACCGCTACCGCTCCTCTATTGAAGAAACTGCTGATCCGCAAGGTCAGCTACGGTGGTGATTCCGCCAACTACGCCAAAGGGCGCAGCCGATATAACGTGTTGAACCGGCTCAAGACCTATATGCCGCAGCCGTTTGGTCTGCCGCTTCCGCTTGCCGCCGATTACAGCAGCTATGTCGCAACCACATTTGCGCCGATAGCGCCGATAGCGACTGTCGACGGAGTTGATTTTTATATTCTTACCGCGAATGCACCGACGGTGGCCCCGGTCAAGCGCACGCGTAGCGGTTCCACCGCAGCCAGCGGGTACAACAAGAACACGGTTTCGGTCATCGTGGTTGCCTCGTGGAAAGGGGCGCAATACATCGCCACCGGCGATGCGACCGGTGCAACCCTGGCCACCGCAAACAAGAAACTGACGACGACGGTCAAGGCGACTTATTTCCCATTCGTGGTCATGGTCACGGCGCCGCATCATGGCAGCGAGTCGACCACCTTCAGCTTCCGCGCCAGCGACGGTTCGCGTGACAAGGCCGAACCGGTGGCGAACTTCAAGCTGTTTGTCGACAACCTCAAGAGCAAGACCATCACCGCCAGCGCCGGCAAGGTGGCCAAGTTCCGTCACCCTTCGGCGTTCCTGATCAGCTATTTCTGGCCCTGGCTGCATTCCGGGGCGCTATACGTAGACCCGACGCTGACCGCTTCCAGCGGGCATTACTACACGGCGTATTTCAAGCCCGCCGACGGCTATACCGTGAACGATGGCACCACGACGGCAGCCTGGCCGTCGGCCGAGCGCTGGTATACGGTGCAGACCGCGTCGAATATTTTCACCAATACCTATTACGACCTGACCGTTCTGCCGTCCACCTCGACCCAGACCCAGGTCATTCCGCCCAATCCCGGCAGTGTCAACGCAGTACCCACCATGGCGCCCTATCCTCCGGCGGGCGTGGCGTGGACCTATACCGCCGTCCCGGAGGGTACCAGCGGGTCCAACATAACCGTGCAACGCCTGGACAACCGCGCCAACCTTATCGCCCTGCGTCGCGAAATCATTGCGCGCAGCGAGCAAATGGCGGCGATACGCGAGGGACTGGAAAGCGCTGCGCCGCACCAGCCGCCGCCGCGCAACCCTGCGCCGACGCCGGCCAGGCCCCAGTCGGTGCGCGATCTGCCGCCGCCACGCCCGGCGGCGGCGAGCACGGTCAATGCGGCAAGCGCGTGGCAGCGCCGCCTCAAGGTGCTGACATGAACCGCCGCTTGCCGCAATCAGGAGCTGGCCCATGTCGCTGACGGCGATCTACGACGCATTGGCCGCTGCGATCAGCAACGGCCGCATCGATCTCTATGCCGCCGGTGCCGATCCGCGCCTGGCCGGTCTGCGCACGGCGCTGGCCCATTTCGGCATCACGTCCAGTTACGTGCTGACCGCGGCCAGGCTGGCGCAGACAGTCAGCGCGGTGGTGCTGGGCGGCAGGGGCGAGTTTGGCGTGCCGGGTGCATTGCCGGCCGAACTGAGTCCGGTCGATGCGGTACTGACCTGCACCGAGCCCGGTGGTGATGCGCTGTTTGCGCTGAGCCTGTCGATTGCCACGGCGGGTTGGACGTTTTCCCGCACGTTTCCGGTGCTGCCGGACTACCAGCAGCTGGATTCGCAGAATCGCTTTGTGGAATACCTGCCGTCGTTCCTGATCGGGTTGCCGCTGAACAACGCGGCATTCGCGTCGGATTCGCGCCCTGACGCACCGCTGCGCCTGAGTGGCGACCTGCCGCCGGACGGCATCCTTGCGCAATACCGCGCGCTGCTGCCGGGCTGGCCGCTGCGCCTGTCCGGCAGCGTGGTCATGCCGGCCTCACGCGATCTGCCGCCGGCCCTGGATCTGCGGGCGCTGGCGCCAGACGTGTCCATCGCCTTCGGTTCTACCGCACTGCGCAATGTGGGCCTGTGCCTGAGTTCGGCCACGGATCTGGACCCGGACTTGTGGACCGTGACGGCGCTGTCGGCGCTGGAGCTGGTCGGCGACGTCTACTACACCGACACCAGTCCGCCGCTGCGCCTGAGTACCCCGCTGACTGCGAGCAGTACCCTGTGGCTGCTGCAGGTCAGCCTGGATCCGGGCCAGCTGCGCATAGGCGATACCATTGTGCAATTGGCGGCACTGCTGGGCGTGACGCCGTCGCAACTGTTCACTCCGCCGAGTCTCGGCCCGCTCAACGATTTCTATCTGGCTGACATCGAAGTCGGCGTGGACACGGTGCCCAGCCTGACTGCTGGTGTGCCAGGTATCGAATACATCGCGGTGACGCTGGCATCGGACAAGGAATGGAATCCGCCGATACCGTTCGTGCGTGTGATCGACGTCGGCACGCGTTGGCTGGTCAGCAACCTGCCGTCCGAACTCGAAGGCAGCAGTTATACCGCGGGCTCGGTCTATGGCGGCATCCTGATCGGTCCCAAGCCGAACCCCGATGCGGCAGACGATGAGCCGACACAGTCCTTCGTCATCGACATCGAGGCGCTGATTCCGCAGTACGTCGTCAGCGGCCAGTTGCGGCCCAACGACAGCATTCCGATAGGCACCGCGTTCCGGCATTTCTTCGGCGACCCGGGGCCGTCGACACCGGCGGACATGCGTGTCACGGCGATGAGCTTCCAGGCCGATCCGTTCGCGCTGACCGTGGACGTGGCCGCGACGATCACCGTGGACTGGGCCGTGCCGCTGACCGGAAACGTGGTTTTTCATCTGGTCGGCCTGGATTTCAGCGTCAGCGTCAGCCAGGCCGAGGTGCGTGGCCAGATCACCGGCACGCTGCTGCTGCAAGGCGGCGCGCCCGGCGAAGAGCAGCCGCGTTTTGATGTCGGCGCGGAATTCGCGCGCAGCAATTCCACCACTGGCTGGGTTTTCGTCGGCCGGCTCTGGCCGCAGGTGCCGCTGAGTCTCAATGCGCTGGTGTTCAATTTGCTGGGCATAGATCCGCCGCAGGGACTGCCGGAGCTGTCGGTCGACCGCATGGCGCTGCGCTTTGAGACGATCTCAACGGCCTATGCGGCTTCCGGCGCGGTCAGCGCGCGCTGGAATCCGACCGTATTCGGCACCACGCTCAGGCTTTCCGTCGCGGCCGAGGCCAGCGTGGTACGTGAATCCGATGCGGTCGATCCGCACGGCACACTGGCCGGCACCTTCAGCGTGAACCGGCTGCTGCTGAGGATAGGCCGCGATATCGGCGTTGCTGATCCGACCTACCAGTTCCGCGTCCAGTTCGACCAGCTATGGCTGACGGCCATCACCTCCTGGACGGAGAAGCCCACGCACCATCAGCTGCTGACGGTGCAACTCGGCGGTGTGACCCTGGGCGGCATCCTCGAATACCTGGTCAATCTGGCCGCGCCGACCCTGGGCTTCAAGCTGGACCCACCCTGGGATCTGCTCAATCGCATCGATCTGTCGCGCTTTGCGCTGACCATAGACCCGACCTACAACGAAGTCGCGCTGACCTATGCGGTCGACCTCGACATCGTCGTGATGAAGATCCGCAAGATCGGCGTGCGTTATACGCGCAAGAACAACCAGGGCGCCGTCAACCTGATTCTCGACGGTGATTTTCTCGGCACTCGCTACGAAGGTGACGACGCGCTGTCCTGGGATGTGATTTCCGATCCGCCACCGGCCGTGCCGGGGCAGGGCACCGCGCTGCTGGACCTGCGCTACCTCGGCGCTGGCCAGCATGTGACCCTGCGCGATATCCGCACGCTGGACACGGTGCGTGCGGTGCTGACACGGCTGGCCGAGGACATGCGGCCTATCGAGGATCCGGACCAGAATCCGCTGTCGCAACCCTCGGGCCAGGCCCTGGTATTCGCGCCGGACAGCGAGTGGCTGCTGGGCCTGGACATAGGCCTGATGCAGACCGTCGACCTCGGCTTCATCTTCAACGACCCGCGCCTGTACGGCCTGTCGATCGCGCTGGGCGGCGAACGCGCCGGTGCGCTGTCCGGGCTGAATTTCGAGATCCTGTACAAGAAGATCACCAACGATATCGGCCTGTTCCGCATAGAGCTGCGCCTGCCCGAGGCATTCCGCCATATCGAGCTGGGTGAGGTCTCGATCACGCTGGGTGTGGTTGTTGTAGAAATTTATACCAATGGCAATTTCCTGATCGACCTGGGCTTTCCGTACGAACGCAACTTCGAGCGTGCGTTCACGGTACAGGTATTCCCGTTCATCGGCCGCGGAGGTATCTATTTCGGTGTACTCAACGGCGCCACCTCGCGGCGCGTGCCCGCGATTACCAACGGCGACTTCTCGCCGGTGCTGGAGCTGGGCATAGGCCTGGCCGTCGGCGTCGGCAAGGAGATCAGCCTGGGACCGCTGTCCGGCGGCATCTTTGTCGAGGTGCAGGCGATACTGCAGGGGGTGCTGGCCTGGTTCAATCCCAGCAGCAGCGGCAGCGCGCCGGCCAAGTACTACTGGTGCCAGGGCATAGCGGCCATCCACGGCAAGCTCTATGGCAAGGTGGACTTCAAGATCATCAAGGTGATGGTCAGCCTGGAGGCCTCGGCCGAAGTCAGCGTGGTATTCGAGGCCTACAAGCCCAGCGTGTTCCGCCTGCGTGTGGATGTGCGGGCCGAGGCCAAGGTCAAGGTGCTGTTCTTCACCATCAGCTTCTCCTTCGGCATCAGTCTGGATGTCAGCTTCACCGTAGGCAGCGAACGCCAGACCCCCTGGCTGCTGGCGTCGGATCAGACCGGCCGCAACCTTGCCGCCCAGAGCCGGCGTGGACTGCCGCCGCTGACGCGCGATCCGCAGCGACGCAGCCGCGCCTTGCGTGAACGCCATTTCGCGCTGCTGCGCCACAGCCAGCCACGGCTGTTCGAGATCGCCGATACAGTTCCCTATGTGCTGAACTGGAATCCGCAGGCAGTCGTGCTGAGCGCTGCACCACGCCCGGTCGCCGTCTCGCTGCTGCCGAATTTCAGTGTGGATGCAATTCCGCTGAGCTGGAACGGTGAGCCGCCGCCCAGCGGCACGCCCGCATTCCGCGGCGCCCTGCTGCTGTTCGCCGACGACGGCATAGCGCCGGCGGCGCGCACGATTGCGCAGGCCCGCCTGCGTTCGGCGGCGCTGAGCGCACAGGCCGATGATCCCGCCGAGTTGCCGGCTGCGTTGCTGGTTGAAGCTTTCCTGCGCTGGGCCATCGTCGCGATCACCGAACCATTGGCCGCGGCAGCGGCGGGCAGGGACGGCACCGTCACCAGCATCAGCGCCGGCCAGCTTGCCGTGCTGGCTGAACAGATGGACTGGCCGCAGACCGCCGACGGCGGCTTCGCCTACGGCAATCTGGCGGAGTTCCTGTCCACCAATATCCGACTGCAGATTTCCGGACAGCCCGATGGCGACGCCGTACAGCGTGGCGGACTGGCCGTGCCGCTGCCGCCGGCGCTGACCCTGGACTGGACCGGCACCGCTGGTAGCGGCCAGGTCGACCTGGCCAGCTACAACGGCGTAGGCCCGGTCTATATCGACGGAGTCAACCGCTATCTGGCCGAGTTCTTCCCGCTGGCACCGGCGCCAGGCTTGCCGCCGGGCGATGACCAGCCGCGGGAATCGTTCGCCTCCTACCTGTTCCGCGACTGGTGCCTGATGCTGACCAAGGCCGCGGTCAACGCGGCCAGCGACCTGATGCGCGCCTGGTCGTACGAGGTCACTGCGGCCGGACTGTCGCTCGGCGATATCGCGATGAGCTTTCCGCGCACCGATGTGCCCTATCGCGTGCGTAGCGGCGACACCGTATCCAGCGTTGCGGCGGAAGTCGGGGTGAGTGCGGAGGAGCTGATCTATCTCAATCCCGGCATCGAACTGGCCATTGCCACGGCTCCTGCGGGCAGCAGCCTGTCCATCGTGCTGGGTGTCGCACCGGAAATCATCGCGCTCGACAACCCCGACCAGACCTTGAGCGCCGGCACATATGCCCTGGGCGCGCTCGACTATCAGCTGCGCCAGGCCGACACCCTGAACGGTATCGCCACACGCTTCGGTCAGGCCGGCGCCATTGCCCTGTTCGAGGATACCGGTCTGGCCAGCGACCGCGCGCTGCTGCGCTACGCCGCGAGCTTCACCGCGCCGGCCAGCAGCTATACGCCGCCGGCCGGTTTCGACCGGCTGCGTGTCGCGGCCGTGTTCTATGTGCGCTATTACGCGCCGCTGCTGATTCCCGATGCAGACTGGTATGCCGCCACTGTCTTTCAGTGGAATGCGGACAGCCTGAGTGGCGTCGGCGTTGAGCAAGCGCTGCCGGTGGGGCTGGGCCTCAAGGTGCCGCTGGCGCTGTATGACGTGACCTTGCCGCCGCAGGCGAACTACACGACCTTGCCCGGCGACACGCTGATGCGCATCGGCATGGCCTTGGCGCTGCAGCAGAACTATGCCGACTCGGCGACGGCACCCACGCCGCAATGGCCGGCCTTCCGCGACGCGGTGACGGAGTCGGGCGGGGTCGTGTCGCTGCCATCGGCACCGGTCGCAATCCTCTCCGGCGAAACCGTCAATTCCCTGGCCACACGCTGCGTGCTGTTCGGCGCGTCGCCGCCGGATATTGCCGGCCTGCTGGCCTGGATAGGCGATGCGCCCATCCTCAGCGACCTTGCCGTCGTCACCCTGCCGCAGGTCAGCGTCGACAGCGCGGTGTATACAAATTTCGGCGCCATTGCCAGCAACTACGGGCTCAGCGTCGCAGCGGTCGGTACGCGCCTGGCCGATGTCGCCGGTATTTTCCCGCAGAACACGACGCTGACCGTCGCGCAGCTGCCGGTGCAGCACATCGATACCCTGGTCGCGGCCGTGCTCAACGGGCCGGCGCTGTCGGATATCTACGGCCAGGCTTCGCGCCAGCTGCTGTCGGGCTTGCGTCTGCCAGCACCGGTTGAAGTGGGCGATACGATCCAGGCCAGTGGCCCGATGACCGCGCTGTACACACTGAGCGGCCAGCAATTCGCGACGCCGGCTCCGGGTGAGGGCAGCGCACCGGTGCTGGATATCACGGTCACGCGCGATGCCGGTGCGGACTGGATCGTGCTGATGGACGCGACCACGCTGCGCGCGGGCGAAAGCCTGGCCGATCTCCAGGCACGTGTGCCGGTGACAGAAGTTCACAATGCATCATTGTTTGCAATGTCCGCGCGTGGCGAGTCGGTGCAGCCGGGAATCATCGTGCTGACCGCGCCGACGGATGCGCTGCACTACAGCTACAGCGCCAGCGACCTGTCCCTGCTGTATCCGCCTGCGGTGCTGGATGTCACTCCGACCCAGGGGCCGGAAGCGCTGAGCCTATCCGTCGCCGTGCCACGCACCTATGGTCTGGACCATCGCATCGAGCTGCAGTCGCCGTTGGCGCTGGCCATACCCGTAGCACAATGCAACCCCGCCATCGGCAGTGCCAGCCTGTGGCCGTTTCCGGCTGCGCTGGCGGCAAAGGCCCAGGCGCAGACAGCGACACCTTACGAAATCATTGCCAGCGGCGACCGGCAAAACGCTGCTGCGCAGCCGGCAACCTTGCTCAACAGCACCTTCGCGACGGCCATTCCGTTCCAGTTGCGCCGTTCCGGGGAGCGTGAAAACGTTTACGAATTGCTGGGCGCGGATACCGCGCATCGCCAGCTGCTGCTGGCGCTCTGGGAATACCTGAGCAGCGGCGCCGGCGCCGGCACCCAGGCTTATCTGGCGGTGCAGCCGGCGCCGGATGCGGGCAATACCAGCGGACTGGCCGTACAGGCAGTAGCGCCTCAGGCCACGTACCTGATCAAGACCAACCTCTCCACCGACAGCGTGCCCGGTGTGGAGGACAGCCACCTGCCGGCCGCGCTGGCCGCGCGCGATACCCCGACTGCCGTGTGGTACGCGGACTTCACCGAGCTGGCGAATTTCCTGTTGCTGCTGTGGGAAGGCAGCGTGGTCGGTGGTGCCGGTTATTACCTCGGTTTCCAGACCACGGCGGGTGCCGGTCTGCCCGCCAGCAGTTTCGACGAGCAGGGCAATGTCACGGCCTACCTGATCGCGATCGCCGCCACGCAACAAAGCCTTGCGCCAGAGGGTCGGCCCCTGCTGGCGTTCAATAACGCCGCACTGGTCGGCGCAGGCCTGGATGCCAACGCACAGGCCCTGTATGTCGAGGCGGCGGATCTCAGTGATCTGACCGCGGTCGCGACCGTGCCCCCGGGTCATGTGGGTTTCAATCTCACCCTGCCGCGCCCCGAGGACGAACACCCCGCCGGCACGCCGCCGCCGACGGCGCCGTTGTTCAGCCTGCTGAGCTATCAGATCGGACCTGAGCCCGGCGCGGTCTTCCATGCCGCTCGCCCTGGCCTGCCGGTGACACCCCAGGCCAGCGACGGTATGGATGCACCGGCCTGGCAGCGTCGGCGCGCCCTGCGGCGCAGCCGCGCCCTGGGCCTCGCTACCACACCGCCGGATTTGAATTACTGGAATTATCAACAAATTATTCCGGTTTCGCGCATGGGGCCGGCTTCGCTGGCACCGGACGTGGTGGGGCTGCCTGCGGCGGTTGCCGACCCCTATCGGGGCATAGGCGGACGCTCCAGTCTGACCCAGGCCCAGGTGCAGCTCGGCTTCGCCGATCTCCAGGGCAATACCACAGCACCGCCGGCCAATGGCAGCAATCCTGGCCTGGTTCCGGTCGATGTCGGCTATACCGACGATCTGATCAGCATTGCCAACTGGCCGGCACTGAGCAGCAGCTACGATTTCGGCGACCCGGTTGCCGGCAATGTTTATCTGAACCTGCGCCTGGTGCTGCAGGCCGGGGCCAATCAGCCGGGTTTCGCCCAGTCGCCGGCAGCCAGCCTGGAAGCACAGGCACGCCAGGCCGAGAAATACCAGCAGGTGTACTACCAGCTGGCGCAGAGTGACCTTGAAGTCAGCATCAGCACCAGCCTGTATCAGGACGGCAACGGGCAGCCCATGGCCGTGGCCCCGGCCGGCGGGCGCGAGGGATTGTGGCGCTTTGCCGCCGGCGCCTGGCTGCTGTCGCAATCGTTGGCGGCGCTGCAGCCCGTGCGTGCGCTGCAATCGGCGGCGGCCAATATGCACAGCGTCGTGGCGAAATACGGCCTGGATGCAGGGTTGTTCGGCTCTGCCAATGCCAGCCTGCCGGTACGCCAGTTGCTCGGCACTGCCGGGCTGAACCTGCCGGCCTATGCCGTATTTACCGAGCAGGCCAGCGCCCGCAGCATCGCGGCGACGCCACGGCACGGCTGGCCGACTCCCGATGCCGCCGCCATCCTGAACGCGCCGCAGAACGCCGAAGTGCTGCCCCTGCGTCTTGGCGCGGTGCTGTCGACGCCGCGGGTCGACTATCACGTGCCGCCGCAGACCATAAACCTGGATGAGATCGCCCTCCAGCTGCACAGCAGCGCCGGGTTGCTCGCGAGCGAGCCGGCGAACGCTGCCTCGACGACGTTGCTGCGGCTGGGCTTCGTGTTTGAAATGGAAGGCCTCAGCATCAGCGTTGGCGCACCCATCGATCCGGCGCATACGCTGCCGCAAGATCCTGTTGTCAACAGTTTCACTACGCTGCAGCAGGCCTTCGCCGTTATCGGCATCAATGCCACCATCGCCGACATCGCCGCGGCCAACGGCGCGCGCGTGGACATGTTCAATGCCGGGGAATTGCTGGTTTCGTACCACTACCTGGTGCCGCCGGCCGATCCACCGCAGACCCTGGCGCGGAACGCGAGCGGCTTTGACGTGGCGGATCTGGCAGCGGCCAACCTGACGACGACCAACCTGTTTGATGCCGGCGCACTGGTCTGGCTGGGCCTGTTCACGCCGCAGCCGGTCGCAGCGCAAGCCGAGACCTTGCTCGATTTTACGGCACGTTACGGCAGCACGCCGGGCCTGTTGCTGCAGCAACTGGTCGACGACACGGACTTCCTGCTGCCGGCCGAATCAGTACTGCAGGTGCCGGGCATGCTGGCCCTGCCTGCGGATACGGCAGCCTTGTCCGTGCCTTATACGATCCAGCCCGGTGATCAGCTGGCGTTGATCGCGCCGCATTTTGACCTGCCGCAGAATGTTGATGCGGCAGCGACGATCCTGGTCACACGCAACGCTGCCATGCCGGGCACCCTGCTGGCTGGCCAGTCCATCACGGTCGACTACGATGGACAGGAATATTCGACGACGACCGTTGCAGGCGACACCTTTGCCAGCGTACTGGCGCGGCTGGACCAGCAGGCCGCTGGCATTGGCTATGCCGAACTCGCTGCGGCCATCGCCACCCAGGCAAACCTGCTGGCGCCGGGAGCCCTGTTGAGTTGCCCGCTCGCACGCCTGGATACGGCCACCACGCCCGCAGCGCTGCCGGCGCATTATGGTGTCGATGCGTTGAGTTTCGGTCAGGCCAATCTGGCCCTGGCCGGCCTGGTCGCAGCCAATGTCGTCCTGGTCAGTCCGGCCGATGCACCCGGCGTCCAGGTCAGCATCAGCACGGGTGAAAACGACAGTCTGAACACCGTTCTGGCGCGCTTTTCCGCCGCGGGACGCGAGCTTGATCTGGCGGACGTGTTCAAGGCCAATCCGGACCAGCCGCTGTTTGCGGCCGGTGCAAAGGCCCTGCTGCCGCCGCGGTCGCTGGTGCTTGAGGCGGCGATCGGTGCCGGCACCGGCCCGTTCAGGACGCCGGTATTCCCGCTCGACGTCAGTCTGCGCCTGCAGCGCCCGGCTGCCCTGGTCGCGCCGGCATTCCGCCGCCCCGAGCAGGATGGTCCGGCCGAACGTGCGCAAAGCAGCGTGCCGGCGCCGACCAGCGCCCAGGGACAGGGCGCCGATCCGCCACAGACACAAAGCCAGTTTGCACAACGATTCCTTACGGTATTTCCACAACTGCGCCTGGCTACCGGCAAGGTGGCTGGAGTCGCTGCCGACCTCTGGGTGGTCGATTTCACGACCGACGGCATCGCCTCGGTCACGGTTGCGCCGGGTGTCGCTGCGCCGCAGGGCGCGGCGTTCTGGCCGCGCAGTTTTGCGCTGCGGCCGCTGTATGCCGATCTGGTTACGCGCAGCGGCATTATCTACGCAGAAGTAAAGCCCGACGGTACCTTGCGCCCGGCCGAGCATGGGCGCGATTTCCAGGGCGTGGATGTCGAAGTCTGGGCGCGGCGCTTCCTGGGTGATGTCGACCGTTTCCTGACCGTGCCCTATGCCAGCGGTGTCTTTGCCGACACCCGGGCAAGGCCGGCCCTGGCGCGCATTCTTGATGCCAAACAGAAACTGGTGGGTGGTGTCGCCGCCGGACTGGCCGAGATCCTGGTACTGGATGATCCCAAGGCGGCGGCCGGCCGCGCGGCAGCCGTCGAAACGGTCAGCCAGCAGCTCGGCATCAATCTGGCCCAGGCCTATGCGGCCGCTGCCGTCGTGCAGTACGACGCCAGCGTGGTCTCGGCCTGGACCGGTGCCGAATCAGGTCTGCGGCCGGCGCGGCTGTACGGCGAGGCGCGCCTGATCGATCCTGTCAGCGGCGAAGTGCTTGGCCGTCACAACGGCCTGACCAGCGCCAAGACCTTGCTGGACCAGCCCAGTTCCTTCGTCAGCTTCGTGCTCAGCGTCGATGATCCGGCGCATCAGCGTGAGGCTGAATTGAATATTGACTATGTATATTCGTATATCGAATTCGATGTCCAGGACATCAATGTCGGCGCTGGCCCTGCCTACCAGTCCTCGAACTGGCTGAACTTCCTGCCGACCTTGAGCGGGCAGGCGCGTCCGGCCAATTTGCATACCCGGCTCGGCACCTCGCGCATTCCGCTGCCACTGCGTGCCTATCCGGCCATGCCGGCGCTGGAGCAGCAGGACGCCACGGCACAAGGTGCGAGCGATCTGGCGGAGACCGCACTGTGGCGCTACAGCCTGCGCTATTCCCACGAACATGCCGCGCAGGACGAAGTCATTGTCACCGCCTCGTTCAATATCCCACCGCCGCCGCCGACCCTGCTCGCGGCCGGCCGCACCGACATTGCGGCATCCCTGGCGCGCTACGACTCCGCGGCTGCTTCGTTATGGCCCATGTTGTCCTATTACGACGACCCAGCCAGTGGCGATGCAGCCACCGCGGCCAATGCGGCGAACAGCCTGGCCGAGCTCATCGCCGCGGTCGCGGATGACTGGGCGGCTTACTGGCAGCCGCTTGATGTTCCCGCGGCCGAATCACCTGATGCCGTTGCCACAGTGCCGGCTCGCGCCGACTATCGATTCAGTGCACAGCTGGAATATTCCGATGACGGCCAGCACATCGAATTCCTGCAGCTGACCCGCGAACAGGATCAGCCCGGTCCGGCTGGGCTCTGGCCCATTGCCGTATACCGCTCACCGGCCGGCCACGTGGTCGACCTGGGCACGGGCAGCGGCGACGGCGCCGTGCGCCGTTACGCCTTCGATCCCCCCGTGCCAGCGGCGGCCTGGGCCAGCATCAGCCTGACCTGGGGCAGCCTCAATCTCGCGAGTGTGCAGAATGCGCGTGCCTCACTCGCCGTGGTGCGCAATCGCGATCTCAATGACGAAGCGGCTACGACCGAGGATTTCGTCTATCGCTCGGCTACGGTCGATGCAGCCGCTATCGTGACTCCGCTCAATATCTGGCCGCAGGGCATTGATATCAGTGCCCTGGGCGATACCGTGGAAGCAGCGCTGAATGCGACATTTACCACCTTGTTTGGCGACCAGCGCATAGGTCAGCCCATTACTATGGGCCTGTACTACGGCTATCAGCTGGTGCCCGCGCCACAGCCGGACCAGGCGCTGGCAACCTACCTGCCGGTAGGCCTGTATCCGAACCAGTTCTTGACCGCGACCACGGCTGCCGAAATCGCCGCGGCACTCGCCGCCTGGAAAAACGCCCACCGGCCGGCCACAGTCGGCGGCGAATGGGCGTTCTCGCTGGTGCAGTTTTCCCAGGTCGACACCAGCGCACAACGCTCGCTGCTGGAACTGGGGCGGCTGATCTACAGGCTGAGTTGAACGCTGCTGCCGGTCGTGGGCCATCTGGCGAGGCCAACTGGCCCATCTGGCGAGGCCACCCATCTAGCGAGGCCATCTAGCGAGGCTGCATCTAGCGAGGCCACCCAAAACTCAGAATTACCCTACGCCTGATCGGGATGTTTTCGCATGCTCGTGCGAAGGGGAAGCGAGACACTGTGCTCATGGCCCAGCCCCGCTCCCAACTGGTTTCCTCGAATGAACGCGGCACATTTCATTGCGTGCAACGCTGTGTGCGACGCGCATGGCTGTGCGGGGAAGACAAATACACCGGCATTTCCTTCGAGCACCGCAAGCAGTGGATCATGGACCGGATTGTCCTGGTCGGCGAGTGTTTTGCCGTGGCGATCCACGCCTATGCCGTGATGAGCAACCATCTGCATCTGGTGCTGGAGGTCGATCCACTCGCCCCAAGTCGCTGGAACGATGAAGACGTCGCTCGGCGCTGGGTAAGACTATTCCCACCACACGACGCCTCCGCACCGGCGTTCGAGATGAAATGCCAGTCGATAGTGAACAACCCGATGCGCCTGTGTGTGATCCGTCAGCGTCTGGGTAGCTTGTCGTGGCTGATGAAATGTCTGGTCGAGCCCATTGCTCGCCGGGCGAATGCGGAAGACTGCTGCAAGGGACGTTTCTGGGAAGGCCGATTCAAGTCGCAGGTCGTGAAGGACGAAAAGGCATTGCTCGCAGCGATGGCCTATGTGGACCTAAACCCAATTCGCGCGGGTATTGCGGATTGTGTTGAGCTGCAACAGCACACCAGCGTGAGCGAGCGGATTCAAGAAACGGTTGATCGCCCGCAGCTACTGGCCTGTGTGATGCAACCCCTCGTCACGACAATCACGCCGACCATGCCCGATATCCGACTGCACGATTATTTGGCACTGGTGGAATGGACCGGCAGGCAACTACGAGGCGACAAGTGCTGGACTATCGCCGAGGCAGCACCGGCAATCGTCGAGCAGATAGAGAAACATACGAGTCGCTGGCCGGTGCGGGTCAAGGCCATTGGTTCGCGCTACTGGCGTGTGGTTGGTGAGGCGCAAGACCTGATCGAAACAGCCAAAGAGATTGGCCAGCATTGGCTGCGGGGTATTGGATTTGCGAGGTCGCTAGGGAAAGTTCGGTGAGTTCGAAGACTGGGATACCTGAAGCGCGCAAGCGGGAATCGACTGTGGGCGAAGCAAAATTTTCGCTCGTTGAAACGCGCGGGAAAGCCCATTGCCCGCCGTAGAACAATGGCGGGGTAGTGGGAGTGAAAGTTATGGGTGTCCTAGGGAACCCTCCTAGGGAACCCGATGGGTGTCCTAGGGAACCTAGGGAACCCATAAACACAGGGCGATATTGGGCTGATCGAACATTAGTCTCGGTACGCTAGCGCGCGCACAGGTGCACATGTCGCGCTGCGTTGGGCTCAAGGTGATTCAAGTTGGTTGGCGTATGTGGCCGTCGCGAAGCGACTGAGTTTCCGCCACCGCCGCTAGCCGAGGATGCGCTCGTACATTTGCCTGGCTGCGAGGTAACAGCCGCAGGCGCGGGCGGCCAACCCGTCGTGATCGAGAATAGTGATATTGCCGCGGCTGTAGCGAATGAGAGACTGATCCTGTAGCGATGCCGCAGCCTTGGTAATTCCGACGCGCCGCACGCCCAGCATGTAAGCGAGAAATTCATGCGTAGCATGGAGTGCGTCGGAGCACGAGCGGTCGTGAGCCATCAGCAGCCAACGCGCCAGGCGCTCCTCGATAAGGTGGAATCGCGTGCATGCCGCTGCTTGCGCGATCTGCTGCATGTTCACGTATGCGTAGCGGTTGAGTCTTTGCCGCAGAGCCGTGCTGCACCCGAGTACATGCTGGAATGATGTGGCGCCTATGCGTAACGCGCCGCCTGCAGCTTGCACAAGATGGGTTACGCTGGACTCGGATACCCCCAGCAGTGTGGAGACGCCCGTCATGCCCTCACTGCCGACCAACGCAATTTCCAGGCCAGCACATGCATCGAGCGGCGTGACGAGCGCAATCAGGCCGCCCGTCGGAAAATACACGTAGCGCAGTGGTTTGCCCGCGTCGTGCAGAACATTGCCCCCGCGGAGTTCGACCTCGTCGCACGCGGCGAGCAGTTTTCGCTGCTCCTTGACCGGCAAGGCGGCCAGCAACCGGTTGCCGACAGCAGCGGGCATCGTGCGAGAGGGAGGGGCGCTATTGCGCCGCGTCACCCGACTGCTCATCGGTTAATGCTGCCGGCTGTCGGTCACGATGCGATATCGCCGGGCAACAGACGTTCGAATTCGTCCCTCACAACCCGGTAGCACTCGCAGGCCCGCTCTTCCAGCCGCGGCCGATCCAGTACCTCGATGTGGCCGCGGTGGTAGCTGATCAATCCCTCCCTCTGCAAATGCCCAGCAGCTTCGGTCACGCCCTCGCGGCGCACGCCGAGCATATTGGCGATCAGCTCTTGCGTCATGGTCAACTGGTTGGATGGCAGCCGGTCCAGGCTCAACAACAGCCAGCGGCACAGTTGCTGACCAACTGAATGATGGCGGTTGCACACCGCCGTCTGCGCCATCTGCGTCAGCAACGCCTGGGAATAGCGCAACAGCAGGTGTTGCAGCGCCGTACCACGAACGAACTCATTCTTCAGGAATTGTCCTTTCAGGCGATAGGCGTGCCCCGCACTCTGCACGACAGCGCGGTTGGTTGTTGTCTCGCCACCCATGAACAGCGCGACCCCCACCATGCCTTCGTTTCCGACTATGGCGATTTCGGCCGACGCCCCGTCCTTCATCACATACAGTAGAGAGACAATGGATGTTGTGGGAAAGTATACATGGCGCAATTTACTTCCTGACTCGTACAGCACTTGGCCCAGTGGCATCGGCACCAGTTCGAGCTGCGGAAGCACGCGCTCCCATTCCTCTACCGGCAGTGCGCGCAGAAGATGGTTTTGCCGCGGGTTGACAATGTCTCGGGCCGGCGAGTTAGGTCGCGCTCCAGCCATATGTCGTGTCTGTTCCTGTGTGGGCATATGATCAGTCCTGACTGTCGGAACCAACGCAGAGGTTTGCCGTGTTGCTACGGTCGGCACATACGATCTTCGTTCCGAGGTCGATCCCTCCATGGGGCGCCTGCGCAACCTTGTTCTTCGCGTGTGCCGAATCTAGTGCGAAGCCGTCGTGATGTATGTTCGGCATCGGAAATGGAACGGACAATGCACTTGACAAGTGATCGATGAAATCATCGCGTTAGGCAGAGCTAGCGGCAAGCATTGCTGCGAGCGTGAGCAGTGTTCACCGGCGCAGCCCGAGCGCGAAGCAAGGTGTGCGCCGCGACGAGGCTTCTATGTGCTTGTGCCAGAAACTCTGAAGAAACAAGCCTAGATTCAGCTTTGGTGAAGGCTTCCTAGAGCGCACAGCCCGAGCTCAAGACTCCGCCGTCTACATGTGCCGGGAAAAGTCGCGCAGGAACTTCACATCCGTCCCATTACCAGCAGCACGACTACGACTACCAGTACGATGCCTAAGATTCCGCTGGGGCCATAGCCCCAGGCTTTGCTGTGCGGCCAGGTTGGGATCGCCCCCAACAAGAGCAACACCAGGACGATCAGCAGGATTGTGCCAAGACTCATTTCGTTCTCCTCAACATGTCGTTTGTTACGGATGCGATCAGAAAACATCGCGCTGCCCGATTCGCCCCCGGAAACGCCCTCAGTGCCCGGCCAATGAGGCGTCACTGCAAGTGGAGCGTTCCGGCACCGAAAAGTCCCAGCAGCCCGATGACGATCAGGTAGATCGCCACGATGAAGTTCAGCAGCCAGGGAGCGACCAGGATCGATATTCCAGCGAGCAGCGAAACCAATGGGGCAAGATTCAGTGTCATGCTCATTGACGTTGTGTTCTTTGGCCATTCTCGAGCAGATCGGGAAAAGATCTGCGCGCCTGAGCCATGATGCGCAGAGGAAGCACTTAGCTCGGATTTCTCACGCCCCTTCTACTGAGGCCGCCGATACGAAGGGGTGTGAGAAATCCGGGCTAGGCTGATTGGTGCAGCGTAGCTACTGCTGTCGGAGCGATCTGTTCGGTAGCGAACATTGAGCGCACAACGCAACTCGGCCTAACCTGCCAGTACTCTCGCCAGAATGCTCTACGCGGGAACCCGCTCGGCGACGTGCCTGACGCAGGTCAGCAGCGGCATCGCCAGCAACAAGCCTGCGACTCCGCACAGCCAGCCAAACAGCAGAAGCGAGAGAAATACCATCACAGGATCCAGTGCCAGCCGGCTGCCGGCGATGACGGGGGGCGCCAGTTGTCCCTCAATTACATGCAGCGCCAGGACGGTGCCGGGCACGCTGAGTGCGGCAAGCAGCGTGTCGAATTGGGAGAAGCCCACCACGACGAGGACCAGCACCGCGAGCGTAGGCCCAATGAAAGGTGCGTAGTTAGAAATCGCCACGATGCTGCCCCAGAGCAGCGGATTGGCCACGCCGAGCATCCATTGCGCCAAAACCGTGAGCGGGCAGAATACGACGTTGATCGCGGTGATTATGGCCAGGTAGATCGACAGCTCGCGTTGCGCGCTACGCGTGGCCGTGACGATGTCTTTCTTGAGGTGCAGTGCGGGCGCCAGCTCGACGAACTTGCGCAGCAGCGCGTCGCGATGCAGCAGAAAAATGAAGATCGACAACAAAGTGGCGATCATGCTGGCGAGGATTGCGGGCGTCGCGCTCAGCATCTGCGCAATGTGGCCGGTTTTTCTTAGATTACACGCGGTTGGCTTTTTTACTTCCAGGCGTTTGAGTTGGGCGACCTGGTCGCTGGCGTGCGTAGCCGTCAGCAAGGTGCGACGCAGATCGCGTAGAGTGAGCTCGATACGATCAATCGCTTAAGGCATATGGCCAAGCCATTCCTCGGCTTGCCCGGCCAGACTGACCAATAGCGAACTGGTGAGCGTGAGGGCGCATAGCAGTATAAGCTCGCAGCCAGCGTACGCGGCAGATGCCAACGACCGAGCAGCCACACGGCTGGGGCAAGCAACAAACCAAGCAGCGCAGCCAGCAGCACAGGTACGAGCACGACGGCTGCCGCGGCGCAGGTGTACAGCATTAACAGCGCTAGGGTTCCGGCGAGCAAGCAGTTGCGTGTTGGGTGTTCCGCGTTCGGCCTGAGTTCCTCAGACTCGGGTGCCGTGTTCATCGTTCGTCGCCCGACGATGAAGGACGAGCGCCTTCTGCGTGACAGTCCGTATTGCTCGATGTATCCAGCAGCGCAGTCCACAACATCGCCAGCAACGACGCAATGATCGGTGACCGTACCAGCGATGCCTTGCCACCGAACAAGAACGCACGCACGCGGGATACGTGCTTTGGTGACACCATTGCCAACGTAAGACCGCCGAGCAATCCGCCACCGATGAGAAAGGCCAGTCGATGGCGATCGAAGCGTTTGTGCCAAGACTGCCAGCAATTGATGAGCTGACGGTCGGCGTGCTCGGCGTCGACGCGAGCACGATGCACACGTTCTCGTAGCGTCGGATCACTCATGTCATGCGTTCCACGGCATGCAGCAGCGCGGCACGGCTATGCGGCAGGGTGAGGTCGCGCGTCCAGCGGCGCAGTAGGTGTAGCAGCATCGCGAGTGCCAGACTCTGCACGCCAGCGCCCATCAGCAATGACAGGGGCCAGCTGTCGGAATAGACGTAAGCTGCTGCGACGACTATAGCGCTAAGGTTTAGCCAGACGCTAAATGCGACGACGGGCACTGCAATCGCTGCAATCAAGAACCAGCGCAAACTGCGTTGCGCGAGAGCCAGCTCTTGATCCAGCAAGCCGGCCCAGGCATGTGCGAAACCCGCAACTGCTGTCGCCAGCTGGGCCGTCTGCGTGAGTGGCATAGCGGTAGCGTCACTACCAGCCGAAGCTGCAGGGTCGGACGTGACGCTCATAGTACTGAGACCTATCGATGCAGTGCGCGGGCTACGATCAGGCCCGCGATGAATGCGGCACCAAACACGACCAACGGGCGCTGGCGTGCTTGCTTAACGGCTTCGTCGGTGAGCGCCTTGGTGCTGTCGAACAGGCGCGTGCCGAATTCATGCAGTGCATCGTTTATCTGTTGCGCTTTTTCGCCGATGGCTTCAGCGCCATTGCCGAGGCTAGCTGCCGCCGCGGCAACTCCGCTCTCGATGTGATCCGCGTGATCGTGGATCTTTGCCTTGACTTCTTTCGTGTTCATGCTTCTTTCCTCAGTTCGCGGTGACGCGTGCAATGAAGGTGCAAAGTAACGAGTGTTGAGCAGTGCAGGAATGGGCCGCCGCGGTTCGCGCGCCGGCCCGGCGCACCGCGCCGCATCTAGCGCAGAGCGCGCTCGAATTCCTTGACTTGCACCTCGGCCTTCTCCTTGGCGATGCCATAGCGTTCCTGCAGTTTTCCCACGAGATAATCGCGGTGACCTTCGGCTTGGCTCACGTCGTCATCCGTGAGTTTGCTCCACTTCTCTTTGAGCTTGCCGCGTAGTTGGGCCCACTTGCCTTTGATAATGTCCTGATTCATTTCAGTACTCCGGTATGACCCGCAGGTCAGGGGGTAGAGCCGGCCCGATCAGCCGACCTTGAGACCGATGACGTCCACTTTCTTCACTCCGCGGACGTCTTGCGTGACGCGTATAGCCAGCTCGCGCTCGGCTGTGCTGTTGACTACACCGCTAAGTGACACAACACCTTCGCGTGTTGTAACCGTGATGTCGAAACTGTCCACTCCACGGGTGAACAACAGCGACGATTTCACCTTGGAAGTAATCCAGGAGTCGCTGACTGGTTTGCCGGCCTGTGCATCGGGCATCCCAGCCTTGGCCTTTGCGGACTTGTCTATCAGTGCAATCTCATTATTGATACTAAGGACGCCTTCGGTGTCCATAGCGATACGCCCAGCCAAGCTCTTTTCTTCACCGCTGCCCGCGCTACCGGTCAATGTCACTTTTCCATTGTGGGTGTTGACATGGATGTCGAGACCGTCTGTGTGCGAGTTCCACAGCAGTTTGGATTTTATCGAGGCACTGATAGTGGCATCGCCGGCTTTTTCGCTGAAACTGCGTTCGCTGCTCGCGTACTTTGGTCGCACGTAATTGGCGTCGACAAGAATGCGGTTGTCGACATGCTTGACTCCGTCCGCACCGGTCGCGATCTGTTCCGCGAGATCCTTGGCGAAGTTGTCTTCCACGTTTCCGTCAAGGACGGCCTTGTTGCCATCGACGGTCACAGCGAGTTCTAAGCCGCGCAGGTGCGGATTCATGGCGAAGCCGGTCAGAATTTGCGTCTCGCGACGCGCGTCGGCGACTTGTTCGCTGACTGTTCCGCCGGGTTTTTGATCAGCTGCTGTGGCGGTAGCGATTCCGCTGATGGCCAGCACGATACTGCTAGCTAGGGTCAATGTTCGTATAATATTTTTCACGTAGTTCTCCATTGTTTGCTAAATTTCGGCGAGCGTTGCGGGTCGGGGCCGGCGCCGTTTGCCGCAGTAATCAAAGCCAGAGACATGGTTGTGCTTGCGATGCACCAGGCCGGCCACGACGAAGAGATGTAGCCCGTGCGTGCCGTTTAGGACTGTACAAGCGGCAAGTCTCAAGCCATAACGGCGACAGCGCATCGAACGTTCTTGTTGGGAGTGCTTTGCCAACTTGGGCGATGTTGTCGCTGATATTAGGCGTGTCGGTGAATTTCATGTTCCGCCGAGCATTCAGCGCGGCGCTATCGACATGTGTTGCAGCTTGCGCCCGATGTCGTCGCAGCTCTGTACGTCGGCGCACACACCGTTCGCAGGCGCCTGTATGCCGCGCCCCCTGCGCTTGAGTCAGTTCTTTTCCTTCGTCAATCACACCCGGTGCCGCGCATGACTGACGCATTTAGTTCCTGCAGGTGTCGCTGGCGCTCGGTATTGTTTAGCGCGTGTCGTCGGATTGCACCGCGCTGATGCCGTCGCAGATCAATTCGAGGTGTTTCTCGGTCAGACGGTAGGCGTCGCCGACGGTGCCGGGGGCCGTGACGATCTTCAGATAGCCGTTGGATTGGGTGTGGAACGCGATGCCGTCGAGATCGGCAGGGTGTTTGGCGCGCACTGCATCGGGGTCGTCACCGCGGTGGATGGCGTCTTTCATTGCCTGCATCCACCGCCCGATGTCTTGGGCCTTCGCCCGGTAGGCGTTGTTGGTTGGGCGGGCAGGATCGCCGCTGTTATAGATCTGGCGCAGTATGGGAATCTTGGCGAGCACCTTGTCGGAGTGTTCCGTGGTCACTGCATTGGCGACATCACCATGCGTGACAAGGAATCGACGCGTGCCACGTCGGGGTTGGCGTCGAATCGGGGTAACTTATTACAAATTTTCTTTTGAATATTATTGGCCAAATGACGCATGCGACGTCGACGGGTCGTCTGCCAACCTCGGCCCGGGTTCAGCGGACCGCGGCATGCGCATCAAGTGCTATGCCGGCGGCACCTAGCAGTCCCGGATTCGGGTGCCGCACGGCAATAGTCGGGATCTGTGCCATCGTTGGTGCGAAACGCCCTTTGGCGTCGAAGCGGTTGCGGAAGCCGCCGCGGCGCAAGGTGGGCAGCAGTGGTTCGAGCAGGCCACCGCCGAGGAATACGCCGTCCCAGGCGCCGTAGGCGAGCACGAGGTCGCCCGCGATGGCGCCCAGGATTTCGGCGAACAGACCGGCCGCGCGAACGGCCTGCGCGTCGTCGCCGTCGGTTGCGCTCTGCATGACCTGTTCCGGCGTCACTGCGCGTAGTGGCTCGGCGGCTAGTTCGCAGATCGCCGCATAGAGGTTTACCAGGCCCGAGCCGCAGATCAGGCGCTCGTTCGACACGCGCCCAAACTTGCGGGTGAGGTGCTTGAGAATTTCGATTTCCTCCTCGCTACCCGGCGCAAAGCTCAAATGACCGCCTTCGGTTTCCAGCACGATGCTGCGTCCTGCGCGCTGCAGCAGGGCGCCGACGCCCAGACCGGTGCCCGGTCCGATTACGGCAACACAGCGATCACGCTGTCCGTCGAGTGCAGGCGGCAGCGGGTCCCCCAGGGTTTCGAGATCGCCGGCTGGCAGCAGCGGCAGGCAGCGGCTTTGCGCCGCAAAATCGTTCACCAGCCGCACCGAGTCCAGGCCCAGCGCTGCCGCGACCTCGGCTGATGACACGCTCCAAGGCAGGTTTGTGATCTTTACCTGGCCCCCGTCGACGCGGCCGGCGATTGCGAACACGGCAGATACAGGCTGCGCGCCGACTTCGGCCAGGTAGCGCGCCGCGGCCTGGGCCAGACTTGTATGGTCCACGGCGCGGTAGCGCCGGATGCTGTCCGCGCGCAGCGGCACGTCGGCCGACTCGCACAGGGCGAAGCGCAGATTGGTGCCGCCGATGTCGGCAAGCAGGATCAGGTTGGCATTGGGCATGGCCGGTTCCGGGCAAGAAGACTTGCAAGCATAGCGGTCCGGCATGCATTGCCGTAGCCATATCCGGCTGACCGGGCATGGCGGCGCATCGCGCCGGAGTTACTGTCTGGCTGGCTCGTGGGGGGTGGGCTGGCTCGCGCTGGGGCTACAGCCGGCCGATCAGGCCAGCAGTGGATTGCGCAGGCGCTCTTTGGCCCGGGCCCAGCAGTGCCGCACCGTGCGCAGCGGCAGGCGCAGCGCCTCGGCAGTCTCGACCTCGGTCAGGCCGCCGAATACGCGGCAGTCGATGACTTGCACGATGCGTTCGTCCTCGCGGCCGAATTCGCTGAGCACCACATCCAGTTCCAGCAGTTGCTGCGCTTCGCGCTCGGCGACTGCCTCGCCGTTCGCTGGAGCGGCGGCAGAGTGCTCGCGCGCGTGGTCGATCAGGCGCTGACGCATCGCGCGGCCGGCCAGGGCGAGAAAATGCGCGCGCCCCTGGACTTCGCCGAACTCACCGTCGGCAATGCGCTGGTAGCAGCATTGTGCGACGGTGCTCGGGTCCAGCGTCGCCGGCAGCCCCGACGTCGTGGCGCAGCGCGCCAGCCGTTTGAGGTCGTCCTGCAACAGGCTGGCTGCCTGTTGCCGCGCGACGTCGTCGCCAGCGCGGGCCTGTTCAAGCAGCAACGAGATTCGACTCATGACCTGCCCCGCTGGGATAGGCACACGATGATAGTGATGCGTGCCGGACGCGCTTGCGGCGGCCAGCACGAGGCTCAGCAATCAGCCACGATCCGTGAACGGGATCAGACGCTTCCAGGCGTGGCGCTTGGGCGGGTACTTGCCCTGCAGGTAGAGATGATCCGGATAGTTCAGCTCCAGTACCCGGCGCGCGTCGGCACTGAGTTTTTCCTGGCCCAGCCGCGCGTACGCTTCGGTCATGATCGCCAGCGCGTCGCCGGCCTGTGGCGTGCGCTGATAGGTTTCAACGACTTTTTCGGCGCGGTTGGCGGCGGCGACATAGGCCTTCTGGCGCAGATAGAACAGGGCCACCCCGATTTCCGCCTGTGCCATGTTGTTGCGCAGATAAATCATGCGCTGGCGCGCTTCGCTGGCGTAGCGGCTGTCCGGGTAGCGTTTGACGAGTTCGGAGAAATCCTCGAACGACTGCAGCGCGTAGGCCTGGTCGCGCTTGGTCTCGTCGCGGCTGACATAGCGTTCGAGCAGGCCGTCGGAGCGGCCGAAGTTGATCAGCCCGCGCAGGTAATAGGCGTAGTCGATGTGCTTGTGCGTGGGGTAGGTCTTGATGAAGCGGTTGATCGCCGAGTAGGCCTCTTCCTCTTTGCGATCCTTGTACTGCGCGTAGGCCAGTTCCAGCTGGGCCTGTTCCGTGTAGGGGCCGAACGGGAAGCGGGCGATGAGGCGCTCGTAAGTCTTGGCGGCGCGGTCGAGATTGCCCCTTTGCAGGGCCTCCTTGCCGAGGTCATAGACCTGATCAACCGGCAGGGTTTCAACCGGATCACCCTTCTTGCCGTCGCGCGAGCAGGCGCTCACGCTCAGTAACGCCGCAAGAAAAACCAGTCGGATCAGCGGGAAAACTCGCATGGGACGGCCACGCTCTGCGAAAATGCGGGCCGCGATCATAGCCCAAAGATCCGCGCCCCGCCCCGGCCTGGCCAAATCCCGCATGAATGACTCCGTAGCACCGCAGACCCTGCAGATCCCGCTGGATCAGGCCGGGCGCCGTTTCGACCAGGTACTGGCCGAACTGTTTCCCGATTATTCGCGTTCGCGCCTGACCGCCTGGATCAAGTCCGGCGATGCGCTGCTCGACGGCGCCACTGCGCCGCCGCGGCAGATCGTCAAGGGGGGCGAAACTGTCAGCGTCAAGGCCATCGCCTCGCAGGAGGTTCCGCTGGCGCCCGAGGCCATAGCGCTGGATATCCGTTACGAGGATGCCGACGTCCTGGTCATCAACAAGCCGGTCGGTCTCGTGGTGCATCCCGGCGCCGGCAATCCGGCAGGTACCTTGCAGAACGCGTTGCTGCATTTCGATGAGAAGCTGGTCGAGATCCCGCGGGCCGGCATCGTGCACCGGCTGGACAAGGACACCTCGGGCCTGATGGTCGTCGCGCGCAGCCTGCGCGCGCATACCGCACTGGTCGAACAACTGTCGGAACGTGCCATGCACCGGCAGTACGAGGCACTGGTCATGGGGCCGATGATTTCCGGCGGCTCGGTCGATGCGCCGATAGGGCGGCATCCCAAGGATCGCGTAAAGCAGGCTATCGTCGACGAACCCGCCGGCCGGCCTGCTGTAACCCATTACCGCGTGCGCGAGCGCTTCCGCGCCCATACGCTGGTGCAATGCAATCTCGAAACCGGCCGCACGCACCAGATCCGCGTGCATATGGCGCATATCCGCCATCCGCTGGTCGGCGACACACTTTATGGCGGTGGTCTGCGCCTGCCCAAGGCCGCAACGCCGGAACTGACCGAGGTGCTGCGCGCATTCAAGCGCCAGGCGCTGCATGCGGAAAAGCTGGAATTCGCGCATCCGGCCGGGGGCAGGACGATCTCGGTCGAAGCTGAACGCCCGCAGGATCTGGCTGATCTCGTGCTGGCCCTGCGCGGTGACACGAAGGTCAACGGTGAGGCCGATAATGCGCGGTCGCGGCGCTGAGCCATGACCCGGGAACTGGCGGCCCTGGGGGTGCTGATCCCAGATTTCCCGCTGCCGCCCGGCGTGCGGGCGGCAGTGACGACGCGGGTCATGCGCGGGGTTTCGCCATCGCCGTTCGACGCCTGCAATCTGGGCTCGCGCTGTGGTGATACGCCGGCCAATGTCGCGACCAATCGCAAACTGATACGTCGGCAGCTGAACCTGCCCAGCGAGCCGCAATGGTTGCGGCAGGTGCACGGTATCGAGGTGCATTCGCTGCAGGAACCTGGCGATCCGGCGCGCGATCATCAGGCCGATCCCGTTGCCGACGCGGTGTATTGCAACCGGCCAGGCCTGGTCTGCGTGGTGCAGACGGCCGACTGCCTGCCGCTGCTACTGACCAGCGACGACGGTTGCGAAGTTGCTGCCGTGCATGCGGGCTGGCGCGGCCTTGCCGCAGGTGTGATCGAGGCGGCGCTGCGGCAGTTTAGCGCCGCGCCGGCGCGTATCCGCGTCTGGCTGGGGCCAGCGATCGGTGCCACCAGCTACGAAGTCGGCGAGGACGTGCGCGCGGCGTTCATCGCCCACAACGCGAGGTCGGTCGAGGCCTTTGCTGCAACGCGGCCGGGTCACTGGCTCTGCGATCTTTATGCGCTGGCGCGCCAGCGGCTGGCGGCAGCTGGGGTGGTACAGATCTTCGGCGGCAGCTTCGACACGTTCACGGACCCGCGCTTTTACTCGCATCGGCGTGCACATCCTAGCGGCCGCTTTGCGAGCCTGATCTGGATAGAGTCGGCGCACCAGGCGGCCCGTACTGCTGAGGCGGCGGGACGTGCGCTCGCGAGTCAGGCGCGCCGTTCGCAGCTGATCTTTCCGCGGCTGCTGGGGCGATCGCTGCTGCGCCTGCCACAGACCGTGCAGGCGCTGCATCTGTGCGGTGGTGCTCAGACCTACCGCGGCGGTGTGACGATCACGCGTGGCCGCAACTGGCTCGCCCGCTTCTGCGCATTGGTTACCGGCATGCCGCCGGCGATGAACGATGCGCCACTATCGGTAGAAATTGTCGCGGCCGCCAAGCGCGAACGCTGGACACGCAACTTCAACGGCCACCGCATGCGCTCGGCCATGTGGTGGCGTGATGGCTTGCTCTGTGAACGGCTCGGGCTGGTCACGTTTCATTTTCGCCTAGGGGTTGCCGGCAGCGCATTGACCTGGACGGTGGAGCGCGTCAGCGTGCTCGGCTTCCCGTTGCCGGTGTCCTGGTTCCGCGCCGTCAAGGCCTGCGAGTACGAGGACGGCGGCCGCTACTGTTTCGACGTGACGGCTGCATTGCCGCTCGCCGGGGAACTGGTGCACTACAGCGGCTGGCTCGACGTCAGGACGGACTGGGTGTGCACGGATTCAGAACCCGAAGAGACGGATACGGATATCGACTCCACATCCGAGGACTGCGATCGAGGGAGCGAGTGCAGTCGCGGCGATGGCGGAGACAGTGGAGCAGACGGCGGGGACTGATTTCCGCGTCGGCAATGCTATGGATAGAGCGGAGGCTTGGCTGTCGCAGCAGCGATGCGATCCCGCGCATCGTCGCTTTTGGCGGTGCCCGGCGCCTGTTCGGTGCCTGCTGTGTGATGCCGCCGCCGTTGTGTGACTCAGTCTGTCAGCCGGCTCGTTGCGCGCTATCGTTATCGCTGGTCCGGTCGGCACACCGCTTGCCCCGTGACCGACAGATCGGTCAGGGTGCATTTTATGGACTGAGGCGAAACCGCGTATCGATCGCGAAGCCGTCAAGCGATTCGGTAAATTCGCTTAATGTGAACAAATCAACACAGGCTGCCGCGCCGCTTGCCTGCAGTTCACCGTAGGCCAGCTTGCGCGCGATAACCACGGCTGCTGTCGCTGGGATCTCCGGCCCATCGCCGTCGCGCGCGACGATTTCCCAGGTGAGCTGGCGGTGGCAACCGCTGGCATCGGTCCCACTCAGCGTCACATGCATGGCGCCCGCATCACTGCCGGCATGTGTAAACCATTCGCTGGCACGCTTGAGGATGGCGGCATGACGTGCAAGATCCCCCACCATGCCGCCGCGTACCAGCCAGGACAGCAGCCAGAGCCCGAAATGTAGTCGCCGCAGTTCGAGACCGGCGCGAAAACGCAAATGCTCAAGCGGCCCGTAGCGTTGCGCGAACAGCGCAAGATCCGGTACGTCGCAGGCAGCCAGCCAACGCGAACCAACCGGTGGCGGATAGCGGTGGCGCTGCAGTTGCTGCCAGCCATGCACGGCAACTTCGCTGCCGTGTTCGCGCCACGGTAGCCGACGGCCAACGTAGGACAGAATGGCGGCGACGGTCGCCAGCCCACGCTCGGTGCGGTTGCCGGGACTGATGCCGATATCGATGCCATCCAGTTGCCCGAACTGGCCGCGATAGTGGTCGATCACCGCGGCAGACAGGCCGGGCACCGTGCTCGCTCCGGTCACGGCCAGCAGCCGGCTTTCGCGGGCTGTTGCATCCAGCGCCGCCGCGAACCCGTTGACATAGTCGCGGCCGTCGGCGAGGTCGAGATAGTGCGCGCCGGCCTCCAGGCATTGCTGTGCGACCGCATAGCCCTGGCGCTGGAATGGTCCGGCGCAATGGATCACGAGCTGAGGCCGTTCGCGTGCGAGCAGGGTGGCCAAACCGGTGCTTTGCGCGTCGAGGGCCAGTGGGACCAGTTCCGCGACAGAGCGCGCGTCGGCACGGCAGTGATCGGCCAGAACCTCGGCTTTTGCCACATCCCGCCCGGCCAACAGCAACCGCCAACCCGTCTCGCGTGCAAGCCGCGCTGTGATGCGTGCGCCAAACAGGCCGTACGCGCCTATCAGCAGGATGGTCCAGGGCATCGGTGCTCCGTTGTGGAGAAGACCATCTTGGCCGTGTCGCTGCGGTAACGGGCTTTCCAACTGGCTAGGTCGCATTGAGCTGAGCTAGTGCGTTGTGATGCGGGTTCATGCGATGGGCTGAATTGTCAGTCCTCATGGCGGGATCAATGTCTACTTTGTGTATGTAATAAAGGCAAGAAAAATCTACTGTTTGTTACTCCAACTAACGACTATTGGAAGCGACATGAAAACGAACAAGGTTCGATGCAAAGTCGTGATGGTCAATAAATGGATTATGGCTGTGTTGCTTCTGTTTGTAGTGCAGCATGGTAAGGCTCAGTACTACAGTTTTGCGAGTGACGGCGGAGGTATGGCAAGTGACGTAGCCGAATTTCTTGCCAATTGGATGTCGTACTTGCCTGACAACAGGCAGCTATCTCGGATCTCGATACCTGGGACTCACGACACCATGGCAATAAACATAGGTGGGCCAAATGTCGCGACACAAAGTATGTCCTTGGAAACGCAACTGCAGAGCGGTGTGAGATATTTGGACATACGACTCCGTTGCCAGAAAGATTCTTTTCCGGTCCATCATGACTTAGTCTGGCTCGGGGTGTACTTTGACGACGTGATGAATACAGTTACAAGGTTCCTCGCAAGTCATCCGAGGGAAACTGTATTCATGAAAATCCAGGATGAGTACACGAAAGACCCCGTCGCTTGTAAGGACGGGGATCACATGTACGATGACATTTGGTATAATAGTGGATATTTAAGGGAGTTTTTGAAGAAATTTGATAGGTGGAAGGGCTGGTTCTCTGCCGTTGGTTCGCCTCGATGGCCAACAGTTGGCGATTCTGGATACTTGCCAGTGATGGGAGATGTTAGGGGGAGGGTGGTTCTTCTGCGCGGCAAAGGGCTCGGCCAGTTCCAACTGGGGTATTGGTGGCCGGGAGGGACCTATGCCTGGAGCGACGACATGGAAGTGCAGGACAGTTACCAGATGTACGTTACGTCTGCTTCGATTGACTCAAAGAGAAGAGACATTTACTACTACTTCAAATACAACGCCTATGACAGAGAAAATTCTCCGCGCTATGACGGACGAATTGTTCGCACTCAAAGAATCGGCGTAAACGCGCTCAATGGCAGTGGAGGCGGGTATCCGTTCACGTTCGCGAGTGGAAAATTATTTACGTACCAAAATCCTACATTTGACGGTATGAACACCTACTTTGGGGAAATAGTGGCGTGGGAACTTGAGGCAGGTAGGAGGCCCTATCTTGGTATTGTCCCGGCAGATTACCCCAGCGTTGAGTTAATTCATAAAATAGTTAGAACCAATTTCTAGCGACTTCATAGAATGTAAATCCATCCTTGTTTTGAAATCTGGTTAGCTCAAGCATGCTGACTCGAATAAGCGAGAGGTAGTTCTATGCGCAAAAGTTGGAGCGGCTGGCGGCAGTTATCCGCGGCAAGTCTCGCGCATGTGTGTGCGGTACTCGCCTGCCTCGCACAGACTCATGTGTTTGCCGCGCAGAATTCGGACAAGAAGCAAAGCCCGGAGAAGAAGCATGGCGAGGAAACATCCCGGTTGCAGGCAATAGCAGTTACAGGGCTCCGTGCAAAGGTGCATTCGGTCACTGATTCTCCCTCACCGGTTGTCCGAATCGAATTCAAGGACATTGAACGAACTGGCCAGCGAGAACTAGGCCAGGTTTTGCAGAGTCTGGCACCGTCATTCAATTTCTCGCGCACGTTCGTTTCAGATGGTACCGATATTGTTCGGCCGGCCACGCTGGCTGGTCTCGGCCCTGACCAGGTGCTGGTTCTAGTCAACGGCAAGCGTCGTCATCAGCAGGCCCTGGTCAACATCCAGCAGACTGTGGGCCGCGGCTCCGCGGGTTTCGATATCAACGCAATTCCGGTCAGCGCCATAGACCATATCGAAATCCTGCGCGATGGTGCTGCGGCGCAGTACGGGTCAGATGCGGTCGCTGGCGTTATCAATGTGCTGCTCAAGGAGGACTACGGCCGCACGCAGACCAGTGTCGAAGCCGGCGAGACCTATCAGGGCGACGGTGATGTACACCATGGTTCAGTCAACTCTGGCTGGCAGATGGGTGCAGGTGGCTTTTTGAATCTGACGGCGGAGTACCGCAACCGTTTTGAGACAAACCGAGCGGCTGCCGATGAGATTCGTGTCTCTCCGCCGCGGGTGACGCAGCGTATAGGTGACGCGGATGCAAGTGACCGCTATCTCTGGGTCAACAGCGCATTTGCACTCGCAGACGGCGAGCTTTATGGCTTTGGTGGTGCTTCCCGGCGCAATGGCAACTCGTCTGGCTTTTTTCGCGCCGGGTACGATGGTAGAACCGTTCCGGCCTATTACCCAGACGGGTTTTTGCCAACGATAGAAACCCGCGTCGAGGACCTGTCGGCGGTTCTGGGTTATCGGATGCCAATAGGTGACAACTGGCGTTGGGATCTATCCTACAGCTATGGGCGCAACGAACTCGGCTTCCACGAAAGCAATACGGCGAACGTCAGCTGGTACTACGAGCGCAAGCCTGACGGCAGTATTTATGCGGAGTCACCGCGGGAGGCTGATACCGGTAAGCTTGCGCTGCGCCAGGATGCGCTCAACCTTGACTTCAGCGGGCGAATAGACTGGGGCAATCGGCCAGTGTTTGCCGGTACTGGGTTTGAGTACCGGAACGAGAACTATCGCATAGAGGCTGGTGATCCGGTTTCATATACGTATGGACGGACAGACAACAGGGATATCCAGATTACGGATCAAAGTGGTAATCCTGCTGCAGCGGGCACACAGGGCTTTCCCGGTTTCTCGCCGGCTTCGGCGATAGACCGTTCACGGCGCAATCTGGCGGCTTATCTGGATCTGGGACAACAGACGACCGATCGGCTGCATCTCGGTGCAGCCTTGCGTTACGAACACTATTCCGATGTGGGCAGTTCGGTAGTCGGCAAGCTGTCCCAGCGTTTTGCGTTCAGTCCAGCTGTTTCTCTGCGTGGCACGCTGTCTACAGGTTTTCGCGCACCGGGTGTGCAGCAACAGTCTTACTCTCAGCTATCGACCAATCTCGGCGGGGGCGGGGGGCTTGCTGAAACCCTCACGCCGCGGCATGACAGCCCGGTCGCCAGGGCTCTGGGGCTACGGCCTTTGGACGAGGAGAAGTCAGTCAATGCTAGCGTTGGACTAGTGCTGGCGCCGAACGCCGATACTTCGCTGACGCTGGATCTCTATCAGATCGACATTGAGAATCGGATTGTCTTTTCCTCAATGATAGAGGCAGAAAGGCCTCCGCAGTGCGGGGCGAACTACGCGGGTTGCCCGATTCGCGCGATCCTCGATCCACTAGGGGCGCGACAAGTGCAGTTTTTTACGAATGCCATCGACACCCGTACGCGCGGCCTGGATATCGCTGCCCGCCATGGCTGGCAGCTGGGCAATGGCGACCAGTTCGACGTGTTGGCCTCGTTGAGCCTGAATCACACAAAAGTAACGCGCCGCCACTCGGTTTCAACCATCTTGCCGGGCGAGCGGCTGTTCGACGATGCGCAAGTCACCCTGATCGAGCGGGGCCAGCCGCGCAGCCGTGGCCTGCTGTCGGCTATCTGGGAACATGGCCCTTGGTCCACTACGCTGCGGAGCAATTATTTCGGTTCGGTACAGGGCCAGGGATTTACCCCCGGATTCGTGCAGCTCTGGGGCGCACGCTGGCTGCTGGATACGAGCATAAGTTACGCGTTTACGCCGCAGGCCAAGCTGACGTTGGGCGCGGACAATCTGCTGGACACCTATCCGACCCAATGGAACCGGAAAGAGGCTTGGCCCTTGCCGCAATTCGGTTTCAGCTACTGCTGGGAAACCTGCCCATTCGGCGTCAACGGTGGCTTCTATTACGCACGTTTCGACTATACGTTCTGAGCCGTCGTTATCTGATCCGTGCGGGGTGGATCTCTCGCCCCGCTTCTGGTCCAGGCCCGGGTTGGCCGGGCAGGGGTCAGGCGCTGGCGATCTTGCGTACCTTCATCGCCCCCAGCGGCACGAGCTGGCAGGCCAGCCGCGCCCTGGGGTTGCCGGGCGCATACAGTTCCAGCGCTTCACGCTCGTCAGCGCGGGGCGGTTCAGCGGCGTCGGCAGCGGATTCGACTTCGATCAGACAGGTGCCGCAGAGTCCGCTGCGGCAGCCGAACAGCAGCGGCGAGTTCTGCACCGTGAGATGCAGCGGCAGGCAGGCGCGCAGGGGAACTTCCTGTGCCTCGAAACGCGTGCCGGGAAATTCGATGCGGACTGTGCTCATGCGGGGCGGAAGCGCTGCAGCGCGGTGCGGTTGTTGGCGAGGTAACGTGCCGCGCTGTTGCGTTTCATATGGCGCATGTCGCGATTGTCAGCAGCCAGCCAGTTCACGGGCTCGACGAAGGCTGCATAGGAATCAGCCGCGGTCGCCTGTGTGCGCAGCGCCGCGTGCAGGCCTTCGGATTCGCGGCCGAAGCAGGCATCGAGCATGGCCAGGGCTTCACCGCGATCCATGCCGAAGACTTTCGAGCGGAACAGCTTGTAGATCGTCGGCAGCGCGGCGGGGTCGTACCAGAAGATGCCATTGACGACGACGGAGGCATTGGCATGGTCGTCCTGGCAGCCGCGCACGGCACGGTCGACTACCCAGCGCTCGAAGCGGCTGGGTGGCGCGATGGAGCGCGGCACTTCCAGCCCGACCACGCGCGAGGTGTTGAAATGAAAGGACTCGTCCATGAAGTGGTAGTAGTTGATGCGCGAGGGAATCGGTGCTGTCGCCCTGGCCGCCTCGTCGAGATCAAGGTAGTGACGCGACAGCTGGTGCTGCACCAGCTTGCCGTTGAGTGTGCGCAGGCCACGGATCAGCAGGTATTGACTGGCGAGAAAGGCGTTGCCCGAGGCTATCAGCATAAAGCCGCGTATCTGCAGGCGGCGCCAGAAATTGCGCGCCGCCGTGGTATCGGCATAGATCATGGTGTGGTCGAACAGGCTGCGCATGGGATAGGTAAACAGGCGCTCGCCGAACAACTCGTATTCGACCGCTTCGCCTAGGGTCTTGAACGCGTTGATATGCGCACGTTCCTGGCGTGATTCCAGATCCAGGTTGTCGCAGACCAGGCGGAAGTCTTCCAGCGCATAGAGCCCGGCGGCAGAGACCTGATTGAGAAAGATCGTCGCGATTTCCGCCGAGACGATCTGCGCGTAGTAGGCCACCCAGTACAGCTGGTTCAGCACCACGCGCTGGGCTGGTGTGGCCTGCTCCCACAGCGGCGTACCCCAGAGTAGCGAATAGTCCTCGGGGTTCCAGTACACATCGCGACAATCGGCGTAGACGAAATCGCGCGCGGCTGCATCGATCGCATCGGTGTGGTCCAGCTCGGTGTTGCGGCGCAGGTTGAATTCGAGCTTGCGCACCGTAGCTGCGTCGTCGAGCAGGCTGAGTGTCTGGCGTTGGGTCAGGCCGCGATGCATGGGAGTACCAGGGAGACTTACCAGGGAAACAGGAACTGGCGCCAAGCGCCAGGTGCACTCACGCCGTAGCGGTCGGGAAAAGCCTGCGCCTGCCGGGCTGTGCCGAAGCAGCGGTCCCAGAGTATGAAGTTGGCGCCGAAATTGGCGTTGGTACCGCCAGGGCTGTGGTGCAGGTGGTGCAGCCAGGGCGTGACCAGTACGGTGCCCAGCGCAGGTGGCGCGGCTACGCGCGAATGGCGCCACAGGTCCAGCGCGGCGGTCAGGCCAGCACCGACGAAGAAGCCATCGGGTGAATCACAAAGAAAACCCAGTAGCGGATTGAGCAGCAGATAGACGAACAGGAAATTCACCGCCAGCGAATTGCGCGAGGTGGCCCAGACATCGAGCGTGGGCGAGGCATGGTGGCAGCGGTGCAGCGCCCAGAGAAAGGGCACGCGGTGGAACAGGCGGTGCTGCCAGTAGTAGCAGAAATCGACAATGATCAGGTTCAGCAGCAAGGCACCGAACCAGCCCAGCGGCAATACGCCGGCGAGCTGCGGCAGCTTCGGCTTCAGCAGGCTAGTGGCAATGGCATAGCCGGCCAGTGGTACCAGCACACCTTGCACAGCCAGGCCGGCCAGGTTGAGCCAACGGTCGGCGCGCGAATAACCTGCTCCGTCCGGCTTGTGGCGGCGGTCCAGCGCCGCCAGCAGCACAAAGGCGAATAACGGCAGGTACCAGCCCTGGTGCATGGAGTCGGAAGCCTCGCTCTGCCACCGCCGCGCGGGGCCGGCGCAGCATAGCGGCGGCGCGCGCGGCGGCGCAAACCGCGGCGATGGAGAAAGGCGGGTTCCACAGCTATGCTCGCGCCAACCCGTAGCGAGGTGCCTGGCATGAAACGGATGGCGGCGTGGTTGGTGCTGGCGGTGTGCATGTTTGTGGGTGGACTGGCCGTCGCGCAGACCGCGCCGGATCCACGTGAGGCCGACCACGAGGCGCTGCGCGCGCTGATGCGTACCGCTACCGAAGCGGTGAACACGCGCAAGTTCGATCTGCTCGCCCCGCGGCTGCATGCCGGCTTTACCGTGATTGCAGTCGACAACACCAAGCTGGTCGGTATCGACGCGTTCCGCACCTACTGGAACGGCCTGTTCGACGGCCCCAATGCACCGCTGATCGCGGTGGAGAGCAAACCCGTTGCGGACGAGCTGACCCTGTTCCTGGGCGAGAACACGGGCGTGGTCTACGGCACCTCGGACGATACCTTCACCTTCCGCAAGAACAGCGTGTTCAAGGAAGGAGAGAAGCGCAGCATGAAGACGCGCTGGAGCGCCACCGTGGCCAAGGACGGTGAAGTATGGAAGCTTGTAAATGTTCATTTTTCAGCAAATGCCTTCGACAATCCCATGCTTGACGCCGCCGCCGGCATCGTCACGCGCACGGCCGCGCTGGCTGGCGTTGCCGGTCTGGTGCTGGGGCTGCTGCTGACGGGGCTGTTGCGCCGGCGCCGCTGAGCCACACAGCCGGCGCTGCCGATGTACGACCTGCTGCTGCGCGGCGGCACTTTCTTCGACGGCAGCGGCGCGCCCGGGCAGGGTTGCGACGTGGCGATCAGTGATGGACGTATCGCTGCGATCGCGCCGGAACTGGATGGGCCGGCGCGTGTGACGCGCGATGTATCGGGGCTATGGCTGCTGCCCGGTTTCGTCGACATTCATACCCACTATGACGTCGAGGTCGAGATCGCGCCGGGGCTTGCCGAGTCGGTGCGTCACGGCGTCACCAGCATTGTCATGGGCAATTGCAGCCTCTCGCTCACGGCTGGCCGCGCCGAGGATCTGGCCGATGTCTTCCTGCGCGTGGAAAGTCTGCCGCCGGCCCTGGTGCGGCGTTGGTTGGCCCAGGCCGTGTCCTGGCAGACGCCGGCGGACTATATCGCCCATCTGCGTGGGCTTGAGCTGGGGCCCCATGTGGCGCCGCTGCTTGGCCACAGCGCACTGCGGGTTGCCGTGATGGGACTGGAGCGTGCATTGCGCGAGCCGGCCAGCCTGCAGGAGCTCGCTGCCATGCGCGGACTGGCCACGGCGGCGCTGGACGCAGGCTGCTGCGGTATCTCGATCGACATGGTGCACTGGCACAAGGTCAGCGGCGCCTATGCCGGGCGCTCGGTGCCGTCGCACTATGCCGACCGGCGCGAGTACCGCATGCTGGCCGAACTCTGCCGCGACCGCGATGCGGTGTTCCAGGCCACGCCGAATCCGCAGCGGCCCGGTTCGTTCCTGTTCCTGCTCGGCCTGGGTATCGGTCTGTTCCGGCCGGCGCTGCGCCTGACGGTGCTTTCGGCCATGGACATGAGCGACCACCCGGGCCTGTGGCGGGCGTTTCCGTTCGCAGCCTGGGTGATCAACCGTCTGCTGGCCGGCAACCTGCGCTTCCAGACTCTGGGTGAGGCCTTCATTATCGATGCGGATGGCCCGCTGACGCCGTTCTTCGAGGAGTTTCCCAGCGGCGTGGAACTCAACAGCGCTGCCGATGCCGACGCACGCCGCACGCTCTGGGCCGACCCCGGCTTTCGCCGCCGCTTCCGTGCCGATTGGCTGCGCCGTGGCCTGCGCACCTTCCACCGTGATCCTGCGCGCATGGCGGTGCTGGCCTCACCCGAACCAGAACAGGTCGGCCAGAGCATCGCCGCGATCGCCCAGGCGCGTGGCCAGGACGCAACGGACTGCGTTATGGATCTGCTGGCCCGCCACGACACCGCGCTGCGCTGGCGCGCCTGCAGCGCCAACGAGCGCCCCGCGGTGCTGCGCCGGCTGCTGGCGCATCCACATATCCTGCCGGGCTTTTCCGATGCCGGCGCGCACTCGCGCCATCTGGCCTATTTCGACAGCGCGCTGAACCTGTTGCGCGAGGCTGTCCGCAGTGGCTTTATGCCGCCCGAGAAAGCCATAGCCCGCGTCACCGGCGAGCCCGCGCGTTGGTTCAATCTTGACGCCGGCCGTCTGCGTTGCGGCGCCCGCGCCGATATCGTGCTGCTGCGGCCCGAGGCGCTGCACACCCCCAGCCGTGTGGCCGAGATCGACGACACCCAGCTAAGCGGCGCGCGGCGTCTGGTGCGCCGCGACGATCAGGCCGCCGTGGCCAGCGTCTATATCCGCGGCCAGGAAGTGGTGCGCAACGGCGAACCGCTGCCTGAACTCGGATCGCAGCCGCAGGGTCAGGTGCTGACACCGCATCGCGTAGTGGCCGACCGCACCGCCCTGCTGCAGCGCCAGCGCAACCGCCTGGATGACGACACCTTCGAGCATCCGTTCCAGGACTACTGGGACATATTTGTCTACAAGCACCAGCATCGCGCCAATATCGTCCTGCACTGCGTCGGCGTAGTGCTGATGCACGGCTCTGCCCTGGCGGCGCTGCTGACCTGGAATGCCTGGTTGCTGCTCGGCATTCCGCTGTCGCAGCTGACCGGGTTATGTGGACACCTGTTCTACGAACGCTCGCATGTGGACATGCGCGACCTGGTGTTTTCCTGGCGCGCCTCGCGCTGCCTCAACCGGCTGTTTGTGAGCGTGCTGTGCGGCCGCTATGGTGGCGAGGTACAACGTGTGCGCGCAGTCTATGCGCGATTTCTTGCGGAGCAGGGCTGATGCATGCACCACGCATCGCTTCGGGCTACGTCGGTCGTGCCCTGCTGCTGGGTTACGTTCTGTTCTGCCTGATCTATCTCGGCAGTTACCAGTTGCGCCTGGGCACGCCGCTGGCTTTGCAGCGCGGCGCCTTCGACCTGGCGATTCCACTGCTGCCCTGGACGATCTGGCTCTATCTGTCGCAATTCCTGCTGCTGCCGCTGGCGCTGTTCAATGCGCGTAGCGATGTGGACCGTAGCCGGCTCTACTACGCTGCACTGCTGGCGACCGTACTCGCCGCTGCGGTATTCCTGCTCTTTCCCACGCAGCTGGAGCGTCCGTTGCTACCGCAGCAAGGAATTACCAGCCATGCCTGGGCACTGCTGTTCGCCAGCGATGTCGACGGCAATTGCTTCCCCTCGCTGCACGCGGCACTGGCCTTGCTGGCCGGCATGGCATTGTGGCGGCGCGGCTGGAAAGTCACGGCCGCGCTGTGGCCGGCGTTCATCGCTGCCTCGACCTTAACGACGAAACAACATGTGGTATGGGATACGCTAGCCGGCCTGCTGCTGGGTGTGTTCGTCTGGATGCTGACACCGCGTCTGTTCCGCTATGACTGAAGCCGCCAGCCCGTTCCACGCCCGCCTGGTTGCCCGTGAGCAACTTGCCGCCGTTCAGCGCGAGGAAATGTTCACGTTGTACCGGCGCCATTTCGATGCGGCCGATCTCGCTCGTTTTTGCGCCGACCTGGACGACAAGCAGCAAGTGATCGAAGTGCGCGATGCCGCCGGCATGCTGCGCGGTTTTTCCACGCTGGCTTGCTACCGGCGGGAATTCGAGGGCCAGCCGCTACGGGTGCTGTTTTCCGGCGATACCGTCGTCGACGAGGCCAGCTGGGGCCAGCAGGCGCTGGCCTTTGGCTTTATTCGTTATGCCGCGCAGACCCAGGCGCAGTCCGAAGAGCCGCTGTACTGGCTGCTGATCTCCAAGGGCCATCGCACTTACCGCTATCTGTCGGCATTCAGCATCGACTATGCGCCCGCGCCTGGCCAGGTGATGTCGCCGGAACAGCAGCGGCTCATGGATTTCCTCGCCCGCGACCGGTTCGGCAGTGCCTATGACGCGGCCCGCGGGGTGGTGAGCTTCGGTGTCTCGCTGGGGCACCTGCGCGCCGACCTTGCCGCTGTACCGGCGATTCACGCTCATCTGCCCGAGGTCGCGTATTTTCTCGAACGCAATCCCGGCTATGCCCGTGGCGAGGAGCTGGTCTGCCTGTGCCGTATCGCGGCGGACAACTTGCGCCCGTTGGCCCGCCGTGTATTTACCGCCGCACAACGCGAGCTGCGCGGCGCCGACAGCTCGACGCGGGTCGTCCGGGCGTGAGCGATGCCCTGTTCAATCATCCCCGTGACCTGGCCCAGGGCTGGTACTGGCTGTGTGCATCGGCCGAGCTGCGCCGCGGCCAGGTCAAGGCGCTGCGCCTGCTGGGCCGCGATCTGGCCGTCTACCGCGGCGAGGACGGCGCCGTCGTCGCGCTGGATGCCTACTGCGCGCATATGGGCGCACACCTGGCCGAAGGCCGGGTCGAAGGCAATCACCTGCGCTGCTTCTTTCATCACTGGCGTTATGCCGCGGACGGCCGCTGCGACGAGATTCCGTGCCAGCCCGGCACGCCGCCGGCTAAGGCCAGGGTCCGGTGCTGGCCGACGGCCGAGCGTTACGGCCTGGTCTGGCTGTGGACGGGTGCAGAAGCGGCGCACGGTGTGCCCGAGGTGCCCGAGCTGGCCGGAATGGAATGCCGCAGCTGGCGGGTCAGCCGTTTCCGCAAGAACTGCCATCCGAACGTGGTGCTGATCAACGCCATCGACGAGCAGCATTTCCACAGCGTGCATAACCTGCCGGGCGAGGTGCTGCAGATGCAACCGCTGCCGCGCGGTACTTCGAATATTGAATTCCACAATGTCGGAAAGGTGCCGGCGCGGAATGTCTGGTGGCGCCTGATCGGGCGCTGCTACCGCAACGCGCTGACCTATAACCTGAGTTACTGGTACGGCAGCACCGGCTTCGTCACGCTGGGGCCGGACTTCCTGCATTGCCACATCCTGTTTGCGCTGCGCCGCGGCGATGCGGGCGAGACCCAGGGCTGCACCGTCGCGCTGACGCGGCGGCGCAGCGGCCTTTTCGGCGCGTTGTTCGATCGTGTCGTACTCGCCCTGACTGCTGCCGTCGGCGCCTATTTCGCCCGGGGAGACACCCGCGTGTTCCAGACCATACGTTTTGACCTGCGCACGCCCATCGCCGCCGACCGCGCCGTGCTTGCCTTCATACGGCATTTTGAACAGCAGCCGCGCGCCGACTGGCAGGACGGCGCGACCGACACGGCCGCAACCCGGCATTTGCATCCGGTGGCCGGAGCGGATCGATGACGCGCCGGGTACTGATCACTGGCTGCTCCTCGGGCATAGGTCTGGCGCTGGCGCGCCGCCTGGCGGCAGAAGGCTGGCAGGTGCTGGCGACCCTGCGCGACACCTCACAGCCGCCAGATGTGCCCGTGGGTGTGGAGTTCCTGCCGCTGGATCTGGCTGACAGTGCCGTGATCACACAACTGGCCGGGCGCATCGACCGCCTCGACGCACTGGTAGACAACGCCGGCTACGGTCTGGTGGGGCCGTTCTCCAGCTATTCGCTGGCGCAGATGCAGCACCAGTTGCAGGTGAATTTCCTCGGCCCGGCCCAGCTCACCCAGGCGCTGTTGCCGGCGCTGCGCCGCAGCGGGGGGCGTATCGTGGTGCTGTCGTCGATGGCCGGTGAGACCGGGCTGCCGTTCAACTCGTTCTACTGTGCGAGCAAGTTCGCGCTGGAGGGTTGGGCCGAAGCGCTGGCGCATGAGCTGCCGCCTCAGGGTGTGCAAATCGCACTGGTGGAGCCCGGCGGCCATCGCACGCGGTTTGGCGCCAACCAGCGCTGGGGCGAAAACCTGCATCAGCTGCATGCAGCCGAGCAGCAGCTGCTGCAAGGCTTTCGTGCGCTGCTCGCGCGCCGTCTGGCGCAACCAGGCAAGAGCGAAGCTGCCGTCGTCGACGCGGTGATGCACCTGCTCGCCCGCAAGCGCATGCCGCTGCGCACGCGCGTAGGCGGCGATGCGATCGCGCTGCGCTGGCTCAAGGCGCTGCTGCCCGAGTCCTGGGCCCAGCGCCTGCTGCAGTCGCAGATGCGGCGCATGCTGACGAGGCCGGACCCGCGTGCCGGCGGCGACCGCGGCACCCCATCATGAGCGAGTACAACGACGGTCTGCAGGCTGCCGGCGCCCGTCTGCTACGCCGGCGCGTGCTGCCCGGTACGCCTGACGGAAACACACCGCTGTGGCCGCCCGCGCAATTCGGCCTCGACGCCGTACCGCTGTACGCACAGGCGGGTGCGGATCTGCAGCGCGAGGTGCTCGATCGCTGCGCCCAGGGCCTGCTGCGCGAATCCTGGCTGATCGAGCGCGGTGGCATGGAATTCTGCGCACGTATGGTACTGGCCAGCGAGGACGCACCGCAGCGCGCGCTGTACAGCCTGATCGGCGCCGACGAAGCTGCTCACTACGCCTGGCTACAACCGTGGTTGCCACAGCTGCCGGCGTCCGACCCGTTCAACGATTTCCTCGACCACTGCGTGCGCACGGCGGCACCACAGCCGCTGGCCTATCTGCTGCAGGTCGTGCTGGAAGGTTTCGGCGTCGTTCACTATGCCGGACTCGCCGCGGCTTGCTGCGACACGGTGCTGGCGGCCACCTTGCGTCGCATGGCCGAGGACGAGGCCTTGCATCACGCGGCGGGGCTGGCCGTATTCGACTGCCGCCGCCTGAGCAAGGCTGACAATAATTTCCTGTTCGACGCTTCGTATACTTTTCTGCAGATGATGCGCAGCGGCCCGCAGCGTGTGGTGGCTGCGCTCGATGTCGCCCTGGGCGGAGTCGAAAGCGGTGCGCTGACCAACCTGTTCGATACACTGGAAACGCAGCGGCCCAGTGCCGACAAACTCGCCCGCCTGCGCCGTCTGATGAGCCAGCCCGGCATGGAAAACCTGGTCGAGGCGCTTGCGCAACGCCAGGCCTTCGTGCCGGCTACGCCGCAGGAGGCAGCACAGATCTATCGTTCGCTGCGCTGATCCAGTGCGGCCAGCAGCCGCTGCGCCTGGGCGAGGTCGCTGATCAGTGCGCGGTCCTTGATATCACCCCAGCGCAGGCCCGCATTCAGCCAGTAGGTCTGCACGCGTTCGCGTAGTCCATGTATGGCGACGGCTTCGACTGGGGCCAGCTGGCCCAGCGCGCGCGCTTCGGCATAACGCAGACCGCGTTGCAGAGCGGCGTCCACACGCGTGGCCAGCGCCGTTTCGATGCGTTCTGCCAGACACAGGTAATGTGGCAGTCCTTGCGCGGGCTGTACCGGCAGCAGCAGGCAGTGGCCTGCGTCGGAGGCAATTTCCGACAAGGCCGCAACGGCCAGCGCCTCGTCGAGCTTCTCGCCGACGAGGTCAGAGACGGCGTCGGCGCGGCCGATAAAGTCCAGCAGCGGTGTATCGCGATAGCGGCCGCTCACTCGCACGCGGTCGCCCAGGCGGTAGCGCAGCAGGCCGCTGGCCTGAGTCACGATCAGCGCATAGCTGGCCCCCGGATCGAGTTCGTGCAGGCGTAGGCAACGACCGTCGTTTGTCTCGAACTCCAATACGACCTCGTCCAGCAGCGGCACGCAGCCGCCCGCGTCCCGCAGCGGCAGGCTGATCGGGGCTTCGGTGGTGAGCAGACCCTTGCCCTGTATCCGCGCCTGCGGCAACCGCCGCGCGAGTTCCTGTGCCGGCAGCGCTGCCGCTGCGGCAGTCCAGCACGACACCAGCTGCAACTGCGGCCATAACATCGGCCAGGGCTGGGCCTCTCTTTCCAGCACTCGCCGCGACCAGGCCGGCAGGCGCGTTAGCAGGGCTGGCTCGCGCCGTTCTATCTCGTCCATCAGCACCAGCAGATAGCTGGGATTCCACACCGATATCAATTCCAGATCGGGCCGCTCAAGCAGCGCGACGGCCAGCTCGCGCCGGAACGCGGCGAGATCGGCACAGCCGCGCGGCGGCGTCACGACGAAGCGCTGCAGCAGCAGGCGCTGCAGCGGGCCGAGGTAATCGCGGTCGTCGGCGAACCCGCCTGCAGCGCCGAAGGCTGGCGACACGCTGACGAATACGCGGCCGGAGCGTGGCCGCAACGTGTGGCTCAGCAGATCATGCGCCCAGATCGCGAACAGGCTGCGAAAACTCGCCAGCAGGGCGGCGTTGTACGGAATCATCTTGACTGCGCCGCCGCTGCCGGAGGTGCGTTCGTAGGTCTGCACAGGTCCCGGTGTCAGTAGCGCGGTGGTCGGGTCGCGCCGCTGGCGTTCAATGGTGCCGAGTATTTCTATATAAGTGGTTAAAGGTACTTTATCGCAGAACTGATCAAAATCCTCACTGCCGTCCAGGCCCAGGGCGCGACCGCGCTCGGTGGTCGCAGCGGCGTGCACCAGTCGCCGCAGTGTCGCAGCCTGCGCGCCTTGGGCATCATCCAGCGCACGCTGGAAACGCCGCGCCCGTGGCGCCGACAGGCTGCGCAGCAACGGTGCCGCAAACAGGCCCCAGTAGCTCACGACTCGCTGCCCAGGCGCCGGCCTACGCCGATATCGCTGAGCAGCGGCAATACCGTACCCGGCGCGATGCGCACGCCCGGACCAAGGCGTGAGCCGGCGCTCAGAAAAGCACCGCTGCCGATATGGATGCGCCGCAGATACAGTACCAGCCGACCGCGATGAGGCTTGATCAGGTGGGCATAACAGGCGGTTAGATGGCCAAACACCACGCCGTCGCCAATGTCGAGCAGGCTGCGGTCGGCGATCTCCACGCGTGGCGTCCAGTAGACGCCGCGGCCGACGCGGCTGCCCCAAAGACGCAACCAGGCGCTGTAGCAGCCCGGCACCAGCCGCAAGGCGCTCTCCAGCAGCGGAAACGCGTTATACATGACCTGGAACTGATGGCTGCCCCACCAGGGCGAATAGCCCGGCGCATCGAGATAAGAACGGCCTTCGCGCAGCGGCCATAGACGCTGGTGCAGACGAAAGCACAGTGGTGGCAACAGGTAGGCGACAAACACGATGGCGAACAGGGCCCAGGGATTGTGCGCCAGCATCAGCCAGACCGCGCAACCCAGCACCAGCAGCAGCCATGCCGTAGGAAACAGCGCGAACAGGCGGGCGCGCCAGGTCATACGTAGAACTCGATCTCGCGCACTTGCTCCGGCAGCGTGCGCGGATCTTCGCCGCGGGCGATGGCTTCGCGTAGCGAATCGACGAGGCGGTGGATGTGATCGGCCGGCGTATCGCGGAATTCACGGCCGTCACGGCGTATGGTCTCAGCCTGGGCCGCGAGTATGTCCAGATCCTGATCGATGATGCGCTGGCCGTAGCGGCGTACGAATGGTGCGGCGATACGATTGAACAGACCGAAGCGATAGGTCAGGTCGGTATAGACCAGGGTTTCCGATTCGGCCACCGGTACGGCCTGGGAGGTAATCAGGAACACCTTGCTGCCGATGCGGTACTCCACCGAGGTCACGTTGGGTGCGTGAAAACTGTCGGTATGGCTGACTGCCAGCCCGCGCGGATTGAGGAACCAGCGGTAGCTGCCCAGGTTGTTGCGTTCGTTGGAATAGACGATATGTACCTGACCATCGCAGCGCCGCACGCGCGCGCTGATCTTCTCGCCGGCGGACGAGCGAAAGATGCGGCTGTGTACGAAGGCCGTATGCGGAATGTCGATGAAGTTCTCGACGCAGTCGGCCAGATCTGCGCGGAAGCGGTTCTGCAGCCGCAGCGTCATCCAGCCGGGTTCACCAAAGTGCGGCATGGTGAACGGACGTATATGTGCCGGCGCCTCCTGTGCAAGCTGCACATAGACAAATCCGTCCTGTTCCAGGCTGGTGTAAGGCGGCAGGCAATGCCGCTGCGTCAGTTCAGGCCCCAGCGCCGGAATGGCGATGACGCGGCCTTGACCGTCATAGGTCCAGCCGTGATAGGGACACGCCAACTGGCCGTTACGCACACTTCCGCCACTCAACGGCGCATTGCGGTGCAGGCAACGATCGCGCAGCACCACAGCATGACCCTGGGCATCACGGAAGCAGGCCAATCGCTGATCGAGCACTTGCCGCGCCAGCACCTGGTCGCGGCCCAGCTCGCGGGATTCGGCCACGATGTACCAGTAGTGCCGGAAACTCATGCGGCTGAGTATAACTAACGCCGCCAGCTTCACTCCCAGCCGCACAGCCCTGCCGGTCAGCAGTTCCCAGGATGTTGCATGTCAGATCGCAATTTCAGATCTCTATCAGAGAGAGAGCTGAAAATCGGCGCTCAGAAAACGCGAAGTCTGTCACATTGCGCCATTCGTTTTATCGCCGTGCTGATTGTTTGCTGGACACAGCTGAAGCGGAGATGCAGCATCAGCGGCGGGGAATTCGAGAACTGTTGAGCGAGCCAGAATCTGGTTTTGACCCTTGGAACACCCTTGCTCCAAGCGCCTGACGTGCAGGCATTTGGCGGGGCTATGAGCATCTGCACCTGAACATGCAGCCCTCAATACGGACACGTATTCAGGCCTTACTCCGTGTGCCCGGATTTCCGAGGTCAGCAGGTAAGCAGTGACTCCGTCTTTTAGGACGAGTCATCACGGCATACCTGTGTTTCCGGGGGCATCGGTTCACCAGGAGGGGTGGTCAGCTATGTCGCAGCAGCGAGCAAGTTCCCACGTTCTGGTTCAGATCCTGGTTGGGGCGGCGTTCGTTTTCCTTGTCAGCGTCGCGCGACCGCAGGCGGTCGGGCCTGCCACGCTGATCTGGCCGCCGACCGAGGCCCAAGGGCTAAAGGACTACATCGTGCCGGAGCCGGGTGTGGATCTGACGCCGCGCATAGAACCCTATGTGATGACCGAGGCCGAGCGCGCTGCGTTTGTCTGTACTGACTACTGCGGCGCGACAGTCGCCTATACGGCCTGGAATGGAACCGCTTATGTGATGCAAGAATTTCTCGGCGGCAAGATGCGTGTGCTGATTCCGCAGCGTTGGTTTGAGGAGCCCAGCTTTACCGCTGACGCCCGTCGGCGTTTCGTGGATGCCATCGATTTGAACTACCACTATTCGATGGAAGTGGCTGGCGGAGAGCCCGGAGGATCTGGACTGAACACCATCGCGTTCGTCAATCCGACCGGTTGCGGCGGCTATCCGGTAGTCGGCTGCGGAGGAGTGGGCTCCAAGGGAATCGAGGTCATCGACAAAGAAACGCTAGGCAGCAACGCGCATCACTGGGAGTCCACCAACAACGATTCGTTGAGCGATGTGATTTCCCATGAAATGGGGCACAACTTCGACATCTACGGCTTCAATAGCAAAGTGAACCTGGGCACCAACTCCGATCCCTGGCATTTCTATGTGTATATGCTGGGTCACGCGACGACCTATGACTATTCGCGGGACCCGGGTGAGTCCTCCCAGCTGGGTTCTCCTGAGTTTGCGGCCCAGCAGGAAAGCCAGACGTTCTACGCGTATCGCAGCGCGGCGGCCGCGACCTGGCAAGCTTGCGGAATCAACGAAACCTGCGGCATGGACGCAAACCGCGTGCTTGCCGGACCGCTGTATCGTGCTCGCCAGCTCTACGGTCCGGCGTCTTACGGACGTTTTCTGAGCTTCTACAAGGCGAGGCTCGCAGCGGCGCCACCAGCGACGACGCAGGACAAGATCGATCTGCTGTTTGAAGCCTATTCGGCGGCGGCCAACCGGAATCTGCTGTGCCTGTTGGACGCATTGCAGTGGCCGGTTTCCGCTGCGGCGCGGGCGCGTATCAACGTCGCCTATCCCCAGATCAATCCGCATTGCACGCAGCTCGGCAGCAACGGGCTACCCGTGATCCAGGGCGACCCGTTGTACAGCGGCATCAGCGGTGAAACGCCGTACGACAATTCAGCTGGCACGGAGTGGTTCTATGTCAGTGCACCGGCCAAGATCACCGGCCGTACGTTTGCCGGACGCACGGCGATGTTTCGCGCTTCGAATCTGACCAACTCCCATGTGCGCGTGTTCTACTGCTCAACCGCGGGGACAGGTACAACGGCGCCCGTGCTTTACTGGCATGGCACCAGCACATTGTATGGGTCCACGTTCACCACACCACTGCGGGGCGTGTGCACCTTGGGTTTCTACCACCAGGCGCCGGTGAATTCCGGTCCGTTTTGGTTGGGCGGTACCAACGTCACCGCCGCCACGGAAGGCACCTATACGGTCAGCATCGCCAAGGAACCCTTCATGCCGAAACGCTGGGCCGATCTGCTCGTATCACGTAACCCGGCGACCGGTGCGTTCACCTTTTCCGTCACCAATGTCGATGAGAGCCTGGTGAGCAGTGGAGCACAGGCTGTGCGTTATTGGGTGCAGGGCCATGGTTGGGCGACCAGCGCCGCCTGGAGTGGCAATCGCACGGCGAGCTGGCAACCCGCAGCCAACGAAGACGTGTTCGGGCTTGTCGTACGTGCGCAGGTTTATGGTCCTGATGGTCCGGTCAGCAATCGCAGCAAGCCCGTGATCTACAAGCCGGACGGTATCTTTGCCAACGGTTACCAGTAGGGCGAATGGCACTTACCTAGCGCCAGCCCACTGGCCAGGGAGGTAAGTCCGGCTCACGATGCTCAGGTGGAGTTGCTAGGACAACACCTCAAGCAACGACGTCGTGCAGGCTTGGGCCGAGGCCAACGGCGTCACGTGGCACTTCATCGAACCGGGTTGCCCAGCGCGGAACGCGTACATCGAGCGGTTCAACGGCACATATCGTGCCGAAGTTCTGGATACGAACACTTTCTCCATGCTGACCGACGCCAGGGCAGAAACTCAGCGCTGGCTATCCGCCTACAACGAGCAACGATGTCATCAGGCTATCACCAATCTGCTTCCGATGGTCTTCAAGCGTCAATGGCAGCACCGACAGTATCTACTTTCGATTGGTAGCGCTTGAGGGGTATTGACCGCGCGACTTCCGCCTGCGGCTGGAAGTGGCGGCGCGCCACAGTATCGGTGCGCTTCATCATCAGCGAAGGGCAAAGCAGGAGCAAGCCTGCTCGGGTTGCTGCACATAAAAATAAAATCAAATCCACATTAATAAATTGACGAACTTTAATTCAGCTGAAAGGCTGGTACTGCGCCGCAGCCGCGACACCACTCCAGACACTCAGCATCAAGGGGAAACGCCCATGTTACGAAATAAAAGCAGGCTATCGGACCTCTGCCTCCGCAGCAGCGGAAGGTTGGTAATGGCACCGCTGTTTCGGCTTGCAGCGCAGCAGGCGTGGCCCTACCGAAGACCCTATTTCGACATGGATGGAATCGGCGGCGCCACGACACCGCAATCGGGCAGGGACCTCCCTCGCTGGATGTCCTATCTAACCCCACGTCATGTCCGGCCAACGTCCGTAAGCGGAACAATAATTCGTAACTACATCAATAGGGGGAGGCAGGCGATGGGCATGGTCCGGTTGTTTCGATTGGCAATACTGGCAATCGCTAGTGTGCTTCCACACGAAAGCACGGCAACCATAGGCGACAAGCGCACGGTGACATGGAATCTTCAAGGGTCTTCAGCGAACAAAGAAGCCAAATGGAATGTCAACGTAAGGGCTGTTCTTCTTTCGGGCGTTGACATAATGGCGATTCAGGAGGCAGGAATGCCGCCGGCGTCAGCTACTTTAATTTCCAACAATGTGCGTCCGCTACACAACCCGAGTTCCTTGCCGGTTCCCGTGAATTATTTGGAATGGAATCTCGGGACCCGATCTAGACCCGACATTCGCTATATCTTCTTTGCTCACAATGACAGTGGGGCAAACAGGGTCAATGTCGCCATAGTAACTAGGCATTTGCCTAACGAGGTCATTCTCTGGCGCCCCCATGGACTTTACGTCTCGGCACGGCCGCTTCTAGGTGTAAGGTTCGGCAGTGACTTTTACTTCTCTATCCATGCCTCAGCTCGCCAAGGCTGGGATGCTCCGCACATTGTCCGGAATATCATGGAAAACAGCTCAGATCGCTGCACGGCGCTACATATGCATGGATGCGAAGTGATGATCATGGGCGACTTCAACCGAGAACCGGCAAGTCTGAATAGTGCGATGAACAGCCTCGGTATCTCAACACATGTTAGGACGGTGTCACAGGGAATGTCTACTCAGATAAGTGGCGGAAATCTCGACTACGCGGTTGTTGGTATCGATCGGAATGTGCCAGCCATTCTAGCGACGAGTATGTTCGCGGCCATGCATTACGCAGTCCAGTTGGTTGGTCAACTCGCCTCCGACCACAGGCCTGTCGCCTTCAAACCGCTTAGGTAACAGAAGAAAACTCACGATTTTTTACTTTCGATAATAGTACTCTATTACACAAAAGTTAATAACTTGCAGAGAAGGTGGCGACGCGTCACCCTGGAAGGCAAGGTGCTTCCGTATGTAGGTTGTTCTCTAAACTTCGAACTCATGAGTTAATCACCTAAAGGAATCACGCTATGAAAGTTCGCGCTGTTTTTATGAGCGCCTCGCTGCTTCCGACACTGGCGTTGGCGCAGAACCCCTGGGGGAATCCTTGGGCTCACGAATACGGGCAGTCAAAATACAACACGATCGTCAATTTAAGAGATGGGCACGCCCTAACGAGGGTAGCCAACGACAGCGGGAACTACCTAAAACTATATGATCCGTACGAGTTCAGGCAAGAAAACGGGGTTCGCCAGAATTACGTGCTCTTTGATCATGCGGATGGTGTCCAATTAGTGTATTCGCCGGACGGCGCTTGCGTTACTCAGTATGAATCCAAATGGATCATCGACTCAGGCTGCACTAAACATCCTTCGAATATGTGGATTTTCTTGCCGACGAGTACAGGGGCAGTGCAGTTGATGAATCAGGAGACGGGGTTGTGTATGAGCAATCAAAGCCCCGATGCAAGTAATTCGTACCCGAGTTTGGTGACCTGCGTCGGGCCAGGTGGTTCGGTGAATGCCGACCAGCTGTGGACGATTTCACCGCCGCGTGGTTTCGCTACAGCGATGTAATGGCAAGCTGGCGACGCGCCCCGGTGACACGCAGCCCGCCCCGGATAAAGCGATGCGAAGGTGTCTTCGGAATGAATTGCGATCTGTTAAATTTAAAACGGAGTCCACTATGAGATTACACATTTTTTGCTTAATTTCGGCACTTTCACCGACGCTAGCATTGGCACAAGCAGGACCTCTTGATGAGCCTCTGCTTGAGCCTGTCGTCTCATACGTGACGATCGTCAACATGCGAGACGGGCATGCCATAACGAACTACGGTGACGTTCATAATGGAGAGCTATATTTGTTCAACCCTTATGAGTATCGCAATCACGGGTCGGCCATGAATTTTCGCATCGTGTATGCCGATCCTGGACATAATCAACATCAGACCGTCTGGTTCCAAACGTGGGACACCAATAGACTATTTTGCATCGCTTCGGATTCGAATAGCTTTATCCACACTACCGCAAATTGCGGAAGTACCTTCACATACTGGTACATATTGCCAACGTCGACGGGGGCGGTGCAGTTAAAGAATTATGAGTCACAAAGGTGTCTGAGCAACCCGGAACCGAATTCAAGTTGGTCGTTTATCCATACGGACCTATGTGTCGAGGCAGGAGGGTGGGTCAATCCGGACCAGTTGTGGATGATTACCGCGCAGCGCGGCCCTGCTGTCGCACGATAATAAACATGCGATTGAGTGATTTTTTTCATTTTTTTAGCTTATTAAGTGAAATGTGAAAACGCTTGCAAAGCATGCATATGTTGATGTTGTGGGAATATGTGGCTTGGCACAGAAGCGTTGCATTAGGTACTTGTTTAGACCATCCCTAATGTACTGACTACTGCAAATCATCTTCGCATCGGTCTTTCACCATGGAATTGCGGCAGTTATCTCTTATCTGTTCAGCGGGGTTTCGTCAGCGGCACGATAGTTGAGGCAAAAAAGCTGCTTTCTCTCTACGAATTGCATACCAAGGCGGTGACCGTGGATCATCTAAAGCCTTCGGAGAGATAAGAAATAGTGCTGGGGAATGAATCGAGTGTGGTTTCTGGCGATGTAGATATATTGTCTTCGGAGCCGCTTGTCGGCACGGAAGACCAGTCGTTAGACACCCTTTGAAATGGCCACCTTTGCTCGATGCATATTCCATTCCGTTTCCCAGCACTGACAACGAAGGATGCTCGATCTGAAAAATTTGGAAATCCGTTGTGATCTCAACGAATTTAGTGGTAATCTACCAATTTTCGTTTGCTTTTGTTTCTAGCATTTGTAAAAAGTACAAGAGGCACGTGTCTGTCAACGACTGTTTTCAGCCAGGCGAGGGGGCAAAGTGCGAACGACGAATCGATCTGTTGCAGCAATGTTCCGCAGGTTCCGGAAAGGGGGGGCGCTTGCCTGCCTCGCTATGCCGCAGTTGCTGGAGGCGCAAAGTGCCGACCAAGGGCGGAACGACGAAACGAGCAACTTGCAGGCCGTTGTAGTCACGGGGTTTCGTGGAGGAACGCATACTGTTACCGATTCGCCAGTGCCCGTTATTAGGATCGAATTCGAGGATATCCAGCGTAGTGGACAGCGCGAGTTGGGCCAGGTGCTGCAGAATCTGGTGCCCTCGTTCAATTTTTCCAGAACGTTTGTTAGCGACGGTACCGATATTATTCGCCCGGCTACGCTGTCGGGCCTGGGGCCTGACCAGGTTCTGGTATTGATCAATGGCAAGCGACGCCATCAGCAGGCTCTAGTCAATATCCAGCAAACGGTGGGTCGTGGTTCCGCGGGTACTGACATCAACGCTATACCGATAAGCGCTATAGACCATATCGAGGTCCTGCGCGGCGGCGCCGCCGCACAGTACGGCTCAGACGCTATCGCCGGCGTTATTAACGTTCTGCTCAAAGACGAGTACGGTCGTACGCAAACTAGCGTCGAGGCGGGCGAGACCTATCGGGGTGATGGAGATGTGCACCATGGCTCCGTCAACACGGGCTGGCAGATCGGTACAGGCGGCTTTTTGAGTCTGACGGCCGAATACCGCAACCGCTTTGAAACGAATCGGGCTGGTGTCGATGAGCGTCGTGTCAGGCCGCCGCGGGTGACGCAACGCATCGGCGATGCAGACGCGAGTGATCGCTATCTGTGGGCCAACACAGCATTTGCGCTTGCGAACGGAGAACTTTATGGCTTCGGCGGCGTGTCCAGACGTGTTGGCAATTCTTCCGGATTCTTCCGTCCCGAAGCTGATACTCGAACCGTCCGGGCCTACTATCCAAGGGGCTTTCTGCCAACGTTAGAAACCCGCGTCGACGACCTGTCGGCGGTTCTTGGTTATCGGGCGCTCCTCAGTGACACCTGGAACTGGGATCTTTCCTATAGCCATGGACGCAACACGTTCGACTTCCATGAAAGCAATACGGTGAACGTCAGCTGGTACTTCGAGCCGAAGCCGGACGGCAGTATTTATGCAGAGTCGCCTCGCGAAGCCGATACCGGTACGTTGGCGCTGCGGCAAGATGCCCTCAATCTCGATTTCTCCGGGCGGATAGATTGGGGCAGTCCGCCGGTATTCGTGGGCACGGGGTTCGAGTACCGGCACGAGAACTATCGCATCGAAGCCGGTGATCCGGTGTCGTATAGTTATGGACGGACCAACGATCCAGCTGTCGAGATTCTGGATCAGGTCGGCAACCGGGCGCTTGCTGGCACGCAGGGGTTTCCTGGCTTCTCGCCGGCGACGGCTATCGAGCGTTCCCGCGACAATTTCGCGGCCTATCTGGACCTGGGACAACAGACGACTGATCGGTTACATCTTGGTGCGGCCTTGCGCCATGAGCGCTATTCTGATGTGGGCGACTCAGTGGTGGGCAAGTTGTCGCTGCGCTATACATTCGATCCGGTGGCATCCCTGCGTGGCACTGTATCTACCGGGTTTCGGGCGCCGGGCGTGCAGCAGCAGTCCTATTCGCAGTTGTCGACCAACCTTGGCGGCGGGGTGCTCGCCGATACCCTGACGCCGCGGCACGACAGCACAGTCACTCGATCCCTGGGGCTGCAGCCCTTGGACGAGGAGAAGTCGGTCAGCGGTAGCGTTGGGCTAGTGCTGGCACCGAATGCCGATACCTCGCTGACGCTGGATCTGTATCAGATCAACATTGATGACCGGATAGTGTTTTCCTCCACAATAGCCGCGGAAGACCGTCCGTACTGCGGGGCAAACTATGCGGGGTGCCCGATTCGCGCGATTCTTGATCCACTGGGAGCCCGGCAAATTCAGTTTTTTACCAACGCCATCGACACCCGCACGCGCGGCCTGGACATCGCCGCCCGGCATGGCTGGCAGCTGAGCAACGGTGACCAGTTCGACGTGTTGGCCTCGTTGAGCCTGAATCACACCAAGGTGACGCGCCGCCACTCGGATTCAACCATCTTGCCGGGCGAGCGGCTGTTTGACGATGCGCAAGTCACCCTGATCGAGCGAGGTCAGCCGCGCAGCCGTGGCCTATTGTCGGCTACCTGGGAACATGGTCCTTGGTCCACCACGCTGCGGACCAATTACTACGGTTCGGTAAAGGGCCAGGGTTTCACTCCTGGGTTCGTGCAGCTCTGGGGGGCGCGCTGGCTGCTGGATACGAGCATAGGTTATGCGTTTACGCCGCGGGCCAAGCTGACCTTGGGTGCGGACAATCTGCTGGACACCTATCCGACCAAGTGGAACCGGGAAGAAGCACTGCCTTTGCCGCAATTCGGTTTTACCTACTGCTGGGAGACCTGTCCGTTCGGCGTTAATGGTGGCTTCTACTACGCCCGCTTCGACTATACGTTCTAAATCGCTGTTGCCTGGTCCATGTGGGGCGTGTTGCTCGCCCCGCTCCCGGGGAGAAGCACATGCCTGTGGGTATGGCCTGCCCGGTCGGGTAGTTCGGTGCGGTGACGGTGCTTGAATCACCGCGCGATGGCCCTATTCAAGCGCTATCGCCGGGTTTGCCGGCCCTCTCCTCGATCTGGGTGATCCATGCGTCTGGACAAGTTCACTTCGCGCCTGCAGCAGGCGCTGGCCGATGCGCAAAGCCTTGCGGTGATGCGCGACCACAATATGCTCGAACCGCTGCATCTGATGGCGGCTTTGCTGGATCAGCCGGGCGGTTCCACACTGCCTTTGTTGGGCCAGGCACAGGTCAATGTGCCGCTGCTGCGCCAGCGCGTGGCCGAGGCGCTGGCACGGCTGCCGCAGGTCAAGGGTGAGGAAGGTCAGGTCAATGTTTCCAGTGATCTCAATCGGCTGTTGAATCTCAGCGACAAGCTGGCGCGGCAGCGCGGCGACCAGTTCATCGCCAGCGAGTTGTTTGTGCTTGCGGCACTGGATGATCGTAGTGAACTGGGTAGTGCGCTCAAGGCGGCCGGCGCAAGCAAGGCCACGCTCGAGGCGGCCATCGACAAGATGCGTGGCGGCGAGCGCGTGCAGTCGGAAGGGGCTGAGGAACAGCGCCAGGCGCTGGAAAAATACTGCATAGACCTGACCGCGCGGGCCGAGAGCGGCAAGCTCGATCCTGTCGTCGGCCGCGACGAGGAAATCCGCCGCACCATCCAGGTGCTGCAGCGTCGTACCAAGAACAATCCCGTGTTGATCGGTGAGCCCGGCGTCGGCAAGACTGCGATTGTCGAAGGCCTTGCCCAGCGCATCGTCAATCACGAGGTGCCGGAGAATCTGCGCGATCGCCGTGTGCTCAGCCTCGACATGGGTGCGCTGATTGCGGGAGCCAAGTTTCGCGGCGAATTCGAGGAGCGACTGAAGGCCGTACTCAGTGATCTGTCCAAGCAGGAAGGCCGGGTCATCCTGTTCATCGACGAGCTGCATACCATGGTCGGCGCCGGCAAGGCTGAGGGGGCTATGGATGCGGGCAATATGCTCAAGCCGGCGCTGGCACGCGGCGAGCTGCATTGCATAGGCGCGACCACACTCGACGAATATCGCAAATATGTGGAAAAAGATGCAGCGCTGGAGCGCCGCTTCCAGAAGGTGTTTGTCGGCGAACCCAGCGTCGAAGACACGATAGCCATACTGCGCGGCCTCAAGGAGCGCTACGCGGTGCATCACGGCGTGGAAATCACCGACCCGGCCGTTGTCGCCGCGGCGACGTTGTCGCATCGCTATATCGCCGACCGTCAGCTGCCCGACAAGGCCATTGACCTCATGGATGAGGCGGCGTCGCGTATCCGCATGGAGATCGATTCCAAGCCCGAGGAAATGGATCGGCGCGAGCGACGTCTGATCCAGCTCAAAATTCAGCGCGAGGCGCTGAAGAAGGAAAAGGACGCCGAATCACGGCAACGCCTGACGGATCTGGAAAAAGAGATTGCGGTACTCGAACGTGAATTCTCGGACTTGGAGGAAGTCTGGAAATCGGAAAAGGCGACGCTGCAGGGGGCGACAAAAATCAAGGAGCAGATCGAGCAAGTGCGGCTGGAACTCGAAGCCGCACAACGGCGCCAGGATTTTGCGCGCATGAGCGAGCTACAGTACGGCCGCTTGCCGGAACTCGAGAAGCAGCTGAAAGTCGCACAGGAAGCCGAAAAAGCCGGGTTTACGCTGCTGCAGGACAAGGTCACGGCGGAAGAAATCGCTGAAGTCGTCGCACGCTGGACCGGCATACCGGTCAGCAAGATGCTCGAAGGGGAACGCGACAAGCTGCTGCGTATGGAAGACACGCTGCATCAGCGTGTGATCGGTCAGTCCGAGGCCGTGCGTGCGGTCAGCGACGCTATCCGTCGTGCACGTGCCGGCTTGTCCGATCCGAACCGGCCCTCGGGCTCGTTCCTGTTTCTGGGCCCTACCGGCGTCGGCAAGACTGAGCTGTGCAAGGCGCTTGCCGATTTCCTGTTCGACTCCAGCGATGCGCTGGTGCGTATCGACATGTCGGAGTTCATGGAAAAGCATTCCGTTGCGCGCCTGATCGGTGCACCGCCGGGTTATGTCGGTTATGAGGAGGGCGGCTATTTGACCGAGGCGGTGCGCCGCCGGCCGTACAGCGTGCTCCTGCTCGACGAAGTGGAAAAAGCGCATCCGGATGTGTTCAACGTGCTTCTGCAGGTGCTCGACGACGGTCGTCTGACCGATGGCCAAGGCCGCACGGTTGATTTTCGCAACTGCGTCATCGTATTGACCTCCAACCTCGGCTCGCAGCTCATCCAGGAGGCGTCTAGCATAGGTGGTGAGGAGGGCTATACGCAGATCAAGGCCGCGGTCATGGGCGTGGTGCAGGCGCAGTTCCGGCCTGAATTCATCAACCGCCTGGATGAGATCGTCGTATTCCGGCCGCTGGAACAGACGCAGATCCGGCAGATTGCACGCATCCAGACTGCGAACTTGGCCCAGCGCCTGGGCGAACGGCAGCTCAAGCTCGCCATCAGCGACGCGGCGCTGGACCTGTTGGGCCAGGCGGGCTTTGACCCCGTTTACGGCGCCCGCCCGCTCAAGCGCGCGATTCAGCAGCAGCTCGAAAATTCGCTGGCGCGGCAGATTCTTGAGGGGCGTTATGTCGCAGGGGATACCGTCACGGTGGAGGTTCAGGCGGGTCAGCTCAGTTTCGGCCGCCTTCCAGCTGCCGCAGCCGTCTGAGCAAATTGGCTTGAAAACCCGGCGCCAGCCCGCACAATGCGCGGCCGGTGCCGGTCCGGCCAACCCTAGCTTCCAGGTACAGCAATGCCGATCTACGAATTCGAGTGCGGTGAATGCGGTAAGCGCTTCGACCGTCTGCAAAAACTCTCTGATCCCGATCCCACGGAGTGTCCAGCCTGCACGCGGCCTGCGGTGCGCCGCCGGGTGACCGCACCGTCTTTCCGCCTTGCGGGTTCCGGCTGGTACGAAACCGATTTCAAGAAGGATGGCGACAAGAAGCGCAACCTCGTCGATGGCGGCAGCGGCAGCGACGGTGCGGGTTCCCCGGCAGCAGCTGCCAGTACCGATTCGGGAGCATCTACGGCCAGCGCAACGGCGGAAAAAGCGGCGAGTTGAGCCGGGGCGTTGGTTCCTGTGCGTAGCGACGCATGGGGTGAGGCGCGAGGTGCTTGTCCCGGAGTGAGGTGCCTGTCCTGGAGTTAGGTGCCTGTCCTGGAGTTGGGTGCCTGTCCTGGAGTTTGGTGCCTTTAGTGGAGTTGCGTGCGTGTCGTGGAGTTTGGTGCAAGTAGTGGAGTTAGGTGCCGGTCCTGGAGGTAGGTGCCTGTCCTGGAGTGAGGGGCCTGTCCTGGAGTGAGGTGCCTGTCCTGGAGTTGGGTGCCTGTCCTGGAGTTGGGTGCCTGTCCTGGAGTTGCTGATCCCCTGTCCTGGAGTTGGGTGCCTGTCCCGGAGTTGGGTGCCTGTCCCGGAGTTGGGTGCCTGTCCTGGAGTTAGGTGCCTGTCCTGGAGTTAGGTGCCTGTCCCGGAGTTATCCCGGGAGTTATCCCGGAGTGAATGGCTAACCACATCGTTGCTGGCACCGGGTCTTAGCGCTTGGCCTTGCCGTGTGGTTGTTTGCAGCGCAGCAAAATCCTCCGTAGGATTCCGGCCTTTCCGCCTGCGTCAGGCGGGCACCTGGATATCGGAGCTTTCAGCGTATGCGCAGCCACTATTGCGGTCTCATTGATGAGGCCTTGATCGGTCAGACCGTCGTCTTGTGCGGATGGGCGGATAGCCGGCGCGATCACGGTGGAGTTGTCTTCATTGATCTGCGTGACCATGAAGGTATTGTCCAGGCGGTCATCGAGCCGGAAAACGCAGAAGCCTTCAAGCAGGCGGAGGGTGTGCGTTACGAATTCTGCCTGCGCATTTCCGGCAAGGTCCGTTCGCGACCGCTGAGTCAGGTCAATGACCGCCTGGGTACCGGAAAGATTGAAGTGGTTGCCGACAGCGTCGAAGTGCTCAATAGCGCTGCGCCGCTGCCGTTCATGCTGGATGACAACGTCGGCGAGGACGCGCGTCTGCGCTATCGCTACCTAGATATCCGCCGCCCCGACATGCAGCGCAAGCTGCGCATGCGCACGCGTCTGGTCTCTGCGCTGCGCCACTATCTCGATAGCAAGGGATTCCAGGATATCGAGACCCCTATACTGACCAAGGCTACGCCGGAAGGGGCGCGCGACTATCTGGTGCCTAGCCGCGTACATCCGGGCGAGTTCTTCGCGTTGCCGCAGTCTCCGCAATTGTTCAAGCAGTTGCTCATGATGGCAGGCATGGATCGTTACTATCAGATCGCCCGCTGCTTTCGCGACGAGGATCTGCGCGCCGATCGCCAACCAGAGTTCACCCAGCTCGACATGGAGTTTGCGTTTGTCGGCGAACGCGATGTGCAGGATTTTGTCGAGGGCATGATCCGCACGATCTTTAAACAGGTCGCCGATGTCGACCTTGACGCGGAATTTCCGCGCATGACCTATGCAGAGGCGATGCGCCGCTACGGTTCCGACAAGCCGGATCTGCGCATTGATCTGGAGCTGGTTGATGTCGCCGACGTTGTCAAGCAGTGTGATTTCAAGGTCTTCTCTGGTCCGGCCAACGATGCGGGCGGTCGTGTTGCAGCGCTGCGTGTGCCCGGCGGTGCCGAACTTACGCGCAAGCAGCTCGACGACTACGGTCTGTATGTGCAGAAGTACGGTGCGAAAGGCCTGGCCTGGATTCGCGTTGATGACAAGGACAAAGGGCTTGAAGGTCTGACCTCGCCGATAGTGAAGTTTCTTGGCGCTGACGTGGTCGAGGCTATCTTCGCCGCGGTCGGTGCCCAGACCGGCGATGTGATCTTCTTCGGAGCGGGACCGTACAAGATCGTGAGTGATTTTCTCGGTGCGCTACGCCTCAAGGTTGGTCGTGACCTCGGTCGCGTTGCCGATGGCTGGCGTCCGCTTTGGGTCGTGGATTTCCCCATGTTCGAGTACGACTACGATGCCAAGCGCTACGTTGCTTTGCATCACCCGTTCACCGCACCCAAGGTCGACGATGTATCGGATTTGCGTGCTAACGCGGCCATAGCTGTTTCGCGCGGTTACGACATGGTGCTCAACGGTAACGAGATCGGCGGCGGCTCCATCCGTATCCATCGCCCCGACATGCAGAGCACGGTGTTCGATCTGCTGGGTATCGGTGCGCAAGAGGCCGAGGCGAAATTCGGGTTCCTGCTGGACGCGCTCAAGTATGGCGCTCCGCCGCACGGTGGAATCGCGTTCGGCATCGACCGTATCGCGGCGCTGATGGCTGGCACCGAATCGATCCGTGATGTGATTGCATTCCCGAAAACGGCCAGCGCGCAATGCTTGCTGACCTCTGCGCCATCCCCGGTGCCGGAAGGGCAGTTGCAGGAACTGCACGTGCGTGTGGTCAAGCCGGTCAAGGGCTGAGCCACACCTGCGTGGATTGTTCCGGTAGCGTCATAGGTGCAGGATTACGGCATGAAGGAAGAGGCTGTCATCCTGGTCCATGGTGTCTGGATGCGCGCATTCAGTCTGCTGCTGTTGCGCCAGCGTTTGCGCGATGCAGGGTTCCATGCCGAGCTGTTCAGCTATGCGAGCGTTCTCGGTAACGATGCGCGCAGCCTCGAACGATTGTGCCGGCACGCCGAAGGCTTGGAAGCCAGCAAAGTACATTTTGTCGGCCACAGCCTTGGCGGCCTCCTCGCCATACGTGCCGCGAACCAGTTTTCGCATGACCGTGTCGGGCGTGTGGTTTGTCTGGGGTCCCCATTGAACGGCAGCGCGGTAGCCAGGCGTTTGCCGAAATTGCTGGGCGCTGGCGCCGACATGCTCTGCCGCGGATTGATGCCAACGGCAGTGCCGGCGGAAGTCGGTGTTATCGCCGGTACGCAGCCGATAGGGTTGGGCCGGCTCATGGGCGCGTTCAGCGGTCCTAACGACGGCACCGTCAGCGTGGCAGAGACACGTTGGTCTGGTGTGACAGCCCATTGCGAAGTGAACACTTCTCACTCCGGACTTACGTTGTCGCGCGAAGTGGCTGACCTGACTGCGTATTTCCTGCGTAGTGGTTGTTTCGAGACCAGGCGCCGGACATAAATGGCACGCCAGCCTGGCGAGAGGGCGCGACTATTCGCCCTTGACTGGCGCGAAAAAACATACGAATCTCCCCGGCTGCGTTTGCTCGAAAGCCACTATGCTCGGGGGCTTAGTGGAGCTTCAGTCCGGTTCTTGTGTGTTGCTTTTGCTATTTGTCATCTGCGGTGGGCCTTGTCTACTGGTGCGCGTGCGCGCATCTGTATTTTATTTGCTCTGTGGGGGTTAATACGATGATTTCTTTTGGGAAATTGGCGGTATCCGTACGTCGGGCGCTCGGTTTTTCGGCTTGCGCACTAGTTCTAACTGCTGCGTCGACGTCGAGCATGGCGGCCGTGGTTTGCAGCAGCGCAGCCATTTCGGTGCCGGCCAATATTGATGGCGTCTATCTCAATCTTGTGACCGGTGCGCAAGGCACTGCAGGCGGTTCCGTCGCTGGATGGGATATCAACCTGTACCAGACCGGCACGCCGGCGGCGCTGTACTTCTTCTGGCCAGCGACCCCGGCGACTAGCTTTGGTGGCGTGGCGACCGGCACCGTTTACGATTCGCTTACCAGCGGAGCAACCATAGGCGCGGCGCAAAGCTATAGCGTTGCCTCTGGCGGCGGCGGTGCGGCGAATTTTGTCAACTGGCAGGTGGCCTCTACCGGTCGTTTCCTCGGTGTCCGTTTCTTCAATGAGGCGACGTCGGCGATCAACTTTGGCTGGTTGCAGCTCGACACCGGAGCGACTGGCGGGTTCCCGGCTACGATCAACCAGTATTGCTATGACAATACCGGCGCGACCATCACGGCGGGTACGACACCGGTTGCATTGCAGCGGTTCTCGATTGATTGAGAACCCCGAAACAGCGCTCTCCGATTCTTGAGGGCCAGGGGTAGCTTTTCAGGGCGCAATCTTGGATTGCGCCCTTTTTGTTGGTGCGCTGCGGCGCAGGGGCGTAGATCAACAAGGGGTACCGAATCATCGCGCCGGGTTGCCAGCGTCAATCCATGGTGGCGCTCGATCTGCCTGCGGCCTCGGCGCGCTCCAGTGCCTGCCTTAGGGGAGCGAACAGAGTGTCGTAAGCGTTGCTGCGCGCGGTTGTGCGCTGCAGCGGCTGGCGTACCTGTGCGGCGCTGGCCGTGCGTGTGACACGCTGTGTTTGTTGTGTTGTAAGGCAGGCCGGGTCGAACGGTAGTTCGCAAAACTCAAGCAGAGCACGGATCTGGTGCTCCGGGTCGTCGAGCAGATCTTCATAGACCAGTGTGCGGCAGCGTTGCGGGTCACGAAGTTGCCACCATTGCCACAGGCGGCGGCAGTCGTGAGCGTAGGCGGCAAGTTCATCGAAATCATAGCTATAGGCAACGCGGTGTGGCGCGAATAGCTGTTTGTAGCAGGACCAGCAGGTTTCGATCAGATCACGTTCGCAGCCGATCACGCGTGCCCCGGGCAGCATGGCGAGCGCAGCACCTACATAGGGCCAGTTTTCCGGAAGTTTGTCCGTGAAGCGGCTTGCTGTCTGCCATTGCGATGCTAGTTGCAGGTAGCGCCGGCCCAGGCGCTCCCAGTCTGCGGAGGTGGCGCTCTTTACCCAGCGAGGAAACGGTTGTCCACGCCGCGCCGACTCTTGCTGGATGACGGTTTCCAGGTGTGGCAGCTCGCTGGCACCGACGAGATCCGGGTGTGCGGCGAGCATTTGCTCAACCAGGGTGGTGCCCGAACGTGGCAGCCCTACGATAAAGACGACTTCCCGGCCAAGTTCCTGCGGCGCCTGTTCCAGTGGCGTTGAGAATGCGTCGCGAATGTTTGCGCAGTAACGGGTGTGAGCAGCGGCATCCCAGGTGACCGTCTTGCGGCGCATGCGATTGCCGCGTTGAAAATATGTCATTGCGTCGGCAAAGCGGCCGTGGGCCTCACACGCCAGTCCCAGGGCGAAGCTGATCAGGACGTGTTCCTCGTCGCTGCCGCGTGATGTGACCAGGCGTTGCATCGCTTCAATGTCGTTGCTGCTGAACTTGACCGTCTTCAGGTCTGCCAGCCCGAACCATGCTTTCGCGGCAACACCTGCGACCGAGGTGAGCTGCCGATATACCGCAGAGGCCTCGTCGATGCGGCCTAGTCCGGTCAAGGCCCGCGCCTCGAGAAGGCGCGCGGTGTGACAGGTGGGTGCCAGCTTTACGATGCGCCGCGCCACGTCCAGCGTCGCAGCACAGTTGGCGTTGCGGTCGAGCAGCAGGCCTAGCTCAAGCCAGTTTGCCACTTCGGGTTTGTGCTCGACCACGCGCTGCTGGGCTGAGATTGCCTCCTCCAGGTCACCGGCTTGCGCAAGTGCCTGAGCGAGTTCGCCCAGCAGGCCTGCATCGTCGGGCGTAGGCACCAGTGCGCGCCGCAAGGCATTGATGGCGTCGGTCGGGCGATTGAGCAGCCGCTGTACACGGGCAAAGGTCCGCAGCGCCTGTGGATCATCGGGTTCCATGGCGAGTGCGCAGATCAAGGCCTCTTCCGCCGCTGCCGCCTGGTGGGCGGCAAGCTTGAGCTCGGCTTCGCGTACCAGGCGGCGCACTGCCGGTGTTGCCGATTTGGGGGTGGAGATGGATTTTTTCGGCATTGCAATGGCAGTTGGGCAGTGTCAGCCCGGCATGCTGGCATGGGGTTTCACGCAACGGCAAGCGTTGCGGGTCAGACGGCACTGCCGTGGCGCTCGTATCGGATTCACCGGTTCCGCGGCGGTGCAAGTGCCAGGCGAGATAGCTGCCGATTCCGACAGGCGGACCGATTGCTAGAAGCGCTGCAGACGAGGTGGTGGTGCGGCGCTCGGCGGGCTTTCTGCGATGATCCCGCGGGCGGATTTAAGCGGAAGCGAGCCATAGTAAGGGGGGGGGGCGACCATACGCAGGCGTCAAGTGCGTTACGGATTTGCGCTGCACTGCAGCGAAGCTCTTGCTAGACTCGCGCGCTCCGGGGCGGGTGGCGTGAAACACGATGATCGAGGGTTCCATCTACTGCGCCAGGGGTGACGCGGACATCTGCCAAGCTGTGCCCCTCGACGGTAGAGCAATGAGCTGCCACTGCGTGGTTGCTGACAATGCCGGTCTGATCCGTAGCGCTGTTCGCGGGTTTGTAGCGCAGCGATGATTCGCATACTCGGCATCGACCCGGGGTCACAGCGTACCGGGGTCGGCATCATTGATGCGGATGCGACCGGCAAAGCTGTCCATGTGCATCATGTGGCACTCAATTTGCTCGGCAACGAGGAATTTTCCCAGCGGCTCAAGCAGCTTTTCGGCGAGCTGAGCGCAATCATTACGGAGTTCCGGCCGGACGAGGTCGCCATCGAGCGCGTGTTCATGGCCAAGAACCCGGATTCGGCCCTGAAACTCGGCCAGGCACGTGGCGCGGCGATCTGCGCGGTAGTAACGCGCAACCTGACGGTAGCCGAATACGCGGCCAAGGAAGTCAAGCAGGCCGTAGTCGGTGGCGGCGCTGCGGACAAGACCCAGATCCAGCACATGGTCGGCGTGCTGCTGCAATTGCCGGGTAAACTGCAGGCCGATGCGGCCGACGCGCTAGCTGTCGCGCTGACCCACGCGCATACGCGCGCCACGACGCAGCGCATCGGCATACCGCGTACCGCATGGAGGCGCAGGCGATGATAGGTCGGTTGAAGGGCGTGTTGGTGTCAAAGCAGCCGCCGTGGCTGCTGATCGATGTCAATGGCGTGGGCTACGAACTTGAAGCGCCGATGTCGACGTTCTATGACCTGCCCGAGGTCGGCCGCGAGGTCAGCCTGTGCACGCACTATGCGGTGAAAGAGGACTCGGTCGCCCTGTACGGCTTCCTGCGCGAGCAGGAGCGGAGCCTTTTTCGCAATGTGCAAAAAGTCAGTGGCATCGGCGCAAAGATCGCGCTTGCGATCCTGTCGGGCGCCTCAGTCGATGAGTTTTCGCGGCTGGTGCAGGGCGGTGATGTCGCCGCGTTGACGCGGATTCCGGGCATCGGCAAGAAGACTGCCGAACGCATCATCGTCGAGTTGCGCGATCGCGTTGACACGATCGGGGGCGGTGCCCCGGCACCAGGCCCTGGAGGTGCCGCCGCGCTTGATCCTGCATCAGAAGCCGGCATCGCGCTGCAGCAGCTTGGTTACAAGCCGGCTGAAGTCACGCGGCTGGTCAAGGATGCAGCCGCACCGGGTGACACCGCTGAAGCGATTATCCGCAAGGCGTTGCGCGCAGCCTTGCGCTGAGCGACGACCTCCCTTTCTTTCCTGATTCGCGACGCTATGAGCAATCACGATCACGGCAACAAGAACCTTTACGCTCTTGCGCTCGGCGCAATTGGCGTGGTCTACGGCGACATCGGCACCAGCCCGCTCTACACGCTGAAGGAGGCATTCGGTCCTCACGGTGTCGCCATCAGCCATGACAATGTACTGGGCGTGCTTTCGCTGATTTTCTGGTCGCTGATCGTGATCGTGTCGGTCAAGTACGCGATCTTCATCATGTCGGCCGACAACAAGGGCGAAGGCGGCATCATGGCGCTGACCACGCTCGCCCATCGCGGCGTGCGTTCGAGCGCACGAGCGCGCTGGATCATCATGGTGCTTGGTCTTTTCGGCGCCGCGTTGTTCTTTGGCGACAGTGTCATTACACCGGCGATATCGGTGCTCAGTGCGGTCGAGGGGCTGGGTGTGGCTGCGCCGGCACTCAACCGCTATGTGGTTCCGATCGCCGTGCTGGTGCTGATTGCGCTGTTTGCGCTGCAGCGTAGTGGCACGGCGCGGGTCGCGCGCGTGTTCGCGCCCATCATGGTGATCTGGTTCCTGGCGCTTGCGGTGCTGGGCGTCGCAAAGATCGTGCAGTCTCCGCAAGTAATCCAGGCGCTGAATCCCTATTACGCTGTCGAGTTTTTCCTCGAAAACGGTCGTATCGGTTTTTTTGTGCTGGCTTCAGTGATTCTTGCGGTGACGGGGGCCGAGGCGCTGTATGCGGATATGGGGCACTTTGGCAAGCGCCCGATTCGCCGCGCGTGGTTTGCTTTCGTACTGCCGGCGCTGATGCTCAACTACCTGGGTCAGGGCGCACTGCTGCTGGAAAATCCGGCTGCTGCAGCGAATCCCTTCTATCTGCTGGTGCCGCCGGTACTGCTGTATCCGATGATCATTCTCGCGACCCTGGCCGCCGTGATCGCGTCGCAGGCGGTCATTTCCGGCGCTTTTTCCGTTACCCGTCAAGCGATACAGCTGGGCTATCTACCCCGCATGGAAGTCGTGCATACGTCACGCGAAACCATGGGCCAGATTTACTTGCCCTGGCTCAACCGGGTATTGCTGGTGCTTACTGTGGCCGTCGTCATTGGTTTCCATAGCTCGACCAATCTGGCTGCGGCCTACGGTATCGCCGTAGTCGGCACGATGACGATCGATTCGTTCCTCGTCATCATCGTCGCGCGCCGCATCTGGGCCTGGAAGCGCTGGCATGTGGCCGCACTGGGTGGCCTGTTTGTCGTTATTGACCTGGCTTTCCTCGGCGCAAATCTCGAGAAAGTGGAGCACGGCGGCTGGTTCCCGCTCGTGCTTGGTGTCGTCGTGTTCACAGTGATGACGACCTGGCGCCGAGGCCGCGAGCTTGTGATTCGCGAGCTCAAGCAGGCCGGTCTCGCCCTGAAGCCGTTCATCGAGTCGATCGCCGAGCATCCGCCGCTGCGTGTGCCCGGTCAGGCGGTATTCCTGACCGCACAGCCCGAGGCGGTGCCCCATGCGCTGCTGCACAACCTGAAGCACAACAAGGTGCTGCACGAACAGAACACCATGCTGACAGTCGAATGGCTGGAGACGCCGACCGCTGAACCCGAAGAGCGCATAGAGCTCGTTTCGCTGGGACACGATTTCTATCAGCTCACCCTGCGCTACGGTTTTGCCGAAGACCCTGACGTGCCCGACATGCTGGCCAAGTGCGAGAAGGTCGGATTGGCCTTCGACATGATGGACACGACCTTTTTCCTGAGCCGCGAGAGCATAGTCGCCACCGACAATCGCGGCATGCCCAAGTGGCGTGACAAGCTGTTTGCGTTCATGCAGCGCAACGCGTTGCCCGCTACGGCGTTCTTCCAGATTCCGGGCAACCGATTGATCGAGCTCGGTACACAGGTGGAAATATGAATGATCGCGTCACCTCGAGCGCTTCCACGCGCGAGGACGAACTGCTCGAGGCGTCGATACGTCCGCAGCGGCTGGCCGAATACCTGGGGCAACAGGCGGCGCGCGAGCAGCTTGGTATCTATATCGAGGCGGCGAAACGGCGCGGCGAGGCGCTGGACCATGTGTTGATCTTCGGCCCCCCGGGGCTGGGCAAGACCACGCTGTCGCACGTGATCGCAAACGAACTTGGGGTGAACCTGCGCACGACATCGGGGCCGGTGATTGAGCGTGCCGGTGATCTCGCCGCGCTGCTGACCAATCTGCAGCCACGTGACGTGCTGTTCGTCGACGAGATCCATCGTCTGTCGCCGGTGGTCGAGGAAGTGCTGTATCCGGCGATGGAAGACTTCCAGATCGACATCATGATCGGTGAAGGGCCGGCGGCGCGCTCGATCAAGCTGGACCTGCCGCCGTTCACGCTGATCGGTGCGACGACACGCGCCGGACTTCTGACCAGCCCCTTGCGGGACCGCTTCGGCATCGTGCAGCGGCTGGAGTTCTATACGCCCGAGGAACTCACCGCGATCGTGCGCCGTTCGGCGCGCATACTGGGCATCGCCTGCGATCCGGTCGGCGCGGCTGAGATTGCGCGGCGTTCGCGCGGCACGCCGCGTATCGCCAATCGCCTGTTGCGCCGCGCGCGGGACTATGCCGAGGTTCGCGCCGGGGGCACGATCACGCTGGATGCGGCCAGAGCGGCGATGGACATGCTCAAGGTCGATCCCGAGGGGTTTGACGCTCTGGACCGGCGTCTGCTCAAGACCATCATGGAGAGTTTCGACGGCGGGCCGGTAGGTGCGGAATCGTTGGCGGCGGCATTGTCAGAGGAGCGCGGCACCATTGAAGACGTACTGGAGCCCTATCTGATCCAGCAGGGATTTCTCATTCGCACCGCGCGTGGTCGCATGGTGACTTCGCGCGCCTACCAGCATTTCGGCCTGAAGCCACCGCGGCGTGCCGAGTCGGCGCCGGATCTGTTTGATCCGGGCTGAACCGGGTGCAGCCGCGTTCAGCCCGGGGCAGCTATGCTCGCCGCGTCACTGCGTGTGTCGAAATCGCGCCAGAAGTTGGTCGCTGTCAAGGAAGAAACTATGGACCTAGCTCCGTTCTGCTGGCCGATCCGGGTCTACTGGGAAGACACGGATGCGGGTGGAGTCGTCTATCACGCAAGCTACCTGCGTTTCCTTGAGCGTGCGCGCAGCGAGTATCTGCGTCATCTCGGTATTGAGCAGGCGCGTCTGCGCAACGACAATAACCTTGTTTTCGTCGTGCGCGACATCGCGATCGGCTTTACCAGGCCGGCGCGGCTCGACGACCTGCTGGACGTTACCGTGGCCCTGGCCGAGCGACGTCCGGCTAGTCTGGTGTTTCACCAACAGATATTGCGTACGGCCGACGGTGTGCTGTTGTCCGAGGCGCGCGTGCGAGCGGCCTGTGTCGATGCTGCTGGTTTCCGTCCACGTCCCATTCCCAACGACCTGTTTGTGGAGATTGCCAAGGCATGAACGCTGGTGACCTGAATCTGTGGCAGCTGGTGCTGCATGCGAGCCTGTTCGTCAAGTTCGTGATGCTGGTGCTGCTGGCGTTCTCGTTCGTGTCGTGGATGATCATTTTCCGCAAGCACTCCATGCTCAAGACCGCGCTGGGCAGCGCGAATGAGTTCGAGGAGCGCTTCTGGTCCGGGGCTGATCTTGCCGCGCTGTTTCGCGAAGTCGGCGGCCGTGGCGACCAGATCAGCGGCATTGAGAGCATCTTCGAGGCCGGCTTCCGCGAGTTTGCCCGGCTGCGTCAGCGCCGTGGCGTCGATCCGCGCACTCTGCTTGAGGGGGCGCAGCGCGCAATGCGTGTCGCGCAGACCCGCGAGATCGACCGCCTTGAAGGCAATCTGGAGTTCCTCGCCAACGTCGGCTCCATCAGTCCTTACGTAGGGCTGCTCGGCACGGTCTACGGCATCATGATTTCGTTCCAGGGGCTGGCCAACGTGAAGGAGGCCACGATCGCCAGTGTCGCACCGGGCATTTCAGAAGCGCTGGTGGCAACGGCCATGGGGTTGATTGCGGCGATACCGGCTTCCTGGGCTTACAACCGCTATTCCAACAAGGTCGAGCGTGTCGCGACGCGCTTTGACACGTTCACCGAGGAGTTCTCATCCATCCTGCAGCGCCAGGCGCACATCGAGGACTGAGCGCGACCCTGCGTTCTCTCCCCGACCGTTGGAGTCGCCCATGCAAACTCACCATCGCCGCAAACGCAAGAAGCTCAAGGCCGACATCAACGTCGTGCCCTACATCGACGTGATGCTGGTGCTGCTCATCATTTTCATGGTGACCGCGCCCCTGCTCAATCTGGGCGTCGACATCGAACTGCCCGAATCTGCGGTCGCCAAGAGCCTCAACGTCGACAAGGATCCGGTGGTCGTGACCGTGGATGTGGACGGCAAGCTGTTCCTGACGATTCCCGAGGCCGCGCGCGAAGAGGTCACGCCGGAGCGTCTCGATACCATGATTCGTGCGTACATGAATCAGCACCCCAAAAGTCCTGTCTACGTGGCCGGTGACCAGAAGACCGAGTACGGCAAGGTCTACGGCGCCATGGCGCTGTTGCAGAGTGCCGGTGTCGCAAAAGTCGGGCTAATGGGGCAGCCGCCTCAGGACAAGGCCAACTGATCGTTCGATATGGCCGGCGACGACAATACCCTGCGCCCTTGGTTCTACTCGCTGGCCGTGCACCTCGCGGTGCTCGCGATCGTCAGCGTGAGCCTGTGGTGGACGCATAGCACCGTGGTCGTCAGCATTCCCGGCCCCATCATCGAGGCCACCCTGGTAGGCCCGGCCCAGGCGCCAGCTCCGAAGAAGGTGAAGCCGCAGCCCAAGAAGCAGCCGCCCAAGCCCGAGGAAATTACGCCCAAGCCAGAGGAGCCGGTGCAGGAAAAACCCAAGGAAGACAAGAAGGATCAGGAAAAGATCACGGATCAGATCACGCAGCAAAAGGCAGATGAAAACGCCAGGCTGCAGGAAGAGCTGCGCAAGAGGGAGCAGATCGAGCTGGCCGAGAAACAAGCCGCCGAGGCCGAGAAAAAGAAAAAACTCGAAGAGGAAAAGGCAAAGAAGGCGCGCGAACTCGCGGCAAAGGCCGAGGCAGAACATATGGCGGCGATGATCGCCGAGGAGGCCAGGACCGGCCAGGAAGGCACCGACAGCAGCCTCGAAGCCGAGTACTACGCGGCGATCCAGAGCGCCGTCACGAACGCCTGGCTGCGCCCTGAAACGACTCCGCCGGGGGTAAAGTGCACGCTGGAAATCACGCAGATCATCGGTGGCGACGTGATCCAGGCTACCGTAGTCAGTCCCTGCAATGCCGACGCCGCCACGCGCACTACCTTGGAACAGGCTTCGGGGCGCGCCTCGCCGCTGCCGTACAAAGGCTATGAATCCGTGTTCAAGCGCAAGATCCGCTTCGAGTTTCGCTATGACGGCTAGATTCGTCGGCGCCTCCGTGCTTGCCGGCGGGATGCTGATGGCCGCTGCTGCTGCCCGGGCCGAATCACCGGCTCCGATCGAGGCGTATATCGCGGCCGTGCACGCGGCCATCCAGCGCGCCTGGGCACAGCCGGAACCGACGCGCACCGATCTGCACTGTCCTGTCGATATCGAACAGCGCGACGGTGGCGAAGTCGTTCAGGCTAGCTTCGGGAACGATTGCAATGCTGATGCAGCCACGCGTGCAGCCCTGGAACAGGCGGTACGCAAGGCCTCCCCGTTACCGTATGCCGGCTTTGAAACCGTTTTTCAGCGCCGCATACACCTCGTTTTCAAACACAGCGGTCACTAGAGCAGGACTGATATGCCAGCCAATTCCGTAATCCGCATCGCCAGTTTGTTGCTTTGCCTGCTCGGCACTGCCGCGCAGGCGCAGAATCCGGCGCCCGGTCCGGGCCTCAGCAGCGACGTACCCACCATTGTGATCAACGAGGGACGCGCTTCGGCGCTGCCGATCACCGTCGTGCCATTTGCCTTCGAGGCCGCCGGCGCACCGGGCGACACCGACGTCGGCGATGTAGTGCGCATGGACCTCGCCCGCTCCGGCAAATTCAGGACGCTGGACAAGAAGGATGTCGTCGAATTTCCATCCCGCGGCGGCGATATCAAGTTTCCGACCTGGAACCTGCTCAAGCAGACCTATATCGTTGTCGGGCGCATGAGTGATGCCGAAGGCGGCGCCATGCGGGTCGAATTCGAGCTCTTCGACGTGCCCAAGCAGGAACGCCTGCTCGGCCTGGCGATCACTGGCCAGCGCAGCGACCTGCGCGGTGTCGGCCATCAGATCGCCGATCTGATCTACGAAAAGATCATCGGGGTGCGCGGGGCGTTCTGGACCCGTATCGCCTATGTGACCGCATCCGGCGTCAGTCCGAATATCAACTACGCGCTGATGGTCGCCGATTCCGACGGCTACAACCCGCAGGTGCTGGTCCGCTCGCGCGAGCCGCTGCTGTCGCCGGCCTGGTCGCCCGACGGCAAGAAACTCGCCTATGTCTCGTTCGAGCGGGGTGACTCTGCCATCTACTTGCAGGAAATTGCGACCGGTTCGCGTCAGGTCCTCTCCAACAAGAAGGGCATCAACGGCGCGCCGGCGTTTTCTCCCGACGGCAGCAAGCTCGCGCTGACCCTGTCCTACCTCGGCAATCCGGACATTTTCATCATGGACCTGGCCAGCCGCGAGACCCAGCGGATCACCAACCATTTCTCCATCGACACCGAGGCCCAGTGGATGCCGGACGGCCAGACCCTGGTGTTCACCTCGGACCGCTCGGGCAAACCCCAGCTCTACCAGGTCTCCGCCGCAGGTGGCGACGCGACGCGTCTGACCTTCCAGGGCGAATACAATGCCCGGCCCTCGGTCTCCTACGACGGCAAGTCGTTTGCTATGGCGCAAGGCACTGGAAATGTGTATCGTATTGCGGTTTTGGACCGGAGCACGGGTTCGGGCGTGATGCGCAGCATCTCCCCGGGCAGCGTGGACGAGTCGCCGAGCTTCGCCCCGAATGGAAGCATGCTGCTGTACGCCGCGACCGACGGACCGCGCGGTGTGCTGTACGCGGTGTCCGCCGACGGACGCGTTCGTCAGCGTCTGGTTCTGGCCGACGGGGACGTGCGTGAGCCGTCGTGGGGTCCATTCCGCCAGCGATAAATCAAGACGCCGGGTGACCGGCGCGAAGAGCTACTGACCTTTTGCAATCTGACCTGACCTCCTTAAGGACTACACAATGAACACTTCGCTTCGCCTCGCTATCGCCGCTCTGCTCTGCGTGACCGCTGTTGGTTGCGCCAAGAAGGCCGTCAAGCAGCCGCCGTCGTCGGGTGGCGGTACGGACTCGTCTAGTACGGCGGGCGGTGGCACCGAATCCGGCGGCTACACGCGTGACTCCCTGAACACCGACAGCTGCCTGCGCCAGCGCGTCATCTACTTCGATCTGGACCGCACCGAGATCAAGAGCGAGTTCCAGGCCCAGATCGCCTGCCATTCCAAGTTCATCCGCCAGTTCCCGGACTTCGCCGTGACCCTCGAAGGCAATGCCGACGAGCGCGGCTCGCGTGAATACAACCTGGGTCTGGGCGAGCGCCGCGGCAACGCCGTGCAGAGCGCTCTGTCCTCGGCCGGCGCTCCGGGCAATCAGCTCAATGTCGTGTCCTACGGCGAAGAGCGCCCGACCTGCAAGGATCACAGCGAAGATTGCTGGTCCAAGAACCGCCGCGTCGAAATCGTCTACACCAAGAACTAAGTGATAAGGAAAGCGATGCGCGCGATCACGAACCTGTTCGGTGCCCGCATCACGATCGCGGCGGCCTTGGCCGCCGCGATCGTTTCCATGCCGGCCGCCGCGGAACGCCTGAGCCTTGCCGAGCGCGTCGCCGCGCTGGAAGCCCAAGCGCAAGCTGGCCAAGGCAATGTCGACCTCGTCAATCAGTTGCAGGCACTGCAAACCGAAGTGCAGCAGCTCAACGGCCTGGTAGAGCAGCTGCGGCATCAGCTCGACGAGCAGAAAGAACGCAGCAAGCAGCAATACATCGATCTGGACTCCCGCCTGGGCCGCCTCGAAGGTGGTGGTGCCGCCGCGGCGCCGGCGAGCAATGGCCGACTCGAAGACATTCAGCTAGGCGCGCCAAACGGGGCGAATAGCGCGACGCCCGCGCCATCGACGGATCCGGCGCTGGCGCTTGATACTCCCAACACCATGCCCGGCGCTGCGGCGCCGCGTACGCCAGACCCGGCGGCTGCCAGTCCGGCTACGGCGAGCGCGAATCCGGCGCCTGCGCCGACGCCACCGCCAGCGGGCGCGCGCTTTGATCCTGCCGCCGAGAAGGCGGGCTATGACGAAGCGTTCGCCGCTCTCAAGGAAGGCCGCTATGCCGAATCGGCGCGGCGCTTCCAGGCTTTTATCGACGCCTATCCGAATAGCGAACTGACCGCCAATGCCTATTACTGGCTAGGCGAGTCCTACTACGTGACGCAGAACTATCGCGTCTCGCTCGACACCTTCCAGACCCTGCTCAAGTCCTATCCGGACAGCCAGAAGGCGCCGGATGCGCTGCTCAAGACAGGCTATTGCCAGTACGAGCTCAAGCAGTGGGAGCCGGCCAAGGCCACGCTGTCGCGGGTCGTGCAGAAATACCCGGATACAACGGTCGCGCGGCTTGCCCAGGGCCGTCTACGCGCCCTGCAGTCCGAAGGCGCGCAGTAAGCGCCTGCTGATGAATACCGGCGGCTACGGCCATGTCGGCTGAAGCCGCCCCTGGCAGCGAATCCCCGCAGATGCCTGCGCAGCCCGCAGTGGCTTCGGCTGCGCGCCTGCGCATCACCGAGATCTTCCATTCGATCCAGGGTGAGGCCGACGCCGTCGGCTGGCCTACGGTCTTCGTGCGCCTGACCGGTTGCCCGTTGCGCTGCACCTGGTGCGATACCACGTATTCGTTCCATGGTGGACAGTGGCGCGAGATCGACGACATCGTGCGCGAGGTCACCGGTTACGCTACACGCCATGTCTGTGTGACGGGGGGTGAACCCCTGTCGCAGAAACGTTGCCTGGTCCTGCTGCGCCGCCTTTGCGACGCCGGCCTTGAAGTGTCCCTGGAAACCTCGGGCGCCCTGGATGTGTCGGCGGTAGATCCGCGCGTACGCAAGGTCGTCGATCTGAAGGCACCAGGCTCTGGTGAGTTCAAGCGCAACCGCTGGAGCAATATCGAACATCTGCGCGCGCAGGATCAGATCAAGTTCGTGCTCGCGGATCGCGCTGACTACGAGTGGGCACGCGACACCGTGCGGACACAAGCCCTGGCTGAGCGCTGCCAGCTGCTGTTCTCGCCGGTACATGGCAGCCTGAAACCGCGCGAGCTCGCCGAATGGATACTGGCCGATCGCTTGCCCGTGCGCCTGCAGCTGCAATTGCACAAGCTGCTCTGGGGCGATGAGCCTGGGCATTGATGGTGAATCGATGAGCAAACCCGCTGTCGTTCTGGTTTCTGGCGGAATGGATTCCGCTGTAGTGCTCGCGATAGCGCGCGAACAGGGTTTTGCCTGCCATGCACTCAGCGTCGCGTACGGGCAGCGCCATGTCTCCGAGCTCGATGCTTCCGACCGGGTCTGCGCCATGCTGGGGGCGGCCGCACACAAGACGGTCACTGTCGACCTGCGCAGCATAGGCGGCTCGGCACTCACGGCCGATATCGACGTGCCGGAACAAGGCGGTACCGGCATTCCTGTGACCTATGTGCCGGCGCGCAACACCATCATGCTGTCGATCGCACTGGGCTGGGCCGAAGTGCTGGGCGCCAGCGATATCTTCTGCGGCGTCAATGCGGTCGACTATTCCGGCTACCCCGACTGCCGCCCTGCCTTTATCGAAGGCTTCCAGCAGCTCGCGAACCTGGCGACCAAGGCTGGCGTGGAAGGGGCGCAGATCCGCGTGCACGCTCCGCTGATGCGCCTGAGCAAGGCCGAGATCGCACGTGAGGGAATACGGCTAGGGGTCGACTTTGCCGCCACCGTGTCCTGCTATCAGGCTGACGAGAGCGGCCGTGCCTGTGCTCACTGCGACGCCTGCCGCCTGCGCGCCGAAGGTTTCCGCGACGCGGGACTCGTCGACCCCACGCGTTATCGCTGAGATTCACAACAGCAGGCTTGTTTGGCCCCTGTCCAGGCTCTAAACTTCGCGTCCCTCGCGCGCCGGCCCTCCGCCGACGCCACGCAACACCCTCCGTGGGCCGTTAGCTCAGTTGGTAGAGCAGCGGACTTTTAATCCGTTGGTCGATGGTTCGAGTCCATCACGGCCCACCACATAGCAGTCCGGCGTGACGCGTCGAAATCCTTGGCCTATGGATTGCCCGCGGCCCATGCCTGTATCTGACGACTGCGCACGGCGACCAGTGTTGTTGCGATTGCTGGGTTACAGCAGCTGACGAAATACGGCCGGTGCTGGCGCTACTGTGCAGCGGAGCCTACCTCCATTCCGGGAAGTGGACTCTTCAAAAAGCGAAAGACCGGGAATGCAGTACGAGATACCGCAGCTACTGTTCCCCCGAGCAACGCTACCAGTAGCCGTGATAGGGCCAAAGCTGCGGCCACTGCTGTTGCGCAAAGTTGGCGACGCGGGTCGTGACCGCTGGATCATGGCTGAAGAAGAGCGCGTAGTGTTCATCGGAGCCACCGCCCCAGCTGTGGGCGTAAGCCCAGCCCTTGTCCGCCGCGAGATAGCGCAGGCTGTCGATGGAGGCGGAGTTCTTGATATGTACAAGGCGCTCGCGCAGCGCAGCAGTCGGAACGTGGCCACTTACGGCGGCGACGGCGACGTTGTTGTCGTAGCTGAGGCGGCTCCAGAGTGTGCGCCAGGCGGTTGTGTCGATGCCACGGTAGGCGAGGAACATCACGTTGCGGCCTAGCAGATAAGTCCAGTGGCAGAGCTCCGGTTGCAGCCGTGCTGTCGTCGTGCGCCACCAGTGGCCGGAATGGTCGTAAGCCGCCAGCACTAGCCAGGGCGCGCAGCCATCGCGCTCGGCAGCGGCCAGCGCGGCTTCACCGAATGCGTCGTCCTCGCCGAATGAAACCCCGCCAGCGATGCCGGCGAGCGCGTCGACACCCGAGAACGCGCTGATGGGCGAAACGCTGGCCCGGCGCATACGTTGGCTAAAGTCAGTGGCAAGGGAGCCGTCATCGGTGACGAAAGCGAGCAGATGTTGCCTGGCAACAGAGCCCCAGGGGAACAACGACCAGCGAAAGCTCGCTGCGATGTGATCGAGTTCCTCGGCCTGCGGGCGTTCCCTGCCAAATAGCCAGTAGCGCGGTACGCGATAGGGCGCCGACGTCGCGTCGCGTGGCTCTCCGACAATACCGCAGGCCAAAGGACCCCACATCGCGACCTGGGTCAGCTGGGCGGCTTCGTCATAGCGAGCGACCAGGGTACTTCCACGCACGTCGACATATCGCGCTACCGCGCAGTTTTGCAGCCAGGTGTCCAGCAGCGAGGCCGTGGCAGGTTCGTCGCGGAGCAGAAAAACGTGGCGTGATCCTGTGCTTGCTTGCGTGCTCCAGGTTGACCTGGGTGCTTCCGGCTCGATAGGCAGGAGCCGGGGCATTTCCGCTGGCGGCAGTTCCGGCGCCGGGCTTTTCACGGCGTCGAGATAGCGGCTGAGTTTGAGCTGCAGAATTTCTATGTCCACGCCGTATTGCGCGCCAGTCAATGCGGATCCCTTAACTGCGAGCCTTGCGGCAATGGCCGAGCTGCGCGCTGCCAGTTCCAGCGCGGCGACCGGTTCGATCAGTTCCCGCTGGATGATGGCTAGCAGGCGCCGCTGCTCTATTGCGCCAATGGCGACCAGCGCGGCATCAAATCGGCAAACCTGTTGCGGACTGATCTCGGCAAGGCGGGCTGCTCTTATCTGATCGTCCCAGTAGAACTGTGTCATCTCGATCAGTGCGAACAACTCGGTCATGGCCGCTACGACCTGCGCGGCCGCTGACAGGTCGTGCCCAGGTTCGCGTAGCGGCGACGAGGGCGCCTCGCCGAACAGCAGCAGGCGGAAATAGATGGTTGAGGGATCTTCGGTGTCGTGCATGGTGGTATCGACGCCTTGTGCTGACACGCGACCATAGCCAATACGGCGTCGTTGCTCACCGGTGGCTGGGCAGATGCCATCCTGGCTTGCTGCGAACGCGGACAAACTGCTGCACGTATCGCGGTAGCTGGCATCAAGGTCCTGCAGCAGCTCCTGTGCTGATACCGAACGACCGACACCAGCGCGGAACCACGACATTCGTCATTGCCGGGGAACGACAAGCCCTGCCGCTGCGCCGCGACATGCGTGCTATCCGCGGCCGCACCGCGTTAACGTCTATTGGTATCCATTTCCAAAAATTCGGTCCGGGCGGTATACGACCGGCTTGCTGCGATTGCTGACCGGGCCGTCTGCGCCATAAACCTGGGCGCGCATGACCAGCCCGTATACGTCTTCGTTCGCAGCCGGCTGCCAGCTCGCCGTACGATCGCCGCTCCAGTTGGCGCTGGCTACCCAGCCGCGGCCCTGCACCCAATAGCGCACCGTTTGCGCACCGCTGTCCACCTGCGCTGTATCTACATTGGAGACGGAAAACGTGAATGCCCCCGTTGCTGGATTGCGCGATACGTTCAGATCGGCCCAGCGCTGCGGCGTGAAGGGTTCCCTGGCAATGCTCAGTGTGTAGGAACCTTCTGTAGCAGCAGTTACGTTGTCGGCGCCCAGCCAGAACCGGCCCGAGTTCACTGGTTTCTGGTGGAAGAACCCCAGCGTGCAGGCGCCGCGTACCGGTGTGGTGAACGAAGAGCCCCACAGGGTGTTGCTGCCTGGGGTTTCAGTCCAGTAGAGCACGGGTGCCGTTGTGCCTGTTGCGGCGGTCGAACAGAAAAATACACGCACATGCGAGTTGGTCAGATTGGACGCCCTGAAAAACGCGACGCGCCCGGCGACAGTGCGGCCGGTAATCTTGGCCGGTGCGTTGACGTAGAACCACTCGCTGCCCGCGGAGTTGTCGTAGGGCGTCTCGCCGGTAATGCCGCTGTATAGCGGATCGCCCAGTATCAATGGCTGGCCGTTGCTGCCAAGCTGGGTGCAATCGGGATTGGCCTGGGGATAGGCAGCATTTACCCGGGCGCGGGCGGCGGTCGAAATCGGCCATTGCAGGGTGTCCAGCAGGCATAACAGGTTTCTGTTGGCCGCGGCCGAGTAGGCCTCGAACATCAGATCCATCTTGTCCTGTGTTGTCGCAGGCGGTGCGCTGGCCAGGCGTGTCTTGTAAAAGCCCAGGAAGCGCTTGTAGGCAGCACGGCCATATAACTGACGAGCACGATACAGCGGGCCGGCAAGAACACGATTCGCTCCCATGCCGCAGGTTTCGTTCGCCCCACAGGCTTGCCAGGTTGCACCAGCGGCGCCGCGGTAGGCGTAAAAAGTCTGGTTTTCCTGCTGGGCCGCGAATTCGGAAGAACTCAGGGCGGAGGATTCACCGGGGTCACGGGAATAGTCGTAGCTGGCTGCGTGGCCGAGCATGTAGACATAGAAATGCCCAGCGTCCGAATTGCTGCCCATGTTCGCATTGCCGCCAAACCCATAGATATCGAAGTTGTGCCCCATTTCATGCGAAATGACATCACTCAGCGAGTCGTTGTCCGTGGATTCCCAATGATGTGCGTTGTTGCCCGGCGTCTCGTTGTTGGCAATCTCGATTCCTTTGCTGCCGACGCCGCCGCAGCCGATGACCGGATAGCCACCGCAGCCCGTTGGATAGACAAAAGCGATCGTGTTCAGTCCGGAGCCGCGGGGTTCACCGCTTGCTACTTCCGTTGCGTATTGATAGTTCAGATCAATGGCGTCTACAAAGCGCCGCCGGCTGTCGGCGGTAAAACTTGGCACGTCAAACCACGCTTGCGGAATCAATACGCGCATCTTGCGGCCAAGAAACTCCTGCATGACGTAAGCAGTACCATTCCACGCCGTATAGTTGACCGTCGTGCCGCAATAGTCCGTACACGCGAAAGCCGCGTGTTCGGCCTCGCTCATCTGGTAGGGCGTAATGCGTGGCGTCAGGTCGACACCGGGGCCGGGCAGGATGTAGTCGTTCTCGGCACCAGGCGTCGGTCCTACTAGGGTGAAAGGTGTTTCTGCCTGTGCTGATGTGGCCAGGAGCAACGAGGTTGCTGCCAGTCTTATGGCCAGGTAGCGCATTAAATGCGAATCGGTGGGTTGTTGCGGCATGGTGGTTCCCCTGGTCAGGCGGCCTGGCAACCGTAGGCAACAGGGTACAGCCCGTCCACGCGTCGACCATCGTCGCAAGGCCAGGCGTCTTCAATTGTGTCCCCTGATCCCCTGGGATGTTTGCCAACCCGAATAAACAGATGGCTGAGATCACGGGCCATAGCCTAACGTGGATCTGTTGGCACCGGCGAGATGCCGTGCACGTTTAATGCGCGGGCAGAAAAAATCCTACGGGTTTCTGACAGCGGACTGAGCAACAGGGAGCTTGGAGCGCGAGCGTGAGCGCTCGATCCGATAATCCGGTAGCGCAACGATCGGCAATTGGCGCGCGGATTTTTTGCATCGGTGCCGGTGATCTGTGCCGCCGGCCTTAAAGGCGGTCGAAATGCGCTGCCATGCGTTGCGCCGTTTCGGCGTCGGGTGCTGCGCTGGCCGCGGCACCGAGGTTATCGACGAGATATTTTGGGTTGCGTGTGCCGGGGATGACACAGGTGACCGCTGGCTGGGCGAGTATGAATTTCAGCGCGAACTGGGCCCAGCTGGTGCAGCCCAGCGCGGTCGCCCAGGCCGGTAGCGGTTTATTTTTGGTTTTTTGAAATATGGCGCCTTCCGCGAACGGACGATTGACGAGAACGGCGACCCGATTGGCTGCAGCTGCGGGAAACACGCGGCTCGCTGCATCGCGTTCCAGCAGCGAGTAGTTGACCTGCACGGCGTCGATGGCACCACTCTCGATGATGCGTACCAGACTGGCATAGCCGGAACTGAGGTAGTGGGTGGCACCGATGTAGCGGATACGGCCCTCGCGCTTGAGCGCCTGCAGTGTCGGCAGGTGGGTCGGGTAGTCGAGCAGGTTATGGACCTGGAGTAGGTCGATGACATCGCGGCCGAGCTGACGAAACGAGGCGTCGATTTGTGCGCGCCCTTGCCGTTGGCCGTTGGTCCACACCTTGGTTGCGATAAAACTTTGCTGTTTCGTATCGGCCACTTCGAGCAATCGGCCTAGGGCCGCTTCGGCGCGACCGTACATGGGCGAGGTGTCGATGACGCTGCGCGGCTGTTCCAGCAGGCGTTGCAGCGTGGCCAAGCCGTCTGTGTTTGCAGTGTTGTCGTTCGCGTCGAAGTCGAAGGCTTGCCAGGTGCCAAGGCCGATAACAGGCAACAGGCTGCCGTCCCGTGGTATCGGACGTTGCAGCAGCGTGGCGGCGCCTGCAGCCGATGGATAGTGCAGGGCCATGAGGCTGCTGCCGACGGCGGCCATGAAGCCGCGGCGCGTCAGGGTATGCATGGAAACACCTCGTCGTGTCTGCGCGGCTTCATGCTAGCGCGCAGGCTTGCGCGTGAATGTCGTTCTGTCGCGATGTCCGCACCATGTGGCGCAGACCTGTCGACGCCGCGCGCGCGTGTTGCCGAAGCTGCTGGTATGCCTTACGCGACCAGGCCTGGATCGGTGTTTGCGCCGCAGACAATGATGCCCAGGCGTTCATCGGGTTGCGGCGAATAGGCGCCGCTGAGCAAGGCTGCGAGTGCTGTAGCTCCGCCTGGTTCGGCGACAACACGCAGCTCGGTCCATAGCAGCCGTTGCGCGCGCAGTATGGCGTCGTCGCTTACCAGAACGCTGTGAACCTGGCGTGACTGGGCCAGGGTGAACGCAAGGCTGCCGATGCGTTGTGCGCCCAGCGAGTCGGCGGCAATGCCGCCGACTTCCACGTCGCAGGGTTTGCCCTGCTGCAGCGCCGCGTGCAGCGCGCAACTGCGTTGTGGCTCAACGGCGACGATACGCGTTCCGGCCGGTTGCCATGCGGCGATCCCGGCCATGAGCCCGCCGCCGCCGACGGCGACGAGCACGGTGTCGAGTGCGCCCGCCTGCTGTTCGAGCTCGCGCGCAAGCGTGCCCTGACCGGCGATGACTTCGGGTGCATCGTAGGCGTGAATCTCAAGCGCCCCGGTTTCACGTTGCCGCTCGCGGCTGGCGGCGAACGCTTCGGCATAGTTGCGGCCGCCGACACGAAGCGTGGCGCCGTAGTCCCGCAGCCGTGCGATCTTCGCTGGTGCTGCAATTTCGGGCACGAAGATCTCGGCGCGTAGACCGAGTTCGCGCGCGACATAAGCAACTGCAGCCCCATGATTGCCACCGGAGGCGGCGATCAAGCCGCTGACCGGCAGCTGCGTCTGCGACAGCACGCGGTTGAACGCACCACGTGGCTTGAACGAGCCGCTGTGCTGCAGACACTCGAGCTTGAGCACGACGTTTGCCTTGCTGCCGGCGAAATGCCGGCCAGGATGCAAGACTGGCGTCACGCGTACATGGTCGCGGATGCGTTCGGCGGCCAGGTCGATGTCGGCGCGAGTCGGTACTGAGCAGGATGTATTCGGCTCGTAGGCCATGGCTCGGTGCTCGTCAGGGCAAGGCGGGCCTTCCCCGCGACAGGGAAGGCGGGAAAGGGGACAGTTTTGACCTCACGCCCGCTGCTTGCCAAAAGCGGCGGCTGAGGCCGCCGCCAGACAGAATCCTGTTCAAGCAGGCATGATTCGAATCGCGTAAGTCAGGGAATGCGCAGCATCTGTCCTGGATAGATCTTGTCCGGATGCTTGAGCATGGGCTTGTTGGCCTCGAAGATTTTTTCGTAGTCGTTGGCGTTGCCGTAGAACTGCTTGGCAATCTTGCCCAGCGTGTCGCCGGATTTGACGGCATACAGGCGCGCCTCGGATCCAGCTTCCGTGACGCTGATATTGTCGTCGATCTTTGCAACACCCTGGATGTTGCCAGCAGCGAGGATCAGTCGTTCCTTGTCGGCCTGGGTCGCCGCCTGGCCGCTGATCTTGACGGTACCGTCTACCCATTGCACGTCGACGTCCTTGACCCCGAGTTCCTTTTCGATGTGCTCCTTGATCTGCCCTGGCGCCTTGGCCGGATTGGCGACCGCGTCAAGCACTTTGGCGCCTGCATCTTTCATGAAATCGAACAGTCCCATGGTCCGCTCCTTTGGTAATTCTCTAGAAATTGCTGAGGGTGCTACTGCTGGTCGCAACCCGCTTGCGCAAGAGGGTTGCCAAACGCGTCGCTGCAGGCGTCCGTGGGGCTAAGCAAACCCGGTGTAGCCCCATGGGCGACGTCTGTTCCTGCATTCCGGGGGCGGTCAACGCCGCGTGGCGGCGATAACGCTGCTGCCCACAGCCAGCAAATCGGACAAATCCACATCGCCATCACCGTCGCGGTCGAGTACGGCACCGAGCAGGCCGCCGCCGATACCGCCTGCTTCGCGCGTACGCCGGGTTTCGCTGCCGAGCATGTCGCCGAGATCGCCGGGGCTCAGGCTCTGCTGACGATTGGTGCGTGCGAGCACTGCCATGACAATGGGGGCGAGCATGGCCATGAGCTGGCCCGCGCCGGCGCCACCGAGGCCTGTGGTCTGACCCAGGCCCTGCTCGGCCTGGCTGCGGCGGTTACCAAAAATATGGCCAAGGATTGCTCCGCCCACGCCGCCTAGTCCGCTCTCGGCTCCGCCGCGCGGCGCGGGAGACGGGCTGCCGCCTATGCCGCCGAGCACGGCTTCGGCCAATGAGCCAAGTCCACCAAGCCCGCCTCCGCTGCCGGCGTTGCCGCCCAGCAATCCACCCAGCAGACCGCCAAGGTCGGCTTCCGCATGATCGCCCAGTGCAGAATGCAGCGCCTGCGCACCCTGCGGTGTCGAAGCATTCTTTGCCATCGCGCCAACCATCAGCGGAAGGGACTGTTCAATGGCCGCCTGGGCTTGATCCCGGCTCATTCCGAATCGTTCTGCGATTGCGCCGATCTCGTTGTCGCCGATCTGCGCCATTACCGCGTTGACCAGTCCGCTCATGACGATCTCCATGTTGCAGGGGAGCCCAACACTACCACCGCGGGCGCCGCTCGTTGCAAACAACCGGGCCGGCTTGAGTTTGCGGCCTCGTGCTGGAACTCAAGGCGCGAAGCGGTTAGCTTTTGGCCGACGCAGTAACGCCAGCATGTGATCTCGCCAATTGGGCACCAAAACCACCGGGCACCTATGGACAAGCTAGAAGAACTGCGCCAGCGCTATTGGCGCTCTTTGCCGCGGAAAGCAGAGGATCTACAGGGGCAGTGGCAGCGAGTACAGCTGCAGCCCCAAGAGCGCACTTTTCTCGCCGAGCTTCATATGCAGGTGCACCGGCTTAGCGGTTCAGCACCAGCCTACGGTTTCGACACGATAGGTGCGCTGGCGCGGCCCATAGACCAGCAGCTCGCCCTATGGTTGCATGGCGAAGATGCCGAATTGCCGCCTGATGCCGTCGCGATGATGGCGGCTCTGGTCGGGCCAGTCGTCACGCTGATTGATGCGCTGCGCAATGCAGCCGACCAGGAGCTGCCACCTCTCTGAGCCCGCGTGCTTGCTGGCGGCATTTGCCGGCGCAACGGTATCCTTGTGGTTTTCCGACCGCCGCGGCTGCGAGTCGCGGCGCAACGAGGCCCAAATGAATTCCTATCCTCCAGTTTCCCTGATCGGCGTGCCGACCGACATCGGTGCCGGTCACCGTGGTGCGTCCATGGGCCCCGAGGCACTGCGCGTCGCCGGTATTTCGCAGGCCCTTCAGGCACGAGGCCTTCGCGTCGTGGATCGCGGCAACCTGGCTGGTCCGATGAATCCGTGGCAGCCGCCGCGGGACGGGTATCGGCATCTGGCCGAAGTCGTCGCCTGGAACCTCAGTGTGCTCGACGCGGTTTATGCCGAGCTCGCCGCCGGATGCCTGCCGGTGATGCTGGGCGGTGATCATTGTCTGGCCATGGGGTCGATAACCGCTGCCGCGCGCTGGTGCGCCGGGCATGGCAAGAAACTGCGTGTCCTCTGGCTTGACGCACATGCGGATTTCAACACCCACGTGATTACGCCTTCGGGCAATATCCACGGCATGCCGGTGGCTTGCCTCTGCGGCTACGGCCCGCGTGAACTGACGGAGCTCGGCGGTAGCGCGCCGGCGCTGAGGCCGGAGCAGATCCGCCAGATCGGCATTCGTTCGGTCGATCCGGGCGAGAAAAAGCTGGTTCATGACGTCGGACTCGACATCTACGACATGCGCTATATCGACGAGATCGGCGTCAAGCGTGCGATGGAAGAAGCACTCGAAGGCGTGGACGCGGATACGCATCTGCACGTGAGCTTTGATGTGGACTTCCTGGACCCGTCCATTGCTCCAGGAGTTGGCACGCGCGTGCGTGGTGGCCCGAACTATCGCGAGGCGCAGCTCGTCATGGAAATGATCGCCGACACGGGGCGTGTCGGATCGCTCGACATCGTCGAGCTCAATCCGGCGTTCGACAAACGCAATATGACGGCGAAACTCGCCGTCGACCTGGTTGAAAGCCTCTTTGGCAAGTCGACCCTGATGCGCGAGTGACTTCGCCGTGGCGGAAGCCGCAGAAAACCCGGTTTCCAGGGTTTTCTGCTCATGCAGTCGCCGGATCTCTATCGCGAAGGCGGGTCGGGCGTGAATTCGCCCGGGAACGGATTCGGGCGGTCCGGCTGCGGGCGGTTGCGCGGAATGACGCCCATGGCGACGAGGTTGCGGTAGCTGTCGTAACGCACCGTCGTGATTTCGCTGGGACTGCGGCTTGCACGCCGGAACGAGGTATAGGTCGCGTTGCTGTACTCGCGGTCACCATGACCCGTGCCTAGCGATTCCTGAACGGGCGGGGATTCGCGGCGCGCCATCGCATCCCTTGCCGCGCCGGTTGGTGCAGGCGCTGCAGCAGCAGCCGGCATTTCTGGCGCGCGCTTGGCCTCGCCTTCGGCAGCCTGGCCTACTTTGTCCACTTTGTTGCGATAGATGGGCTTTGGTGCGCGTTCGCGGAATACGGCGAGGCCGATGACGCCTACGTTGCCCGGGCGTCCAGTCTGCGCGGCGTAGGAATCGCTCAAGGTCGTGAACTCGAATGCTGCTATCTCGTTCATGTTCTTGCGCCAGCCGGCGATTTCGGTGCTTTCGTACGGGTCCAGCACATAACCGGTCTGTTCTGTTGCCGCGGTCTGGCCACTGATTGCGTTGACGCCGTCGACGGAGAGTACGGCAAGCACGCGTTCGTTGCTGCGATTGACGATGCGCACCGCGTAGCGGTGTCCAGGTGCGCCAGCGACATAGTAGTCGCCGCGGTGCGGGTACTGTTGCAGCGTCGCGCCGGACTCGCGATCGACGATCTGCAGATCCGCCAGACGCCCGGCCTGGGCCATGGTAGCGGCAAGGATCAGCGGGACTAAGGCGGCAAGCCGTTGGCGCAGCGACATGGTGGATCTCCAGTGAGAAGGCGTCGGGTCAAACGGGGCCCTGGCAGCGGCGGGGTTAGTGCCGCGCCGCCGCAGGATCGTTGCGCAATTGAGACAGCCCGGCGCGGTTCCGTGTTGTGTTCGCCTTATTCCTCGACCAGGTTGGCGCCGGGTGCGTGGTTGGCGACCGATGCAATCCCGGCGTCACGTGCTTTCTCGGTGTCGTACATCTCGCTGTTGCCGATGATCTGGCCGTTGCCCGCCTTGAGGCTGAAGTGGAACTTGCCGTTGGCAGCTGTCTTCTTTTCAAACCGGGCCGGATTGGCCGCGTTGGACTTGACCGAATCGACGCCGTTGCGTGCGCCGCTCTTGTCCACGTACCCCTGGCTCGCCAGGATGATTTCGCCGTTGCTGGCCTTGAGATTGAAATAGGTCTTGCCACTCTTGCCGCTGAAGATCGTGAACTTGCCGGCCATTGCTAGCTCCTCACTCGTTGCTGGATCCCCTGTGCGGCGGAGTATCCCGCGGCGCCGCAGGACTCGCCAGCTTTGCTTGCGTCACGCCGGCGTGCCCGCCGGGCTTTCGCAGATGCCTGCGGCTTGCCGTAAACTGGCCGGCCCCATCGCTGCAGCTTCGTCATGAGCAAGACCCGCGTCCTTACCGGCATCACCACCACGGGCACTCCACATCTGGGTAACTACGTCGGCGCAATCCGGCCTGCCATTGCCGCGAGCCGGGGCGAAAATGTGGAGTCGTACTATTTCATGGCCGATTACCATGCCCTGATCAAGTGCGACGACCCCACGCGCATCGCGCGCTCGCGCCTGGAGATTGCCGCCACCTGGCTGGCGTGTGGTCTCGATCCTGGCAAGGTGTACTTTTATCGTCAGTCAGATATTCCAGAAATCCCCGAGCTTACCTGGCTGCTGACCTGCGTCACTGCCAAGGGGCTGATGAATCGTGCGCACGCCTACAAGGCGTCGGTCGATGCAAACGCGGCGGCCGGCGAAGATCCGGACGCGGGCGTCACCATGGGGCTGTACAGTTATCCGATACTGATGGCCGCTGACATTCTGATGTTCAACGCGCACAAGGTGCCGGTCGGTCGCGACCAGATCCAGCACATTGAGATGGCGCGCGACGTGGCGGCACGGTTCAACCATCTGTTCGGTGCCGGGCGCGACTACTTCACCTTGCCCGAAGCCGCTGTCGAGGACAGTGTGGCGACTCTGCCCGGCCTCGACGGCCGCAAGATGTCAAAGAGCTATGACAACACCGTGCCGCTGTTTGAAGGCGGGGCGAAGAAGCTCAAGGAAAGCATCGCCCGCATTGTGACCGACTCCCGCTTGCCGGGCGAAGCGAAAGATCCCGACAGCACGGCGCTGATGCCGATCTTTACGGCATTTGCCACTGCTGCAGAAACCGCTGAATTCCGCGTCGCGCTGGCGGACGGTCTGGGCTGGGGCGAGGCCAAACAGCGGGTATTTGAGCGACTGGAGCGCGATATCGCGCCCATGCGCGCGCGCTATGAGGAACTCATTGCGCAACCCGGCCACATCGAAGAGATCCTGCAGGCCGGCGCGGCGCGCGCGCGCGCGATGGCTGCGCCGTTCCTGGCCGAACTACGCAGTGCTGTCGGTCTGCGCGACTTCCGCGCGCAGGGCATCAAGGCAAAAGGGGCGGATGCACTCAAGGTCGGCAAGCCGCAGTTCAAGCAATACCGTGAGTCCGACGGCAAGTTCTACTTCAAGTTCCTCGATGCCGAGCAGCGCCTGCTGCTGCAAAGCGGGGCGTTTGATTCACCCAAGTTGGCGGGGCAGTGCATTGCAGCGTTGCGTGCGGATGCGAGGCTGGCTGAGGCTGACCGTCATCTGCTTGGCGAAGGTGTGGACATGGCCGAGGTCGAACGGGCGCTGGCCGCGCTGGCGGAGTAGGCGAAGGCTGGTCACGGCCCGTCAGATGTGATGGCTGCGGAGCGGCTGAAATGAGCAAGTACCCGACGTTGCGCCTGGCCATGGCCATCGTATTGGCTGTGCTGCCCGGCGCGGCAGCGCTAGCGATCAGCAGCGCGCCCGCGCCGATCGGCAGCAACCTGCTGGCGCCGCTGGTCGAGCCACCGCTGGCCGGGCCAAAGGAGCTCGACCTTTCCCGGCTGCCGCCTGAACTCGGTTCGCTGCGGCTCGACGGCCTGCTCTCACGCATTGACGACGCGATGCAGCGCTGTGGCGAACTCGCACCGCTGGCGCGTGCCGCCGCGCAGGACGAACCGCAGCGCCCCGGGCCGCTGCTCTTGGTTGGCCTCTGTGCGCGGGCCTCGGGTGACGACGTAGGCGCGGCCGAAGCCTTCAGCCGCATGCGCGAGCGGGTTGAGGCAAGCCTGGCGCCACCGGGTGTGTGGGAGGGCGATGCTTACTACTACGGCGTCGGCACGCTCGATGTAGCCGCCGTCGCTATGGCGCTGGATCCGGCCGGCGAGTCGACGGTGATCGCCACCGCGCTGGAGGTGTCGGGCGGTGGTTATCGCGTGCACGAAGTGTTCTGGCTGCGGCAGGCTGATGGCCGGATTCGCCGCGTACGCGTCGACGTGACCCCGAGCGCGGAGCGGGTGATGCGGTATGTCGCCAGCACGATCGACGATGTGCAGACACGCGACGTGTATGCGGCGCTGCCCGGTGCCATGAGTGTCAACGTGCGTGCCGGACAGCTTGCGGCACAAGCGCAGGCGCTGGCCGGCCGCGCGCGCATTGCGCTGCGCACGGGACTGTTCGGAGGCGAGGAGCAGGCGCGCAAGGATCTGGAGCGGGCGGTCGCACAAGACGACGCGTTCGCACGCTACGCCTATGCCGAATGGCTGCTTACCGCCGGCAACGGGGATAGCGCGCGTGCGCTGGCCTTGCTGCGCGGTGCGGCGCAGCAGCAGTTGCCCGAAGCCCAGGTGCTGCTCGCACTCTGGTGCGAAGTCCGCAAGGGGTGTGCGCGTGCTGAGGCGGCCGCGGCGCGGGCTGCGGCAGTGCGTGCTTACGGCGAAGCCGAAGTGTTCCTGCTGCGTTACGAGATGGCGCGCCGGTTCGCCCTCGGCGACGGCCAGCGTGATCTGCGGCGTGCCCTGGACAAGGGCAGCGTGCGGGCGATAGCCGTGCGTATCCATCAGCTGGCGGAGTCGGTGCGGTCGGACAAGCGTGCCGCGCGCGAGCACGCCGCCCTGGTTGCGCACGGAGCGGACATCGGCCTGGCATATGCGCTGGTGGTGCGCGGGCTCACCACATACGGGCTGGCAACGACGCGGGAAACACGTGCGGCGGCGCGCGTGACTCTGCAGCGCGCCGCACAGCTTGGCAGCGGAATCGCGGCGACCCAGCTTGGTGCGAGTTTCCTGGGCGGCGAGGACGACGATCCGCAACGTGCGCTGGAATGGCACCACCTCGCGGCGGAACGCGGCGAGGCACTGGGGCAGTACAACTATGCGACGGTACTGCTCAACGGTATCGGTGTAGCCGTCGACGAGACAGCGGCACGCCAGTGGTTCATGCGCAGCGCCATGCAAGGGCAGGTGCGCAGTCTGCGCGCACTCGGCGACCTCTATGCAACAGGTCGCGGTGTCGCCGCTGACGCGGCCCGCGCTGTGCGCTACTACGCTGCGGCAGCGCGTGGCGGCGACCGGCGCAGCCAGTACCTCTACGGGCTCGCGCTCTATCTTGGCGACGGTGTTGCAGAGGACCGGGCTGCAGCGCTCAGCTGGTATGAACGTGCGGCGGCGCAGGGCAGCGCCGAGGCGACGCTAGCGCTCGCGCGGGCCGACTTTGCCGGATCGAATCCGAAGGCGGGTATTGAGCGGCTGGCCGCGTGTGCGGAAACGGGAGCAGCGGCATGCCGGCGCGGGCTTGCCGGCGCGCTGATGGTGGCGCCGGAACCGCTGCAGGATATTCCGCGAGCGCTGGCCTTGCTTGAGCACGCGGCGGCGGCTGGTGATGCCCGTGCACTGATGGAACTCCATGAGATCTATCAGGAAGGCCGCTGGGTTGCAGCCGACCACGGCCGCGCATCCGGCTACCTCCAGCGTTGCGATGGCCTGCTTGGCGAGGGCGCGGGTGACTGTCTGGCGCTACTTGGCGCGGCCTACCGGTTCGGCTGGAGCGTTGAAGTGAACCGTGAGCATGCAGCGGCGCTTCTGCAGCGCGGCCGCGACCTCGGCTCCTCGGATGCGATATGTGCACTGGGTGACATGGCGCACGAGGACGGCAATCAGCAGGAGACGAAGCGGCTCTTCGCCGAATCCGCCGCCGCAGGAAATGCACTCTGCATGCGAAAGTACGCCGGGCTGCTACTGGAAACAGGTGATGCGACGCAGGCAGCTGCCGCGCTGGACTGGCTGAAGAAAGCCGATGCCGCCGGTGATCTGCACGCCTGTGCCGACATTGCTGTTGTCCTGTTGCAGCAGGACTCGCCGCTGCACGACGAGTCCGCTGGCATGGCTTACGCCGAGCAGTGCGTCAGTGACGGAGCTTATCCCTGTATCGCCGCAGCGGGCCGTCTGCTGCTGCGCCGCGCGAACCCGGACGATCACGCGCGCGCGCTGAACTGGCTCGAAAGCGCGGCGAAACAGGGCGACAAGGCGACCGCGCGCGTACTCGGTATCGCGGCGTACTACGGCTACGGGCGCACGCGGGATACAACGGTAGCGCGCCGCTGGCTGACACAGGCGGATACGCCGGCGCTGGAAGGCGTGTTGCTGGCGCGGCTTGATCTGGCAGCAGGTGATACGGCTCTCGCGAAAGAGCGGCTGATTCGCGCAATGCGAGGCGGTAATGCCTATGCGCAGCTGCTGCTGCTGGATCTGTGTCAGCTACCCGGAATGGATTGCGGCAGCGATGCACCGACGGCGGCAGCGTGGCTGGCGAATCTCGAACGCCGCGGCGAATACCGGAGTGGCGAGATCCTCAACGAAGTTGCCTGGGCGCTGGCCACTGACCCGCTGGCGACGGCGGCACAAGCCCAGCGGCTGGTCGCATTGATCCCGCAGGCGCGCTACGGCTTGCGCGATGAACTTGCCGATCGCGACACCTGGGCCGCGCTGCTCGCACGTGCTGGCCGCTCTGACGAAGCCTGTGTGTTGCAGCGCCGGATTGTTGCTGACGCCCAGCGCGCGAACACGGCTGCGGTCGATCTGCATCAATTTGAACAGCACCGCGACGCGTTCTGTCGCGGTGCGACCTGGGATGCGCACGATTGAGCACTACTGGGACTGAAAGCCGTCCACAAGTAGATAACGTTCTGTTGCGTCAGGCGGAAACACAAGGCAGAGCCGCTGCGCTGCCGATCGGCGCAGCGCAGCCTGGATGACTACTGCGGCTGGAAGCCGTCTACAAAAAGATAGTCTTCGATCTTGTCGAACAGGAACACATCGGAAAAATGATTGTTGCCGTCGTCGGCAACGAGGTCGTTGTCGGCGCTGGATGCCAGCAGTTTGCGCCCGGTGTCGAGCAACTGCAGATCCTCGCTGAGGCCGAAGATCGGGTCCAGCTCGCGTATCTGGCTGAGTCTTGCAAAGTCGCGTTCGAACAGTACCAGTTTGTTTCCGCTGCCTAGTCCGGGGCCGCTGGCTGAGGTTGTGAAAGCGACGCGCTTGCCATCCGCAGAGATAGCAGCACTAAACAGCACGCTGGCTAGACGTTCGCCGCTGCTGGTACGGCTTACGAGCTCGGTCGTGCCGGCAGCGATATTGCGTACATAGTAGGCAGTCGTTGCGCTGCCCGGCGAAAGATTGCTGCCGACGCTCCAGAACAGTGCCTGCTCGCCGTCATGCGATGTGCCCTCGAAAGAACTGGTGGCGTCGGACTGAACGCCCTGGGTATTTCTGCTGATGAGTTCAACCGTCTGAGTGATGCGGTCAAAGCGAAATGCATCGAATGCCGCATTGCTGTCGTTTGCTACGAGGTTCGTCGCCTCCGACATATAGAACACATACCGGCCGTTGCCGGAGATTTCGGCGTAGTCCGTCGTCGTGTTGGCGCCGCCGGGTGTGACAGAGGGGGTCGCGAGCGCCGTCGTGCCCGTGTCCATATCGCGTACGAAGATATCGCAGAACCCGTTGCTGTCGCCGGCGACGAGGTTCGAAGCGCAGGATCGAAAGGCAACGAAACGCCCGTCGCCTGACAGCGACGGCAGGCTGCTGTGTGAGTTGGCGTGGGTGTTCGATGGCGTACGGGCGACCAGCGTCGTGGTGTCCATAAGGCGGTCGTGGCGGTAGACGTCCGTGTATGGTGACGGTGTCGCCGTATCGAATGGCGTGCAGCTGTAGAACACGACATACCGCCCGTCGCTGCTGATGTCGGCGCCCAAACTGCCGCAATTGCCCTCGCTGCCGTTCGAATACACGCTGACGCGTTCGGTTGTGCCCAGCAGGCGATCACGCACGAACACATCGTTGGTGCCGTTGAGATCGCCCGGCACGAGGTTGCTCGCGAACGAGGCGAATGCGACGAAACGCCCGTCCTCGCTGGCGGAAAAGCGCTGAAATACCGCGCCGCTGTCGTGGTTGGCCGCAGCGATGCCTGGTCCGGCCGCGGGTGACGACAGGCGCTGCGCGGCACTGCCGCGGCCGGCCTGGCGGATCAGGTCGTTCATCAGATTATTGTCACCGGCAACGAAGTTGCTGTTGGTCGTGATCGCAACCACGGTAACGCCGTCACTGGACATGGCCGGTGCGTAGACAGAGTCTCCGGCTTCCTCGCCACCGTTGCGGAAGGTAATTTGTGTATTTGTTGCAGTGTTCAGATCACGTACAAAAACACGGCTGTTGCCGCTACCTTGCCCCGGCGCCACATTGGGTCCGTCCGACTGAAACACGATGCGCGCCGCATCGCGCGACAAACCGTGCGCGGACGAGAATCCATTGATCTGTGCATCGCTCACCCCCAGGGTCACGCGGCGTACGCTGCCGTCCTGGCTGTCGTAGAGATAGCCGTCAGTCGCATCGTTGGTATCGGCGGGCTCCAGCGCTTCATACGCGGTCATCAGAACGAAACGGCCATCGGCGCTGAGCGCATTCATCGGCGACAGATAGGAACTGAATTGGAGCTGGCTGCCGTCAGCTTTGACGCTGACGCGCTGCAAAGTCCCCGCGGCAGGCTTGCGCAGCAGCAAATCCGCAAAGCCGTTGGTGTCGCCGGCTGTCAGGTTTGTCGCCCGGGTATTGAACACCACGCTGCTGCCGTCAGCGGAAATCTGCGCCTCGTAACTCTCACCATTGCCGAGGCGGCCGTCGGCAGACACCGAGATCAGCGTGTATGTGCTGGTCTGGCGGTCGAGCTGATAGATGTCGCGCAGGCCGTTCGTATCTTCGCTGCTGATGAAAGCAGCATCGCTGTCGAAGACCACGTAACGGCCGTCTGCACTGAGTTGCGGGTTACGGCTGTCGGCCTGCGCCGCGCCACCGCCATTTCCCGATAGCAGTGTGGTCGTGCCAGCGACGCGATCGCGCAAATAGACCTGGCGACGGCCAAAGGTCGGTGTGGCGACAAGGTTGCGCGCGGCGCTGTCGAACACGACGTAGCGGCCGTTGTCGCTGATGCCGGAGATCTCGCCGACGCTGTCGTCGGCCTGCGCCCCGGAAGAGCTGAGATTGACGCGCTCGATGCCGCCCGTGCTCGCATCGTGCACGAACAGGTCGGCAACGCGATTCGTATCGCCGGCGACCAGATTGCTGGCAGCGGAGCGAAACAGTGTGAAGCGCCCATCCGGGGTGATGGCGGCGGCGCGATCAGTGGGGCCATTGCTGTCGATCGGCGAGGCCAGCGATGTGCGGTTTACCAGTTCGATCTCAAGCGCGTCGGCGGCGATGGGCGCCAGTGTGACGCCAGCGAACAGAAAACGGATGGGGCCGATGATCTTCATAGAGTGTTGTTCACAATGGAAATTTGGAAAAAACTTCAGGCGACGCATGTGGCGCTAGCGACGCCGCGGCAGTGAAGCAAGAAAGGCTTCGCTGCAGCCCTTGAGCTCGATCCGGTTTGCGTCGATGCGCGTGGCGTAGACGAGGCGCCCCTTGACCAGGAAGAAGATGATCGCCGCCAGCAAGGTAAAACCGCCGAGTAGACCGATACCGCTGTTCGAGGCCGAAATGCCCGAGACGAGCAGGCCGATCCCGGCCAGCGATGCGAGCAGGCAGCCGACGACCACGTGATGGCGTTGCGTGCGATGCTCGCTGCAAAGCCCCGGACTGACGCGCGCGCGCTTGCGCGCAATCAGTGCGACGATCAGGTAGATCAGTGGACTGATCAGGATCAGCAGATAAAGCCACGGCGTATGCCAGTAGACCGTGCGTTCCTTGATGGGTTGTTCCGCGTCCGCAGCGCAGCGGATGCAATGCGGCGGCAGCTGCCCCAGTGGTGCAAGAACGGCGAGGTCGCCCTCGCGCCAGGCCTGGGATTCGTTCATCGCCGGCGTGCGTGTCGACAGGCGCGCCCGCGGCGGCGCGTAAGGATTGTGGTGCATGCCGAGTCCCCTGATTCGGTTGAGCGGCGCAGCTTAGCAAAGGCCGTTCCGCGGAGTAGGGGCTGGGCGGTGCTGCCGCCTGGCAGGGCGTCTCGTTGCGGTGAAGTCGGTGCCGCCATCGGCCTTGTTTGGGCATCGGTTTTTTCTCCGGGTGCTTGGGGGCGGACGGATAGCCGCCCCCCTCAACTCCCGGTTTCGCCGCGGTAGCACTCAGCATCCCGAAAACAGATCCTGGGCGCGGACATCTCGCGGCTTATTGCTATCGTGTTGCGCAGCGATGGCGAACGGCCGCTACCCGGTCTTTGTCAGCCATCACGCCGCATCACGAAGCCAGACCGAGATCGTCCAGCAGGGCCTTGAGGAAACGCGCGGCCTCGCCGCCGGTCGCGGCGCGGTGATCGAAGGTCAGCGACAGCGGCATCAGGCGATGTGTCTCGACGCCGCCCATCACCGGCACGAGTTCGTGGCGCAGCTTGCCGGCGGCGACGATGGCGACACAGGGTGGTACCACGACCGGGGTCGCATAGCGGCCGGCGAACACGCCGAAGTTGGAAAGGGAAATTGTATAACCTTTCAGTTCCTCGGCGGGTATGGAGCGGTTGCGCACGGAGTCGCGCAGACGGTTGACGGCCTGGCGCAGGCCGGCTGCGTCGAGCACGTCGGCATTGCGCAGTGCCGGTACGAACAGGCCGTCTTCGGTATCAACCGCGATACCGACGTCGACGTGTGGATGCAAGGTGCGTGTCAGATTGTCGCCGTCGAACCAGGCATTGAGCGCCGGCACGGCCTTGCAGGCGCGCACCAGCGCGCGCAGCAGGCGCACGGTAATGTCGTTGCCGGGCAGCCAGGCGTGCAGGTCGGCATCGTCGCACAGCGTGGTCGGCACGACTTTGGCGTGTGCATCGGCCATCACGCGTGCCATGTTGCGGCGCACACCCTTGAGTGGTTCAGGCTGGCCGAGTGCGGCGGTTGCGCTCGGCGGCGCGGTGCGCATGGGTTGGCCTGCTGCGGAAACAGCCGTACGTTGTGGTGCGGTGCTCGTTGCGGGTGCCGCAGCGGCAATGGCAGGCGCGGGGGTGGGCGCAGGCACAGTGGCCGCGCTGCTTTTGTTCGCGGCATCCTTGACGTCGTTCATGGTTACTACGCCACCGGCACCGCTAGGCACCACGCGGCCGAGGTCGACGCCGAGTTTCTTGGCCAGCGCGCGCACGGCCGGCATGGCCTTGACCCCGCCGACGGATACGGCCTGTTCGGCGACGACGCGATCACTGGCTTCCATGGCGCCGACCACGGTACCGGCATCGGCGCGTGGCGCGGCTTCGCTGCTTGCATTGGATGTGGCAGTCGCCGCCTGCGCTGCTGGCGGCGGGCCGTGATGATGGCCGGTGTCCTGTGCTTCCGCACGCTGCGGCAGGCTAGGGTCGAGTTCAATGTCGATCAGGGCCGCGCCGGTGATAATGATCGCGCCGTTGTCACCGTGCCGCTTCACCACTTTGCCTGAGAAAGGAGAGGGCACTTCAACCACCGCCTTGGCGGTTTCCATCGACACCAGCGGTGCGTCGAGGCGCACAATCTCGCCTTCCTTGACCGCCCACTCGACGATGGTCGCGTCCGGCAGGCCTTCGCCGAGATCGGGCAGGAAAAATGTCTTGATCGTGCTCATGCGTCGCCTCGTTCCAGTTCCATAGACAGATCGCGTGCGGGCAGCCAGCCCTGCACGCCACGCTCGTTTTCAGCCCACCACCAGCCGCCGGCTTGTTCGATCAGGCGCACGCGCTCACCCGCGCTGGCGTCGAGTTCGCGCGCGCTGTAGTCGCGCAGACCCAAGACGCTGCCGCGATCCGCGCTGAGATAGCTCTGGTGTACCCAGCCGCTGCGTCCGGCCGGGTCGGTGGCCCAGATGAATTCGGGCCACTCGGTGTCGCGGGCGCCGGCCACAATGGCATCACCGCGCACGAAACACACGGGATCGGGGTACTGCGTGTGGTAGTCGCGCAGCAGCACTGCCCACATGTCAGCTTGCCGCCAGGGTACGTCTGGCTGCCGCGACGATGCGCTCGACGCTGGGCAGGTATTTCATCTCCAGGCGGAACAGCGGAATGTGTGTGTCGTAGCCGGTGACGCGCTCGACCGGCGCAACCAGGTCGTACATCGCGTGCTCGGCCAGGCGCGCGGCCACTTCGGCACCGAAACCTGCGGTGCGCGGCGCTTCATGCACGATCACGCAGCGGCCGGTCTTTTTCACCGATTCGTGGATGGTGTCGAAATCCAGCGGTTTCAGCGTCGCTATGTCGATGACTTCCGCACTGATGCCGTCCCGGGCCAATGCATCGGCGGCCTCCAGCGTTTCCTTGACCTGTGCGCCCCAGGTAACCAGGGTGACATCACTGCCGTCGCGCAGCACGAAACAGACATCGAGCGGCAGCGCCTCGCCGTCGTCAGCGACCTCTTCCTTGTACTGGCGATAGATGCGCTTGGGTTCAAAGAAAATGACAGGGTCCGGATCACGGATCGCTGCGAGCAGCAGGCCGTAGGCGCGCGATGGCGAGGACGGCATCACGACGCGCAGTCCCGGCACATTGGTAAACGTGGATTCGTTCGCTTCGGAATGATGCTCCGGCGCACGGATGCCGCCGCCCCAGGGCACACGCAGTACCAGTGGGCAGGTCAGACGTCCGCGCGTCCGCGTGCGAAACCGCGCCGCATGGCAGACGATGTGATCGACCATGGGATAGACGAAGCCGTCGAACTGCGCCTCGGCGACAGGCTTCATGCCCTGCGCGGCCATGCCGACGGCGATGCCGGCAATCGTGGTCTCGTCCAGCGGCGTGTCGAGCACCCGCACTGGGCCGAACTTCTCGCTGAGCCCCGCGGTCGCGCGGAATACGCCGCCGTTGATGCCCACGTCCTCGCCGAGCACGACGACGGAGGGATCCTTGGCCATCTCATGGGCCATGGCCATGGTCAGGGCTTCGATCAGGGTGACTTGCGCCATGCGAAACGCTCCAAATGATACTTTTGATCCCTTTCCTGCGTGGCCGCGAGGAGGAGGGAGTGGGTTGCGTCAGTGTTTGCGCGTCTGTTCCAGGGCGAGTACCTGCGCGCGTTGCTGCGCGAGGTCGGCCGGCAGTTCGGCGTAGACATAGTCGAACATGGCCTCGACCGGCTGTACCTTGGTTTCGAGATAGGCGTTGACTTCAATGTCGACGATTCGCTCGCACTCGATCTTCCAGGCTTCCTCGTGCTTGTCGCTCCAGGCTTTCTGCGCGACGAGATAGGTACGCAGCCGCTTCAGCGGCTCGCGTTCCCAGGCCGCCTTGACTTCATCGTCGCGGCGATAGCGGCGCGCATCGTCGGCCGTGGTGTGGTCGGACAGGCGATAGGTCACCGCTTCGATCACCATGCCGCCGTGGCCATGGCGCGCGCGCTTGATCGCGTAGTCCATGGCCGTGCGCATGGCGATCAGATCATTGCCGTCGACCTGCAGGCATTCCAGGCCCGCCGCTATGCCCTTCTGCGCCAGCGTCTTGGCGCCGGTCTGGCTGGAACGAGGCACCGAGATCGCCCACTGGTTGTTCACGATCACGCTGATATACGGCAGGGTCTGCGCGCCGGCCATGTTGATTGCCGCATAGAAGTCGGCCTTGGACGAGCCGCCGTCACCGACGACACTGACGGCGACGCGCGGCTCCTTGCGGATCTTGAACGCCATCGCGGCACCGGCTGCGTGCAGGCATTGGGTTGCGATCGGCACGCACCAGGGGAAATCATGCGCCGGGCCGGAAAAGTCGTTGCCGCGTTCATCGCCGCCCCAGTACATCAGCACTTCGCGCGGTTTCACGCCGCGCACGAACTGGGCGCCGTATTCGCGGTACATGGGGGCGAACACATCATCGACATGCATGGCCGAGCCAATGGCGACATGTGCGGCTTCATGGCCGAGGCAGGAGGCGTAGGTGCCCAGCTTGCCAGTGCGCTGCAGGGCGACCGATTTGCTGTCGAACACACGCACGAAGCTCATGGTCTTGTAGAGCTCGACCAGCTGCTTCGCGTCACGCGCGAATTCGGGCAGGTCGTTGCGGACCAGGCGGCCTTCAGGGTCGAGGTACTGCAGGTATTCGATTTCAAAGCTGGCGGCAATGGACACGTAAGCCTCCGCAGAGTGGAGCCGAAACAGACACCGGCCTGGCAAGCCGATGTGGACAGCGGCGATGCCGGGCTAGGGCGTTGGTGACCGGTGCGTGCGCAGATCCAGTGCTGCAGCGGACCGCGCCGGTCGAGGGGTGGCCTTGATAGCAAGGCGGACGCGGCTAGGCAAGATCAGGCGCAGCAAATCCAGCCGGTCCGCCGCTTGCCCCACGGTGTGGTCGTGGTCTGTCCCGCCGCCGCGATCGCGTATGCTGCTCAGGTTTCCCTGCGGACGAAGCGACCGTGACAGATACGATCAAGCGTGAACTCGAAGCCAGCATCACGACCGATCTGAAAGATCGCGTGAGTTATGGCGGCTATCTGCAACTGGATACCTTGCTGTCGGCGCAACTGCCCTTGTCGCAGCCAGTGCACCATGACGAACTGCTGTTCATCATCCAGCACCAGACGTCGGAACTCTGGATGAAGCTCATCATTCATGAGCTGAAATCCGCGATTGCGCACCTGGCCGACGATGACGTCGGGCCTTGTCTCAAGATCCTTGCGCGCGTCAAGCAAATCCAGCGCCAGCTGTTTGAGCAATGGGCAGTGCTGGAGACCCTGACGCCGTCGGAGTACCTGCAATTCCGCCATGTGCTGGGGCCGGCTTCCGGATTTCAGTCCCACCAATACCGCACCATCGAATTCCTGCTCGGCAACAAGAACGCCGACATGCTTGCGGTGTTCGCCCATGCGCCCGTGCTGCAGGCGGAGCTCGCCCGTGTGCTTCATGCACCCAGCCTCTACGACGAATTCCTGCGTCATCTCGCGCGTCAGGGGCATGCGGTACCGCAGGCCTGCACGGAGCGTGACTGGTCGCAGCCTTATGAACGTCGCGTGGAGCTGGTCGAGGTGTACCGGCGCATCTACGAGAACACCGAGCAGTACTGGTCGGCTTATCACCTCTGCGAACAGCTGGTAGATGTCGAGGAAAGTTTCCAGCTCTGGCGTTTCAGGCACATGAAAACCGTGGAGCGCATTATCGGTTTCCGCCGTGGCACGGGCGGATCGTCTGGCGTGGCGTTTCTCAAACGCGCGTTGGAGCTGACTTTCTTCCCGGAACTGTTTGAAGTGCGGACCGTGATCGGTACCTGATCCGGCGCGCTTGCGATGCGATTCGCCGAGTTGCGCATCGCAGCATCGTCCGCGTTTGACTGAACCGGCTGCTCCGGTTAAAGCTTGGCGGCTGCTTGCCGGCCAGGGCGGAAGCGGCTCATCCAATCCAGCCAAAAAAACCCACAGGGGAGAGCCGCATGAGCGGTACCGCCGAAACGACTGCGCCCAGCGCGCCGCCTGACTATCCACAGACCATGGGCCATCCACGTCCGCTGTGGATGCTGTTCATGACCGAATTCTGGGAGCGCTTCGCGTTCTACGGCATTCGCTGGGCGCTGGTGCTTTACATAGTCGCGCAGTTCCACGGTGGCGATGCCGCTGGCGAGGCTTCGGCCAACCGCACCTACGGAGCCTATCTGGCGCTGGTTTACGCCGCGGCAATTTTCGGCGGCTATGTTGCGGACAGGGTACTGGGGTATCAGCGCTCGATTCTCGTCGGCGCGGCAGTCATGGCCAGTGGCCTGTTTATGATCTCGCTGCCAAACGAGCAGATTTTCCAGCTAGGCCTGGCGACGATCATTTGTGGTAACGGGCTGTTCAAGCCGAACATTTCCACCATGGTCGGCAAGCTCTATGGGGTCGGTGACGAACGCCGCGATTCGGGGTTCACGATTTTCTACATGGGCATCAATCTCGGTGGCTTTGTCGCGCCTCTGTTGACCCAGGCCCTCGCACAGCGAGTGTTCGGTAGCGAGGGTATGCCCTCTTACAAGATCGTGTTTATCGCATCGGGCATCGGCATGCTGATCAGTCTGGTGTGGTTCTGGCTCGGGCGTCGCCAGTTGCTCGACGTCGGCCACCCGCCGCCGGATGCCAAAGGACACCGCAATGTGTTCTATGTGCTCGGCGGTATCGTCGTCGCGATTCCGTTGACCTACCTGCTGCTCGCGATGGGAGCCAATGCGCTGGCCTGGGTGCTTGGCCTGTTGTTCGTCGCATTGTGCGCACTGCTGCTGGCTGAAGGCATCCGGGAGGGGACCGTACAGCGCGACCGGGTCATCGCGATGTTGCTGATCTTTGCGTTCAACGTGCTGTTCTGGATGTTCTTTGAACAGGCTGGCAGCTCGTTCACGTTCCTCGCGGACAAGATCGTTGATCGCGGGATTTTCAGCGGCGGCATGGCGGATTTTATCAAAGGCATCACGGGTGACACGGTATTTCCCAACGCCTGGTTCCAGTCGGTAAATTCGCTGGCGATCATCGTGCTGGCGCCGGTCGTGGCCTGGATCTGGTTGAGCATGCGCCGCGCCAACCCGTCGATCCCGCGCAAGTTCGGCCTGGGCCTGATCTTCAATGGCCTGGCCTTTTTGCTGCTGATGTTCGCCTTGTCCAGTCTTGTTGATACTTCTGGGAAAATCCCTTTCTGGACGTTGTTCATGGTGTACGTGATCCAGTCCGTTGGCGAGCTGTGCCTGTCGCCGATTGGCTTGTCGATGGTGACCAAGCTGGCGCCGGTGCGCCTAGTTGGTTTTGGCATGGGCGGCTGGTTTCTTTCCACCGGCATCGGCAACAATCTTTCCGGCATTTTCGCCAGCTACGTCAGCGGTGAGGGCGGCATGACCGTGCAGTCCGCCTACGCCGGCTATACCTTTGGCTTCTGGGCCCTGGTCATTCCGGGCGTGCTGCTGTTCCTGATCGCGCCGCTGATCCAGAAGCTGATGCACGGCGTCAAGTAACGGCGCTTCGGCTGCCATCCTCGCACCATTCTGCGCAGCGGCCCGGGAACCCGGGCCGCTGCGTTTCACGACGGACCCTTTGCCATGACTGCAACGCCCTCGACACGGGATGCCTTCCTGCCGCCGCCGCCAGGTGAATTCCTTGGTCATCCGCGCGCGCTGTGGATGCTGTTCGGTGCGGAGTTCTGGGAGCGCTTTGCCTACTACGGTATGCGTGCGTTGCTCGCGGCCTATGTCGCCGCCACGTTTTTCAGCCATCTGCCGCCCGGCGAGGCGAAGTCGACGGCAAGCCTGACCTACGGCGCCTATACCGCGCTGATCTATGCGACCGGCCTGTTCGGCGGCTTTGTCGCCGATCGCTATCTTGGCTACAGGCCCTCGATCATGCTGGGCGGCGCCATCATGGCGGTGGGGCTGTTCCTGCTGATGATTCCGCAGCTGTCCTGGTTCTTGCTCGGGCTGGCGACCATCGTTGTCGGCAATGGCCTGTTCAAGCCGAATATTTCCACCATGGTCGGCAAGCTCTACGCTCCGGGTGATGCACGGCGTGACTCCGGCTTCACGATCTTCTACATGGGCATCAATGCCGGCGGCGCGCTGGCGCCACTGATCTGCGGTGCCATCGTCGGTCACTACTTTGGCTTTCGCTGGGGATTCTTCTGCGCGGCGATCGGCATGATCTTGGGGCTGATCATGTTCCAGTGGCTGCGTGGCTGGCTGGGGCACATTGGTGAGGCGCCAGTCCCGGCACAGAACGTCGTGCGTACGCTCAAGGTGGCGGTCGGCTGCATCGCCTGTGTGCCGCTGGCCTACCTGCTGTTGAGCAAGGCCGATCTGGTTGGTTACATCCTGCTGCTGATGTTCGCTGTGCTGACCGTCTATTTCATTGGCGGCAGCATCCAGAGCGGCGATCGCGTGCAGTTGCACCGCTATACCGCGATGCTGCTGCTGTTTCTCGCCAAGATCCTGTTCTGGGGCATGTTTGAACAGGCCGGATCGAGCCTCAACTTCTTCGCCAAAGATCACGTCGACGCGCCGTTCAACTTCACCCTGTTCCAGTCGTTCAACCCGGTGTTCATCATTCTGCTGGGGCCGCTTTTCGCCTGGCTTTGGCCGCGGCTGGAAGCAAGCAACCTGAATCCGTCCGTGCCGCGCAAGTTTGCGATCGCGCTGATCTTCGTCGCGATCGGCTTCACCACACTGGTGCTCAGCATCCAGTTCATGGCCGACGCGAACCAGCGCATTCCGTGGATCATGCTGGCCCTTGTCTACGCGCTCAATACCATGGGTGAGCTCTGCCTCTCGCCTATCGGTCTGTCGATGGTGTCCAAGCTCGCCGCGCCCAAGGAAACCGGCATGGCCATGGGCGCCTGGTTCCTCTGCTCGGCCATGGGCAACTGGGTGGCCGGCAAGGCGGCGTCGATCGCCGTTGCGGCGGATGCGGGGATCACCGGCTATGTAGGAACGTATACCTTTATCGCCTATGCGGGTTTTGGCATGGGCGCGGCGTTTTTGTTGTTCTCACCAATGATCAACAAGCTGATGCATGGTGTGCGTTGAGCGTGGCGGCGGGTTGCTGTCGTGTAGCGGAAGTGTGGCCGATTATTCGTAGCCATTGCCAAAAATTCTGTCCAGGCGATATACGACGGGTTTGCTGCGATTGCTGACAGGGCCGTCGATGCCGTAGACCTGGGCGCGCATGACGAGTCCGGACACGTCTTCGTTCGCAGCGGGCTGCCAGCTTGCCATGCGATTACCACTCCAGCTGGCGCTGGCTACCCAGCCGCGCCCTTGCACCCAGTAGCGCACCGCCTGGGCACCGCTTTCCACCAGGGTTTCATCCACATTGGCGACGGAAAAGGTAAGCGCACCCGTTGCCGGATTTCGTGAGACGACCAAATCGGCCCAGCGCCGAGGTGAATAGGGCTCCTTTGCAATGCTTACGGTATAGGCGCCTTCGTTTGCCGCAGTGACACCGGTGGCGCCCAGCATGAAGGGGTCAGAATTCACTGGCTTCTGATGATAGAAGCCCAGGGTGCACGCGCCGCGTACCGGCGTCACGAACGACGACCCATACAACGTGGTACCGCCGACCCAATACAGCACGTGGGCTGTTGTGCCGGTCCCCGCTGCGGAACAGTAAAAGACGCGAACATGGGAATTGGTCAAATTGGGAACTTCAAAAAACGAGTCACGGCCTGCCAGCGTGCGCCCGGTGATCCTGGCGGGTGCATTGACGTAAAGCCATTCGGTAGCGGCGGAGTTGTCGTATGGCGCTGCGCCGGTGATACCGCTGTATAGCGGGTCTCCCAGTATCACCGGCTGACCGTTGGCGCCTGGCTGTGTGCAGTCCGGATTGGCCTGGGGATAGGCGGTGTTGACGCGGGCTCGCGCAGCAGCGGAAATCGGCCATTGAAACGTATCCAGCAGGCAGAGCAGGTTTCGATTGGCGGCAGCCGAATAGGCCTCGAACAGCAGATCCATTCTGTCCTGCATCGTCGCGGGCGGAGTGCTGGCCAGACGCGCCTTGTAAAAGTTCAGGAAGCGGGCATAGGCGGCGCGGCCGTATAGCTGGCGGGCACGGTATAGCGGAGCGGCAAGTACACGGTTGGCCTCCATGCCGCAGGTGCCGTTTGCGCCGCAGGCCTGCCAGGTTGCGCCGGCCACGCCGCGATAGGCGTAAAAAGTCTGGCTTTCCTGCTGCAGCGCAAATTCGCGCGAACTCAGCGCGGCGGATTCCCCGGCATCGTGCGAATAGTCGTAGGTTGCGGCATGGCCCAGCATATAGACGTAAAAATGTGCAGCGTCCGAGTTGCTGCCCAGGTTTGCATTGGTGCTGAAGCCATAAATGTCGAAGTTATGCCCCATCTCATGCGAGATGTTGTCGCTCACTGAATCGTTGTCGGTGGTTTGCCAGTAGTGCGCGTTATTGCCGGGTGTCGCGTCGTTGAGTATCTCGATTCCTTTGGCGCCGACGCCGCCGCAGCCAATAACCGGATAGCCGCCACAACCGGTAGGGTTGACGAAGGCGATGGTATTGAGCCCCGTTCCACTGGGCTCGCCACCAGCCACTTCTGTTGCGTACTGATAGTTCAGGTCGATGGCGTCCACAAAACGCCGTCGCGTGTCGGCGGTAAAACTGGGCACATCGAACCAGGCCTGCGGAATCAGCACGCGCATCTTGCGGCCGACAAACTCCTGCATCACATAGGCTGTGCCGTTCCAGGCCGTATAGTTGACCGTCGTGCCGCAATAATCACTGCAAGCAAATGCGGTCTGTTCGGCCTCACTCGGGGAATAGGGCGTGATGCGGGGGCTCAGGTCCACGCCAGGGCCCGGCAGGATGTAGTCCCGGGCTGCGGCCGCGGGCGGCACTGCCAGCTTGAGCGGCGCTGCGGCCTGTAGCGGAAAGACCGAGACCAGCGACAGCCCCAACGCCATGAAGCGGCATACACGACGGATGCCGATGAAGTATTGCGGCATGGTTGCTCTCCCGGTCTGGCGGCTGGCGGCAGTCGGTGACAGAGCAGCGCCCGACCGTACGGCGGTGATCGCCACACGGTCCAGCATCACAATTTTCCGCGCCCTTCCTGGGCCCCCTGTTCACCAAAATGCGGTGATGGCAAGACCACCGGCCTATGCTTCTACTACGGAGCGTTGGCCTGAACTGAGGCGCCGTTCGCGCTTGGCGGGCTGGCACGACGGCAAGACTATTGTTGTTCTGCCGATAGCAGGCTGAGCCATGAAACGAAATCATTCGTCCGGACGATCCCGATCGAACGAGCGGTGCGGTGTGAAACAGCGGGTTGAGGCGCAAGCGCAGCCGTACAAACGCCGCAATGAAGTGCGTATGGCCTGGGGGGGCAGGGATACTGGCTCTCGTCCTGCCGGCGATCAGTCTGCAGTATTTCCTCAATTCGCCGGGTCCGCCTTTTCGCGGGCGAGGCGCTGCGTTCTACGAACAGCTTTATTACCAGTTCGGGCCTGTCGGTCCTGCCCTTCCCTGGCTGGCGATCTCCGTCATCCTGGCCTTGGTCAGCCTGGCGGCAGCGCGTGGCTGGGGCAAGGAAATCGACTGATACAGGGCCAGGCCGCTTGCCGTGTCCGCATGGCGTCGTGCTACGGTCAGCGCATGACCCTATTGCAGATAGAACGCCGCGACGGCATTGCCCTGGTGCGGCTGAACCGGCCTGAGAAGCGGAATGCGATCAGCTTTGCCCTGCTGCACGAATTGCACCGCGCAGCGTGTGCACTGCGCCGCGACCGCACAGTACGTGCCGTCGTCTTGTGCGGAGCAGGGGAGTCGTTCTCCTCAGGCATCGACCTGACCGATCTTGCCGCGCCGCGGCACCGCCTCTGGGCGGCCTGGCAGCTGATCAAGCCGGGGCGCAGCCTGTTCCAGCAAGCGTTCCTCGTATGGCAGTCGCTGCCCGTGCCGGTACTGGCAGCCGTTCACGGGCATTGCTTTGGCGCGGGCCTGCAGCTGGCTTTGGCGGCCGATATCCGCTTCGCCAAGGCAGATGCTCAGCTCTCCATCATGGAGTCGCGCTGGGGGCTGGTGCCGGACATGGGACTGACCCGCAGTCTGCGTGGTCTGGTGCGTGCCGATATCGCGAAGGAACTGACCTTCACCGCGCGTATCGTACGGGGCGACGAGGCGCAATCCCTGGGCCTGGTCACGCATGTTGCGGAAGACCCCCTGGGCGCGGCCTTGGCGTTGGCTGGGGAGATTGCAGAGCGTTCGCCCGATGCGGTGCTGGCCGCCAAGCGCGTACTTGACGCCATGCAGCACCGGCCGGCGCATGCGCTAAGACTGGAGAAGCGCTGGCAGCTGCGCCTGCTGCGTGGGCGCAATGCGGCGATTGCACGTAAGCGTGCGACTGTGGCGGATACGGCGTTTCTGCCGCGTGAGTACGACTGAGCATTGGAGGCGTCGGCGGCGGAAGCCCGAACGCCTTTGGGACGGTCCCACCGTCATAGTGGCGTCGGTCGGCGCAGCTTGCCACCCTCGCGCCGTTGCCTGTTTTTTCCGCGCCAGGCCTTTCGTTCGGCAAACTTTTCTCGTGTGTTCGTAATATTTAACTTTACTTATTAAAAAATTTTCTTTTTACTCAAGAAGGCTGGGCTGGCGGCTGTGACTGGCGCCGTGCCCCGGTCGGCCTGCTGCTGCGTGGCGGTGTTGCCGCTGTGCACAACTACAGGATGGTCATGTAGTGGCAAAGTTACATGCGCGGCATCCCGGTATGCCGTCAGGAGGCGCGGATGCAGGATCTTTCGCCATCGGATCTCAAGAGCATCCTGCATTCCAAGCGCGCCAACCTGTATTACCTCGAACACTGCCGTGTCCTGGTCAATGGCGGTCGTGTGGAATACGTGACCGATGAAGGCCGGCGGTCGCTGTACTGGAACATTCCCATCGCCAATACGACGACCTTGCTGCTGGGTACCGGAACCTCAGTGACGCAGGCGGCGATGCGCGAACTGGCCAAGGCCGGCGTGCTGGTCGGTTTTGCCGGAGGCGGTGGAACGCCGCTGTTCTGCGCCAACGAAGTGGAGGTCGACGTCTCCTGGTTGTGTCCGCAGAGCGAATACCGGCCGACGGAATATCTGCAGGCGTGGGTCAGTTTCTGGTTTGATGAGCCGCGCCGGCTTGCAGCGGCCAAGCTGCTGCAGCACGCGCGGCTGGAACGGATAACGGCGGAGTGGACAGGCAGCCGGTCGCTGCGCCAGGCTGGTTTCAGCATGCCAGCCGAAAGCGTGCAGGTACTGATCGCGCAGGCACATTCCGAGGTTGATGTTGCAGCAGACAATGTCGCGCTGCTGGCCAGCGAAGCGCGGCTCAGCAAGCAACTGTTCAAGCTCTGTGCGCAGGCGACGCGCTACGGCGAATTCACGCGAGCCAAGCGCGGCAGCGGCAGCGATCCAGCCAATCGCTTTCTCGACCACGGCAACTATCTGGCCTATGGACTGGCCGCCAGCGCCTGCTGGGTGCTGGGGCTGCCGCACGGACTGGCCGTACTGCATGGCAAGACCCGCCGTGGTGGGCTCGTGTTCGACGTGGCCGACCTGGTCAAGGATGCTGTGATCCTGCCTCAGGCCTTTCTGTCAGCGGTCAACGGAGATGAGGAACAGGCGTTCCGGCAGGCCTGCATTGATCACCTGGTCCGTTCCGAAGCGCTCGATTTCATGATTGCGACGCTGCAGCAGATTGCGCAGTCGGCGGCGTCGGCGCGATGACATGAATATCTTGCTGATTTCCCAATGCGACAAACGGGCATTGGTGGAAAGCCGGCGCCTGCTTGATCAGTTTGCCGAACGCCGGGGTGACCGTACCTGGCAGACGCCGATCACCCAGGCCGGGCTGGATACGCTGCGCCGTCTGCTGCGCAAGACCGCACGCAAGAACACCGCCGTGGCCTGTCACTGGATACGCGGCCTTGATCACAGCGAACTGCTGTGGATCGTCGGCGACGCCAGCCGTTTCAATGCGCAGGGAACGGTCCCCACCAACACCACCACACGCAACGTACTGCGTGGTGAGCGCGAGAACGACTGGCATACCGGTGAGGACATTCGCCTGCTGGCGCAGCTCGCCGCACTGCTGCACGATCTGGGCAAGGCCAGCGTGGCATTCCAGGCGCGGCTGCGCGGCAAGCTGACCGAGCGCAACCTGTACCGGCACGAATGGGTATCGCTGCGGCTGTTTGCGGCCTTCGTCGGCGAGGACGACGATGCGGCGTGGCTGGCCCGGCTGGCCGACAGCGAACATCACCGCGAGCAGGACTGGATTGCGGCGCCGCGCTATCAGCGCGACGGAATCGATGCGGCCCAGAAGTACCCGTTCCGTTCCTTGCCGCCGCTGGCCGCTGCGGTCGCCTGGCTGGTCGTTACACATCACCGCTTGCCACTGGTTCCGGTCGAGGGCAAAGGTGGCCAGCGTCCGCTTGGCTGCCGCAGCGAAAGATCGAATCCGCTCTACCTGGAAACCCCATTGGATCTGGTTGCACACGACTGGAATGAAGTCCGCGTGCAAGCCGAGCGTGAACGTATAGAAGCGTACTGGACGCCGGCCGGTGCTTTGCCCGTCGTTGAGGCCAAATGGCGCGCGCAGGCCGCACGCATCGCACGGCGCCTGCAGCAGCGGCGCGCGGCGGCAGACTGCCGCTGGCTCGACGATCCCTATGTCATGCATCTGGCGCGTCTTTGCCTGATGCTGGCCGATCATCACTATTCGGGCCTGCCGAAAAACTCGCCGCAGCGTGTGAGTGGCGGCGGTACAACGAAACTCTTTGCCAACACCGATTCCGGTGGAGGCCTCAAGCAGCCGCTGGACGAGCACTTGCTCGGCGTAGCACGCGACGCCGGCCAGATCGCGCATGCGCTGCCGGGGTTCGAGCAGTATCTGCCGCGGCTGGTAAATCACCGCGGCCTGCGCAAGCGCAGCGCCGATCCGCGTTTCGCCTGGCAGGACAAGGCCTTCGACGCCGCGGCGGCGCTGCGCAGCAGCGCGCGTGAACATGGCGCGTTTGTGATCAACATGGCCTCGACCGGTTGCGGCAAGACGCTGGCAAATGCGCGCGTGCTGTATGCGCTGGCGGACCCGCAGCGCGGCATGCGCGCGACCTATGCGCTGGGCCTGCGCACCCTGACCTTGCAGACCGGCCGCAGCTATCGCAATGACCTGCATCTGACGGATGACGATCTCGCGATACGCGTCGGCGGTTCGGCCAGCCGCGCCTTGTTTGAGTACTACGAGGAACAGGCCGAAACGCGCGGCTCGGCCTCGGTCCAGTCGCTGATCGAGGAAGACAGCCATGTGCGCTACGAGGGAACGACCGCGGATCATCCGCTGCTGTCGGTCGCGCTGGCCGATCCGGAAATCCGCAAGCTGCTGTCAGCGCCGCTGCTGGTCTGCACGGTCGATCATCTTGCGCCGGCCACGGAATCGACGCGGGCCGGGCGGCAGATCGCGCCCATGCTGCGCCTGCTCAGTGCCGACCTCGTGCTGGATGAGCTCGACGACTACGATCTCGATGATCTGCCAGCGCTGACCCGGCTTGTGCACTGGGCCGGTCTGCTGGGGACACGCGTGGTGCTGTCCTCGGCGACCCTGCCGCCGGCGCTGGTGGAAGGCATGTTTCTGGCCTATTGCGCCGGGCGCCGGCATTACCGGCGCAATCGCGGCGCGGACGGCGGCAATACGGCGGCGGCGCCGCAGATACCTTGCCTCTGGGCCGATGAGTTCGGTGTGCACGATGCGGTCTGCGCGGATGCAGCCAGCTACGCGGCGCAGCATGCGCACTTTGTTGAACGCCGCGCCGCCAGGCTCGCTGAGGCCAATGCGGCACCGCTGCGCCGCGGCGAACTGATTCCGCTGCAGCTCACCGGGCGTGAAAGCGAACACGCCGCACAGTTTGCGCGCCAGGCGGCCGAGGCCAGCCTGCGCTTGCATGCGCACCATGCCGAAACCTGCCCGCGCAGCGGAAAGCGCGTGAGTTTCGGCATCGTGCGCATGGCCAATATCGCGCCCCTGTTCGATGTGGCGCGGGCCTGGTTCGCGCTCGACGCGCCCGACGATGTGCGCGTGCACCTGTGCGTCTATCACGCCCGATTCCCGTTGCTGCAGCGCTCGGCTATCGAACACCAGCTCGATGCTGCTTTCCAGCGGCGCGGCGACGCGGCGGCGGTCTATGCCTTGCCCTCAGTCCGCGACCGGCTCGAGGCGTATCCGGAGCGCGACCATCTGTTTGTCGTCCTCGCTTCTCCGGTGTGTGAAGTCGGCCGCGACTGGGACGCCGACTGGGCCGTGGCCGAACCCTCGTCCCTGCGTGCGCTGATCCAGCTCGCCGGGCGCGTACAGCGCCATCGCGGCAAACGCAGCGAACATCCCAATGTGCTGATCTTCGACACCAACCTGCGGCATTTCCGCCGGGCGGGTGACCGGGACAAGCCGGCTTTCATCTATCCCGGTTTTGAAAAGGCCGGCGTGCTCGGCGGAAACCGCTTCCGGCTGGAGGATCACCGGCTAGGAAAGCTCGTGGACAAAAATGACTACGCGGCGATTTCTGCATTGCCGCGAATCCGTCCGCGGCCCATGGCGGAATGGCAGAGCCGGCGCCGTCTGGTCGATCTGGAGCAGGCGCGTATCGCAGCCTGCATGTTGCCGCGGGAGCAATTGCCGGCTTCCCTTGCGGCGGCACCGCGCGAGCCGCTGCAGCGCGACGAATCAAGCGCCGCCTGGCGGTATCCACAGGCGGCACTGACCGGCGTGCTGCAACAGCAGCAGCCGTTCCGCGACGACTCGGCACCAACCACGGCCCTGGTGCTGGTGCCGGATGACGACGAGGAATGCCTGCTGCTGCACCGCGTGGAGAGCGACCCCAGGCAGCGCAGCAAGTCGCTGTATACCCCTATCGGCAACCTGCGCCACGACGTCGGCCTGCCGCTGGGCGCGCGTATGGGTTACTGGGGTGGCTTCGACCTGATGACCCTGCTGGCCGAACAGGCCGACTACCTGGAGCGGCCGCTGCGCGACTGTGCGCAACGGCTGGCCACCGTGACGGTACCGGGCAGTGAGCAGGGATGGCGGTATCACCCGTGGCTGGGATTTACGAAGGTCTAGCGGCATTGGCATTCAATGATGCGCTGGCATGTTGTGCATGAGAGCTGTCAGGAGTGATGACTATGGACATAGCAACTTTGTCTTCTTCAGCAAGAGTTGCGGGAGGTGTCGATGCCAGTCGCGAATGAACGCAGTCAGCGCTTCCGCAGCGCCATAACCGTCTTTATCGAAGCCCGGCGCGAAGCCAAGCTCAAGAGCAAGGGTAGCGAGACAGGCGCGGCGCCGAAATACGAATACAGCGCCTGGCTGGCGGATGCGGCGCGGCGGGTAGGGCAGATCCAGGCGGTTACGCACGTGCTCAAGGCCACGCATCCGGATGCCCGCGGCAGCAGCATGCATGTGGCGCCGGGCCAGTTGCCTGCCCACGCAGAGATTGGCAGCCATGTGCTCGGTGATGACTTTGCCGAGGATGTCGTTGGCAATGCCGCCGCGCTGGATGTGTTCAAGTTCCTCAAGATCGAGGTCGACGGGCGCCGTCTGCTCGACCATATGCAGGTCGCGGATCCGGACCTGCTGCAGGCCCTGCATGAAGATGCCGCAGTTGCGGCCGGATGGGCTGCCGCCTTCAGCGGGCTGGTACGCACCGCGGCCGAGCCGGTTTCGCATCAGGCGGCCAAGCAGGTTTACTGGCTGGTCGGCGGCAGGCCCGAGGACGACGCGGGCTACCATCTGCTGCAGCCGCTGTTTTCCAGCAGCCTGGCTCATGCCGTACACGCCGAAGTGCAGGAGGCGCGTTTCGGCGAGGTCAACAAGGCGGCGCGGCAGGCGTTTCGCGAGAAACGCGCGTCGGACATCCCGTATCGCGACTACCGGCAACTGGCCGCGCGCAAGCTCGGTGGCACCAAACCGCAGAATATTTCCCAGCTCAACAGCGAACGCGGCGGCGTGAATTACCTGCTGGCCTCACTGCCGCCGCACTGGGATCGCGAGCGCCTGCCGCCGCTGCTGCAGACCGAGTCGGCCCTGGACCGCTTCACCTGGTTCGATGGCGTGCAGGCTCTGTTGAAGGATCTTGCGAAATTTCTACGGAGTGATCCGCAGCCGAATGCCGGGACACGCAACCATCGCGAGATGCTGGAACAGGCACTGGGTGCGCAACTGCTGGTATTTGCCGCGACCCAGCGCGCAAGCCGGGCGCCCGGCTGGACACGCGACCCTGATTGCTGCCTGCCGCGTTGCGAACAGCTGTGGCTGGACCCGGAACGTACGACCCTGTCTCCGCGCGAGGACCAGATGGCGGAAGACGCCGCGTTCAATGCCGACTATGACCGGGGCGATTGGCCCGATCAGGTCGCCGCCCGTTTCGGCAACTGGCTCAATCAGCGCCTGCAGGACGCCGGTGTCGTGAGTCTGGGCGAAACACAGCAGCGGCACTGGGCACAGCAGGCCATCGTGGAGGCAGCCTGGCCGGTGCCGCGGCAGCGCCGTGTGCGGGGTGAACCATGAACACCTGTCCGGCGTTTGATCACTTCATCGTGCTGCCGCGTTTGCGCGTGCAGAACGCCAATGCCGTATCGAGTCCGCTGACGCATGGATTTCCGTCCATGACGGCTTTCCTCGGCCTGATGTGGGCGCTGCAGCGCAAGACTCATCAGCTGGGGCTCGACCTCAGCTTCGATGCGGTCGGTGTGATCTGCCACGGCCATGAAGAGCAAGTCAACCACGACGGTTTTGTGCATACGTTCCGGCTGACGCGCAATCCTGTCGACAAGGACGGCAGCACCGCGGCTATCGTCGAAGAGGGGCGTATCCACCTGGAGATCAGCCTCGTATTCGCCGTCAGCAGCCAGCACTGGTACCGCGAGCCGGACGCGCGTGAAACCGATGTGGCCACCGTCGCCGCCCTGGTGGCCGGCCTGCGGGTGGCGGGCGGCAGCGTGTTGCCGCCGGCGCAGCCGGCCTGGGCGCGCTACCGGCCCTATCTGGTTGACCTCAGCGGCAGCGAGGAAGACCGCCTCAGGACCTTTGCCCGGGCACGTTTGCGCTGGCTGCCCGGATATGCCCTGGTTGCACGTGACGATCTGCTCCAGGCGCGTGCCGCCGCGGCGCCGACAGTGGGTGGTGCATCCGCCCGGCTGGACGCCTGGCTGTCCTTCGCCCGCATCAACTGGTCCTACCGGCCCGCGGCCGGTGAGAGCACAGCTGGTGCGGGCAGGGGCGAATGGATCAACGACAAGCGCGGCGCTGGCTGGATCGTGCCCATCCCGGTGGGTTATGGCGCGCTGGGGCCGCTGCAGCCGGCCGGCCAGGTCGCCAACGCACGCGACGCGACTACTGATTTTCGCTTTGTGGAAAGTGTGTATTCCGTCGGTGAATGGCTGAGTCCACACCGGCTGAAATCGCCTGAGCAGCTGCTGTGGTATGCCGACAGCCGGCCGCAGGACGGCGCCTATCGCTGCCGCAACGACTACCAGCCGCCGGACACGGCGGCACCCATTGCGGAATCTGACTGACCTTAAGCAACGAACCAGGAGTTCTGTCATGGCCAAAGAAACGCTGAAGACCGCTTCCGTTCTTGCCTTCGAGCGCAAGCTCGATCCCTCCGATGCGGTGTTCTTCGCCGGCGACTGGTCGGCGCGCGAGCAGGCATCGGCCTGGAAGCCCGTCGCGGTGCGCGAAAAATCGGTGCGAGGGACCATCTCCAACCGGCTCAAGAGCAAGGAGCAGAACGATCCGGCCAAGCTCGACGCCGCGATCCAGAACCCCAACCTGCAGACCGTCGATGTCGCAGCCCTGCCGCATGATGCCGACACGCTCAAGGTCCAGTTCACCCTGCGTGTGATTGGCGGCGTCGGTGTGCCCGCGGCCTGCAACGATGCTGCCTACCGCGAAAAATTGCGTGCTACGGTAGATGGCTACTTGCACCAGCACGGGCTTGCTGAACTGTCGCGCCGCTATGCCGCCAATCTGGCCAATGGCCGTTTCCTGTGGCGTAACCGCGCCGGCGCCGAGCAGGTCGAAATCCGCATTGCCCATTGGCGGGACGGCAACGCGGCCGCGCAATGGACGTTCAGCGCACATCAGCATTCGCTGCGCGAGCTGTCGGCACCGGAGAGCGAAGCCGATAACGTGCAGGCGGTGGCAGCGCTGATCCATTCCGGCCTGTCCGGCACGACACCGCTGCTGCTTCAGGTCACCGCCTTCTTGCGTATCGGCGTCGGGCAGGAAGTCTTTCCGTCACAGGAACTGATTCTCGAGCGCGGCCGTGGCGACAAGAGCAAGACGCTGTACGACGTTGACGGCGTGGCGGCAATTCATTCCCAGAAGATCGGCAATGCCCTGCGTACGGTGGATACCTGGTACGACGGTGCCGCTGACAACGGGCCCATCGCCGTCGAGCCCTATGGTTCGGTGACCACGCAGGGAAAGGCCTACCGGCAGCCGCGAGACAAACAGGATTTTTATAACTTGCTGGATGCCTGGGTCATCAAGGACGCCGTGCCCCCGCCGGAGCAGCAGCATTTCGTGATCGCGACGCTGATCCGCGGCGGCGTATTCGGCGATACGGACTGAGCTTATGGATCACTACCTTGAGATCCAGTTGCGCCCCGACCCGGAAATCGCGGCGAATCAGCTTTTCGCGGCGCTGTACGCGCGGTTGCACCGGGCGCTGGTCCAACTCGGCAGCCGCGATATCGGCGTGAGTTTTCCGGGCTACGACTTGGGACGTATCACGCTAGGGACACGTCTGCGCCTGCACGGCAGCGCCGCCGCGCTGCAGCGCCTGTCGTCATCGGCCTGGCTGGCCGGGATGCGCGACCATGCCATGGTGACGCCGCTTGCCATTGCTCCCGCCGACGCGGCCTGCTGCCGCGTCATGCGCGTGCAGGCAAAAAGCAGCCCGGAGCGTCTGCGCCGCCGCGCGATGCGGCGGCACGGTATCGATGCCGAAACCGCCACGCAGCGTATTCCCGATGCAGCGGCCGAACACCTGAAACTTCCCTTCGTCGTCATCGGCAGCCGCAGCACCGCCCAGCCGGCGTTTCCACTGTTCATTCGGCAGGAGGTTGCACAACCCCAGGCAGTCGCAGGGGACTTCAACAGCTACGGGCTCAGTCACGGCGCCACCGTTCCCTGGTTCTGAGCTGCGGATCGCGCCCGTCGAAAAGCGCCGCCGTGCAAACGGCGGCGCGGTATTGCGCCAGCCCCCGGCCCCACAATTCCGCCGCAGCCTGCACGGACCGCATGTGGCCCAAGCCCGCCTGAGCGCCACTGCCGGCGGCAGGCACTACGCCGCGCGCCCTCGGCCAATCCCCATCGGCGACCCTTTTTTCCGCCGCTGTCGCGCAGCCCCATACAATCAACGGCTTGCGAACCCTTCGCTGGCAAAGGGTCTGGCTCCCAGAGCTACCCTTTTTGCACCACGCCTCAACAACTTGGGTAAGCTTGGCTCTGGTTCACTGCCGTGTAGGCAGCTCAGAAAAGAGCGCGCGCCGCGTGCCGTTGGCTGGAAAGGTTCACTGCCGTGTAGGCAGCTCAGAAATGACGGCGCTACGTTCGCATCAGCAAGCCGCTTGTTCACTGCCGTGTAGGCAGCTCAGAAACAAGGGTCGACGTCAGGTCGGCCGAAGTAGCAGTTCACTGCCGTGTAGGCAGCTCAGAAATCTACGCTGACGCCGAGCCAGATCCCCGGCGGGTTCACTGCCGTGTAGGCAGCTCAGAAAAACTTGAAATGCAGAACGGTATCAAAGAGCCTGTTCACTGCCGTGTAGGCAGCTCAGAAATTTGTGCCCCAAGCCTGTTTGGCCTGAATCCCGTTCACTGCCGTGTAGGCAGCTCAGAAAAGTCGTCGATGAAGGGCGAGCCGGTCAGTTCCGTTCACTGCCGTGTAGGCAGCTCAGAAAATTGATTGTCTGCATGTGGTGGTTGTGCTCGTGTTCACTGCCGTGTAGGCAGCTCAGAAATGCTCGGATGGTCTGCCGGACTAATAGGAGGCGTTCACTGCCGTGTAGGCAGCTCAGAAATCGACAATGCAAGCCCAGCGTCCGGTGCGCTGGTTCACTGCCGTGTAGGCAGCTCAGAAAGACTCAAACCCCGCGACGGCGGTTTATCGGTGGTTCACTGCCGTGTAGGCAGCTCAGAAAGTGGCCAGCGTCCCTTTCTCGCGATGTCCGAGGTTCACTGCCGTGTAGGCAGCTCAGAAAAAAGCACCACCGCCCTATTTCTGTGTTTTCGTGTTCACTGCCGTGTAGGCAGCTCAGAAAGCGTTCCGGCAACAGTGCGCCGGGCTGCCGATGTTCACTGCCGTGTAGGCAGCTCAGAAAAATGGTCAATCCCTGCTCCGCGGTTTGGCTACGTTCACTGCCGTGTAGGCAGCTCAGAAAGCAGCTTCCGCTCAGTCTCAGTTTCGAGCGGTGTTCACTGCCGTGTAGGCAGCTCAGAAAAGGAGAATGCCGAAGTGCGCTGCCCGCCGATGTGTTCACTGCCGTGTAGGCAGCTCAGAAATGCTGGTGTGCTCCGCGTGCTCGACGAAGCAGGTTCACTGCCGTGTAGGCAGCTCAGAAAATACGCAATCGCTATCTACCAGCTAGACAGAGGTTCACTGCCGTGTAGGCAGCTCAGAAAATACACCAGACACCAATCTCCAAGAAAAGGCAGTTCACTGCCGTGTAGGCAGCTCAGAAAGTCAGACAGCTCGTATCGGCGTTGTATGACCTGTTCACTGCCGTGTAGGCAGCTCAGAAAAGTCATCGTCGTCAAGCAGCTCAACACCAGCAGTTCACTGCCGTGTAGGCAGCTCAGAAAATCATGGAAGGCAATGCGCATACGGTCCTGCGGTTCACTGCCGTGTAGGCAGCTCAGAAATCACCACCGCTTGGCCTTTCCGGCACCTGGACGTTCACTGCCGTGTAGGCAGCTCAGAAAAGTGCGGATCATCGGGCACTGCGGAGAATTCAGTTCACTGCCGTGTAGGCAGCTCAGAAAACTGCGCCCACGCGATTTTTCGCACGTGCATGCGTTCACTGCCGTGTAGGCAGCTCAGAAAAGGAAGAGCATCGCGCCATCAGCGTGCGTCTCGTTCACTGCCGTGTAGGCAGCTCAGAAAATCTCGGCGTGGATCGGGTTGCACCGGATCACGTTCACTGCCGTGTAGGCAGCTCAGAAATAGCAGATATGCGGAAGAGCCTAATGTGGCCGGTTCACTGCCGTGTAGGCAGCTCAGAAATCTGTGATGAACATAACTGTGCACTTCCGGTAGTTCACTGCCGTGTAGGCAGCTCAGAAAACGAAGCGTGCAAAGTCGCAGACAGATACTTGGTTCACTGCCGTGTAGGCAGCTCAGAAACATTCCCGCAACTGCTGGAAGGTGCTGAGCTTGTTCACTGCCGTGTAGGCAGCTCAGAAAATCACGAACGTGCTTCATCGCCGCCTGCAAGTGTTCACTGCCGTGTAGGCAGCTCAGAAAACAAATTCCCCGCCAGCGGAAAGTGACCATTCGTTCACTGCCGTGTAGGCAGCTCAGAAAGCCAGCGGAAAGTGACCATTCCACTGCAGCGGGTTCACTGCCGTGTAGGCAGCTCAGAAAACGAAGGCGGGTTCTTGCTGTATGCCGAAGACGTTCACTGCCGTGTAGGCAGCTCAGAAAAAGTCGTGCCGTGCTCGTCTTCCATCTCTACGGTTCACTGCCGTGTAGGCAGCTCAGAAAAACATTCGATGCGCGGGTAGAGCGCAACGACGGTTCACTGCCGTGTAGGCAGCTCAGAAAACATGGGTAATGTGGATGGAGTCTGACCGCAAAGTTCACTGCCGTGTAGGCAGCTCAGAAACTCGCGGATTGCCGGCCTCGAATTGGTATCGCAGTTCACTGCCGTGTAGGCAGCTCAGAAATGATACCGGCAGCAGCGGATGATTCAGGCTAAGTTCACTGCCGTGTAGGCAGCTCAGAAAGCACGCGAGCACGCGTCCGCAGGAGCTTAATCGTTCACTGCCGTGTAGGCAGCTCAGAAAAAGTACAAGGGCGGCGCTGTCGCGATAACGCTGTTCACTGCCGTGTAGGCAGCTCAGAAAGCAATGCAGACGGCGAGGCTACTGCTGTGTTGGTTCACTGCCGTGTAGGCAGCTCAGAAACGTGCCGATCATGTGCAGGTACTTCGTATCGCGTTCACTGCCGTGTAGGCAGCTCAGAAAAGAAGCGACCTTCGATCGCACCCGAGGTGCTAGTTCACTGCCGTGTAGGCAGCTCAGAAACTGTCGTGCGCTGCCTTCCGTGCGCGGCGGCTTGTTCACTGCCGTGTAGGCAGCTCAGAAATCGATCGCGAAACCGGGCTGATTCAGTACGGCGTTCACTGCCGTGTAGGCAGCTCAGAAATCCTAGTCAGTTCGGCGACGATACACCCACGCGTTCACTGCCGTGTAGGCAGCTCAGAAAACATGTAGCCCATAAAGCAGAAGGCCCGCCTAGTTCACTGCCGTGTAGGCAGCTCAGAAATTCCCGCCGACAAGCCCGAAAGCGCTGACCCCGTTCACTGCCGTGTAGGCAGCTCAGAAAGAAACAAAGCAAAACAGCGGGTTAGCGGCGCCGTTCACTGCCGTGTAGGCAGCTCAGAAAGTAAGAGCGGCAGTAGATTTCGGCGTAGTCGCGTTCACTGCCGTGTAGGCAGCTCAGAAAATCTGCGCGCACAATCGGCAGCAACCCCATGCGTTCACTGCCGTGTAGGCAGCTCAGAAAGTGACGATCAGCGACGCTTCGGAATTGTGCCGGTTCACTGCCGTGTAGGCAGCTCAGAAAAGCGCGAAGCCGAGCACCGGCAAGCCAACGATGTTCACTGCCGTGTAGGCAGCTCAGAAACAACGGTGACGTTCGCGCCAGCCGACCACGACGTTCACTGCCGTGTAGGCAGCTCAGAAATGGCGCGCACACGATTGTCGCCACTGTCGCCGGTTCACTGCCGTGTAGGCAGCTCAGAAATGAGTGAGCCCGTGCCGCTCGCGCAGCGCCTTGTTCACTGCCGTGTAGGCAGCTCAGAAAAATCGTCGTTATCGGCCCATCTGCTGCGCCGTGTTCACTGCCGTGTAGGCAGCTCAGAAAGCACAGCAGCAGTTGGCGGGCCTGTTGAAGTAGTTCACTGCCGTGTAGGCAGCTCAGAAAAACGATATTTCATGCGGTATCCAACTAGTCACGTTCACTGCCGTGTAGGCAGCTCAGAAAGCTGCGTGTATTGCACGCCGGTCGGCGGCATCGTTCACTGCCGTGTAGGCAGCTCAGAAAAGCAATGAGTTCGTCACGGGACACGCATCAGAGTTCACTGCCGTGTAGGCAGCTCAGAAAGAATGCGCGGTCATCTGTCATGACGAATCCGCGTTCACTGCCGTGTAGGCAGCTCAGAAAATTCTGCGGTGGCGAGCCTGAGATATACATGGGTTCACTGCCGTGTAGGCAGCTCAGAAATCGCAAAGATGGATCTGTTCCAGCCTCCAGCCGTTCACTGCCGTGTAGGCAGCTCAGAAAAGCGCGATCGTCATGATGCGGTCGCCAGGGAAGTTCACTGCCGTGTAGGCAGCTCAGAAAAGCACGCGCGAATTTGCTGAGTTGTGCAACAGGTTCACTGCCGTGTAGGCAGCTCAGAAATCCGGCCCGGTATGCCCGACGCATATTGTCGGGTTCACTGCCGTGTAGGCAGCTCAGAAAATGTGGCCGTTTGTGATGGCCCAGGACAAGAGGTTCACTGCCGTGTAGGCAGCTCAGAAATCGAACAGTGCGCCGGTGACGTTTACCTCCGGAGTTCACTGCCGTGTAGGCAGCTCAGAAAACCAGGGCTATCAAGATCAAGTACGATCTCGCGTTCACTGCCGTGTAGGCAGCTCAGAAATGCGCCGGAGTCTCATTACACGCTGCTGGCCTGTTCACTGCCGTGTAGGCAGCTCAGAAAACGCGTGACCACCATTCACGACCTCACCGGCCGTTCACTGCCGTGTAGGCAGCTCAGAAAAATCGGCAGCCCGGCGCACTGCTGCCGAAACGGTTCACTGCCGTGTAGGCAGCTCAGAAAGTGGAAGCAGTTCGAGCAATTCATTGTCTCTCGTTCACTGCCGTGTAGGCAGCTCAGAAATCAGCAAGGAAGTTATCGCCGCAATATCCGCTGTTCACTGCCGTGTAGGCAGCTCAGAAAGAATTCGGCGCGATCAAACGCCGTGCTGAGGCGTTCACTGCCGTGTAGGCAGCTCAGAAAGCTTCGCCCGGGCTGCTGACGTGCCGTCTCTCGTTCACTGCCGTGTAGGCAGCTCAGAAATGCGCGCGCCAGCGATTCGCGCCGCAGCCCGTGTTCACTGTCGTGTAGGCAGCTCAGAAATTCGCGCCGTAGACCTGCGCGCCAATGCCCAGGTTCACTGCCGTGTAGGCAGCTCAGAAAAACAACGCAGTACCGCGGACGTGTTGCGATCGGTTCACTGCCGTGTAGGCAGCTCAGAAAGTATCAGCAGGCGTGGATTGCGGACGATGCGCGTTCACTGCCGTGTAGGCAGCTCAGAAATGCCGACGACAGAATTGCAGCGACTTGTTTGAGTTCACTGCCGTGTAGGCAGCTCAGAAAAAACGGTAACGTGAACGATCATCCGTTCATGGTTCACTGCCGTGTAGGCAGCTCAGAAGTGCACCAGCGGCACATGACGGCCGGCCAGCAGGTTCACTGTCTTGTAGTCAGTTCAGAAACCCGGCGTCGCCGCTGATGTCGCATGTTGTAGATGTAGTTGATTCTGGACAGCGGTAGGCGAAGGCCGCGAGGACAGAAACTACAAGCCAAACACCGTCGGCGTCGCCCCCTACGACGGTAATGCACACAACGGCACGGGCAAGTGGGTCGCAACGCTGGCAAGCTACGACCCGAGCCGTGTGCTTGGCGCCGGTGTCGTCATCGGCGCGTGCATGCGTCGCTTGCGGTTGGCCGGCTCGATTCGGTTGCGCGTTTTCTGTCCGTGTGTGCTTGTTCGGTCGCCCGCTCCATTTCCGCTACGTCGTTCGAAGTCTGTCTCCGGTCTGCTGAATCCGTTGGAGTTCGCTGCGATAGCGGCTACTCCGCTACCGCGCCCATTTCGACTGATGCGGCTGGTCAGGTGAAAGGGCGGCCGCAGTACTCGATGTGCGTTCTTCGCTGGCTGCCGCAAAACCGAAAGCCAGGAGCCAGCCCATGGTCAGCAGGAACGCCAACGACAGCGGGGCCAGCAGACTAAAGGCGACATCGAGGCCGAACACGGCGCGACCGACAGCCATCATTTGAAGAGCTGCGCCCAACATCCCGAAGCTAGCTATCCAGCGCGGCAAAAGGCGGGACGAGAAGAGAAACCAGAAGAGCGTCACGACGCTCAACCCGCCGAGGAGCTTGTCCAGAAAGTGGACACCGTTGCGCAAGCCGCCGAGTGCCACACCCGCCGCTGCATAGGTGCCGGATTCGGCGCCCGCGCGATTCGCCTCGCTGAGTTCCCGAAATGCTATCAGCGTAGAGAACTCAATCAGGGTCAGCGCCAGACCCGCCGTAAGGATGGCGACATAGAACCGCAACAGCGCGGGGAACTCGTTCCGGAAACGGTAGGACAGCAGGTTGGCTATCCCGAGCGACAGCAAGCTTGTGGCCAGCCCTAACACGGTGATAAGCCCAATCTTCGCTGGGTGAGCTGCGGCGTTAGCCATTAGGCCGCCGTCTGCGAACAGGCCGTCCTGCAGCTTGAAGTTGGAGATCAAGCCAACAGCGAATGTTGCCAGCATTGAAAGTCCGAGGGTTCTGCCAAGCGTCTTCCTGCACATCATGAGGAGCGTCTCCAATGGGTCTGGCGATCTTCCGGCACCCGCGACGGCTCCTGTATAGCCCATGCGACGAATCCACGAAGCAGTGGAACGGAATACGGGTGGGATGGCTGAGGTGCGCGCACCGCCCCTGACAGCCCGCAAGGATCAACTGCAGGTCTACGACTATTGGCGCTTGGCCTCTCGCACCCGTCGCAGTCATCAGGGGGCTATGGCATCGAGCGCCAGCTGTGCGCGTGCGAAGGACTTCTGTATGCGGCGCAATCGCGTGGAGCCTATGCGGCGGCGCTTGAACCGCCGTTTCGCATCGTCCGCACGTTGGCCCCGCACGTGTGCGACAGCGCGTTGGAGAGGGCTGAGCGAGAATTGCGGTACTACTTGTTCAAATGCATACCCGCCCTTGCCGGGTGTGGCAGCTTCAATTCGCCGTTTGAGACGGTGGTGCCGTCCCCTCATCGTCGCCGATGTGCGCCCTAGACAAAGTCGGGAGTCCCCCCGGCTTTGCCGGGGAGGCAGTAGAAGTTTTACAGATCCGGAAGTCCATCAGTGAGACTCCGTTTGTGAGCCGCCAAGCACACGAACGGAGAAACACTTATGGAGAAGTACCGAGCTTAGGTAACACGAAGTGGGAGTGTCTTTCCCACATGTTCATTCCAAAGGCCGTTCGCCGCCGTTTGGGCGGTGGTCCACGGTTGCTGCCGCCCGGATATCACTTACCGGGATTTTCGTTGGTCCGGGGCATTGGGGGGCGTGGTTGTGCGCATGCCGGGAATCCTTCCCGTCGGCAATTGCCGAATCGCCGGATGCACAATGACACCTGTGCATCCGGCGATTCGGAAGCTTGCTCTGGAGCAGTGGCCTGATCCGGGTCAGCGGTCGATGGCGGCCGTTATGCCAGGTTCAAGGCCGTCAGTGAACGTCCCAGTTGTTGACCGGATAATCACCCGAAGCACCGAAGAACACATCGAGCAGAGTCGCTGGCGACAGCGATTTCCGGACTATGAATTTTGAGGTTCCGGCCGTCGTGCTGCTGCGCCAAATGGCATAGTCGAGAATACCGTCACCGTCGTAGTCGCCTGGGCAAATGAAATCACCCGGTATGCCTACGTCGACCACTGCACCGGCGATGCCAGTTGCGGTGTCACGGGGAAAGAAGCGCTTGACTGAACCGGTGCCAGGGTTGACGTTGCGCGAAGCGGTAATGTCGGTCAGCGAACTTCCCAGTACCTGGCCTGGTATCACGAAGTCGCTGCTCTGCTCGAAATCAAATTCGTTGCCGATCAGGACGCCAGTGGTGCCGTTGAAAAACTGATAGCGCCCCACGCCACCACCACCGTTGCGCTGTATCGCCACGTCCGCCAGGCCGTCACCACTGGCGTCTTTGAGTACGAAGCCAATGCCACCGTCCGTATTGGCTACCGGTATGTCGCGAACGGCGCCCGTACTCGAAAGCCGTATGTAGAAGTGAGCTGTCGTGTTGCTGGGGCTGCCGTCGCGGTAGACGGCGAAATCAGCAATGTTATCGCCGTCGAAATCCCCGCCGAGGTCCGGAGAATCGCCGCTGGTACCGAGTGCGACTTCAAGCGGAACATCGGTAGGCCGGCTCGATCGCATCACCCGGAATTTGCCTGTTGTCCCGGGTGACCAGACCGTGCGATCCGAAATTCCGTCGCCGTCGTAGTCGCCCATCAGGAAGAAATCATTGGAACCGCCAAAGGTGATATCGGGCACTACTGGTCCGGCTGCAGTAGCGTCATTGATCTTTGTGGACCAAATGACAGACGGACCCGAAGTCCGTACCAGCGTGAAGTCAGTAAACCCGCTGTCCGTGGGCGAATTGATGACCGGCGTGCACGTTCCTCTGGTCAAGGACGCTACCACCGGACCCGGATCCACCGGTGGATTCTGAACGTCGACGAGCTCGAATCCTGATTTGAACAAAGTGATATCCGCCAGTGGCTCGGTCGTGATGTTCAGCGTCGAGCCGGCGGCGTTGACGCTTCCCGTGTCAGACGCGGCTGAATCGGTGACCAGCAAGGTCCAGGTGCCGTTGGCCTGGGCGGCGGTCAAACCACCGAAGGCCAGATTGAGGAACGAGGAACAGCCGCCCGCGTTGGAACGCCCTGCCTGACCGCCGGTGCTGGTCCTGTATACCCCGGCCGGTGGTGCCTGCGTGGTGTCGAGGGCCGCCACGGCCGACCAGAGATTGAGATTGCCGCTGTCGGCAAAGCTGTAGACGGCGCCCAAGTTGCTGTTGTCGCCGGCACCGGAGGTTAAGTTGCGGCCGACCCGGCCGAAAAGCTTCAATCGCGCGATGTTATTCGGCGCGATCAACGTCGCGGTCAAGTCGCCGACATAGGTATGTGAGATATCCACCGAGATGGAAACGGTGTCGATCTGCCCCGTCAGGCCGGTCACGGCGAAATTGGTCGACACACCTACCGCGGGCGCATTGTCCGGAATTGCGCCGCCGCCGGTGCCGACAAAACTGGCGGCCATGGCGTCAGCGCCGCCGCAGACGGCGGCGCATACGGTGAACAGTGCGCGCAGCTCGCACGCACGCAAAAGGCGGGTAACCAGTGTCATCATGTCCTCTTGGGGCAACGGGTATCGGCACGGGGCGTACTGCGGGGCGAATGGCCCCGCATGAAAACGCGAACGCGCAATCGTTGACAGACCGAACAAACGGCGCAGTGCCTGATTCGGGTCGATGGCCGCTATCAAGAGAAAGAAGATCGGTCTTTCCGCTATGTATCACCACGAGCTTGCTGCTCGAACGGGTCCGGCACGTAGGCTGGCGGCGTCAGCCGCCGAGGAAATTTGATCGCCTCTGCCTCCAGCGTGTGTGCGCCATGAGGGGCTGAGGAGGCCTGTATGGAATGCGGTTGCCGTATCGCCAGCTGTGCTGGTTCAGGCCAACGTTTTTTCCGCCAGCAGCAGCTTGTCGATGATGCGCCCCAGCCACTGCTGTTCTTGCTCATCAAGATGCGCCAGCAGGCGGCGTTCGTGTTCCAGCGCGAGTGGTGCGACTTCCGCATAGACCTTGCGGCCTTTGGCGGTAAGGCTGAGCACGGACTGGCGCTTGTCGTGGTCGGCGGTGGCGCGGCGTACGCGGCCGTCCTTTTCGAGTTCGGCGACGGCGCGGCTGACGGCGACCTTGTCCATGGCCGTGCGTTCGGCGACTTCGCGTGCCGAAATGCCTTCGTAACGGCCGAGTACGGCAAGCACACGCCATCCGGTGATCGAGAGCTGGAAGCGCGTTTCATACTCGCGTGCGATCGCCTGGCTTACCGTATTGGACAGTACCGACAAGCGGTAGGGCAGAAACTTCTCGAGTTCCAGCGGTGTGTTACCGGCCATGCGGCGGCGTCCCTTGCAAATGGTTTCAATTGAAACTATAACAGCGCCCCACCGCCGTCCGCACCTGCTACCGGAGTCAGCCATGAGCGCGCAGCCCAACCTCGGTATGAAGCCGACCCAGTTTGAGAATCCCATGGGCATCGACGGTTTCGAGTTCGTCGAGTTTGCCGCAGCCGATCCTGCTTTGCTGCACGCGCTGTTCCTGCGCATGGGCTTTACCGCGGTGGCACGCCACCGCAATCGTGCCATCACCCTTTATCGCCAGGGCGGCGTGAATTTCCTGGTCAACGAAGACCCGGATTCCTTCGCCGCTGATTTCGCCAGGGCGCACGGCCCCTGTGCCTGCGGTTTCGCCATCCGCGTGCAGAAGCCGGCCCACTGGGTGGCCGAGCAGGCAGTCGCCAACGGCGGCGCACTCGTGGACCACAAGGCGGCTACGCGTGCAGTGGATACACCGGTCATCAAGGGCATAGGCGACTGCATGCTGTATCTCGTGGATCGTTACGGGGACAAGGGCTCGGTCTATGGCGAGTTCGAACCCGTCGCCGGGG
>JAEUPP010000019.1 GCA_016790075.1 Rhodanobacteraceae bacterium | reverse complement strand
CGTGACCGAGGAGGTCTTGGTATTGGCCGCACCCGCGTTGTCCGTCACCGTCAGCGTGACCGTATAGGTACCGGCCGCGGCGTAGGTCTTGGTGGGATTGGTTGCGGTCGAGGTGGAGCCGTCGCCGAAGTTCCAGCTGCGTGAGGCGATGGTGCCGTCGCTGTCGGTGGAACTATCGGTGAAGGTCGCTGTAAGGCCACTGGTCGTGAACGAGAAGTTCGCCGTCGGTGCAGCATTGCCGCCGCCACCTGTTGCAAACCCGATCGAGTACACGTCGACGGATTCGGCGGTGCCGCCGCTTTCGTTGCGGTTGTCGGTGTAGATGGCGATGATGTCCGCGCCGATCGAATCAAGACCGTTGTAGTCACCCCACTCGTTGGCCTCGCCGATGTTACTGGAGGTAACGGTGGTCTTGCGCGTGGGTGTGCTCCAGGTCACGCCGCCATCGCTGGAGACCGAATGATAGATGTCGGTGCCGGTGCGATTGACGCTATGCCGGGTGTCGTAATAGATCACATGCACGCGGCCAGCGTTGTCTACCGAAATCCACGGGTGGAAGCGATCGACCGTGGCGGAATCGCTGGTCGGATGTGGCGAGTTGATGGTCCAGGTGGCACCGCCGTCGCGCGAACGCCCGACTTTGATGATGGCATGGTTGGCGCTGGCGGTTTCGCTGTCACCACCATTGGTATCGGTCCAGGCAGCGTAGATCGAGTCCTTGAACGTGCCGCTGGTGCGATCGCTGTCGGCGGCCACGTAGATGAACGCACGGCGCGACTCCATCGCCGGAATCGGGAAATCGTATTCCGCGTTGTTGACATGCACACTGATCGGCGTACCGAAGGTATTGCCACCATCACTGGACTTGATCAGGCGCACCGTCTTGCGGTTGGTGCCGCTGGTCGTCGGATAGAAGAAGTACACATTTCCGGCCGTGTCGGTGGTGAGGTCGCTGCCGATACCGCGATTGGCAGTGTCCAGCGACTTCTTGGCGGAGAACGTCACGCCGCCATCCGTGGAGCGGGAGAAGTACTGGGTGTTGCTCTCGTGCCAGGACACATAGATGTTGCCCTTGCGCGGCGAGGTCGCATGCATGTCGACGTGCAGGTATTCCTTGTCGCAGCTGGCCGTCGTCAGGCCAACCGGGGCGCTCCAGGTCGCGCCTTTGTCGGTGGAGCGATAGACGCGAACGCAGCCGGCGGTTCCGCTGAATGCGAGCGAGGCGGTATACGCCACATTGCCATCCGGCGACCAGCCAACGGTCGGATCGCAGCACGTTTCCGGCAAGGAACCGGAGCTCTGCCAGGTCAGACCACCATCACCGGAACGCCACATGCGCTGACCGCCGCCAGCGCCGTTGCTGCCGGCGATGACGAAGCGCGTATCGGTGGGATGGATGGAAATCGCCGATTCGGACATGCCGGCCGGCGAGCTGACGCGCTTTTCACCGCCCACGTAGTTCGGCAGTTCCTGAGCCCGGGATTCGGCATCCTTGTCGCCGGTCAGGATCTCGTAGCGCCCTTCGCCCGCGGCGCGGATCGAGGTGTAGGTAACGCCGTTGATCTGGTAGCCACCATAAGCCTGCAGAAAGCGGTTAAGCCCACTGCGCGGATAGAGGAACGAAGTGCCACGGGCACTGGCGGCGTTGTCTTTTGCCATCTCCTTGCGCAACAGCACACGGAAGAACGCCGGAATCGGTTCGGACAGTTTCGTATCGTCGGCGCCGAGCAGTGCCACGTCGGCCGCCGTCAGGGCGTAATTGCGGTCGTCCCAGGGGCCGTGTCTTGTCAGTGCAGCATAGTCCACTTTCGCATCGGCGCCGCGAGTCTGGCTCACTTGCACCGGCACGACTTCGCCGTCGCCCGCATGGACCACGCCCAGTGCCGCCAGGGCCATGGGTATGGCCACGGCCCAGCGTTTTATCAAAGCCTTGATATTCATCGTTTCCCTCTCCCGGAAAGATTGCAATGCGACCGGCTGGTCGCTTCGATTGGAACAGGCCGCCCGAAAAGGCCGGCCCCATGTAGTGGACGTGTGGACGTCCCCGGCGCCCACCATCCAGCTGGAAACGCGATGCAGCGCCCCTTGCACGCCGCATCCCGTGCGCTCGGTGCTCGCCGACTCTCCGAATCGCTGGCACCCTGTATCGGCCTTGCCAGCGCTCCTGGCCGAGCAATAGCGATTGCACCAAGAAAAAGTAACCGAAAATTGCACCAAAAAATTAAAAATTAAATTTATATAATCAGACTGAACAGAGCCAACTGAACACAGGCTTGCACCGTGCCAGTACCGGCTCTTCAACAGTCAACGACAAACCGCAACCGGGCGCACATACCGGCAGCGGTCCGCGCGCTCACGACTCAGGTCTGAATGTCACCGTCGACCGAGGACCGGCACGACTGTACGGGCGATACTTGGAGTGATCAGCAATGCCGTGCGGCGCCACGGTCAGGGCGCGGGCTGATCTGCCGCACTTCCGGCAGATAGATATTGGCTAAGTGGATATTGCAGGCGGTCGAGCGGAGTTCACCCCGGCCACACGGCGACTGTCGGCAAGTGCCGAGCCGTAGCGTGCGCAATCCACTGCTCCTACGGCGGCGAGTCGCGACGCGCTGCCGATTATTGTCTGTTGCATCTCCCACCCTCCATTCGTTTGCGAATGCATCGCGCGAACGCGACGCCCCGCCGGCAACGAGCTTGGCCCGGTGCATTGCGTAGACGGTTGGTATTGCTAAATGTATTCCCGCTCCCCGCGAGCACCGCTCCATGACGCCCTGACGTCATGCTGATTGCACAGCCTGGCAGGTGAACTCGCAGCAGTGATCCCCCGATCGAATGCCGCCGAATACGCCACCTGTACAGATCACCCGAGTGCCCCCGCAAACTCGGACCGCGGAGCATATACATGATATTTTCACATCAGTCCATAGACTGAGGAAAATAAATCGCAAGACTGAGATTTGGCGCAAGCAAATGTCAGGCCCTGCACCTGCGCGATGCCGCAACGGCACTGCCACACAGACGGGGATCATTGTGGACAACAGCATCAGGTTCACACCAGGGACTGGCCAGCGACAGACCGACCCCACGCCGGCTCGCCACGCATCTTGCACCGATGGTCCACGAGAGGGGTAACCAACCCGGAATCCGCCCGCCAAACGCGCCACATCACGCGCGGCCAGGCAAGTGCCCCACCACTCAAGTCCCGACGCAGCCGCGCGAGCGCGAGCACGTGCCTGCACTCAACCTTTCGCCAGCCCCCTACGATCGGTGATATCGGTGCCAGCGCGTGCTCACTCCACAGCCGATTGACCTGCAGTCCTGCTAGGGCGGGTCAGCCTATGCGTCCCGCCGCGCTCCGGATCGCAGCGCGTAGAACTCGGCGACAAAATCCTCCAGCCTGCGCTCCGCGATGGCTGCCCGCAGGCCGGTCATCAGTTCCTGGTAGTGATACAGGTTGTGGATAGTCGCCAGTTGCGAGGCGAGGATTTCGTTGCACTTGTCGAGATGGCGCAGATAGGCGCGGCTGAAGCCTGAGGCGCAAGTGTGGCAGCCGCAGGCTTCGTCGATAGGCCGCTTGTCGCGTGCATATTGCGCATTGCGCAGCCTCAGCACGCCGTGGCGCGTGAACAGGTGGGCGTTGCGTGCATTGCGTGTCGGCATGACGCAATCGAACATGTCGATGCCGCGGCGTACCGCCTCGACGATGTCCTCGGGCCGGCCGACTCCCATGAGATAGCGCGGCTTGTCCGCCGGCAGTAACGGGACTGTCGCTTCAAGCGTGTGATTGCGTTCGGCTTCGGGCTCACCCACCGCCAGTCCACCCACGGCATAACCGTCGAAGCCAATCTGCTGCAGACCTTCTGCCGAACGCGCGCGCAGCGCCGGGTAGATGCCTCCCTGGACGATGCCGAACAGAGCATTGGGATTGCCCTCGTGTGCGCGGCGCGAACGCTCGGCCCAGCGCAGTGACAGCTCCATGGAATCCGACGCCTGCTTCTCGGTCGCCGGATACGGCGTGCACTCGTCGAAGATCATGACGATGTCGGAATTCAGCACGCGCTGGATGCGCATTGACTCCTCTGGGCTGAGAAACACCTTGGATCCATCGATAGGTGATGCAAACGTGACGCCCTGCTCAGTGATCTTGCGCTTGTGCGCCAGCGAGAACACCTGGAAACCGCCGGAGTCGGTAAGTATGGGCCGGTCCCAACCGATGAAGTCGTGCAGTCCGCCGAAATCGCCGATCACGTCCAGACCCGGCCGCAGATACAGATGGAAAGTGTTACCAAGAATGATCTGCGCACCTATGGTCTTGATGTCGCGCGGCAACATGGCCTTGACCGAACCATAGGTGCCCACCGGCATGAAGGCCGGCGTTTCGATAGTGCCGCGCGCAAACGCAATCTGCCCACGCCGGGCGGCGCCATCAGTCTGGCTGATTTCAAATTTCATGGGTTCGTCTCCGCGGCGTTCGCCACACATTGATGATGCGGTGTATCCAAGCAGCGCTGCGAGGTCAGTGCTGCGGTGGCCAGATCAACATCGCATCACCATAGGAGAAAAAGCGATAGCTGCTGTTCACTGCATGCCGGTACGCGCCAAGCACGCGCTCGCGTCCGGCAAACGCCGATACCAGCATCAGCAGCGTGGATTCGGGCAAGTGGAAGTTGGTGATCAGGCCGTCGATGCTGGTTATGCGATAACCCGGGAAGATGAAAATCTGGGTTTCGCCCGCAAACGGCAGCACTTCGCCATCGCGGCTCGCGCTTTCCAGCGCGCGCACGACCGTGGTGCCGACGGCAACGACGCGCCCACCGGCTGCACGTACGCGGCGCATCGCATGAACGAGCTCGGCGCCTACATTGAGCCATTCGCGATGCATGACATGATCGCGCAGCTCTTCGCTGCGTACGGGTTGAAAGGTCCCGGCACCGACATGCAGTGTGACATGACCGAATTCGACGCCGCGAGCGGCCAGCGCATCGAGCAGGGGCTGATCGAAATGCAGACCGGCAGTAGGCGCAGCGACCGCGCCGGGATGGCGCGCGAACACGGTCTGGTAGCGCTCCGTGTCGTCGTCGGCGGCGGCTCGTGCGATATAGGGCGGCAGCGGCATGCGCCCCAAACGCAGCAGCAACTTCTCCAGTGGCTCGCTGCAGTGAAACCGCAGATCGAAGAAGGGGCCATCACGGCCTGTCACTTCAACCTCGCTACCGTCAGCTAGCACAATGCGGCCGCCGGGGCGTGGCTTCTTGGATACCCCCAGTTGCGCTCGCGCCTCATGCGTGCTGGTCACGCGTTCAATCAGGATCTCGACCGCGCCACCGGAAGTTTTGTGCCCGAACAGCCGTGCCGGCAGCACGCGTGTGTCATTGAAAACCAGCAGGTCGCCCGGGCGCAGGCAAGCGGCAAGTTCGCCGAAACTTCGGTCGGTCAGGTTGTCCGCGTTGGCGTCAAGTTCAAGCAGCCGACTGGCTGAGCGCTGCGGCAATGGTTCCTGTGCAATGAGTTCTGCGGGCAAATCGAAGTGGAAGTCTGCTTTTTTCACTTTCATACCGCCAGGCGCCGGATTCACGGTCCGGCCAGCCCGCAATTATCCGCTATCGAGCCCGTTTCGTCCTGCGCTGGCGCCAGAACACCATGCCGGCGATCAGCACGCCCAGGCCGGCCAGAGCGAATGGCGCGACGCGGCGCAGAGTCTGCTTGATCCAGCGCTCCCGCTCCAGCTGCAGACGCTGTGCGGCGGCAGCGAAATCAGGCGCCGGGCAGTCGTGACCGAAATTACCGGCCCAGGCCAGGTAGGCCCCTTCCGCGACATAACGATCGTAGTAACGCCGCGCTGCCGGGAGATCGCGGTGAATAAGCCAGCCTGTTGCGCTGCACAGCATGGCGGCAAACGCCTGTGAGCGCGCCGGCACGAGGTCGGCCGCCTGGTTGGCGAGTTCTGCCGCGATGTAGCGATAGTGAAAGCGCTGTGCCGGCTGAGGCGCACTCGCGGCCATTCGCTGTCCCTCGTCGGCACCGACGAGCTTCTTGTCCTGAGTGTCAAGCGTGAACTCGCCGCTCTCGTACATGCCGCCGTGGATGGCGGAATCGGGGGCGAGCTCGAAGCCAAGGATTTCCAAACCCGATTCCCGCGCCAGGCGCGCCGCCCGGAACAGCGTCTGTGCCTGCTCGATACGTCGCTGATTCGGCGCGTCCAGGCGCGCCTTGGCATAGGTCGCCGCAGCCTCACGCAGCTCGGCCGGAAAATAAGCCGGTGCATCGGCATAACGTCCCACACGCAACAGGCGCCGGCCCAGCAGCGCACGCAATTGCGTCGCCGCGGGCTGCGCAGGCGTCGAGCCGGGCTCGCGGGAGGACGTAGGTTGGGCTGGCTCCGGTACCTGGGTGTCGACGAACTGCTTGAGTTCATCGACGCTGAGCACGCGCTCGGCAATATACGCCGCATCACTCCAGTACTGACTGCTTCCCGCATAGAACAAGGCCAGCGCTTCGACATAGTCGCCGCGCGCCAGCGCAAGAATGCCGCGCTCCCCAACTACCCGGCAGGCTGGCCGGAAGCCATCGTAGTAATAGCCTTCGCGCACGTTCACGCCCCAGTCTTCATCCTGCGGAAACGCACGCGAGGCCAGGGCATAGGCCTGCGCCGCGGCCTTGTCGTCACCGGCACGCAACGCGAGTTTCGCGTGTACCCAATGGGCCAGCGCCGTGTCGCTACGCGACGCGAGCTTGCCCGCCAGTTCGTAGCGCCCGCTACGATAGGCAGCCGCCGCTACGCGGTCGACGCCGGCCAGCTTCGCTGCGTCCGCTGCCTCGACAGCGGCGTAATAACGCTGCAGCCGCTCCGACGGCACCGGGGCTTCGTTGTCATACCCTTCGAGCTCACCCGTACGCGAGTAGGCGTAGCTCGCAAGCAACTGCTGCTGCAGTGGATCGTCCAGCGCCACATTCAGCCGCGTATCGTCGGCGAACAGCTCGCGCGCAATGAACAGCAAGGAAGCACGCCCCGACGCGGAACCTTGCGCAGCCTGCTCCGCATAGAGCCTCACCGCGGCCGTGGTATCGCCACGCTTGTTGTGAATGGCAGCTTCTTCTCCATAACTTGCGACTGCAAGACCCAGCGGATCGGCTGCGCCGCTGGCGACGGCTGCACGCACCGCCTGGAAGTGTCGGGCTGCAGCTTCGGCTGCGGCTGCGATCTGCTGCTCGTCGACGCCAGCACCACCATCGACCTCAGCCAGACTCAGACGACCGAGCATATAGCGCGCCCAGAGGCCACGCGTACGCTGCTGCTCGGCCGGCAGTGCGACTACTGCCTCGAAACGTTGCCGCGCCAGTACCGCGTCGCCTGCATGAAACGCGCGCGCGGCGGCGAGGTAAAGTCGGACCTCGTCGCTGAAGCCTTCACCCACGGCCCAGGCCTCCGTGTCGTCAGCAGCAAGGCGCATGGCCTCCGCACGGGCGTAACCCGCTTCGCCCAACTCCTTCTTTTCAACCTCAGCACGCAACTCGCCAGGTGCGGCCCAGACGTTTTCGTTGGCTGTGAACGCCGGTGCGGGTTTCGGCACCAGCCGCGAAGCCTCGAAATCAAACGTACCTTCGACGAGGTCGTATACGCTCGCGTGGCGATCGCTGAGCAGGTCGGGTGGAAAATCCGGTCCACAAGCGACCGCCGGCAGCGCTGCCAGCACCAGCGCTGCCGCACATGCCAGCCCGGCGGCGCTCGTCCGCGCCACACAGCGAAATCCGTTTGCCGCTGCATCACTCATCTGAGCATTCCCGTTGCTCGCCTCGACACCGCGCAATCTGCCACAAGGCCCGGCAGCACGGGAACCGGTATCGTCAGCAGATTCACAGCCAGCCCTTTTGCCGCGCCAGCCGGTAAGCCTCGATACGATTGCCGACACCGAGCTTGCCTATGGCCTCAGACAGATAGTTGCGCACCGTCCCCTGGGACAAATGCAGCTGTGCCGCGACTTCACCAGCGGACAGGCCCTCCCCGGCCAGACGCAACACCTGACGCTCGCGGTCGTTAAGCGGATCCGCTTCGCCCCAGGCATCGAGCGCAAGCTGCGGGTCGACTGCACGCCCTCCCCTGTGCACCTTGCGCAAAGCGTCGGCCAGTTGCTCCGCAGGGGCATCCTTGAGCAGATAGCCAACCACACCGGCTTCCAGCGCGCGGCGCAGATAGCCTGGCCGGGCGAACGTGGTCACGATGACGATCTTGCTCGCCACACCGCGCTCGCGCACACGCTGCGCAAGCTCAAGTCCGGTCAGGCCGGGCATTTCGATATCGGTAACAACGACGTCGGGTGCATGCTGTTCAATCAGACGCCAGGCCTCCTGGCCGTCGGCCGCACTCGCCACGACTTCTATATCCGGCTCCAGGCGCAGCAGCGCCGACAGCGCGCCACGCACCATGGCCTGATCTTCGGCCAGCAACACTCGGATCATGGGCGGCAAATCCTGAACTACCAAGGCGGACGAGGTTAGCCGCCCGACCCGTCACACTCAAGAATGGGGTACCTCAGGCCGGCGTGGAGCAGCGCGCCTTGCACCATACAACCAGACACGATGCTGGCCAATCGGGAATATTACTTATTTTATTAATACATAAATAAACTATTATCAAATGAATGATAGCTGGCAGAACAACAACGACGCTATCTCGCACAAGACGACACAGACATGGCCAGCATACTGATCCGGCAGCTACACGAACTCTCCGCACCGCCGGCACTGAGTCAATTCGACTGAGCCGCACAAGACCCAGCTTTCCAGCGCCGTCAATCGCCCGCTCTCCTGAATTCCGTTTCTCGACTCGTCAGGCAGCGGCCTTGCGCTTTCACTGCACCGGAACAACGTCGGTCGCTGCCTGCGCTCGCTGCGCTGCCTGCGGCACGCGCACACTCAAGCAAGTGCCCTGATTACGGATCGAGTCGACGCGCAATTCCGCACCGAACTGGGCAAGCCGCTCGCGCATGCCGCTCAGGCCATTGCCCGGCACGATGTCGTTGCCTGACCCGTTGTCGCGCACTTCAAGCAGCAGGTCGCCGCCATCCTGGCTCAGGCGCACGCTCGCCCGTGTCGCCCGTGCGTGACGGTGGATGTTGGTCACCGCCTCGCGCACCGCCAGCGCGAGGCTAGTTTCGATTTCCGGCGAGGGCGGCAGGCGGCCCAGGTCGTACTGGAACACGATGCCGCTGGATTCAAGCAGCAGCTTGGCCGATGCTGTCTCGGCCGCCAAGCCCGCGGCGCGTATGCCTGTAACCGCGCGGCGCACCTGTCCCAGGGCTTCGCGCGCGACGCGCTCGACCTCGCGCACTTCCTGTCGCGCAGCGTGCAGGTCACGCTCCCAGAGGCGGTTTGCCAACTCCGACTTCAACGTGATCAGCGACAGCGTATGGCCCAGCAAATCGTGCAGATCACGGCCTATGCGCTCACGTTCGGCCAGCGCAGCCAGGCGGCGCACTTCCTCGTGCGACAAACGTAGCGCCACTTGTTTGCGCTGGTTTTCGCGCATGAAATGCGAGCCAACAAACGTGGCCGTACCCACGAGATAGGTGATGCCGATGGTCAGCGGCGCGCCACGCACGAAGGCCATCAGATATATCGAATAGGCGACAGTGACACCGAAGGCGAGTAGCAGCGATCGGCGCATAGAACTCAGTCGCGGCGCGAACGCGCAGGCGAAGATCACAAAGGTGTTGGAAAACGGATTGATCTGCGCCAATGGCAAGGCCAGCACGGTCATGGCGACTACCAGCAATGCAACTTCGCGCCCCCGGGCCCAGCAGGCGCGAAAGTACAGGGGCAGGAACACCAGTAGCGCCAGCGCAGTCAACGGCAGCCAGTTCGGCTCGGCAATGCGCGGTACAAGTACCGGCAAGAACAGAAACAAGAGGTAGCCCAGTGAGATGAACGGCGCCCAGCCGTTGTCATGCTCGGGTGGGACCAGGCGATCGCGCCAGGCCAGTATCTGCGGATGATTGAGCCAGTTCATAGGCGCCCTATGCTGCCACGAAGGGGGGCTCACGACTCGCGGTTCAGGCGACGCGCAGCCCAACTGCCGACCACAACTGTGATACCAGCCAGGTAGGCCAGGTGCACCAGCGCACTGCCGCTGCTGGGCTGGCCTATGCTTGCCAGCGCAAGCTGGGCGAGATGCCAGGCGGGCCAGACTACCGCCAGTTTCTGAAACATGACCGGCAGCAAGGTCAGCGGAAACCAGAGCCCTGACAACAAGCCCATGGGCAAATAGATCAGATTGATGATCGCCGGTGCCGCCTGACCGTTCGCAAAGCTGCCAACCAGAAGGCCCAGCGCGCAGAACGGCAGTACGCCCAGGATCATGGTCACGCCGAGCAAACCCCATTGGGCCAGACCAAGGCGCACACCGCCAAACAATGCCCCGGCGAGCGAAAGCAGGGCAAATATCACGAACGCAAACATCATCGCCATCGCGAGTTTTGCACCGACATAGTTCAACGGCGGTGCCGGCAGCGCGCGCCGCAACGCGAGCAGTCCCTTGTCGCGCTCGATCGCTACGGCAGCCCCGAAGCCGAACAGGCCTGGCGCCATGACCCCGAATACGCAATAGGTCGCCATCAGGTAGTGCGCGATCTGCAGGGCCGAACCCGGCTTGGCAAGAAGTACGCCGAACAGCAGATAGAACATCACCGGGAAAGCAAGCACAGGCAGCGCGAAACTTGGCGTGCGCAGCAGGCGCAGGAACTCCAGGCGCGCTTCGAGCTTGAGACTGCGGCGCGAAATGGCATCAAAGGTAATGGCGCTCACTATGCGGCCTCCCGTGTAATGGTATTCAACGCCTCGGCAAGGCCGGCACGATGGACTTCGATGTCACACAGTTGCGCATCAGCGGCAAGCAGTTCGCGCAGCACGGACTCGGGCTCAGCGGTGACGATATGCAGGCGGTCGCCATCGCGCTGCACGCTGCTGACCTGCGGCCAGGCGCGCACCTGCTCCGTCGGCATGCGGCTGACACAGCGGATCTGGCGCTGATCTACCCGCGCGCGGATTGCTTCCAGGCTGCCTTCGGCTACTAGCCGCCCCTGAGCAAGCACGCCGATGCGCTGCGCAAGCGCCTCAGCCTCCTCGAGATAGTGCGTCGTCAGTACGACGGCGCAACCGCCAACAACCAGTTCCCGTATAGTTTTCCAGAACTGCAGGCGTGACTCGGTATCCATGCCAACGGTTGGTTCGTCGAGAAACAGCAGCTCGGGCCTGCCACAGAGTGCAAGTGCAAATTGCACGCGACGCTGCTGTCCGCCCGACAGCTTTGCATAGCGCGCATCCAGCAGAGACTCTATGCCGGCCAGCGCAGCGACGTCAGCAAGGCTGCGCGGCTGTGCGTAATAGCTGCGCGTCTGAGCCAGCAGTTCTGCGACGCTGAGCGTATCGGGCAATCCCGCAGACTGCAGCATCACACCAATGCGCCGGCGGGCCGCCAGGTCCTGCGGCGGCAAACCGAACAGGCGAGCCTGGCCGAGATCAGGCCGCAGCAGTCCCAGCAGCAGGGAGATCGCCGTCGTCTTGCCCGCGCCATTGGATCCGAGCAATGCGTACACTTCACCAGCAGCTATCGCGAGATCGACCTGATCCAGCGCCTTGATGCCCCCTCGCTTCTTGCTTGCCCCGATTAATTGCGCCACGCTTTGCACAGCCATAGGGTTTCTCCCGAAAGTGCGCTCAGGCTACGTGGGCCAGTACCCCTGCCGTAGTCGGCGACATCAGCTTTTCGAGCTGACAATCGTCATCCGCACAACCCCGTAACACCGCGAAAATGGCCCCACCAACAGGCCAGAAAGCGGCCCCATTGGCCGACCAATACGCTCTGCTAGACTGGTCACACCTCGCGCCGCCAGGCGTACTCAACCTTTGTCCGACACACGCTTCGCGGCGCGCGTCGGCCTGTTTCGCTGGAGCAAGCCATGCAGCTGATCGAACAACTCGCCGTTCTGCGCAACGCCGGCGGCGCTGCACGTACCCGCGGCCTCGACGACGCGGCGCTACTGCGTTTTGCAGCGACTTCGCCTGAACTGGTTGACGCTGTCGCCCAGGCCTATGCGCGCTTTCTCGAACTCAAGGCGGAACTGCCGCAACTCATTGCCCTCGACGAAGCCACGCAGATGCAGCGCATTCAAGCGGATTTCGTCAATTTCTATACCGACGACTCGGTCAACCCCTATGTCGCGCTCGCCGCAAGCGGTCCCTGGGTCGTCACACTCAAAGGTGCCGTGCTGCACGATTCGGGCGGCTACGGCATGCTTGGCTTTGGCCACGCACCGGCTGCCGTCATCGACGCGATGAGCCGCCCCCAGGTCATGGCGAACGTCATGACGCCGAATGTCTCCCAGTTCAAGCTGGCGACCGCGCTCAAGGCCGCCATCGGCATGAATCGTGGCGGCTGCCCGTATACCCGCTTCCTCTGTCTGAACTCAGGTTCCGAGTCGGTCTCGCTGGCGTGCCGCATTGCTGATGTCAATGCCAAGCTCATGACCGATGCCGGCGGCCGCTATGCCGGCCGCACGATCAAGCGTCTCGCCGTGCGCGGCGCATTCCACGGCCGCACGGAAAGGCCGGCGGTCTATTCGGATTCGAGCCGCAAGACCTATACCCAGCACCTTGCCAGCTTCCGCGACGAGACCAGCTTGCTGACGGTAGAACCATACAACGTTGAACAGCTGCGGCAGATTTTCGCCGACGCCGACAGGAATGGCTGGTTCATCGAAGCCATGTTCCTGGAACCCGTCATGGGCGAAGGCGATCCTGGCCGTTCAGTCACTCCAGAGTTCTATGCCGCCGCGCGCGAGCTGACCGAGAAACACGGCTCGTTGTTCCTGGTCGACTCGATTCAAGCCGGCCTGCGCGCTCATGGCGTACTGTCGATCATCGACTACCCTGGCTTCGAGAAGCTCGCGCCACCGGATATGGAGACGTATTCCAAGGCGCTGAATGCAGGTCAGTATCCGCTGTCGGTGCTGGCCGTCGGCGAGCGCGCCGCCTCGCTGTACAAAAAAGGCATCTACGGCAACACCATGACGACAAATCCGCGGGCGATGGATGTCGCCGTCGCCGTGCTCGGCCTGCTGACCCCGGCGGTGCAGGCGAACATCCGCGAACGCGGTCGTCAGTTCGTACAAAAGCTCGAAGCACTCAAGACCGAGCTGCCGGGTTACATCACCAAGGTCCAGGGTACAGGTCTTCTGTTCTCCTGCGAGCTCAGCGCAGACTTCAAGTGCTACGGCGCAAACAGCACTGAAGAGTTCATGCGGGAGAACGGCTTCGGCGTCATTCACGGCGGCACCAATTCCCTGCGCTTCACGCCCCACTTCAACATTACCGAAGCCGAGGTCGACCTCGTCATTGATGGCGTACGCCAGGCGCTGCTGCACGGGCCGCGCAAGAGTGCTGACGCCAAGGCGGCCTGAGTCAACGAACAACGCCTGCACCGCGCAATCGCTCGCAACATGGCCATAGGAAGTGGCCGGTTGCGCTGCGCAGGCGTCTTATTTGCAAAGAATTCGGCCAACCAGGCGGCAGCTCAGTTCCGTGGCCGTGGTCATCAACGATTGCTCCATTGCATGTACCGCATGACGGCACGAAAAGTCGCGCCGACACGCCTTCGCTGCCAATCTTGACTCGGCTATGCTCACGCGCAGCGCCACTACGGCACCGCCCATGAGCCTGCGCAAGAAGCTCGCTGAATTTGGTTTTGAGTCCAACGACGACTACGACTATCCGCTACGCTGTCTGCTTGAAGCCGATCTGCCACATCTGCGTTGCCTCAATATCGTAGGCACCGCCGGCCGACGCAAGACCGCGTTGGCTAATGCGCTGGGCCACGCGCTAGCCTACCAGCACCTGCTTTACCACGATTTCACGAGTGCCGAGCCCGCTCCGCCAACCATCGTACTTGGCGAGAACGCTGATGCATCGGCGGCTCCGGAAGCGCCGCTCTCGACGTTCGAACGCTGCATGAGCGAGGCCTGCGCTTACTCCGAAGGAGCCCGCACGCTGCTCATACTCGATCAGCTGCACGTGGCTGACTTCCACGATCACATCCGCCTCTACCATTTCGTACAGACACACGAGTGGAGCACGCCGCAGGGTACCGTAGTAGCCAATCCGCAGCATTTGCTGCTGGTGCTGATAGCCGAGGAGCCGCTTTACCACTCCCTGGCCAAAGTCAGCTTCCGCGTACACGCAGACGCCAGCCGTGGCTTTCTCGACTATCGCCCCGAGGACTTCGGGCTCCATGCAAGCGCTGCCGAATTCATGAGCGCACTCGGCAACCTGTTCCGCGCCCTGGGCACCAGCCCAACCCCCAGCGAGTACCGACGGATACTCAGTGACATTCATCAGCGCGTGCGTACCGAGGAGCAACTACGCCAGTCGCTGTTCGGCTGGATAGAGGGTCTGGACCACGGCACGCTGCATGCTGCGCCGCTGCAGCCGTCGATCGCCGCGGCCACGCAGGCGATCAACCGCTATCTCGGCGTTGAAGAAATCGAGATCGGCAGCTAGTCACTCGCAAACTGGACCTCTGTCGCCGCCAACACCGACGCGGACAGGGATCATTCATACCGTTATTTTATACATTTTAACTATTACACATTCCTCGCAACACCCCACGTATCGGCGGACCAGGAGCGCCGACTGCTGCCAGCAGTTTCAGTAGTTTTTCAACTACTGAAAACCACCGCTGGCAAGAAGTTAACACTGCAGCTTGCCCAGCACGAATTTGGCTATTTGCGCATTTTTCGGTTGACACGCCCGATATACATGTCAGAGATTTTTATTCACGTGACATATATGTCACGTGCAAGAAAACTGACCGGGACCACCGAAAGGAGACGCCAGCCCTCAACGATTGCAATGCCGGAGCGAGGCCACTTATCGGCCGCGAAGGCAGGTACCAGGCACTCCCGACGCAATCCCCCCTGCGTACGCCTGCTCACCTTCGCGCGCCGACCCGGCCGCTCACCAATCTTGACTGTCGGCCACCGCCAACGGACGCACAGGGACGGCCGCGCGGCAACGCCGAGTTGCCCATTAACGCTTCATCAGGAGACTACGCATGCAACGCATCCGTACCGCGCTGCGCCGCTGGCTGGGCGCCTTCGCCTTGGCCTTCACCTTGCTGTTTGCCGGCGGCGCACGCGCTGGCGACGCAGAACCCGGGCCCGCCGGCATCATCGACGATTCAACTGCCACCGTTGGCCAGTACTACGCGATTCTGTGCAACACCTGCGCCAGTACCAGCGACTACATCAACAAGGCTGTCACGCAATATCCGCGCGTCCGCGAGAGCATGGTCTACGTCTATAACCTTGCCTCAGCGCAGATTCGCACTATCGCGCTGAACTGGGATCCCGAAGCCAATGTGCAGACTGGTGGCTACGAAGTAGCAACAGATTCGCGTCTTGTCGCCTATGTTTCCTACGCCGGCGACCTGTATCGCCGCAACGGCAACAGCCTGAGTTTCACGGCGGTAATCCGTGCCGACGGCTCGGTCTACCTGAAGCTGATCGGTGGAGGAACCGTTGACTTGCGTGCGAGCAGCGCACGCACCACACCGCGCAGCGTTGCGCAGCCATCCACGGGCAATGGCTTGTTGGCTCAGGTCACACCCGGGCGCAACAGCCCTATCGACCTGCGTGGCTATCTCTTCGGCCCATACTTCGATCGCGTTTACCCGAACTTTCCCGACAGCAGCTACGATCTCGCCTTCGGTGACCAGCCCGGCAGCATCGACAGCTTTGTCTACGACTACTTCACGACCTTGTCGCAACAGGGGTCGGGGCAGGTATTCGATCCCGATTCGCTGCGCTTTGTCGACGGATCAAGCCGGCTGACCGAGCAGGTAGCCGGGACCGTCACCGTGTTCATACCGATGAAGGACGGCGGCTATGCGAAAGTTCGCTACGACACGGCGACTGCCGACGTGTTGCTGCGACAGGTTGTCGATCCCAGCGGAGTCGTGCTGCCGAACGGCCATGGCAACGCGCTGCAGTTTTACGGCAACCGCAGCTGGAGTCTCGGCAGCAATGCATACTGGGCGGTCGAATCGTTTGAAGACTGGGCTGTTCGCAACGGCATCTCGGTGCTGGTACTGAATTCGACCTGGACCCAGGGCGGCAACGTCACCTGCAGAAGCCGTACCGTCAACGAAGTGACCTGCACCATCTTGCCAAACTGAGCGCAACCGGCATTCATCAGCTGCGCGACCACTTTCTTCGGAGCTCCGTCTCTGCCCGGAGCTCCGCATCGCATCCGATGCGTACGCGCTGCTACCATGCCGCATCGCTGTCCTCAGGATTCCGCCGTGCCCGCACGCCTTGCTCCCGACCAGTCCCGCGGCTATCTCATTGCGGTCGGCGTTTTCGCCGGCCTCGACACCGAGCAGCGTCTTGTTCGCCGTCTGCTTTCAATCTGTCCACAACGCGCACAAGTAGCCATGCTTGTCGCCGGCGAGCTGGACCTGCGCGTGCTGGACGAAGTCGAGAACGCGTTGCTCGCCCATGGCGCCGGCGGCGTGCGGCGCGCGCACCTGAATGCGCGCGCCGAAGCAGAGCGACCCGAAACACTGGGTGCGATAGAAAACGCCGACCTGATTGTGCTCGCAACGGTTCACCCGCTGAAGCTGACGACACTGGTCGGCGGAACCAGCCTCGCCAAGCTGCTGCGCCGGCGCAATGCCGATGGCACGCCGATCGCTGGCCTCGGTGCTGGCGCCGCCGTGCTCGCCGAGCACATGCTCGCCTCAGGCGAGTCCGGTGCAACGCCGCGCATGGGCGCCGTAACCCTGGCACCGGGACTCGGCCTCACCAACCGTGTCGTCATCGACCAGGGCGGTGCGGCCAGTGACCGTATCGGGCGCCTGCTTGGCGCACTAGCCCTGAACCCGTTTGCACTTGGGCTGGGGCTGGATGCAGATACCGCCGCGTTCATAGGGCCGGACAACGTGCTGGAAGTCGTTGGGCACGGCGGCATCACCTTGGTCGATCCCAGCGACGTCGGCCCGACCAACATCACCGAAGCGGGGCCGCAGGCCCCCATCTCGATCACCAATCTGCGCCTGCATGTGCTCGTGCACGGTACACGTTACGATCTCGACTTCCGTCGCCCACTCTGAGCGGCAACGGACTTCCATACCACTGCGATGCCTATGAACGCTGCCGCCTATACGATTCGCCCCATCAATGAAACGGACAATCCCGCCATTGCCGCCATCATCCGCGCGGTCATGCCCGAGTTCGGTGCCAGCGGCCCCGGGTTCGCCATCCACGATGCGGAAGTCGACACCATGGCTCAGGCCTATGCGATTCCACGCGCCGCTTACTTCGTGGTTGAGCGCGATGGTGCCGTGCTCGGCGGAGGCGGCGTCGCCGCACTGAGTGGCGGCGACGCAGATACCTGCGAGCTGCGCAAGATGTATTTCCTGCCGGCGTTGCGCGGCCTGGGGGCCGGCCAGACCCTGATCGCCCTCTGTCTCGCAACGGCGCGCGACTTCGGCTACCGGCGTTGCTACCTCGAAACCCTCAGTGGCATGGACGCGGCGCAGGCGCTGTATCTCAAGAACGGCTTTCAGCGTATCGCAGGACCGCTGGGCGGAACCGGCCACTACAGCTGCGACAAGTACTACCTGCGCGAGCTTTGACAAAGCCCCTGACACTGGCCCAGGCGGAGCAGGTTGCGCGGAAACGACCGCGCCGCTGATTTACAATCCCGGCTTTGCGCCAACGGGCGCCGCTGTCGGGAGCATTCATGGAACTAAATCAGGTCAAGGCCGTCATTACCGGCGGCGTATCGGGCTTGGGCTTCGCTGTTGCGCAGCACCTGGTCGCGCAGGGGGCGGTGGTTGCGCTGTTTGACGTCAACGACGACAAGGGCGCCGAAGCAGTCGCCAAGCTCGGCAGCAACGCACACTTCTTCCGCACTGATGTAAGCAATGAGGACATGGTCGTCGCCAACCTCAAGGCCGCACAACAGGCAATCGGTGGGCTCAACGTTGCAGTCAACTGCGCCGGCATTCTCGGTGCCGGGCGGGTACTCGGCAAGGACGCGCCGATGCCGCTGAAGACCTTTGCCAATACGGTCATGGTCAATCTGGTTGGTTCGTTCAATGTCGCCAAGGGCGCTGCCGACCTGATGCAGCACAACACTCCAGGCGCAGACGGCGAGCGCGGCGTGATCGTGAACACCGCATCAATCGCCGCGTTCGAGGGGCAGATTGGCCAGGCAGCCTATTCCGCATCGAAAGGTGGTGTCGTGGGTATGACCCTGCCGATGGCGCGGGAATTCTCCCGTTTCGGCGTACGTGTCATGACGGTAGCACCGGGCGTGTTCCATACGCCGATGGTCGACGGCATGCCAGAAAATGTATACCAATCTCTTTGCGCGCAAGTTCCCTATCCACCACGCCTCGGCAAGCCCGAGGAATTTGCCGCAACGGTCGCATTCATTCTGCAGAATCGTTATCTGAACGGCGAAACCATCCGCGTCGACGGCGCCGTCCGCCTGCAGCCCAAGTAGGGTCGATAGCGACATCCGCGGTGTCATTCCGCGGCCTGCCGCGCACCGTCGCAATACCGCCGCCGGCAATAGCACCAGCGTTCGCCCCCTCGACTCCAGGGGGCTGCAACAGTCACAACATCCCTTCGACTTACCCAGTTGATCCTTAACGGCCACAGGTCATGAAAGCGAGCGAAATCAAGAAAGGCAACGTCGTCGAGCACGACAACAAGGTCTACCAGATCCGCGACATCGAGCGCAGTTCGCCGCAGGGCCGCGGCGGCAATGTCACCTTCCGTTTCAGCATGTACACCGTGCCCGGTGGGCAAAAGCTCGACCTGAGCCTGCGAGCCGACGACGAACTGCGCGAGATCGAGCTGTCGCGCCGGCAGGCAACTTACTCCTACCGCGAGGGCGATACCTTCGTGTTCATGGACGCGGAAGACTTTACCCAGTACATGCTGGACGCGAATGCGCTCGGCGATGCCGCCGGCTTCATAACCGATGGCATGGAAACCTGTTACGTGCAGCTCATCGAAGACCAACCGGTCGCGGTGCAACTGCCGCCGACCGTGACCTTGACCGTCGTCGACACCGCGCCGGAAATGAAGGGCGCCACCGCGACCAAGCGCCCCAAGCCGGCCAAACTCGATACCGGCATCGAAATCCTCGTGCCGGAATACATCGTCAATGGATCGCGCATACTTGTCAGCACCGTAACCGGCGAATACTCCGGGCGCGAATAAGCGCTAGCTTCCATTGAAGTCAAGCAGCGGGACACTGCCTGCAGTCTGCTTCGACCGCCTCAACCGCGTGAGCGCGCACGCCATTTGCGCGCCATGCGCTGCAACGATTCGTCGTACTCGCTGGCTCCAACCATGGTTGCAATATCGCGCCAGGCCAGAGCCAGGGACTCTTCGCTGACCGCAAATTGCTCATTCCCGCAACAGCGCACGACATAGCGCAGGTCGTAGTGCCAATGGCCCGGCACTGCGCCATGATCGGGAATCCAGTGCCGGTCGAGATCAAAAATCTCGCGCTCAATCTCCAGATCTCGCAAACCGGACTCTTCCTCCGCTTCACGCAAGGCGACCGCGACGAGATCGACGTCACCGTCCGCGTGGCCGCCCAGCTGTAGCCAACGCTGTAATTTACGGTGATGCGTGAGCAACACGCGCTGGCTGTCGGCACTCACCAGCCAGGCAGCGCCAGTCAGATGTCCGATGGCGAGTTCCCGCTGCGCCGCACCGGCGTGGTCACGCATGAATTTGCGGAACAGCGCTACGGTCTCGTATTCGTCCGCATGACTGATGGCATAGGCATCGATATCTGCCAGCCAGCGTTGTTGCCACGCGGCCAGTTGCGCGGCGCAATCGGTAGTTTGACTCATCGGGGGCGCTTGCTGGCCTAGAGAGGGTCGCGTATTTTAGCGCGGTTTTGTCGCGCTCCATTCCAATGGCGCGAAAGCACGCCAGGCTTCGCAGGCAGGTTTGCTGCTGATGGCGCCGGGTCACAGTAAACATCGTGGAGGGGATGCTAATGATTTTCTGGCGCGTCAAACCGCTCGACCAGATTCTGGAAAACGCCGAGAAGAAGAGCCTCAAACGGCAACTCGGTGCACTGCAGCTGACCATGCTCGGCATCGGCGCCATCATCGGCACAGGCATTTTCGTGCTGACCGCCGAAGCAGCGCAGAAGGCCGGCCCCGGCATGATGGTTGCCTTCGTGATTGCTGCCATTGTCTGCGCACTGGCCGCGCTGGCCTACGCAGAACTCGCTTCGATGGTGCCGGTGTCTGGATCGGCCTATACCTATACCTATGCCGTACTCGGCGAAGCACTGGCCTGGGTCGTTGGCTGGGCGCTGGTACTCGAATATGCGGTTGCAGCCGGAGCTGTTGCGGTCGGTTGGTCCGGTTATGTCAACGGGTTGTTGAACGCCGCGAACATAGGATTGCCGCAGTTTCTGCAGACCGGGCCGTACAGCGGTGGCGGTTTCAACCTGCTGGCCTTTGCGATCTCGCTCGTGATCACTGCGCTGCTCATTATAGGAACCTCCAAGAGCGCCTGGGTCAACGCCGTGCTGGTGGCGATCAAGATTACGGCGCTGACCGCGTTCGTCATCCTGGCCGTACCGGCTGCGAAGGCTCCCAACTTTGAGCCGTTCATGCCGACTGGCTGGGGCACGCCAATGGGTGGTGTCGGTGTGCTCGGTGCCGCAGCCTCGATATTCTTTGCCTATGTCGGCTTCGACGCCGTGTCGACAGCGGCCGAGGAGACCAAGAACCCGAATCGCAATATTCCTATCGGCCTGATCGGCTCGCTCGCGGTTTGTACGGTGTTCTATCTGCTGGTCGGTTACGGTGCGGTCGGCGCCGCCGGCGCTCAACCCCTGTACGACGCCGCCGGCAAACTGCTTGAACCTGGCAGCGAAGCCATGACTGCGGCCTGCGCGAACTCCATGGCGCTGGTCTGCAGCAACGAACCACTGGCTCACGTACTGCGCTCGCTCGATAAGAACACCGTTGCCTACCTCGTCGGCATGGCCGCAAGTCTCGCGCTGCCCTCGGTCATTCTGATGATGATCTACGGCCAGACCCGTATCTTCTTCGTGATGTCGCGCGACGGGCTGCTGCCGGAGATCTGCTCGCGGGTACATCCGACCTTCCACACGCCGCATATCATCACGATGATTACCGGCGTTGCCGTATCGCTGTTCGCGGCCATGTTCCCAGTCGGCATCCTTGCCGATATCTCGAATTCCGGCACCTTGTTTGCGTTTATTGCGGTTGCCGTCGGTGTCATGATCCTGCGCCGTACGCAACCAGGCCGTGCGCGCCCCTTCCGCACCCCCATGGTCTGGGTCGTCTGCCCGCTCGCCGTTCTCGGCTGCCTGCTGCTGTTTGTGAACCTCTCCAGCAAGGCACTGACCGTATTCGCCGGGTGGAGCGTGCTCGGCCTCATCCTCTATGCCATGTATGGCCTGCGTCACAGCGATCTCGCCAAGAACAGCCGCTGAGCTGAACACCCCGGGGCCAGCATTGCTGGCCCCGGCATTTCGCCGGCGCCGGGCAGTAGCTTCTCGCAAGATCAATAACTTAAAGCACAGCCACAACAGTTTCCGCGCTGTTCCCGCGACATTCTGACGAAACCCTTTGTACTCAACGACTTAGCAAACCATTTCGCAGTCGGGCTCGATTTGCCCACCGGCTATGCACAGTTTCCCCCCGATCTCGAAAAATTCTTTAAGCCGTTGAACATAGTGGACATTGTGACCCAGGCTCACAAGCAATCCACGGCTTATCCACAACCCCTCGTTAGCGAGGCGGAAGCACAGCGGTTATGATCAAGGTCCGCGGGAAATACACTTGGCAGTGGGCCCCTCGGAATGCGGCTCGGATGCGTTCAGACGGGTTAGCTCCTCGGTCTGGACGCATCCGGGCAGCGACTTTTCCCCGGTTTATTCCCTTCTTTCCCAATGACGGCGCGCGCTTGCACGCGCATGTAGCTGTCGTCACAGCCCGCGCCCTGCTCGGGTATAGTGGCCACCCGCCAGCCTTTCCGACTCCATGAGCGAATCGTTAGTCCCCGACGTGGAACGTCTAGCGCAGTGCGCGCGCGAAATTGCCGAAGCCGGCCGTGAGCTTGGCGCACGTGGCTGGACCCCAGCCACAAGCAGCAACTTCTCCCGGCGTTATGACGCGGCTCATGCCGCTGTGACGATTTCCGGGCGCGACAAGGGCCGCCTTGGCGCCGACGACATCATGCTGGTTGATCTCCAAGGCAATGCGGTCGGCACAGCGGCACGACCTTCGGCTGAAACGCTACTGCACGTTCAGATGTACCGGCACGACGCCAATATCGGTGCCGTACTGCATACGCATTCGCTCAATCAGACGGTCGCCTCGCGTCTTTATGCCGCGCAGGGTCTGATCCGTTTCAGTGGGCTCGAACTGCAAAAAGCGATCACCGGCTTTACCACACACGACAGCGAACTTGATCTGCCGGTGTTTCCCAACACTCAGCACATGCCCGAGCTCGTCGCGCAAATCGACGCCTGGTTAGCTGCTGGCAAGGCGCTGCACGGCTACTTGATAGACGGCCACGGCATCTATACCTGGGGCCGTACCATGGCCGACGCCAAACGCCATCTCGAAGCCTTTGAGTTTCTGCTCGCGGTCGAACTGGATCTAAGGAGATTGCGCGCATGAGCCGCTTGCGCATCTATGCCGAGACTCAACCCGCTCAGCCACTACTGGAAACGGCGGAACACGCCCGGATCAGCGCTGAGCTAGCTCAGGTCGGCGTGCGTTTTGAAAACTGGCAGGCCGCCGCGGAGATAAGCCCTGGTGCTGCCTCCGAGACCGTCATCGAAGCCTACCGTGGCGACATAACCCGACTGATGCAGGCCGAGGGCTATCAGGCCGTCGACGTGATCAGCCTGAACGCCGATCACCCGGACAAGGCGGCATTGCGCCAGAAATTCCTCAACGAACACACCCACTCCGAAGACGAAGTGCGTTTCTTCGTGGCTGGCCGCGGCCTGTTTACCTTGCACATCGCAGACAGGGTCTACGAAGTGCTTTGCATGCAGGGCGATCTGATTGGCGTACCCGACGGCACGCGCCATTGGTTCGACATGGGCGAACAGCCGCACTTTGTCGCTATCCGCCTGTTCACGAACAAGGAAGGCTGGGTAGCGAACTACACCGGCAGCGATATCGCCGCACAGTTTCCGCGCCTTACCGCATGATTGCCGCCTCGCTCACCGGTTGCCACCAACCTGCCTGCCGTCCGACGACCGCACCATGACCCGCGCAATCCTTACCGACATCGAAGGTACAACCAGCTCCGTCAGTTTCGTCAAGGACGTGCTCTTTCCGTATGCGCGCGATCACCTTGATGCTTTTGTCGCTGCGAACGCGGCTAACCCGGAGGTAGACCGTTGGCTGGCAGCCACAGCGCAAGAGGCTGGACTGGCCCCGGACGATGTCCCGGGACTTGTCGCGACCTTGCGCCGCTGGATAGATGAAGACCGCAAGGCGACGCCGCTCAAGGCTTTGCAGGGAATGATCTGGGAAGCAGGCTATCGCGCCGGAGCATACCGCGCACATGTATACCCCGAAGTAGCGGCTCAGCTGCGCGCGTGGAAAGCACAGGGGCTGCCGCTATACGTCTATTCCTCAGGCTCGGTCGCGGCACAGAAGCTTTTTTTCCGCCATAGCGAAGCAGGTGATCTGTCGGTCCTGTTCGATGGCCATTTCGATACCGAAATCGGCGCCAAGCGCGAGGCCAGCTCCTACGCGCGAATCGCCGCCGCCATAGGTCTGGCGCCGCAGGACATCCTGTTCCTCTCCGACATAGTCGAGGAACTTGACGCCGCAAGCAGCGCTGGCCTGCAGACCATCTGGCTGTGCCGCCCACCGCTGCAATGCCCGGCCGACAGCCAGCATCCCTGCGTCGGCGACTTCGACGCGATCGCAGTCTGAGCGCTAGGCGATGACCGGCAGCGCTGCCGCGCGGCTTGCGTTCGCGCTGCTGACAGGCGTGGGGCTAGGCTTCTGGCTGCGTGACCGGCAAGTCGTGAGCGAGACGCCGGGACAGGCACCGATCGCAGTGACAGGACCCTCCGCTGCAGCACCGAGCGAGGTCAGGCTTGACCCCGAACCGCTGCTTGCCAACCTCGCCGCGACGCGAGATTTCCTGTCACGCTGGTTCCCGGCACTCGCCGCCGGCGAGGAACCCAAAGCGCCAGACTACAGCCCCGAGCGCGTGTTGTACGACCAGTACCGTCTTGTCGACGAGGCGCTGGCTGCGCTGCGTCCGCAGACTCCGGGACACACCGATCTCTACGTAGTCGCGTTTGCAGGCGACGGCGACGAAAATGTGTTCCGCAACGAAGTTGAATATGTGGACAAGTTGTTCTCAGAACGCTATGGCGCACGCGACCGTGTCGTCGTACTCGCGAACAATCCCGCTACGGTTGAAACGCGGCCGCTGGCAACCTGGACCAATCTAGAGCTTGTACTCGACGGGCTGCTGGAGCACGACCGCTTTGATCCCGACGAGGACATCCTGCTGCTGTTCATGACCAGCCACGGCGATGAGGAGCATAACCTTTACGTCGGCATGGATCTGATGCCGCTGGACTGGATTGCCGCGGAAGACCTGTCGCGCACACTCAGTGCGCGACCGTTCCGCTGGCGAGTCAGCATTATCTCAGCCTGCTATTCCGGCGGATTTCTCGAAGGCCTGAAAAACTCGACCAGCATGGTCATTACCGCCGCGCGCGCCGACCGCACTTCGTTCGGCTGTGGCGTGGACTCGGACATCACCTATTTCGGCAAGGCGTTCCTGGTCGAAGGGCTTAACCAGACCGACACCTTCCGCGGCGCCTTCGAGATCGCACGCCAGTTGGTCGGCGACTGGGAACGGGCCGAAAATCAGCCCGCCTCTGAACCGCAAATCGCGAGTACACCGCTGATCGAGGCCAAACTCGCACAATGGCGCCGCGGCGTTACCCTAGGACCAGTGCAACCCTTCGCGGTTGCAGCGGACGCCAGCAGCCGATCGGAGGCAAGCAGCGCAAGGCCGTGAAGGCTGGAGGGTGCGCAGCAGGCAGCGCCGACTGCGCTGCGGCCGAGGAGGCCGGCCGCCGGCTCAAGTCGCCGTGAGGGCGAACGAAGTCGCGGCAGACTCGATGCGATTACGCCCCTGCATCTTGGCGCGATAGAGCGCGCCGTCGGCGCGCGTCACCAGCGTAAGCGCATCCTGCTCGGCATGTGGCACCAACGCAGCTACACCGATGCTCACGGTCAAATAGGGCGCAGCGCGCGAAAAAGCATGTGGCAGGGCAAGCTGTGCAACGGCATGCGCAACATGCGCCGCGACATTCAGCGCTTCGGCCAGCGAAGTCTGTGGCAACAGCACGCCAAACTCCTCACCGCCGTAACGCGCCACGCTATCCTCGGCACGCACCAGCGACCCGCTAAGTGCCCGCGCGACCTGGCGCAGTGCATCGTCGCCCGCGAGATGGCCGTAGCCGTCGTTGTAGCTCTTGAAGTCGTCGATATCGAGCAACAACAGCGCAATCGAGTCGCCGTGACGTTGCGCCCTGCTCCATTCGGTGGCGAGCACTTCGTCGAAGCAGCGCCGGTTGGCGATACCCGTAAGCCCGTCGCAATTCGACAGTTTCTCGAGCTGCTGATTGGCTTCGCGCAAGCGCAGATTGGCCTGGGAAAGCGCGAATGACTTTTCCTCGACAAGGCGATTGATTTCACGCAGGCGCGCGTTGGTAGCGGCAAGGTGTATGGCGCCAGCGACCTGATCGGCCAGCGCCGCCAACATCTGTCGGTTCGCCTCATCCAGCGCCTGCGGATCCGAAGCCTCGAAGTTGAGCAGGCCGATCAGCTCGCCGCGCAGGCGGATGGGCAGCACATATTCCGTGGTCACCGCCGGATTGCCGAGTACATAATCGGGGTCCGCCGTTACATCCGCGACGTATTGCGCCTGACCGCAGCGGAACGCACGACCGATGACACCGAGCGTCTCAGGCCAATCACCACCGCTGCGGCCATGAAATACGGAAACTCCTGCGTGCGCCTTGAAGCGCAGGCGCCGCGAATGCAGGTCGGCCAGCATGATGCCTACCGATTCCAGCACGAAACGATCGCGCAGGAAGTTCACTATGCTCAGCAGCGCCTGATCCAGACCTTCGGCTTCGATCGCAACACGCGACAACTCATTGAGCATGACCAGCAGCTCCAGGCGCTGGCGCTGCTCGGCATTGAGCCGCTCCGCCGCAAACATCCCCGCCAGTTGCTCAGCCAGCGTTTCGAGCAGATCTATCTCGGCGCTGAACGCATCTTTGCGCGTGGCTTCGGCATCGAGAACACCCATGACTTCGCCGTTATGGCGCATCGCGACGCAGAGCTCCGAATGCGCGCCCGACATGGTCTCGACATAGTTGGGATGCTGGCTGACATCGGGCACGTACAAGGTCTGCCCGGTTGCGGCGACCTCGCCGACGACCCCGCTGCCGAGTTCACGTCCATAGCCGACATGGATCACAGTCGGGATATCAGTGGCCAGCGCCTCACAGCGGAAACGCCCTTCGCGCAAGTCAATCGATACGCAACCCACGAACTCGCACTGCAGATGTTCTTTCAGCAGGCGCACGATCTGCTGCAAGCGCGCACGCAACGGATGATTTTCAGCCGAGATGCGCGCGATGCGATGGATCAGCGCGAGCTGGCGCGCTTCGCGTTCGCGGCCTTCGCAAGCCGCCCGGCCATCGTCCAGCTGCGGCATCGGCAGCCCCCCGCCACACGTTGCGCGGAGTCTAGCAAGGATTTTCGCAGCACAGCCAATTGCCCAATTGCAGCCACCGACGCGCCAGGAACACTGATAACTCAACGATGCCGGCGTTCGAGTTCTGCTATGGCATCACCCAGCGACAGGCCGCGCGCGCGCAGCAACACGCACAAGTGAAACAGCAGATCGGCCGCCTCACCAACCAGCGCAGACTCGTCCTGGGCCACGGCAGCCAACGCGGTCTCAACACCTTCCTCGCCGACCTTTTGCGCAATGCGGCGCAAGCCCGACTCGAACAGCTTGGCCGTATAGCTGCCTGCGGGCCGTTCGCGCTCGCGCGCGGCTACCAGTGCATCGAGTTCACCGAGAAAGTCGGGCACTCGAGCTGCCTCGGCACCGAAACAGCTATCGTTGCCCAGATGACAGGTAGGGCCCTGCGGCTGGGCGCGGAGCAGCAGGCTGTCGCGGTCGCAATCGGTCATCACCTCATGCAGCAGCAGGAAATGCTGCGAGGTCTCCCCCTTGGTCCACAGTCGTTGCTTGCTGCGGCTGTAGAACGTTATCTTGCCGCTGGCCAGCGTCGCCCGCAGCGCCGCTTCGTTCATCCAGCCCTGCATGAGCACAGCGCCGCTGCGCCAGTGCTGCACCACCGCCGGCAACAGGCCCTCGCCCTTGGCCCAGTCGAGCGAGCCGGGGTCAATCGTCATGGCCGCACCCTCACACCCTGCTCGCGCAGGTAAGCCTTCAGCGAGCCCAGTGCAATGCCGCCCGAGTGAAACACGCTCGCCGCCAGCGCCGCATCGACGTCGGCATCGGCAAAAACCGTGGCGAAATGTTCAAGCCTGCCCGCTCCGCCCGACGCCACCAGCGGTACGCTGCAAAGGCTGCGCGCGGCGCGCAGCTGTTCCACATCATAGCCTTCGCGCACGCCATCCGCGCCCATGCAGTTCAGCACGATCTCACCGGCACCGCGGGCGGTCGCTTCCTCTATCCAGTCAAGCGTGCGTTGTGCCAGCGCACAGGTCTTGCTTGGATCGCCCGTGTATTGACGTACCCGCCATTCCCCATCGGGATCACGCAGGCTGTCGATACCGACGACGACGCACTGTACGCCGAATGCATCGGCCAGCTCGCTGATCAGCGCCGGCCGCGCCAGCGCCGGCGAGTTGACCGAGATCTTGTCGGCCCCTGCCTGCAGCACGGCGCGCGCCGACTCGACGCTGGTGATACCGCCAGCGACACAGAACGGGATATCAATCACCGCGGCCACCCGCGCGACCCAGCCACAGTCGACCTCGCGCTGTTGCGGACTCGCCGTGATGTCGTAAAACACGAGTTCATCAGCACCTTCGTCGCGATAGCGCAGGGCGAGTTCGAGTATGTCGCCGACCACCACGTGGTCGCGAAAACGCACCCCTTTGACGACCTGACCGTCGCGCACGTCCAGGCAAGGGATCAAGCGGCGCGTCAGCATGCCAGCGCCTCGGCCAGAACGAGCCGGCCTTCGAGCAGGCTGCGCCCCAGGACAACACCGGCCAGGCCCAGCTCGCGCACGGCGCGCACGTCGTCGATATCCCGCACGCCGCCCGAGGCCTGCACGCGCAGATCCGGCGCGAGTTGCCGCAGGCGTGTGTACAGATACAGATTCGGTCCGGCCAGCATGCCATCGCGATGAATGTCGGTGCACAGGACATGAACCGCGCCAGCCGCCGCATACCGCAGCGCCAGCGTTTCCAGGGTCGGCGCTTCGCTCTGCGTCCAGCCCTCGCTGGGCAGACGCCAGACACCGTTCTCCTCGCGTGTATCCAGGGCGATGCACAGCCGCTCGGCACCGTAACGCTGCAGCCAGGTCTCGACACGCGCCGGTTCGCGTACCGCCACGCTACCGAGCACGACGCGCGCTACCCCAGCGTCAAACAGGCGCAGCAGATCGTCTTCGGAACGCACACCGCCACCGGCCTGCAACTGCACGGCGGTTCCCGCCAGCGCTTCTATCAGACGGAAATTGGCGAGACTGCCAGCGCGGGCGCCGTCCAGGTCGACTACATGGAGCCAGGCAGCACCGGCAGCGGCGTAGTCATGCGCCAGGCGCAGCGGGTCGACGCGATAGCTGGTTTGCTGGGAATAGTCACCCTGGCGCAGACGCACCACGTTGCCGTCACGCAGGTCGATAGCGGGAATAATGTCGAAGTTCACAGGGTCAGGAAATTCTTGAGCAGGAGGGAGCCGACTGCGGCCGAGCGTTCCGGATGAAACTGCATACCAAAATAATTATCTTTTTGCACTATGGCCGAAAACGGCATGGCGTGCGTAGTCGTGGCCAAGGTCCACTCGCCCACCGGAGCCGCATAGCTGTGCACGAAATAAGCGTAGGCCTCATCGGGCAGCCCTGCCAGCAACGGATGCGAACGCAGCATCGAGAGCCCGTTCCAGCCCATGTGCGGTACGCGCAGACCTGGCGCCTGCGGCAAACGTTCGACCACGGCTGGTATCAGGCCCAGGCAGGGCCGCTCGCTTTCAGTGGAACGCGTGAACAGCAATTGCAGACCGAGGCAGACACCGAGCACAGGCTGCCGCAGACCACGCAGCGTATCGACCAGATCAAGCTCGACCAGACGTTGCATCGCCGGCCCTGCGGCACCGACCCCCGGAAGGATGACATGACTCGCGCGACGGATGCGCGCCGCATCGGTAGTCAGCGGTGCATCCACACCGAGCCGTTGCAGCGCATAGCGCACCGAACCAATGTTGGTACCTCCGCCGTCGACCAGCACGACTCCGCCGCTCATAGCGCTCCCTTGGTGCTGGGCAGCTCACTACCTTCACGGCGCAGTGCCTGGCGCAGCGCGCGCGCAACTGCCTTGAAACTGGCTTCGACCATATGATGCGTGTTGTCGCCGCGCACTGCGAGATGCAAATTTGCACCTAGCGTTTCACAAAGCGAGCGGAAGAAATGCGGCACGAGCTCCGTCGGCAGATCACCGACGTGTTCGCGCGGGAACGCACCATCGAAAACGAAGTACGGCCGCCCAGACAGATCCAGCGCCGCGCGCGCGAGCGACTCATCCATGGGCAGCGTGATCGCTACCGATGCCGCCGTCTGCGGTTCGTAGGCATCGCCATAGCGGCCGATGCCGCGCTTGTCGGCCAGCGCGCTACGCAGCGCCTGCCCCAGCGCGAGCGCACAATCCTCTACCGTGTGATGTTCATCGATATGCGTATCGCCGGCACACTGCAGCGACAGCGTGATACCGGCATGCTTGCCGATCTGTTCCAGCATGTGATCGAAGAAGCCCACGCCAGTGGCAATGACGGGATCCGCGCTGCGGTCCAGATCGACACGCACCCGGATGCGCGTCTCCCGCGTGACGCGCTCTGTCTCGGCGCGGCGCGGTGCCTCGCAAAGTGTGCGGGCTATGCCGTCCCAGTCCCATTCGCCACCGCCGAGATGGAAGCCGCGCACGCCGAGGTTCGCCGCGAACTCGATATCGCTGACGCGATCACCAACCATGGCGGACGCGCCGCGGTTCCAGCCGTCATCACCCAGATAGCTCCGCATCAGACCGGTGCCCGGCTTGCGCGTGGCCAGACCTTCATGTGCAAAGCTGCGATCGATCAGGGTATCGGCAAAGCGCACGCCCTGCGACTCGAAGATCTGCAGCATCAGCCGATGCGGCCCCCAGAACTGCTCCTCCGGAAAACTCGCAGTGCCGAGACCATCCTGGTTGGTGACCATGACGAGCTCATAACCAGCCTCGACACAGCGGCGCAGCGCCGGAATCACACCAGGCAGCAAGGCGAGCTTGGAATAGGCGTCGATTTGCTGATCCGGCGGTTCGACGATCAGGGTTCCGTCGCGATCTACAAAAAGGTACTTCTTCACTCAGGACATCTCCGGCTGCGACAGCGCGTTCAGTAGCACACGATTTTCCTCCGGCGTGCCGACGGAGATGCGCAGGCACCCAGCCAGGCCGGGATAGCGCGTCACATCGCGCACCACTACCCCGGCGCGCAGCAGCGTTGCGTAAGTCGTTGCAGCCTCGCGCCAGCGCACGCACAGAAAATTGGCTGACGAGGGCAACACTTCAAGCACATCGGGAATTCGCGTCAGCGCCATACGCAACTGCTCGCGCTGCTCGCACAGCAACGCGACGCGCGTTCGCGTCTGTTCGAGACCGGCAGGCGCCGTTGCCGCAAGCGCAGCGGCAACACTTGCCGCCGGCAACGGATACGGCGCCATGATGCGACGCAGGAGCGCGATGACGTCCGCTGCCGCAAGCAACACGCCGACCCGCGCTCCGGCCAGCGCATACGCCTTGGACAGAGTACGCAGCACGGCGACGTGATCGTGCTTGCCCAGCAACGCAGCAGCGCTGCGCGCGCCGGCAAATTCGAGGTAAGCCTCGTCGACGACCAGCACGGCGCGGCTACGCAGCGCAGCGGCAAGATATTCGAGCGTCTCGAAAGACACGGAATTGCCGCTGGGATTGTTGGGCGTGCAGACGAACACCAGCTTGACCGCCGGTGTCAGCGCGGCCAGTACCGCGTCGGCATCAAGATCGAATGCCGCCGTCAGCGGCGCAGTGACCACACCAGCCCCCTGTATCGAGGCAGCTACTGCATACATGCCGAAAGTCGGCGGCGAAATCAGTATCGCGTCCTCGCCGGCACGACAGAACGCCCGCACAAGCAGGTCTATGGCCTCGTCGCTGCCACGCCCGACCAGGATCTGTTCGGTGCCGACCCCAAAAACGGCAGCAAGCCGCTGCAGCAGTGCGGCGGGCTGAGGATCGGGATAGCGATTCAGTCCCTCTCCAGCCTCGGCTGCGGGCGACCAGGGCGATTCGTTCGCATTGAGCAGCACGCGCCCGCCGCCGGCTTCCATGCGTGCTGAAGAGTACGGCGTCAACGCGCGGATATCCGCGCGGGCAAGATCAAGTACGCTCATGTGCCCGTCGCTCCCAATCGTGCCAGGCGCAAGGCCACCGCGCGCTCGTGCGCCTGCAGTTGCTCGGCCTCGGCCAGCACGCGAGCGCAGGGACCGATGGCGCGCAGCCCCTCCGGCGACAGCTCCTGTACCGTGATCTGCTTCTGAAAGCTTGCTACCGACACGCCGCTCCACGCGCGCGCATAGCCATAGGTCGGCAGCACATGATTGGTGCCGCTGCAGTAGTCGCCGACCGCTTCCGGCGACCAGGCGCCGAGGAATACGGAACCGGCGTTGCACACCTCAGGCAGCAGCGCGCGCGCGTCGGCAACATTGAGAATCAGGTGTTCGGGCGCGTAGTCGTTGCTGATGGCGAGCGCCTGGTCCAGGTCCGCAACTTCGATCAAACGGCTGTGCGCGAGTGCAGCACGCGCGATGCCAGCACGCGGCAGCTCCTGCAGTTGCATCGCAACGGCACTTTCCACCGCATCAAGCAACTGCCGCGACGGGGTCAGCAGCACAACCTGGGAGTCGCCACCGTGCTCGGCCTGGGATAGCAGGTCAGCGGCGACAAACTCGGCGTCGGCAGCCGCGTCAGCGATCACTAGCACTTCGGACGGTCCTGCCGGCAGATCGATTGCAGCACCCTCGGCATCGCTGGCGACCTGGCGCTTGGCTTCCGTGACCCAGGCGTTGCCGGGGCCAAACAGTTTGTCGCAGCGCGGCACAGTGGCTGTGCCATAGGCCATGGCTGCAATCGCCTGCGCGCCCCCGAGTTTGAACACGCGAGTGACGCCGCAAAGTCTTGCCGTATACAAAACCACAGGATCACATTGGCCGGCCGCATTCGCCGGTGTACACAGCACGATGTCCGCACAACCCGCGAGCTGGGCCGGCACCGCCAGCATGAGTACTGTCGAGGGCAGCGGCGCCGTCCCCGCAGGCGCATACAGACCGACACGTCCCAGTGGCCGTAGCACACGTTCGCAGACAACACCCGGCGCAGTCTCCAGACGCACGGCAGCGGGTGCCGCGGCCGCATGGAAACGCGCGATACGTTCACGCGCCTGAGCGATCGCATCGCGCAGCGGAGGTGCCACGCTGGCCTGCGCCAGATCAAATTCTTCGGCGCTGACTTCGAGCTCGGCGAGCTCACAGCCGTCATAGCGGCGGGTCAGTGCGCGCAACGTCGCATCACCATCGGCGCGTACCTGCGCGATCAGGCGCGCGACGGCCACATTGCGCTCGGCCGAATCGGTCTGTGCCGGTCGCTGCAGGCTCGCGCGGCGTGCGGCCGCATCGAGTTCGTCCCAGATCAGACGCTTCATGCGAGCATTTTCTCCACCGGCAATACCAGCATGCGGCGCGCTCCGGCACGGCGCATGTCTTCCAGATGCTGCCAGGTGATCGCGCCATGGCAGACCGCCTGCAGCGCAACCTCATCGACGCTGCCTTCGATGCTAGTGATCGTCGGCTGCTGTCCCGGCGGCAGCAGCCGCGTAACCCCCGCCAGGGCCGCCCGCGTGGTCTGCAGCAAGACCAGCTTGGATTCACGCACCTGGATCACACCCTCAATACGCCGCAGCAGCAATTCCTGCAGCTCACCGCGCTCGTCGGGCGGCGGCGACGGTGCCGCCGCGAGCACCGCCTCGCTGTCGAGAATGCTGACGACTTCACGCAACTGGTTCGCCTGCAGCGTCGCACCACTGGAGACGAGATCGCAGATCGCGTCTGCCGTGCCCAGGCGCGGCGCAATTTCAACCGACCCTGACAGCACGACAACCTTGGCAGTGACGCCGTTTGCTGCGAGCCAGGCGCCGGTCAACGCCGGATACGTGGTGGCAAGGCGCAGGCCCTGCAGCGACTCACTGCCGGAATAATCCTGCTCCTGCGGCAGTGCGATCGACAGCCGGCAGCGGCCGAACCCCAGCGGCAGGATTTCACCGAACGGCGGCGCCTCTCCGCGCGCCTGCGCCATTGCCTGTTGCTCGGCGAGCACGTTGCGGCCGACGATGCCGAGATCACAGACGCCGTCGGCTATCAGCCCCGGGATATCGTCGTCCCGCACCAGCAGCAGGTCTATGGCCAGGCTTTCGCCGAAGCAAAACAGCTTGTCACGGCTTTGACGGAACTTGAGGCCACAACGGGCAAGCAGCTCCTGCGACTGCTCCGACAGCCGCCCCGATTTCTGCACGGCAATGCGCAGGCGATCACGAGTTTTCATGCTTTGCTCCGGGGCTTGCTCAGGTCCGATCTCCCGACCGGAGCAGACGACGGGCCGTTGCGCCGTCGCAGCGGTTTGGGCAGCGGCGGCAGCGCTTCATGCGCGACCACGGCGAGGTAGCCACCGTTGCCCTGCTGCAGGAAGCGCGCAACCCGGCCTATGGTTGTCACGCTGACCGAGGTACGGTCATGGATCTCGCGGTAGGCGTAACCGGCCAGCAGGTACGGAACGACGCGCCAGCGGTCAATCAGCGCTTCCAGCTCCGCCGGCGTGCAGAGATCGCGCAGAAAGGCGAGCATCTCCGCCGGTGTATCCAAGGACAACAGCGCACGGCACAGGCTTTCCTCGGCCGGCACCGGCGTAGTTTCAGGTTCGAGATAGCGTCGCTTCATGGCTCAATGTAATAGCGCATTAAAACATTACGACACTCTACTGCAGTGACCAGGACTCTGTAAACCTCCTTCCCGCCAACCATGCAACACCACGTAACACAATGTTGCAGGGGCCTGAAAAAACCGCAAGGAAGCGCACAACCGCGCACCGGACCACCTGCGACGAACTCGCGACAGTTTATCGCCCCCCCTTTTTTTCAAATAAATATCAAATAGTTACATACTGATACCGCGACAGCGTGCCAACCACCGGTGTTGTACTGTCCTGCCCCAGACACACCGGCCGACCAATCGGCGAAACCGCTCACAGCTCTAACAGTTCGCTTCAAACGCTTGATCTGCAACATCCTTGGCAACGATCCTGCAATGCAGAAAGCGCGATCACTGACGGGGGAAGCGACACGTGCGACGTATCCTGCTGCGTCTGCTGCTGTGGACCCTGCTGCTCTGGCTGGCGCCGCCAGCCCTTGCCGCGCCGATACTGGATTTGACCGCAGGCCAGACTCGCGCCCCGCTTGCCTCGGTAATGACCTATGCGATCGACCCGGACAGCAGGGCCGATGCCGCGACCATGTTCGCCGCCACCGAGGCCGGTCGTTTCGCCCCGGTACCTGCCGACAACGCAACCTTCGGCTTCGTAGACGGCGCCTACTGGTTCCATGCGCGTGTCGCCAACGCCAACCACGCCGACACACGCTGGCTGCTGGTACTCGAATACGCGCTACTGGACCATGTCGACCTCTATGTGCGCCAGGCCGACGGTGCAATCGAGCATTTCCAGTCGGGAGATCGCCATCCGTTTGCACAACGCTCAGTCAACTACCGCCATCCGAATTTCTGGTTGCAGATCACCCCAGGGCACCCGCTTGACCTCATGCTCCGGGTGCAGACCAAGAGTTCAATGCAGGTTCCGCTGACCCTGTACACACCGCGCGCATTCATCGAGCTCGCACGCGATGCGCAGCTGGGCATCGGGGTCTACTACGGCATCCTGCTTGCGTTGTTTTTTTACAATATGATTTTGTTTGTCACCCTGCGCGAACGATCGCACCTTCTCTACAGCCTGCACGTGCTCGGCTTCGGGCTGTTGCTGTTTTGCCTCAACGGCCTCGCATTCGAGTATTTATGGCCAAGTTCTACCTGGCTTGCGAACGCAGCAATCCCGTTATCGATGGCGTTCTCGCAGCTAGGAATGATCCTGTTCGCTCACGACTTTCTCGAACTAAGTCGCCGCGCGCGATTCGCGAGCCGCCTGCTGCTGAGTCTCGCCGCCTTCCACGCACTGATGCTTGCGACAGGTCCTTTCCTCGACTATCGAACCGCGGTACTGATAGGCACAGCGATGGTGTTTCCCACTGTCAGCTTGATAATCGGCGCCGCGATCATCGTCGCGCGCCGCGGTTTCCGGCCTGCACTGCTGTTCCTCCTGGCCTGGGCCATGTTGCTCGCCGGCACGCTGGTCTACGCGTCGGTGTCATTCGGTCTTGTGCCCAAGACCTTTGCAACCGAATACGGCATGCAGATAGGTTCCGCCGCGGAAATGATCCTGCTCTCGTTCGCTCTCGCCTACCGTTGGGCCGCACTGCGCGCAGACAACGAGCGCATCGCACGCGAAGCGAACGAGCAACTCGAACAGCGCGTCGCCGACCGCACGGAAGCCTTGTCAAACGCCTTGCAGCAACTGGGCGAAGCACATTTGCTGCTGAGCGAGCACAGTCTGCGCGACGGCCTGACCGGCGTGTTCAACCGACGCCACTTCGATCAGTCGTTTGCTCCATTGCTGGCCGACTGCATTGCCGCCGCGAAACCGTTTTCGGTGCTTATCACCGACATAGACCTCTTCAAGCGCGTCAACGACGACCACGGCCACCTGACTGGTGATGATTGCCTGCGCGGCATAGCATCCATATTGCAGCGTTGTGCCGGGGACAACACGATAGTTGCGCGCTTCGGTGGCGAGGAATTCGTCGTGCTGATGCCGGGCGCAGACGAACTCAGCGCCAGGCGTACCGCGGAAAACATACGTCAACATGTCGCGGCACAGGTTTTCGCCCTGGACCACGGGCGCAGCCTGCATCTCACCGTCAGCATAGGCGTCGCAACCGCTCGCGGAAATGCAGCCGTTGCCGCGGATACCCTGCTGCGGCGCGCCGACGACGCGCTTTACGAGGCCAAGCGCGGCGGACGCAACCGGGTCGTGCAAGGAGCGGTTGCCGCTTGAGGCAGAACTGCGGCGCAAACGCCCTGCCCTGAGCCACCGCGAGACTGAAGCTTGCCCGGGTATAGCCCGAGCCCCGATCGACTGCCTGAGCAGTTGGCCGCTGCCCCAGGAAAAATGCTGCGATCAGCGAAATGCGGTACCTACCTGACCGCGAGCACTCGATTGTGCCTTATTGAAAAACTGTGACGACCATCACGTTTTGTTGCATCACAACAATGCTCCGCCCTCGCCAATTCGGCTCTACGATCCCGCCTTTGTACCAATTCGGGAGGCAGCAACCATGCCAGCAACCATGCGTAGCCCACTGGTCTTAGGACTGTCACTCTCACTCGCCGCGCTGTCAGCCTCGGCGGCTACCCCGACGCCGCAGGTCGTCACCGTACAGACCCGTGACCAGGCATTGATTCAGCGCATGGCGGAGCGTTTCGGGCATCTGCGTGTCGACCCCCGAAAGGGCACGGTCACGACCGACCTCGCTCCCGATGATCTGCTCTGGCTACGTACACAGACCAGCGACATCTCCATCGAGAAGGAAGCGACGGAGTTACTGCAGTTGCAGACCTCCGGCCGTTCGCTGGAGAGCATTCCCGGCTACGCCTGCTATCGCACGGTCGAGGAAACACAGGCGGCAGCCGATGCGCTGATTGCAGCGCATCCGCAACTAGCCAGCAAGATCGACATAGGCGACAGCTGGGAAAAAGTCACCGCTGGTGGCAACCCCGGCTATGACCTCAGCGTCCTGAAGCTGACCAACTCGGCCATACCCGGGCCCAAGCCCAAGATGTTCTCGATGACCGCGATTCATGCGCGCGAGTACACAACGGCCGAACTCAACACACGCTTCGCCGAATGGCTGGTCAATGGTTACGGCATCGATCCTGAAGCGACCTGGTTGCTCGATCACAATGAATTTCATCTGCTACTGCAATCCAATCCGGATGGGCGCAAGAAGGCAGAAACCGGCCTGTCCTGGCGCAAGAACACAAACACCGCGTATTGCGGCGCAACCAGCGACTCCCGCGGCGCGGATCTGAACCGCAACTACCCGTTCCACTGGGGTGGCCCCGGCGCCAGCAGTTCGGCCTGCAACGAAACCTATCGCGGCGCCAGCGCCGGCTCCGAACCCGAAACCCAGGCCGTCGTGAGCTATATCAACAGCATCTTTCCGGACCTGCGCCCGGACGATACGACGACAGCCGCGCCGGACACGACTCAAGGCGTGTTCTTCGACATACACAGCTATTCCCAGCTGGTGCTCTGGCCCTGGGGCGACACGACGAGCCTGCCGCCGAATTCGGCCGCACTCGAAATACTCGGCCGCCGCATTGGCTGGTTCAACAACTACGACCCGCAGCAATCGGTCGGCCTCTATGCAACCAGCGGCACCACCGATGACACCGCCTACGGTCAGCTCGGCGTGCCCGCCTATACCATCGAGCTCGGCGTCGCGTTCTTCGAGAACTGTGCTTCCTTCGAAGCCAGCACGTATCCGCTCAATGTGTCCGCGCTGCGCTATACCGCGCGCACCCTGTCCGCGCCGTACAAGCTGCCGTTCGGCCCTGACGCAGTGGAGATCAGCGCAACGCCGGATCTCATCGTTGCCGGCGACGCAGTGCGCATCAGTGCGCGCGTAGACGATTCACGCCTGAACCGCACGCCGCAGCCGCAAGCCGGCGCACCGCCGCCGCCGAACACGCAGAACATCGCCTCGGCCCGGGCCTACGTCGACAAGCTGCCCTGGCAAGGCGGCGCCGTGCCGCAGGCCATGAGCGCCAGTGACGGCAGCTTCAACGGCGGCAGCGAAACCGTACAGCTTGACCTCAACACGACCGGTCTCAGCAGCGGTCGCCACCTGGTCTATGTCCAAGGTGTCGATGCCAACGGTGATGCCGGCCCCCCGAACGCGGTATTCGTCGAGGTCGCGCAGGCCAACGAAATCGCGACACTGCAAGGTGTCGTGCGCGATGCAACAACCTCTGCACCACTTGCGGCGACGATCAAGATCGGCACAGCCACGCTGCAGGCTGATGCAAACGGCAATTACCAGAAGCGTCTGCGCGCCGGCACCTTCGATATCGAGGTCAGTGCACCGGGCCATATGACCGAGCGTGTGACCGGTGTCACCCTGAATGGCGGCGCCAGCATACTGCGCAACTTCAGCCTGGCGCCGAACTGCACCGTATTCAGTGACAATGTCGAAGGCGCGAACCCGGGCTGGACCGCACAAACCCCCTGGGGTACCAGCACTACCGTCAGCGGTAACACGACCAAGGTCTGGACCGACAGCCCCGCCGGAAACTACGTCAACGATCTCAACATCAGCCTGACTTCACCCGTCGTGAATCTCACCGGCTATGCCGACGCGGTGCTGAGTTTCGACCAGAAATGCGTAACCGAACGGGGATACGACTACGGCATCGTCGAACTCAGCACCAACGCCAATGCCGGCACGCCGACCTGGACCGAGATCAGCCGCTGCGACGGCGAGAGCGCCTGGCGCGCAACGACGCTCGCTCTGCCGGCGGCAACCAATCAGGCCGCGGTCAAACTACGCTTCCGCCTGACCAGCGATTCCAGCCAGACAGCCGAGGGCTGGTCGATTGACAACGTCAAGGTTGAGGCCGGCGGCGAAGCCTGCCGCGCGCCGAACGATGTGCTGTTTGCGAACAATTTCGAATAGCCGCAGCGCTGAGCAGCCCCCCCCAGATAAGGCCAGTAAATCGTGCCCGGTGCCAGCGCAATAGCGCCTGGCCCGGGTGCCCGGCCGCAATCGCTGCGGCCATAGCACCATGACTGAGTGATACCAAAGTCTGCCGCGTGTGAGTGGAACTTCTTGGCAAGCTGGCTTTGGGACGCGAAACTTACACTTCGATTAACCGCGCCCCCGCCGATCGCACTATCTGTGCACCGCGGTGCTCCAGAGCCTCACGTCGCCCAAAGCGAGCACCTATTTGACGCGCTAACTAGGAAGCACCAGATTTTGAAGCACTAGCTCACGTCTACGGGCCGCATTGCCAACATGTGAAATCACGCTGCCGACAGACAAACGCCTTGGTTAAGCCACCTTACTGCGAGGCCGGCTTGAAGCCCACCGCCGCTCCTGCATCTCTGTCAAGGCGCGCGCTATGGTGTAAATGCATCAAGTACAACGACATTGCTAACCGTGCTTGCGTGACGATGCACGACGATTGCCTTGTAGGCCTCGGAGTTTATCCATTGGTTGAACGCATCATGGGAAGGTAGCGAAAGCAATATTGTGCGGTCGTATGGCCAGCGCCCCTCGATAGGTGTCGGCGCATTCTGCACAGCAAGAATTTTTCCACCAAATGGCTCGAATGTGGCTACAAACCCGGAGAGGTACTTTTTGTACAAGTCATTGTCGTGAACAGTCATGTTGTTGATGACGTAGATCATGTGCAGATCTCCAAGTGGAATGAGTACCATCCAGCGACAAACACTCTGATATTTCCGTTGGCCCTGACTTTAGAGCTGAGCCGCGCCATTACGCGCTGACAACTGAGCAAGGGATTAGGCCTCACAGCTTCCCCACAGCCCATCCATCATTGCAGGGTATGAAACTGGTCGAAATGACGTGAACCTGATGTCTCGTACGTACGTGAAGTCAGACCACAACATCCGACTTCCCTTCAACCATTTGGTGGGGCGAACTCTGGCCTCGACTGCTGAAATCTCCGCTTGGGTCGCCTTGCGCCGCGGTTGCGCAAGCCCGTACAGGCGGACGCCCGGCGGCGTTAAGAAACGTCCCAAAAAGAGCGAACGAACCCAATAGGCGCGACTCGCGTTCACCGCCATTACACAGACATTCGGATTCATATCCAAATTTCTTGCAAGCGCGGTCGCATACTGGTCGAAGTAGTAACCCGTGCAATCACCCCGAAGAAATACGGTTCCTATGGGGGTAACATTCGGAGTTCCATCTGGATTGATCGTGGCAATAGAACAATAGATCGTTGAGGCTTGTCCGCGCCTCAGCACCTTTTGGATTTCAGGCCAGTGCTGCTCTAGGTTCATGAGTTCCCCGAACTGTGTCCTGCTATGCCTAACGCCTGAGTTTAACCATCACGTAGCGAGGTGGCGGACACGTACCAGCGTAGCGTACAGGGCGTGGCCCACGCCACGGTGTGGAGGCGGCTTGAACGTAACAGTTAACTACCGGGCACGCCGAGCTTGAAATACGCTTGTGCGGGCTGAGTGGCCGCGAAGCGCCTTCGGCTTGAATGAATTTCTTAGCCTCCGTCGTGCGCACACTCCAACAGCGGCATGAGTTCCGAGAGCCCCTCCCATTCGTAGTCCTCGATTCGTCTGAATATGTGTGGCCCTGGGCCATGTGCTTTCAGCAACGGATTAACGGCGGTCAAGAACGTCTTCGGTTCCGCGACGAAATAGCGCCAGGTCCTACGGCCGTTGCCAGTCAGACAAGCAGCCTGGATTCCCAGTGCCGGAACCTCGATCGCAATCTCAAGAGCATCCTCAAACGCAGACATGCGCTTCATATCCGCTTGGCGAGGCATGCCGTCTTTCTTCGCTTGGTAAGGCCACTTGATGATCATCATGGTCGGGTGCCGCAGCCGAACTGTCTTCGTTGGCATTTGAGTGCGAAAACGAAAGACAGTATCCAAGTCGTCGTCTTCAAACTGGGCACGAACAGCTATCCAGCTATCTGCAATCAGTTTTCTTGCCATGACCTTTTCCGGTGAGGATTAACGCCTGAATTGGGCCGAGCCCGCGAAATGGCTAGTTTGAATTGCTAGTCGACTGCTCGGCATTTATCGGTCCACTGCCATTTGTTAGGTTGCACGCCATTTAGGGTAGCCACCCAGTTTCTTCAGCGTGACAGCCATTTGAGTAGGAGACTCAATGAGCGCAATATCCAAAGGGGTGCAGCCGTGCATGTCGACGGGATTGACGTTGGCGCCTCTAGCCACGAGATACTCTACGAACTCAAGGTGGTTGAAAACGGTCGCATGAAAAAGGGCTGTTCTGCACCGTTTGTCACCGGCTTCGAGTTCAGCGCCGTGCTCCAGAAGAACTTGAGCAGATTCGATTTTTCCCTTGCGACCCGCCCAGATAAGCCCAGTCAGAAAGTCCTCGTCCCGTGAATTGGGATCCAGACCATCGCCAAGGCACTCGCGAATCACTTTTATGTTGCCCGTACGGCATGCGCGAAAGAATTTGGCGAGGTTGGTCATGCAGCCTAACACCTGAATGAGGCCGCGCCGCGAAGCGGCGATGGTTTGGACGGATTGCTGGGATTACACACCGAATTGCTTGCAAACACGATCGTGGCCTTATTGGAAGAGTTCGCCAATTCATCGCATGTGGTCTTAGGCACACCGCCCATTACATCCCTCCAAACAAATGCGGCTCCGTCATTCTCGAGGAAGTATCGCTTTACGGCCGTGGGATACGCTGGGCTCCCTGGGCGCGCAATAAACCAGATTGTGTTTTCGGTGCTATCTGACAGCACTATCCTGTTGTTCTCCTCCCGGTGTGTGACACTTGGCTTCACCTCCAGCGCCTCGAAAAAGGCTTGAGGCGAGTTCCAGCTCAATCCCGAACGCTGGTTTCGGTCAATTTTTGGCGATCATGGCGTTCGTCACGAACGAACCAAATATGACCGGGACAGTTACCATCTGCGCCAATACCAAGCTGCCCGGAGACGTAGAGCAACTCTGCACCTGCTGGAACTACGGCGCCGTGAGCATGAAACCCAAGTGGCGCGTACAGATCTGATGGATCGCAAAAATTCAATGCCATTTCCGGCATCCAAAAGAAGTGGCCTGACACAGAGCCAATCTGATCGCGTGGGCAGGTTGGGCTACGGGTTAGGCATCGCATTGCGGCGCATCGATCTACTTGATCCGTTCCAGCTTGCCTTCGCGCCGAACGAGGTTCTTGTAGTCCCACTGTGTGACCCTGGCCTCGGCGAGCCACTCACCCAGGGCCTGCTGGTTTACTTGCTCTGCAGAGGTGAATCGTGCCTCAGCGGCCTTGAACTTGCCCTCCGGCGACAGGCCGGGCGACTTGAACGACTGGCCACTCCAGAACAGCAGGCGAATGCAGTTCTTCAGCTTGCTATACCCGACAACAGGGTTGCCTTCCAGGAACCACACCGGGTGGGCATGCCAAACCTTGTTCTCTGCTTCCGGCAACGCGCTCGCGATTGCATTCGCGAGGACTTCGCAGATGGCTCTGTCAGCTGGCAGCAACGCCTGGTTGTACTCATGGGTCTCGTTGTTCAAGTGATGTCTCCAACGCGGATGTGACGCATCTGAGGCATGCCAGTGACCGTCGGCTCGACTGAGGGGTTGGACCGCGGACACGACAGGACGGGCTTCCACTACCGCACCCGTGAACTGCTTGACACAACGCGCAGTGTCTTTCCTCAGCCACTCAAGCGCCCGAGGGCCTACCCATACTAGCCGGCCCGGCTTGCTCGGATTGGCTGAGCTCCCCGGCTCGCCAGGCACGGGCGCGAAATTGAGGTTGTACCATTGCAGCACTGAATTGATGTAGTGCTTCTTGATGAATTGAATCGTTCAGTCTTGCTCCGCCGCCCACTCCCGCTCTCTGTCCAATGAAACGTAGTAGGTAGGCGAAATGCCGATGTCTAGGCAATACCACATGAGCAGGGCCGGCGGCCCCATGCAGAACCCGATCGTGTTGACCTTCAGCACAATGTGGTACTGGAAGCCCAGGATGAAGGTCGTCACCTGCGGGTGCTGGGCCAGCGCCTTGAGCGCCTCCCGGTTCGCCGACAGGTACTCGATGGCGATCCGCTCCTGCTCGAAGACCGGCAGTCCACGGCCGTCCCCAAGCACCTTGAACACGCCTCTCGAGTTCGGGGGGGCGTGCCCAGACCCACCTTTGCGCCACACTCCGTCGAACTTCAGTGGGGCGGAGGCAAGGTAGGCGTCCGCGTCGAACTCCACGCCGTGTGCGAACAGTCGGAACTCATTCATACCGGTGACTCAACTTTCCGCGCGGCCGAACGTTGGCGCCAACACCGGCCATGAAGGCGTTGAACGACTGTTGGCGCACTGCTCTGAACGATTCAGTTCACATCATCTACCCAGGAGATAGCGAGGATTAGCCACGCTCCGGCGAGCTTGGTGAATTGAAAGTGCTTCGTTCCGGTACCGCCATAGGGTGCGCCATGAAGGAGGCCCTTCTTCTCGTACCGCGTGCGACGTACGGCCAGCGTTCCCGAGACCTCAGTCTCCGCACTTGTCTCCCACTCATGAAAGTTCACCAAGGCGCCCGATCTCAAAAGATCTATCCTGGGCAGCACAAACTCCCGAGGTGAACTTAGAGTGGGCTCGCCTTCTCGATGAGATGCGATCACAGCCCCGGGCGCAAATATGCCTGTGAATTCCTCCGCGGAAGGTGCACGTCCGCGCCGATTGTCGAAGACCGCGAAAAAGCGCGCAGTCAGTGCCTGGATGGCGTTCTTGTCGTTTTCCATGTTGTGCGGACTTGAGCGGAACTGGGATGTGCGGCCTGACGCCGTGTCAAGCCGCCGCCATGCGACGAGGTGCGCATGATACGAGCGATTTCCCCGGCGGCCGGCCTGAACTTACAGTCAGGTCCCAGCCTCTGGCGCTACGATGACTACCGCCCCCGGTGGAATATCCTCGATTGTGGCACCGTGCACCAGCAAAGCCACCACTTCGCCGGTAGGTGCGTCGCACTTGCGTGCAAACTCGCGGGTAGCACGGTAGGCGGATGATGTCCCGCTGGGGCGTGAGACAACGATGTTGAGCAACGCCAAGTGAGAAATGTGGTCAGGTGAAGCCTCGAAGAAGAGACAGACCCCACGATTGAGAATGGCGAATGTCTCCGACACGGTGCCGACAGACCGCATGCCGGAATCCATCGGCTCAATAGAATGGTTAGGCTTCACGCGCGCATACCGTAACCGTTAACTACCGGACGTACTTGCCACCTTCCCGCTGCAGCGTGTAGAGGATAGATCGAAGTCGCGCATCGGCGAAGTGCTGCTTCCAGAGCCTGGGCGTGAGCTCGTGAACGCGCGAAGCGGGATGCTGGCCGACGCGCTGCAGCACGTCGACAAGGTAGGTGTAAGGATCGATGCCGTGTAGCCGGCAGGTAACGATCAGGCTTTGCACGATGCTGACGTGTTTGGCGCCCAGCTCGGTCCAACAGAAGAGCCAATTGCGGCCCCCCATCGGAATGGGCCGCAAACTGCGTTCGAGGTGATTCGTGTCGATCGGTACATCGGGGTCGGTCAGGTAGACCGATAGCGCGACACGCCGTTCCCAGGCATAACAGAGTGCCTTGGCGAAGGGGTTGCTGGGCAAGAGGCCAGATCGTCGTCGTTGCTGTTCGACCCAATCGAAGAACCACTCGATTCGGGGTTTGCTGTGTGTGGCGCGGAAGGTTTGCTTGTCTTCGGCGACAAGCTTTCGGTCACGTATGTCTTGCTCGATTTCGTAGAGTGCGCCGATCAGTGACCACGCCGCGGGCATCGGTCTGGCGGCTCAGGCCGCCGAGCGCGTCATAGACAAAGTTCCAGATGCCCTGGTTGGGATCCTCCGAGCGTAGCCGATGACCGAAGCTGTTGTAGGTGGCCAGGGTGGCCTGGCCGTTGGCGTCCCGCAGGGCGGCCGCCTGGCCCTGGGGCGTGTACCAGTAGTCGGTACGCCCGCCATTCGCGTCGGTGGTGCGCATCAGCTGGCCCAGGGCGTTGTGCTGGCGGCTCAGGGTCAGGCAGAGGTTGGGCCGGGTGGCACAGGCTGCGGTGTTG
>JAEUPP010000058.1 GCA_016790075.1 Rhodanobacteraceae bacterium | reverse complement strand
ACCAGTCGTTGGTGTCGAACATGGTATGTGCCGTATGCGTCATCAGTTCACACTGCTGCTGTGTCCGGGCCCGTGCTACGCAGGCGTCCAACAGTCGGCTGCCGATGCCGCAGCCGCGTAGTCGGGAATGGACGCTCAATCCGCGAATACCTGCGCTGCGTGAAGCTCGCTCCATTGGCCTGCCACGACCATAGCGCGTCATGTCGCTGTAATAGGCGACGGCGCCGCCAACCTCGCCGTACCGGGATACGGCGACTATCAGTTCGGCCTCAGAAGGTGTTTCCGCCGAGGCCAGTGTGTTGATGATTGCGGCCAGGCTAGCTTCGCCTAAAGGCGCAACGTTCAAGGCGCCAAATCCGCGCACCTCGGTGAGCACCTCGGCGAAGAGCGCTCGAGCCTGGGCTACATCACCTGCAACGGCGCTCCGGGTGTTCCAGGTTGTTTGGTATGCGGCTGCACAAGTGCGGTGCGGATACATGAGTGTCGGCCTGGCTCCAGGAGTGCTGGCAGGATGCGCTTCTGCATTCTTAGTACGCGTCAACGCGTCGGATTCCGCCATCGATCGCTGCTGGAGAGTGATGTGCCGGGAATTGCTGCGGCCGATGCAGCGCTGCCGGCGGCAGACCCTGCTGCGATGGTGCGGGTCTTGTGCCTCGGAATTTTCCCAGCGGCTACAGGGGGGATGTCCGATGCCGCGGCTGGACCCTTCCGTTAGCATGTGCGGATGAGCACACCTGCCCTTGATATCCTTCAGCGCGTTTTCGGCTATACGAGTTTCCGCGGCGAACAGGCCGCTATTGTCGAGCATCTGTACAGCGGCAATGACTGCCTGGTGCTGATGCCGACCGGCGGCGGCAAGTCGCTGTGCTATCAGGTGCCGGCGCTGCTGCGGGAAGGTACGGCCATCGTGGTGTCGCCGCTGATTGCATTGATGCAGGATCAGGTCGATGCGCTGACCCAGCTCGGGGTTGCTGCGGCGTTCCTCAATTCCTCGCTGTCACCGCTGCAGCAGCGTGAGGTAGAGCAGCGTCTGCTGCGGCGCGAACTCAAGTTGCTCTATGTCGCGCCGGAGCGTCTGCTCGGCGAACGCATGCTCGACCAGCTCACGCAGGTGCCGATTTCGCTGTTCGCGATCGACGAAGCGCATTGCGTCTCCCAGTGGGGGCATGATTTCCGCCCCGAGTATCGCGGCCTCAACCGCTTGCACGAGCGATTTCCGCAGGTGCCGCGGATCGCGCTGACCGCGACGGCCGATGCGCCGACGCGGGCCGAGATCATAGAGCGCCTGGGCCTGGCTGGGGCGCGCCAGTTCATCTCAAGCTTTGATCGACCCAATATTCGCTATCAGGTCGTCGAGAAAGACAATGCACGGCGGCAGCTGCGCGAATTTCTCGCTGATCGGCGTGACGAGTCCGGCATAGTCTATTGCCTGTCGCGCAAGAAAGTTGACGAAACCGCGGCGGCACTGGCCGCCGATGGCTTTGATGCGCTGCCGTATCACGCTGGCATGGATCAGGCTCTGCGTGCGGCGAACCAGCAGCGTTTTCTGCGTGAGGACGGTGTCGTCATGGTGGCGACGATTGCGTTCGGCATGGGCATAGACAAGCCCGACGTGCGCTATGTCGCGCATCTGGATCTGCCCAAGAGCATGGAAGGCTACTACCAGGAGACCGGCCGCGCCGGCCGCGATGGCCTGCCGGCGGAAGCCTGGCTTTGCTATGGGCTGGGCGACGTGGTCACGATGAGCCAGATGATTGCGCAGTCCGAATCGGGCCAGGAGCGCAAGCGTGTCGAGCGGGCCAAACTCGAAGCCTTGCTGGGGTATGCCGAAGCGACCAGTTGCCGTCGCCGCCTGCTGCTGGCCTATTTTGGTGAAATGCGCAGTGAAAACTGCGGCAATTGTGATAATTGCATAAAGCCACCTCAGGCGCGGGATGCGACCGAGGTTGCGCAGAAAGCGCTGTCCGCGGTTTACCGCACCGGTCAGCGTTTCGGCGTCGGGCACCTCGTCAGCGTGCTGCGTGGTGAAGACAGCGAGCGCCTGCGCAGCTGGAATCACGACAAGCTCAGTGTGTTTGGCATAGGCCGCGATCTCGACGCACGCCAGTGGAGCAGCGTGTTCCGCCATCTCGTTGCGGCGGGCTACCTGGCTGCCGATCACGAGGGCTACGGCACCTTGCATCTGACCGAATCCAGCCGTGTAGTGCTGAAGGGCGAAGTGCGCGTATTGATGCGTCTTGCCGCTGGCGGCGAGCAGCGTCGCGCCGAACGCAAGGCGGCGCGCACGAGTGCACGCGGTGCCACCGCGCACAACAGTCTGCAGATCAGCGACGGCGAGCGCGCGTTATGGGACGCGCTGCGTAATCTGCGCGCGCGGCTGGCGAAAGAACAGAATGTGCCCGCCTATGTGATCTTCCACGACGCGACCCTGCTCGACATGCTGCGCGAGCACCCTATGTCGATCCACGAACTCGCGCGCATCAACGGCGTCGGCGCCACCAAGCTGGAGAAATACGGCGAAGCGTTTCTTGCGGTGCTGACGCAGGCGGCATAGGCGGGTTATCCGCCTTGTGCTTTGCAGCCCTGCAACAGCGCATGTGTCGGCTGGAACACGAGCGAAGGCGAGCCAATATCGAGCAGCGCAGCCAGGCCCAGCCAGGCATGAAGGTCCGTGCTGCTGTATCGCTATCTCCCTGGTGCCCCGCTGGGTGGTCAACGAGGCTGAGTGGTCGTGTCGCAGGTTCTGAGACCGGTGCGGGTTATTGCCGCAGCGGTCTTGGCACTGGGAGCCTGCATGTCTACTGATCTCGCCCGCCTCATTGCGGAAAAGTTACCGGCGCCGCCCGATCCGGGCCGGTTGCTGGCCAGGCTGGTGCGGCGTTATGCCGACCGCATCACTGGCCGCTTCACACTGCCGGCGCGGGCTGGCTGTTATGCAGAATTGCCGGATGACCTGACGCCGGCGCTGCGCACCGCGCTGCAGGCGCGGGGCATTACGCGGCTTTACAGCCATCAGGCGCAGGCCTGGGAATCGGTGCGGCGTGGCCAGCATACGGTGGTGGTGACGCCGACCGCATCAGGCAAGACACTGTGCTACACCTTGCCGGTGGTCGATGCTGCCATCCGCTCGCGCGCCAAGGCGCTTTATCTGTTTCCGACCAAGGCGCTGGCGCAGGACCAGGTCGCCGAACTGCTGGAGCTCAATCGCGCCGGGGGGCTCGGCTTGCGTGCGCATACCTTCGACGGCGACACGCCCGGCGACGCGCGTCAGGCAATACGGCTGCATGGCGATATCGTCGTCAGCAATCCGGACATGCTGCATCAGGGCATGCTGCCGCATCACACCAAATGGGCGCAGTTCTTCGAGAACCTGCGCTATGTCGTCATCGACGAGATCCACAGCTACCGTGGCGTATTCGGCTCGCATCTGGCCAACGTACTGCGCCGGCTCGGGCGCATCTGCGCGTTCTACGGCGTGAGTCCGACTTTCATTCTGTGTTCGGCGACGATAGGCAATCCGCGCGAACATGCCCAGGCGCTGATCGGCCAGCCGGTGCAGGCGATTACCGAAAGCGGTGCGCCCTGCGGCGAGAAGCATGTCCTGCTGTGGAACCCACCGGTGGTCAATGCCGATCTTGGCCTGCGTGCGTCGGCGCGTTCGCAGGTGACGCGCATTGCGCGCGCGGCGATACGTGCCCGGCTCAAGGCGCTCGTGTTCGCTCCGTCGCGGCTTATGGTCGAAGTGCTGACCAAGTACCTGAAAGACGTGTTCGACCACGATCCGCGCAAGCCGGCACGCATTCATGCCTATCGCGGCGGTTATCTGCCCACCGAGCGCCGCCGCACCGAACAGCTGATGCGCGCCGGTCAGATCGACGGTCTGGTGAGCACCTCGGCGCTGGAACTCGGTGTCGACATAGGCGCGCTGGATCTGGTGCTGCTGCAAGGCTATCCGGGTTCCATCGCCGCGACCTGGCAGCGTTTCGGCCGCGCTGGACGGCGCCAGCAGGCGGCCATAGGCGTGTTGGTCGCATCCAGCCAGCCGCTGGATCAATACATCGTGCAGCACCCGGATTTCTTTCTCAGCGCCTCGCCGGAGCAGGCGCGCATAGCGCCCGACCAGCCGCTGATCCTGCTTGATCACATCCGCTGCGCCGCGTTCGAGCTGCCGTTTGCCGATACCGACCGTTTCGGCGGCATCGAGCCCGAGGCTTATCTGCAGGTGCTGGCCGAGTCCGACGTGGTGCACCGCGAAGGCCGGCGCTGGGAATGGATCGCCGATGCGTATCCGGCCAATGCGGTCAATCTGCGCTCGGTCGCCGACGGCAATTTCGTCGTCGTCGACCGCAGTGACGGGCAGCAGCGCATCATCGCCGAGGTCGACTATTCCAGCGCTGCGCTGACCCTCTACGAAGGGGCGATCCACATGATCCAGTCGACTCCGTACCAGGTAGAGAAACTCGACTGGGAAGGCCGCAAGGCCTTCGTGACTCGTACACAGGTTGACTATTACACCGATGCGATCGACTACACCCGGCTCAAGGTGCTGGAGCGTTTCGATGGCGTGCGTGCCGCCGCGGGCAGTGCCAACCTGGGCGAGGTGCATGTGGTACGCCGGGTCGCCGGCTACAAGAAGATCCGCTACTACACCCACGAGAACATAGGCTACGGCCCGGTCAATCTGCCCGACCAGGAATTGCATACGACGGCGCTCTGGTGGCAGTTGCCGCAGGATGCACTCGATCAGGCTTTCGCCTCGCGCCAGGACGCACTGGACGGATTCCTTGGAGCGGCGGCTGTACTGCATACGGTCGCCAGCGTGCGCGTCATGGCCGAAGCGCGTGATCTGATGAAGTCGGTCGGCAGCGGCGATGCGGGCGCGTTTGTCGAGCGCGATCCGCAGGGCCGCGGCCGCTGGCGCGGTGATGATCAGGCTCTGGAGGCCGAGTGCTTCACGCCGACGGTCTATCTCTACGACAACTATCCGGGTGGCGTGGGCCTGAGTGATCCCTTGTTTCGCGTGCAGGCCGAACTCGTGCGTGATGCACAGGCGCTGATCAGCGCCTGTGCCTGCCGTGGCGGCTGTCCGGCCTGCGTCGGCCCGGTGCTCGCGCCTGCTGGGGATGCCAGCGTTACGCCCAAGGCACAGGCGGCCCGCGTGCTGCAGTTGCTTTACTCGGCATGAGTGCCCTCGCCGAAAAATTGCGCCAGCTGCGCACTCAGGCCGGTTTGGTGCCGGCTGCGGATTCGCCGTCGCGTGCTGGCGTAGCGCCATCTGCCGGGGCGCCACCGGCGGCTTCCGCTCGCGAGCATCTGCGCCGGCTGCTGGATCTGCGGCCCGCCCGCGCCCTGTCCCGGCAACCGCTGCGTCACGAGCTGCCGCTGCTGGGTGAGTCTGTCGCGACCGGCGTGTATGCGATGGAGCGGTGTTATCCCGCATCGGCCATGACGCCGCTGCTGCCGCCGCGCTGGCCGGACGGTGCGCCTGTTGCGCGTGAGCGCTTTCTTTTGTTTGACACCGAAACCACCGGGCTGGCCGGCGGCAGCGGCACGCGGGCTTTCATGCTCGGTGCGGCTGACTGGTGCGAGGGCTTCTTGCGGGTGCGGCAGTTGTATCTCACGGCGATGGCCGGTGAAGCCGCAATGCTGGCGCTGTTCGCAAGCTGGTTGCGGCCCGACACGGTGCTGGTGAGCTACAACGGACGCAGCTACGACGCGCCGCTGCTGCGCACACGCTACTGCCTGCAGCGGATGCCCGACCCGCTGCAGGGCCGCACACATGTGGACTTGCTGCATCCGGTGCGCCGACGTTATCGCGGCTGCTGGGAGAATTGCCGGCTTGCGACCATAGAGCGACGGCTGCTGCGCATAGTGCGCGAGGACGATCTGCCTGGTTCGGAAGCGCCGGCCGCCTGGCGCAGCTTTCTGCGCGAAGGGCGCACGACGGCCCTGATGCGTGTGCTGGAACACAACCGCCAGGACGTGGTTACGCTGGCCAGGTTGCTCGAACATCTGGACGAGGGCGCCCTGCCGCTACTGGACTAGGGGGCGCGGGCGAAGCGCCGAGCCCTCGCTGCGCGACGCCGTTATGGGCAAGCGGCGACGTCATGATCTGCGGGCAACCAACGCGGGTTCTGCGGCAGTCCGTCAGCTATCTCGTAATAGTCGCCCTTGTCGGCGACGAAGATGTGCGTGGCCAGCGTGGTTCCGGTAGGCGTATCGAACGCGCCCATGGCAACGGCGATCCTGTCGCGCCCCGCCATGTCCCAGAACAGTGCGGCGCCGCAGGTGGAACAGAAACCGCGGCGTACCTTCGCTGAGGACTGGAACCAGGTCAGATGGTCGGCGCCGGACACGGTCAGGTCACTGCGTGCGACGTCTGTCGATGCCCAGTAGTGACCCGACTGCTTGCGGCACTGTGTGCAGTGGCAGGCGTCTGGGCGGTGGAGGGGTGCGGCAACTTCAAAACGCACGGCACCGCAAAGGCAGGAACCGCTATGCATGGCGTGCTCAGTCCGTGGCGTGGGCGCTGCCAGTCAGCGCGAGCGCAATGTTCTGCTGCGCCGGGCGAGGAAGGCAATAGCGAGCACGAGCAGGAACAGGGCGTAGCTGACAAGGCTGGCTAGCACCTGTTTCCAGATAGCACCCGCGCTGGGATCGGCCTGCTGGATAGCCCAGTAGCCGGCCAGTGTGGCCGCGAACAGGGCGAGCAGCAGGCTTGCTGCATCGAAGCCTCGTTGCGCCAAGCTGGCCGGCTTGCGCCGCGTGCGCCAGAACACGATGCCCAGCACCAGATACCAGGGCAGCAACAGGAGTAGCGGGAGATTCTGCGCGACGGTCGGATTCATGGCTCAACCGGACACGCCATGTGGCTGCACCAGGCCGGCCGCGATGCCGGCCAGCAGTAGCAGCATCAGCGCGACGGACAGCACGATGCGCCGCGTCAACGCCCTGACCATGCGGGCACTGCCGCCCTTGTCGGCCAGCATGAAGTACAGGCCTGCGCCGAGGTTGTAGACGATGACGGCGAGGAAGCCGGTAACGATCAGGGTTTTCATGCGCTGGACCTTTGCAGTTGGTGAGCAAGCCGGCCTAACTGCCGCAGCGCCGGCAGCACCTCGTCGGCGGCATGGCCGCAATTGACGCGCAGGCAGTCGCTGAAGCGATGGTCAGGCGAGAAAATGTGTCCAGGTGCGATGCCGATGCGTTCACGCAGCGCCGCCTCGTGCAGACGCATGGCATCCAGGCCCGCGGGCAAGGCGAGCCAGAGCAGGTAGCCGCCGCGTGGCCGTGTCACCCGCGTACCGTGAGGGAATGCCGCTTCGATGGTCTGTATCGCGGCATTCATGCGTGTGGCCAGCGTGGCGCGCAGGCGGCGAAGATGGCGGTCGTAACTGCCCTCTTCGAGGTAATTCAGTACCGCCGTCTGTGCCGGTACCGAGGCCGCCATCGTCGTCATCAGCACCAGCCGCTGCAGGCGCTGTGCTTCACGGCCCGCGGCAATCCAGCCTACGCGGTAACCGGGTGCAAGGCATTTTGAGAAAGATGAACAATGCAGCACAAGGCCGGTTTCGTCGTAGGCCTTGGCTGGCCGCGGCCGTTGCGAGCCGAAATACAGTTCGGCGTAGACATCGTCCTCGATCAGGGGTACGCCATGCCGGGCGAGCAGTGCCACCAGCGTGCGCTTGCGTGCGTCCGGCATCAGGCTGCCCAGTGGGTTCTGGAACGTCGGCATCAGCCAGCAGGCGGCAATGCGCTGGCGCGCCAGGGCATCGGCCAGCGCGTCCAGGTCCACGCCGTGCTCGGGGTCGGTGCGGATCTCCAGCGCCTTGAGCTTCAGCCGTTCTATCGCCTGCAGCGCCGCGTAGAACGCCGGTGATTCGATCGCGACGGTATCGCCCGGCTGGGTAACTACCTGCAGCGCCGCGTTGAGTCCTTCAAGTGCGCCGTTGGTGATGACGATTTCGTCGGCCTGCAGCCGTATGCCGTCGATGCGGTAGCGCAGCGCAATCTGTTCGCGCAGACGCGGATTGCCCGGCGCGAGATGGTCGACGATGGCCTGCGGCGTGAGCTGCCGCAGGCCCCTGGCCGCAGCCTTGGCCAATTGCCCCAGTGGAAACAGATCGGGCCCCGGAAACGCGGAACCCAGCGGCGCGACGTCGCCCGAACGGGCGGCGCCGAGTACCGCGAATACGAGCTCGCTGACCGTGACTTCGCTGGCCTCGGTGCCTGGTTCGGCGACCGCCAAATCGTTCGCGCCGGGCGTCGCCGTTGCTGCTACGTAGAATCCGGATTGTGGGCGTGCCTGCACCAGTCCGGCGCGCTCGAGCATCTGGTAGGACTGGAATACGGTCGATGCGCTGACGCCGCGGCGTGCACGCGCCTCGCGCACCGAGGGCAGCCGGGTGCCAGGGGCGAGATCGCCGTTTGCGATCAGCGCGGCGATCTCGGCGGCGTACTGCTCGTAGAGTTTCATGGCTCGATACCGCCCCAGGCGCCGACGTCGTTGGCATCGACCGGCCGCCCGCCGTCACCCCAGCGTGCCCGCAGCGTGCTTACCAGCGCGGCCACCTCATCGGGCGATAAGGTGTGGGCAAACGGCGGCATCGTATACGGTTGTGGATTTTGCGGCGTAGCCGGCGCCGCCGCGCCGAACAGTACCAGTTTGATCGCATTGATCGGGTCCGGGCCCGTAATCGCGGACGAGGTGGTCAGCGCCGGGTACTTGCCTGCCTTGCCGCTGCCGTCCTCACCGTGACAGCCGGCGCAGTGCTGCCGATACAGGTGATCGCCCAGCGCACGCTGTTCAGCTGGCAGTTCCCTCGTGACGGATTCCCGCGCGGCGGACTGCGGCTTCAGCGTGCGCAGATAGGCTTCGATGTCCTGCGCGTCTGCGGGACTCAGATGCTGCAGATTCTGCGCAATGACATCGGCCATCTTGCCGTAGGCCCCACGGCCGTCAACGGCCGTACCGCGCAGATAGTCGGCGAGCGCTCCTGGTGCGTAATGGGCAAGCGTCTGCGCATTCAGCGCGGGTGCGTACCAACCTGCCAGGCGCCCGCCGCCGAGCTCTGCGTCGGCTGCAAGCGAGGCGAATGTGCCGCGCGTGCCGTGGCAGGCGGCGCAATGGCCTATGCCTTCGACAAGGATTGCACCGCGCTGCTGCGGGGTCGCAGCAGCGGTCGCCGTGACTGCAGGCGCCGGGCGGTAATAGAGCAGGCGCCACATCGTCATCGCACCCGGCAGATTCGCCGGAAAGTCGAGGGCGTCGGCCGGTGGCGCTGTCGCGACTGCCGGCACGGTGGCGAGAAAGGCGTACAGCGCGTCGAGCCCTTCATCGTCGATCCGTGCAAAATTCGCATAGGGGAAAACGGGCGACTGAACGCCGTTGCGGCTGACGCCGTGGCGCATGGCATGGCGGAACTCTGCCGCTGACCAGGCGCCGATGCCATACCGCGGATCCGCGCTGATATTGCTGCTGTAGACCGTGCCATAGGGCGTAATGAAGGCGCGCCCTCCGGCATAGGCGGCACCGCCGTACGCGGTATGGCAACCGGCGCAGTTGCCTATGGCGGCGAGCCTGCGGCCGCGTGCTATCAGTGCCGCGTCGCTGGGCACGGAACGGGCCTGATTCAATGGCACGCGGAACGGCGTCATGCCGCCCTGCCGCAGAAACAGCAGCACTACCCAGGCAGCGGCGAACAGCAGCAGCGGCAGCAGTGTGATCAGTGCGAGCAGCAGACGCCGCCGTAGATTCATGGCAGCACCTGTGCTGCTGAATCAGGCAGTCCAGCGCAGGCCTGCGGCGGCACAAGCGTTCCGGCCGGCGCCGGGCGCTGCGGTTCGGCCTGTTGCTGCGCCGACAGCCAGTGCGCGATCGCGCGGATTTCAGATGCGTCCAGAGCACGCGCAATCTGCGCCATGCAGTCGGGTGCCGGCGTCCTGCGCACGCCGGCGCGCCATCCGCCGAACTGCGCGACGACATATTCCTCGGGCAGCCCCAGCAGTCCCGGGATCGCCGGTTCTAGGCCGGCGAGCTGTTCACCGTGGCAGGCGATACAGGCAGGAATAGCGCGGGTTGCATCACCTTTGGCTAACAGCGTCTGCGCGCGCTGCGCCAGTACCGGGTCTGGTGGCCTGGTCGCTGTCGCCCGCGCCGGTGGGCGCGGCGGCAGGGCCGCGAAGTGTTCGGCGATGGCCTGCAGGTAGGCATCGTCCATATTGCGCATCAGCCAGCCCATCTGCGCATAGCGCCGGTCGCCGTCGCGAAAGGCACGAAGCTGGCGCAGCAGATAACCTGCTGGCTTGCCGGCGAGATGCGGGTAGTACTCGGCTCCGGCACGGCCTTCGCCGTGTTCGCCATGACAGACCGTACAGGCGGCCAGGCGCTCGGTGAGTTCGCCAGCAGCGAACACCGGTACGGCGAACAGCAAAATCAGCAACGACAGCAAGCGGAACGGTTTCATGCCCGCTATGGTCGCCGTATCAGTTACTGCAGAACAGCGTCAGTTTTTCGAGTGTTTGACCGGATCAGTTGCGGGCCTAGGCAGAAGCGGCCTCGCCGCTCCTCACTGTTGGCGTGGAGCGGCTACGCCGCAGATCATCAATGACTCAGTGTTCTGTCATCACTGTGCTGTGTTGGGGCCTGGCGCTGAGCGGTAGCCCCTTCAGCGTACTGGCGCGTAATTTACCGGTACCCAGCGATACCCGCTGCCCTCGGCATTGATACGGCCAATGCCGGGAAACGACAGATGTGCAGCAGCGACATAGCGGCCGTCTTTGACGGCCGTATCAAAGGCCTGCTTGCGATCGGCGGCGGCGAGCTTGCTGTCGTTGTCAAAGCCGATGACGACTTCCGGGTGCGGGAACTGCACCGCGCCGACATGGATCATGTCGCCTATGACCTCAAGCTTCTGTCCGCCGTTCTCCACCAGATAACTGCTATGGCCTGGCGTGTGGCCATGGCGTGCGACAGCGTGTACGCCCGGCACGAGTTCGGTAGCACCTTCAAACGGCTTGAACTTGCCGGCCTTGACGTACGGAGCGAGGGCGTCCTGCGCGGCCTTGAAAAAACCACGCTTGTTTTCAGGCGCTGCTGCGGCTGTGGCCTCGTCCAGCCAATACGCCGCGTCAGCCTTGTCGGCGCGAACGGTGGCATTCGGAAAGTTCGGCTGGCCGTCGCGGCTGAGGTTGCCCAGGTGATCGCCGTGCATATGCGTGATGTAGATCTCGTCGACCTGCTCCGGCGCATAACCGGCGTTCTTGAGGCTGGAAAGCAGCTTGCCGCCGTCGGCGCCCATGCCGGGGCCGCCGCCGGTATCGATCAGCACGAGCTTGGCGCCAGTGTTGATCAGATAGGCATTCATCGAGGTTTCCACCGGCTCCTTCAGATGCACGGCAGCCAGATCCTGCACGATCTGCTCGCTGCTGCGCCCCTGCAGCAGCTTGGTCGGTTCGAGCTTGAGTACACCGTCGGACAGTGCCGTGATTTCAAAGCTGCCGACGGCCAGGCGGTAATAGCCGGGCTGCGACTTGACCAGTGGGGCAGCGGCTGAGGCGATGAGGCTGAGGCTTGACAGCAGTAGTGCAGGCAGCAGGCGGCGGGCAACGGAATGGCGAGATGGCTTCGGCATGGGGATGTTCCTAGGGTGCTCAGGGCGTGGACCTCGCAAGCGTAGACATCTGTTGCGGCCGGTGGAAGCCGCGGGTGCAGGATCGTGCCTCCGCCGCGCGCGGGAACCCGACTGATCAGGACGTTCAGGTGCGAATCTGAGCTCCTATCTTCACTAGCGCGTCGAGGATGACGCGCATCCGGACTGCCGAAGCGACGACCATTCCGGCATTCCCTATGACCGAGGGGCTGGCGGGTTGGCGAATGGTCGGTGTGGCCATGCTGACATGCACGCCAAGGGCGTCACCATTGCTGTCGAGCAAAGGCGACCCGGAGTTGCCTTGGGCTACCCGCACGCTGGTTTGCGCAATCCGCTCATCAAATGCCAACACACGCGCAGGCGGGTCTACACCGGCCATTGCGGCAGTGACGGGTTGGAGTCCGGCGCAACCAACCAGTGTAACGGGCTGATTCAGCGCAATGGCGTCGGGTTGCGCAATAGCAATGCCTCGGCGCTCTATTGGCTTGGATAGTTCGATGAGGCTGATGTCGTCGTGGCAGGGTGTTGCGCCGGGTACGGTAACGGATACGCCGTAGGCAATGGCCTCGTGATCAAACAAATAGCGCAACGGCAAGCCGTCGCCTGGCTGACGCAGGCTTGCGGCAGTGAAGCCGAATACAAATGCGGAATGGGTAATCCGATGCGGGTTGACGACATGTGCGGCGGTGACCACGTGGCGTGGTGTCACAAGAAAGGCCGTGCCGCTGCCGGCGACACCAGGCAACGCTCCGGCGCCGCGGCCAATCAGGGTGCGCGGCAGCGCTTCAGTCCAGAGCTCACCGCGGGGACCGGGAATCAGCAGCTGGCGGGGTACAACAACCGCAGTGGCCGCGATGCAGTGTGCGAAATGACCGCTGCATATTTCAGCCGATACAGCCGATTCGGCCGTTGCCGATACCTCACGCGCTACCGCACCGCCGGAGGGCCGGGGTGCGGTTTCGCGGTGGGTAGCACCGGCGCGCATAAGCCATGCAGTCCTGGCGAAGATGCCGAAGATTTCTCCGGGTTACTTGGGGTCGCCGTCACCGCCCTCGTCCGGCGCGAGATGTGGCTCCGCCTCGTACACCCCTTGATACTTTAGCCTCCAGCCAAGCCCGGTATTGGCCGGGCTGGCGCGGATTTCCATATGCCTGCCATAGGCGGTAACCGTGAAGGCTTCGGTCGCCGGGTCCCAGCCTAGCAGCAGGTCCTTGCCCAGCACCTGCTTGCCGCCTGTGTCGACGACACGCAGCGCGAGGTTGTCCCCCACGCTGGTAAACAGGAAGTTGTCCCCTTGCATAAATACCGGGCGGCGCAGCAACTGCTTGACGTCCGTGGTTGGTGTGAATGTCCAGCCGTTCTGTGGGGTAGTCAGTGCAGAAACCGTCTGTACTTTGGTGGCCATCGTTGTGTGCCCTGGATGTTCGTCCGTCAGTCGGACAACTCTCAGGTGCAGATGGCGCAGTGTTTCTCGCATCCTCCGCCGCAACTGACAGGTGCGGCACCCGTCAGGAGCGGGCGGCAAAGGTTTGGCGCGCTAACGCCCCGCCAGCGGCGGAACACCCGTCGGCTTGGGATCGAAATACAAGGCGAAATGGGTGACAAAGTCGGCCAGGCAGGTATCGGCTTTTGCATCGGATTTCAGGCACTGGATCTGGCCAGATCTGACCGCCGCGTCCCAGGCTTTCCTGAACTCGTCCGGCCCGCGGGCTTCAGCCAGCAGCAGGGTGTCCAGCGCGGGCTTGGTCATGGAGACCGGAAAATCCGCCGCGGCCACGTCGCGCTGGGTCAGCGGTGCAGCACTGACCGTTTCCTGAATGAACTCCGCTATGCCGTGGCGCACATGCAGCAGATAGCCCTGGGCGCCGAATCCCTGGTTGCCTTCAGCGGGAAACCAGAAGCCGAAGCTCTTGTTCACCGCCTGCTTGGCCGTGACCTCGGCGCGCAACCGCAGCGACAGCGAGTTCACCCAGGCCCCGGCCGGCAGCGCGCTGATGACACCCGGAGCAACCAACCCACCCTTGATGTCCTTGGGCAGGGGCAGTCCCTGCAGCTCGTGTGCTGCGGTAATGTAGAAACTGCGCCAATTGGGATTTAGTTCAGGTTCCGCAAGGCCCAGGAAGGCGCGTGCCTTGAGTTCCCGCGCGCGGCGCAGTGCCGGCGGCATTGGACCTTCGCTGCTTGCAAGCGGATCGGTAGAGGCGCGGACGACGATGGTGGCGAGTTCCGCCGCCCATTCGTACTGGGCCAGCGCTTCGGCCATATTGCCCGCTTGCTTGAATCCATCGGCCTTGGCCAGCGCGTCGGCCGCTGCGGTGTTCACCGCTTCCTCGCCGCAGATCATGCCTTCGCCGCCACCGGCCTTGGGCACGCACATCAGGGCCATGGTGGCTTGTGCCAGGCGTTTGGGCGGCGTGGGACGCAGCGCAACCGGATCGGCTTCATACCAGCCTACCGAGCCCACATAGATTTCGCGCACGGCCTGCACTACCGAACCATAGTAAGGGCGCAGATAGTCGCGCGGATTGACGCAATTCTGCTCAGGCGGGACGGCCTGGTGCGGCGGCACCACAGGCGTGGGGCTTTGCGGGCAGCGGTTGGCCGGCACATTGGCATTCTTGATTGGGCGCACGCTGTCAAGCTCGCCCATCAGATAGTCGTGCTGGCCCGCCTTGAGGTAGATCTCCTCAACCAGCGGAGCCAGCTCATTCATGGTGTAGCCCTTGTTCATCCAGCGAATGGTCTGGTCGTGGGTGAACTGGATCGCGTCGCGGAAGTTCTTCAGCAGCCGCTGGATATTCGCCGCTTCGCACAGCGGTGGACCGTGGCTGGGCAGCATGCACCAGGCGTTGAACTGGCGCAGGCGGTCGACGCTGCGGAACCAGTTGGACGGATCGCGATAAGCCGTGCCGCGAAGGCTGTAGAGGTTAGGAAACGAAGGGCCCTGTATGACTTCGGCCGACTGCAGCAGGCCCGGGCCGCCCCAGTCGTCGTCGGCTACCGGCGTGCCGCTGCGGTTGCGGCGGTCTGGCAGGAACACAGCCAGCTCGTCATTGGTTTCGCTGGGTACATAGACCACCTGCATCTGCACGCCGGCGGCAATGACCTTCAGCTCGTTCGTAAACGTACGCGAGGGCATGCGATAGCTGCCGTTGACCAGCACCGGCTTGCCGTCGACTTCCACGACGGCGCCTTTTTCCTGCGGGCCTATGCCGCTGTTGACGTGATTGCGGGGAATGAACGCGCCGTACATGTACGCAGAACGCGCGTCGATGATGGTGCCGGTGACCAGTGCCGTCGTGCCCACACCGTCGTTGATCTTGTGCTGGCCTATGACGGCGACGCAGTCGCGTGCTTCGACCGCTGTGTCAAACAGCGTGTCCGCACCGGCGACCTGTGGATTGGCGACCTGACAGGGCGGCCGATCCGCGGCGCTGAGAAAGCCCCAGACGCCGAAGGTGTGGTCGATATGGTTATGCGTATAGATGACAGCACGCAGCGGCAACCTGCAGGCGTCGGGCACCGTCTCGCCGAATGTGTAGTCGGGGCATTGCGGCAATATGCCCTGGTCGCGAAACGCCTTGATGGTGCGGTGGGTGACTTCCGGGTTGCCCAGGGTATCGATGACGATGAGTTCGCGATTGCCCTTGGCATCGCGCTTGGGGCCCTGGATCAGGATGGTATTGGCCAGATCGAAGCCCACTGCGCTGTACACCTCGTAGGAGAGGTCGGCGGGGTAGTTGGGCAACGGATAGTGTTCG
>JAEUPP010000038.1 GCA_016790075.1 Rhodanobacteraceae bacterium | reverse complement strand
GATAAGCCGAACGGACCCGGTACGCAAAACCCTGCGCGTTGTACTCCGTGCGTTCACCCGTCGTCGGCAAACCCGGTGCGGTAAAGAAGAACTGGAACGGCCGGCCATGGTTGTCATACGTCGACTGAGCGTAGTAGCTGCGCCCGTCCTGATCGGTACGCGTTTCCACCGCTTGGCCCAGGCTGTTGTAGCTGTAATGGCGCGCCACGCTGACCGCACCGGGTTCGCTGAACTGTTCACTCGCGAGCCGGCCTACACCGTAACTCGCCGTATCGAACTGCCAGCTCGCACTGCCGGCCAGCAGGCTGCCGCAGGCCCCGGCGTAGTCAGTGCGCCGCCACAACCGTCCGCGGCCGTCGTAGCGCTGTTCCGTGCACAGGCCACGTGGCCCGGTCTGGGTCAGCGTCTCGCCGGCATCGTTGACGGTATAGCTCCAGGTTCCCGTGTCCGGATCGCTGGTTGAGAGTTTGCGGCCCAGGCTGTCGTAGCTGCTCACCGTCGCGAGACTGCCGCGCTCGGCCCGCAGCAGCTGGCCGCCTGCGTGATAGCTGAACGTCACCGTTGTGTTGTTGGCGTCGATAGTGGAAATGACCTCACCCTGCGGGCTGAAGTTCTCCACCAGAACCTGCTGCTGGCCGCTGGCATTGGGCGGCAAGGTCGTGGTCGTGCGCAGCGGCTGATAGTCCTTCGTGGTCACGCCGCCATCGGGCGCGGTGCTGCGGTAGACGCGGTTCAGAAAATCGTACTCATGGGTAGTCCAGGTAGGCGTCTGGCCGGCCGCCGGCGTAGCCGCGCCGCCGCCCGCATTGGCCACAAAGAACGGCTGCGAGACACGGGTTGCATTGCCGCGTGTGTCGTACTCGGTCAGTGTGGCGCTGAAATCATTCGCATTGAGCCCTTGCTGCAGCTCGATCACGGGCCGGCCCAGCAAATCGTGGAAGCTCCAGCGCGTGGGCGCGCCGCTGCTCACCGTGGTCTGGACATAAGCCAGCGCCAAACCCGACGGACAGTTGGCCGTGCAGCGCCGCCAAGTCGTGCGTGTCGATGCACCGGTCGCATCGTAGGCGAAATACTGGCGGCCGAAGCGGCCGTAGCGCAGGCGCGACACCTTGCCGTTGGCGTCCTGTGCATCCAGCACATCGCCGCCGCTGTTGCGCGCAAGCACCTGTGAACTGACCAGCTCCCGCACCGTATCCGCACCGTTGGAGAACGGCTCGACCACGCGCTCGGGATAACGCCGCAGCGCATCGTATTCGGTGCGCGAATAACGCATCACGCTGCGGCCGGCGGGATGGAAGGCATAGTTCACACCGCCCGCACCGGAACGGCAAACACTTTCCTCGATATCCGCGCTGCAGGTGAACACCGCCGTGCGGTTGCCGGCCGCATCGTGCTGGTAGTAGGTCGCGGTGCCGCGAGTCTGTGTATCGGGCGTCAAGGTATCGACGCTGCTGCCACTCATGCCCTCGACCCGCTCCGCCTGCAGCAGGCCGTAGCTGGTATAGGCAAAGCTGGCGCGGCGACCCTGGGTGGTCACGGAGGTACCTGTGCTGCGGTACTCCTCCCGCTGGGTAAAGGTCAGGGTGCGGGTCAGGCGTCCCAGTTTCCAGGCCGCTAGGTTGTCGGCATAGGTATTGCGGACTTCGGTCGTGACCGAGGTTTCGTCCGTCGTATTGATCGACGAGCGCCGCCGCGACGTGGTCGAGCTGCGCAGCACATTGCCAAAATCGTCGTACCCATCGGGTGTGAAGTTGACCACTTCGAGCTTTGCGGACTTGAAGCTGAGGGCATCGTAGTCGGCGATGTTGGACTGGATGCGCGCAACGAATACCGGCGCCGTCGGCCCAGACGCTGGTACGCCGGGCAGACCCTGCAGATAGTAGTTCAACGACCGCCCCGGGCCGTTGGCCAGCGGCGCATCGGGCTGATAACGCCAGCCATAGGTATCGAGCAACACCTTGACCCGGCCCGCGTTGGGCTCAGGCAGCGCACTGTCGCAGGGACCGATCTTGCCGCTGGCACAGATAGGTGCGCGTGAAAAACAGGCAGCGGATTCAACAACGCTGCCGTCGCCCGCACGGCAGCTGTCGGCCGGTATCTGGCTCAGGCGGCGCGTATTGGTCTGCATCGCCAGACCGGTCAGGGGGAACTCGTTCAGCAGATAGGTATCCACGCCGACCAGGGTCTGCAGGTCGACCGTCGTGACCCGGCCGAACCCAAGCGAACCGCGACCGCCGGCCTGCAGCTTCAGACCGCGGTACTGGTATTGCACAATCGCCTGATTGGCCGGGTTGCCGCTTACCGGTGCGCTGCTGCTGACGTAGTGCACGACAGAGTTCGGCAAGGCCAGGTCGAACACCGCCGAGCCGCGGCCCCAGGTGCGCAGTGGTCCGTCATAGCCGCGCCGGTAGACTGAGGAGAAGGTCAGCGGTGAATAGGTGATCTCGGTGCGTGCGCCCAGACCATTGGTGATGGCCACGATCGCGCCACGCGCCTGATGATGGGACACGGCGCGCCGCACGCTCCAGCCGCCGTCGGCGACGCCGTTGCTGACCGGCTTGACGATCAGGTTATCGGCCAGCCCGTCGCCGTCGAAGTCGCCCGACAGGCGCTGCCAGTCGTTGCCCGCGGCGGCGAGAAAACCCGAATTCACCGCCGCCGCTGTGAATCCATCACCATTCCACAGGTGTACCTTGTAATTCCGGTTCGGCGTCGTGGCATCCGGCCACCAGAAATCAGGCTTGGAGTCGCCGTCGAAGTCGATCAGCTGCACCTTGTCGACGTGGTTGGCATCCAGGCAGTTGGCCACGCACTGATCCCGCCCATAGGCCAGATCGGCGACGGTCAGATTGACACGCCACTGTGCGGCGTCGTTGAGAAATACATAGTCCATATAGCCGTCGGCATTCAGATCGCCGGCCATTACGCGCTGGCGCGCCCGTTCGCGCGAGCCCGGGCCGAGTTGCTCGACCACGCGCACGCTGCGGCCGGCGCGTGTGAAGCGGAACTCGGGCGCCCCACCGGCACCGGCAAAGACGCCTTCCGCGCGGTAGGTCACGAAGTAATAGCCCACGGGTGTGCCAGCCGCCACGCCCGGACCTTCATGCGCCACCGGCGGTGGCGGCGTTCCCTCCGTGGCCCCGGCAACACCGGTCACGATAGGTACACCGCTGCCGCAGGCCGCATCCGAGGACATGAAACCCAGGTCGGCACGGCCGTCGCCATCGATATCGACCGGCTGTGCACGCTCCTGATCGCGCCGCGCCGTATAGGTCGAACCGGCGCAAAGGTTCAGCCCACTCGCATCGCCATCGATCAAACGCACGGGCAGCGGTGCGGCAAACGCAAACGGCCGATCGGTATTGTCAGGATTGCGTTGCAGGATCGCGATCCTGTTGCCGTCCAGGCCGATGCGGAACACCAGATCCGGCAAGCCGTCACCGGTGTGATCGGTGAGGCTGGATTCATACTTGAGCACCTCGCCCGCATCGACCGGGCCGACGTTGTCGAGCAGCAGCTCCGGGGCGGCGAAGCTGCGGCCATTCGCCCGCCGCAAATACCAGGCAACGCGATTCGGTGTCGTGCTCGATTCGGACAGGTAGAGCACATCGTCCTGGCCGTCGGCGTCGAGGTCCAGGGTCTGGAATGCGCCGACAGGATCGACCCGCAACAGCCTTGCGATTTCCGTGTTCGCGCTGAAGGTGATGCCGCTGGCATTGGCCTCGGCGTAGAGCACATTCAGGCGCCCGCCCTGATCCGCCCAGACGATGTCACTGCGGCCGTCGCCGTCGAAATCGGCCAGGCGATGCGAAACCAGATTCGGAAAGCGCTTGCCGCTGGTCGCGTCGGAGTTGCCGCTGTCGGCAACAGCCGAGGCATCGCTCCAGCTGAAGGTCGTCGCCGGGTAGCAGATCTGCTCGGCCGCGTCGGCGCACTCGCCAAGACTGATCAGGCGCGGACGCACGAGGTAGATATCGGCGACGATCCGATTGGCATAGCCGGCCACATAACGCCGCAACACCTGATTGTCAGCACCGTAGACCGTTACGCGCTCCAGCAGCTGGCTGGCATAGGCATCACCGATGCTCGAATGGCTGATATCGCGGCGCCCGGAAGTGATGTAGCTGAACTCCAGCGCTCCGCCCACGTAGCTGATCCGCTGCAGCGTGCGCTCGCCGGGCGTGCTGAGGGAGCCACTGCCCTGCGAGGAATAGGTAAATTGGATCGTATTGCCGGAAACATCAGCGAGCTCGGTCTGCAACCAGCTGATGGCAGCGCCCCGGCCAAAACGCACCGGCGCTACCACGGTGCCGGCACTATCGCCGAAGCGGCGCACCGAACCGTCCTTGCCATAGACGGTGAAGGCATAGGTCGTCAGATTCTCGCTGAGGCCAAACGCTGACGAGGAAATGACCGGTGTCGCGGTCAGGACGACACGCTGGAACGAATCGATTTCAGTGCGGTATTCGGCACCCGGCTGCATATGGATACCTTTCCACAACAGCAGGCGCTGACCGTCGAGGCAAAACTGGTCCAGTGCGCTGCTGACGGTATCGCCGTCGCCAAACTCCTTGCCGCTGCGGCATTTCTGGATCGACGAGGCAGCGTGCAGATTGAAACCCGTGCCCAGCAGACCTTCACCGCCGGCACTGCTATACGCCAGCGACACCTCCGGCGTCAGGCCACCGCGTCCACGCGGGGCATAGAGCGGAATCGTATAGGTCGCATTGCCGCCATCATTGACCCGGAACGTCGCTGCAATGGCGCCGACCTTGTCGGATTCGCTGTCCGGCGTGGGCTCCTGAAACACCGTCGGCGCCGGCGGCACATCGGCGGGACCCGAATTGGAATCCCCACCACCGACGCTGACCAGCACCTCCGGCGACTGGAACACCAGCGCCCCCAGGGCCGACCCGCGGCGCAATTCGTAGCGCACCCGGTTGCCGGGCAACAGCGGGTCGGCCCGGTAGCCAATACTGGAATTGCCGATCGCATCGCGCGCACCGCTCACCAGGTTGTAGCGGAACAGGCGATCGTTCGTATTCTCCGACGACCAGCCCACATAGACGTTGCAGGTACTGACCATGCTGGCTGCCTCGCAGTAGGAGCTGTTGACCAGCACCTGGGTCGGCAGCGTGGCCTTGCCCAAGGCCACGGGATAGGTCAGCGCACTGGGCGGAATGCCGTTCTGCGGATTGCCCGGAAATATCACATTCGGATTCGGCCAGACCACGGGCCGGTTGGTTCTTGCGCCCAGATTGGCGGCCACGTTCGCGCTGACGTTGATCGTCGCCGAGGTTGCGCTGATGAACGTGCGGGAAAAGTTGCCCACATCATAGGTATCCAGACACTCGTTCTGGGTCTGCGTAGCGGGATCGTCGAAGCAGTCGGTAACGAGGGAATAACCGCTGCGCAACTTGTTGTAGGTAAGCCCACGGGCAGTGACCGAATCGCCGGGCACGGTCAGGCTGTTGGTCAGGGCCAGCAACCAGGTTGGCTTGCCGTCGAGGTCGTAGACCAGCAGCTTCTCGGCTTCGTTGTATTTCGTCGCATCACGCCCCATCGAGTACAGATAGCCCCAGCCCGAATGTGCTGCGTCGTACCAGTTGCCGCCAAAGGCTGGCGTGGATTCGGCCATATGGATCGGCGCTTCGCCGTAGATGTCGTAGACACATTCCTGCGGCGGATTGGGGAACGACGAGGTCAGACTCCAACGCAAGCCCATGCGCCGGGTGGCTCCGGGATAAAGCCGGCCGCTGACTTCGCCGATGGCGCTGGAGGCAACGCCGTTGGTAGCACTCATGGTCACCTGGTACAGCGTGCCGCTCCAGGTCTGGGTCGACGCGCCGAGACTGATCGGCGAGGTGACATACCAGACCGGTGCACCGTCGCTGTTGTAGGTATACCAATACCCGAGCATGGTGGTATTGGATTCCGCGTAGAAAAAATCCCAGCCCGTGCCAGAGCGCCGGGGGTTGTGCCAATGGCCCGGATGGGTACGTACCGACCCGGGAATGACCGGTGGATCCCCCGAAGCCGGACAAGCGTCTTCGGTAGGCGGAGAAATTGCGCCAGCAGCGCCGGTATATCCGAGGAATAGCAGCACCAGCAACAGCACCAGCCAGCCCCCGTTTACGCGTCTGCCGGTACAGCCGGCATCACACATCACGCCATTCGCGATATCCACTACCGCCCCCCTGAATTCACGAACTGACATAACTGTCCCAACGAAAAGAGACTCAACGCGCTGTGCCCGGGGACACATCACAATCCATAAGCAACTGGTGCAGCGGCAGTCGCGGCCCGGGTTTACGAGCACGGTTTCAGGCCGGTATTGAAGTCACGCGTGATGCGAGACGCCGTGACAGGCCACAGCGCCTGGACCGCGCCATAGGCCAACAGCAGAACTGCCGCTGCAGGCGCATGCGGCAGTTGACAAGCCCCTGAAAGCCACGAAAAGCCTGGAATTGCACCACAAGCTGATCGCGACGTCCAATGCGATCTGCTGCAGTAACAAGCCCCGGGCGCGACCAGCGAAACATGTCCCGGCCACGCCAGCCCGCTGCTTATGCCGACTGCAGCAGGACAAAAGCCACCAGCGAAAAGAAAGAACCCACACCGTACAGCGCCATGCGCAGGGGCGAGGGTTCGGACTGCTCGCGCTTGAGCCCGAACAAAGGCCTCAGCCAGTCGCTGCGGCGGATCACATACTCATGCAGCAGCCAGCACCCGGCCAGCGTGCCTGTAGTTACCAGCAAGGCTTCCCAGAATCCGCCTAGCTTCAGCGGCACCAGACCGTAGGCAATCAGCACGATCAGGCTCTGGTGCAGCATGTACCAGGGATAGACGGCTTCGTTCGCGCGCGGTAGCCAGGCGAACGGTCGATTGAGAATGGCATGTGCCCAGCCGAGTATGGCCAGCAACATGGCCCAGACATAGAAATTACGCAGGCTCACGATCAGAACTTCGTGCCAGTAAGGAATCTCATCGGGCAGATCGTGCCGCGCGATCGCGTAGACCACGAACAGGCCCAGTGCGGATGCCAGCGCGGTCTTGCGCATACGCAGGGCTTCCTGCCAGAAACCCGCATGGCGCGCGATCACGAAGCCATAGAGAAACACGGTGAAATAGACCGCGTTGCGGTACCAGTCGTGGATAAAGTCGCCGTTGTCGGGAAACCGCGGCTGCAGGGTCAGCGAGTACAGCAGCAGCGGCAGGGCCGGCAGCAACAGCAAGGCGGCACCGCGCAAGTTGGCAAAACCTTCTGTCAGGCGTCGGCCCCAGCGGCTGCGCAGCGCCGGCAGCAGGGCGGCAAGCCACAGCGTATAAACCCAGAGATAGGCCAGATACCACAGATGGTTCCAGGTATAACCGTGCTGCCAGCCGTCAAAGGCGTTTTCCGGCCAGCGCCTGGCGCTGTAGTACTCGGCCAGGAAGCTCAGGAAGCCGGGTTCGACCACACCATTGGTTACGCCCTGGACATAGGGCTGTACCGGCACCACGACGAGGATGCCGACGGTCAATGGCAGCAGAAGGCGCCCGCTGCGCAGGGCGAGGAAATGGCCGGTCTGCCCGGGTTTCAGCACAAAGGCCGCAGCCATGCCGGAAATCAGAAAGATCAGATCCATGCGCCAGCGGTTCATGAACAGCATGGGCAGCTGCAGCGACTCGTACAGATAGGAACTCTTGATGTGCCAACCCCATTCGGTCACGTAGAGCATGCCGATGTGGTAGAGGATCAGGAACGCAAAAGCGATCACGCGCAGGGCGTCGATATCGTGGCGGCGGTTCATGGGGACTCCGGTGAGGTGCCGTCAGCCTGCCCCGTGTCACACCCGCCGTCCGCTGCCAAGGGCTTGATGGAGCTAGGTTTGGGACTAGCGGCGGAAACCTGGGACGAACTGCGCGCGCACGGCAGCAGCGCTCCGTAGAATCCGCGCATGAGCGAAACCACCAACTGGCTGGCGCACTACCAGCGCTGGCGCCGCAGCGCCGAGATCGGCTTCTGGATAGTCGCGTTCCTGATCAACGCCGTGTTCAACAGCCTGACGGTGATCGTGGACGTGCAGCGCTCGCAGCTAGGCTTCGCTCCCTGGAAACCCGTGGTCTGGGAAACCTCCAGCGGCTTCCTGATCCTGTTGCTGGTGCCCGCCGTGGTGGTGTTCACACGACGCTTTCCGCTGCACCGGGATACCTGGCGCCGCAACCTGCCCTGGTATTTGCCGGCCAGCCTGATCTGGTCGCTGGCCCATGTGCTGGGCATGGTCGCGCTGCGCAAGCTCGCCTATGCCACGCAGGGCGAGCATTACGATTTCGGCAACTGGCCGCTGGAACTCGGCTACGAATACCTCAAGGACGTGCGCGAGTTCGTCGCCACGGTCGTGCTGATCCATGCCTACCGCTTCGTGCTGCTGCGCCTGCAGGGCGAGGCCAGCCTGCTGGCCGCACCGGACGTGGGCCCGCCGGTGGAACCGCTGGAGCGGCCGGAACGTTTTCTGGTACGCAAGCTCGGACGCGAGTTCCTGATTGCGGCCGAGGATATCGAATGGATACAGGCCGCCGGCAACTACACCAACCTGCACGTGCGCGGACGTGACTACCCGTTGCGCAGCACCATAGCCGGAATAGAAGCGCGCCTGGATCCGCAGCGTTTTGCACGCACTCACCGCAGCTACATCGTGAACCTCGACCAGATCGCGATGATAGAACCGCTGGAAACCGGCGATGCACGTCTGCATCTCAAGGACGGCACTACCCTGCCCTGCAGCCGCCGCTACCGCAACGCGTTGCGCGAGCGCGCTAGCGCGGCTGCCTGAGCGTTACAGCATCCGGCCCGGTCTGAACCTGGCCGCCACGAAACATGCTGGCGCAAGACCGTCGGATACGGCTACGCTGGCCACATGGAAACCGTGCGCTATCTGCAACTCGACGTGTTCGCCGAGCAAGCCGGCGGCGGCAACCCGCTTGGCGTCGTGATCGGCGCCGAGCACTGGACCGATGCCACGCTGCAGCGCTTTGCGCGCTGGACCGGCCTGGTCGAAACCACCTTCCTGTTGCCGCCGACGCAAGCCGGCGCCAGCTACCGCGTCCGCATATTCACGCCGCAGCGCGAAATTGCCTTTGCCGGGCATCCGACCATCGGCAGTGCGCATGCGGCTCTGGAAACTGGCTTCGTCAACGCAGACAGCGACCAGTTGGTGCAGGAATGCGGCGCCGGATTGCTGACCATTCACCGGGCGCAGACCGAGAAAGGCCGCGTGCTGTCGGTGCAGGCGCCGCGTGCGCGTGCACTGGAGCCGGATGTGCTGCATGCCAAGCTGGTACGCGCCATCCTCGACCGCACGCCGCTGGGCGCGCTGCCGCCGGGCTTTGTCGAAGGCGGCCGGCGCTGGTGGATTGCGGAATTTGCTGAAGAATCCATTTTGCGTCAATGGCAGCCGGATCACGCGGCCATCGCGCGGCTGGCCAAGGCCAGCGACAGTCTTGGCCTTTGCGCCTTCGCCCGCTGCCATCAGCCCGACTACGAGATCGCCGTGCGTGCCTTTCCGGCGGGTGTCGGCATCGTTGAAGATCCGGCCTCGGGGGCAGCCAATGGCCTGATCGCCGCCTGGATCGCCGCCGGTGAACCAACTGGTCCACTCGCCCGCGGTTATCGCGTAAGCCAGGGGCGGGAAATCGGCCACGACGCCCGTATAGGCATACGCATCGAAGCCGATGGCACGGTCTGGGTCGGCGGCATGACCCATACCATCGTCGACGGCCAGGCCTATTGGCGCTGAGAGCTGGCTATAGCGTGCGCGTCTGCCCGCCGTCGACGTCGAGCACGGCGCCCTGGCAATAAGCCGCCAGCGGTGAGGCGAGGAAAACCACCGCCGCAGCAACCTCCTCAGCCGTGCCAAAGCGCGCAACCCGCAAGCTCGCCGCGATCTCACTCGCCGCCTGTGCGGCATCAACGCCACGCTCGCGCGCCAGCGTGAGCACGCGGCCCTGCAGACGTTCGGTCGCAATCGAACTCGGATTGACGGCATTGACGCGCACGCCGTCCTGCACGCCGCGATCGGCCAATGCCTTGGTCAGATTCAACAGCGCGGCGTTGACCGCGCCACCAACGGTGAATTCGGCGCTGCCGGTGCGACCACCGATGCCTATCACGTTGACGATGCTGCCCTGACTGTCGCGCAAGGCCGGCCATGCGGCACGGCTTAGCCGCATAGCGGCAAAGAACTTCAATGCGAAGCCGTCATGCCAGGCCGCATCATCGAGGGCGAGGAAGTCTCCACGCACCGTAGCACCGGCATTGTTGACGAGAACATCGAGCCGGTTGAAAGCCTGCAGCGCCGCATCGACGACCGCTTGCGCCGATTTCGGTTCCCGCAGGTCGGCCACGACGGCAAGACCTGGCACCGGCAGCGCAGCGACCAGCTCGTCCAGCGCTTCGGCTGAGCGCGCGACAGCGACGACCTGCGCCCCCTCCTGGGCCAGCGTGGTGACGATGGCGCGGCCTATGCCGCGGCTCGCGCCGGTGACAATGGCAACCTTGTTATCGAGTTGCAGCTGCATGGCGGGTTCCGTAGTACCGCGCTCAGCCGCGCGTTTCAAAGCGAGCGCGGAAAATGGTGTCGTCGTCGACTTCGGGCGCGCCGGCCAGAATCCAGTCGTGCACCAATGCCTGTTCGGCAATCGGAATCGGCTGCCGATCCCGCGGCATGCGCACGCCCACGTCGTTGACCTCGCAATTGAGCTTGGTAAACAGCAGACTTTGCAGCGGCCGGTTCGGTACGACACGGATCAGGCTGTTGTCCTGGCTACTCGGCTCGTTGTAGAGAAAAAACCAGGAATTCGGCGGATTCAGATCCAGATCAGCCGAAGGGAACTTGCCCCAGTCGACGTGGCAGTTCGCACAGCGCGTGCTCCAGATCGGCTGTATGTCAAGGTTGTAATTCACGTGCTGGCGCAGCGGAATCGCCGCAATGCTGTCGCATTGATCAGCAAACGGCAGGCGCGGGAAAAGCGCTTCCTCGACCGGCCAGGCCTGCAGCAACGCCGGGGCAGCCAACCCGGCCACTGCGAGCAGCCACCGCACCTGCACTTTCATGACTCGGCAGGTCCGTGCGAGCGCAGCGAGCGCGCCAGCAGGCCTATGCCGCCAAACAGCAGTACCAGAATAAGCAAGGTATTGAACAGGCTGGTCGCAACGAAATACACACGCAGGTTTACGATGACACCGGCGAAAACAATGACCAGCCCCCCCATCGTCAGCAACCAACCCAGCACCGAGCGCCCGTTGAAGAACAGCATGGCGACACCGAGCACGAACGGCAGCAATGAAAGGCCAAAGGTGTTGTAGCCCCAGATGTTCCAGCTGCCGCCGCTGACGATGACCTGATTGCTGAGCAGCCATCCACCAGCTACGGCCAGCGCAAAACCAAGCAGAAATTCGCCAATACCACCCGGCGTGCCGCCGGCTCCCCTGATCGCCACAGCTCTGCTCCTTTGAAAGACCTGGACAAGTTTCGGCATTCCGGCACCCGCTCCGCGATTGCCCCGACGACGCTGTCAAGGACTCGCAGCGCAAGCACATGTCAAGTGCCGAACTCAACCAGGCCGGCACTGCAAAACCAGGGTGCACGCGTCCAGAGAGTCCGGGACAGCACGCTACGTTTTACGGTCTGTCGTCAACAAGGTCAAACCCAGGCGCGGCACAGTGCGACTTTGGTCGCGCTTGGTTTTCTGATGGACGGCCTCATCCGGAAAAACGCAGCTACATGGGGGGAATCAGCCTCTGCTGCGTCCTAACAGGTAGTTCACACGATCGCGGAAACACGCGTACCTACTATGAGCGCCTCCAAGGCTTTGGCTTTATCTACCACCGGCAGCAGACTGGCGCAGCCCACGGCGCTACGCCGGCATCGCCGGCTTAACCGCCGCCAGCGCGAAACACCGCCGGCCGCACCGGGTACCGGCATTTCGCTGCTTTCCATCAGCCTCGTAGCCGGCGTTTCACTGACACTGGCGCTGCTCGCTTGCTGTCTCGTCGTAACCGGCCTTGTGGTCTGGGTCGCCAACGGCGCAAGCGAATGGCTGGCAGCCGCGGTTCCGGCTCTGCTCGCTGTCTTGCTGTTCGCTCTTGCCCTGCGCCTGACGCGTCTGCTGCATTCACAGGGCGGACGATAGGCACAGGCCTTGGCCCCATCCGGACAACCCGACACCACCATCGTTACACGCTGGTTTGGTGATGCTTTTTACCAATTGCATCCTTTGCTGCAGACCCTGCATAGCCATGGTGGCGTACTGCACGGGCGTATTGCGATCAACCACGGCCGTGGTGCCGCCGGACTGATCGGCCGGCGCCTTGCGCGCCGGCTAGGCCTGCCGGCAGGCCACAGCGACTGCGGCTTTCGGGTGCGTATCACACACACCCATGACTCGCTGCTGTGGTGCCGGCGTTTTGAGACCGGGGCCGAGATGATTTCCCGGTTCATTCCCTACGGACACTTCCCCAGCGGTGGCTGGTACGAAAGCACCGGGCCGCTGCGGCTGGACCTGGGAGTCGATACCACCGGCGGTGACTGGCTCTGGCGCCTGCGCGGCGCCCGTTGGCATGGCCTGCCCATCCCGCTTGCGCTGCTGGACACACGAGCGGGCAAGCGCATCGTCGACGGAGGTTATGTGTTCGAGGTCGAATTCCGTCTACCTTTGCTTGGGCTGGTGCTGCGCTATGCGGGTACGCTGGCCGCAGAACCGGATGCAGCGGCTTGTCAGCCGCTACGGTGAAGCATGCCCACCTGCAACGTTGATCGCGACGCATAACCCCGCTTCGCTTATCGTTCGCAACAGCTGGCGCCCGGCTACGCGGGAAAAATACCCGCCTGCGCGCGGCAGGGTTTCAACGCAGCAACTTCCTTGTGGTCATTTCTTCATGCCTACATCTCGTTATCGTGCGCTGTTGCCGACGCTGGTTTGTCTGGCTTTGCTGCCCGTCGCGGGTAACGCCGCAACCTACTACGTCAGCGCGGGAGCCGCCGACGACAGCGGCAACGGTTCAGCGGCACAACCCAAGAAAACGATACGGGCCGCCGCCGCACTGATGTCGCCGCTGGGCGGCGATACGGTGATCGTAAGGCCGGGCACGTATGCCGGCGACGGCAACCGCATTGACGGCCTCGTCGCCGGTCGCAGCAGCGCCTGGAATACCGTGAAAGCAGAAATCGATGCCAGCGTGCGTATCACGGCGCTGCTGGAGATCCCGCTGGGTGATCACTACCTGCAGTTCGAAGGGCTGGACTGGACCGGCGCGACCCAGAAATCAGTCACCGGTCGCTACCTCAAGTTTCTGCGCTGCGGTTTCGCGAATGGCCCGGCGACCGGCAATGCAGTCTCGCTGGCCATAGGTACCAACAACGCAACACCTGGTGCGCAATACGTTCTCGTCGAGGATTCCTTCGCCTACGGCCGCGGCGGCCGCTATAACGTGCTGGTCTACAACGCTGACCGCGTGGTACTGCGGCGTCTGGTCGCGCGACACGAGGACGGCTGGAGCGATACCCAGGGCAATCCGCAGGCGGTTGTTTCACTTTACAACTCTACAAATATACTAACCCAGAACCTGCTGCTGCTCGACAGCCGCCCTAGCGGTTACTTCGAGGCAGCGCTATACCATCCGAGCAACGGGCCGGCCTCGGCACATATCCACAATTCCGGGGCCATCGTGCTGAACGTCGCGAACAGCGGCGTGGGCTGGGATGGAGGCAATGCCTCAAGCGACAGCCGCCTCAGCGACAGCATCGTGTTCAAGGCTGATTTCGGCCTCACCATCAATGGCGCCGCGCATGCGGGCAGCCTGCGCAACATCACGCTGGGCCAGCTCGGCAGCGGCGGCATCAACGACTATCACGGTGCCGGATTGTTCAACGCCACCAATTCCCTGCTGTCCGATATCAACGGCGGCAACTTCCAGGCTATCGCCCACAGCGGCAACATCTGCTTCCAGGCCAGTTGCGGCACCGAGCCGAGCATGAACCCGGCCACCTCGGGCCTGCGCTGGCTGCCCCGCATCGAGGCTGGTTCAGCCCTCGCAACCGCAGGCCCAGGCGCCACCCGCGTCGGTGCGGTCGTGCTCAAGCGCCTGGGCGCACCCGGCAGCTTGCACGGCGAGCCGGGCTTTGATCAGCCCACGGCTGCCGAACTTTGGCCATGGCCACAGGAAGACCGCATTCGCACCGCACTGTGCACCGAGACGGGCATTACCACGGGTTTCTGCGCCGCTTCGTCGTTGACCCGTTATGTCTGGGAGCAGCTAGGCACGGCAATTCCCGCCGACATCTACGCGCCAGACCGCCTCTTCACTGACGGCTTCCAGGGAGTCTAGATCCTGCACCGCGCGAAGCCATCGGGGCCTTGAGAGCCAAGGCCCGAAACTTCCGTCACATCTCATCGGCACTCATTCAACCCTATTCCCAGGAAACCCTCGCGGCATTTCTGTCCGCTGGGACAATCATCGTTGCGCCGGCACTGGCACTGCCCCTTGCTTGAGCAGTTGTTGCTCGCACATTGCTGGTTGCGACAGCAGGTCGCGCCAATCGCAAGAGTGGTGGCTGCAACACAGCGCAACAGCGTGCATTTCCCGGACACGCATTCGTTGTCGCGATCGCAGGCCTCGCACACGCCGAGTCTGGGCGCGCACACATTCTTCGCCAGCGCAAGCGCGCCGCCGCGATCGCAATAGTCCGCAAAGCCACAGTCGGCATCGTCCGCACATTCGGGTGTGTCGCCAATCGCATAGCGTCGCGTGATGATCCAGGCGTAGATCCCCTTGGCGGCTTCGGGATGACCTATGCCACCGACATCGTTGTCCGGCGTGCCGTCGTCAGCAAAAGTCTGGCTGCACATCAGGTAGCCCGCGCCGCCGTGCGCGGCACAATCACGCCACGCGTTCTTGGCGCCGCGATCGTTCTCCCGGTATTCGTCGTCCAGACCCAGCAGATGACCAGCTTCGTGCGCGATAGTGGCGCCCGCGAGCGCCATCGGTGCGTTCTCCCATTTGAATGGCAGCTGCTGAAACGTCGTGCGTTTCTCGGCGTTGTCCGAAAAACGGATCTTCCACTCCGTGTTGGTCTTGTCGAAGGCTGTTGCCACCCCGGCGGCAGGGGCAGGGAACAAAGGCGACGGGTAATCGGGAAACACCACCTCGATGCGGAAGCCAGGTCGGCTCCACGCCGTTTCAATCGCCTGTTTCCAGAACAGATAGAAGTGATCCAGCAACTTTTCGCCATTGGCAAGCCGGCGGTCGCGCTCGAGGCGGCAGCCGAAGCCGTCGAAGGTTACCAGGCGTCCCTGATTGACCACCGTGCGGATCGGCAGCCGCGCCGTCCCTTCCTGCCCGGCATCGCAGTCACGGGTGCCGGTTGCGCCGACCGGAGCCGTCATCAAACCGAGCTGTACCGCCAGCTCGGCAGGAATGTCCAGACGGTTCTTGATCGGACGGTCGGGAAACAACAGGCGGATCGCGATCGTGACAACCCACTCGCCATTTACCCGGTGCAAGCGATAGCCATACTTGAGTTGCGAGACCACCGCGTCGAGATACTCGATCCGGCCCTTCACCATCCGCGCCGGCAAGTTGCTCGCAAAGCCATCGGGGCTGCCCGGGTCGATCCCCTTGTCGAGTGCCGCACCATGAGAATCACGCTTGCGGTTGCATGCGAGAATCCACGCGTTGTATTCCGCCACGCTGCCGAGGTAATCCGGCGGCGTGAAGCTCGCTCCGGTGATGTTCCGCGACTCGCTGCGATAGCGGTCGTTGAGGCTATCCAGCCCACACAAGTTGGCATTCGCGTCGACGCTCCAGACCACCAGCATGACCAGCAACAGCCGTACGATCCGCTCGTTCATCGCACCGATGCTCCTGTGGCAATCACCTACGGTCAGCCCATGTCGGGTTCTTTCCCTCGGTGTATTGGGTCCGCCAGGGGATCGCCGTCCCCCGTCCGACGCGGCCTCGTGCACGGCTGCAGATGCCAGGGCAGCACCGGCGAGGACGCGACGCGATTCACGATGACTCCAGCAATCATCGCCATCCTTCTGACGCCCCTTCCACCTCGCACCGCATTCCACCGTGCCGTGCGTGTGATCGTCGCGCCGATCTTGCCTGAGTGCAACGCGCCCGTAGTGGCATGCCACACCGTTGGCATCACGGACATAGGCCACCTCTGTTGCCCTGGGGCGTGATCACGTTACTGACCCGGCGCAGGCTGTGACTTCTGGGCGGCCCAACGCGCAATCGCCTCGCGCTCCGCCTCGCTCATCTGGGTCAGGTTACCGGGCGGCATCACCCGCAGCACGCTGACCTGGCGTTCGATCAGAGCCGCCTGCGATTCGATCTGCTGCGGGGTGTCGAACATCATGCCCTTGGGCGCTGCGCCCATCAGGCTGGGCGTGGCGGAGTGGCACTGCAGGCAATGGCGCGCCAGCACCGCCTGTATCGCCGGTGTATCCGGCGGCGCCGCTTCGGCCAGCGGCTTGCCCGTTGCGGTGACCAACGCAGCGGTAGTGGCAGCAGCTGCTTTGGGCTGTGGCCGTATCCAGGCGAATACCGCAAGCAGCAGCGCTGCCCCGGCCAGCAGCAGCCACCAGGCCCTGCCGCCGCCATGCCAGAGCACGAAGAACTGGCGGATCAGCGCGCCGGCGGCCATGAAGGCCGCGAGCACCAGCCAGCCGTCCGCATGCGCGTATGCGGTGGCGTAATGCGTGCTCAGCATGGCGAACACGACCGGCAAGGTGAAATAGGTGTTGTGTACAGAACGCTGCTTGCCGCGCCGGCCGGGTTCGGGGTCCGGCGTCGCACCACGCGCGAGTGCGGCGATGATCTGCTTCTGCCCCGGAATGATCACGAAGAACACATTGGCCGACATGATGCTGCCGAGCACGGCACCAGTCAGCAGAAAGGCCGCGCGCGCCGCAAATACCTGCATTGTCAGATAACAGAGCAGCAGCACCAGCCCGGCGATGGCGACGCCCAGCATGTCGTCGCGATCCTGCAGCAGGCGGCACAGGCCGTCGTAGCAGAGCCAGCCCAGCAGCGGGAATGCGAGCGCGAGCAGCACCGCCTGAGCAGGCGTCCAGGCCGCGACGGCCGGATCAATCAGATACACCTGCGGCGAAAACAGATAGACCGTGGTCAGCAGGGCCAGGCCAGACATCCAGGTTGTATACGATTTCCATTTTGACCAATGCACCTCCGCCGGCAACTGCTGCGGTGCCGGCAGGTACTTCTGCTTGCGGTAAAAACCTCCGCCGTGTACCGACCAGGATTCGCCGTAAAGATTAGGCTCCGCTTGCTGCGGCGGCTTGAGTCCACGGTCCAGCGCGACGAAGTAGAACGATTCGCCAATCCAGGCGATGGCCGCGACCACGTGCAGCCAGCGCAGCAGGAACGTGAGGCATTCAATGACGTACTCGGTCACACGCTGCTCTCAGGAACCGCGGTAGGTGCTGTAGCTGTAGGGTGAGGCGAGCAGGGGCACGTGATAGTGCGCGCTCGCATCGGCAATGCCGACGCGCACGGTGACGACATCGAGAAAACGCGGCTGCGGCAAGGCGATGCCCTGCGCGGCGAAGTAGTCGCCGATACGGAAGTCGATCTCGTACACGCCGGGCTGCAGCTTGTAGTCGGCCAGCAGCGGCGTGTCGCAGCGGCCGTCCGCATTCGTCGTCATGCGCACCAGCAGCAGCCGTGCGCCGACGGCCATACCATAGAGTTCAAGCGCAACGCCGGCTGCCGGTTTGCCGGCAGCGGTATCGAGCACGTGCGTGGTCAGCTTTCCCATTTCCACTCCTGTTGCCGGCGCGTAGCCGGATTGGCCGAACTGACGTTGATTACCTGCTGATGCCGAACTCGCGGCAGCAGGCATCGAGTTGTGCGTGATAACGCGCCTTGTCGGCCTCGCTGGCAAAGCTCGCATCGAAACTGTTGCGCGCCAGCGTCACGAGTTCGGCACCGGTGAGATCCAGCGCGTCCAGGGTCTCGATAAAGTTCTGGTTGATGTAACCGCCGAAATAGGCCGGATCATCCGAGTTCACAGTTGCAACCAGGCCACGCTGGAGCAGTTCGCGCAGATTGTGCTGACGCAGTTGCGCAAACACACAGAGCTTTACATTGGACAGCGGGCATACCGTCAACGGAATGCGTTCGCGCGCCAGCCGCGCCACGAGCTCCGCGTCGCGCAGCGCCTGCACGCCATGATCGATACGTTCTACCGCAAGCTGGTCCAGTGCATCCCAGATGTACTGGGGCGGCCCCTCCTCGCCCGCATGGGCGACCGCGTGCAGGCCCAGTGCGCGGGCTGCGGCAAATACACGTGCGAATTTTTCCGGCGGGTGGCCGACCTCGCTGGAATCCAGGCCCACGCCGATGAACTGGTGGCGATGCGGCCTGGCCTGCTCCAGGGTCGCCAATGCCGCTTCTTCACTCAGATGCCGCAGGAAACAAAGAATCAACTCCGCGCGTATGCCGAGTTCCGCCTGCGCCTTGACACAGGCCCGGTGCAGACCGTCGATCACGAACCGGATGGGTACGCCGCGGTCCGTATGCGTCTGCGGATCAAAGAACAGCTCGGCGTGGACCACGTTGTCGGCCCGGGCACGCTCGAAGTAGGCCCAGGCCATGTCGAAGAAATCCTGCTCGTACAGCAGTACGCTGGCCCCGGCGTAGTAGATATCGAGAAAACTCTGCAGATTGGTGAATGCGTAGGCGGCACGCAGTGCTTCCACCGATGCATACGGCAGGTCCACACCGTTGCGCCGCGCCAGCGTGAAAATCAGCTCCGGCTCCAGCGAGCCTTCGATATGAATATGCAGCTCCGCCTTGGGCATGGCGCGGGCGAAAGCGTGCAGGTTCTGGCGATGATCATTCACGGCGGCTCCGGTGCGGCTATCGCATACGCGTGGCGGCGCAGTCTGCACCATCGGCGCAGTTGCGCAAAGGTGATTCCGCGTTGACGGGCATGCCGTGCCAAGCCCTGCGCGCCGCGCTACTCTTTGCCGATGACGACGCCCTGCCAGTTTCAGCTCAACCATCAGCCGGTCGATATGGCCGATTGCGACCCTACCGAATCCCTGCTGCGCTGGCTCAAGCGCCGGCGCCTGACCGGAACCAAGGAAGGCTGCGCCGACGGCGACTGCGGCGCGTGTACGGTCGCCCTGCTGCAGACGGAAAGTGATGGCAACACGCGCTTCACCGCCGTCAACAGTTGCCTGCTGCCGCTGGGCTCCCTGCCGGGCCGCGAAGTGCTTACGGTCGAGGCGCTGCAGCAGCCGGGCGCCCCTTTGCATCCGGTGCAACAGGCGCTGGTCGATCATGCAGGCTCGCAATGCGGCTATTGCACGCCGGGATTCGTAATGAGCCTGTTCGCGGGCTACTACGCCGGCGAACTCGGCACAACGGCCATCGAAGGCAACTTGTGCCGCTGCACCGGCTATCGGCCTATCCGCGACGCGGCAGCGGCGTTGGCGCGACAGCCGGTTGCCGATGACGCCTTTGCCTTGCGCTTGCGCCTACCCGTTACGTCGACCGCAGGCGCGCTGGACGGCTACCACAGTCCGCTCACGCTGGCCGATGCCATCGCCTTGAAGCAGCAGTTCCCGGACGCGGTCTGGATTGCCGGCGCAACCGATCTCGGCGTTGAACTCAGTCATGGCCGCCGCCGCGCGGCCACGTATATCGCACTGGACCGCATCGCGGAACTGCAGCAGCTCGAACTGAACCAGGGCCACGTGCGTATCGGCGCAGCACTGCCATTGAGCCAGCTCGAAACACGGCTGGCCGGGTTGTTTCCCGCGCTGGATCAGATGTTGCCCTGGTTCGCCGCACGCCAGGTGCGCAACCGCGCCACCCTGGGCGGTAACCTGGGCACGGCCTCGCCCATCGGCGATCTGTTGCCCGTGCTGCTGGCGCTGGATGCAGTTGTGCATCTGCGCGGACCACGCGGTGAAAGGGATATCGCCATCGCCGATTATTTCCTCGGCTACCGCAAGACGGCACGCGCGGACGACGAGCTCATTGCCGCTGTCACCTTGCCACGCCCACCGCCCCCGTCCAGCACAACACGCCAGCTCAGCGCCGCCTACAAGGTGGCGAAACGCCAGACGGACGATATCAGCATCGTCGCAGCGGCGTTTGCCGTGCAGATCGACGCCGCCGGCCAGGTCAGGCAGGCACGTCTGGCCTATGGCGGCGTTGCGGCGATACCGTGCCGCGCTGTCGGCGTTGAAGACTTTCTGCGTGGCCGCACACTGGATGCCGCCACGATGGAAACCGCGCAAGCCCTGCTGCAGGCGGCATTCACGCCGCTCAGTGACCATCGGGCCGGTGCACACTATCGCCGCTCGTTATGCGCCAGCCTGTTTGCGAAGTTTGTCGCGACGGAGCTAACCGGAGCGGCCGCATGAAAGCGCGCACTCACGAAAGCGCCGAGGGCCATGTCAACGGCCGTGCCCTGTATACCGACGAGCAGCATCCGCCGCAGGACCTGCTGAGCCTGTGGCCGGTGCAGTCGCCGCATGCGCACGCGCAGATCCGGCGTATCGAGGTCAGCGCAGCGGCACGTATGCCGGGTGTGGTACGTGTACTGACCGCCGCGGATATTCCCGGCGAAAACGATACCGGCCCCATCCTGCACGATGAGCCGCTGATCGCGGCCGAACAGGTGAGCTTCCACGGCCAGGCGGTAGCCTGGGTAGTCGCCGTCGATGAAGCCAGCGCCCGCGCCGCTGCTGCCTGCGTCGAAGTGGACTATCTGCCGCTGACGCCCTGCCTGACTATCGCCGATGCGATCGCGCGCGAGGCCTACCATCTGCCGCCCGCGCGCGTGGCACGCGGCGATGCAGCAACCGCGCTGGAACTCGCGCCTTATCGCGTCTGCGGCGAGGTCAGCCTGGGCGGACAGGATCACTTCTACCTGGAAACGCAGACCAGTTGGGTGCAGCTCGACGCGGATGGCTTGATCCAGGTCACGTCCTCCACCCAGCATCCGACCGAGACGCAGATCATCGTCGCACGTGTGTTAGGCATCGCATCCAACCGCGTGGTCTGCCGCTGCCTGCGCATGGGCGGTGGTTTCGGCGGCAAGGAAACCCAGGCCAATCCTTGCGCCGCCATCGCTGCGCTCGCGGCCTGGACCACGGGCCGGCCGGTGCGCATCAAGCTGTCGCGCCAGCTCGATATGCAGATGACCGGCAAGCGCCATCCGTTCTATGCGCGCTACGAAGCCGGCTTCGACGGCGACGGCCTGCTGCAGGCCCTGCGCGTGGAACTCTACGCCGACGGCGGCTGGAGCTGCGATCTGTCCCCGCCAGTGCTGATGCGCGCCATGGTACATGTGGACAATGCCTACTACTGCCCACAGGTCGAAATCATCGGCCGCATCGCCAGGACACATCTTGCCTCGAATACCGCCTTCCGCGGCTTTGGCGGCCCCCAGGGCATGCTGATCGGGGAAGAGGTAATGGCACGCATCGCCGCGGAGCTGAACCTGCCCGCAGACCTTGTACGCGAGCGTAATTTCTACAGCGATGACGGCGATGGCAGGCGCAACCAGACCCCCTACGGCCAGCCCGTGGTGGACAATCACCTGGCGGAACTCTGGCAGCAGCTCAAGCGCGACAGCGAATTCGACGCACGCCGCCGCGCCATCGCGCAATTCAACGCCGCGCATGCGCAGCTCAAGCGCGGCATTGCGATAACACCGGTCAAATTCGGCATCTCGTTCAACAAGACCGAATACAACCAGGCCGGCGCACTGGTTCATATTTATACAGACGGCAGCATACAGCTCAATCACGGCGGCACCGAGATGGGCCAGGGCCTGCACACCAAGATGCTCGCCGTCGCCAGCCACGTGCTGGGCGTGGACAGCGCGCAGATCCGCGTCATGCCCACGAGCACAGACAAGGTGCCCAATACCTCGGCGACCGCTGCCAGCAGCGGCTCGGACCTCAACGGCCAGGCAGTAAAAGCGGCCTGCGAGACGCTGCGCGAACGCCTGGTGCCGGTCGCCGCCCAGCTGCTCGGCTGCACGCCGCAGGCGGTACGTTTCGGCGCAGGCCGTATCTGGGCCGACGGCGACGCGTCGGTGCCTGCAGCATCCGCGCGCGGCCTGAAATTTGCCGAGGTCGTGCAGGCAGCCTACAACACGCGCATCAGCCTTTCCGCCACCGGCTACTATCGCACCCCCGGCCTTAGCTGGGATCCGAAACAGGGCCGCGGCCATCCGTTCTACTACTACGCGTTCGGCGCCGCGGTCGCCGAAGTGGAAGTGTGCGGTTTTACCGGTGTACACACTCTGCGCCGTGTCGACCTGCTGCACGACGTCGGCGATTCCCTGGCCGAACTGATCGACCGCGGGCAGATCGAAGGCGGCTTCGTGCAAGGCCTGGGCTGGCTGACCTGCGAGGAGCTGCGCTGGAACGCACAGGGCCGGCTGCTGACGGACGCGCCCAGCACCTACAAGATCCCGACCCTGGGCGAAGTGCCGCAGGACTTCCACGTCACGCTGTTCCGGCGTTCGCGTGCACCGAGCACAAACGTGATCTTCCACAGCAAAGGCGTTGGCGAACCACCGCTGATGCTGGCGCTCAGCGTGCGCGAGGCACTGCGTGAAGCCATAGCCGCCTTCGCGGCTACACCCTGCCCCGTGACCCTGGCCTCGCCGGCGACACCCGAAGCGATTTACACAGCGATAGAACGCGTGCGCCGCGTCGAACCCCGGGCCGTAGCGGAAGCACTCGATGTCGCCACCTGAGCGGCGCTCCGACAGCGACTCGGTCATGAACTGCGCCCATGGATGAGCGCCTGTTGGCCCAACTCGCCCGGCGGCTGCAGCACGAGCCCGTCGTCGTGGCCAGCGTCATAGAAACCAGCGGAGCCACGCCGCGCAAGCGTGGTGCGCGCATGCTGATCACCGCGGGCGACATAGCGTTCAGCATAGGCGGAGGACTGGCCGAAGCACGCACGATCGATGCGGCGCGGAGGCTGCTGGGCGCCTCGGCCCCGGCCACCGCAAGCTTGGCCATCGATCTCGGCGGTGGCGCCCAGGCTGCTGGTGTCTGCGGCGGCCGCATGCAGCTGGCGCTGCGGCGCTGGGAAGGCGAAACCGACCGCATGGCTGCCGAACATGCGGCCGGAGAACTCGCGCAGGGACGGGTTGCCGTACTCGCCGCAGCCTATGGCGACCTGCCACTGCTGCCCAATCCGCGCCTGCTCATTGTCGGGGCTGGCCACTGCGGTGCCGCGCTCTGCGAAGCCGCGCGCCATCTCGATTTCGACATCGCCGTATTCGATACCCGCGCCGAGTGTTTCACTGACGGCGCCTTTGCCGGCGCGGCCGTGTATCGGGGCGATTACATACAACTCACCCGGGCGCTGGACACCCCACGTCCGGTATACGCGGTATTGCTGAACCGGGATTTCGCCGCCGACATCGCGAGCCTGCGTGTACTGTGCCAACGGCCGCCCGCATTCCTGGGCATGATGGGCAGCCACCGCCGCATCCGGCAAGTCCTGTCCGCCCTGCCCGAGCAGGCCGCTGTGCTTGCCCGGGTACAGGCGCCGGTCGGCCTGGAGATCGCAGCGGAAACACCGCAGGAAATCGCCATCAGCATCCTTGCCCAGCTCGTGCGGGTACGCCGCAATATCGGGCCAGCATCGTAGTGGCCTACCCGCTTATTGCGGTCTGTACCTGGCGCGATTCTCGCCATCGGAGCCCAGCGCCGGCTTTGCCGGTGCGCACTAGCCTCACAGCGGCAAGCGGATATATCGCGCTGATCCGGGACGGGACTTATTCGGGAAGCAGCGGCGGAGGCGCCGCGCCAGGCCGGGCTGCTGCCAGCGCAGCTGCCAGCGTATTCGCGTTCAGCTGGGCAACGCGCCACGCCCGCTGGTAGCCCCCACCGACCAGGAAGAGGATCGGGATGCCCAGGGCACGGGCCGCCTTGAACACAAACAGGTCGCGCTGGAACACATCGCGTGTGCTCAGGCCGACCTGACTCTTGGGGTCTCCGTCATGACAATCGACACCGGCCTGATAGATCAGCAGATCCGGCTTTACTTTTGCGATGATCTCGACCGACTCCTGCAGCGCGTTCAGATACTGACCGAACCCGTTCTCCCGCACCCGCACAGGAAACGTATAAGAACGCAGCCCGCTATAACATCCGAAGCGGGTACCGAATATCGACAGGGCGTACAGATTCTCAAGGCGAGCGGCATATTCAGCCGTGCCGTTGCCCCCATGCTCGTCGCAGTCCAGCACGGCGATGCGTTTGCCTGGCATGGCATGCGCGACAAGTGCAATGCCGTTCAACGCACAGAACCCCGAACCACGTTCGTAGACCGCGTGGTGAAAACCGCGCGCGAGATTCATCGCAATGCCGGTATCCAGAGCGTGTTGTGCGCCCTCCAATTGCCCGCCGAGCATGCACAGGGTGGCATCCCGCAACGCAGCCGACCAGGGAACCCCCTGGCTCGATGCCAGCGGTTCGTCGCCGGCGAAAAACGCTTCGAGATAACGATCACAATGCAGACCGCGCAGCCGTTCGTACTCCAGCGGGCGCGGCGCGCGCAGATGCCCCAGCTTGCGGCGGACGACCAATTGCGCCGCCAGGCCAAGGCGCTGCAGCGCGGGATGACTGGGCGGGCAGTACTCCGGAGCAAAGAAGACTGCAATTTCACTCATTGCGAAAAGGCCAGCTGCTGTTGCGCAACCGTACGCAGCTGTTCGATGGTGCAAGTCAGCGGCGAAAGCATGTTCGCCTGGACTTGCGAATTCACCTGGTAATGAAACGCCCGGCGTCGCGATTCCGGCGTCACGGCCAGCGTCGTCAGGCGCAGGAAACGGACTTCGGCAAGCGCCGGTACGGGTATACGAACACCATGCCGGGTCGGGACAGGCGCAGGCAATGGCTCGGGATAACGTATGGCGCAGAGCGCACCGGGCGGTATCCAGACATCGTTGATCTGCACCGGATTGACCACCAGTGCCGAGTGGGATTCACCTATGCCCACTTTCTCCAGCAACAAGGGCTGTCCGTTTCCGTCGATGACAGTATTGACCGTCCCGCCGCGCCGGATGCGGGTCTGTGCGATCTCCAGGAAAAACTCCTCGGCCTGTGAACAGCTGCCGATGGCGGGCTTTTCCGGCATGGGCGGCAACTCGGGCGCGGCACGATGGCATCGCCCCAGCAGATCGGCGATGAGATCGACAAAAATCCGGCTTTCCTCGAACTCGAGGCTTGCGCGGATACTCCTCAGCCGCGGCCGCAGCGTTCGCAGCTCCTGCTGCAGGGCGGCATGCCCGGCACCCGACGTAATCTGTTCGTCGGCCTCGTCCAGCGCCCTCCAGCCCCAAGGCCAGCCGGCATCGAGCAGACGTGCGGCGAGTTGTTCGGTGTCGGCCTTGGGCCAGTTGGCGAACAATCCCAGCTCGCTGGCCTGAACCGGGTCGCGTGGTGTGTTGATGAAAGTCGCCAGGTGGCGGGTGGCCTGGGTGAAACCGCAGCCACGACGCTCGGTGTGGTGGCTGAAATGTTCGTCCAGCATTTCGACCAGGGTTCTGCACAGGGCCATACCCGCCCGGCCGAATGCACTGACGATCTCGTGTGCCATGATGTCGAACCGCGTAGGCGCAGGAGCCCTCCGCTGGCGGGCCTGAAGCCAGCCATTGCCCGGGCGGGCATGCTGCTCGGTGGGTCGATAGTGCAAAGATCACTATGCACCGGAACCCTTCGCAGGGCGAAAAATCCGGGGGAAAGGCGTGCGGCGAGCCAGCTGCCCGCCGCACCGCATGAATCAGGAGAAGTCCAGCGATTTCTCGAAGCTGCGAAGCTCATGGCGGGCCATCGCCAGATTGGCCTTGCCACGATCAAGCACGACATAGAGGAACAGCTTCTGGTTGCTCTCCAGCGGACGGAGCAAGTGATACTGCTTGCCCAGGCTGATCAGTATGTCCTCGATGGTGTCGTTGAGCTTGAGGCTGGCGGCGACGCGGCGCTTGGCGCGGATCACTTCGGTATTGCCCGCCGCGGCGACTTCCAGGTTGACCGCCGTACCATCACCGGCCAGCATCATGCCGCTGTCTCCGTCCACCAGGGCCGCGGCGATGTATCCGTCGAGATTACGCAGTGGATCAAGGTTTATCTTTGCCATGTTCATGTCCCCAGGTTAGGTTGTGTGGCGGGAGAAATTCGAAGCAATTGCAGACTTGCAATCAACCGTCAACGTGCCAGGCAAACCCTGCCGCAGCGCTCAGCTGTTCGACTGAGCGCCATGGCCACTTCGCTTAGTTGCCCGGCACGGTCCGACAGTACCATTGTGCACACGTGGACTACCACCACCAGTGCGATAATCGTGTTGTTGTCTGGCGAGGTCGACGCACGGGCGCCGCTATTGCGGGAAAACTCTGGGGCGGGGAATGCAGTCCGGCAAAAGCCGCCGGAGCCAACAAATCAGATGGCAATGCAAAGGCCATCTCCGGTTCCAGCTGCGGACCGGAAGGTGCTATGAACATGCAGAACCCCCCTGAGAGTTCACGATGCAATCGAAGCAAACGGCTACAACTCGCAGCCTTACCGATCGGTGAGACAGATGGTCGACTGCTGGCCCTGAGGATAGATCAGTACGCTCCCGGATGCGAGGCCTGATTGTCAACAAAAGATACAAGAGGAAAAACCACTGGGTACGGCGCCAGATATCCGCTACGCCATCCCACGTCCGTCCTCGGCTTTGGCGGCTCCGGCCACGCCAACAGGCGAACACGGCAAGCCCGCTATCCCTCGTGACCAGCAATGAATGTATGACATATGCCGGCAACGGCTCTGCATCCGGCAAACCCAGCCACTGCGCCGGGCTGCTCAGTTACTATTCGCACCGTATGCCGCAGCGCCTTGTACTGACCGCCCTCGCCTACGGTGCGCTTGCTGCCGCGCTGCTGTGTTGCCTGTGGATCATCCAGCTCGCGCCCATCCATCTGGGCTGGGGCCGCGAACTCGTCGGGGCCGCTATCGCCATAGTCGCCATGACGGCTGGTCTGCAGCTTGCCCGATACCGACGCGAGGCAAGCAGTGCCGAGTCCAGACGCAAGGACGATGCCACCACCGCGCCGCCACCGCGTGCAGCGGAGACGGCGCCTTCGGCGACCACGCCGTTCTCCTGCGCGCCGTTTTCCGGCGCCGATAGCCGGCTCTCCGCTCCCGAACCCGGGGTCGACGGACTCAGCCCGCGCGAGCAGCAAGTCCTACGTCATCTCGTAAGCGGACTTACCAACAAGCAAATCGCACGCGAGCTGACGCTGTCGGAAAACACGGTGAAAACGCATCTGGCCAATGTTTACGCCAAACTCGGCGTCGGCCGGCGTGTCGAAGCGCTCAAGGTCGCGCGGGAGCGCGGCCTGGCCTGAACGCGACAGCAAGGCTCACCCGAAAATCCCCCGATCAGGTGATGGCAGCAGCCACCCTCACAGCACTAGCCTGGGATCACCTCAACCCGGAGCCAGAACATGCCTGCTTTGCTGCGATACGGCCTTACCAGTGGCGGACTCATCAGCGTATTGCTGTTCGCCCCCTATTTCCTATTCGGCGCCAAACCCGAGTGGATGAAGATCGGGGAAATCGTCGGTTACACCAGCATGCTGCTGTGCCTGACGGCGACTTATTTTGCGATGCGTCATGAGGTGGAGCGCGGACGTGGCTTGCGTTATGGCCAGGCGCTTGCCGTAGGTGTCGGCGTGTCCGCCGTGGCCGGCCTGGTTTTCGGGCTGGCGACCTGGCTGTTCTATACCCTGGTCGGGGACACCCTGCCCGAGGCGCTGATCACGTACTACGCCGAGCAGATCCGTGGCTCTGGCGCACCGGCTGCGAACATCAGCGCACAGCTAGAGGAGCTCGAGGCGATGCGGCCGTTTTTCTACAACCGGCCGTTACAAGGCGCTGTCATGGCAGCAACGGTGTTCGTGCTCGGCGTCGCCGAAAGCCTGATTGCGGCCTTCCTCATCACACGACGGCGGGCCGGTTTCGCCTCAACCTGAGCATCCAGTGGCCCCCAAGAGGCGCCGTAAGCGGCCTGCCACAGCTCAGGCCGCATACGCCTGCGTAGCCGGAGTTATGCCACCCGCGGCACGCATTCCTTTTAAATCAAAGACTTGAAAATTATTTGTGTCGACCGGCGCACAAAATCCGACAGCAAATAAATTTTTGAGAAATCACGCAAGGTCGGGCATGACATGTCCAGACATGCTGTTGCGCTGTCAGCGTTGCCATAGGGGCCGCCAATCGTCGAACTAGGTTGCGCACAACCTGTAGCCGACGTCAGTGGCCCCGCCCTGAGTTCCTCAGGCATCGCGTGACGTGTAGGTAGCAATGGCCGCGCGGGGAGGCGTGGCCGACGATGCCCGACGCCGTCGGGTGTTCGTGGGAAACGGGCGCCCAACACCGCTGCCCGCCTGATCGGGGAGGTGCACCACCGCTAGTACGCTCATTCACCTTAACGCCGCATTCGCTGCGTGCCCGCAACCTGCAGACCCATTCGCAACCAGACGCCGGCTATCCGGCAGCAATGAGTCCACCCGCCGGCATTCAGTCATCTACGACGACCCGGGACTCGCACCTGCGCGTCGTCACTCTAGCCACTGTTTCGCCGCACGGGGGTCCGGCGCGAGCAGGGCAGCAGTTGCCGCTACTAAGGAAATTCCGAAATGCGTACATCTTTGTTTATCGGTATTGGTATTGCGCTGTCGGCGTCAGTAATGGCTACCGACAACAGCCGTACTACCGTTGGTGGTTCCGACAACTCGCGCAACGACACTTCCGAGCGTTGCATGGTCTCGTTCTCCAGTGCCGAACAGAACGTCTGCTCCGGCGCCATTACGCTTGCCAATCAGGATCTCGCCGCACTGGCCAAGCTGGATTCGTTCAAGAACTCGCCGCTGCGCCTGATCAAGTTCGACGGCCCGATTACCGATCAGCGCCGCGCCGCCGTCGAGGCGAGTTATCACATCCTGGGCTATGCGCCTCACTACGCCTATATCGTGCGCGCCAAGTCCAACGGGGCACGCATCAGCCCGATCGAAGGCCAGCTCTGGAGCGGACCTTTCCTGCCGGCCTTCAAGGTCGACCTGAACCTGGCCAACGAAATCAAGGGCCAGAATATTGCCGAGCGCGCCGGGGTAACCGAGCTCGTGGTCAGCATGCACAGCGCCGGTGACCGGGCCAGCGTCGAATCAGCAGTCATGAGCGCGCCGGGGCTGAGTTTCGTCAACACGATCACAGCCGGCACGGATACCCGCGTGGTTGCCCGCTTTGAGCGCGCCACGCTACGCGCCGCCGTGGAACAACTGGCCGCCGACCCCAATGTCGCTGCCATCGGCTTCCGCTGGCCCATGCGCCTGATGAATTCGCAGGCTGACTGGCTGCATCAGAGCAACGTCAACAGCCCGTCGCCACTGCGCCCGGTCTTCGACCGCGGCCTCTATGGTTGCGGCCAGATCATCGGCGAACTCGATACCGGTCTGCATATCGCCAACTGCGCCTTCAACGATGCTGCGCAGGCACCGCCGGTGAGCAACTGCACCACGGGTGCGAGCTGTGCGGCCATCGCCGCGCCGAACAATGCCGCGCGCAAGGTCATCGCCTATTACAAGTGGTCCGGCCTCACCGGCAATACGCCGACCGACCCGCACGGTCACGGCACCCATGTCGCTGGCTCCATCCTCGGCCAGAATCCGGCTACCCCCGTCGACTGCACCAACTTCACCACCCCGGGCGGACATACAGATCTCGATGGCACGGCCCCCGGCGCCAAGCTGGTGATGCAGGAGACCGGCTCTGACCTGGCCTACCTCAACAGTCAGGGCGGCAACCCGTATCACGCGGCCAACACGGCCTATACCAACGGTGCGCGCCTGCACAGCAACTCCTGGGGCGGCGGCTGCGTAGACCAGTTCGGCAACTATATTGCCGGCTGTACGGTGACTTACGACTCGCAGTCGCGCGACGCCGACAATGTCACGCGCGACAGGAACGACCTGGTGCTGCTGTTTGCTGCAGGCAATGACGCCAGCATCGCTCCCGCCGGCTATAACGTCGGCAGCCCGGGCAACGCGAAGAACGTCATCACCGTCGGCGCAACCAGCCGCGGCACCGCGGCCAACGCCATGGCGAGCTTCTCCTCGCGTGGCCCGACCAACGACAGTCGCACCAAGCCGGACATTACGGCACAGGGTTCGAGCATCGTTTCCGCCGGACGCAACGCCTGCGGCACCGCCACGATGAGCGGCACCTCGATGGCTACGCCGACCGCCGCCGGCCTCGCTGCGCTCGTGCGCGAATACCTGCAGCGCGGTTTCTATCCCACCGGCCAGAAGGTCGCGGCCAATGCGATCGCGAATCCCTCGGGCGCGCTGATCAAGTCGATACTTATCGCTGGCGCCATGCCGATGACCGGCACGGGTGCAGGCACGTCGCCGGGTCAGTCCCAAGGCTGGGGCCGCGTACTGCTGGACGACTCGCTGTACTTCAACGGCGATACCAACCGCCTGTACATCCACGATGCCGCCACTGGCCTGTCGACCGGCGGCCAGGACAACCACACCTTGACGGTGACGGCCGGCACGCCGCTGAACATTGCACTGACCTGGACTGACGCCGCCGCTTCGGTCGGCGCCAACCCGGCGCTGGTCAATGCGCTGCGACTGGAAGTCGTCGCGCCCAACGGCGATGTGTGGACACAGAAGCTGCCGGCCGGCGTCAGCGTCACCAACGCCAACCCCAGCCAGAGCACGACGACGACCAATTACGACAACCGCAACAACGTGCACCGCATCAGCTTCGCCAATCCGGCCGCGGGCACGTATACGGTGCGTGTACGTGGCATCAACGTGCCGACCGGCCCGCAGAAGTACGCGCTGGCCGCAACCGGCAACTTCGGCGGCGGCGGCAACGCACCGCCAGTGGCGAATTTCAGCACCACAACCAGCGGCCTTACGGTCAACTTCACCGACTCCTCGACCGACAGCGACGGCACCATCGCCTCGCGCAGCTGGAGTTTCGGCGACGGCTCCACCTCGACCGCAACCAATCCCACCAAGACCTACGCCGCGGCCGGTACCTATACGGTCACGCTGACGGTGACGGACAACGCGGGTGCGGCCAATACCAAGACCTCCTCGGTCACGGTCAGCAGCGGTCCGGGCAATGTGGCACCGGTGGCGAACTTCACCTCCAGTGTCAGCGGCCTGACCGCGAACTTCACCGACACCTCGACCGATTCCGACGGCACCATTGCTTCGCGCAGCTGGAACTTCGGCGACAGCACCACCTCGACCGCGACCAATCCGAGCAAGACCTATACAGCCGCCGGCACCTATACGGTCACCCTGACCGTGACCGACAACGGTGGTGCGAGCAACACCAAGTCGAGCTCGGTCACGGTGACCGCGCCGCCGACGGATACGGTGCTGCAGAACGGTGTGGCCAAGACCGGACTCGCCGCAGCAACGGGTGTGAACCTGGCCTACACCATGGTGGTGCCAGCGGGTGCAACCGGTCTGAAGTTCGTCACCAGCGGTGGCACGGGTGATGCGGACCTGTATGTGAAGTTCGGTTCCGCGCCGACGACGACGACCTATGACTGCAAGTCGGATGGTTCGACCAATGCCGAAACCTGCAACATCGCCACGGCCCAGGCCGGTACCTACCACGTGCTGGTACGTGCCTATGCCACGTTCTCGGGCGCCAGCCTGACCGGCAGCTACACCACCGGCGGCGGCGGCAGCGCTCTGCAGAACGGTGTGCCGCGCACGGGTCTGTCGGGTGCGCTCAACGCGACCCAGACCTTCACCTTGGCTGTGCCGGCCGGTGCGACCAACCTCAAGTTCGTCCTGAGCGGTGGCACGGGTGATGCGGACATGTATGTCAAGTTCGGTTCCGCGCCGACCCTGAGCAGCTACGACTGCCGTCCGTTCCTGGGCGGTAACAACGAGACCTGCAACATCACGACCGCGCAGGCGGGGACTTACTACGTGATGCTCAACGGTTACGCCGCCTATTCGGGTGCCAGCCTGACGGGCAGCTTCACGCCGTAAGTGCAGACAGCGGGGTGCTCGACAGAGCGCCACGGCAATAAAAAAACGACCGGCTCAGGCCGGTCGTTTTTTTTGGCCTATCCAGCTGTAACCGCTAATCCGACACAAACGTGGCGAATGTCACTATCGCGCGCTCGTTAACGTTAGTTCATCCCGGAAGCAGCAACCGAACTTGCTGCACCGGGAAATACCGCATGACCATCACTCACTACCTCTGTGCTGCAAGCCTGATATTGGCCGCGACCGGCGCCGCTGCCCGGGAAGGCGATACGGATTCACGCTTCAGCGGAGACGGTCTGCAGACGGTCGCCTTCGACATCACGACCGCCAAGAGCGACTTCGGCCGGCGAGTCGTCGTCGATCCGCGTACCGGCCGCTATATTCTGGTCGGCCATCTCGATAACGGCGCTGTCGGCATGGCGGCATTCAAGCCCGATGGCACCCCAGATACTTCGTTCGGAGCAAGCGGCAAGATTGCCCGCGGCGCTCCGTTCCAGGCCGTTACCGATGTCACATTGGATGTGGTTGGTCGTATCGTCGTGATCGGCTACGGCCGCAAGCCAGGCGGGACTTCACTCGACTTCGATCCTGTGGTGTGCCGATATGACCTCGGCGGATTTCCGGATGCTGGCATCTCGCCCAGCGGCTGCCGCAGCATCCCGGTCGATGCGCTGGCCAATGGCTCTGACACGCTCTCCGCGGTCACCACCGATGGCGCTGGCCAGATTTATGTCGCCGGACAAGTGCAGATCAGTACAAACGACTACGACTTCCTCGTGATGAAGCTCGCGAGTCCCGACGCGGCGCCGCTGAGTACGTTCGCTGGCACTGGCCGGCGCTACATCGAGTTTGACCTGGACCTGAGCCAGCCCGGCGGAGATGTTGACGGCGCCGAAGCGATACTTCTGGTTGGCAGTTCACTTTACATCGCCGGTTACGCCGCCGATGAAGCTGGCAACGACTTCGCCATCGCGAAAATCAGTGCACTGAACGGAGCAGAAGACACGTCTTTCTGTTCGAGTACGCTGATCTGTCCGGGATCGCAGCGCACCCAGGGCCGACGTACGATCGGGTATAACCTGGGAGGCGACAACCAGGACCGCGCACGCGCGCTGGCGGCAACGCCCGAGGGCAATATCCTGATCGCCGGTGAGGTCGAGCGCTCGGTATCCGGCGCGGTCAGCAACAACTATCTGATAGCCCGGATTGCCCCCAACGGAAGTCCAGCCAGCGGCTTCGGCAGCGGTTCAAGTATATACAATTCAATTTTTTCCGACCTTCTTCTGACGGACATCGCCGTACAAAGCGACGGCCGCATCCTGATAGCGGGTACGTCGTCCTCGCAGCCTCTGGCCACAGACCCGGTCCGCTTGCAATGGGTCGTGCAACTGTCGGCTTCCGGCCAGCCTGACAACCAGTTTGCAACCGCCTTCGGCGGTGGCAGCTCGTCCGTCGCCCTGATCACCTTCCCGAATGCAGGGTCGGGACAGCCGACGAACCACGAGAGCGGAAGAATCACCCTCGACCACGGCCGTATTCTGCTGGCCGGAGCCAGGCTCTGGGCCCAGAATCTGGCTGGCGGAGTGCGGGACTATGACTACGCGCTCGTGCGCCTGAAGGGCGACAGCCTGTTTAGCGACGGGCTGGAATACTAGGAATCCCTGGCTCCAATCCGCAGATGCCCGGGACCGCCGGAATCGGCGTTTCTGGTGGCCGTGGCCGGTGAAGGAGCGCACAGCCCGGCCTGCGGAGTCTCGCCTCGAGCGTCCGCTTCTTGTTTGTTGAGATCAGCTGGAATGAATACACGCACATGATGTTCCCGCTGCCGGAAAACGCGCTCGCCACCGCGTCCCTGATGCAGGACCGGCCGGTTTCTGCCGGCCGCACTGCACCCGGCGACGTGTGCCGAGAGGTACAGCCGACCTTGCGCCGATTGAACGTGCCGGCCGCGACCGCGCGGCCGTTGCTGCCGCTACCTCGTGCCCTGCTGCATTTGGCACAGAACTCGCTGTTGTGGCGACTGACCGCTGCAAGCTGAGCGATCAATGCAGTCTGATCAACCCTGTCAGGGTTTCGCACCATTCTGCGTGAATTACGGTTTCAACAGCAGCACAATACGACGGAATACAGGGGAGCTGTCTCATGAAACTGACTTACACCTTCTGCGCAGCCTTGCTGCTGGCAGTTTGCGCCAGTGCCTCAGCCCGCGAGGGCGATACGGACTCGAGTTTTAGCGGCGACGGTTTGCAGGCAGTTGCTTTTGACATCACAACGGTCAAGGGCGATTTCGCGCATCGCGTCGTCGTCGATCCACGTAGCGGCCGCTATATCGTGGTCGGCTATGTCGACGGGGGTGCCGTCGGCATGGCTGCCTTCAAACCCGACGGCTCGCTCGATACCTCGTTTGGCGTCAGCGGCAAGATCGCACGCACCGCACCGCTACGGGTAGTAACTGGCGTCACTTTGGATGCAGTCAACCGCATCGTGGTCGTCGGCTACGGCAACAAACCCGGTGGCACGCTGTTCGATTACGACCCGGTGGTCTGCCGCTACAACCTGAGTGGTTTCCCGGACACCAATATTTCGTCCAGCGGCTGCCGCAGCATCCCGATCGATGTCGTGGCCAGCGGCACCGACACGCTTTCTGCCGTGACGACCGACGGCGCAGGCCAGATCTATGTGGCCGGGCAGGTGCAATTCAGCACTAACGACTACGACTTTCTCGTGATGAAACTTGCCAGCGCGGATGCCACGCCGCTGAGTACCTTCGCCGGCAGTGGACGCCGCACCATCGCATTCGACCTCGACGACAACACGCCCGGAGGCGATCCCGATGGCGCGCAGGCTATCCTCCTGCTTGGCAACTCCTTGTATATCGCCGGCTTCGCAGTCGACGAATCCGGCACTGATTTCGCTATCGCGAAGATCAGCGCGCTGAACGGAGCCGACGACTCGACGTTCTGCCCCTCGACAGCTGCCTGTCCGGGATCACAACGCATCCAGAGCAAGCGCACCATCGGATACAACCTGGGCGGCGACAACGAAGACCGCGCCCGTTCACTTGCGGCAACCCCGGACGGCAATATCCTGATCGCGGGAGAAGTGCAGCGCAATGTATCGGGCAATATCAGCAACAACTACCTGGTTACCCGCATCAACCCGAACGGCAGCTATGTTGCCGGCTTCGGCAGCGGAGTCAATATATACAATTCCATACTCAGCGACCTGCAGCTGAGCGACATGGCGGTGCACAGCGACGGGCGCATACTGATCGCGGGTACGACCTCGGCGCAGCCCCTGGCCGCAGACCCGGCCCGCGTGCAATGGGTAGTGCAGCTATCGGCCTCCGGGCAACCCGACACCCAGTTTGCGACCGGTTTCGGCGGTGGCAGTTCGTCCATCAGCCTGATCACCTTCCCGAACGCTGGCTCAGGACAACCGACGAATCACCAAAGCGCCGGGCTGACGCTGGATCACGGCCGCATACTGCTGGCCGGCGCACGCCTCTGGGCGCAGAATCTTCCCGGCGGAGTCCAGGATTTCGACTACTCGATCGCGCGCCTGAAGGGCGACGGCCTGTTCACCGATGGGCTGGAGTATTGATTGAACCCAGCTCCAGCCAACCATGGTGCAGGGGCCGCCAGAATTCCAGTTTCTGGCGGCCTTTCCGGGTTTAAGAACTGGCACGGCTACAATGACAGCTTCGAGATGGCCGCGTGCGCTGCGACACCCTTTCTTGCGCTGCAAAGAGCATCGCGGAATCCGGTTCGTTATCGATCCGTTACCAAGCGGTGGCGATTGCTGCAGTGCCTTTGGGTACCATCCCGGCTCGCTCTCCAGAAAGGAGTGCATTCGATGAAGTGGTAGAGGATCTCGCAGTGAAAGAATTTGGATCGTTGGGCAAAAGAGCTTACGAAGTGGCAAGCCCAGTATGTTCAGGGCGAGGCATCATCCGGTCATGCGCCGTATCGTTGGCATTGACCTTTTTTGCGACTATCGCCCAAGCCCAATCACTGACCAATCACGTCCCTCTGCAAGACAGCACCTATGACTATCGGGTGTTGCCCTACGAACCAACTGTCGCAGGGCTGATCAATCAGGCCAACTCCGAAGGCGCCCAGCGCTTCTTGTACGGCGGCAACTACGTATTCTCGAGCACCGTCTCTATCTATGGGCGTGCGGTTTCGTCCAATGTGACTGCTACCTATCAGTCGATCGCAAGACCTGCATCAGCCGCGGCGCTAGTCACCCAGCTCAATACCCAAGGTGCGGCCGGATTCCTCTACCTCGGCGACTACAGCGTGAGCGATTCCCTGCTCGTCAATTACAGCGGCAACGATACCTTTGCCTATCGTGAGCTGCCGACAGCTTTGACTGAGGCAGATTTCCTGACTCAAGTGAACACGCAGGGAGCGCAAGGCTACGCCTTCATGGGAAATGTCGGATTTCCAGCCGTCGGCGGCAGCTTCGTATTCTCGTCGCTGTTCGTGAAGAACAGCGCCGTCAGTGAGACGTTTCAGTACGAAACCCGCAACACATCGCCGGATGTGACTGCATTTCTCTCGCAGGCGGGCACGCAAGGCCGCTTGGGCTATCGCTACAGTGGAGACCTGATCTTCAATTCTCCCTCACTCGCCAGCAGATCCCTGTACGTGAAAAACAACGCACGCTCCGACCGTTTCTACTACGAAGCATTGGGCGTGGCCAACTCGGCACCAGATTTCCTTGCGCAAGCCAATGCCATGGGAACGCGGAAATACCTTTACTACAGCAACATGGGGTTCGGCACACCCGCCACGCAGTTTGCGTCGATCTACGTTTCCCTGAGCGACGTGCTTTTTCGGGCTGGCTTTGACTGATAACTTCCGCCAGGCTGCCGCCGGCGGCCTCCAACATCGGTGGCAGGAATGCCAATCTCTACTTTCGATTGGTAGCGCTTGAGGGGTATTGACCCCGTGACCGTGTTCGTCAGCCAGGGTGTTCGCTAGCCTGCATTTCTCACACCCCTTCTACTGCGGCCGCATGATTGATCGAGCGGGCCGGAGAATGGGCTGTCCGCACTCCCGACAAGGCTACAGTCCCAGCCACCAGGCTATGGCCTGCTCCACCACCCGGTCCGGCAGTTCGTGCCCACCATCGAAGGTCACGAACGTCACAGCAAAACCTGCCGCGCGCAGCGTAGGTGCCAGCGAGTCGCGCATGGTTGTTATCGGCAAAACCGGATCCTTGGCTCCATGGATGAACAATACCCGGCCCGGCGGCCCGCCCCGGTGTGGAACCATGCCACCGGCGGAAAAAGCCAGCGTGTCATGGAACAATGCAGCATTGTGAACACCTATCGACAAGGCATTGCTGGCGCCGTCGGAAAAGCCGGCGACCGCGACACGCTGTGGATCCACATTCACGCGCGCGAATGCGTCCTTGAGTACGGCATCGATACGCAGCACGTCCCTACCGAAACTTGGTTGCGTCCAGGGATTGCCCGTCATCGACAGTGCCACGTCCCAGGTAGGCCCTGCCGCATCAGGTGCCAGCAGGATGATGCCGTGACGGTCCGCCTGGCGTTTGAACTTGCGGATCATGTTCTCGCCCGTGCCGCCGCCGCCATGGAGCAGCAGCAGGAAGGGCGCCGCTGCATCGGCCGGAATCGTCTCCGGTACATACAGCGTCGTTCCTGCCTTGAGGTGATGCCGGCCTGCAGACACCGGCGTCGCGACCGATGTCGCCGGCCGGGCTGACAGGATGCCGCTGATTTCCTTCGCGGCCGGGGCCGGCGAACGCAGCGTTGCCGACAGTGCGAGGATCAGCGCCCCGATGCGTAGCAAACTCATGTCCCAATCACCTCGTGGCCGCCGATACCGACCGTGCTCGCAAGCGATCTATCCTGTCCGAAGATCAGCCACAGCCAAGGCCTGTCGACAGGTACTCGCGTTTTGCACTGCGCCGAGGAGTTACGTCCTCGACGCATCGGTCACGACACGATAGTGCCCCGATGACAGCGGCTGCACCACGCTCGGATGGTGCGTTTCTGCGGATTTCGAGGCGGCAAGATCAGGCCGGATTGGCCGGGAAGCCGCGTTCAGATCCCCTAACCGACTACATCCACCCCTTTTCCTGCATCCGTACACGCACGACCGGTGGGGCAGCGGCGACGGCAAGCGCCGTCGCCGCGTTCTACTGGGCACTGACCAGTTCTACTTCGCCGCTGGATCCACGAAACGGCCATACGCGTCTACCGTACGCGGTGCAGCACGATCGACCTGCTGCTGCAGCGCGCGCTCGTCGGCGTAATCGTCGAAGCTGGGTACGGCCCTGGTGCAGCCCGAAGGTGCGCGACCGGGGTCACCAAGTTCGGCATGGACGTCGTAAAGGCGAACGCGATCATTGAGCGTGGCGGCCAGCCAGTTGCCGTCGTGCGACAAGGTCAGCCGCCCGGCACCCAGCGCGTAGTTTCCGGTCCAGCTGAACGGGTAAGGGTCGATAGTCGAAATTCGCGCAAGCGTCTGTGCGTCGTACAGAAGAATTCCCTGCCGCGTGGGGTTTGGAGTCCAGGCATAACTCGCGGTAACGATACGGCTACCGTCGGGCGAAAATGCAGCGGCCACCGGGCCATAGTCCGCATACGCACCTATCGTTCCGGTTTGGGACAGACTGGTGCCCTGGCGCTGGTAGACAAACGTGCCGCTGTAGGTAGGCACGATCAGACGGCTTGCGTCGCTGTTCACCGCGACCTCGAACACAAACCAGTTCGTGTTGACCGATGCACCGACAGTGCTGCTGGCTGCATCCAGTACATGTACAGGGCCACTGCTGATGTTTGATTCCGCCAGCGCTGTTGCCTGACCGTTGGCGCTGGCGGCGAGCATCGTGTTCTGGGTCACGGAGCGAACCTGAGCCAGCGCACCGGTCAGAACATTGTAGCGTCGCAGCGGGGTCCAACCTGAACCCGCGTAGGTACCGCTGATCAACAGGCTCGAACTGCCTTCCCAGGACACCATGTAGCTACCGCTTTCGCCGAACGCGGCAGGATAGGAAATCGTGCGAGGTGCGCGCTGGCCGAACCTGTCAAACAGAAATACCTGAACGTTTCCGTTGATGACGGCACCGTTTGCAACAGCCAAATAGCGTCCATCCGGCGATGCTTCCACTCCGAGCAGGCGCTGCCCCAGTGTCAACGGTGAATAATGCGTACAAGTGGAAAGGTCGAAGCGATGCAGCTGGTTGCCGCTGGTGACGTAGAGCAGATTGCCGTTGAATGCGTGGTCCCTGGCGTTGGTGATAGGCAGATCCACATAGGTCGCCGCGTTGGCCGTAACGACGCCCACGGCCGCCGCTGCCATGCAAAGCATGATCATTTTTTTCATGCAGTATTCCTTTTCGAAGGAAAGCCTGATTGAGTGCCTGTACGAGGACTCGCAAGCGCGCCTCATAAGGCCATTCAATGGTGACAGGCCGCTGTAGCGGATCATGAGACGGTCGATAGTGCGCAAGCTGTGCAACCAAGCGACGAGCCGGCAATGGGGTCCGTTCCGGCAGCTACCGGTTGTCCGGACCCGCTGTCCATCGGCCACCAGCAAGAACGGCAGACCGCGTGCCCGGCGAGGATGCCGCCGCACCTCGCATTCCGGGCAAAGTCCACGCTTATCGGCTGGCCCAGCGAAACAGCTCAGATCGCTGAAAGACGTCCAGGATCTGTAGGCACGCCGTCAGCTCAGGCGAAATCCGCAGCTGTTGGCAAGTTCGACAAAACCCGGGAATGAAGTCGCCACATTGGCGCAGTCGCCGATTTGGATCTCGCCGTCAGCAACGAGGCCGGCGACGGCGAAACTCATGGCGCAGCGGTGGTCCCCCGCACTGTCCACCGTGCCTGCCCCAAGGCGACCGCCTTCGATGATGGCACCATCGGGTGTTTCCTCGATCGCAATACCAAGTCGGCGCAGACCACGTGCCATGACTGCGATACGGTCGGATTCCTTGACGCGCAGCTCGGCAACACCGGTCACGCGGGTCGTTCCCGCTGCCGCTGCAGCGGCCACGAACAAAATGGGAAACTCGTCGATCATGTCCGGAACCAGGGCCTCCGGCACCGCGATACCCTGCAGCCGCGCATGGCGGACACGCAGATCGGCGACCGCTTCACCACCCAGTTCACGCGGAGATTCCAGCGTGATGTCGGCGCCCATCAGCCTGAGCGCCGCCAGCAAACCGGTGCGCCGCGGATTGATGCCGACCTCGCGCAGCAGCAGGTCCGAACCCGGCACCAGGCTCGCGGCAACGAGAAAGAACGCGGCCGATGAGAAATCCGCCGGCACGACGACATTCGTCGCACACATCTGATGGCCGCCCGAAAGCCTCGCCTGCCCCGCGGAGAATGCAATTGGCCATCCAAATGCGGCGAGCATGCGCTCGGTATAGTCGCGCGTCGGATGCGGCTCACGCACGACCGTCTCGCCGCGCGCGTAGAGACCGGCAAGCAGCACGGCGGATTTGACCTGGGCACTGGCAATCGGCAACGCATAATCAACGCCGCTCAGGATTCGCCCGCCATGCACTTGCAGCGGTGGCAGCCCACCTTCCTGGGCGTCGATCTGCGCGCCCATGCGCGCCAGCGGCTCGATGACACGGCGCATGGGCCGGCGTGACAGGGATTCGTCACCGGTCAACCGGCTGTCGAAGCGCTGCCCCGCCAGAATGCCCGTAAGCAAGCGCATGCCCGTGCCCGCATTGCCACAATCGATCAGCGTAGCGGGTGGGCTGAGTCCGTGCAGGCCAACACCATGCACGATGCGCTCGCTGGCACTGGGTTGCTCGATGCGCACGCCCATGGTCGCGAAGGCGCGGACGGTCGCGCGCGTGTCTTCACCTTCAAGAAAGCCGCTGACGCTTGAAGTGCCATCGGCCAACGCGGCGAACATCACTGCGCGATGCGAGATCGACTTGTCGCCAGGTACGCGCAATTCACCCGCCAGCGCAGTGCCGCGTGTACTGAGCCAGGTTTCGTTACTGCCGCTCATGCCAGCGCCTCCAGCAGGCGTTCACTTTCCGCACGCGTGCCGATACTGATACGCAGACAGGTCGGCAGACCGTAGCCGGCCATGGGCCTTACCACGACGGCGTGGCGGAACAGCTGGGTTTCGATTTCGCCTGCTTCGCGCCCGAAATCGACCAGCAGAAAATTGGTCTGCGACGGAAACACACGCAAGCCAAGCGCGCGTAGCCGATCCGCCAGCCACTCGCGCTCGATCGCCGTGTGATCCCGAATACGCTGCGCATGCGCCACGTCGGCCAGGGCCGCTTCGGCAGCAACCAGAGCGAGGCTGTTGACATTGAACGACTCTCGCAGGCGCTCGACCACGGCGATGGCCCCAACCGAGCCCACTGCATAACCAACGCGCAATCCAGCCAGCGCATAGGCTTTGGAAAACGTACGAGTGACGATCAGATTCGGCTGCTGTCGTCCGCCATTGCGCAACAGGCGCACGGCCGAACCGGTACCGGGCGTCGTCACGTATTCCGCATACGCCTCGTCGACGACGACGACAAGATGTGCCGGCAGTCGCTGCAGGAAGCGGTCCAGCGCCGCGTCATCGAACCAGGTTCCGGTCGGATTGTTCGGATTGGCGACGTATAACAGCCGCGTATCAGGCCTTACCGCAGCGGCCATCGCATCGAGGTCATGCCCCAGCGGCGCGCTGGGATGATCTGCCGGCAAGGCGGGCACACACACCGCTTGTGCGCCAGCCGCTGCGGTAGCAATGGAAAAAACCGCGAAGCCATATTGCGAATAGACCACCGAGGTCTTGGCATCGGCGAAACACTGCGCGAGCAGCATGAGCAGCTCATGCGAACCATTGCCGAGCGCGATCTGCGCCGGCTCGACGGCGAGGTGTGCGGCCAGCGCGCACTTGAGTGCACCGCCCTTGGGATCGGGATAGCGATAAATATCCGGCAGTGCTGCGGTGATGGCCGCCGCAACGGCAGGACTCGCACCCAGCGAGGTTTCGTTGGAACCGAGCTCGATCAGGCGCTCGCCATGCTGATGCCGCAACGCCGGCAAGTCGTGACCCGGATCATAAGCCCGCAATTTCGCCGTTGCGGCATTGGCGAGGCCAGCGATATCCCAGCTCATAACAAGGCCACCGGATAGGAGCCCAGCACCTTCACTTCGGCCGCCCGCACCCTCGCCTGGTCTATCGCCGCACTGATGCGCGGATCTTCCACATGCCCCTCAATCTCGATAAAGAATACATATTCCCATTTTCCCGTCCGTGCCGGCCGCGACTCGATCTTGGTCATGGACAGCCCCTGATCAGCAAACGGTGTCAGCAGTTCGTACAGCGCGCCGGGCCTGTCTCTGACCGACATCAGCAGCGAAGTCTTGTCGTGACCCGAGGCGGGAAACAGCTCCCGGCCGATCACAAAAAAGCGCGTGGTATTGTCAGGACGGTCCTCGATCTGCCGCGCGAGAACCTTGAGGCCGTAAATATGCGCCGCAGTTTCGCCGGCGATTGCCGCAGCATCGTCCGCGTTGCGCGCACGGCGTGCGGCTTCGGCATTGCTCGATACCGGAATGCGTTCGGCTCTGGGCAGGTTTGCCCGCAGCCAGGCCTTGCACTGGCCCAGCGATTGCGGATGCGAATAGACGCGTTCGATCTCCTCCAGCCGTGTCGTGCGCGACAACAGATGCTGGTGCACGCGCAGTTCGATTTCGCCGCAGATTTTCAGCGGCGAAGTGACAAAAAGGTCCAGCGAGGAATTCACCGTGCCTTCGCTGGAGTTCTCGATAGGCACCACGCCGAAATCGGCGTTACCCGCGGCAACTTCCTGGAATACCTCATCGATCGTCGCCAGCGGTAGACCCTTGATCGAATGGCCGAAGTGCTTGAGCACAGCCTGCTGGCTGAAGGTGCCTTCCGGACCAAGAAACCCGATCTTCAGGGGCTCCTGCTGCGCGAGGCAGGCGGACATGATCTCGCGGAACAACCGCACCATTTCCTCGTTGCTGAGTGGGCCGGCGTTGCGGTCCACGACCATGCGCAATACCTGCGCTTCGCGCTCGGGCCGGTAATAGTCAACAGCCGCCTTGAGTTCGCCCTTGGCCTTGCCGACCTGCTGGGCCCAGCGCGCACGCTCGGCGATCAGTTGCTGGATTTCCCTGTCGATCGCGTCGATGCGCAATCGAGTCTGTGCGAGGTCCAGCGACGGTGGGGGTTGCTCAGTATTCATCGCGATTCCGTAGTCCAACAGCCAAGCTTATACGCGAGTTCCAGGCCAGGACGGATATGTGATTGCGCGATATGGCGCGTGCGGTCTGGCTAGAACAACTTGCCCGGATTCATGATCCCGTTGGGATCAAGGACCGCACGGATACCGCGCATCAGCGCAATTTCCTCGGCGCTGCGCGCGCTGCCGAGATACGGTTTCTTGACCAGACCTATGCCGTGTTCGGCCGAGATACTGCCGGCGTGATGCACCAGCACCTCGCAGAGCAGCTCGGTGACACGCTCGCACTCGGCGATGAACGCTGCATAGTCCATGCCTTCGGGTTTGACGATGTTGATGTGCAGATTGCCGTCGCCGATGTGGCCAAACCAGATCACATCAAATTCCGGGTATTCACGGCTCAGCAGCGCCTGCATATCGTGCAGGAAAGCCGGCACGGCGGCGATGCGTACCGATATATCGTTCTTGTAGGGCTTGTGCGGTGCAAGGCTCTCGGTAATGCCTTCACGCAAGCGCCAAAGGCTGCGCGCCTGCGCCTCGCTCTGGCTTACGACACCGTCCGTGACCCACCCCTGCTCCAGGCAATGCTCGAACAGCGCGAGCGCTGCGTTCTGCTGTGCCTCGTCGCCTGCATCGAATTCGGTGACCACGTAATACGGCGCGATCTCCGCGAATGGATTCTGCGCACCGTGTGCCATGACGTGATGCAGGGCGCGGTCCGTGAAGAACTCAAAGGCGCTGAGGCTCAGACGCGCGCGGCAGGCGCCGAAGACCTGCATCAGTGCATCCATATGCGGCACCGCGAACAGCAGCACTTGTGAAGGCGGCGGCGCGTCGGTCAGGGCCAGCGTCGCCTCCACCACAATACCGAGCGTGCCTTCGGAGCCGATGAACAGGTGGCGCAGGTCATAACCGCTCGCGTTCTTGACCAGGCCGCGATTCAGATCCAGCACATCGCCCGCACCAGTGACGACCTTGAGGCCGGCTATCCAGTTGCGCGTATTGCCATAGCGAATAACGCGAATGCCCCCGGCATTGGTCGCGACGTTGCCGCCGATCTGGCAGGAACCGCGTGCGCCGAAATCGACGGGATAGATCAGTCCGTGCTCAATCGCTGCATTCTGCACCGTCTGCAGTGCGATGCCCGGCTGCACGGTCAGGGTGCGGTCAATGGCATCGAAGGCGAGCACCCGGTTCATGCGCTCCAGGCTCACAACGAGTTCACCATTTGCCGCGACCGCACCACCGGACAAACCCGTGCGGCCGCCAGAAGGCACGAGCGCGACCGCCTGTGCGTTGGCCCACTGCACTATGCCCTGCACCTGGGCCGTATCTGTCGGCCAGGCGATCGCGAGCGGCGCCGGTGTCCAGCGCCGGGTCCAGTCACGACCGTAGTGCTCAAGTTCGCTGGCTTCGGTAGTCAGTTTCAGCGCCGGCAGGGACTGGCGCAACGCAGCAAGGGCGGACGTGTTCATACAGGCTCGTCTCAGGGGGTCGGCCGAGCCTGCCAGCGATGTCATTAGTCGTCCAGTGTTGCATTGCGGCAGACTGGCGCGAACGGGCATAGTGGCGTTTCGCCGCAGCACCGCATGGCTGCGCCGCTTACATCAATTCCCTGACGCGATCAAACCATGAAGAAGACGTCTTACCCCAAACAGGACATCCGCGTGTTGTTGCTCGAAGGTGTCAGCCGCAGTGCGGTCGAGACCTTCCAGAACGCGGGTTATTCGCAGATCGAATTTCATGACAAGTCGCTGCCCGAGGACGAGCTCAAGCGCCGCATCGCCGACGCCCACCTGATCGGCATACGCTCACGCACTCAGCTCACGGCGGATGTGCTGGAACAGGCCAAGCGCCTGATCGCGATCGGCTGCTTTTGCATAGGCACGAATCAGGTGGATCTGGCCGGCGCCAAGGCAGCGGGGATTCCGGTATTCAATGCGCCCTATTCCAATACGCGCAGTGTGGCCGAACTCGTCATCGCCGAGACCATACTGCTGATGCGGCGCATCCCACAGAAGAACGCCGAATGCCATCGCGGCGGCTGGTCCAAATCGGCCGCTGGCAGTTTTGAAGTCCGCGACAAGGTGCTGGGCATAGTCGGCTACGGCCATATCGGCACCCAGGTTGGCCTGCTTGCCGAAGCGCTGGGCATGCGCGTGATCTATCACGACATCGAGACCAAGCTGGCGCTGGGCAATGCACGCCCGGCGCTGAGCCTGAATGATCTGCTGGGTCGGGCCGACGTGGTATCGCTGCATGTCCCCGAAACTCCGGCTACCCAGATGATGATGAGTGCCGAACAGATTTCGCGCATGCGTCCGGGTGCCGCACTTATCAATGCCTCGCGCGGCACGGTAGTGGATATCGATGCACTCGCGGCGGCATTGCGTAGCGGGCATCTGTCCGGCGCTGCCGTCGACGTGTTTCCGGTTGAGCCCAAGGGCAATGACGATGTGTTCACCTCGCCCTTGATTGGCATGGACAACGTGATCCTGACCCCGCATGTCGGCGGCAGCACACTCGAAGCACAGGACAATATCGGGATCGAAGTCGCGAGCAAGCTGGTGCGCTACAGCGACAACGGCTCCACGCTGTCGGCAGTCAACTTCCCCGAAGCCTCGCTGCCCGAGCATCCGCATAGCCGCCGCCTGCTGCACATCCACAAAAATGTGCCGGGCATGCTGTCGCGCATCAACGATCTGTTTTCGCGCGAGAACGTCAACATCGACGGCCAGTATCTGCAGACCGATCCCCAGGTCGGTTACGTCGTCATCGATGTATCCATGCCCGAAGAGCGCGCCGCCGAACTCAAGGACGCGCTGGCAGCGATTCCCGGCACGCTGCGCGCCCGCGTGCTGTACTGATAGCGGCCGGACCGTCCGCAGCGGACGGCCCGACCCTGAGCAGGCTATCATTGCCGGTTTTCCGCCCTCCGGTCCGCTTCATGATTGCCTTTCGTAATTTCGCCCTGCGCCGTGGCGAACGCCTGCTGCTGTCGGAGGTTGACCTTACCCTGCATGCTGGCTCGCGTGTCGGCGTCGTTGGCCGCAATGGCTGCGGCAAATCCAGCCTCTTTGCGGCAATCCAGGGCGAAGTCGAACCCGACAGTGGCGACCTGGACCGCCCCACTCGGCTGCGCATCGCCAGCGTCGCCCAGGAAACACCGTCGCTGCCCGACGCCGCCATCGACTTCGTGCTGTCGGGTGACACCGAAGTACACGCCATCCTGCGCGCCGAGGCAGCAGCGACGGCGCGCGAGGACTGGGACGCTGTCGCTCAGGCGCATCAGGAACTCGCCGCGATCAACGGCTACGATGCCAACGCACGCGCAGGCCGCCTGCTGCATGGCCTGGGCTTCCATCCCGACACGCATCAGATGCCGGTATCGGATTTCTCCGGAGGCTGGCGTGTACGCCTTAACCTGGCGCGGGCACTGATGATGCCCAGTGACTTGCTGCTGCTGGACGAACCGACCAATCATCTTGATCTTGATGCCGTGCTCTGGCTGGAGCAGTGGTTGCTCAAGTATCCCGGCATGCTGCTGATGATTTCGCACGATCGCGAATTCCTCGACGGCCTCAGCACACATACGCTGCATCTGCATGAAGGCCGCGCCAAGCTCTACAGCGGGGACTACACAAGTTTCGAGCGGCAACGCGCCGAACAGTTGCGCCAGCAGCAGATCGCCTTTGAGAAAGAACAGGCCGAACGCGCACATCTGCAGGCCTTCATCGCCCGGTTCAAGGCAAAAGCCAGCAAGGCGCGTCAGGCGCAATCTCGGGTCAAGCGTCTGGCCAAGCTCAGCGGCACCGAGGCGGTACGCGCCGAGCGCCAGATCCGCATCAACTTCGATGCACCGGCGAAATTGCCGCATTCGCTGCTGCGCCTTAACGATACGAATGCCGGGTATGGTGAGGTCTGCATTCTGCGCAAGGTGGGCTTCGGACTTGAGGCCGGTGATCGCGTCGGCCTGCTAGGCCCCAACGGTGCCGGCAAATCTACGCTGGTGAAGACGCTGGTCGGGGAACTCGCCTTGCTTGCCGGTGACCGTATGGCGCACAAGGACATGCAGCTTGGCTATTTCGCACAGCATACCGTCGAGTCGCTGCACGAAGGTCTGAGCCCTATCGATCACCTCAAGGAAATCGCACCGGGCGTGGCGACGCAGGAGTTCCGCGACTTCCTGGCGCGCTGGAACTTCCCGGGCAATCGCGCGTTCGAGGTGATCGACAATTTCTCCGGCGGCGAACGCGCGCGGCTTGCACTCGCGCTGATTGCCTGGCGCCGGCCCAACGTGCTGCTGCTGGACGAACCGACCAACCATCTCGACCTTGAAATGCGCGAGGCATTGGCCGAAGCGCTCAGCGATTTTGACGGAGCCATCGTGCTGGTGTCGCATGACCGCCATTTGACCGGCCTGGTCTGCGACAGCTACTGGCGTGTCGCCGATGGCCTGGTCGAGGCCTTCGACGGCGACCTTGACGAATACGCCGCCTGGCTGCGTTCGCGCGGCAGCAAGCCGGCAAGCAAGGCCGCCTAGGAACATTCGTCCCCCGTCCGCAGCGAGACCATCACAAAGCCGTCCTGATGCGCGCCGCCGACTCCAGTGACGGCGAGGGTCCCGCCGACACAGGGGAGCAGCGCGCCTCAGTACGGGTGTATCAGGTTAGCGACTGCGGATTTGTGCTCAGCCCTTGCGCTGGGCGAAGTCCTGCATGAATGCAACCAGAGCATCGACGCTGTCTTGCGTGACGGCGTTGTACAGCGATGCACGCATACCGCCGACAAGCTTGTGACCCTTGAGAGCCAGCAGGCCGGCGTCCTTGGACTCCTGCAGGAAAATCGCATCCAGTTCGCTGCGCGGCAATGTAAACGGCACATTCATCCAGGAACGTGCGGCGGGGTCGACCGGGTTGCTGTAGAAACCTGATGCATCGATATAGCGATAAAGCGTTTCGGCCTTGCGCCGGTTGCGCAGCGCCATCGCAGCGAGACCGCCTTCCTGCTTGAGCCACTGGAAGATCAGGCCGGCAAGATACCAGCCAAAGGTATTCGGCGTATTCAGCATCGAACCCTGCGCGGCCTGTTCGGCAAAACTGAAGATCTTGGGCAGATCCGCCGGACAGCGCGCCAGCAGATCCTCGCGCACGATGACCACGACGATGCCGGATGGCCCTATGTTCTTTTGTGCACCGGCATAGATCAGACCGAAGCGCGACACATCGATGGGTCGTGACAGGATAGTCGAGGACATGTCGGCGATCAGCGGCACATCGCCGGCATCGGGTACGTCGTGAAACTCCACGCCACGGATGGTTTCGTTCGGCGTGTAGTGCAGATACGCCGCCTGCGGATCGAGATCCCAGCTCGCCAACGGTGGAATTGCGGTATGACGGTTGCCGGCCGAAGTCGCCGCCACATGGACGCGGGCCAGCGAGCTGGCTTCGCGCACGGCTTTCTCGCCCCAGTCGCCGGTCACGATGTAGTCGACGCGCTGTTCGCGCCGGGCCAGGTTCATCGGAATCTGCGCGAACTGCTGGGTCGCTCCGCCTTGCAGAAACAGCACCTTGTAGTTGGCGGGCACCGCGAGCAATTCGCGCAGGTCAGCTTCAGCCTGTTCGGCCATCGCGATAAAGTCCTTGCCCCGGTGACTGACCTCCATCACCGATGCGCCGCTAGCACCCCATTCCAGCATCTCAGCCTGCGCGCGGCGCAGCACGGCTTCGGGCAGCGCGGCCGGGCCGGCGCTGAAATTATGACCACGACTCAAGGCAGCAACTCCGCGAGGGCGAGTCCGGCATTATGCCCTGCAGCAGTGCCCTTGCCAGGGCAATTCCGTCATATCACGCGGCCAGACCCGGTCCATCTCAGGCGCGGCGGCGGAGTACCGAGCCCGACGCGAGCACCTGCTCCATAGCCTCGGCCGCGAGTGCTGGCGCATACAGAAATCCCTGCGCCGTGCCGCACCCCATGGCCATGAGCAGCTCGGCCTGAGCCTGCGTCTCCACACCCTCGGCAGTCAGGGACAGACCAAGATCCTCGGCAAAACCCGAGATCGTGCGCACGATAGCGCGATGGCGCCGGTTGGATTCCATATCACGCACGAAGCTGCGATCGATCTTCAGCGCGTCAAACGGCGAGGACGCAAACGAATCCAGCGAGGAATAACCTGTACCGAAATCGTCGACGACAAGACTCACGCCCAGCCGTTTGACCTCGGCCAGTATCGCCTCGGCCTGGCCGCGTCCGGCACGAAACACCGTCTCGGTGACTTCGATAGCCAGCGAAGCCGCAGCCAATTCGGTGCGGGCGAGCACGCGGCCAATTCCGGCGGCGACGTCACGCTCGGCGAACTGGCGCTCGTCGACATTCACGTTGATACGCAGCCGCGAATAGGCGGGGTAGCGCCGCTGCCAGGTACACAGCTGGCGGCAGGCTTCTTCCAGCCCCCACCAGTCAATAGGGACGATCAGCCCCGTTTCCTCGGCAACCCCCAGGAACTGCGGCGGATGCAGCAGACCGCGCTGCGGATGGGCCCAGCGCAACAGCGCCTCGCATCCGACGATGGCGCCACTGCGCAGATCGACCACCGGCTGATAGTGCACGCGGAACTCGGCACGTTCGATGCCCTCGCGCAGATCCGTTTCCAGTCGCAATCGTTCGCGCGCAGCCTGGTGCATGGCTTCATCAAACACGACGTAGGCCGACTTGCCCCGCGCCTTCGCGCGATACATCGCCGTATCCGCATCGCGCAGCACGTGTTCAGGTGTCGCGTAACCTGGTCGCCCCATGACGATGCCGATGCTAGCGCCGGAATAGACGCGATGCCCATCAAATACGAATGGCTCACCGAGCACGAGCAGGAGCCGCTGCGCAAGCTGTTCCGCATCGGCCGCCGAACTAGCAGGCGGCAGCACAGTAAATTCATCGCCACCGTAACGGGCCAGCACCGAACCCGGCGGCACGGCCGCACGCAGCCGCGCAGTAATTTCGACCAGCAAGCGGTCGCCGGTTGCATGCCCCAGGCTGTCATTGACGAGCTTGAAGCCATCGAGATCCAGAAACAGGATGGCATAGTTGAAATTGTCGGCCTCGTGCGCGTCGCGCAGGCGAGCGACGAGGTGCCGCTCAAACAGCACGCGGTTCGGCAACTCGGTCAGGGCATCGTGGGTCGCATTGTGTTCGAGCTCGCTCTCGAAGCGATGACGTTCGGTGACATCGCGCACCGTGCCGCTGAAACAGTCACCGTCCTCAAGCCGGATCAGACCCGCACTGACGCTGATACGCAGCTCACGGCCGTCCTTGCGTCGCAGCACGGTTTCATACTCTGGCGCCAACGATTCTCCGCGCGCGCGCGCGGCTAGCCTGTCGTCAACGATGCGCCGCCCCGCTTCACTGGTGAGCTCAGCCCAATGCATGCCGATCAGCTCTCGCTCGTCGTAACCGGTCAATGCGGCAAAACGCTGGTTTACGTAGATGTAGCGGCCCTCACGCATCACGTAGACGCCGATCTGCGCATGTTCGACCAGAATGCGGTAACGCTCCTCAGAGCTCAGCAGAGCGCGTTCGGCGTCGCGGCGTGCGGTGATGTCCTGCACCGATCCCTCAAGGCTCTGTACGTGACCTTGCTCATCGCGGACAGTGTGGATATTTACCAAAGCCCATATGTTTCTCCCATCCCTGCGCCGCAACCGCACTTCCTCGTCAGTGAGATAACCATTGGCTCGCAGCAGAGCCGAGATACGCTGGGGCACTTCGGCATCGACATCAATATCGTTGAGGTGGCGGAGCTGCTGCAGCAGCTCGCGACGCGAGCCGTATCCAAGCAGCTGTGCCAGCGCAGCATTGGCTTCGACGACGCTGCCGTCAGCCCGGGTCTGAAACAGCCCGACTACCGAATGGCGAAATAGCTCTCGATATCTGCGCTCGGCCTCGCTCAAGGCCTGTTGCTGCAGGCGTTCCTCGGTGATGTCGCGCGCTGTGCCGATGCTGGCGATATCGCTGTTGTAGACCACGGGATCGGCGCGCACCTGCACCAGCCGGCGCGAACCGTCCTTGCACAGCATGTAGATCTCATAGCCCTGCACTTCAAGCGATCCGCTTTCGCGCGACAGGCGGCGCTGTTGCTGAGCATCGCGCGATTCGGGCGCTACCAGCTCCATATAGTCATGGTCGGTAAGCTCGGCGACGGTATAACCGAGCATGCGGGACATTGCCTCGTTGAGAAAGACGACCCTGCCGCGCTGGATAAGGAATACGCCGTCGCGGCAGTTGTCGACGAGGATGCGGTAAAGCTCCTCAGATTGGCGCAGCGCGCTCTCGGCAGCCTCCTGTCGCGTAATGTCGATCGCAGAACCTTCGTAAAACAGCAGCCGGCCATCGCTGTCGCGAACCGAACGCAAGTTCTCACTGATCCAGATCGTGCTGCCGTCGCGGCGGCGTACACGCGAACGGCGGTTGCTCAGCACGCCGTCGCGGCGGATTTCCTCCAGCATGCGCTCGTAATCCTCGGCATCGACATAGACATCGCGCGAGGAGCAAGCGAAATCGCGCAGCATCTGCTCCGGCGAGTCGTAGCCGAATATCTGCGCCATCGCCGGATTCACGTCGATAAGCCCCCCGAGCGGCAGGCTGCGATAAATGCCTTCGGCCGCGGCAAGAAACAGCGAGCGGTAGCTCGACACGTCCGCTGCCTCGCTCGCGGCCATCGACGGTTCGTTGATGCCACGACCAATACAGATGACGTACATGCGTCGATCGAGATTGAACATCTCGCAGTTGCACAGCACGCGAAATGTGCTGCCGTCCCGGGCAATAAACTCGAGCGGCTGGTCGCAAAGACGCCCCTGGCTGCGCAGATTCGCCCAGAGCAGGGCGCGTTCATCGAGGTTGCGCCACAGGCCAACATCAATCGGGCGCCTGCCAACAAGCTCGTCGCGCGGGTAGTCGAGCGTCGTTTCGACAGACGGACTCACATCGACTATGCAGCCATCGCTCGCATCCAACACGACGATCAGGCTGGCCGAATAGCGAAACGCCGCGGCAATGTGAGGTTCCCCGTGCACCGTCACTCGACATCGACCAATTTCGCGCCAGTATAGCGAGGGCAGTCCGCATCGCCAGAGCCCTTTGAAAGATCCCGGCGGCCTGGCCGGTCTGCTCGCAAAACGGGCCCGGCCGGAAGAGGTCAAAGCCCCTATCCGCGGTAGGGCGTTGCAGCCCTGACGGCGGCTTGTGCAGATCGGTGAAATGCTGGCGCTCCGGTCGCCGCGGCGTTCAGAGTGATCAATACCGGGGGATTGGGCAATCACTCTTGGCGCAGTCATTGGCGCAAGCGGACCACATCAATCAAGAAACCAAATTCCGAGTCCAATCACCTTATGCAACGATTCCGCAGCAAACCGATTGCCAGCTCCGAAATCACGCCCGAGTCCGTGTACTGGCGGCGGCGCGAGTTTTTGCACACGCTGGGTCTGGCCGCACCACTGCTGGTTACCGGCTGCGGTGACAGCGAACCAGGCCAGGCCGCTGCGCCGGCCTCCGATACTGCGGCCGGCAAGCCACTGCAGGCCAAACGCAACGAGCGCTGGCAGACAGCCGAAGCACTCACTAGCTGGAACGACGCGACCAGCTACAACAATTACTATGAATTCGGCACCGACAAGAGTTCACCGGCGCGCCATTCGGGCCGCTTCAGACCCAAGCCCTGGACGATAGAGGTTGCAGGACATGCCGAACTCATCGGTCAATTCACGCTCGAAGACCTGTTGAAGCCACATACCCTCGAAGAACGCGTCTATCGTCATCGCTGTGTTGAGGCCTGGTCGATGGTGATTCCGTGGATAGGAATACCGCTAGGTGAATGCCTTGCGCGCTTCCGCCCTACTTCGCGCGCAAAATATGTCGCGTTCACTACCGTGAATCGCCCCTCGGAGATGCCCGGCCTGGCCTATCCGGTGCTTGACTGGCCCTATCGTGAGGCGCTGCGCATTGACGAAGCCATGCATCCGCTGAGCTTGCTTGCGGTCGGCCTGTATGGTCGCGAGCTACCCAATCAGAACGGCGCGCCGCTACGGCTGGTCGTGCCATGGAAATATGGTTTCAAGGGGGCCAAATCGATAGTGCGCATAGAGTTCTGGGAGCGGCAGCCGGCGACCTCATGGAATCTCGCCGCAGCGAATGAATACGGTTTCTACTCGAACGTGAATCCCGCTGTCGATCATCCGCGCTGGACCCAGGCCAGCGAACGGCGTATCGCGGGAAACGGAAGCAGTCTGTTTTCGCAACGCATTGCCACCTTGCCGTTCAACGGTTATGCCGAGGATGTTGCCGCGCTCTACGCGGGCATGGATCTGCGCGCAAACTTCTGAGCAGCTCGCTAATGCGGCGTTTCACCACGAGTGCAAGTAGCGAACTCACTTTGCAATGATTGTTCTGCGCCGCCAGGGAGAGCAATGAAACGCCCTAAGGATCCACGCATCGCCCTGGCCAAGCTCACGCTATTCAGCCTGTGCCTGCTGCCGTTCGCACTGCTGGTCTGGGATGTATACCGGCAGACACTGGGCCCTGATCCCGTTGCGGTACTCGAACGGCGCAGCGGCGACTGGGCGCTACGCCTGCTGTTGGCAACACTGACCGTGACACCGTTGCGTCAGATCACCGGCCTACCGGTGCTGTTGCGCTTTCGCCGCATGCTCGGGCTGTTCGCGTTCTTTTACGCAAGCCTGCATCTGGGTATTTATCTCGTTATCGATCTCGGCGGCTTCTGGCGGCAGTTGTTCGACGAAATCGTCAAACGCCCCTATATCACGATGGGTTTCCTCGCCTGGCTCATGCTGGTGCCTCTGGCCCTGACTTCAACCCAGGCCATGATGCGCCGTCTCGGCCGCCACTGGTCGTCATTGCACAAGACGGTCTATCTCGTCGGTCTTTGCGCCGTGCTGCACTATCTCTGGCTGGTCAAGTCGGGCCAGAAGTTCGCCAACCAGGAGCCCTTGCTCTATGGCGTGATCTACCTGGTCCTGATGGCACTGCGCTTGCCGTGGAGTGCACTCGCCCGACGGCTACGCACCGGGACCTTGCCGACGCGCAGACCTCAGTAAGTGCCGCACGGCTGCGTACTGATCGAATCTGCGCCGATCGCCAGCGCGCTGAGCCGGCTTGCTAAAACCCAAACAGCAGCAACAGCGCGATAGCACTGCCGATAGCAGCAGCAGCGCCAATAAGCCACCAGATCTCGTTGCGGTTCACGTCAACTTCGACGGCCTGCACCGCTTCAGGCTTGGGCTTGTTGGCCGCTGGCTCGGGCAAGGTCACCGCCTGCATGGTCTGCGTAATCGCTGGTGCAAAACCCGGATTGCGTTCTTCGACGAGTTCGCCCCGCAGCGGCAGGCCTGGCGCTTCGAGCAGGAAGCGGGTGCGGTCGAATGCGATCTGATCACCGGGATGCAGCACCGCGTCTCGCACCTGCACGCCATTGACGAAGGTGCCGTTGGATGAGCCGAGATCGCGCAGATAGATTCCGTCGCCGTTGTTCTCGATCATCGCGTGGCGACGCGACATTTCAGGCTCGTCAAGCACGAGGTCACATTCGCCGCCGCGACCTATCGTGAGCCGGCCGCGCACCGGCACAATGCGGCCGAACTGGGCGCCGGAAACACCGCGCAGCACGACCTTGGGCGGTACCGTTCGTGCACGTGTTTCGGCATCGGCCGGGAACGTGCTTTCACTGGGCACCGAAGTGCGGATGACTTCGTCACGCTCGGGCTTCACGATAATCTGCACGGTATCGACACTGAGTATATCGCCGAGCCGGACAATCCCTTTCTCGCGCACCGGACGCGCATTCAAGTGCGTGTGGGCACGTGAGTCGAGCACGCTGAGCGTCAGGCCTCGCCCGTCGACCTCCAGGCGCACGTGGTGCGGTGCGACGCCGCCGCCTTCGAGCACGACCTGGTTGTTCCTATCGGAGCCTATTCCACAAACGCCAGGCGCCAGCACGAAGTCCGGGTGCTCGCCGTTGGGAAAGCTCAAGCGCGCGCGAATTTCCATCAGCTAACCGGCCCACTCCGTTGAATAACGCGGTGGCAATTTAGCACGAGGTCCCCGGGGGATTACCAGCGTGCGCCGATGTCGAACAGAATACGGTCCGTATATCGAGGCAAGCCGCCACGCTGCTCGTGAAACAGCGCCAGCCTCAGGTTCCAGCGCTCGTTGATTCCGTAACCGACCCAGGGCATGACGCCACGTACGTAGCTGTGGAACCACCAGTCGTCCTCGTTGAATGCAGCCAGCACTGCATCACGCTGTATGCGTTGAATGGAGTAGCCCAACTCCCAGCCGCGCGGCAGCAGGCGGCTACCGAGCACGAGACTAAAGCGCGCGCCGTCACGCTGATCGTCAGCGCCAAGGTTACGCACCAGATCCAGGCGCGCTTCGAGCGGCCAGTCGCCAAGCGCTGTGCGCCCGACGACCAGCAAGTCGAGCAAGCGGTAGTCGCTGAGCAGCGGGCCCTGCTGGGGGAGGCGCCGATTCGTTCGTGTCAGCCCTCGTCGGGTGAGTTCATCCAAGTCCGAGAAGTTGAGGTAACTCAGCATCACTGCCGCATTCGTCGGCGCGCCTTCATGCCAGCGCCAGGAAAGCTGCGCCGCCGCCAGCCGCGACTCATCGCCAAAATAGTGCTGCGGTGCAAAACCACCAACATCGAACTGGATACGGCTGTAGTCCCCCAGCGCGATGGACTGGCGCAGGCTGATGCCAACCGGGCGCAGGTCGGCATCCCAGGTCAGTGGCGTCAGTTCGAGCGGAAACGCCGCTTTGCCGAGCTGCACGCGGGTGTTTTCCGACGGCTGCCAGCGCATCCAGAGCTGATTCGCAGCGGCATGGTTGCTACGCGCATTATCGTTGTTGATGACGTTGTCCGCGTTGTCATCGCTACCCTGCGCAAGCTCAATCGCTGCGCCGAAACTGAGTTCTGGCATGGCAACGAACTCGCCCCCGAGGTGCCCTCGCCCACGCCAGCGGTTCACGATGCGGTCGTTGGGCAATCCCTCGACATGGTCATAACGCAGCTGAAGGTCGCCAAACCAGCTCCAGTGTGAAGCCGGCTCTGCCTCTTCTGTGCTGGCATCAAGAATGCTGTCCTGGGCGTGCGCAGCACCGGCAATGGCTGCTGTCAGCGCAATCGCTGCAAACGCCAGGCAAACGATGTCGAGCTTGATTGCGCGCATGATCAGGCCCTCAGCTGTGCCAGAGCTACGGCCAGCTCGGCGGCGCTGGCGGGCCGGTCGTTGCGATTACGCTGCAGGCACTTGAGGATCAGCGTTTCCAGTTCGGGCCGGATCTCCGGCCACAGTGTCGACGGCCGTGCGGGCTCGGCTTGCATCTGCGCCATATAGATCTCCATGGTGTTTGAACCACTGAACGGCAACGCGCCGCAAAACATTTCGGTCATCAGAACACCGCAGGAATAGATGTCCGCCCGCTCGTCAACTTCCTCGCCTGCCAGTTGCTCAGGCGCGCAATAGTTAGGAGTGCCCAGGAAGGTGCCGGGCTGGGTATGTCCGGGAGTCGCTCGGCGGGCAGGCCGTGCGATGCCAAAATCCATGAGCTTGGCGTTGCCATTGGCTTCGAGAATCAGGTTTTCAGGTTTTATGTCCCGGTGCAGCACGCCCACTTCATGCGCGGCTGCCAGGCCCGCAGCAAGCTGGCGTGCAATGCGCAAGCCGGCGGAGTAAGGCACGCGCTTGGCCTCCCGCAGCAGATAACGCAAAGTCATGCCACGCACATATTCCATCGAGATATAGGGCAAGCCGTTGACCTCGCCGAAGTCGAACGTGCGCAACACATTCGGATGGGTAATGCGGCGCGCGAGCTTGATCTCGCTCTTGAGGCGGTCCAACTGCTCGGCGTCAAGCAATGCGCCGGGCTTGAGCATCTTGAGTGCGACCACATCGTCGAGTTCAAGGTCGTGCGCCTTGTAGACCACGCCCATGCCGCCGGCACCGAGCACCGACAGCACGCGATAACGTCCGCCCAGGGTCGCCCCTGGCGCGAGTTCACCGCTGTCACGCCCAGCACGCATCGGCGCGGCGGCGGAACCGGACGCACGCGGCGTGATCGCGGCAACGCCCCGCGGCACGGTGGCATTGTCCTCATCTGCCGGTGACGCCGGCGCAACCGGCGCGGGCAGACGCTGCAACAGTTCCCTGGCCGGCGCGTAGTACTGCTTGCTGCTGAAACCTCCGGTCGCAACGCTGACCGCATCCGCACCAAATTCACTGCGCAGGGACTCACCGCTACTGCGGCCGGCAAGGACCTGACCCGGAGCGGCATCACAGAGCAACCTGTCGATCTGCACCTGGACGGCACCAATCAGCTGCGCGCCGCTGCCGGAATCTGCCAATACCACAGGACCATCGGCCAGCGCCGCCGCCGGCGCCGGCGTGGCTGCGAGCTCGTCACGCAGCACGCTCAGCGCATCGTTCAGACGTCCCAGGCCACTGAAGGCCAGCGTCCAGCGCGCACCGGGCCCGCGCAGGCACAGGGCGCCGCGCTGCGCCGCGGCGGCGCTGAGGCGGGCATGCACCTGGGTGTTGTCGTCGACAACCTGTTCCGGCGGTGTCTGCGCCGGAACAGTCAGCAGATGCCGGTACTCCAGACCGAGCAACACAGCCGACTCGCGGCGGGCGGGAATCACGGTCGACAGCGGTTGAGTGTGCACACTCAGGCCAGAGCCTTCCTGTCCGGGCTCGGGCAGGAAGCGTGCGAGATTGCCGACATAACCTTCCATGTCGCTCTTTTCACGCAGATCCGACAGCAGCGAATCAAAAGCACGGGCAAGCCGCGCAAGCTCGTCCTGGCCTTGGCCCTGCATGCCCAGACGGGTCTGGAAATTGCCGGCGGCCGCCTGCTCCGCCGCAGCAGCCATGGCCGAAACAGGCCGCAATATGCCCTTGGATATCAGGTACGACAGCGGCAGCGCGAGCAGCATCGTTATCAACCCGCCCAGCAGCACGCTGTTGAGGATCGCCCGGTAGCTCGCAATGACCTGTTCTGACGAAGCCAGCACCATGACCTTGCCCAGATCAGCGGCATCGGCCGCCGCCGTCGGTGATGCACGTGTGACCCAGTCCTGGCCGGTCAGGTCAAGATGCGTGTCCTCTGCGCCAGCACCTGTCGCCGGCAGGCTGCCGCTGGCGCCAATGCGCTCGCGCAGTGCGGCCGCCAGCGGTGCATCCAGCGAGGTCGCAACCAGGGCCGGCTTGCCGCCCAGCGGCATCCAGAACGCGATCTCGGCGCCACTGACCTGGGCTACTTTTCTTGCCAGCGTGTCGTCCACGGCCTGAGCGAGCAGCAGAAAGCCTGCCACGTTCTGGTCCTGCGCCAGCGGCACGATTGCGGCCTGATAGAGCTTGCCGTCGAGCCGCCAGTAGCCGCTGAGCGGCCGGACTTCGGCCAGCGCCGGCGCGACCAGCGGGTCAGCCGCCAGAGATTCGGTAAACGCCTCGGTCTGATCGGTGCGAGCGAGCACCTCGCCCTTGCCATCGAGCAGTATGCCGAGGCTGAAGCCTATGTCTTTCTGCCGGTCGCCGAGAAGATCACGCATCGACACCGTGTCGGGCGCAGCATCACCGCCGAGCCCCGGTAGATTGCTCGTGCTGTTGGCGTCAGCGATGTACTTGACGAAGCTCGCATCGGAGGCCACCAGACGCAGGCTCAGTTCCAGCTGCTCCAGGCGATGCTGTTCAAACTCGCGCTGGGCCGCCTGGCTGGTCGCGAGTGTCTTGCCGATGGCCCTATCCGCGATGCGCTTGCCCTGCACATAGGTCACCACGATCGCCGCACTGACGGCGAGTACGATCATCAGCGCCATCGCGAGAAAAAAGCGAATTGCCAGCGGCAGCGCGAATCCGCCTTGACGCCGCTGCCGCTCAATAGCCGCCATCGCTGCTCCTGCCATAGGGCTTGCCGAACTTGTTCATGTGTGGCGGAATCTTTTTTTGCGCAAGTTCAAGCCTGATCGCCACCGGCTCGGCCTTGCCGGCAACCACCTCGGCATGCCATGGCGTCGCGCGATCCAGCCAGATCACGAGATCTCCCTTGCCCGCAGGCAGATCCTTGAGGCGGAACTTTCCCGACGCATCGGGCCGTACAAAAAAAGGCGTATCAAGAACGAGGATGTGGCCGACCATCGAGTGATGTACGTTGCAGTAGACACGGACATAGCCCGCATGGTCGAAGCGCTGCGCCTTGCCCTCGCCCTGGCCGTACAGACCGATGTCGAAGCCGTTATCTTTCGAGGTCGAGAAGGCGTTGTGCAGGATAGGATCCTGGTTCGGGAAGCGAACCTCCGTGCCCACGGTGATCGGCAAGATGCGCGGAGCGAACTGCTTGCGCAGCGTGACCATCTCGATCGGCCGCTTGGCCGCGGCAACTGGAATCGGAGTCGCAGGCCGGAAATAGACGACGGCTTCGGCCGCTTCTTCAGGCCGGAGCTCCTTGCCGTCGAGCGTCAGCGTGATCCGCCCTTCTATCGTCGCAGCGCCGGCGACGCAGGGTATCGACATAACCGCCCACAACAGCAATCTCGAATGCACGTCAGCCCCACCCCCTGCCTGTTGACGGTCTTGCGGTCGCCGGCTTGAAATGCGCGCCCTCGCCGCAATCGTGGCCGCATGCGGCACTGCATCACGCCGACTACGCGGCCTCGGGCATCATAGTGCAAAGCTCCCCGGCCACAAGCCTTGTTTATTCTTCATAGCGGAAACCAGCAATGCCCTCGATCGATATCCGCCACAAGCATGCCAAGCCCGTCAAGGAAGCCAAGATTGCCGTGACGGAAGTGGCTGAAGAAATCTCCAGGAAATTCGACCTGACCTGGGGGTGGAAAGGCAACGTGCTGCACTTTGAGCGCTCCGGCGTGAACGGCAAGATTGCCCTGGAGAAGGGACTGGTACACGTGACCGCCGAACTCGGGTTTCTGCTGACGATGCTCAAGCCCGCCGTGGAGAAGGAAATCCAGAAGCGCCTTGTGCAACACTTCGGCACCGCCTGAGCCGCGCCACCAGCAAAACCGGCCGGATTGCCGACCGGGAGCGACAGCAACTGAGCGGCTACAGTCAACCTCATTTCATCGACCGATACAGTCGGCCGAATCCTCCGATAGCAGATCGCCATGCTCGTCATCCAGGCCGCCAGTCAACCGCCCAAGCCACGCCGCAGGCCGCGTATAGGCCTGGCTGTTGCCGGCGGCGGACCACTAGGCGGAATTTACGAACTCGGCGCCTTGTGCGCGATCCAGGACGCGATACACGGACTCGACACCAGAACCCTCGACGTCTACGTCGGCGTAAGCTCCGGCGCCTTTATCAGCGCTGGACTGGCGAACCAGCTAAGCCCGGCCGAAATGTGCCGCATTTTCCTGACCAGCGAATCGCACGAGACGCGTTTCCGGCCCGAGCTGTTCGTTCAGCCGGCGCTGTGGGAATACCTGCGGCGCAGTTGGCGTGCACCCGGGTTGCTGCTCGACTGGTTGACCGATGTGGTGCGCCACCCACTGCAGCAAAGCCTGACCGATACGCTGGTACGCCTTGGCAGCTTGCTGCCGACCGGCCTGTTCGACAACGAACAGATCGAGGTTTTTCTGCGCGGCGTATTCACCCGCAATGGCCGCAGCAACGATTTCCGCACGCTTTCGCGCAAGCTCTACGTGATCGCGGTCGAACTCGACAGCGGCAAAGCCATACGTTTTGGCTCGCCGGGATATGACGACGTGCCGATCTCGCGCGCGATCCAGGCGAGTTCGGCGCTACCCGGTCTGTACCCGCCGGTCCGCATCGCAGACCGCTACTACGTCGACGGCGCGCTGCAGCGCACCTTGCATGCATCGGTAGCGCTGGACGCCGGCGCCGACCTGGTCCTGGGCATCAACCCACTGGTTCCGTTCGACGCAACACAGAGTGGCGACGCAGCCGCAAGCCTGGTCGAACGCGGCCTGCCAGCCGTACTGTCGCAGACCTTCCGCACCTTGCTGCAATCGCGGGTGCAGGCCAGCCTGTCAAAATACCGCAGTCATTACGCCAATGCCGATGTAGTGCTGTTCGAGCCCAACGCCGATGACGTACGCATGTTCTTCAGCAACGTGTTCAGCTACGACAATCGCCTGCAGGTCGCCGAACACGCCTACCGTTCAACCTTGACTGATCTGCGCTCGCGCCGTTCCGAGCTCGAGCCGCTGCTTGCACGCCACGGGCTTGCACTCGACATGAGCGTACTCGATGACGACAGGCGCACCCTGCGCTCCGGATTGGGGCCGGCACCGGCGCCGCACACTCCAGCCACGGCACGGCTGCGCGAAGCACTGGATGAACTCGAAGCGCTGGCGCTGACACCTCGAAAAACACACAAGCAACAATAGGAAAATTTTTACAATTTGTAATTCGTAATTTTTATTACGAATCACGCTGACACAACCTCGGAGCGAGCAGCGTGCATAGTGTGATTATTCTAGCCCTCGCACCGAGACTGCCGCGCAATCTTGGGCGCAGTGACGTACCAGGAGTCCCCGTTGAGGAGCGTCGTATGAGCAAACCGAAATTGAAAGCCAAAGCCAAGGGCAAGTCGGCGCCGAAGTCGGCGGACAACAACAACCTCGGCAAATCGATCATGGAGTCTGCGCAGCAGATCTGGCTGGCCGGTCTCGGTGCCTTCGCCAAGGCACAGGAAGAAGGCACCCGCCTGTTCGACACCCTGGTGCGTGAAGGCGTAAGCCTGGAGCAGAAGACACGCAAGCTGGCGCTGGGCAAGGCTGATGAAGTGCGCGGCGCGGTAGAAACCGGTGTCAGCCAGGTCAAGGAACGCACTCAGGAAACCTGGGACAAGCTGGAGAAGGTGTTTGAGGATCGCGTTTCCCGTGCACTCGGCAAGCTCGGTGTCCCGGGCCGCAAGGAGCTCAACGAAATAGCACACCGCGTCGAAGAGCTGTCACGAGAAATCCGTAAGCTGAATCCGAAACCGGCCCGTGCTACCGCCAAGCCGGACACGGTCAGCAAATCAGATACCGCCAACAAGTCCGAAGCCGCCCCCAAGGCCAAGCGCCAGCCCAAGGTCAAGCCAGCCCCGGCCAGCGCCGAATAAGGCAGTATCCGTTTCATCACACCATCGGCCGCGCAGCGACCGATTACTTTTTGACCCGTCAATTACCAACGGCACCAGGACCCCTCCCCCTGGTCTCTGATTGACGGGTTTTTTGTGCGTGCGATACAGCCGCGGTTCGCATCCGCCGCATCGCACGACTGTGGCTTGGACGCCGGCCGAATCGGACTGGCGAATCGTTCTCGATTCACCGGCCGTGGCCGTCGCCTCGCTATGAGGTCATTCGCTCCCAGAACTGCTTGACACCGTCGAACCAGGAGCTTGCCCGCGGTGTATGTGCACCCGGTTCAGCGCCTTCAAAGGTGCTTTCGAGTTCTTCCAGCAATTCGCGTTGGCGCCGAGTGAGCTTGACCGGCGTTTCGACGACCACGCGACAATGCAGGTCACCGACACGGCCCGAGCGCACGTTCTTCACGCCCTTGCCGCGAAGCCGGAACAACTTGCCTGTTTGCGTCTCGGCCGGCAGCGTAATCACCGCCTCGCCATCCAGAGTAGGCACCTTCAGATCGGCACCTAGCACGGCCTGGGTGAAGCGGATCGGCAATTCGCAGTAGAGGTCGTCCCCTTCACGCTGGAAAATGGCGTGCTCGCGCACGCGCACTTCGACGTAAAGGTCTCCCGGTTCGCTACCCGCAGGACCGGCTTCCCCCTGGGCAGCAAGACGAATGCGGTCACCCGAATCGACGCCGGACGGAATCTTGACCTGCAAGGTACGCGCGTCTTCGACCCGACCCTCACCACGGCAATCCTTGCAGGGGTTGGCTACGGTCTTGCCCGTACCGGCGCAATGCGGGCAGACCTGCTGCACCGAGAATATGCCCTGCTGCATGCGTACGCGACCGTGGCCGCGGCAAGTCGCACAGGCCGAGGTCTTGCCGTCCTTGCTGCCGGAACCTGCACAGGTCTTGCAGCCGATCAGGGTTGGCACTTCGATCGTGCGCTCGACACCGAATACCGCCTCTTCGAGATCGAGTTCGAGTATGTAGCGCAGATCCGAGCCGCGCCGCGGGCGGTTGGAACGGCCGCCACCGAAGATATCGCCAAAGATGTCGCCGAAGATATCGCCTACATCGGCACCGTGGAACCCGCCACGACCGCCACCCATGCCACCCTGCTCGAACGCCGCGTGGCCGTACTGGTCGTACAGAGCGCGCTTCTGCTTGTCACCGAGAATCTCGTAGGCCTCCTTGGCCTCCTTGAATTTCTCCTGGGCATCGGCATCCGGATTGCGGTCCGGGTGGTATTTCATCGCAAGGCGGCGGAAGGCCTTCTTCAGGTCTTCCTCGCCTGCATTTTTCTCTACACCGAGAATTTCGTAGTAGTCGCGCTTGCTCATGTTGATCGCTGCGGCAATGCCGGCAAGTCCCCCGGGTTCAGTACGGCCGGCCTCATAAACAAAACGGACAGCCGTTTGGACTGTCCGTCTTGCTTCTCAGCTGGATAACGGTTTACTTCTTGTCGTTGACTTCGGTGAACTCGGCGTCGACCACATCATCGGCCGTAGCACCTGCACCCGCCTGGGCCTGGGCCTGTGCGCCGGCATCACCGCCCTGAGCCTGGGCCGCAGCAAACAACGGCTGCGCCGCCTGTTCAAGCTTGGTCGTACGTGTATCGATCGCGGCCTTGTCGTCGCCCTTCATGACCTTCTCCAGATCACTGAGTGCTTCCTCAATGCGGCCGATCTGGTCGGCCACCTTGCCGCCGTGATTCTTGATCGCGTCACGCACCGAATGCACCAGCTGATCGGCCTTGTTGCGCGAGGCGACGAGCTCGTGGAACTTCTTGTCCTCTTCCTTGTTCGCTTCCGCGTCGCGGACCATGCGCTGGATCTCGTCGTCGGACAGGCCCGAGCTGCCCTTGATCTCGATGCGCTGCTCCTTGCCGGTCTTCTTGTCCTTGGCCTGCACATGCAGGATGCCGTTGGCGTCGATGTCGAAGCCGACCTCGATCTGCGGCATGCCGCGTGGCGCCGGCTCTATGCCCGACAGGTCGAACTTGCCCAGTGACTTGTTCGCACTTGCCCGCTCGCGCTCGCCCTGCAGCACGTGCACGGTAACCGCGGTCTGGTTGTCGTCGGCAGTGGAGAAAATCTGCGAGGCCTTGGTCGGAATCGTCGTGTTCTTTTCGATGAGCTTGGTGAACACGCCACCAGCGGTTTCGATGCCCAGCGACAGCGGGGTCACGTCAAGCAGCAGCACGTCCTTGACCGTGCCGCCCAGCACACCGCCCTGAATGGCCGCGCCGACCGCCACCGCTTCGTCCGGGTTCACGTCCTTGCGCGGTTCCTTGCCAAAGAAGTCCTTGACCGCCTCCTGCACCTTGGGCATGCGCGTCATGCCGCCGACCAGGATGACTTCGGTGATATCGGACACCCGCAGGCCGGCGTCGTTGAGTGCGATGCGGCAGGGCTCGATCGTCTTCTTGACCAGATCGTCGACCAGCGCTTCGAGCTTGGCGCGCGTGAGCTTGATATTGAGGTGCTTGGGACCGGAAGCATCGGCCGTCACATAGGGCAGATTGACTTCGGTCTGATGCGACGAGGACAGCTCGATCTTGGCACGCTCGGCCGCGTCCTTCAGGCGCTGCAGGGCGAGCGGATCGTTGCGCAGGTCTATGCCCTGGTCTTTCTTGAATTCCTCGACGAGGTAGTCGATGACGCGCTTGTCGAAGTCTTCACCACCCAGGAAGGTGTCGCCGTTGGTGGCCAGCACTTCAAACTGCTTCTCGCCGTCGATTTCGGCGATTTCGATCAGGGAGACGTCGAAGGTACCGCCGCCGAGGTCGTATACGGCGATCTTCTTGTCCTTGCCACCGGACTTGTCCAGGCCATAGGCCAGCGCCGCTGCGGTCGGCTCGTTGATGATGCGCTTGACTTCGAGACCAGCGATGCGGCCAGCGTCCTTGGTCGCCTGGCGCTGCGAGTCGTTGAAATAAGCCGGCACCGTGATGACCGCTTCGGTCACTGTTTCACCGAGAAAATCCTCGGCGGTCTTCTTCATCTTCATCAGCACCTTGGCCGACACTTCCGGCGGTGCCATCTTCTTGCCGTCGCTGGTCGCGACCCAGGCGTCGCCGTTTTCATGTGCGACTATCCCGTAGGGCACCAGGTCGAGATCCTTCTTCACTTCCGCATCGGTGAACTTGCGGCCGATCAGGCGCTTCACCGCATAGAAGGTGTTCTTGGGGTTGGTCACGCCCTGGCGCTTGGCCGATGCGCCGACCAGTGTCTCACCGTCCTTCGTGAACGCGACGATAGAAGGCGTCGTGCGGTCGCCTTCCGAGTTCTCGATCACGCGCGCCGTGTTGCCTTCCATGATCGCCACGCACGAGTTGGTCGTGCCGAGGTCAATACCGATGATCTTGCCCATTGCTTAGCTCCTCGAATTGATTCTTCGATCCTGCCGGATCGCTGCTGCGGCGGTATCTGTAGTCGCACAGCGGTTATTCAAGATGGTTTCCGGGTGTTCTGGCGGACCTGGAAACTGGCTCAGTTCGCGACGACGACCATGGCAGGCCGCAGCAGGCGGTCATTGAGGACATAGCCGGTCTGCAGCGTGTTGACCACGGTGCCGGAGGCGTGCGCCGGGCTGTCGATCATGCTGACCGCCTGGTGCAGTTCCGGGTTGAACGGTTGATTGGTCGGCCTGACCGCCTTGAGGCCATTCGCTTCAGCGGCCTTGAGCAGGGCCTTGAAGGTCAGGTCCATGCCTTGGCGCATCGCCGCGACATCGGCTGTTTCGACCGCGAGCCCGCTTTCCAGGCCGTCACAGACGGGCAGCAGGTCCGACAACAGGCGCTCGTTGGCGAATTTACGTGCCTGCTCCAGATCACGCTGCAGGCGGCGGCGCTGGTTTTCGAGTTCGGCGCGCTCCCGCAACAGCGTGTCGCGCATTTCAGCGACGGCGGTTTCGGCCTGGGCCAGCTGCTGGCTCAGCGCCTCCATATCGGCATTGATAGCCGCTTCGGCGGCGGACATGCCTTCACCGCCCTCTGCCCCTGCGGGCTCGGTGGATTCCGTGTTTTGCATTCAAGCTCCGGCGATTGGCTTCCCGTCCCCACGGGAGCGGGATGGTCGGACGAAATCCGCTCATCCCGCGGGGGGCGGCATGATACGGATAGACAGACCGGCTTGCTATTGGGGCGGCTGGTGACGGTTCAAGGCACCCGACAGAATCTGTGCCGTGGCCTGCACGACGGGAATCACCCGCTCGTAAGCCATGCGTGTAGGCCCGATCACGCCGAGCACCCCGAGCACCCGGCCTTCCACGCCATAGGGCGCGGTGATCAGGCTGTAATTGTCCAGGGCCGCAAACCCCGATTCTTCGCCAATGAACAGGCGCACGCCTTCGGCCCGCGCACAGCGTTCGAGCACGGCCAGCAGGTCGCGTTTGCGCTGGAAGGCCTCAAACAGTTCCCGCAGGCGTTCGAGATTGGACAGGTCGTGCATGCCCATGAGGTTGGTCTGGCCGGCAACAAACATGTCCGGCTGCGGAGCGCTCTGGAAGGCTGCCTGGGCCAGCTCCACCGAGCTGGCCATGAGCCGGTTCATCTGGTTGCTGGTTTCCTGCATGTCTCGCAGCAGGCGCAGGCGAATCTCGTCCAGACGCTGTCCGGAAAACTGGAGATTGAGGAAATTCGCAACCTGCTCCAGCTCGCTGGCCGTATAGGCGCGCTCCAGCTCAATCACACGGTTCTGCACCTGGCCATCGGTAAACACCAGGATCACCAGGGTGCGGCGCTGATCCAGAGGTACGAAATCGATGTGCCGGAACGGCACTTCCTGGTGCCGCGGCACGGTCACCACGCCAACGAAATGAGTGACCTGCGACAGCAGGGCCGACGCGCTGTTGAGAAGGTCCGGAGTCGTTGCGCCGGCGGGCAGCTCGCGCCGTAGCTCTTCGACCTGAACCTGACCCAGCGGCGTCACTTCCAGCAGGGAGTCCACGAACAGGCGATAACCCTGCACCGTCGGTACACGGCCGGCCGAGGTATGCGGCGCGGCGACCAGACCCAGATCCTCCAGGTCGGACATGACATTGCGGATCGTCGCCGCGCTGACGTCCAGACCCGAGGTCTTGGCCAGCGCACGCGAGCCGACGGGCTGGCCGTCGGCGACGTATTGGGAGACGAGCGCACGCAGCAATTGGCGGGCGCGCGGATCGAGCGGAAGGCGAGGTACGTGTCGCGACATGGGCCGGCAGCATAACAGGAGCGCAGCCCTGGTCTTGGGGCTTGAGACGCCTTCGCGCTAGAGTGCGCGCCCTCGCCCTGTGCCCAGGACACGCGATGCTGCGCTCGCTGTACGTCAAGGACTTTGCCATCGTCGGCGAGGCCGATATCGCCTTCCAGGCCGGTCTCAGCGTCGTCACCGGCGAGACCGGTGCCGGCAAATCCCTGCTCGTTGATGCACTCCTGCTGCTCAGCGGCGGCCGCGCCGACGCCGGCGTGATCCGTGCGGGCTGCGAGCGCGCCGAACTCGCGGCGGAGTTCGACCTGGACCAGGCCGCTGCAGCCCGCAGCTGGCTGGTGCAGGAAGAGCTTGACGACGGCGGTGCCTGCCAGCTGCGCCGCGTGATCCGCGCCGAAGGCAGCTCGCGCGCCTGGATCAACGGACGCCCCGTCACGCTGGCCCAGCTCTCGGCCCTGACGGAACACCTGATCGAGATCCACGGCCAGCACGAACATCAGGCCCTGCTCGACCGCGGTCATCAGCTGCAGTTGCTCGACGCCTACGGCGACCACTCGGCCGAGCGCGCCGCGGTGCGCGAGCCAGCCCAGCGCTGGCGCGAACTCGGCCAACGCATGAAAGCACTTGGCGCCGCCGCCGACCACGGCCAGCAACTCGAGCTGCTGGAGCGCCAGCTGGCTGAGCTGGACCGCTACGCACTGAGCGAAGCCCAGCTCACCGAACTCAACGAACGGCACAAGCGCCTGGCCAATGCCGGCCAGCTGGTGAGCGGCAGCGCTGCCGTTGCTGAACTCGTCGACGGCGATAGCGAGTTCGCGCTGCGCCGCTCACTGGCCCGCGCGCGCCAGGAGCTGAGCCGGCTGGCCGAACTCGATCCCTCGCTTGCAGCGGCTGCCGAGAGCATAGAAAGCCTTGAAATCCAGCTCGGCGACCTGGCAGACGGACTGTCACGTTATCAGGACGGGCTGGAACTGGATCCGGAACGCCTGGCGGAGACCGAAGCCCAGCTGTCGAAACTGCATGAGCTGTCGCGCCGCCACCGGCTACCCATGCAGGAGCTCGCCGCGCGTGCCGAAGAAATCCGCGCTGAAGTCGACACCCTGCGCAACGCCGGAACCCTGCTGCAGACGCTGGAACGCGAACGCGGCGCCGCGCTGGCCGACTACGCCCAAGCGGCGGCGGCCCTGAGCCGGCGCCGTGGTGAAACCGCTACAAGGCTGGCGACGGAGATCTCGGCCCTGATGGGCGAACTGGGCATGAGCGGCGGCCGTTTCGAGGTTGCGCTTGAAACCGCCGGCAAATCCGAACCCGACCCGCTGGGCATTGAACGCTGTGAGTTTCTCGTCAGTGCGAACCCAGGCCAGCCGCCGCGCCCGCTGCGCAAGGTCGCCTCCGGCGGTGAACTCTCGCGCATCAGCCTCGCCATCGAGGTGGCAGCCCTGGGCCTGGACGAAGTCGGCACCATGGTGTTTGACGAAGTCGATTCCGGCATAGGCGGCGCTGTGGCTGAAGTGGTCGGGCAGAAGCTGCGGCGTCTTGGCGGTACGCGCCAGGCGCTCTGCGTCACACACTTGCCGCAGGTCGCCGCCCAGGGCCACCAGCATTTCCGTGTCAGCAAACGCAGCATCGACGGCCAGACCCTGACCCGCATCGAAGGGCTGAATGACCAGACACGCTGCGAGGAGATCGCGCGCATGCTGGGCGGCATCGAAATCACCAAGGAATCGCTGGCACACGCCCGGCAGATGCTGGAACGCGCCGCTCGCGAATAAATGCCGCTGCCAGCGGGAACGGCCGGTCGCCCTGTCTACGGGATGGCGCAGGCATCAACCATGCTGCTCCAACAGGTATCCGCAAGGCACTCAGCGCACGGTTTCCGTCGAGAAATCCACATGCGGCGCGAACGTCGCCGCATCATCGACCGCCCGGTTGATGAACAACGGACAGCGAACGCACATGCCGGGCGCGTTGCCCGCGACCATGTCCAGGCGCAAGGCGGCCAGCCGCGGATCGTGCCACACGTCTTCAAACGTATGGCCTTCGCGCATCTGCCCGAAGGGCTGATCGGTATGGCAGTCGGAATACGGAAACACATTCGCACGCGCATCGATATACAGCGAATCGAAGGGCTTGCTGCAGCGCAGGTGGCAGGCTCCCTCCGCGAGCGAGCTGTTCAGATGAACGCGCCTCTCGCCAATCATCAATGCATTCCCCGCTGCATCGCGCGCGACCGCCTGAATTCGCAGCGTTCCATCAGCAGCCGCCATGGGTAGCTGCTGCCGTTGAAGCATGAACGACCACCCAGCACGGTAACTGTGCGTGTGATCGGGGTATGCCCGAACCACATCCGGCCGCGTGCCGTTGTGAAAACGCGCCAGGCCGATTTCGACAAACCCGTAACGCCCGATCGCCGACGGCGGGTCGTGGGGTAGCGGCTCGCGGCTGACAGCCACCTCAGTAATCCCCGATGGCGCCAGCGCCCAGCCTCGCAGTTCGACCTCTGGCGCATAGAAGTACACGTCATCAGCCGGCGTATCGAAAAATCCAATTACCGGATTCGGCTGCGGCTGCGGCTGCTGCGGCTGTGGTCGCCGCAAACCAAGCCGGGTCAGCATGTCCGCCATTTTCTTGCCAAGAGAGGGCTCACGCGGCGGCTCAGCGGCAAACGGCTCCGAGTCGACACGCTGTGCGTGTGCGGGAAATTCATCGGTGTCAAAGAAATCCGCCGCATTTGTGATCGTGACCCCGAGTTCGCGGGCACGCAGCAACGCCCGACGGATGTGGCGATTCACCTGCGTCCTGTCCTGATGCGACAGACTTTCCTGTTCCATGCTCAGGCCTTCAAACACGATCAGGTGGCGGAACGCAACTGCATCAACGCCCAGACGGGCAGCGAGCTCCACGATCTCCACAAGCTCGGAAAGATTGCTGCGCATCAGCGCAATGTTGAACTGGACACGGGGCAGCGTGCTACCTCGCTCCCTTCGTCGCGCGATCAGTTTTTCAACATTGCCAATTGCTTTCTCGATGCTGCCGCCACGCAGGATGTGGGCATAGGTCGCGGCACGCGCCGCGTGCACGGACACACAGACCTCAGTCACCCCGGCGTCCAGAACCGCCTCGATCAAGGCTGCGTTGAGCAGGTTGCCATTGGTCAGAAAGCTGAGCTCCGGAAACCTGTGCGTTCCCGCGATGCGCAGGATCTCGGCAAAATGCGGCGACGTGGTCGGCTCGTATGCCGCTGACAAGGTCAGTTTGTGTGTGTAGGGCCGGATTGCACGCGCAATCGACGCGAACGTATCCGGCGACAATAGCTGCGAGCGCTGATAGAACACTTCATCGAAAGTGAAATGACACATGATGCAGCGCAAATTGCACTTGTTCACTATGTCGACGAGGATCGTCAGCGACTCAGGACGCAGCGTCGACAGCTCATCGGCCTTGCGCACAACGGCCGCACTGTAGTCACCAGCCAGCGACAGCCAGCCCTGCGTCACTCCCAGGCCACGCCCCGGATGCGGCCCCGCCGGTCTCGGAGCCATGCGCAGCAACCGGGCCGGTGGCGACGATAGGTCGCTAGAAATGCTCGCCGGACGGGGCGCAGCAGTGCCGTCATCAGATACCATGACCAGACTTCCTCCATGTGTGTGCTTGGCTATAACACGTTTTTTCGCCGGGTAGTCGATCAGGCCGTGTGCACAAAACCAGATATGCATGGAGCCTACCGGAAGCCCGGGATTCAGGCCCCTTCGTATCGGCCGCATTCGCATTGGCGGCCAACGCCTTTGCCTGCTACCATCCGCGCCGCTTCAGGTGGCGACTGGCCGTCAGACGTCCAGACGCTTAAACGGGAAGCCGGTGAGTAACCCGGCACTGCCCCCGCAACGGTAAACGAGTACAGCGCGGCACAGCACTCTTGCAGCCACTGGAGCAATCTGGGAAGGCGCCGCGTCGGAGTTCATCTCCACTTGTGAGTCCGGAGACCGGCCTAGAGCGGTTCACTCGCGACGCGAGTCGGGCCTGGTGGTGCTGCGGAGGGCGGCGTCGCGGTGAACGTGCCCTGGGCCTGTTTCCGCTGCTTCCTTTCGCGCGCCGATCTCTCGCTGTTCGACCGCGCGGGTGAGCGCGGAGGAAGACTTATGCACCGAACCTTGCTTTGCGCGGCCGTTGCCGCGCTGTTGACCCTGCCCGCCGCCGCAACCCGTGCCGAACCCGCGCCGCATACCCCGGAACTCGACGACATCATCGTCACGGCTACGCGCACGGCCGTAACCGCCGACGCCAACCTGGCTCCGGTCAGCGTGATCACGCGCCAGGACATAGAGCGACTGCAGGCGCGCTCCCTGCATGATCTGCTGCGCGGTCTGCCAGGTGTGACCGTGTCCAGCAACGGCGGCGCCGGCAAGCAAACCTCGCTGTTCCTGCGCGGCACCGAGTCCGACCACCTGCTGGTTCTCATCGACGGCGTGCGCGTGGGCTCGGCTACCACCGGCAGCGTTGCGTTCCAGGACCTGCCGCTCGAACAGATCGAACGCATCGAGATCGTGCGCGGCCCGCGTTCCAGCCTGTACGGCTCCGACGCGCTGGGCGGTGTGATCCAGATCTTCACGCGCCGCGGCGCGGGCCAGGGGCTTAACGCAAGTTTCAGCGCAACCCTGGGCAGCTACGCCACACGCGAAGCCACCGCTGGCATCGGTTTCAACGGCACTGCCGGTTGGCTCAACGCGACACTGGCCCATGCCGATACCGACGGATTCAATTCCTGCCGTGGCCAGGCCACACCCGGGGCTGGTTGCTTTGCCGACCAGCCCGACAACGACCCCTATCGCAACTCCTCGCTGACACTGAACGGCGGCTGGCGTTTCGGTGAAGCCGGCGACCTGCAGGCACATGCCTTGCGTGCCGAAGGCCGCAACACCTATGACGGCAGCTTTGTCGATGAGTCGCACTATCGCGAACAGGCCGTGGGCGCCAAGCTGCGACTGCAGGCGCACGAGCGACTGGTGCTCAGCGCCAGCGCCGGCCAGAGCCAGGACTACTCGGACAATTTTGGCGCCGGCGTATTCAAGACCCGGTTCGACACTCAGCGCGACAGCTACTCACTGCAGGGCGATATCGGCCTTGCGCAACAGCAGCTGCTCAGCATCGGTGCCGACTATGCCAATGACGAGGTCGACAGCACGACGGCTTATGTCGAGCGCTCGCGCCGAGTGACCGGCGTGTTCGCGCAATACCAGGGCCAGGCCGGGGCACATGATATCGAGGCCAGCCTGCGCAACGACGACAACGAACAGTTCGGTACGCATACCACCGGCGGCCTGGCCTGGGGTTATGCCCTGAGCGAAGGCTTGCGCCTGATCGCGAACTACGGCACGGCCTTCAAGGCGCCGACCTTCAACGAGCTGTACTTCCCCGGCTTTGGCAATGCCAACCTCAAGCCTGAGGAATCGCGCAGCGCCGAGATCGGCCTGCGCGGCATGACCCAGGCCGGCCGTTGGGAGCTGCACGCCTTCCATACGCGTGTTGATGAACTCATTGCCTTCGACGCAGCGACCTTCGCGCCAGGCAATATCGATCAGGCGCGCATACGTGGGCTCGAAGCGAGCTGGGCCACCGACATTGCGGGCTGGGCGGTCGACAGCAGCCTGACCCTGCTCGATCCCCGGAACGATTCCCAGGGTGCGAACAACGGCAACTACCTGCCGCGCCGCGCGCGCCAGTCCGCACGCGTGGACCTGGACCGCCGCTACGGCGCCTTCGCAGTCGGCACGACCGTGGATGTCCAGGGCGAACGCTATGACGACCTCGGCAACCGACGCCGTCTCGGCGGTTATGCGACGCTGGATCTTCGCGCCGAATACGCCGTGACACCGGAATGGCTGGTCCAGGCGCGTGTCGCCAACCTTACCGACCGCAACTATGAAACCGCTGCGTTCTACAATCAGGCCGGTCGCAGCTATTACCTCACTCTGCGCTATCGTCCGGATCACTGATACCGGCAGATCAGCGGCAGCGTTGACGCTGCCGCTGCTGCGCATTCCTCTAGTCGCCAGGAGTTAACCCATGAAGTTCCTGCCCACCGCCAAGCAGTCACTGATCCTGCTCGCCCTGATGCTGTTGATGCTGGCTACGCGCTACCACCATTTCGGTACCGTGCTGCATTTGCCCGACGCATCCATGGCGATCTTCTTCGTTGCCGGTTTCTACCTTGCCGGTACCGTCGCTCTACCGCTGCTGATGCTTGAGGCCGGACTCATCGACTACATCGCCATCACCATGGCCGGCGTCAGCGATTTCTGCGTCACGCCGGCCTACTCCATGCTTGTAATCGCCTACGGTGTGCTCTGGTACGGCGGCGCGCTTTACGCCCGGGCCTTCTACAAGCCGCAGTTGTCCTCGGCACTGCCGGCCGGACTGATGGCACTGACGAGCTGCCTGCTGTCGTTCCTGGTTTCCAACGGTTCGTTCTACTGGATGGGCGGCCGCTACGCCGAACCGCATTTTGCAGAGTTCGTCGCGCGCTTCATGCAGTACATGCCGAGCTTCGTCGGCGTCGCACTCGCCTATATCGCGGCGTTCGGCGCGGTACATGCAATGGGCGTGATCGCCCTGAACGGCAAGCATTCGGGCACGGCAAGCGCCTGATCATGCAAGCCGACGACAGCGACGCCCTGGCCAGACGCCACCGCGAACGCATGCAGCGCAAGAAGGCGGTCGTTGACGCGGGCATTGCCCGCGCGACGATCGAGCGTGGTGTCGTCGTTGTCACGACGGGCAATGGCAAGGGCAAGAGCTCGTCCGGCTTCGGAATGGTCGCCCGTGCTCTGGGGCATGGCCTGCGCGTCGGCGTCGTGCAGTTCATCAAGGGCAGCTTCGCGACCGGTGAGGAAGCTTTTTTCCGCCGCTTTCCGGCGGAAGTCAGCTACCACGTTATGGGCGAAGGCTTTACCTGGGAAACGCAGGACCGCGAACGCGACCTGCGTGCCGCGGCGGCGGCCTGGGACAAGGCCTGCGCCCTGCTGGCTGATCCGGAGTTCGATCTGGTGCTGCTCGACGAGCTCAATATCGCGCTGAAGTACCAGTACGTCGACATCGCCGGTGTGCTCGCTGCATTGGCCGCACGCCCGCCGCGGCAGCATGTCGTGATAACCGGCCGCGCCGCGCCGCAGGCACTGATCGAGGTCGCCGACACAGTGACCGAGATGAACGTGGTCAAGCATGCGTACCAGGCCGGCATCAAGGCACAGAAAGGTATCGAGCTGTAGTTCCCCCGCCCCGTGGACTCGCTGAACTTGCCGACTGTGTGGTCCACCCTCGCCTGTGCGCTGCTGCTCGATCACCTGCTCGGCGAGCCGCGCCGGGCGCATCCGCTGGTCGCCTTCGGCCGCTACGCGCAGTGGATAGAAGCCCGCTTCTACGCCGACCGCTGGGACCGCGCTCCGCTGGCCGTCGCCGCGGCCGTGCTGCCGCCCACACTGCTCACTTTTGCCCTCAGCCGCGTCGATCTGCTGAGCCAACTGATTGACATCACCGCGCTGTATCTGGCGATCGGCCTGCGCAGCCTGCGCGAACACGCTGAGCCGGTCGCGCGCTACCTGGAGGCGGGCGACCTCGGCGCTGCCCGCGGGGCCGTTTCACGCATGGTCAGCCGCGACACGGCGGCGCTTGACGCGGAACGTGTTGCCGCTGCTGCCACGGAATCGGTGCTTGAGAATGGCAATGACGCCGTATTCGGTGCATTGCTCTGGTTCCTGCTCGGTGGCGCGGCCGGCGTGGTTGCCTATCGGTTGGTGAATACACTGGATGCGATGTGGGGCTACCGTACGCCGCGCTATCGCCGCTTTGGCTGGGCCGCAGCGCGCCTGGACGACGCCCTCAACCTGATTCCGGCACGGCTGACCGCGCTGAGCTACGCCCTGACCGGACAGTTGCGGCACGCCCTCGCGTGCTGGCGCGCGCAGGCTCATGCCTGGGACAGCCCCAATGCAGGGCCAGTCATGGCTGCCGGTGCCGGCGCGCTCGGCGTACGTCTTGGTGGCGCCGCCCCGTATCACGGTCAATGGCATGAGCGTCCCCAGCTCGGATGCGGCACATCCCCAGACGCCGGAGCGATACGGCGCGCCCTGCGTCTGGTCTACCGGTCAGTTGCGCTCTGGCTGGGCGCCGTCCTTCTGTTCGAGATTTTTTGAATGAGCCGGCAGGCCGCGCTGCGGAAAGATGCGCCACCGGCACCGCAGCACCACACGGAGACCGTTCATGCTTGAACACGGAGGACGGCTGCGCCGCGCCGCAGCACAGTACGGCATACCACTCGCCGAGTGGACCGACCTCTCGACGGGCATCAACCCGCAGGGCTGGCCGCTGCCACCGATTCCACGCGAAGTCTGGACGCGGCTGCCGGAGGAGGAGGATGGCCTGAATGCAGCGGCCTGCAGCTACTACGGCTGCCACTCGCTGCTGCCCACCGCGGGCACACAGGCCGCGATACAGATATTGCCGCGGCTGCGTGAAGCCTCGCGCGTCGCCGTACTTGCACCCGCCTATGCCGAACACGCGCAGGCGTGGCGAGCCGCAGGCCACCATGTGGTTGCGGTCTGTGCGGCAACGCTGTGCACCACCGACGCCGAGGTCGTTGTCGTGGTCAGCCCGAACAACCCTACCGGAGCGCGATTCAATCCTGAGGAGTTGCTTGCCCTGCATGCACGCCTTGTCGCCCAGGGCGGCTGGCTCGTGGTCGATGAAGCGTTCGCCGACATGAGCCCTGGATCAAGTCTCGCCGCCCATACCGGACACGAGGGCCTCATCGTATTGCGCTCACCCGGAAAATTCTTCGGCCTTGCCGGCGCACGCGCCGGCTTCGTGCTCGCGGCAGCCCCGCTGCTTGCCCGCCTGCGTGAGCGGCTCGGGCCGTGGACTGTTCCCTCGCCGTCGCGCTGGCTGCTGCAACGCGCGTTTGCCGACCGCGCCTGGCAGACGCAGGCACGTGCTCAGCTCGCAGCGGCCAGCGCGCGCCTGCGCGACCTGCTGCAACGCCACGGCCTGGACTTATCGGGCGGCACGGACTTGTTCCAATGGGTACAGCTGCCTGACGCGGAGGCTTGGCACGAGGCACTGGCCCGCGAGGCGGTGCTGACCCGCCGATTTGACACACCGCCGAGCCTGCGCTTCGGGTTGCCGGCGAACGAAACAGCCTGGCTCCGGCTGGACCAGGCCCTGTCGCGTGCGGCCGCATCGAGACAACACGCTCAGGCAGCGGAGCGGCTGAAATATTCCGGTAGCACCCTGACACCTGCGCCGGAAGGGCGACGTCCGGCGCCTCGCCACGCCGACGCACTCATTCCGGCGCACGCCGACACCGGCCCGCCACACAACGCGCGACTGGCTGGCTCCACCCGCCAGGCCCGTGTCCTGATGGTGCAAGGCACGACCTCCGACGCCGGCAAGAGCACCCTGGTAGCCGGCCTCTGCCGCTGGCTGCACCGCCGCCAGGTAGCAGTCGCCCCCTTCAAGCCACAGAACATGGCGCTGAATTCGGCGGTCACCGTTGACGGCGGTGAAATCGGCCGGGCGCAGGCGCTGCAGGCACAAGCCGCCGGACTGCTGCCGCATACCGATTTCAATCCAGTCCTGCTCAAGCCCAACAGCGATGTCGGCGCGCAGGTCATCCTGCACGGGCGCGCGGTGGGCAACATGCAGGCTGCCGCCTACCACGACTACAAGCGCGTCGCGATGGACGCCGTACTGGCGTCCCACGCACGGCTTTGCGCGCGTTATGACGCCCTTATTGTGGAAGGCGCCGGCAGTCCCGCAGAAATCAACCTGCGGGCGAACGACATCGCCAACATGGGCTATGCCGAAGCCGTCGACTGTGCCGTGATCCTGATTGCCGATATCGACCGGGGCGGCGTATTCGCCCACCTGGTGGGCACGCTGGCCCTGCTCTCGCCCAGCGAACGGGCACGCATCAAAGGCTTCGTCATCAACCGCTTTCGCGGCGACCTCGCCCTGCTGCAGCCGGGCCTGGACTGGCTGGAACACGAAACCGGAAAACCCGTGCTGGGCGTGCTGCCCTACCTGCAGGGCCTGCATCTCGATGCGGAGGACGCACTGCCGCGCGATACGGAACACGGCAGCGGCAAACTGCGCATCATCGTTCCGGCCCTGCCGCGCATCAGCAATCACACCGATTTTGAAGTACTGAGGCAGCATCCCGATGTCGCCCTGCGCTACGTAGGGCCTGGCGAACCGATTCCACCCGCCGACCTCGTCGTGCTGCCAGGATCCAAGTCGGTCCGCGCCGATCTTGCCTGGCTGCGTCAGCAGGGCTGGGAAACCGCGCTCGCCCGGCATCTGCGCTATGGGGGAAAAGTGCTGGGCATCTGCGGCGGCTTGCAGATGCTGGGCCGGCGCATTGACGATCCGCTGGCCATCGAAGGCGAGGCCGGCGCCAGTGAAGGACTGGGACTGCTGGATCTGGTCACCACGCTGGAAGCGGAAAAGCAGTTGCGCAGCGCCACCGGCCAGCTCCGTATCAGCACCCGCCCGACCCACGTGGAAGGCTATGAGATCCACTGCGGCATCAGCGCTGGGGAAGCACTGCGGCGCCCGTTCGCGACCCTGAGCGACGGTCGCGACGACGGCGCGCTTTCCGCCGACGCCTGCATCGCCGCCACCTATCTCCACGGCCTGTTCGATACCCCGCAAGCCTGCGCCGAACTGCTGCGCTGGGCCGGCCTGGCCGATGCACAGCCATTGGATCGCGCTGCATTGCGTGAGCAGGCGCTGGACAGGCTGGCTGACGCAGTAGAGCAGCAGCTTGATCTCGCTACACTCCAGCGCCTGCTCGGATTGGCCACGACAGCGGAGGCTGCATGCGTACCTTGATTCTTGGCGGAGCGCGCTCGGGAAAAAGCGCGCAAGCCGAACGTCTGGCCGCCGAATACGACGCCGTGCTCTATATCGCGACCGCCGCAGCCGGCGACGACGAGATGGCCGCGCGTATCGATCATCATCGCCGGCGCCGGCCCGAGCATTGGCAGCTCAGCGAAACACCGCTGCATCTGGCCGCGACCCTGCGCAAGGAGGCCCATGTGGCGCGCTGCCTGCTGGTCGACTGCCTCACGCTATGGCTCAGCAATCTTCTGTGCAGTGGCGACGAAACCCTGTTCGAGCAGGAGCGCGCCGCGCTGCTGGACGCCGTCTCCAGCTGTCCCGGAAAACTCGTGCTGGTCAGCAACGAAGTGGGTCAAGGCGTGGTCCCGCTGGGCGCGCTGTCGCGTCGCTTTGTCGACGAAGCGGGCCGGCTGCACCAGGATATTGCCGCCCGCTGTGATCGCGTCATCTTCATGACCGCCGGGCTGCCGCAGCTGATCAAAGGAACACTTTAATACAATTATCATTTACCACTACGCGGCGCCTGGAAGCCTACTCCAAGCGCAGCGCCGACTGATTTGCCTGGAGGACTTCCGTGTCGCTTGCATGGCTGCAGCACCCTGCCCGCCCCGTCGATTCCGCCGCCCGCCAGACCGCACTTGAGCGGCAGCAGGTGCTGACCAAACCCCGCGGTTCACTCGGTGAACTCGAACAGCTGGCGGTCACGCTGGCAGGGCTGCAAGGTAAACCCTTGCCCACGCTAACCCGCATACATTTCAGTGTGTTCGCTGCCGACCACGGCATTGCCGAAGCCGGCGTATCCGCTTATCCCCAGGCCGTAACCGGTGAAATGGTGCGCAACTTCGCCAACGGCGGAGCAGCCATCAGCGTCATCGCGCGCACCTTAGGTGCGGCGCTTGAAGTCGTGCATCTGGGCACGGTCAACGATCCCGGATCCCTGCCCGGCGTACGGCGCGCCTGGATCGCCGCCGCGAGTACCAATTTCCTGCATGCGGCGGCGATGGACGCCGGACAACTCGCGCACGCGCTGCAGGCCGGCCGCGACAGCATTGTCACCGCCGCAGAAGCCGGCGCCGAACTGTGGGTCGGCGGCGAAATGGGCATAGCCAATACCACCGCAGCAACCGCGCTGGCCTGCGCGCTCATTGACGCAAGCCCGGTCGAACTCGCCGGCGCCGGCAGCGGGCTCGATGCGGCGGGCATTCGCCACAAGGCCGATGTGGTCGCTCAGGCCGTCGCCTATCACCGCGCCTTCGCGCACGACCCGCTTGAGACTCTACGTCGGCTAGGCGGCTTTGAAATCGCCGCACTGGCCGGCGCGTATATCGCTGCCGCGCAGCACGGACTGGCGGTGCTCGTCGATGGTTTCATCGCCTCGGTCGCCGCACTGGCCGCGGTCGCGATCCGGCCGGACTGCCGCGCGTGGCTGCTGTTTGCGCACCGTTCGGCCGAAAACGGCCACGCACGCGTACTGGAGGCGCTGGAGGCGAAACCCCTGCTCGATCTCGGCCTGCGCCTGGGCGAAGGCAGCGGCGCCGGTATCGCCGTGCCGCTGCTGCGACTGGCCTGCGCGCTGCATGCGCAAATGGCCACGTTCGCCGAAGCAGGCGTGCCGGACAAGGCATAACCCGGCCCGCTGCCGCTGGTCGCCGCGGGCTCGACTCCGGCATCATGCAGCGCGCAAAGCTCCGCGAGCCCGCATGACCGGTACCACCTTTCTCTGGCACGACTACGAGACCACCGGCGCCGATCCGCGCCGCGATCGCCCCTGCCAGTTCGCTGCGCTGCGTACGACTACCGAACTCGAACCCGTCGGCGAACCGATTGAACTGTTCTGCGCGCCTGCGCCCGATGTGTTGCCACATCCTCAAGCAGCGTTGATCACCGGCATCACCCCGCAGCAACAGCTGCGAGACGGTCTGTCCGAGGCCACGTTCGCCGCACAGGTGCACGAGGCGATGGCGCTGCCGGGCACCTGCACCGTGGGTTACAACTCACTGCGTTTTGACGATGAGTTCACCCGCAACCTGCTCTACCGCAACTTCTACGAGCCCTATGCACGGGAATGGGAGAATGGCAATTCGCGCTGGGATCTGATCGACCTCGTGCGCATGGCCTATGCCCTGCGGCCACAAGGCCTGGAATGGCCGCAGCGTGATGACGGGACACCCAGCTTCCGCCTCGAGGACCTCGCCCTTGCCAACCACCTGCAGCAGCTACGCGCTCATGACGCTCTGTCGGATGTTCAGGCGCTGATCGGTCTGGCCCGCCTGCTGCGCACGCGTCAGCCACGCCTGTTCGAGTTCTATTTCGCGCTGCGCCGCAAGCAGCGTGCGTTTGAACTGCTCGATGTCGCGCGACGCACACCGGTGCTGCACGTATCATCGCGATTTCCGGCCAGCCGCGGCTGTCTTGCGCTGGTAGCACCGCTGGCCGTGCATGCAACCCAGCCCAACGCTGTCATCGTCTACGATCTGGACACCGACCCGACCGCGCTGATCGACCTCGACGCAGACGCAATCGCCGACCGCGTATTCAGCGCCCGCGCCGATCTGCCCGAGGACGTGGAGCGCATTCCGCTGAAGCTGGTGCACGCCAATCGCTCACCCGCACTGGCGCCGTTGTCGGCGCTGACCGGTGTCGACCTCACCCGCATAGGCCTGGATCCGGCGCGTTGTCTCGCGCATCTGGAACGCCTGCGCAATCAGCCCGATCTGGCGGCGAAATTGCAGCAGGTCTTTGCCCGGTCGTACGACGAGGCAATACCCGATCCCGAGCTTGCGCTGTACCGCGGTTTCATCGGCGATAGCGACAAGCGCCTGCTGCGCGAGGTGCGCGCAACGCCGCCCGAACAACTCGCGAGACGTGGCTTCACGTTCCGCGATCCGCGCCTGACCGAGCTGCTGTGGCGCTATCGCGCACGCAATTGGCCAGAACATCTGTCGCATGACGAAACCGCCCGCTGGCAGGCGTTCTGCCGCGAACGCCTCGAACACAAGACCGAACTTACGACGCTGACCTTTGACGAGTACTTCGTGCTGATCGACAACCTGCGCGCCGATCCGACCCACGCCGCACAGACTGCTCTGCTCGATGCGCTGCAGGCCTATGGCCTGGAGCGTCGCCGCGCACTGGCCGATTGACCCGGAACTGTCTGCACCGACCTGCCAATTGTGGAGCCCACCATGAGCACCTATTTCACCGCGGCAAGTTTTGCATTCCTGCGTGATCTCGCGCGCAACAATAACCGGGAGTGGTTTCTCGCCAACAAGACACGCTACGAGGAGCAGCTGCGCGAGCCGTTCCTGCGCCTCATCGCTGACCTGCAGGCGCCACTGGCCAAGATCAGTTCCCACTACCGCGCCGATCCGCGCAGCCAGGGCGGCTCACTGTTCCGCCAGCATCGCGATACCCGTTTTGCCAGCGACAAGACGCCGTACAAGACCTGGACCGGTGCACGTCTGTTCCATGAGCGCAGCAAGGGCATCGAGGCACCGGTGTTCTACCTGCATATTCAGCCGGGGGAATGCTTCGTCGGCGGCGGACTGTGGCATCCGCAGCCGGATTCGTTGAAAAAAGTGCGCGATTTTCTCGCCAATAATCCAGCGGCCTGGAAGAAAGCGACGCAAAGCAAGTCCTTCCGCGCGCACATGGCCCTGGGCGGTGATTCACTGACTCGCCCGCCACGCGGCTTTGACCCCAACCACGAACTGATCAGCGACATACAGCGCAAGGACTACGTCGCGTCCGCGAACTTCGACGATGCATTGGCGACATCGGCCGAGTTCAAGCCGTATCTGCTCGACAAGTTCAAGCAGGTCGCCCCGCTGATCGACTACCTCTGCGCGGCGCTGGAACTTGAATTCTAGTGGACCAGGCCCCGCTCGTTTCGTAGCACATCGTTTTCCCGGCATGGACCTTCGCTTGCTCTCGCTGCCTTCGCGACGGCTGAGATTCGTGTCCTCGTCTACCGCAGGAGCCCGCAATGAGCGTATTGCCCGATTTCCGCCTTGAATCGTATTTCTCGCGCTGGGAATTCAACGCCCGGCACCATATGACCGCCAGCGACGCGCAGACCGTGCAGCTGACCGAGCTGCTTGCGCTTGCGGGCGATGCGGAGCGCGAGCGCTGGGAACAGCTGAGTCTCGGCTACAGCGAGACCTGGGGTTCGGAACCATTGCGCGCAGCGATTGCGGCGGGCTACGACGGACTCGATGCCGCCGACATACTCACCTTCGCCGGTGCCGAGGAAGGCATCTATTGCGCGCTGCGCGTGCTGCTCGACAAGAGTCATCACGCGATCGTCAGCGTGCCCAACTACCAGTCGATGGAAACGCTGGCACTGGACTGCGCCGGCTCGGTCAGCGGCCTTGCGTTGCAGGCATCGAACGGCTGGCAGCCTGATATCGACGAATTCAAGGCCTTGCTGCAGCCAAACACGCGCGTCGTTGCGCTGAATTTTCCAAATAACCCCACTGGGGTGATCGCGCGCAGCGACACGTTTGCCGCCATCGCCGCAATCTGCGCCGAGCGCAATATTTACCTGTTCTCCGACGAGGTTTATCGCGGCCTGGAGCGTGACGATGCGCTGCGCCTGCCGCCGGCGGCGGCAATCTGTGCGACCGGCCTGTCGCTCGGCGTGATGTCCAAGGCCTATGGCCTGCCCGGACTGCGCATCGGCTGGATCGCCTGCCGCGATCGCGCGCTGCTGGCGCGCATGGAGCGCTACAAGCACTATCTCTCGATCTGCAATGCCAAACCGTCGGAAGTGCTGGCGACAATCGCATTGAAAGCCGCGGAAACCCTGCTGGCGCGCAATCGCGCCCGCTGCCGCGCAAACCTGGCCAGACTTGGTGCGTTTTTCGCGGCCTACTCGGAACAATACGAATGGTGTGAACCCGACGGCGGTTGTGTCGGTTTCGCGCGTTATTCCGGTGCCGACGGCGTTGAAACGCATTGCCGACGGCTGGTTGAGGAAGCCGGGGTGTTGCTGCTCCCCGCCAGCCTGTTCGAGTCTGCGTTGCTGCCCGTCGCTACCGATCGATTCCGTGTCGGCTTCGGCCGCGATGGCATTGAGGCTGGCCTCGCCGCCTGGGAAGGCTTCCTCACACGCTAACTGCGGCGGAGCTCGATCGGTTGCATAGGCTCAAGCTCTGGCGCGCGCTGCTATACGCTTGCGCCAGAGCAGCCATTCGCCACCACGCAGTTCCACCACGCTGCCGCTGGTCATTGCGTGTGAAAGCCTGGAGTGGACTTCAGCGGTGACCACGACGGAATCACTTCAGGCGGCGTGTCGGCTGCGAGTTTTTTGTAAGGACCCGACGCATAGACCGGCTTGCCGCCAACGACTGTCAGTACCGACTCGATGGACTTGATCTGCTCAGCTGGCACACGCAGGTAGTCTTTGCTCAGCAGCGCGAAATCGGCGAACTGCCCGGGCTGTATGCGTCCTTTCTTGTTCTCCTCCTGTGAGAACCAGGCGCTACCCAGGGAATAGATCTTCAACGCCTCTTCCCGGGATAACCGGTTGTCGGCCGCCAGCAGGGTAGCGCCCGAAGCCGTCCGGCCCGTCACGAGGAAGTACAGTCCCAGCCAGGGATTGAACGAAGACCGTGTCGCATCCGTTCCCATGCCCAGAGGAACTCCGGCATCGAGCAGTTGGCGCAATGGTGGTGAATGCCCAGCCTGATCCGCCCCATAACGCTGAATGAAATCATCACCGAGGAAGTACAGACGATCCTGCACCGCAACACCGCCGCCCAGGGCTTTGATTCGCGTGATGTTGGCCGGCCGAAGAGTTTCCGCGTGCTCAAACGACCAGCGCAGGCCGTTGAGCGGGCTGGTTGTATTGACCGTTTCTATCACCGTCAGTAGCCGCGAGATGGACTCGTCATAGGTGGCGTGGATGCGGAACGGCCAGCGATTTTTGACGAACAGCGAGAGAATCGGCTCGAGACTCTGCTCCATACCGGCATCCTGGCTGGGACGCGCCGCGCGGAAGTTTTCGTAGTCGCCTGCCTTCCACAAGACCCACTCACCCGCCCCCTCCAGCTCGAAGCCATGCTCACGATGAGTGTCCAGGTTGGTGCCGGCCTGGTTGTCCCGAATCCAGTTTTCGTAGTCTTCCAGTTCCTTTCCCGGATGCTGCGTGAACAAATTGAACGAGACTCGCAACGGCAGCTGTCCCGCCTTCATCATTGCAACGGGCACGCCGTAGTCGTCCGGGTAGTTAAAACTGCCGCCACCGGCGTCGATCACGCTCGTCAGGCCGTACCGGGCCAGAGTGTTGAACAACTGTCGGGTGCCGTTTTCCGCCTCGGCTTGCGTGGCTTTCGGCAAGCGGCCCAGCAGGCTGTAGAACAGCGTCGGGCTCGGCGTTGCATAAATGTTTCCGGTCGGATTGCCAGCGGCGTCCTTTTCTATCGTGGTGCCGTCAGGCACCGGCGTGTTGCGGTCGATGCCGAGTGCTTCCAGACCTTTGCGGTTAAGAACGATCACGCTGTAAAAGTACTGGACGAAGACCGGGCGCTGCGGCGAGGCAGCGGTCAGCTCATCCGGCGTAGGCATGCGGCGTTCCTTGAACTGCCATGGGGTAAACCCGCCTACCACACGCACCCACTGATCGGCCGGTGTCCTGGCTGCCTGCTGGCGGATCAGCGCCAGGGCCTTTCGCAGAGTCGATACACCGTCCCAGCGCAACTCGTAGTTGAACGATAGACCGCCGCGCAGATAGTGAGAATGCGAGTCATTGAGGCCGGGAATCAGGCGGCGCCCCTTCGCATCGACCACAGTCGTAGCCGGACCTTTCTGCTTCAGAATCGCCTCATTGCTGCCGACAGCAACGATCTTGCCGCTGCGTACTGCAATCGCCTCAGCATCAGGCTGCGATTCGCTAAATGTGGTAATTGATGCATTGTAAACTATCAGATCAGCAACCCCGGCGCCATCTGACCCAGCAGCGCTCCCCATACCGGCTGCCATACACGCAAACCCGATAACCGCGTTCAGCAGAAGTTTCATACTCATCATCCGTAGTTGCCGACAGACGGAGTGCGGCAGCCAACTCCGTGCGCGCGCAGCTCACCGCACAAACTCACCCTGCAAGGCTGGAACGATCCGGTTACTGCAACCGCCCCAGGACTTGCCTTGTCAGCAGTAACCCGCTGCACCGACACCGCAGCGCTGGCAACAGTATAGGGTTGCATCACTGCAAGATGAGCGTAAATTCTTGCAAGCTTGATTTGCAGCCATGCAATGCTTGCGAAGCAGCGTCTTGCGCTTCAGCCCTACTATCAATGCGGCCGACCACTGCACTCGCGTACACCAAAAGCCGCCCTAAGCGTGACGAACTAGCCAGCCTCGACTGGCTTGCCTGTGCCAACCTCCGCTTCGCCATCCAGGGCAACGAAACCGACGTTTCCCGATCAGGCAAGCTGAACAAGCAGAAGTACGGCTTTGATGGCTGGACCGGGCAGTGAGTCAATTTCCGTAACCAGCATTGCGCTGTCGGATTTTGCAGATTACGAAGAGACACTACTGGTCGCCGGGCCTGGCTGCGGATACTCAACCATGAACATTCGGTCAACCCCGTCCAAACACCCGCGGGTGATACAACACGGTGGAAAGTGAGGGTGTATGAACCACACGCTAGCGAATCTTGCTCATGCCTCCCGCAAGGTGCGTTCAGGGCTGATTTCGTGCTGTGCGGCGCTAGTACTCCTGCTGCACGGCTGCCACATCGAACGGGAAACTTCCAGCGATTCCAACCCACACGCCGAGCGGGAAGCCGGTGGCAAGATCCGCCGCACGCAGCCAGATGTACCCGGGCTGCCGCTGTCGGATATCAGCGGAATTCCCATCGACACCACGCTGGGCGAATGGCGTCCGCTGGGGCCTCACAATTTTGCCGGCAAGGTCTATGACATAGCGGTAAGCGCCCAGTCGCCGAACACGATTTACGCCTGTTATGGAAGCGGCGGCGTCTGGCGTATGGACGGCAGCAACCCTCCGGCCCGACTGACCCAGCACGAAGGACTGGATCGCTCCTGGAATCAGGTCGCGGTCTGGGCTGGCAACGACAACACCGTCGTCATCGGCAGCGGCTCGCTCTGGAGCACGGTCGGCGATATGACGACCAGCGTCCTGCTAAGTCATGACGGCGGTCACACCTTCCGCGATATCACTCCGCCGAACGCCGGAACCAACCAGATCACCGCGCTGGAAATCGATCCAGCTGACTGGCGACGCCTATACGTCGTGGGTGACAGCAATGCATTTCGCAGCGACGACGGCGGCACCACCTGGAGAACAATTTATACTTTTGACAACAGTTCAATAGGAGACGAAGGAAGGCGCTGGCCGGATCTGGCGGTAAACCCGTCCAACTTCAACCAGATTCTGCTCGGGCACGCGATAGCCGGTATCGTGAAGAGCGACAACGGCGGTGCACAGTGGCACCCGGTCAACGGCCCTCGTGCGGTTCCGCAGTTTTCCTGGTCACGCTCGCATCCGAATATCGTGTGGCTGGAAACCTGGGACGTGGGCGCAGACCACGAGGTCTGGAAGTCTGTGGACTATGGTGAGAACTGGACAAGGCACGCGGTGCTCACGGAATTCACCCAAGGCCGCTACGACATGTCCATAGCGGTAAACCCGGCCAACCCCGACACGCTGATCGTCGCCAACGCCGGCTACAGCTACAGCACTGACGGCATGGCCAACCATACACACGACTATTGTTGCGATCACGTCGACCACTCCAGCGTCGCCTTCGCACCGGGCAATGCGGCACGGGTCTACGTCGGCTCCGATCAGGGCGTGTTTGTAAGCACCACGGGTGGCGTCCGAGCTGACAGCTATACGCGTTATGACGTGGGAGTACTCACCTCGCATGTATTCTCGTTCGATATTTCGAGCTCGGCCGGACAGCGGATCGCCATTGCCAATACCGGCGACTATTTGAATTTTATCGGCGACGTCAGCGCCGCACTGAGCAACTGGCGCGAGGCAGAGGGCTATGAATACATGGCGGTGGCCGCAAGCCCGCTCGATCCGCAACTGATGCTCACGGTAGGTGGCGGCATGCGCCTTTCGCGCAGTACCGATCGCGGCCAGAGCTGGATCGACGTGGATTTCCGCAGCGGGGACGTGTCGCGCGAATATGGACCGCCGATTGCGTTCGACAGCAGCAACGCCAATCTCGTCTTCATGGCGGACAAGCAAGTCTGGCGTTCTGCACAGAAAGGCGCTGCCGGAAGCTGGACTTCCCTGGGACCGCCGGCCGCAACCACGGGGAACGTCAATCTGCGCAGGATGGCCGTTGCACCCGGCGACAACCGGGTCATCTATGTCAGCGGCGATTTTGGTTCAACCCGAATTTTCTTTACCCGCAACAGCGGCACCTCGTGGAACAGCTTCGACAGCGGCGTTCCCTACATCTCCGATATCGCGGCAGATCCGGCCGATCCATCCAAACTCCTGGTCAGCGGCCCGTTTGACCTCAGGTACTGTGCCAACTATGGGGCCACCTGCACCAACAACCGCGCCAATCTCGGCCCACCCGCTGATGTACGGCTAAACCGGGTGATTTACGACGCGACGAGCCCGGGTCGCATTTACGGTCTGGGCAGCGAAGGCGGTGCCTTCGTCAGCCGCAACAGCGGCCAGAGCTGGCAGCGGATAGGAGCCATGCTCCCTGGCAGCAGCGGCAGTGAAATGCGCCTCCGTGACGGCAGGCTCTATGTCGGCAATTCGCAGGCCGTCTGGGAGCTTCGCAGCGGCAGCTACGGCCAACCCGCCGTGCCTGCCCCCAGCGCGGCCGGCAATGCCGCCAGTGGTTTTACGGTTTCCTGGACGCCAGTCAGCGGTGCCACGAACTACTTTGCATTCCGCGGCGATCGCCAGGTCTATCGGGGCAGCGCCACCCGCTTCCGGGATACCCGTCTGCCACAGGGCGCGCAGCCCTGTTATCAGGTCGGGGCGGAAAACACGCTGGGTATCAGCACATTCAGCGCCGCTGTCTGCGCCAACCCGAGTGACACTATTTTCTCCAACGGCTACGACACGTTCTGAGCGATTGCCATGGTGAGCCGCTGCACGCCGCCAGGCGTGACAACGCATGGACGGCTCTTCTCATGCCACCAGGACTGTGCAGATTCCCCGCAGCTATTCGCTGCGGGGAACCTATGTAGCTGCCGCCTAAAGAAGCATCACGCTCCGCGTGGCCATACGCTTGCAAGACAAGCGCATGGCCAGGCACCGAAAACGGGCAGCCGGGTATTCCCGCGCCGCGGCGCGCACCCGTTCGGCCCTGCCCCGGGAATGGGGAACCTCAGGTGTTGCAGAAGAAGTTGAGCTTGTTGCCGTCGAGATCGCGGAAATAACCGGCGTAGAAACGATCGCCGCGCGGCCCGGCAGGGCCTTCGTCGGTGGCGCCGAGTTCCAGCGCGCGAGCATAGAGCGCGTCGACCTTGGCCGGACTGTCGACGGCAAGCGCCACCATCGAACCGTTGCCAACCGTCGCCGGCTTGCCGTCGTAGGGCAGGATCACACCAAATCCGGGCTTGTTCGGGTCGACCGCCCAGGCGACAAACCGGTCCGACTCCATCAGACGTGACGCACCGATCTCGGCAAACAGCGCATCGTAAAACGCGGCGGCGCGGGCGAGATCCTTGGTACCGAGGGTGATGTATCCAATCATGTCTACTGCTCCGTTGTGGCGGGCACTGCCGTGCCGAGGGGGGGTGGACAAAGCCAGTGGCGAGTCAGGCAGGGTACTTACAGCATAGGCAACTTGAGCCCCTGCTCACGTGCACAATCCTGCGCAATCGCGTAGCCCGCGTCCGCGTGGCGCATGACACCGCTGCCTGGATCGTTCCACAGCACACGTGCCAGGCGCCGATCCGCTGCGGCACTGCCGTCGCAGACGATGACGACCCCGGAATGCTGGCTATAGCCCATGCCGACTCCACCGCCGTGATGCAGCGAGACCCAGGTCGCGCCGCCAGCCGTGTTCAGCAAGGCATTGAGCAGGGGCCAGTCGGACACGGCATCACTGCCATCACGCATGGACTCGGTTTCGCGGTTGGGACTTGCCACCGAGCCGGAGTCGAGATGATCACGCCCGATCACGACAGGTGCCTTGAGTTCGCCCGTGCGTACCATCTCGTTGAAGGCAAGGCCGAGCTTGTGGCGCAGCCCCAGGCCAACCCAGCAGATGCGCGCCGGCAGGCCCTGAAAGCTGATGCGCGACTTCGCCATGTCGAGCCAGTTATGCAAATGGGCGTCGTCGGGAATCAGTTCCTTGACCTTGGCATCGGTCCGGTAGATATCTTCCGGATCACCGGACAGGGCTACCCAGCGGAACGGCCCTATGCCGCGGCAGAACAGCGGACGCACGAACGCGGGCACAAAACCCGGGAAATCGAAGGCGTTGGCACAGCCTTCGTCCTTGGCCATCTGGCGGATATTGTTGCCGTAGTCGAAGGTCGGCACGCCCTGAGCGTGGAAGGCGAGCATCGCCTCGACATGGATCTTCATCGAACGTTTGGCAGCGTCACGCGTACCCTGCGGGTCGGACTTGCGCCGCTCGACCCATTGCTCGACGCTCCAGCCCGTCGGCAGATAACCGTTGACCGGGTCGTGCGCACTGGTCTGATCGGTGACAGCGTCGGGGCGCACGCCACGGCGAACGAGTTCGGGCAGCACCTCGGCGGCGTTGCCGAGCAGCGCAATGGATTTGGCCTCGCCCGCCGCGGTGTACCGGGCAATACGTGCGAGTGCGTCGTCGAGGTCGGTAGCCTGCTCGTCGACATAACGTGTCTTTAGGCGGAAATCGATACGGCTCTGCTGGCACTCAATCGAGAGCGAGCAGGCCCCTGCCAGCGACGCGGCCAGCGGCTGCGCGCCGCCCATGCCCCCCAGCCCCGCCGTCAGTATCCATCGACCACGCAGACTGCCGCCGTAGTGCTGGCGGCCCATTTCGACGAAGGTTTCGTAGGTACCCTGGACTATGCCCTGACTGCCGATGTAGATCCACGATCCGGCCGTCATCTGGCCGTACATCATCAGCCCCTTGCGGTCCAATTCGTTGAAATGTTCCCAGGTGGACCAGGCCGGCACCAGATTGGAATTGGCGAGCAGCACCCGCGGCGCGTCGGCATGGGTGGGGAAAATACCGACCGGCTTGCCCGACTGGATCAGCAAGGTTTCTTCGTCGCCGAGCTCGCGTAGCGAACGCAGGATCGCATCAAAACACTCCCAGTTGCGCGCCGCACGGCCTATGCCGCCGTAGACCACGAGCTCGGCCGGATTTTCCGCAACCTCGGGATCCAGATTGTTCTGCAACATGCGGAAGGCCGCCTCGGTCAACCAGCTCCTGCACGTGAGCGTATTGCCGCGCGGTGCGCGTATCACGCGCGACGTGTCGATGCGAGTGGGGGCGTTCATGGCCAGCTCCGTAAGGCGAGTCGACGATTATAGGGGGCTGCCGGCCGCTTCCAATCGCACTGTGCTAGCGCGTTGGTGCACCCGGAGGGCCCAGCCCGCTGCGCCGGCTGGCATAATTCCGCACATGCCCAATTTCCCTAGCCGCTTGACGCCGTGGCTGCGTCTGGTTTCGCTTGCGTTATTTGCCCTGACCAGCGCCTGTGCGACGCGCTCCCACATCCCCGTAGCGGCGTCGCATTCGGCCGCGGAAAGCTATCTGCTGCTCGTGTCGATCGACGGTTTCCGCGCCGATTACCTGGATCGCGGCGTAACCCCACGCCTGTCCGCACTCGCCGCCGGCGGGGTACGCGCCGACGCGCTACGCCCCTCGTTTCCCTCGCTGACCTTTCCGAATCACTACACCTTGGTGACAGGCCTGCGCCCGGATCATCACGGCATAGTGCACAACCGCATTCAGGGCAACGACGGAAAAATAAGTTTCGTATACAACGACGCACGCACGACAAGGGAAGCCCACTGGTGGGGCGGTGAACCGATCTGGGTCGCCGCTGAACGCCATGGCCTGCGCAGCGCAACGATGTTCTGGCCAGGCTCGGACACGGCCATCGGTGGTGTGCGGCCCAGCTACTGGAAACCGTTTGACCGCAACCTCGGGGCTGATGCACGCGTCGATACGGTGCTGGACTGGCTGGACTTGCCGCTGGCGCAGCGGCCGCGTTTCATTACGCTGTACTTCGAGCAGGTCGACCGCGCCGGTCACGACTACGGCCCTGACTCAGCCGAAGTGAATGCAGTGCTGGCGCAAATCGACGCAACGCTGGGCCGCCTGCTCGACGGCCTGGAGGCACGCGGCCTGCGCCGGTCGCTGAATCTGATCGTACTGTCGGACCATGGCCAGACCCCGGCAGGCGCCGAAAAGCTGGTGCTGGTCGACACAGTGGTCGACCTGGAACGCGTGCAGGCGGTCAACCTGGGCGTCGTCGCCGGCTTCGCACCGGAACCCGGACAACGGCGCTACGCGGAGTCTGCGCTGCTGCGGCCGCATCCGCACATGCAATGCTGGCGCCGCGGGCAAATGCCGGCGCATTTCCACTACGGCACGCATGCCCGCATTCCACCTATAGTCTGCCTCGCGCAGCAAGGCTGGATCATGACGACGACCAGCGCGCTCGCCGCGCGCACGAGCCCGCCTTCCCTTGGCGAACACGGCTACGACAACACCCTGCCCGACATGGGCGCGCTGTTCGTCGCGAACGGGCCGGCATTCCGACCAGGGGCACGCGTGCCCGTCTTCGACAATGTCGACGTGTATCCGCTGCTCGCACACCTGCTGCAGGTCAAACCCGCGCGCAATGACGGTGATGCACGAACCCTGCGCCTTCTGTTGCGCGATACGGATTAAAGGCGCGGGCGAGGCCGATCAGACGGCAATGCGCTGCAACGCGGCGGCATAACGTGCGGCGATACCTGCCGCATCCACATGCCGTCCATCGCGCACGCGCCAGCGCCCAGCGACCATCACATCGCGTACCAGGTTGCGGTTGCCGGAAAACACGAAGGTATCCAGCAGATGCGTCGCCGCTCGCTCGGCAAGCTGCGGCGCCTTGTCGTCGAGCACGATCAGATCGGCACGTGCACCAGCCTCGATCGCCGCCACGGCCACGCCCGCGGCGCGGGCGCCGCCGAACAACGCATCGCCCCATAGCGTCTCGCCTACACTGCTCGAGGATTCGGAAACCGCGATGTTGCGATGGCAGGACTTGAGCCGCTGGCCATACTCCAGCCAGCGCAGCTCCTCGACCGGCGATACCGAGATATGGCTGTCGGAGCCTATGCCCAGTACGCCTTCGGCGGCAAGAAATTCGGCTAGCGGAAACAGGCCATCCCCAAGATTTGCTTCGGTAGTCGGACAAAGCCCGGCGACCGCCCCGGAGGCGGCGATGCCCTGGATTTCCTCCGCTGTCAGATGGGTGGCGTGCACCAGGGTCCAACGCGCATCGACCGCGGCGTTGGCAAGCAGCCATTCAACCGGCCGCGCATTACGCAGCGCAAGACAGTCCTGCACCTCACCGAGTTGCTCGGCGATATGGATATGGATAGGGGCATTCTCGACCAGCCCGCTGTTTAGCACGGCTTGCAGTGCATCGGGCGGCACCGCACGCAGGGAATGCAAGGCAATGCCTACGCGCAAGGTAGCATCTTCCAGTTTGCGCAGACGCTGCAGCAACTCCAGATAGGCGTCAGTCGTATGACCGAAGCGACGCTGGCGTTCGCTGAGTTCGCGGCCATCGAATCCGCCGGTCTGGTACAGGGTCGGCAGCAGGGTCAGGCCTATGCCGGTTTCGCGCGCCGCCTCGATCAGTGCCAGTGACATCGCCGCCGGATCCGCGTAAGGCCGGCCATTGGGCTGATGATGCAGATAGTGGAACTCACAGACCTGGGTATAGCCGGCTTCGAGCATTTCCACATAAAGCTGCGCCGCTATCGCTTGCAGTTCGTCAGGGCCTATACGGCCGGCGAACGCGTACATGGTTTCGCGCCAGGTCCAGAAACTGTCCTCGGGGTGGGTCTGGCGTTCGGCCAGCCCGGCCATGGCGCGCTGAAACGCGTGTGAATGCAGATTCGGCATACCGGGCAGTACCCAGCGTCCAATGCGGTGTTCGTCCGCCGTCGCTTCGGCAATGGCAACGAAACGGCCATCCTCTATGCGCCAGCCGGCCTCGGCCTCCCAGCCATGGGGTTGCCAGGTGTAGTCGCTGCGGTACGAGCTCATGAAACCTCCCAAGTGCTTGGCCACTTCGGCAACCAAGCCCTGCATAGTGAGCGTTCGCAACGCCGACGCCAAGTAGTGCCTGGCTGTTACCATCGGCGCATGGATACGATCTGGGATTGCCTGTTGCTGGACTGCCAGCTCGCGAGCTTCGTCGACAACGGACGCGCTTATGGCCGCATCGACGACGCCGCCATAGCCTGGCGCAATGGCCTCATCACCTATGCGGGGCCGCGTGCGGAACTACCGGACGCCGCGCCAGCACTCGCACGTCAGGTCGAATCATTGCAAGGCGCCTGGGTCACGCCGGGCCTGATCGATTGCCATACTCACCTTGTTTTCGCCGGCAACCGCGCACACGAGTTCGAGCAGCGCCTCAACGGTGTCAGCTACGAGGAAATTTCACGCGCTGGCGGCGGTATCAATTCCACGGTGCGCCAGACCCGGAGCGCCAGTGCCGAGGAATTGTTCGCCCAGTCGCTGGCGCGTGCCCGCCTGCTGCGTGCCGACGGCGTCACGACGCTAGAGATCAAATCGGGTTACGGCCTGGATCTCGCCAGCGAACGCAAGATGCTGCAGGTGGCAAAGCGCATCGGTCACGAACTCGGCGTCGGCATCTGCACTACCTTCCTCGGCGCCCATGCGTTGCCGCCGGAATTCGCGGGCAACCAGTCGGCCTATATCGACGAAGTCTGCATCCACATGATGCCAGCGCTGGCCGCTGAGGGGCTGGTCGATGCGGTCGACGCGTTCTGCGAGAAAATCGCCTTCACCCCCAGTGAAATACGGCGCGTATTTGAAACCGCGCGTGGACTCGGCCTTGCGGTGAAGCTCCATGCGGACCAGCTCAGCGATCTGCAGGGTGCTGCACTGGTGGCGGAATTCCGCGGCCTTTCCGCCGATCACATCGAGTACACCAGCGCAGCCGGCGTCCAGGCGATGGCTGAAGCCGGCACTGTCGCGGTGCTGCTGCCCGGCGCCTTCCACGTGCTGCGCGAAACCAAGCTGCCGCCCATCGACGCGCTGCGCGAGCACGGCGTCGCCATCGCCGTATCAACCGATCTCAATCCCGGAACCTCGCCCTTGCTGTCCCTGCGCATGGCCATGAGTCTGGCCTGCACCCTGTTCCGGCTTACCCCCGAAGAGGCGCTGCGCGGTACTACCGTGCATGCAGCACGCGCCCTGGGTCTTGGCGACCGCGGCCGACTAGCTGCTGGGCTGCGTGCAGATCTGGCCGTCTGGAACATCGCAGAGCCTGCGGAACTCTGCTACTGGCTCGGCGCCGACGCAGCCGTGCGCGTCTACGCCGGTGGACGCCGGCTCGTGTGACTGGATTGGCCATTGTTTCCCTGGCCCGGACTGAGGTCGGTCCGCTAGGGAGATGTCGCGGCAGCTGTCACGGCCCAGAAACAGGCGTGCCTGTTGGCGCCGGCAGGCGCAACCAGACCAGGTCATGCGCTGCCGGCGGCGGACGGGCGAGGATCAGCTCATGCCCGTCCTTACGTACGGCAAGACCCAGTGCGGGAATGCCGTCTATGGGCGCAACCAGAACCGGCGCATGGCCTGCTGGCATGAAATACAGACCGAGCGCTTTTCCTGCCGGCTCCAGCAACGCGTAGACACCCTCCTCTGTCACGGTCCAGGAATACGCTGTCCAATAGCCCATGTCTTCCAGCCAGGGCTCGACCTGGCCGTCGGCATCACGGCGTACCAAGGTCTTGCGTTGCGCGTCGATATACCAGACCCCACCGCGTCCATCGCCGGCAACAGGCCCGCGCTCCAGTCCTTCCGCGATCATCTGCTCGACTCCTGTTTCGCGCGAGCGCCGCCACAGGCGACGCGCACCGGCGTCGGCCGTGACGTAATAAATCCATTTGTTGTCAGCCAGCACTTGTTCGATCCCCGTGGCACCAACGCCAATGCGCACCCAGTGCATGGACGCGAGATCAAGTTCATACAAGGCCCGCACACCCTGGCAACGTCCGGTCCATCGCGTCACGGGCAGCAATTGGGAAGGCCGTGGCGTCGTGCCGGACCTGCCGGCAACCGCAGCAGACGCGCCGGCCCGGGCCAAACAGACGCTGCATGCCTGGAGCACGACCAGCTGCACTCCGGCTGCAGAATGAGCGGCACTTCGCTAGCCATGATTTGCTCACGAGGCTTTTCACCTCCAAGCATGCGCCCCTGCCGGGCGCACCATAAAAAACCCCCGCTTTCGCGGGGGCCTTTAGGTTCATCGGCAAAACATCGCGGGATCAGGCCGCCGGCTTCTTCGCGGCTGGCTTCTTCGCAACGGGGGCAGCCTTTTTCGCAGCGGTCTTGCTGACGGTCTTCGTCGCCGCGTCAGTCTTGACGGCGTGCGGACGGACGTTGCCGTAGCTGCCGGAATAGGTCTTGCCCTTGCGGGTCTTGCGATCGCCCTTACCCATCTTGAATCACTCCAGAAATTACATGCAATGGCCGCGTAGCTTACCAGCGCCACCGCTGTGCGCAAAACCGAGGGCTCCCGTGCTGGCGCCACAGGCACGAGGCGCATACCTCCGCGGCCAGCGCATTGCGGCTCTAGCGCGACAGCAGCGGGCTGCCAGGCCTGCTAGTGCGTATGACCGTGATGGTCATGGTGCGAGCAGCTGGAATGCGACCGTTCCTGCCGGGATGGCGTGCAGGCTGGGGCATGGCAGTTCACGCCATCGAGCTGCACGGTGACATGCTCGATACCAAAACGGTGACGCAGGGTACGACCGATCTCAAGTATCGCCTGATCCGGCGCCGTACCCTCGTTGAGTCGCGCGTGCAGGGTCGCTACGCGAACACCGCCTGCAAGCTGCCAGATATGCACGTGATGCACATCGCGCACGACCGGCACTTCCCGCTCCAGATCATCGACCAGCGCTTCGATCGCCAGATCTTCCGGCACGCCCTCCAGCAAAATATGTGCGGAACGGCGCAGCAGGCGCCAGGCACTATTGAGGATCAACAATGACACCAGCACCGAGATCGCTGGATCGGCCCAAAGCCAGTCAAAATAGCGCACGAGTAGTGCGGCACTGACCGCTCCCAGCGAGCCGAGCAGGTCACCCAGCACGTGCAGGCGCGCACCCGCCGTATTCAGGTCATCGTGGTCGTGGCCACCCAGCACGTTGAGCACGAGCAGATTCACCGCAAGACCGGCAATCGCAACGAGCAACATCGTGCCGGACAGAATCGGCGCCGGTGCGTAGAACCGTTGAAAGGCCTCCAGCAGAATCCAGCCCACAAGCAGAAATTGCGACAGCGCATTGGTATAGCCGACCAGTATTTCGAGCCGGGCATAGCCAAAGCTGCGCCGCGCGTCGGCAGGTCGCCGCGCAAAATACGCACCGAGCCATGCAAACAGCAGCGCAAGTGCATCGACCAGCATGTGGCCTGCATCCGCCAGGAGTGCAAGCGAACCCGACCACCAACCGCCGACCGCCTCAACGATCAGCATCAGCGAAGTCAGTGCGAACGCGAGCAGTAGCTTGTGCGTACGTGCACCGTCTCGCGCATAGGGGGCTAGATGGCTGCGAGCTTCGTCGTCGAGTTCGACATGGCTATGACCATGTGCCGAATCATGGCCGTGGTCATGGTGCGGCGGCAACGATGTTGCGCTGGCATGGGAATGCGGATGGTTCATGGCAACTGGCACGCTTGAAGATGTGGCCATGCTAGGAATCGCCGCGGCGGTTACACAATCACCCGTGCCGACAGTTCGCGTCGTGTACATGCGACAGACGCAGGTTCACCAGATGCGCCAGCGCAAGCAGGCTGCCGCCGGTGCTGACCAACCAGGCGTGGGCAACGGCCGACTGCTCGAAATCCACGACGATGCCAGCCAGCAACAGCAGCAGCGCAGGAAACAGCAGCAACAGCGCATTGACACGTCGATGCCGGCGATACCCCAGAAGCAACATCAGCGCGGCGAGCGAACAAGCAAACACGACGAAGCCGCGCTCAAACGCATGATCGGCGAGCACTGCCAACCCCAGTGCCGGTAACAGCGTAATCACAAACGGCAGCAGGGCGCAGTGAATCGCACAGAGAAAGGACGCCGTCGCACCAAAACGGTCAGCGAGCGCGGCAAATCCGCCAGCGCGCGGGCGGCGCGCGTCAGTACCGGAAGGCTCGCTTGAATTCACGTCGCAGACCTCGTAACGCATGTGGACTCTTCAACAGGCAGGGGAACAGCTTACGACGCCGATGGCCACCCGCGCCGACTGCCGCGGAATCCAGGCGTGACTTTCGACAGGCATTGCCAGCGGTCGATTTGATACAGTATAACATATCGAATTCACTCGCTATGCCGTCGTTCGGAGTCACGCATGAAACAGGCTGTGCTATCGCTGACCATCCTAGCTGCACTGAATACCGCAACAGCAGCTGCCACGACGGAGACTGCGCCAAGCAGCACGACCGGCGCTGAGCGCAATTCGCCGCAACAGGCGCACCAGCTCGATGAGGTGCAGGTGTATGCGCTGCCGATCAAACAAGGTGCCGATGATGTCATTGCTCCTGTCAGCGTACTTGCCGGTGCCGCTCTGGACGATGCCAAAGCCGGCACGCTGGGTGAAACCGTGGCAAAACAGCCAGGCGTACAAACCACCTATTTCGGGCCCGGTGTGGGCCGCCCGGTGATTCGTGGCCTGGATGGCCCGCGTGTCGGCGTGCTGTCCAACGGGGTGAGTTCCGGCGATGTTTCCAGCGTTAGCCAGGATCACGCTGTTTCGATAGAACCGTTTCTCGCCGACCAGATCGAAGTGCTCAAGGGGCCTGCCACCCTGCTCTATGGCTCGGGCGCAATCGGCGGTGTCGTCAATGTTGTCGACGGGCGTGTCCCCGACAGGTTGCCTGACCGACCGTTCTCGGGCCGCGCCGAACTGCGTGGCAATGACGCGGCGAATGAGCGCACGGGCATGGCCAGGCTCGATCTCAGTAGCGGTCAATTCGTACTGCATGCGGACGGCGCCTATCGCGATACGGACGACTATGATGGCCCCGACGGCAAGATCGAGAACAGCTTTCTGACGACCAAGTCCGGATCAATCGGTGGCGCATGGATCGGTGATCGGGGATTCCTGGGGCTGGCAGTTTCGCGGTTCCTCAACCACTACGGTAATCCCGCCGAGCCCGGCGACGCCGCCGAGGATGAAGCCGCTGTCACGCTGCAACTGCAGCAGACACGTTATGACCTCAAGGGTGGCCTGAATCTCGATGCGGGTGCGATCGAAGCGGTACGCATCAGCACAAGCCATACCGACTATCGGCACACTGAATTTGAAGGTGACGAAATTGGCACGGTCTTTCTGAGCCAGTCCAACGAAAGCCGGGTTGAATTCGTGCAGCGTGAAGTCGCCGGCTGGCGCGGTGCGTTCGGCCTGCAGTTCCTGCATCGTGACTTCAGAGCGATCGGTGAAGAAGCCTTCGTACCGCCGTCCCAGACACGCAGCTACGGGCTGTTTGGTATGGAACAGCGCGAATGGGACCGTTTGAAGCTGGATCTCGGCGCACGCATTGATCGCCACGTTAGCGACCCCAGTGACGGGGCCAAACGCAGTTTCTCGCCGCTGAGCCTGTCGGCCGGCGCGGCCTTCAGGCTCGCCGAGGGCTGGCACCTGAACCTCAACCTCGACCGTGCGCAACGCGCACCGGCAGAAGAGGAACTGTTTGCAAACGGCCCGCACGTTGCGACCGAGTCATTCGAAGTCGGCCTGCCGCAGGCGAACAAGGAAACCTCTCATCAGGTCGAGCTCGGCTTGCACTTCCACAGCGACTTTGTCGACGCCAAGGTATCAGGCTACGTCAACCGCTTCAGCGACTACATCTACCTCGCCGATACCGGCGAGATCCAGGACGAGCTGCCGCTGCGGCAATGGTCACAGGCCGATGCACGTTTTCACGGATTTGAAGGCGAAGCCCTATTCAAGCTGTCCGAAGGTGCGACCGGCCACTACGACCTGCGCGTCTGGGGCGATACGGTGCGAGCTTCCCTTGACAGCGGGGGCAATCTGCCGCGCATGGCGCCCGCGCGTTTTGGCGCCGACCTGAAGTGGTCTGCCCAGGCGTGGCGCGCGAGTGCAGGCGTTACTCGCTACCTTGCTCAAGACCGCCCGGCTCCGTTTGAGACCGCGACCGATGGCTTCACGCTGGTCAACGCCCATCTGAGTTATACGATCGACTCGTCGGACAACACGAGCTGGGAACTGTTTGCCGATGGCAGCAACCTGACCAACCAGACGGCGCGCCTGTCGACCTCCTATATCAAGGACAAGGCGCCGTTGCCCGGCCGAACCCTGGCGTTTGGCGTGCGCGCATTCTTTTGACAAAAACAAATATACAAATCACCTTGATCGCCACCTAACTGCATCCCCTGATCTGTGAGCTATCCGGTCTCCCTCTCCCTCCGTGTGGAGTACCGGACTGGGGGGGCGTCTCATACGCCCCCTTTTTTTCCCCGCGACACCGACGCTCGACCACGAGCCGGCGCCACGCGCGCTGCCGCAGCGGCTTGCCAGGCTGCAGAAAATAGTAAGGGCCCCTCCGCCTCCGCGGCAGCCGGCCAGCGTCCTGCGCTACCAGGCGCGGGCCCTGACGTTGTGGCGTCGGGGATGGTGTCTCGCGGAAACCCGCAAGACCGGCAACGCTACCGTCAACTTTGATCGTGACGAGTTGTGAAGCCTGGCGCGCTCAGCCTGCAAACCGGGTAACTAGTGGCATTTCAGGCAATTCCGTTGTGGCAGAATCACGCCTGCCATCGTGGTCTGTCACCCGGATTCGTGCGGTCGTACCGATCGCACCAGCATGTCTGCTGAGTTGTCCACCAGGGGGGTGATTATGCGCAAAGCGCTGTTCCTGAGCATCGGCCTCGCGCTGTCGTTGAATGCAGCGGCGGACGATGAACGCTGTGTCGTGTCCTTCGCTGCCGCGCAGCAAAACATCTGCACCGACACGATCGCGCATATCAATTCACAAATCGCCGCGCTCGCCAGCACGGAGGCAGCCAAGGCGTCGACTCTGCGGTTGATCAAGTTCGGCGGCCCTATCGATGCAGCGCAGCGTGCTGCGGTTGAATCGCTCGGTGCACAAATCCTGGGCTATGCGCCATTTCATGCCTATATCGTGCGCATGAAGCCGACCGTCGATGTCGCCGCACGCGCCATACCCGGGGTTGTCTGGAGCGGTGCGTTCCTGCCTGCTTTCAAGGTCGATCCGAACATCGCATACGAACTGCAGCACGGCAGGCTCGCCGACGAACTTGGCAGCAACGAGCTTGAGGTCAGCCTGGTGGACCCAGCCAAACGCCCTGAAGTGCAGAACGCGTTGCTGGCGATACCCGGCCTGGCCCTTGTTCGCAATATAGAATCCGGCGGCGAGTCGCGCCTCGTAGTCCGATTCGAGCGCGCACAGCTGCGGACCAGCGTCGAGCAACTCGCGCTCAACGACGAGGTCATCGCAATCGGGCTGCGCCTGCCGTCGTATCTCGAAAACTCCCAGGCCGGCTGGCTACATCAGAGCAATGTCGACACACCATCGCCGCAACGCCCCGTATTCGACCATGGCCTGTTCGGTTGCGGTCAGATCGTCGGCGCTCTTGATACAGGCTTGCATTTTCCACATTGTTCATTCAACGATGCCATACAGGCACCCCCGGTAAGCGTCTGCACTACGGGTGCCAACTGCCCGACAATCACTGCACCGAACAATGCCGCACGCAAGGTCATCGCCTACTACAAGTGGTCTGGCCTGCCCGGCAATCAGCCAGCTGACAACCATGGCCACGGCACGCACGTGATCGGCTCCATCCTCGGCCAGAACCCGGCCACCGCGGTGGACTGCACGAATTTCACCACACCCGGGGGCAATACCGATCTCGATGGTACAGCCCCGGGCGCCAAGCTCGTGATGCAGGAATTCAGCAGCAATTTCGCTTACCTCAATGCGGGCGGTACGCCGTATCACGCGGCACAGACCGCCTATAACAACGGGGCTCGCCTGCACAGCAACTCCTGGGGAGACAATTGCTTCAGCCCTTTGACCCGCAGCTGCGTCGAGAACTGCAGCGTGCCCTACAACGCGCGCTCGCGTGACGCGGATCGGGTCATGCGAGACAACGCGGACCTGCTGCTGCTATTTGCCGCTGGCAACGCCGGTGCGACCTGCCCCGCCGGCACCAACCTGACCAGTCCCGGCAACGCAAAGAACGTACTGACTGTTGGTGCAACCAGCCGAGGCACAGCAGCGAACGCGATCGCCGGTTTCTCCTCGCGCGGTCCGACTCAGGACAACCGCACCAAACCCGACCTTGTAACACAAGGCGAAGGGATCGTTTCCGCGGATCGCAATGCATGTGGCACGACGATCAAGAACGGCACTTCGATGTCTGCGCCGACAGCGGCCGGGCTTGCCGCCCTCGTACGTGAATACCTGCAGCGCGGGTTCTATCCTACTGGTCAGAAAGTTGCGGCGAACGCGATCCCCAATCCTTCGGGCGCGCTGATCAAGGCGATCCTGATTTCCGGCGCCGCAGCGATGAATGGTTCCGGCACCGACATATCGCCGGGCCAGTCACAGGGCTTCGGCCGAATTCTGCTCGACAACTCCCTGTACTTCGACGGCGACACGAGCCGCTTGTACATACACGACGCTGCGCAGGGCCTTGCCACCGGCGGCCAGGACCAGCACACACTGAGCGTCTCCCAGGGTACGCCCTTTGACGTTACCTTGGTCTGGACCGACGAAGCCGCCGCAGTCAACGCGAACCCAGCAATCGTCAACTTGCTACGCCTGGAAGTTGTTGCGCCAAACGGCGAGGTCTGGACCCAGAAGCTGCCACCAGACTTCAGCGCCACCAATGCGAATCCGTTCGCGGATACGACGACAGCAAACTACGACAGCCGTAACACCGTGCAGCGCGTCCGTTTCATTGCGCCGGCTGAAGGGAGCTACCAGATCCGCGTGCGCGGCATCAGCGTGCCCCAGGGCCCGCAGAAGTACGCCCTCGCCGCAACTGGCAATTTCCGTAGCGGCGAGACGTCGGCTGATTTCACCTTGCTTCCAACTCCTGAATCGCGGGATATCTGCGCCGGCCAATCCACCGACTACGCGATCGGCGTGCAAAGCCTCGCCGGCTTCACCAATCAGGTCACGCTATCGGTCCTGGGCCTGCCGGGAAATTCCAGTGGCAGCTTCAGCCCGCCTGTCGTGGTTCCGGCGAATCCAGCAGCCAACAGTACATTTGCGATCAGTAATACCAATGGCGTAGCCGACGGCGCCTACAGCCTTGTGGTTCAGGGCAGGACCACCTCTCCCGCGCTGTTGCGATCAACCACGGCGACGCTGAACGTCGCAAGCGCGGCTCCCGCTGCCGCAATCCTGGCCAGGCCCGCAGACAACTCAACCGGCGTATCCATAGTGCCCAAGTTTATCTGGGCAGCCGTGGCCACCGCGTCGAGTTACCGCTTCCAGCTGTCCACCACTCCAGCGTTCACAAATTTCCTGGAGAACCAGATCGTGGCCGCAACGACATTCACTCCGGCGACGGCGCTGGATTCCAACACGACCTACTACTGGCGCGTTATTGCGATCAATGGCTGCGGCGACGCTGCGACATCCCCGACCTTCACGTTTACGACGGAGGTGGCCTACTGCCGCTCGCCTGCGCTTGAAATTCGTGACAACAGTGCCAGCGGTGTCAGCGACAGCCTGAGCATAGACGCAACGGGTACCTTGCCCCGTCTTCGCCTGTGGCTGGACGTGACGCATACCTATGTTGGCGACCTGACCCTCACACTGAACAAAGGCGTTACTTCGGTAATCGTCCTGCAGCGCCCCGGCAATGCGCTTGATACCGGCGACACCGGCTGCAGTGGCGACAATGCCAAGGTGCTGATTGACGATACGGCGACAAAGACATTGGAAGCCAACTGCAGCTCCGACCCGAATCCGGCCTATGCCCCGGGGGCAGCCTACAAACCGAACAAGCAGCTGGCTGCCTTCGACGGTATGGAACGGTCGGGCACCTGGACCTTGAAGGCTGTTGATTCGGCAGGCCAGAACGTTGGTACGCTCAATCGCTGGTGCGTAATGCCGGCAGCGCCAGCCAATGCAGCGGACACCGTTTTCAAGGACGGATACGAATAGCGGCGAAAGCGCCGCGCATGCGCGGCGCTTTCCAGGACGTCTACCGCATCATAGGCGTAGACGGCTGGCTGCAGCAGCCACCTCTTGCATCAGCGTCGTCAAACTCAGGTGGTCTGAGCGCCATCGCTCGCGGCTCAACCTCGCGCTTACCCATCTGCCGAAACGGCAGCGGGGCAATGCCGTCGCCGCCGAATTCTGCCGCACTCGCTGGGGCCGCGCCCGGCTTCAATGCTACGGCTTCGGCCCGACCCGCTTTCGTCAAACCTCCTGCCATGGCGGAGTCCAGACCCGTGTCGGGTAATAACAGCTAGGCATGTTGGCGTTGCGTCTGAAGCTGCTTCAAACAATCGCTTGCCCGCAGGGAAACGCAACGGGTCACAGCCCAGCGAAATCCTGCGCCAGCTCACCGCCAGGTGCCCGCCTCCGCAACTCGAACAGATGCATTACGCTGATAGCGTAAAAACAACTAAGTCAAATTTATCTATTTATAAAGTAAATAAATTGACATTCAATGAAAAAATCGCCGCACACTATCCAGCCAAAAATTCTCGGCTTTTGCTCGGACACGCCGATCCTGTCGACGCAATCGCCTTGTAACGCACTAGAGCGGAGTTGATCATGCGCAAAGCACTGTTTCTGAGCATCGGCCTGGCGTTGTCACAGAATGCAATTGCTGACGACGAACGCTGTGTTGTGTCCTTTTCCTCCGCACAGCTAAACGTCTGCAACACCAAGGTTACGCGCATCAACTCACACCTTGATGTGCTAGCGGACATCGATGCGGCGAAAGCCTCAACGCTGCGTCTGATCAAATTCGACGGCCCCATCGATGCGGTACGGCGCTCCGCAGTGGAATCGCTAGGCGCGCAGATCGTCGGCTACGCCCCGTTTCATGCCTACATCGTGCGCATGGCGCCAGACCTCGACACACGCGCCCGAGCAATACCTGGAGTTATCTGGAGTGGCGCATTCCTGCCGGCATTCAAGATCGATCCGAACATCGCCAACGAGTTGCAACACGGCAACCTCGCGCAAGCGCTTGGCAGCGACGAGCTTGAGATCAGCCTCGTGGATACCGCAAAACGCCTTGAACTACAAAGCACCGTGCAGGCGATTGCGGGCTTGACTGACGTACGCCACGTGGAATCGGGCGGCGAGTCGCGTTTTATTGCCCGTTTCGATAGCACACAGCTCAGTACCAGCATCAAGCAACTTGCACTCAACGACGAGGTCATCGCTGTCGGCCTGCGCCTGCCTGCACGCCTGGAGAACTCCCAGGCCGGCTGGCTGCACCAGAGCAATATCGTTACCCCGCGACCGCTGCGCTCGGTATTTGATCATGGCCTGTTCGGCTGCGGTCAGGTTATCGGTGCGCTTGATACAGGGCTACATTTTCTCCATTGCTCATTCAACGATACCGCACAACCACCGCCCTTGAGTGCGTGCACCACCGGCAGCAGCTGCCCGACGATCGCCGAACCCAATCAGGCCGCGCGTAAGGTCATCGCCTACTACAAGTGGTCAAATCGGCAGGGTAGCCTGCCTGGTGACGACGGTGGCCACGGCACCCATGTGGCCGGCTCTATCCTCGGCCAGAATCCCGCTGCCCCTGTCGATTGCAGTAATTTCACAACACCGGGCGGCAACACGGATCTCGATGGAACCGCACCAGGCGCCAAGCTCGTAATGCAGGAAATGGGTAACTCGCTTTTCTATCTCAATTCCCAGAATGGCAATCCGTATCACGCCGCAAAAGCCGCCTACGACAATGGCGCTCGTTTGCACAGCAACTCCTGGGGAGCTGGGTGCACCGTACTTGGCGCCTGCATTCCAAACTGCCGCGTTACCTACGGGGCATATACCCGCGATGCCGACCGAATTATGCGGGAAGCCCCCGATCTACTCGTGCTGTTTGCTGCTGGCAATGACGGCACACGGTGCCCAGCCGGCAACAATATGGGTGCAGCCGGCAACGCCAAGAACGTGTTAACGGTCGGTGCGACAGGCCGGGGATCCGACGCGAACGCGATGGCGGACTTTTCCTCCCGCGGACCAACGATCGACGGCCGCACCAAACCCGATATTACGGCTCAAGGAGTGGGCATCGTTTCCGCCCAGCGCGACGCCTGCGGCACGCTCTCAATGAGCGGCACCTCCATGGCCACGCCAACTGCGGCGGGTCTTGCCGCCCTGGTACGCGAATACCTGCAGCGCGGCTTCTACCCGACCGGAAAGAAGGTCGCAGCCAACGCCATTCCGAATCCCTCGGGCGCGCTGATCAAGGCCATCCTGATTTCCGGCGCCGCCACGATGAGCGGCGCCGGCGCCGGCGCCAGCCCCGGCCAGTCGCAAGGCTTCGGCCGCATTCTGCTGGACGATTCACTCCATTTCGAGGGCGATGCGAGCCGCCTGTATATCCATGACTCACCGCGAGGGCTGATTACCGGCGACAGGGACTACCACACGCTAGTCGTCTCCGAAGGTACGCCGTTTGACGTCACCTTGACCTGGACCGACGAGGCCGCAGCAGTCAATGCAGACCCAGCACTGGTTAACTCGCTGCGCCTTGAAGTGGTCGCACCCAACGGTGAGGTCTGGTCACAAAAGCTGCCACCTGACTTCAGTGTGAGGAACGCGAATCCTAGCGCTGACACAACGACTACCAATTATGACAACCGCAACACTGTGCAGCGCGTGCGCTTTTCCGCACCGGCGGCCGGCGCCTACCAGATTCGCGTGAACGGCATCAGCATACCCCTGGGAGAGCAGAAATACGCCCTCGCTGCGACCGGCAATTTCCGTGTCGGCCTCAACTATTCGGACTTCGAGTTGAGGGCAACCCCAACTGCCCGCGACATCTGCGCAGGCCAACCGGCAGATTTCACGATCGGGGCACAGGGTTTCTCCGGCTTCAGCAGCCCAGTCGCACTGTCCGTCGCCGGTTTGCCCGAAAATTCCAGCGCGACATTCACGCCCGCCTCGGTAGTTCCAGCCAACCCTGCTGTAAACAGCACATTGAAGATCGACAATACGAGCGGCGTCGCGGGAGGCTCATACCGTCTTCTTATCCAAGGCAGCTCGACATCACCCGCGCTGGATCGTTCGGTCTCAGCGACACTGAATATCTCCCCCGCCATTCCGCCCGCTACTCAGCTGACTGCACCGGCCAACTATGCAAGCGGCATAACCTTCATACCGACCTTCAGTTGGGACGCTGCAGCGGCGGCGTTGAGCTATCGTTTCCAGCTATCCACCTCGTCGGCATTCGCGAACCTGGTAGAAAACCAGACCGTAACGACAACCACGTTCACCCCGACAACCGTACTGAGCCCCAATACGACCTACTATTGGCGCGTCGTAGCCATCAATACCTGCGGTGAAGCGCCGTCGTCTCCGGTATTTTCCTTTACGACGGAGACAGCGATTTGCCGCTCGCCAGGGCTCAACATTCGTGACAACGATGCAAGTGGCATCAGCGACAGCCTACGCGTCGGCACCACGGGCACATTACCCCGCCTGCGGCTGTGGCTGAACCTGACGCACACTTATGTGGGCGATCTGACCGTAAGCCTGAGCAAGGGTGATACCACGGTGACCCTGCTACAGCGCCCAGGCAACACTCCTAACACTGGCGATTCCGGATGCAGCGGCGACAACCTGCTGCTGATTGCCGATGATGACGCTGGCAATATGCTGGAGACCCACTGCGCTGCAGACCCCGCACCAGCCTACACCGTCGGAGCGGCCTACAAACCCGACACCCCGCTTTCCGCTTTTACCGGCGCGGAATTGTCAGGCCAATGGACCTTGAAAGTCGTCGATTCAGCCAATGGAAATGTGGGCACAATCCATCGCTGGTGTCTGCTGCCGGCGGCCCCTGCCGGCGCCATCGATGTGATTTTCAGGAGCAGGTTTCAGTAGCGCGCAGAAATGCCGCTCACGACGCGGCATTTCGCCTGTACTCAACAAGGCATGCGGTGCGGGCAGTGCCCCGTGCGCTTCCAGCACCGCACAAACTTGCCGTCATGCCTCACCACCAGTGTCAGGCTAGCCCGCATTTCTCACACCCGCTCACGTTCATCCAGCTGCAACCTGCGTCGACTGGTGAAATCGTGGATCGTCCGGACCACCTTACGAATGCTCTTGGCGGACGGACGCGTGTGGATGAAGGCCCGCCCAGTCTTCGCTGAGCAGAAGCGTCCGAAAGTGTGACCCAGGAAGTCAAAACGTTCCGCCGGTATTCAGCGCGTATGGGTCTTGGCATCGTTCACCGTCAGCTTCAGTTTCTGCATCATGCTGCGCATTGCAGCATCGGCTGTCGCTGCACTGCCACGACACGGGATGACGAAGTCATCGGCACAGGAAACGATTTGAGCCCGCAGCTTGCGCTCCAGGCCCAGTGCCTTCCATCCCAGCAGAAAGCGGCGCAGGTACAGATTGCCCAGCAACGGCGAAATCGGCGCGCCTTGCGGCGTGCCACGCTTGTCATCCATCGCCGTCGTCGTGCGCATCGTACCGCCGCGACCGTCGTCTTCATCCACCGGCATCACCAGCCACTGTTTAATCAGTGCCAGCAAATGGCGGTCGACGATCCGACATGCCAGGCAGCGCATCAGCTAGGCGTGCGGCACGCAGCCGAAGTAGTCTCTCAGATCCGCATCGACCACCTCGGTGTATCCCGTATTGAGCAGCCGACTCAGCGTTCCCTCTCGTTACGGCCTGCATGCTCGCCGAGTCGCTTTCACAACCCTTTGCACCGAAGGCTTCGGCGGTTCGTTACCTACACCGCCGCTTCGGTTGCTACCGGCCGGAGCAATAGTTGCCGGGCTGGGCTACTCTCCAGCTGGAAGACTGCGCCATTGCACGGCGCACTTCAGACTCTGCTTAATGGTATGTGTGAGACACCACACTAGCTTGCGGCTGACGATTCCCGTTCCGCAGCAGTGAGGCATGCGGCGCACAGCCCATGAACCTCCAGCGTCTGCGCGCGCGGCCGGAAGCCGTGTTCACGCGCCTGCCGGGCAAGCAAGACAGCAACGCCATCGTCGCAGATTTCCACCGCACTCGCGCAGGTGTCGCAGATCAGGAATGGTACCTGGTGCGCCTCCTCCGGGTGGTGGCAGGACACATAGGCGTTGATCGATTCCAATTTGTGAATAAAGCTATTTTCCAGCAAGAAATCCAGGGCGCGATAAATAGTTGGTGGCGCCGCACCAGCACGCTCGTCCTTGAGCCGGTCCAGCAGATCGTAGGCCTTCACCGGCTTGTCGCTGGCTGCAATCATTTCGAGCACACGCAAGCGCAGTGGCGTCAGCCGCAGGCCGCGTGTTTCGCAGGCTGCAGCGACCGCGCGAACAAAGGACGTCGCGTCGTGGTGGTGTTCGTGCCGGCCATGCTTGTGGTCGGCGCAATCGTGGTCGTGACAGTCGCTCATGGCAAATCCGGACGGCAGGCCAGGTCAGGCGCCGGCAACAGTCATGCGCTCGACGAGTATCGAGCCGCAGAGCAGATGCGAGCGCGGATCGACATCGTTGCCGATGGCCACGATGCCGGCGTATACATCGCGCAGATTAGCCGCAATCGTGACTTCGTCGACCGGATACACGATAGCGCCGTTCTCGACCCAGAAGCCCGCAGCCCCGCGCGAATAGTCGCCGGTGACACCATTGACCCCCTGCCCCATCAGCTGGGTGACGTACAGGCCCGTGTCCAGCCGGCGCAGCATCGCCGCAAAATCATCGGGACCACTGCGCACGACAAGGTTGTGCACACCGCCGGCATTGCCGGTGGATTCGAGTCCGAGCTTGCGCGCCGAGTAGCTCGACAGCAGATAGCGCTGCAGCACCCCGGCTTCGACCAGCGCGCTGCGCCTGGTCTCGACACCTTCCGCATCAAACGCCGCCGATGCATGCCCGCGCAGCAGATGCGGTTCTTCGATCAGGTCCACGAACTCGGGTAGCACACGCTTGCCGCAGGCATCGAGCAGGAAGCTTGCCTTGCGGTACAACGCGCCACCACTCACGGCACTGAGCAGGTGGCCTATCAGCGAACGTGCGACTTCCGGCGCGAACAGCACAGGGCATTGGCGCGTCGACAGCGACTGCGCGCCCAGGCGCGAGAGCACACGCTCGGCCGCCCTGAGGCCTATGCTCGCTGCGGGCTGGAAATCGCCGGGCGAGCGGACTGAGTCGTACCAGTAGTCGCTCTGCATACCGGATGCGTCCTCGGCCAGCAGCGACACCGACAGCATATGACGCGTGCCGCGCTCGCAGCCGACAAAACCATGCGAGTTCGCATACACGGCCAGCGCCTGTCCTGCCTGCACCGAAGCTCCCTCGGAATTCGTGATACCGGCTACGCTGCGGCCTGCATCCTCGATTTCCAGACCGAGTGCAATCGCGCGCTCCACATCAATATCCCAGGGATGCCAGAGGTCGAAATCCGGAAACCGCCGCGCCATGCGCGCGGCGTCGGCAAGGCCAGCGGCTGGATCAAGCTCGGTATAGCGCGCGATCGCGCAGGCCTGTTCGACCGTCTTCGCGATGGAATCGGGATTGAGGTCCGCCGTGCTGGCCGAACCCTTGCGCTTGCCGAAATACACCGTAACGCCGACCGAGCGGTCGCGCGTGTGCTCGATAGTCTCGGTCTCGCCGAGACGTACGCTGACATTGAGCCCTACGTCGACGCTGGCGGCGACCTCGGTCTCGTCAGCGCCCGCAGCCCGACAGCGCCGGAGCACGTCCTGGGCAACTTCCGCAAGCCGTTCAAGCTCGGCCAGGCTGGCGTCCTTGTCGGCGATATTGGCGATCTCTGCACTCACAGCCTATCCTTTCACTCTTTGCTGGCACGGCACCACGTCATGCGCAAACACGACGACGAATTTCCTGAAGACCATCATGACGCCGTCAGCCGCAGCCAGCGGCGCCGCGACGCGCTGGCCGTGTTCGAGCTGGCCGAACGCCTGGTTGCTCTTACGGACGCGCAGCTCAGCCAGCTCGCGCTGGACGAGGACCTGCTCGGCGAAGTCGAAAAAGCGCGCCGCATCACGCAGCAAATTGCACGCAAGCGCCAGATCCAGTATCTGGCCAAGATCATGCGCCGGCACGAGGACGAACTCCCCGCGCTGCGCGCACAGCTGGACCACGACCGCCAGCTCGCACGCCGCGAAACCGCCGAACTGCATCGCATCGAAGAATGGCGCGAGCGACTCATCGATGAAGGCGACGATGCCCTGGGCGAACTGCTGCAGCAATTTCCGTCAGCCAACCGCCAGCACCTGCGCCAGCTCGCGCGCCAGGCACGCAGCGAGCGCCATGACAATCGGCCGCCCCACGCATTCCGCGAACTGTTCCGCGAGCTGCGCACGCTGCTTGAAGGTGCGGCGGACAACGCGGGTGGATAAGGCCACGGCCCAGTGTTCACGCTGCCGTTCCACCGACCGTAATGCTGTCGATCTTGAGGCTGGGCTGCCCCACGCCTACCGGTACACTCTGCCCGTCCTTGCCGCAGACGCCCACGCCTTCATCAAGCCGCAGGTCATTGCCTATCAGGCTGATGCGAGTCATGACCTCGGGGCCTGAGCCGACCAGGGTTGCGCCTTTGACCGGCCGCGTGATCCGACCATCTTCGATCAGGTAGGCCTCGCTTGCCGAGAAAGTGAAGCGGCCATTGGTGATGTCGACCTGGCCACCGCCGAAATTGGCCGCGTACAAGCCGCGCTTGACCGACGCAATGATCTCGGCTGGATCACGCGACCCCGCCAGCATGTAGGTATTGGTCATGCGCGGCATGGGCAGATGAGCAAAGGATTCGCGTCGGCCGTTGCCGGTCGAGCGCGTGCCCATCAGCCGTGCGTTGAGTTTGTCCTGCATGTAGCCGCGCAGGATGCCGTCCTCGATAAGCACAGTGTTTTCGCTGGCCACGCCCTCGTCGTCCACATTGAGCGATCCGCGACATCCGGGCAAAGTACCATCATCCACAACAGTGACCCCTGGCGCAGCGACGCGCTGGCCGATGCGGCCAGAAAAGGCCGAAGTGCCCTTGCGGTTGAAATCACCTTCAAGTCCGTGGCCGACGGCCTCGTGCAGCAGCACGCCCGGCCAGCCCGAACCCAGTACGACAGGCATACTGCCGGCCGGCGCGTCCACGGCATCGAGGTTGACGAGCGCAAGCCGCACCGCTTCGCGCGCCCAGGCCTGGGCCCGGCCGTTCGCCAGCAGTTCGGCATAGTCGTAGCGGCCGCCACCGCCGGCGCTGCCCGTTTCGCGCCGGCCATTCTGCTCGGCGATGACCTGAATATTGAACCGCACCAGCGGCCGCACATCGGCAGCCAGCGTGCCGTCTGCAGCGGCGATCAGCACGGTGTCGACACCGGCGGCTACGCTGACAATGACCTGAGTCACACGCGGATCCAGCGCTCGCGCGAACGCATCGACTTCGCGCAGCAGCGTAATCTTGCCGGCGCTGTCGAGACTGTCGATCGGATCCATCGGCCGGTACAGGGCACGGCCATTGCGAATCGCCAGCGGTTGGCCCACGCCGTTCGCCCCCGCCTTGGCGACCGCGCGTGCAGCACCGGCGGCCTCGATCAGCTGCGGCAGCACGATCTCATCAGAATACGCAAACCCGGTCTTCTCGCCGGCTAGCGCGCGCACGCCCACGCCTTGCTCTATCGAGTGATTGCCTTCCTTGACAATGCCGTCTTCGAGCACCCAGTGCTCGGAGCGCGCATGCTGAAAGTACAGATCAGCCGCATCGACACCGGGGCCCATCAACCGCGCGAACACGCGCTCCAGCTCCGTGGTGGACAGGCCGCCAGGGCGCAACAGGCGTTCACTCGCTTGCGCGATCATCGAGTTCATCGGTATTCCAGCTAAGGCGAAACAGGAGAGATAAGGGCCGGAACGGTAGGCCACAAGGCGATCACAGGCAAGCGCCGTGCAACCGCCGCACGCAAACACATCAATACGTTCCCAACACATCCTCGCCGCTGCCGCGCGAGGAATCGTTCTGTGACGGCGGATCTGGTACGGGCGTCGACGCACCTGCAGCCGGCGGCGCAGGGCTAGCTTCTGCTTCTGCTTCACGCTGCGCATCGCGCCGTCCGCCTTCGCGCGCAATCAGGGTGATCTCGGGTTTTTCCCAGCTGCCGGTCACGTGGTAGCGCGCGGTCGTGACCTGATTGATTGCCTTGTTGAACAGCGTCTGCATCGCAAGCCCTGCGGCGGCGCCCGCGGGTCCGCCGGCCAGCGCGCCGACGACAGTCAGCGCACCACCGACCCGCGGCGTGACCACCATATGCTGGTCGTAGTCACGCAGCTTGAGTCCGGTGCGCCCGCGGATGCGGATATCCGCAGCAGGGCTCGCAATAAGCAGGTTTTCGGTTTGCGCATTGCCACCCGACAGGGCGAAATCACCCTGGATCGAGGTGAAGCTCATCCCCGTACGGAAGAAGTCGCCGAAATCCAGCGCCAGACGGCGTGGAATTTCCCGCACCGAGAACAGACCGAACAAGCGCCCCATGCCCGGTTCCACATCGAGAACGCGCCCGGCGCTCACGCTGAGCTTAAGCTTGCCTTCCAGGCGTGCAAGCGCGAACGAGGCCGGCGAACCATTCCAGTACGCGTTGAGATGCATCAGCGTCTGGCCCCCGTCGAACAGTCCGGCAAAACCCAGGGCGGCGAGCATGCGGCCGATATTCTCCGAAGTCAGGTCGAGATCGACGTCGGAACGATGCTGCCGGCCGTCGCCGCTCCATTGGCCGCGCACATGCATTTCCATGTCGTCGGAGCGGGTTTCAAACTGGTCGATGCGCATGCCGCCGGCGATTGGCAGCGATTCCAGCCGCGTCTCCCCAAGGTTCGCACTGCCGAGGCGAAAATCACCTATCCACAGGTGCAGCGGTGGAATCGCCGCGGGCGCCACGCCATCAAGCGGATCGGTCTCGTCAGGCGGCATACCCGGCGCGCGTGGCGGATCAAGCCAGTGCAAATGTTCAAATTGCGCCGTAATACCACGTTTGAAAAGATCTTCCGTTGGAATTTGCAACGTACCCTGCAACTGCGCACCGCTGAAGCTGATGCCGACCTGATCCGGCTGGCGCGCAAGCACCAGGCCCAGATCACTGAACTCACGTCGACCTATCGTGGCCTTGTCCGCACGCAGGTCGACCGCCCGCAGCAGGCTTGGCCCCGCGCCAGCACCGATGCCGATGGAAGCCCAGCCGAGGAGGTCAACACGTTTGCCGCGACCACTCACACTGAGGCCCGCTTCCGGCAAGCGCTCGGGTTGGGTGTCGCCCAGCGCAATCGCACCGGCAAACTCCTGCTGTGCGTCCGGCAATCTGGCGCGCAGGCGCAGCACGTCGGCCACGTTCACCGCGAGTGGGCTGCCTTCCATCGGCAACTGCAGGCGGACTTCAACCGGCATTGCATCACCCGCCGGCTTGTCCAACGGCGCCGGCAAGTCGATCGCCGTGCCACGCAATTCGGAGCGCAGACTGAGCTGGGTCGGCAGATCACCGCGCGGCACGGCTACCGCGATACTCCAGTCGGAACGCCCGGAGAAGCGCGGCCACCAGGGTTCGAGCACGTTGGCGCCCCGGAACACGATGTCCATGGGCAGGTTGCTTTGCAAATGGGCTTCGACCACGTTGGCGCTATCGGCGACCTCGTCCCCGATCAGCAATGAAAATGCTGCCGGATGCCCCGCCTTTTCCAGAGCCAGCGGGCCGGCACGCAGCCCCGTATCGCTGAAGCTCAGCTTGCCGTTGGCATGGGCAAAATCGGTGTCCCACTTCCTGGCGACAATGGCCGAGTCGACCAGCTCGATCTCGCCCTTGACCGTACTTGGCTTATCCGGAGCAAAGGGCAGCAGCAGGCGGAATGCCACGTTCGCCATGCCGCCTATCTCCAGTCCCTTGAGCTCCTTGGCGAAACGTTTACCCAGCGGCGACGCGTTGACGACGCTGAGCAGGTCGGCGCCCTTGCCTTCACCTTCGACATCAAGCGTCAGCACGGCGCCTGTGAATGAGGGGATATCGGCAATAGCGCGCTTGGTCGTGGTGCCCAGCACGCGGCCACCAGTGGCTACCGCATGCATGCTGGAGTTAAGGAACTCGGCGACAACGGAGACATCTTCTGCTCGCGGCCAGGCGGGGTTGTAGTCGAGCGTAAGGCCGCTGATTTCCACGCGCGCCTTGAACTGGCCGGCGAAATTGAGCTGCGGCCAGTCGTCGAGATCGCAACGGATCACCGCTCGGCCACCGTCGATTCGCCCGGCAACCAGACCGCGATCCAGCCAATCCATGGCTTTCTGCGACATGTCGCCGATAGGCCAGAACTGTTTTGCTGCCGGCACATCGCCCGGCAAAACGACAGCGTAGACATCGAGCAACGGTTTGCCGCCATCGGCTACCAGCTCGGCGCCGCCGCGCAGTTGGGTGGAGAAACCGATGCCATCGACGTCCAGCGCATCGGTCTCGATGCGCCAGCCGCCCTCAGCCAGGCGGAACGCCGCCAGGCGCCCGGCCAGGCGCTGCAGCAGCAGCGGCTGGCGAAACTTGCGTGCGTAGTTGAGGGTGACTTGCTGCGGCGGCAGTTCAATCACACTGGCGGCCGGGTCACCGTAGAGCTCCCCTTGCACGGCGCTCAGCCCGGGCACCTTGTCCACGGCGAGAAAGCTCAGCCCCTCAAGCCTCGCGCTGTAGTCAAAGTCGTCGTTGCCGGTGTAGCGCAGAGCCACTTCGCGGAGCTGGCCCTGCAACGCAGCGCGCAGCGGCCAATCGCTGCTGTATTCAGGCAGGAACGGCAGCAACGCGGCCACACTGGTCAGATCCAGCGTCGGCGCAGACAAGCGATAGTGCTCACCGTCGTGGCGCAAGTTCAGCGCAGTCGCGACCGGATTCGTTGCTACGCGCGCTGCGCGGAAGTCGGCAAGATCAGCCGACCACCCGCTGCCGTCGCGCTGCCAACGCGCCAATCCGCTGAGCTGCGACAGTGTCAGCGTCCTGGCGCTGTTGCCGGGCCCCGTAGCAGTTTGTGCCAGCTCGATACCAGCAAGATCGAACGCGGCATGGGCCGAAACCACGGCGGCCTGTTCGATCCGCGCCCATAGCTGCGCCCGTCCGTTGCCCGCGCGCAGCGTGCTGCCGCGCCAGTTGAAACCCTGGGCCAACAGGCCGAGGTCCAGCGCCTCGCCCCCCAGATTAACCTCGCCGCGGCGGAATCCTGCATCGAATTCGGCAACGAATTGCAGCGGCGCTGCTTTGGGTGCATCGCGCCGCAGCAACGCCTGTATACGGTGACGGCCATCCCCGTTGAGCAGACGCAGCTCGCTGATGTGTACCAGCGCATCGACCGCCTGCTCTGCATCAACGACACGCACCTGCGCATTGCGCAGCACTACCGCCCCCAAGGCAAGCAGGGGACTGTCGCCGCTGTCGCCGTCAGCCGCAGCAAAGCCGGACAACTGCCAGTCCCCTTGCGCATCGCGCAGGAGATCCAAGCGGATACCGTCAATGCGGAATTCGCTCCAGCGCCGGCTACTGCTGAGCCAGGCACCAAAGTCGATGCCGAGTTCGGCCTGCGGAATCACCAGCGGTGCAATGCCGACGTCGAGCGATGCCACATGTACACCGTCCAGCCGCAGCAGCGGACCGCCATCCCCCCAGAAACCCTGCACCTGGTCGATACTGACCGGACGTTGCAGCTGTTCGGACAGCATCGCCTCGACGCGTGCCTTGTGCAGTCCCACTTGCGGCAACAACAGCCGCAGCAAACCGACCAGCATGGCGCCGGCGATCACGACACAGGCCAGGCACACGGTCAGCGCGATGCGTGCGCGACGCAGCCGGCGGCGCCAGGGCTTCACAGGCAGCCTTGCTGGTGAGCAGGAGGCACGGACTTACAGCAAAACCACATCGAACTGTTCCTGCGAATAGTGCTCCTCCGGCTGGAAGCGGATGGTCTTGCGGATGAATTCCTCGAGCTCGGCAACGGCAGCCGATTCCTCATCAAGGATACGGCTGACCACTTTCGGCGCCGCCAGCACCAGCAGTTTTTCGGCATCGAACTGGCGCACGGCGCGGGTGATCTCGCGGAAGATCTCATAGGTTACGGTCTCGGCTGTCTTGAGACTGCCGCGGCCGCCACACTCATGGCAGGGTTCACAGAGCTGGCGCTCCAGGCTTTCGGTGGTGCGCTTGCGCGTCATCTCGACCAGGCCCAGCGGCGACATGTCGTAGACCGTGGTCTTGGCGTGATCGCGCGCGAGCGCCTTTTCCAGCGTGCGCAATACCTGGCGCTTGTGCTCCTCGTCCGTCATGTCGATGAAGTCGATGATGATGATGCCGCCAAGATTGCGCAGCCGCAGCTGCCGCGCCGCGGCCTGTGCCGCCTCGAGGTTGGTCCGGTAGACAGTCTCCTCGAGATTGCGATGACCGAGAAATGCTCCCGTATTCACGTCGACGGTAGTCATTGCCTCGGTCTGGTCGACGATCAGATAACCGCCGGATTTCAGCGGCACCTCCTTGCGCAGGGCACGCTGAATCTCGTCCTCGACGCCGTAGAGGTCGAAGATCGGCCGCTCGCCCGGATAGTGCTCGATGCGCTCGACAAGCTCAGGCATGAACTGCTGGGTGAAACTGTGGATCTTGTCGAAGGTCTCGCGCGAATCGACACGAACCTTTTCGATATCGCGGCGCATGAGGTCGCGCAGGGCTCGCAGGCTTAACGGCAGGTCCTCATAAATGCGCGTACCGACGCGGGCCTGGCTGATGCCCTCCTGCACTGCCTGCCAGAGGCGGCCCAGGTAGTCGACGTCCTCGGCCAGCGCTTCATGCGTCTGCCCTTCCGCATTCGTGCGCACGATGAACCCCAGGCTGCCGTCACGGCCGAGCTGCTGCAGGCTTTCCTTGAGCCGCGCGCGTTCGGCTTCGTCCTCGATGCGCACCGATACACCAACCATGCGCGAATACGGCAACAGAACGAGATAGCGCGAGGGAATCGACAAATGCGTGGTCAGCCGCGCGCCCTTGCTGCCTATCGGATCCTTGACCACCTGCACCACAAGTTCGTGCCCTTCACGCACGAGGTCGAGTATCGGCGGTGTCGGTCCTGAAGGGTTGCTGCCCTCGGCGGTCGCATCACCGACCAGCGAAGGCGCCGCACGCACGATGTCAGATGCATGCAGGAACGCTGCGCGCTCCAGGCCTATCTCGACGAACGCGGCCTGCATGCCCGGCATGACACGACTAACTTTACCTTTGTATATATTTCCAACATATCCACGGCGCTGCGCGCGCTCGATATGCACTTCCTGCAGCATGCCGTTTTCGACGACGGCCACGCGGGTTTCGCGCGGCGTCACGTTGATCAGGATTTCTTCGCTCACCGGACTACCTTGTCAGCAGGCGGCTGAACCGCGCCTGGTTCTGGGGAAAGCAGAAAGCGCCGCTCGGCCATTCATGCGCCCGGTTATAGCCGCGGCGCGCGGGACTTGTCGATGCAGCGCGCATGAAAGCGCGCAGGAGGTTAAACGGGGTGACCGAAATGACGCAGCAATTGCGCGGTTTCGTATAGCGGCAGTCCCATGACGCCGGTGAAACTGCCGGACAGGTGATCGATGTGTGCAGCCGCCAGTCCCTGTATCGCATACGCACCGGCCCGGCCGTAGGGCTCGCCACTGGCGACATAGGCCGCTATGGCGGTCTCGTCCATCGGTGCGAAGCTGACTTCTGACTGCGAGGTTGCCTGTTCCTCGCGGCTGCCGCTGAGCAGCCACACGGTCGAAATCACGCGATGCCGGCGCCCCTGCAAGCGCCGCAGCATGGCCCCGGCTGCAGCCGCATCGGCGGGTTTGCCGAACACTTCGCCATCCAGTACGACTTCGGTATCAGCCCCCAGCACAATGGCGCCGGGCACAGCAGCAACCTGCAGCAATCCTGCACCGGCCTTTTCGCGCGCGACCCGGCTTACATAGTCCTCCGGCGGCTCGCCGGCCCTGTGCAGCTCGGGCACATCGACGTCGAGCACCGCAAAACGCAGGCCGAGCTGCTCCAGCAGCTGGCGCCGGCGCGGCGATTGCGAGGCAAGGTACAGCATGCGGCAACTCCGTTCAGGCACGATGGTAAGGATGATTGCCGAGCAAGCTCACGGCGCGATACAGCTGCTCGGCGACGATGAGCCGCACCAGCATATGCGGCAAGGTCAGCGCGCCTATCGACCAGCGCTGATCGGCTCGTGCGAGCGCCGGTGCTGCGAGCCCGTCCGGACCACCGATCAGAAATGCGAGGTCACGGCCAGCCATACGCCAGTTCGCCAATTGCGCCGCCAGATCTTCACTCGACCAGACTTTGCCACGGCCATCCAGCGCAATGACCTGAGTGCCGCGCGGAATCGCTGCCAGCATCGCGGCACCTTCGTCCTCCAGCGCTCGGACCAGATCGCGGCCCTTGCCGCGCTCACCGAGTTTCAGTTCGACCAGTTCCAGCGGCAGTTCACGCGACAGGCGCTTGGTGTATTCGGCAAAACCCTCGGCAACCCAGGCCGGCATACGCTCGCCGACGGAAATCAGGCGCGCACGCATAAAGCAGACGAACCCGCCGCCTAGGCAGCCACGACCCCGGCATCGCCACCGACAGACCAGAGCCGCTCCAGTCCGTAGAACTCACGTACCCGCGGCAACATGATGTGGACGATGATGTCGCCGAGATCGACCAGCACCCATTCGGCCTCACGCTGGCCTTCTACACCCAGCGGCGGTGAGCCGGCTTTCTTGGCGAACTTGATGACTTCGTCGGCTATGGATTTCACGTGCCGTGTCGAGGTGCCGCTGGCCACAACGATGTAGTCGGCGATCGAGGTCTTGCCGCGCACATCGAGCTCGGTAATGTCCTTGGCTTTCAGCCCTTCCAGCGCGTTGTGCACTTCAATCCGCAGGCGCTCAACGACATCGCTGGCCTTGGCCACCTTGCTGCCGGGTTTGCGCGGCTTGGGCTGCGGCGGCGAAGCCACGGGGGCGCCGGCCGTGTTACGCGGCTTCTTTGCTGCGGGCTCGGCGCTGGTCTTGGCGGCGCGCTCGACTGCGGCGCGCTTGGCCGCGGCACGGTTGGCCAGCACGGCCTTGCCCGGCTTGCTCGCGGACTTCTGCGCGGGGACAGCGCTCGTTGTGGATTTCCTTACCGCCGGCGACTTCTTCGCAACAACGGTCTTTTTTGCCGCCGGCGCGGCGGCGCGCGAACGGGTTCTGGATTCGGACGCAGTCGAAGACTGCGGCTTTTTGGTCGTGGCCAAGCGTGCGCTACCTTGGAAAATCGGAGGCCACAGTATACGGGAGGCATCGCCTCTGCCTACCCGCGCCGGTCGTATCCGGCGTCACGAATGGCAAACAGGGCTGCGTGAAGTGCTCCATTTTGCCAGGGCTCGCGTGGAGCAGGTCCCGTTTAGATCCACTCTGTGCTGGCCGGCGCTGTATACCGACCCGGGCGAGCAACGCGCGCGCCTGCCGGCGCACGCGTCACGTCCCGTGTTGTCAGTTGTTGAGCAGATAGCCGACGATGCCGCCGAACTGGACCGTGCAGTTCGGCGAGCAGTCGTTTTCAAAATGGGCGTCGCCGTCCATCGAACCAAACACCCACGGCGCTACCGTCTCGCCGGCTACCATGCCAAAAGAGAACGAGAATGCGGAGCCCGCCACGATCGGATGGGAACCCGCCAGTCCGGCACCGGCCGATATCGCGCCGGACGCCCCCTTCAAGTAGGTGCTGATGCCATCGAGCCGGATGATCCAGTTGTCCTTGTCGATGCCCTCCTGCGCGCGGGTGAAGCCCTTGTACATATCCAGCATGCCGGACGCGACACCAGCCGCACCGCCGACCTTGCCGAGCTTGGCGTAGCCGCCCCAGAAATCCAGCATCGCTCCGCTGCCGTCGATGATGTCCAGCGTGCCACCAACCAGGTCCAGGGTTTCGTCGTTCTGCACGCCGCCGACGATTTTTCCGACGCCGCCCAGCACCTTCATCATCGCGCCCGCTGTGAACATGCTGTTGCGCCGCGAAGGCAGGAAGCCTAGAAACGGCTTGTGCACGACGCTCGGATCGACATGGATGTTCTCGTAGCGATGCGCCAGGTACTCCGCAGGTTTGCCGAGGTGATCCGCGGTCCAGCCTAGCGCATCGGCCACGGAGGCCTGCCCCACCCCCGCCGCCGGCAGCGGCACGGCGCGCGCCGTCGCATCACTGCGGTGATCCTCATCCGCCTGCGCGGCCTGGGTCGTACTCATGCCACCCGGCGCAAACGGCGACGGTCCAGCTGGCGCGGGACCGATACCGCGCGCCGCCCGTTCGCCGGCCAGCATATCGGCGGTCTTGCCACTGGCGTAGGCGCTGCCTGCAGAGCCCGATCCGCTACCGCCCATACCATAGGGGTTGCGCGCCGATCCCACCGAAGCAGTGATCTCCATCGGTGTGCAGACATGCATTCCGCCGCCCGAATGCGGGCACGAGACCTGATATCCACTCGGATCGGTGATGTTGATCGGGCTGTTCTGCACGTAGCTGTAGGGGTTCCAGCCCTGGGTGAAGAACGGATTGGAAACCACCGGGTCCGGCGAAAGAAAACGGCGCAGCAACGCGTCGTACATGCGGCCGCGGAAGTTCACGAGTCCAACATCGAAATCGTGTTCCTGCCCGGTGAAGCCCCGGGTGACCGGTCCGGCCGGCGTTGCGGCCGTCGCCCCTTCACGGGTGATGATCTTGCCCCAGGGATCGAAGTAGCGCTTCTGGTCCACGGTGCCATCAGCCTTGGTGATCAGGCCGACGGTATCGAGCTTGTCGGTGATCACATAGTTCACTACCGCACTCGCCGGCGCTGCCCCCGACGGTTCGCGATAGGTCACTTGTGCCTGCGCCGAGTCGCCGGTGGGGACGTGAAATACATGGTGCACCGCACTGCTGTTCACCCGCTTCTCATACAACCCGGCGATGGAGACAGTTGAATTCGCCCCTTGTGCACGCTTGAAGCGATTGCCGAAGGCATCGTAGGACAGGGTCCAGGTGTTGCCGCCTAGCGATACCGTGCGCGGCAGATCGAAGGCCGTGTAGGTGATCGCACGGCCCAGACCCGCGGTCATGCGCCCGAGCTTGTCGTGCACAAACGACACCGAGGACCCGCCAGCCGTGCGCGACGCCAGGGTGTGCGGCAGATCGCCGCCAGGTGTGCCGTAGCCGAAAGTTTCCGCCGAGACCGCGTTCTTCAGCCATTCGGTAAGGTTGCCCAGCGTGTCGTAGCGATAGGTGTAGATATCCGTGGTGCTGTCCCACTTCAAGCGCCACTCGCGCAGACGGCCAAGCTCATCGTAGTGATAACGCTCGTCGCGCAGGTTGGACACATCGTTGCGGCGTTTCAGTGTTGCGTCGGCGTTGTACTCATAGGCGAGATTCAGCAGTGTCGGCGCTGCACCGCCGCCCACCGCTGGTCCAGTCGCGAGCAAGCCGGTCAGCCTTCCACGCTCGGGGTCGTAACTCGGCGTCAAGCGCACGCCATTGCCGAGCGTGCCGTCGGTCAGAGCAAGATCGCTGTTGCGCGCGTTGACCGTCCACAACGCCTTGTACGGCGCGCCGGTCGAGGCATCACCCACTTCCTTCAAGGCGCCCCAGTTGGTGTACTTGAATTTCGCGGTAAAGCGCGAGCGGCCGTAGGCTTCCGGATACTGCAGGGTATCGAGTCGCCCATAGACCGGATCGAAATTCGCGGTGATCGCGTAGCTCGCCGACGTCGCAGCATCGACGTAGTCGGCACCGGTGGAGCGCCCGTAGGAATCGTAGCGGTGCGTGGTATTGACCTGGAACGGGCTCGCCGTCGTCGCCAGCTTGCCGATACCGTTCGCGCTGGTGTCATAGGTATACCGCGTGATGCCATCCGGGTTCGTCGTCGTCAGCACGCGCCCCATATCGTCAAACGTGTGGGTCAGAACCGTCGCCGATGCCGCGTGCTCGACACGGCGGACGTCGCCGAAGCCGTTGTACGAAGTCGTAGTGATACCGCGATCCGGATCGCTGATCGAGGTACGCCGGCCGCGCACGTCGTACTCGAGCGTAGTCACCTTGCCGCGATCATTGGTGATCGTGCGCGGCAGATCGAACGGCGAGTACGTGAAACGCGTGGTCACGTCCGGGCCGGCGGCAACGACATTGCCGACCTTCGAGACACGGCCGTCCTTGTCGCGCTGTATGTAACTCACCTTGTTTTCCGCATCCGTCGTGCGCTGCTCGTAGAAGCTGTGTGTATGCGTACGCAGCACGACGCCAGCTGCGTCCAGCTCTTCGTATACGCGATTGAGCGTGTCGTAGCGGGTTTCGGTCCAGTCGATGGGATTGGCGCCGGTATACGGACGGCTCTCACGGCTGCGGCGGCCGAGCAGGTCGTATTCGGTATCGACCTTGGTCACGGTGCCATCGAAACCCTTCTGCGACGAACGGATCTGCAATCCGCGTGCATCGGTGATTTCGCTGAGGATCTGTTTGACCGGAACGCCGCCCGTGCCGGGCGAGGTTTCCTGCGAGGTGTCGACCTTGTTTCCGTTGGTGCCGCCAAAACTGTCGGTGCGCAGGGAATACGTGGAGATTACTGCCGGCTGCCCAGGGACTTCCAGCTTTAGCCGGCGGCCGAGGTCGTCATAGCTGGCAGTCGCACGAACGCCATTGATATCCAGCTCCGCCACAGCGACGCCGTACGCTGGGTGCACCGCGACCCACTGCGAGGAGCGCTGATTCAGCGGTGTGTGCTGCATGAAGATCTGACTCGGGAAGATCTGCTCGTCCGGTGCGCCGGGATATCGCTGGGTATAGTCGTAGCGTATCTCGCGCGTGACGTTGCGGGCGAGATCGCGGTCATAGGCCTCGCGCTTGATGCTCTTTTCCGAACCGTTCGCCAGATAGCCGATCGTGATCGTTTCCGGAATGTCGAGGTTCGAGCTGCCTTCCTCGATCGTGATCTGATCGATTCGGCCACTGGCGTCGCGATGGAAACCAGTAGTTCGCGTCACGGCACTGGCGAGTCCACCAGATTCCCAGCGTTTTACCTTGATACTGCTCTGTTGGCCGATACGCCACGCCGCGGTGTCGTTGTCGTAGGTGTACACGATCGTTCCCTCGCTGCCACCAGCGATCTTGGTCGTGACCGTCTTTGGATTGTCATAGGCATCCGGGTAGTAGGTGGTCGTTACTTCGCTGCGGCGCAGTCCGGTGTCGTCGTCGCCGACGTAGCCTTTGAGGTCGAACCCCTCGCGCGACAGGATATGCTGGCCATAGCCGTTGTCGCCGAAGTTGATGTGTTCGTCGATCAGGACATCCTCTTCCCACTCTTCCGTAATAGCCTTCTTCGGGCGTACGACATAGGTGCGCCCGCTGTGAAACGTCACGACTTCGTCTTCGTACAAGGTCGAGGTGACGCGTGCCGTGCCATCGGTTCGATCATCGCTGGGTAGCGATTTGCCCCTGATCCGCTTGGGGCCGCTGATGACCTGTGCCGGCAGTAGGATCGGGATGGCCGTACGCACGCTGCGCGGCGTCCGGGTATAGCGATAGTACTTGCCGTCGACCAGTTCATGATCGTAGTAGGCGATGGTTTCCATCGGACGCTGCGGGTCCCACATACGGGTGCGGCGGAAGCCGAGAAAACCGTGGCCACGCATATCGATGGCCGGTTCCTCATAGGAGTATTCGCGCACATAGGCCGTGCTGTCGCTGGCCATGGGATCGCTGGCCGGATTCAGCAGGTGATCCCGGGTCCGGGTCTTGCGCACGAAGGCCATGCCGCGATGCAGGCAATTGCGCGGAAACGAGACCGGATGCACCAGACCGCCGCATCCCTGGTCCGAACGCGGACGTGCTGACCATTCTTTCGCGTAGCCGATTTCTTCGCGCGCCCACAGGGTGCCCTGATCCCACACTTCGACGAGAAGGTCCGAGGCGCCGGGCTCGGCCTGGTCGGCCGTAAGGCTGTCGTTGTGGTAGCCGGTGCTCACCGGGTCGACCTCGTTCTCGATCAGCACCAGCTCGTTCTGAGTGCGCCCGTTGCCGCGGTAAGTGATGATGTCGGGGCGTCCATCGCCGTTGAAGTCGCCCAGTTTTGAGAGACGCCAGTCGCCGTAATTCGTTTGACCAAGGTCCGATACGTACTCCTGCGCCTGATTTGCGCGATCCGGCAAGGCAATGCGGGCGCCGGTTGCGTGCAGGATCGTGATGCCAGCGTAGTTCGTGCCCCAGGGAGTGCTGGTGGAGTTGACGTGGAAGAACACAAAGTCGGATCGTCCGTCACCGTCCATGTCCTCGATACGCAGACCTTTGTCGCGCAGCTCCCAGATGTGCGGCCACGTCGGCAGACGCGAGAACTCCTGCGGCGGGCCGAAGCCGTTGCCCGAATTCGTACGGATGTTGATATGTGGATACGGTTGCGACGGCTTGCCGCTCCATCCGACCATCGCCGCATCGGTCAACCCGTCGCCGTTGAAGTCGCCAAAGTACAGCTCCTCTTTTTCCTGCTCCCAGGTCTCGGTCAGCGGAATGATGGGCTGGCCGTTGATCGTACCCGACAGATTGGCACCGTTGTCCGCATAGGAAATCGGCGGGACCGGATAACGGCCGTCTCCGAACGAAGTCATCACACCGCTACCGCTGTCGTCATAGCGCAGCACGCGTCCGGCGACTGTGCTTGAACAGGTCGGATGACGATCGCCGCTCCCGATAAGATCGCCCATATCACCGGTCAACAGCTCAGAGCGTCCGTCGCCGTCCAGGTCGACCGCAACCATAGGGCATACGCGTTTGGTGGGGTCTGGCGTCAGCAGCTGCTGAGGGCCGAACAGACGCGAACCGTCCTGGAGATTGGTGAACCAGAGGAAGTCCGGACCGAATTCGCTGTACGCGCCGAGCGCTGCGATCTGCGACGTATCCGGCCGCGCGTCGCCGTTGAGGTCGGCGAAATCAAGCGTCGTTGGGTCGCCCTGCAGATTCGTCGTGTAGTCGAAACTGCCGGAACTGGTCCCGATGACCAATTGGCCGGGCAAGCTAGGGTCGCAGGAGCCGGTCGTGGACGGGTCATCACAGTCCCAATGAAAGAAATCGCCGGCGCGGGGTTCTTCGACCGTGCTATCGACACGCTGGCGCGCCGCCCACAGCTCGACAATGCCGTCGCCATCGATATCGACGATACGGCTGTTCACCAGATTGCGATCGGTGAATTTGCTGCCGGCATGGCTTTCGTAGTGATCGTAATCGTTGAAAAGATGTTTGCTGTTAAGCGGCAGGATCGCCACCGGACTGGCAACGCTGCGCAGGAAGTAATGTCCCGGGGAATTCGTACAGCAGCTGCTGGCGTTGGGGCGTTCAGGGCCTTCACCCAGTGAGTAAATGATGTCGTCGGCGCCATCGTTGTTCATGTCGCCAGCGTTCATGACCATTGGCGGCTCGCTCTGCCCGCTGGGTTGCGGTCTCGTCGGGTATCGCCCGGCCGCCTTCGGATACCAGACATACGCAAACAGCGGCGCGATCTTGGGTTTGAAATCCGATTCGATCACGCGATCGGTGAATTTCGGTATTTCGTCGGACCAGACGAAATTCTTGGCCAGCAGACATGCGCCCATATATCCGCATTTGCGCACGGAGGTCAGGCGGCTGTTCTTGGTGATGGCTCCTTGTTCATAGGTGAACAAATACCGCCACACCATCGACGTCGCCGAAGGACGCGGCGCGTGCAGCTCGATGGAGCGCAGCAGCTTGCGCGTCTCCTGGCGCACGCCCGACTGCCATACGATGATGGGGTCTGGCCGATCGCAGGTAACTGCATCACAACCGTCGTAGATGAATTTGACCAGGCGCCAACGCGATCCCGCGTTGGCCGTCGAATAGCTGATCTGACGCGGCAGAATCTCAATCGCGTTGTCAGCGTCCGACAATTTGTTGACGTGATAGTCGTACTCGATGACGTTTCCGGACCCGTCGGTCTTGCGCCGCAACAACCACAGCAGGCGTACGTCTTCATACTTGCCGATACCATTCACGGTCATGGTATTGCGCGTGGCCGTCTCGCTGGTGTACTCGCTGTGGGTGCCGTCTTTGGTCCACACATCAAAGCGCTGCGGCCCCTGTGCACTGGCGTCTCCGGCGACGATCTTCGTGATGCTGTCGTTTTCGAAGCGGTACTCCGAACCCGTTGCACCATAGGTGCCGGCGATGACCACCAGACGCGCGCCGTCCAGGCAGAAGCGGTCTTCGGCATCGAAGTGCACACCGCTCTGCAGGTTGTCAGTGGAGAGGGTCTTGCCGCAACGGGTGATCCGCGATTCGCTGCCAGCGATGCTCCAGCCGCGCCCCACCGGGCCGTTGCCGGCGTCGCTGCTGTAATTCAAAGTGAGCGTGGGCTGCCAGCCCGCGGGTCCCGCGGGTACATCCAGGGGTATCGTGTACCCGTATTGGCCGGTTGGACTGACCGAAGCGCTGCCCTGCAAGTATCCCGCTATGGCGCCCTGCGACACCGGCGAACTGGGCATGGGCAATGCTGTGAGGTCACCTGGCAATCCCGGCGGATCATCCTCCGGCGCCGCAGGCAGCAGCAGATGCAAGGGCAAGGTCATGGTCGCCGCATTCGGCATCGATCCTTGCGTCGGCGGCGAGCAAAGCACTACGGTGGCCGCCGCCGCGGCACACAGCAGTAAACGACGAACGAACATAACAACAATCTCCAGTACAGGCGCCGCTCGGACGAGCACGCGGTCTGCCTCGATACGCTCCACCAGTCGAAAATCCGCCATTCGTCCTCAGCGAGGCACGTCAGTAACGAATAGGCCGGAACCGAATTCGATCAGGGACTCGCGCAAGGTGCGCATCACATGGCGCACGCAAAAGCCGCACTGGGCTTGCACCGGAGATCGTCTTTAGGCTACCGCTGAACGGCCTCTAGCCGCCGGGCACCGCATACCAGCCGCGGGCATTTATCCGCTCGCGTACCGCATCCGGCAGCAGGAAGCGTGGCTCCCGCCCCGCCGCGTATTCGGCGCGTATCGCGGTCGCGGAAATGTCGAGGTCAGTCACGTCCAGCGAAACGATGCAGCCGGCGTCCCGCGCCCGCCAGACCCCATCGAGCGCGCAGTGGCGTGTCTGGATCTGCTGTTCGAGTTCGGGCGGCAGTGCGCGTGCGGGGCCCGGCCTGGTGAGCACACCGACATGCGCAAGATCAAACAAACGCAGCCAGCGATTCCAGCTCGGCAGGCCAGCAAAGGCGTCCGCGCCGACGAGCAGAATCAACGGCCGCTCCGGACCGATCTCGGCGCGTAGCCCGTGCAACGTGTCGACCGTGTAGGACGGCCCAGCGCGGCCAAGTTCGCGCGTATCGAGGCTGAGGCGCGATTGCCCGGCGAGCGCAATCCTCAGCAGCTCCACTCGCTGGTCGGCATCGAGCACCGGCTGCGCGCGGTGCGGCGGCACATTGGCGGGCAGCAGACGCACTTCCGCGTCCAGGCGTTCAGCCGCTTCCCAGGCCGCCCGCAGATGGCCGTAGTGGACCGGATCGAACGTGCCGCCAAACAGCGCGAGCGGGCGCTGCGACATGCTCAGTTCGCGGCCAGCAGATGCGAACTGCGCGGCAAGGCCATGGCGGCCAGCAGTCGCTCCAGTTCAACCCAGGCATCACCCGCGCCACGCCCCTTGCTGACGCGATCGATACGTGCCGCCTGGGCGAGGCAACGCTCCCAGTGCGGCAGGCCGCCCCGCTGCAGCGCCTTGCGATAAATCGCCTCGCGTGCCGGATAGATGCGTTCGCTGCGAAACGCCTGCGCTGGATTTGGCGCCGCGGCCAGACGCACCAGCAACTGCAGCTGATACAGCAGCAAGCCCATCAGCGCCGGCACCTGCTCGCCTTCCGCACGCAGTCCAGCGGCGATGCGCAGCGCGCGCGCCGCATCTCCCGCGAGCGCCGCATCGGTCAGCTTGAACGCGTCATAACGCGCGCTGTCGGCGACCAGATCCTCCAGTGTTGCGGCATCCAGCAGTTGATCCCCGGCAAGCAGCACGAGCTTGTCGATTTCCTGCGCCGCGGCAAGCAGATTGCCCTCGCTGCGCTCGGCCAGTACGTCTATCGCATCGCGCCCTGCCTTTACGCCCCGGCTAGCCATGCGCTGCCCTATCCAGGCAGGCAGATCGTCAGGTTTCAGCGGCGCGATCGGGACAAACACGCCGACGGCTTCGATGCTGTCGACCCAGGCTGCATGGTGCTGCTTGCTCCACTGCGTGGCCGTGATCAGCAACACCGTATCCGGCGGCGGGCGGGCGCAATAGTCGATGATAGCCGCGGCGCCGTCCTTGTTCGGCTTGCCGGTCGGCACACGCAGGTCGATGAGCTTGCGCGAGGCGAACAGCGACATGCCGCTGGCGGCGCGCGCCAGATCGTCCCAGTCAAAACCGCTTTCGGCGTCAAGGATCTCGCGCTCAGCATAGCCCAGCGCGCGCGCGCGCGCGCGCAAGGCGTCGCTGGCCTCGATCAGCAGCAGATGCTCCTCGCCGGCCAGGAAATAGACCGGCCTGAGCGTGTCGCCGGCCAGATGCTGGCGCAGTTGCGACAGGCTGAAGCTCATCGGTCTAGCCAGACCGGCCCAGCGCCGCAAGGCGACGCAGGATGGCCTGAACCATGTCGCGCTGCAGCTGCTTTTTGAGCTCGTCTTCCTGCGCAGCCACGCCGACGGCCTGGCTCTCATCGAAAGTGTAGTCGCGGCTAAGCTCGATGAGCTGGCGCGGCAGCACGACCGCGCCGTTCGCGTCGACCGCCTCGATCTCGACCTTGTAGCGCATGGTGTATTCGCGCACACGTGCCGTCGCACCAACAGACAGCGCTTCGGGCCCCAGTGTGCTGAGCGGAACACGCAATGCGGCGATGCCAGGCCCTGTCGCCGACTCCACGCTAGCGCCGGCCCGTTCCAGCGCATCGGGCAGATCGCGCAGCAACAGGCTGCCCGCATCAGCGACCTCCAGATGCAGCCGCTTCAGGCTGTCCGGCAGTTGAGCCTGTTCGCGCAGATGAAAACCGCAACCAGCCAGCACGGATAGCGCAGCAAGGAGAACTGTTCGACCGAAGATGCGCATGTCAGCCCGCCACAATGTTGACAATCTTGCCCGGTACAACGATGACTTTCTTTACCATTTGACCTTCCAGGAAGCGGGCTACCATTGGCTCGGCCAGCGCCTGCTGCTCGCAGGTTTCCTTGCTGGCATCGACCGCGACCTCGATCTGGCCACGCAGCTTGCCGTTGACCTGCACCGCGAGCAGCAGTGCATCTTTCTTCAGTGCATCGGCATCGGCCTGGGGCCAGGACTGGTCTTCGATCAGGCTTTCCGCATGCCCCAGCGCCTGCCACAGGGCATGGCATACGTGCGGGGTGATCGGATTCAGCAGCAGGGCGACGGTTTCCCAGGCCTCCTGGCGCACGGCATTGGCGACCGGCCCCGTCTCATCAAACTTGGCGAGCACGTTCAGCAGCTCCATGACCGCCGCAATCGCGGTATTGAAGGCATGCCGGCGGCCGATATCGTCGGACACCTTGGCAACCGTTTCGTGCAGCTTGCGGCGTATCGCTTTCTGTTCCGGCGTCAGGGCAAGTTGGTTGCGGCGCAGTTGCACGGCTGCGGCCTGCGATTCGGTTACGGGCGCCGCGCCGACATGCTTGTGCACCTGCGCCCAGACACGGCGCAGAAAACGCGCCATACCGTCGACGCCCGACTCATTCCATTCCAGCGACATGTCCGGCGGCGAGGCGAACATCGAGAACAGGCGCACGGTATCGGCACCGTAACTGTCGACCATGGCCTGAGGGTCGACACCGTTGTTCTTCGACTTCGACATCTTTTCGATGCCGCCGATCGCGACCGGCTCGCCGTCGTCGGCCAGCGCACCAATGATGCGCGCGCGTTCGTCGCGCTGAATCTGCACATTGGCCGGATTGAACCAGGTCCTGGAACCATCGCTTTCCTGGCGATAGAAGGTCTCCGCCACGACCATGCCCTGACACAACAGATTGACGGCCGGTTCGTTCGACGCCACCAGGCCCGCATCCCGCATCAGCTTGTGATAGAAGCGGAAATAGAGCAGATGCAGGATCGCGTGCTCGATACCGCCTATGTACTGATCAACCGGCAGCCAGTAGTTCGCGCGCTCATCAACCTGGGCGTTGGCGCCTGGCGAGGTATAGCGGGCGTAATACCAGCTCGACTCCATGAAGGTATCGAAGGTATCGGTCTCGCGCTCGGCCGGGCCGCCGCACTGCGGGCAGACGCAGCGGCGCCAATCCGGATCGGCCTTGATCGGCGACTGCACGCCGCTGAAGGCGACATCTTCCGGCAACACGACCGGCAACTGTTCGTCGGGCACCGGAACCACGTCGCAGTGCTGGCAGTAGATGATGGGGATGGGACAGCCCCAGTAGCGCTGGCGGCTTACGCCCCAGTCGCGCAGACGGTAATTGACACGGCGCGATTCCGTACCGAAACGCTGCGCCAACGCGGCGAACGCCTGGTCGTAGTCCATGCCATCGTATTCGCCCGAATTCACGAGGTAGCCACGCTCGGTATAGGCGCCGTTGGCCAGTACCTGTTGCCGGAACTCGTCGATGATCTGCACCGCCGCGCTGGGTTCGTACACATCGCGCGGCGCGGCCGCACCCAGCGCCGTACTCATGGCATCCCCACCGACTGCGACATCGTGCTTGAGTTCGAGTATCGCCGCATGCACGTCTTCGTTGACGATGACCAGCTTGACCGGCAGGTGATAAGCCTGGGCGAACTCCCAGTCACGCTGATCGTGCCCAGGCACGGCCATGACCGCACCGGTGCCATAACCCATCAGCACAAAGTTCGCCGCCCAGACCGGCACCCGCTCGCCGCTGACCGGATGCAGCGCATAGACGCCGGTAAAGACGCCTTTCTTCTCCTGCGTTTCGAGCTGGGCTTCGGCGGTACCGCCGTGGCGGCATTCGTCGATGAACGCGGCGAGGTCGACATTGTCCCTGGCCGCCGCCAGCGCAATCGGGTGCTCCGCCGCGACTGAAATGAAGGTAACCCCCATCAGCGTATCGGGGCGTGTCGTGAATACGGCCAGCGTGTCGTCGCCGCCCTCGATGCGGAACGGAATCTGCAGACCTTCCGAGCGCCCTATCCAGTTGCGCTGCATGGTCTTGACCGCATCGGGCCAACCCGGCAGGTTGTCAAGCTCGTTGAGCAGTTCCTCGGCGTAAGCCGTGATCCTTAGAAACCATTGTGGAATTTCACGCTTTTCCACAATTGCGCCTGAACGCCAGCCACGACCGTCGATGACCTGCTCGTTCGCGAGCACGGTCTGGTCCACCGGGTCCCAGTTCACCACGCTCATCTTGCGGTAAACCAGCCCCTGCCGGAACAGCCGGGTGAACATCTGCTGTTCCCAGCGGTAGTAGTCCGGCTTGCAGGTCGCGACCTCGCGCGACCAGTCATAGGCAAAGCCCATGCGGTTGAACTGGACCTTCATGTGCTCGATGTTGGCGTAGGTCCATTTGGCCGGCGCCGTGGCGTTCTTGATCGCCGCATTCTCGGCGGGCAGGCCGAACGCATCCCAGCCCATGGGCTGCAGCACATTCTTGCCCTGCATGCGCTGATAGCGGCTGATCACGTCGCCGATGGTGTAGTTGCGCACATGGCCCATATGCAGCGCACCGGAGGGATACGGCAGCATGGACAGGCAGTAGTACTTGGGCTTGCCCGCGACCTCCTTGACTTCAAAGGCGCGAGTGTCATTCCAGAATTTCTGCGCCGCGGCTTCGACCGCAGCGGGTTCGTAGGTTTCGTGCATGGGGAAAATGGCGGCTGCGCGGCGGCTACCACACAGCGGATCAGGGAAAGTCGCCGCAGACTACCGCAGCGCAGCAACCCCGCCAAGCCTGCGTGCCAGGCAGGCCCAGGCCAGGGACCCGGAAGTCCGCGAGGAAGTCAGGAACACACAAGATCAGAGGCCCAGCACCCGCCGCCCGCTATGATCGGGCCTTCGCGTCCTCCGCCGGGAAACTATCCATGCAGCCGCTGACCCGTACTACCCTCTGCCTTGCGCTATTCACCGCCCTGCCCGCTGCAGCTGCCGACCCGGTCACGGCGCTGCATTGCCCCGCCCTCGTCGACACCGTGTCCGGCAAACTGCTGGGCGCATCAACCGTAGTTATAGACGGCAACCGCATACGCGAGGTCAGCGCCGGCACGGCTGCGCCGGCCGGCGCAAGCGTGATCGAACTGCCGGCCGGCACAACCTGCCTGCCCGGGCTCATGGACATGCATACGCACCTGACCTCGGAAACCAATCGCGACGCCTATTCCGAAGGCTTCCGCCTCAACGACGCCGACATAGCGTTCAAGAGCGCGGTGTTCGCGGAACGCACACTGCTGGCCGGTTTCACCACGGTGCGCGATCTTGGTGAGCGTGGCGGCGGTGTGTCGGTATCCCTGCGCAATGCGGTCAATCAGGGCATGCTGCGCGGGCCGCGCATCTTCACGGCCGGCAAGACCATCGCCTCCACCGGCGGCCACGGCGACCCCAGCAACGGCGCCCGCCGCGGACTGATGCCCGACCCGGGTCCGGAGAACGGCGTCATCAACAACCTCGATGACGCGCGCAAGGCAGTACGCCAGCACTACAAGGACGGTGCGGACCTGATCAAGATCACCGCTACCGGCGGCGTCTTGTCCTACGCCAAGAGCGGCGACAACCCGCAGTTCACGGTCGAGGAAGTCCGCGCCATCGTCGATACCGCCAAGGACTACGGCTTCACCGTCGCCGCCCACGCCCACGGCAAGGAAGGCATGCGCCGCGCCATTCTCGGCGGAGTCACCTCCATCGAGCACGGCACGCAGATGGACAGCGATCTGTTTCCGCTGATGAAACAGTACGGCACCTGGTACGTTCCTACCATCATCGCCGGCACCTTCGTTTCGGAAAAAGCCGCCGCAGAGCCGGACTACTACCCCGAAGTCGTGCGCCCCAAGGCACTCGCCATCGGCCCCAAGATCAAGGGCACGGCCGGCGCCGCCTACAAGGCCGGGGTCAAGATCGCCTTCGGCACAGATGCCGGCGTGTTCCCCCACGGACAGAACGCGCGCGAATTCGAGCTCATGGTCCAAGCCGGCATGCCGCCGATGTTCACGCTACAGGCCGCCACCACCCACGCGGCCGAACTGCTGGGCGTCAGCAAGGACCTGGGCAGCCTCGCCGCCGGCAAGTTCGCCGACATCGTCGCGGTACCAGGCAACCCGCTGCAGGACATCAGTCTGATGAAAAAGGTCAGCTTCGTCATGAAGGATGGCGTGGTCTATCGCATGCCCTAGACCGCAGGGCGGGCTCAAGCCCGCCGTCGCGGCGACCGGCTGGGGAATCGGCCCCCTGGCCAGCAGAACCGCAGAGGCCAGTGGTCGCACATCGTGGACGCTGGTCGAAACTAGTACGGATACCTGCTCCAGACCGATAGATCAGTTCACCCAGCCGACAATATCCATACTGTTGGACCGCCGCTCACGCATTCGAGGTCGGGTGATCGCGCGCATACCGAGGCGCGTGAAATGGTGGAGAAGAACTTCTTGGCATGGGACTTTTCGCGCACGGACACCAGTACTTTTTTCGCGGCGATCGTGCTGATGCTGTCGCTGCTGGTGATCGAGCCTGCGCTGAGCTAAGCGCGTTGTTTGGCAGAGAGTCCGTGGTTGGGCATCCGGTGCTCGCTTAAGAGAGCTTTCCTATTGAGCTGTGCCTTGGGCGCCGATCGTTTCATGGGGCGGCCAGCATCGACAGGGAAGTGATGGATCAGCGACTTCTAGGGCCTCCATAAATACAGCCACATGAGCTGTTCTTTCGCCCATTGAGTGCAAGAAGAATTTCGACGGGCGGAAGTTGCCACGAGAAACATGGCGATCAGTCGATTCACTGGCGAGCAGACACAACGCCTTGCGCGAATTGCCGCTCGCCGCCCCGTCACAAATTCCGCACATATATCGCTTTGGGACTCCCTGCAGGCCCGCGCTCCTCCAGCCCAAATACACGTTCCAGCGAGCGCAGCAGATCACTGAGCTTGCGATTGCCGTATAGCCGCGGGTCGAAGTCGGGCTGGACCTTGGTCATGTAGCTGCCCACGGCGCCGAGGTTGGCCCAGCCACGCTCGTCGGAGGATTCGTCGATGGCGCGGCGCAACAGTTCGACGGGGGGCGCGAGATTGCCGGTTTCCGCTTGCGGCGCTGTGGTCGGCTCGCTCGCGGGTGGCTCGCCGGCCGGTGCTGGGCTGGCTTTCGCCGCGGCGGGAGCAGGCTTGTTCTTTTTGGGGGGATTGGGCTTGGGGGCTGCGGGTGCTTGCGGGGCCGTCTGGGTCCGCAGCAGTTCGGTATAGATGAATTTGTCGCAGGCCTGAATGAAGGGGTCCGGGGTCTTTTTCTCACCGAATCCGTAGACAGTCTTGCCCTGCTCGCGCAGGCGCTGGGCCAGTCGCGTGAAGTCGGAATCGCTGGACACCAGGCAGAATCCGTCAAAGCGCGCCGTGTAGAGCAGGTCCATGGCGTCGATAATCAGGGCACTGTCGGTGGCGTTCTTGCCGGTGGTGTAGGCGAACTGCTGTACCGGCGTGATCGAGTGGCGCAGCAGGGCCTGTTTCCATTGCGTCAGGCGCGTGGAGGTGAAGTCGCCGTAGATCCGCTTCACGCTGGCTGTGCCGTATTTCGCAATTTCCGCCAGCAGGGCGTCGACCACGGAGGGCTGTGCGTTATCGGCGTCGATGAGGACGGCAAGCAGACAGTGTTCTTCCATCGGATCGTTCCTCGAGCCGGACCCTGCGCCGCTGCAGGCACCAGGCCCACGGTGATGTCATGACCGGGGATGCGTTGGCGCTGGCCTGCTTGCGCTTCGTGCCGGCACGGACTCAGCCACCGACCAGGGACATACCATAGATGTACAGGCGGAAGCCGTCGAGGCCGAAGCTGGCGCGAGTGCCGAGGCCGAGTTCGAGTTCGAGGGCGCCCCGAAGCGGCCGTCGTCGTAGAACGCGGTCTGACCGTTCCAGGCGAGCTGGCTGTTGTCGTGGAAGGCGTTGCGGCCGTTCCAGGCCAATTGGCCGTTGCGGTGGAATGCCGATACCCCATTCCACACAAGGTTGCCGCTGGGATGCTAGCGATTTGCCGTGTCGGTTCTCTCCTCGTTGCTCAATCCGGAAGGCGCAGGCACAGCGCGGTATTGATACCGCCGAAGCCCATGCTCAGGGTCAACGCGTTGTGGATCGTGTGTCGGGTGCGTGCCTCGCGCACCCAGTTGAAAGCCTGATCGAACGGCGTATCCAGATTGAGGCAGGGATGCAATGCGCTGGCGCGCATCTGCAGCACGGTGGCAGCGACCTCCACCGCACCCGCGGCGCACAGGCCATGGCCGGTCACCGACTTGGTCGCATTGATGGCCGCCGCTTCGAGCCCGCATTCGCGCAGCGCGCGCAGCTCGGTCTCGTCGCCCAGCGGCGAACCGGTACCGTGCGGGTTGACGTAGTCGATGTCCTGCGGGGCACAGTGCGCGTCGGCGAGCGCCGCACGAACGGCGTGTGTCTCACCCTCGAACGATGGATCGGGATTGCGGTTGGCGTCCATTGCAACGCCGCAGCCTGCCACCGCCGCATAGGCCGTCACCCCGTCGCGCCGGGAAGCGCCCGCGCGTTCCAGTACCAGGGCAGCGCAGTTTTCGCCGTAGATGAACCCGTCGCGGTCGCGATCGAAGGGCCGGCACGCGTCGGCGGGCGCATCGGCGTAGCGGTCCGATCCCATCGCACCGAGTGCGCGCAGGCCCTGGCATTCCCAGTACGACAGATCCATGAGCGGACCCAGCGCGATGCAGACATCCACCTGGCCGGCGCGAAGGGCCTGCACGGCCTGCACCACGGCCAGTTGCCCGCTCGCCGAGGCGCCGGCGAGGCCATAGGATGGGCCGTGGATACCGAATTGAGCGGTGCACAGGCCGACGAGGTCGGTGTCCATAAACATCATGCCGTAGGTCGGGCGCAGGAAGCGTTCACGGCCGGCGTACTGTTCCTGCAGCAGCAGCAGCTCACGCTGCTGGAAGTTGGAGCCGCCGACGACGAGACCGATGCGATGCGGATCGACATCGCCAAGACGCGCCTCGTCCCAGGCTTCGTGCAGGGTGGCCAGTGCCACCTTGCCGGAGTACGAAGCGCTTCGGACCAGTGATGGCGACAGCGAAGCCGGCATCGCCAGATCGTCGATTTCCGCGCCGAGAAAGTTTGTGTCTTTCTGCCGGCCGGGCCGGCGCATCACGCGGAACGCGCTGCGTCCGTCCAGCAGGGCGGCAAGGAATGCCGCCTTGCCCTGGCCGATCGCGGACGTCACGCCCACGCCGGTTATCACTACGTCATGTGCCATGCACGGTCCGTTTTCGGGAGAAGATCGATGCATCCACCACCGGCGCGTCGGCCGGCAATTCCACGATCTGTTCGGGAGTCGTCTCGGGCGTACCGGCATCGCGCCGCGACTTCACGAACGCGAGCTGGGTGAACGGGCCAGCCAGCCGTTGGTCCAGCGCTGCGATGCCCTCGGTCGCTTCGATCGAGCCCCCCGAGCTGCACCATGCGCTGCAGCGTATCACTGGTTGCGACAATTCCAACGCTGCCCCAGTAGCCCCTGACCTTGACCGGGCAGTGCCTGGCGCGCTCGAGGCCGGCCCGCTGCGTCGCATAGGCCTGGATGTAGTGCGATGCCGGACCGAGTTGTGCCAGACGCTCGATCTTGCTTGCTGCGGATCCCCGCGTCGCTGTCGCGCCGGCCTATCCATACGACCTGCGCCGCGTGCCCGCGGACGAGATGCTCGCTGAGCACCTCGCCGAGTCCACCGGCGCCGCCGACGCTAACGTAGACGCCGCCGTTGCGATACACCCAGGCACTGCCCTGCCCGTCCACCGGCATGTGCAGCAGGCGCACCGTCCAGTGTTCGTATGGGAAGTTCTGAGCAGGCGCGCCTCTTGCGCCCCGCCTCTCTCCGCCACAACCCCGCCAAACGCATGCGGCGCAAGCATCAGGCCGCCCCCTGAACCAACGGGCTGCAAATCCAAATTTCGACTTGCTCAGAGGTTCCTCTTGGTCGATCCCGACCGCCGACTACGCCGACTGCAGCTTACGCAGCAACAGATCGGCCAGTTCTCCGATGTTGCGCGGGCCGAACAGTTCAACGCGCGGAATCGCCAGCGACAGCGAATCCAGCACCATGGTCAGTATTTCGGCCCGGTCCACGGAATTCGCGCCGAGATCCTGCAGCCGGTCGCCTTCGACGAACCGATGGCCTTCGAGGTCCGGCAGCACTTCCGCTGCGTGCTTGCCGACTATCTCGATAATGTCTTGCTTGTTCATGGTCTTCTCGCTATTGCGGCCGCATCCGCGGCATGGGAAGGATCTGCACCGGTGCCGCCAGCGCCCGCGCGACCGGCACCCAGCAGCGCGGCGAAGCGCTGATTCAAGAACTCCGCCGCACCCTCCATCAGGCGCTTGCCGAGATCGGCGTCGTAGCGATTGCGCCAGGATTCCAGCGGCGTGTTCTTCATCCATTGTTTGAACGCACCGAGCGCCGGGCCACAGTGGATCTGATAGTCGACTTGCTGATTGGGAACACCCTGCATGGCAAGCCGCGTCGTATGCACGAAGTTCCATTTGAAGATCAGCGCCATCTTCGGCTCCGGACTACGCTCGATCTCCTGCAGGCTTTGCGGGGCCGCACGGGGGCAGTACGAGCGGGTCTCGTTCCACACGTCGTCGAAGGACCGCCGGAAGTATTTTTCCTGGATCTGCTGCCGGGTGCGTTCGTCGACCTCTTCGATCGATCCGAATCGCTGGTAGAGCTCGTAGAGTTTGTTGGCCCGTGCCGGTCGCGCAGCGCAAACATCGCCGGCAGCAGCGCGAACGCGACGCCCTGGCCGGTATGTCGGCCGGAGTCCGACTCGGCGCAGATCTCCTCCACCATCGGGATGCCTCAGCTCAGTTCGGCTTCCGTCGCGGTGATGCGCCCGGCAGCCAGCAAGGCGCGCACGATGTCTTCCGGCGGTACCGGGATAACCCGGCATGCCGGCACGGCCGAGGGCGATGACGAACTCACTCGACGAAATGCCCTTGTACATGGCTCCCGCCAGATAGGCATAGCGCAAGCCATGGTCGGATCTGAACTGCGCGTCGCCCAGCACATCGGCGGTAAATGCCGGAACGACACCATCGGTGGCATCGACACGGAGTGGATGAAGCGGTCGCACCGGCAATCCCTACGGGGAAACTGCAGCAAGTTTCGCCAGTTCGACCACCGGCGCGAGAAACATGGCAATTTCGAACTGGAACTCGGCACCGCACACACTAAACGTCAGTGTCGCCTTCATGGGTTTGCAACCCTCTGTATTACACCTTCGACGGCGGTGCGCAGTCCTTTGTGTCAGTCTTTTTCCCGCTGGATCTGCTGGATCAGGCGAGTCAGCACGTTGCCCGGTCCGGCCTCCTTGAGATCCGTAACGCCCTGTGCAAGCAGATAGCGCACACTTTGCGTCCATTGCACGGACTGCGTTATCTGGCGCACCAGCAAGGACTTGATGGCCTCGCTATCGGAGGGATAGGGCTGCGCCGTTACATTCGACACCACGGGAATCCGCGGCGCGGAGAACGTGAAGGGCTGCAGGAAGCGCGCGAATTCGTCGGCGTATTCCGCCATGTAGCGCGAGTGGAATGCTGCGCTGACCTGCAGCGGCATGTACATCCTGGCGCCGGCCTGTTCCAGCAACTGGCCGGCACGCGTGAGATCGGCGACAGGCCCGGAAATCACGGTCTGCGACGGGGAATTGAAATTGGCGACGTCGACGCTGTTCAGGTCGTGCTGCCGCATGACGGCTTCGATCGCTGCGCGGCTCAATCCGATCACAGCGCCCATGCCGCCGTTCGTGGCTTGCGCCATGAGCTCGCCGCGTTTTTGCACTAGGCGCAGGCCGGTCATGAAATCGAACACGCCCGCTGCCAGCAGCGCGTTGTACTCACCCAGACTGTGACCGGCGACGTGCGTCGGATTTCCGAACGCGAGCGTGTGTTTCGTCAAATAGAGCGAGTTGACGACATACAGGCTAGGCTGAGTGTAACGCGTGTCTTTTAGCTGATCCTGTGTGTCTTCCTTGCACAGGCGTCGCATCGAGTAGCCAACGAGATCGTCGACATCACGCTCGGCCGCCTGATACTCCTTAAGATCGAAAAGCTCCTCTCCCATGCCACGTTTCTGCGATCCCTGGCCGGGAAAAACAAACGCCACCATCAATTATCCCCCTAGCTCATTCCCCGGCGAAACCATCCGGCCCGCTACGGGAATCGTGCCTACGATCCCAGCACTGCGCAGGTGGATCCGTCGGCATAATCAGGTACTGCAGATTGACGACGCTCCCCGGCGTCGTTTACTTCGCGAACGACATCTCGTTGATCGTGGCTCGAAGACTCTATCACCGTCCCAACGAGTATCGCAATGTCCAGAAACCTGTAGTTGTGGCTGTTTCCAGTGTTGTGAACGGACCGCTGGCGCGCGGCGCTCTTGCGTCACACGTGCCAGCTTTGGTCAGCCCGTGTTGCATGGATACGAGCGGTGATCGGCGCGAACGCAACTCGAACCATGTCGAGTGCACGAATCGTGGCAGCAGCGACCGCGGATTCGTGACAGCTTGATAGACTGCGTGTTCCATGCCGGCCTTGTGACTGCCGTCCGCGATGCGCATTTTCGCTCTTTCCGATATACATGTTGATTACGACAGCAATGCGCGCTGGGTGGAGAATCTTTCGGCCGCCGACTACCGCGACGACATTCTGATCCTCGCAGGAGATGTCAGCGACCGGCTGTCCATGCTGAGCTGGTGTCTGCAACGGTTCGCGCGATGCTTCAGGCAGGTCCTCTTCGTGCCAGGCAATCACGATCTGTGGTTGTTGCGCGACACGCCGGACAAGACATCCCTCGACAAATTCCGCGAAGTTGCGGTCGTCGCCGAAGACGCCGGCGTGTCGATGCAACCGTTCCGCCGCGACTCTCTCTACATCGTTCCACTCTTCAGCTGGTACGACTATACGTTCGGCACGCCCAGCGATGCCTTGCGCGCCGCCTGGATGGATTTCGTCGCCTGCCGCTGGCCTGATGGGTTCGAACCCGAGGAGATCAGCCTGCACTTCAGCGCTTTGAACCAGACCCGGGTGCCGGAAGACGTTGCGCGCGTGCTCACCTTTTCGCACTTCGTGCCAAGGATCGACCTACTGCCGAGCTCACTTCCCGCCCAGCACCGCATGCTCTTTCCCGTGCTCGGATCGACACACATAGATACACAACTGCGCCGCCTGAACTCGCAGATGCACGTCTATGGACACAGCCATATCAACCGCCAACGGCTAATCGACGGCGTCACCTACATCAACAACGCCTTCGGCTATCCCCATGAAGAGCGCATTGCTGCAAAGCACCTTACGGCGATACTGGATGCCTGACCGATGCTCACGCTCGCGCCCGGAGAAGTGCACTTGTAGCTGGCCTATTACGACCGCTTCGTCGGCCCGAACCTGCCGAAGAGCTATCGCGAATTGCCGACCGACGAGGAATGCGTACAGATGGCGCGCTTCTATTTCGAGCGCGACCGCCTGCGCTATCTGGTCACGCGAGGTCCGCGCGACGTTGTCGCGCTACGCGCCGGCAGCCGCCGCCGACTGGCGCTTCAACGTCAACGACTACGGCTGGCCGGCCATCGCCGAGCGGCACCGTGATGCGTGCACGCTGCATTTCATCGCTACGGCGCGGCTCGACGACGTGCGCCGCGCACGCTTTCAACGACCCTGTCTTGGCCAAAGTCCCTGCGATATTCGCTGTGGCCGCTGGACAAGGCTCGGCAGTTGGGCTGGCGCCAGGCGGGCCCGACAGGAAGTGAGGAAACCTGCTTCGCCTACGTCATGCTACCTGGACCGACATACGTCCTCTGAGCCTGCGCGGTGGCTGATATGGCGATGTCGCGGGGGGGCTCGTTGACATCCGTCTGACGCGATGATCAGATCGTTTCCAGCAGTGTGGCTACGAAGCGATGTGGGGGGCCGACATCGTCGGAGCCTGCGAGGGATCGCCACTTGGAAGAATCGATCACCATGCTCAGACGCATTCTCCGAGTCAATCGAGCTGACCAGTTGTTGCGCGGCGGATGGATACGCAAAGTGCTGTCCACACTACGCCTGCTTCCCGGAACCCTGCACTGCCAGCACCTGCGCGACTACGAACAGGATCCGGCACTCGGTAACGGCCTCGACTTGGTCTTCACCGTAAAGCACGAACAACAGCACGCCCTCAACCGCATCATGCGTCGGCGGCTGCAGGGTGGACAGTCGATGAAGGCGCTGGGCGGCCGCACGCCGCGCCCATACCGCGACGGGTTGCTGGTGCAACACGCGCTGCGCAACGGTATCACCCAGAAGATGTATCTCCAGGAACCCTTTGGGCTGGACCAGTCAGGCCTACGCCTCGCGGTGGCCGCCGGTGACCAGGTGCGCATCTACGACGCGGGCGCACAGACGACGCATATCTATCACAATCCCTGGTTTGCCCAGCTGCATTCAGTGTACTTCTCGGCCGACGGCAAGCGCCTGCTTGTCGTTTCGACCGGATTCGACACCGTGTTCGAGTTCGACATCGAGCGCGAGGTGTTCACGCTCGTATGGAACGCCTGGGACCACGGCTATGACGTCTCGCCGACCGGCACGCGCGTGCGCCGCGGCGGGGCCGGTAGAAACGCCACACCCGACTGCCTCATCGTTGACGATCCCGCCGCCTGGAACGGCTTCGGCCTTCCAACGGGACTGACGGCCGCACATCTCAACAACGCCCGCTATCGTAGCGACGACAGCATTCTCATAACCCTGTTCCATCACGGCCGAGCGGTACTGGTGAACCGTGCCGACGGCACGCCGCGCGAGGTACTCGGCGGCCTGCTCAATCCACACGGCTTCGAACCCGGCTGGCGCGGGGAATACGTGGTCACGGATACACGACGCGGCCAGGTGATCTTCTTCGACGAGCGATTCGACGTGAAGAGCGTGCTGGTGATCGACGCCAGCGAACCCGCCGAAGGCCGCGCCGGCCTCGGGGAATGGCTGCAGAACGTGCTGCATCTCGACCGCGGCCTGTACGGTGCGATCGACATCCACCGCAGTTGCATCTGGCTGTTCGAACCTGAGACACGTCGCCGGCGACGCGTCGACGTCAGTCCCGACTGGGCCGTGCAGAATGTCATTGCTGTGGACCCGCAACGAGTCAAGAATCTCGATCGCCGGCTCGACGAGTTCAGCGAGGTCCATCATGACGTGATCGACGCCTCGTGCCTGATGGACGTCGGGCCGGTCCCAATGCGCTCGCGTATCCCTTGGTTGCGCAAGCACTGACGTGCATCGCGCGGCGGCGCAGGTGACGTGTTCCAGTGCAATCGCTGCAAACACCAGACATCGCTGTCGAGTGGCGCACTTTTCGCCGACACGAAGCTCCCTTTTCGGGTCCGGTTTCTGATGCAGGTCATGGTCGAGCGCGACGCAACACGGTCCCTGAGCGGCAACATACAGATCGATGATGCCTCTTGGGGTGGCGAGCGTCATGGAGGTGCCGTGGGCCGCGGCAGCCCGGCAAGACGCCATTTGTGGCGACTGTGCAATGCGCGTCGCAAGGTCATCCGGCGGCTATGTGCATGGAAGTCGTGGCTGGGGTTCCGCACAACCGAATTGGCCGCGTGGGCCACGTGTCACTTGGCACCCGGCAGCGCGGTGGTGTCGGATGGCTTGAGTTGTTTCACTGCAGACACCGACGCGGCCTGCACGCATCTGGCCATCGCGACCGGCGGCGTGTTCCCAATGACGAGCGATTCACGTGGGTCAACACCATGCTAGGAAACGTAAAGAATGCGTTGCACGGCATCTACCAGACGCTCAGTCCCATGGATTTGCAACGCTACCTCTCCGAGTTTTGCTATCGCTTCAACCGGCGCTTCGATCTCACTGTGATTCCGTCACGGTTGCTGCGCGCCGCCGCGCGCACCCTGTGCCGGAATGCAGTGGCGTCCCTGCTTGTCGTAGTGGCACCGGCAACTCACGCCGCCCACCCTTGGCACGATATGTCATGCCTCACAAGCGAACGTGCGGCGGCTTCCGACGAGCAAAAATTCGGCGGAAGCGCGGCATCGCCAAGCGATGCACTGCTGCAGTTTCACTACCCGCTTGATGCTCGGCGATCGTCCACGAGCGAAGAAGCGGAGCCATCCACTGTCCCGCATCGGGCGACGCTCGGTATTCGGTATCGCGATGGCTGGCTACTCGGTGATCACCGCGGGGAATGGGGCGGGGAGGTCGTCTTCGTGCCGAATAAAGGCGAACCCTATGTTGTCATCGACAGTGGCCCGATCGACTTCTTTGCAATGCCATTCGGCACGATTGCGCTTGCGGGCTACGCGCATATGTCTGAGGACGATGGCTACGTGTACCTGATCGGCAATGAGGACGGTCGCGTCCGAGCCCGGCGTCTTCACGGTTTGCCCGGGCAGCCAAGAGCAGCGTATCGGCAGAAAAGTGGCGCACTGCTGATAAGGACTAAACAAGGCGATGTGCTGCTGTCAGCAACAGGCGAGTTAGCTCCGGTGCGTTGCACTGGAATCAGCATGGCCCCCGACCTCGCGCCAGCTCGGCGTTGATGACAAGGCTCATGACCGTGAGGGCAGATTGAAGATTTCCCGCAAGCCCGGGTTCACGGGACTTCCGCCGCCACCACACACCACAAGCCCCAAACTCCCCCTTGATCGCTTACCCTCGCGCACCCACATCGCGACGTTCTTTCAAGGAGCCTGCCATGGCTGAGTCAGCCCACGTCTTCGACGCCACCCAAGCCAACTTCGAGAGCGAGGTGATCAAGGCCTCGCTGACGACCCCCGTGCTGGTCGATTTCTGGGCTGAATGGTGCGCGCCCTGCCGCCAGCTCAAGCCCCTGCTCGAAAAGCTGGCTGACGATTATGCCGGCGCGTTCCGGCTGGCCAAGGTCGATACCGAGTCCGAGATGCAGCTCGCATCGATTTTCGGTATCCGCTCGCTGCCGACCGTGGTGCTGCTCAAGGACGGCCAGATGATCGACGGCTTTATGGGTGCGCTACCCGAATCCGCGGTAAGGGAGTTCCTGACCAAGCACGGCATCGTGCCGGGTGCTGCCATGACAGAGCAGCCCGAAGATCTTGCTATCGACGAAAACCCGGCCGAGGCCGTCCACCGCCTGGAGCAGGAAATCGCGGCCAATCCGGACAAGCCCGAACTCAGGCTCGATCTCGCGCTAGCACTGATGCAGGCCGGCAATGCCGATGCGGCTGAAGCCGAGCTTGACGCCCTGCCACCGAAATTTGCGGCGGATGACAAGGCCAAGCGCCTGCGCAGCCGGCTAGACTTCGCCCGTGCACTCGATGGCGCACCGCCATTGGCCGAACTCGTTGCGCGGGTGCAGCGCGATGCCAACGATCTTGCGGCACGCGACCTGCTGGGCGTGCGCCTGCTGATTGCAGGCGAAACCGCGGAAGGTCTGGACCAATTCCTGCACATACTCAAGGCGCAGCGCGACTGGCAGGACGGACAGGCCAGGAAGCGGCTTATTGCAGCCTTCACCATCCTCGACGACGCCGATCTCGTCAGCACCTACCGGCGCAAGATGTCGGCGGTACTGTTCTAAGGTGATGCATGAAAATGACGCCGGCACGGCTGCGCCGCATCATGAATTTCTGGCCACCATTCCTGTTCAGCGGCGTGCGCGTGGAGGCGATTTCATCTGACTGGCGCCGTGCCCGCGTGCGCCTGCGGCTCGCCTGGTACAACCGAAATTATGTAAAAACACATTTCGGCGGCAGCCTGTTTTCGATGACCGATCCGTTCTGGATGATACTCGTGATGGAATGCCTGGGCCGCGATTACGTCGTCTGGGACCAATCAGCAACGATAGATTTCGTTGCTGCAGGCCGCGAGGACGTCTATGCGGAATTCGTCGTCGAGGATCAGGCTCTCGACGAGCTACGTGCGGCGACGGCAAATGGCGAGAAATACCTGCGCTGGTTTGATACCGAGGTGAAGACGGCAAGTGGCGAATTGGTTGCACGCGTGCGCAAGCAACTGTATGTGCGGCGCAAGAGGCATCGCCGCAGCTCCGACTGAGTCCGTTGCGGTTTCCCTCTGCGGGCCCGATACGGCGACTTGGGACTGTTGCGGAAAACCGGAATTCGCCGCGTGCAATCCAGGCACAAAATGCGCCTCAACGCGACCCTATGCCGGCTATGCGGGCGACCGCTTCGACGGCAAGCCGGCAGACTTCAGTCGCGGGCAAACGTGCATCGATGGTCAGCGCCCCTGGCGGCGGGGGCTCCATGCGCGCCAGCACTTCGCCGACCACGTCGGGATTGCGATCACGCGCAAGATGGCGGTTCTCAGCCACATCCCGCGCGATGCGTTCACGCGCAAGTTCGGAAGGACAATCGAGGAACAGCGGGACAGGCGTATATGCGTACTGACGCACAACCTGATCGACCCGGGCGAGGTCAGCACGGCGTGAAAACGTGCAGCCGTCGATAACGCTGGACTCGCCGAGCATGCAGTTCACTTCCAGCGCCAGCAACACGCCGCGAAACGAGGCACGCTTTTCGACAAAGCTGTAGCTGCAGCGCGGGAACATGGCATGGCGAATGGCGTCGCGGTCGACCCGGCGGTAGTCGAGCTGGTCAGCCAGAGCCCGCGCGACCACACTTTTGCCGGCACCGGGAAGCCCGATCAGGGCGACTACCACTGGTTTTCCGGTGACCGCTGCCGGAGGTGCGGACAGTGCGGCGGGAACGGGAGTCAATGCGGAGCTCATGGCCGACTAGCCTGCCACGTGCACGATCGGCGCGCCAGCCGCGATTTTTCGACGCAGAGCAACCCTTACGACACAAGGCTTCCGATAGAATACACACCGTTTCCCCCTGTCTCGTCACGGCCGATGACCGCCAATCCGGGCATTCCGTTTGAAATTCCCGGGTACCGCATCGTTCGCCAGCTCGGCCAGGGCGGCATGGCGACAGTGTATCTGGCGGTGCAGAACGCGCTGGACCGCGAGGTTGCCATCAAGGTGCTCGGTGCCGACCGTGCTCCCAGCGAGGATCTGATCAAGCGCTTCGAGAACGAAGCCCGCGTCATTGCCAAGCTCGACCATCCGCATATCGTCAGCATCTACGAGGTTGGCCGCGCATCAAGCGGACATCTTTACTACACCCTGCCCTATCTGCCGAATGGCGATCTGTCCAAGCGCAAGGACAGCGGCGACCAGGAGCGGATAGTCGGGATCCTGCGCAATCTGGCCCATGCGCTGGGTCACGCCCATCGGCACGGCATCGTGCATCGCGACGTAAAGCCGGAGAACGTGCTGTTTGACAAGCTCGACCGGCCGCAGCTCGCCGATTTCGGTATCGCGCTCGTCCGCCATTCCGATGTGCGCGTGACCCGCGAGGGCGCGACCCTGGGCTCGACCGGCTACATGAGCCCCGAGCAGGCCCGCGGCCAGGTACTCGACGGCCGCTCCGATCTGTACAGCCTGGGCGTCATGGCCTACGAGCTTCTGACCGGCGATCTGCCGTTTCATGGCCCGGACGCGCTGTCCGTCGCTTTGGCCCATGTGGAACAGCCGGCGCCACGCCTGCCGCCGCAGCGCAAGCATTGGCAGCCGGTCATGGACAAACTGCTGGCCAAGGATCCTGCACAGCGCTACGCCACGGCGGATGAACTCCTGACGGATCTTGACGCCGTCGAACGTGAACTGCGGCATCGTCAGGAAGCACCCGTCGTGACCACCTGGCGCGAACGCGTCAGCGAGTGGCCGGCAAGCATCTGGGTCGGTGTGGTAGCTATCGCCGGCACCCTGGTGCTGCTCGCCATGCTGCTGTGGCCCAAGGGCGGACAATCGCCGGATGCGCGCTTTGTCACGGTGCCGCCATTGGTCGAAACGACGATCCCGGCGGCCACCGAAACACCCGTCACGACAACCGAAAGCCCAGAGGCTGCGGCAGCCGCCGCAGCGGCACGTTTGGGCGGCCTGCTCGACAAGGGCGCGCGCCAGCTCAGCGAAGGCAAGGTTGTGGCACCGGCCGGCGACAATGCCGCCGAAAGCTATCTCGCGGCACTGGTGCTGGAGCCTGCGAATACGACTGCCGGTGAGGGCATGAGCAAGGTATTCGTCACCCTCGGGGCAAATTTCGATCAGGCGCTGCAGGCTGGCGACAGCGCCGGCATGCGCAGCCTCTATGAACAGGCCCGGCTGGTAGCCGACCGCGCCCAGTTGCGCGACAGCCCAGCCTGGACCGGGTTTCTCGCCGGCCGCCAGAGCACGTTCGAGCAGCGCCTGCACGCAGCGCAGCAGGCAGGCCTGGCGGAACAACTCGCTGCACTGAAGCCCGCCGCAGAGGTGCTGGCCCAGGATCAGGCCAACCTGCTCACACGTTGGCAAGCGGCCGAGCGCGAACTCAGCTCGCGCACACGGCAACGCAGCGAACTCGAACCCGATCTGGTATTCGTGCCTGCGGAGCTGGACGGCAAGCAGCTGGACCACGCCTTCGAGCTTGGCCGCACCGAAGTCACACGGGCCGAATACGCGCGCTTCGTACGCGCAACCGGCCGTGCTGCCGCGCGTTGTCGCGAACCGCTGCGCCCGCTGTCACGGCTGAAAAGCCTTGAGTGGCGTGATCCGGACTTTGCGCAGGACGAAGACGAACCCGTGGTCTGCGTAAGCTGGAAGGACGCCAATGCCTACGCGCGCTGGCTCAGCAATGAAACCGGTGCGAACTATCGCCTGCCCACCGAAGCCGAATGGCTGCACGCGGCTGCCAGCCTTACGCGCGGTGCAAGCTGCGAACAGGGCAACGTCGCCGATGCCAGCATGGGAATGCGCTGGACCCTGGCCAGCCGCCACAAGTGCTCAGACGGCCGCGCGCATACTTCGCCGGTAGGCCGTTATCGCGCCAGTTCGCTGGGCGCCTACGATCTTGCCGGCAACGCCAGTGAGTGGACCTCGGCCTGTGACGCGAAGGACTGCTCTGAACGTGTGTTCCGCGGCACCTCCTGGCGCGACGGCCCCGACGAGACCGCAACCAGCCGGCGCGGCAGCAGCGATGTCGATACGGGTTATACGACCATAGGTTTCCGGCTGGTGCGCGAACTCGGTGCAGTGGCCGCCGCCAAGGCGACCCCATGACCACGCCCCCAAGGCGACCACTGCATCTGCAGCGCTACCTGATCGCCGGCATCCTGACCGTGGTGCCGCTCTGGATCACGTTCATCGTGTTCCGCTTCGTTGCGTCAATACTGTCCGAATTGGGTTCGCCGCTGATTGGGGCATTGTTCGCCTGGATCTCCGCCAGGTTTCCACACTTGCGCCCGCTGTTCGCCGAGGCCTGGCTTGTCAACGGCATCGGCTTTGTCGCCACGCTGGTCATTCTTTACCTGATCGGACTCGTCGCCAGCCGCGTATTTGGCCAGCGCCTGCTGGCGGCGCTGGATGCGCTGATGGACCGCATTCCGCTGGTGCATTCGATCTACGGCGGCACCAAGAAGCTGATGGCGCTGTTGCAGAACAAGCCCGATGGAACCCAGCGTGTCGTGCTTATCGACTTTCCGTCGCCAGGTCTAAAATCCGTCGGCTTCGTCACGCGGGTATTCGAGGGCGCCGACGGTGTCCAGCTCGCCTCGGTCTATGTGCCGACGACGCCGAACCCTACCGGTGGCTATCTCGAAATCGTCCCGGTCAACCAACTTACCGTGACCGACTGGAGCGTCGATCAGGCCATGGCCTTCGTACTTTCCGTCGGTGCTGTCGCTCCGGATGGTGTATTTCCGGCCGTAGCCGCGCGGCGTGACAGCTAGCCCGTACAATGCACCATCCCATGCCTGCCCTGCTCCGATGACACACGTCGTTGATGAACTCATAGATCTGCTCGCGCTGGAACGCCTGGAGGACAACCTGTTTCGCGGTCAAAGCCGGGATATAGGCACCAAGTACGTCTTTGGCGGCCAGGTTCTGGGGCAGGCACTGTCGGCCGCACAGAAAACCGTCGAAGCGCCGCGCCATGCCCATTCGCTACATGCCTATTTTTTGCGTGCGGGCGACATCGACGCCCCTATCGTCTATTCGGTAGAGCGCACCCGCGACGGCAGCAGTTTTTCCGTACGCCGCGTGGTGGCAATCCAGCATGGCCAGCCCATCTTCACCTGCTCGGTCAGTTTCCAGATTGACGAAGACGGCGTGGAGCATCAGCTATCCATGCCCGAGGTGCCCAAGCCCGATGACCTCGCGCCGCCGGCGCCTGTTCCGCCGGAACAACTCGAACGCGTGCCGGTCAAGCTGCAGCGCTGGCTAGGCTTGAAGGGGCCGTTCGAGTTTCGCCATGTCTATCCGCGTGACGAATTCAACCCACCCAAGCGGCCGCCGTACCAGCAGGTCTGGTTTCGCCTGACCGAGCGCGCGCCCGACTCTCCTGAGCTGCATCGCACCCTGCTGGCCTATGCCTCGGACTTCCACCTGGTCGGTACCGCCACGTTTCCCCATGGCATTTCGTATTTCCAGCCCAAGGTGCAGATGGCCAGCCTCGATCACGCGCTCTGGTTCCACCGCCCGTTCCGCGCCGATGAATGGCTGCTCTACAGCTGCGACAGCCCCAGCGCGCAGAATGCCCGGGGACTTGCGCGCGGCATGATCTATGACCACAACGGGGTGCTGGTCGCGAGCACGGTGCAGGAAGGCCTCATACGCCTCACGAAATAACAGACCTTCCGTGGGCCTGACGGATTAGCTATCGATGAGACAGATTTACACTTCGCTGCGCCAGGAAAACATCGATCGCGTGGTCGCGCTCATGAGCGAATACGGCATCGAGACCTCGGTGACCAACCGCGCCAACTACAAAGGCAGCGACTGGAAGCGCTTCAGCTATACCAATCGCCCGGACGCGAGCAGCTGGCCGCAGGTCTGGGTAGTCAATGCCAACGACCAGACGCGCGCGCGCGAGCTGCTGCGCGAAGCCGGCATTGAACCTCCGGTGCGCTATGCGGAAGAACTCGCCGCCTCGCGCGAGCCCCTGACGGGACAGGCACGCCACCGCGCTGTCGCCAGTCGCATGCGCCTGGTGACCTTGTCCCTGGTCGGCATTGCCGCGATGTTGCTGACCTTGCGTTCCTGCAATACGTTCAAGCCGCAGGAAGACGCGCCCAAGCCACAGGTTATTCCTGTCACGACGCACTGAAGTCGCCGGCTCCGACCTAGGCCCAAAACGCGCGCGGCGACGTAGAATCCTTCGCGACGGCGTCCCGGGATGCGCCCATGAAATCCGACGTAGTCCGCCTGTTCCAGACTCTGCCCCACGACTGTGGCTATTTTGCGGGTCGCATTGCGCAGAACCTGGTCATCGACCCCAGCGCACCGCGTCTGGGCGAGGTGTACGGTCTGGCGCTGGCCCGCGGTTTCCGCCGTGCCGGCGGCCATGTCTACCATCCGCATTGCGGCAATTGCCGCGCCTGTGTGCCCTGCCGCGTCGAGGTGCAAGGCTTCGCGCCTGACCGCAGCCAACGGCGCTGCCGCGCGCGTAACGCCGACCTTGAGGTCCACATCGAGCCCGCGCGATTTACGCTGGAGTATTTCGACCTTTATCAGCGCTATCTGCTGGGCCGGCACCGCGGCGGCGGCATGGACTCGCCGCAAGCTGAAGACTTCTCCCGCTTTCTCTACACCGACTGGAGCCCGACCCAGTTTCTCGAACTGCGCTGCAACGGCCGGCTGCTGGCCGTCGCCGTGACCGATGTCTGCGCGCAAGGACTTTCGGCCGTGTATACCTTTTATGACCCGGCGGAAACCACACGCGGCCTCGGCACCTTTGCCATCCTGTCGCAGCTGGCCTGGGCCGCGCGCGAAGGACTGCCGCATCTCTACCTGGGCTACTGGATCGCCGACCACGCAAAAATGGACTACAAGCGCCGCTATCGGCCGCTGGAACTGCTGGTACGCGGCGACTGGGTAGCGTTCGACCGAACCGAAGAACAAGGATAACCGCCCGCTGTTCGCTCGCCACGGTCCGCAGCGTTCTGTCACTCATTCGCCGCCACCGCAATGGAGCCTCCATGTCGCGCTCGTCCCGCCTGCTACTGACCCTTCTGCTCGGTGCCACGGTTGCCGCCCACGCCCAGACCCCTGCCAAGGAATCCAGCACCGTGAATTGCAAAGGTCCGTTCAAAGCACTGCTCGAAGCCAGCGCCGCCGAAAAACGCGGCGTCACCTTGTTCTTCAACGGGCAAAGCCTCTCGGGCATCGTGACCGCCTGTCATGACGACGGCCGCATCGAGATGCGCAGCCAGCAGTACAGCCGTGTCATCGTGCTGGCTGATCGCATCGACGGCGCTGCCATGTAGTCGCGTGCGTGGTCCCGGCAAGGAGTTTCCCGCCCTCCACTGTGCAGACGCGTTGCGGCGGGCAGTCGCTGGCCGCAGTCAGTTCGCGTAGGGCGCGAAACCTATGCCCTGATCGCTGTGCACCGAGATCACCAGACGAATCATCGCGTGCGGAACCATGATTTCGAGCTCGCTGGGCGCGCCGCGCGCGTCCTTGCCGGCCAGGGTCATGACAAACAACGGCCCGGAGGTATCGATTTCGGCACAGACGATGTGCGGGCCGCCGGAGCCGTCGAGCAAGAACGGCTTGATCGGCTCGCCCAGCGCCTCGACCGCTTGTGGATAGAGGAAAACCGCGTATTGCGTATCGCTCACAGGCGCGCTCCGGTGGGATCAGTGGCATAGGGATACAGCTCGTCAAGACGCCGCGACAGACCATCATTGCCGACGACACGGGCGTGCCAGCGGCGCAATTCGCGGGGTTCGCGCACACCGCAAGCATGGGCGATCACGCCCACTTCGTACATGAGGTTGCGGGCGTAATGCGCCACACGTTCGGCCTTGTCGCTGACGACGAGGCCCCGCTGCAGACGCGGATCGTGTGTGGTCACGCCGGTAGGACAGGTATTGCGGTTGCACTGCAAGGCCTGGATGCAGCCCAGCGCGAACATGAAGCCACGCGCCGAATTGACGAAGTCGGCTCCCATCGCCAGCGCCCAGGCCACCTCATATGGCGTAATACACTTGCCGGAACAGATCACTCGGATGCGCTCGCGCAGGCCGCCCCGTGTCAGGGTATCGACCAACTGCGGCAAGGCCTCGCGCAAGGGCAAACCGACGCCGTCCATCAGCGACTGCGGTGCTGCGCCGCTACCACCCTCGGAGCCATCGACGACAATGAAATCCGGCGCGCTGGCCACGCCGCGGCGCTGCACTTCGGCACAGAGCTCGGCGATCCAGGCCAGATCACCCAGCGGCGCCTTGAACCCGGTCGGTTTGCCGGTCACCTCTCGGATATGAGCTATCACATCCAGCAGATCAGCCACGCCGTCGATTTCCGGATGGCGGTTCGGGCTGATCGAATCCTGGCCGACCGGAATCCCGCGAATAGCAGCTATTTCCGGCGTGACCTTGGCACCGGGCAGCACCCCGCCTTTGCCCGGCTTGGCCCCCTGACCGAGTTTAAGATTGAACATTTTTACTTGTGAATGTGCTGCAATGGCTCGCAGCTTGTCGTCATCCAGGCGGCCAGCTGCATCCCGCACGCCGTATTTCGCGGTACCAATCTCAAATACCAGGGAACAGCCGCCTTCCAGGTGATACGGCGACAATCCACCTTCCCCCGTATCGACCCAGATCCCAGCTTTGCCTGCCCCCGTAGTCAGTGCGCGCACCGCCGGGGCCGAGATCGCGCCGAAACTCATCGCCGACACGTTGAAGAACGCCGCGTGTGCGTACGGTTCGCGCGCATACGGGCCTATCAGCAGCGGCTGTGGCGCAACGGCGTCTTCGTCCAGGGTGGGAAACGCCGTGTTGACGAAGAACACCGTGCCTTCGGGGCGCAGGTCGCGGGTAGAGCCGAAGGCGCGGGTGTTATCGACGTTCTTTGCGGCGCGATAGACCCAGCTGCGCTGCGCGCGGTTGAACGGTAGCTCCTCGCGATCCATGGCGAAGAAATACTGACGGAAGAACTCGCCCAGATGTTCAAACCAGTAACGGAAGCGGCCTATGACCGGATAGTTGCGCAGCACGGCGCTGCGTGTCTGGTTGCGGTCGACCACAAAGAACACCAGGGTCGCCAGCAGCAGCGTGCCGGCCACGACCAGGAACAGCGCTGCCATCAGTTCTATCGTGCCGATGACCCATCCGGCGAGACTGGTTTCCATACGCGGCTCCACCGAGGCTGGGGCAGATACTAATGTAGTGGCTCGATAATCGGTCGAACAAAGAATCCGATCGAGATCGTTGCGGGAATTACTCAAGCACCAGACGCAGCGGCGACAACCACCGCAGCGGCTCGCTGCCCTCGCATACAGCATCGCCATTGCCATCGTCATGCAGCGTGGTCCGCAGGGCGGGTCTCTCTTGCCCTGCGCCCTGCTCCGATCACCGTCTGCAGCGGGGCACCGCTGTGCTGATACCCCGCCGGCCGCGTTCAGACTTCAACGTGGATCTTTGCCGCAGCAGCCCGCGCCCTGGTGCGCGCGCTGTTGATATCGTCGGCACGCGCCAGCGTCACGGCCATGCGCCGGCGCCCACGGACTTCGGGCTTGCCGAAGATGCGCAGCATGGTGTCGGGCTCGGCCAAGGCCTCAGCGATGCCGTGATAACTGGGCCCAGCGCCATCACCGTCGACCAGCACCGCACAGGAAGCCGATGGTCCGAACTGGCGGATACCGGTTACCGGCAGCCCCAGAATCGCCCGCACATGCAGTGCAAACTGCGACAGATCCTGCGCGATCAGGGTGACCAGACCCGTATCGTGCGGCCGCGGCGATACTTCGGAAAAAATGACCTCGTCGCCACGCACGAACAGCTCCACGCCGAACACGCCATGACCGCCGAGATTGTCGGTGACAGCGCGCGCTATCGCTTCGGCGCGCTCCAGGGCCAGTGGCGGCATTGGCTGCGGCTGCCAGGACTCGCGATAATCCCCGTCCACCTGCAGATGGCCTATAGGTGCGCAGAAAGCAGTACCGCCGCAATGGCGCACGGTCAGCAAGGTGATTTCGTAATCGAACGCGACGAAACCTTCGACGATGACGCGGCCCTGCCCGGCCCTGCCGCCGCTTTGTGCATAGTCCCAGGCGGCGTCGATATCCGCCGCGCTGCGCACCACGCTCTGCCCCTTGCCCGAGGAGCTCATGACCGGCTTCACCACACAGGGCAGGCCCAGTGCCTGCACGGCGTCGCGGTATGCCTCGGCCGTGTCGCAGAAGCGATAGGGTGAAGTCGGCAGACCCAGCGTCTCCGCCGCAAGGCGGCGTATGCCTTCTCGGTCCATGGTCAGCCAGGCCGCGCGTGCGGTGGGAATCACCTTGAGCCCGCCGCGTTCCAGTTCGATCAGGGTCGGCGTGTGGATGGCCTCGATCTCGGGCACGACCAGATCGGGTTTTTCGCGCTCTATTACCCTCCGCAGCTCGTCAGCATCGAGCATATTGATGACATGGCTGCGATGCGCGACCTGCATGGCCGGCGCGTTCGCGTACCGATCCACGGCGATGACTTCCACCGCGTAACGCTGTGCCTCGATCGCCACTTCCTTGCCGAGTTCGCCCGAACCCAGCAGCAACAGCCGCAATGCGCCGGGCGAGCCCGGGGTGCCGAAGGGTTTCATGACCTGCTCCACCAGGAAAAGAGCGCGATTGTACGGGCCGGCGGCGCGTCAGGTCAGACGGGGAACACGAACGGCACCACGTGGTCGTAGACACGGTTTTCGCCGACTCCGCTCTGGCACACTCGCCGCTCCCGATTGCGCCACCCCATTCCTGTCTGCCGGCCTCCCTGCACTCATGCGTCTATCCGTTCGTCTCGCCTGCCTGCTAACCCTTGTGCTCATGATCCCGGGGCTCTGCTCCACGTCCGCCTACGCCGCGGCGGAAGAAACCTGGATGAGCGTCACGCTGGATGGACGCAAGATCGGGCATATGCTGAACCGGCGCGAGATCAAGGATGAACGCGTCGTGACGACGCAGGACATGAACCTCAGCATAGAACGGGCTGGCGTCACGGTCGCCCTGGAAGTCAGCGAAACCCACGAGGAAACCCACGACGGCAAGCCGCTCGTATTCCGCACGCGCTCGCGCCTGTCCGGCGTGGAATCCACCAGCGAAGGCAAGGTCGATGCCGACGGCACCATTCATGTGACCAGCAGCGTCGGCGGCCTTAGCCAGAGCAAGACCGCGAGCTGGCCCGCGGGCGCACTGTTTAACGAAGGGCTGCGCCTGGAGGCTGCTGCCCAGGGGCTGAAACCTGGCACGCGCTACGACAGCCTCGCCTACCAGGCATTGAACCTCGCCGCCTATCCCTTGACCACGACGGTGCGGCCAGCGGAATACGTCGACCTGCCGGGCGGACGGCGCGAACTGTTCCGCGTCGAGCGCGAACTCAAGGTACCGGGCTTGCCACTGACCAGTACCGACTGGATGGACAAGCAGTACCGCGTCCACAAGGTGAGTCTGCTGCAGCTGGGCCTGAAGCTTGAAGTACTGGCTTGCGACAAGGCTTGTGCCCTTGCCCCGAACCAGCCGGGCGACGCGCTGCAGCAGGCACTGGTTGCAGCCCCACCGAGCCTGGATCGCGACGATCTGAGCAAACCGCAACGCTATACCTTGAAGGCGCGCCGCCGCGAAACGGTGCTGAGTTTCCCCGCTACCGCGGAGCAGAAGGTCGAACGCCACGGCGACGGTTACATCGTGACTGTATCGCCGCAGGCACCTGCCAGCGCCGAACCGCAACCGCTCGCTGCCGACAGTCAGCCCAATGCCTGGCTGCAGTCCAGCGCCGATGAGGTGGCACGACTGGCGAATCAGGCCTCGTCCGGCGACAAGAAACCCATAGAACGCATGCGCGATCTGGAAGCCTTCGTATTCGGCTATATCGACAAGAAAGGGCTTAACGTGGGTTATGCGTCGGCGCTGGAGACCGCAAAATCGCGCCAAGGCGATTGCACCGAACATGCGCTGCTGCTGGCGGCGCTGGGGCGTGCACACGGCATTCCCACACGTATCGCAACGGGCCTGGCCTTCGTCGAGTCCTTTGGCGAGGCCGAACGCGTATTCGTGCCCCATGCCTGGGTACAGGCCTGGATAGACGGGCGCTGGCAGAGTTTTGATGCCGCACTGGGCCGCTTTGACACCGGACATATCGCACTCGGTGTCGGTGACGGCGATCCCTGGCGTTTCTTCTCGGGGGTGACCACGCTGGGCAATCTGCGCGTAGAGGCGGTAGAACCCGTCACCGTATCGGCGAAGTAATGCTGACAGTTCTGGCCCTCGCCGCGGTGCTGCTCACAGCGCCAACCACTACGCCAGCTGCATCAGCACTTCCCGAACTGGCTGGATTTCTGCGTGACCAGCGCCTGGCCGAGATCAGCGGCCTGGCGGCTTCGGCATCAGTGCCCGGCCGCTTCTGGGTACACAACGATTCCAGTTCCAGCGCCGAAGTGTTCGCCATCGACAGCAGCGGCCGCGTCAAGGCAAAACTGGACCTCCGTGGCGTAAAGCCGGTCGACTGGGAAGACATGGCCGCCTTCGCCCTCGACGGAAAATCCTGGCTGCTGCTGGCCGATACGGGCGACAACGCGGGCGTGCGCCCGTCGGCCGAACTCGTCGTCGTCGAGGAACCGGCTTTCACTGCCGCTGCGCAGGAGCACGCTTTGACCGCAGCACCGGCCTGGCGCATTGCCTTCCGCTACCCGGACGAACCGCATGATGTCGAAGCCGTCGGCATCGACGTGCCCGGTGAAACGGCACTGCTGCTCAGCAAGCGCACCACACCGCCGCAGATCTGGTCGCTACCGCTGCGGCCCGGCAGGAACAAGGAAAACATCGCGACCTGGGTCGGCAATCTGCAGGCTCCCGACGAGGGGCTGCCTACGGACAACGTTGCGCGCCGCCTGAAACCCGGTCGTCCCACCGCGCTGTCGATCAGCCGCGATGCACGCCGCGCCGCCGTGCTGACCTATGCCTCGGTCTGGGTCTATGAGCGCGCCGCGGGTGAAAGCTGGGCCCAGGCGTTCGCGCGCGAGCCGCGCAGTTTTCCCATCGCCCTGCTCGCTCAGGCCGAAGCCATCACATTCGCAGCGGATGCCAACACGGTCTATGTCACGGGTGAACGCTGGCCCGCGCCACTGCTGCGGTTGAATGTGGCGCCATAAAACGTCCTAGCCCGCAAGCCATTCGACCAATTCGCCGCGCTGGCCCAGCGCCCACTGCGCAAGCGCCCTGCCGCATACCGCACCGAGCAGGTTGCCGGTGCCGTCATAAGCGCCAGTCACGAATACACCGCGCGCCAGCTCGCCAAACACCGGCAAACCGCGCTGGGTAAAAGCCACCCGCGCCGACCAGCGATGTGTAACTGCGGCGCTGCTGTGCAGGTGCTCGCGCAGCAGGTGATCAAGATGCCTCTGCACCCGCGGAGAAACACCGGATTCTGCCTGCCATTCCTCATCGCCCCCCAGATCACGCCCGCCGCCCAGAGCAATGCAGCCATCGCCACGCTGCAGCCAGTAGTCATTGCCATTGCGGAAGTACACCGGCCGTGCGAGTGCAAGGCCCGTATCAGGCGCCGTCGCCAGCATCTGCAATCGCGCAGAACGCACCTCGTTTGCCAGTTGCGGCAGCAGCTGTTCGAGGCCGCCGTCGACGGCGACGAGCACGATATCCGCATGGATACGCGTGCTCGTCGTGGTGACGACGCCGGGTGCGATGTCGACGACGGTGCCGTCACGCAACTGCACGCCGCCATCCATCAACGTTGCCGCCAGGCGGCGCCAGTAGCGTGCCGGATCAAAGCAGCCATCGTCGGCAAACAGGACGCCGCGGCCTTCTGCCCCCAGGTAAGGCACTGCCGGCAATCCGTCGCGCTGCATGGCTTCGATCTGCTGCACGCAGTCGCGTTCTTCCTGCGCATCGGCGGCAATACGCAACGAACCCGTACGCTGGCAGAGATCGGGCGCCGCAAGGTAGCGCTGGGCGAGTTCTTGCTGTGTCAGCGCATAGATGCCGCGTGCACGCTCGCGCCCGAGGCGGGCTAGTGCCCGGTGATAAAACGCCGCCTGTCCTGCGAGCAGAAAGCCCCCGTTTGCTCCGGCCGCACCGGCAGCAATGCCGTGGCGATCCAGGCCGATGCAGCGCAGACCCGCGCCGCGGAGGGTCTCCAATGCACTGAGTCCGCTACCGCCGAGACCAATTACGCAGGCGTCCGCAGTCAGCTCGCCGTCACAAGCGGCCACACCCAAGTCAAGCCCATCCCGCCAGATGGATTGCGCGTTCACCGCTGGCATGTCCACTTCCCGCTCACCCATTTACTGCCCGCCATTGATCGAGATTCCCGCGCGCATGCTAGCGGCACTCACCGGCCTGCCACCATTGGCAAATTGATATCAAATTGATATCGTCCATCCAATCCTCAGGAGCAATGCCATGAACGAGAACACTGCCTGGTCTCTGCCTGGAATCCCCACGCTGCTCGCCTTCATCGTCGGCTTTGTGGTTGCGGCCGCCGTATTTGTCAGTGGAGCCACTACCCGCGACCCGGCTGGCCCTGTCGGCGGCATACTGCTGTTCGGCCTGCTCATTTTCCTGATGAAAGGTTTCTTTCAGGTGCAGCCCAACCAGGGCAAGGTCATGCAGCTGTTTGGCCGCTATGCCGGCACCGTGCGCAACGAAGGCCTGCGCTGGACCAATCCTTTCTATGCCAAGAGCAGCGTGTCGCTGCGTGTACGCAACTTCGAGTCGTCCAAGCTCAAGGTCAACGACAACGACGGCAATCCGATTGAAATCGCCGCCGTCGTGGTCTGGCAGGTCGTCGATACGGCTGAAGCCGTGTTCCAGGTCGACGACTATGAGAACTTCGTCCAGATCCAGTCCGAAGCGGCGCTGCGCCAGATGGCAACCAGCTATCCCTATGACGCACACGACTCCGGCGCACCCAGCCTGCGCAGCCACGGCAAGGAAGTGAACCAGCATCTGCGTGACGAGATACAGGAACGTCTGGGCAAGGCCGGTGTCCAGGTGGTCGAAGCGCGCATCAGCCACCTCGCCTATGCCCAGGAAATTGCCCAGGCCATGCTGCAACGTCAGCAGGCCGGGGCGATCATCGCTGCGCGGGCGCGCATCGTCGAAGGGGCGGTGAGCATGGTCGAGATGGCGCTGGAACAGCTCAGCACCCGCGGTGTCGTCAATCTCGACGAGGAACGCAAGGCGGCCATGGTATCCAACCTGCTCGTCGTGCTCTGTGGCGAACGCGGTACGCAGCCCGTTGTCAACACCGGCACGCTGCATCACTGAGCCATGAGCGAGAAGAAAGCCTATCCGCTGCGCATCAACGCCGCCGTGCTGGATGCCATGCAGGCCTGGGCCGACGACGAGTTGCGCTCGCTCAATGCGCAGATCGAATACGTGCTGCGCGAAGCCTTGCGCAAGAACGGGCGATTGCCGCGCAGCGCCCGACCGATCGAGGAGAAAGATCCATGAAGCCACTGGCATCAGAGACCTCCGTGACTTTTCCACTGAACCCCATACCGGCTTCCGCAAAGACCTGGCTAGTGGTCCTGACCCTGCTGTTGCCCATTGGCATAGCAGGTCTGGCATACACCCTGGTGCTGACCCAGACCACAGCAACCCTCAGCGCCGGGGCCATGCTGGCTGGCGCCGCGGCGATGCTGATCGTGCCATTGGCAGCCTGGCTGCTAGTGGCCCGCAGCATCGAACGCCAAGAAGTCAGGCTATCCGGCAATCGCCTGGACGTAGCCATTCCCTACACGCGCAAGCAGGTTGCATTGAGTGAGATCGATCTGAGCCGCGCGCGCATCGTTGATCTGAATGAACGCACCGAGCTGCGCCCCCTGATCCGACTCTGGGGGATTGGCCTGCCCGGCCTCAGCTGCGGCTGGCACCTGCTACGCAACCGCCGTCGCGCCGTTGTGGCCATCTTTGGCGGCAGGCGCGCGCTGTGGCTGCCGACCCAGCTGAACTTCGATCTGCTGCTGGAACTGCAACAACCACAGACGCTTCTGGATGCTTTGCACGCACGCCGCTAGGCCGGCAGTTGGCTGGGCTACCATCATCCGCATGAACGCCTCCCGGACTATCCGTTACGCAACGCCAGTGCCAACAGACCTGCAACAACCCACCCCTGCCGATGCGGTGCAATTGCGCGCGCTGCGTCAGCGCGTAGTGGAGCTGGGTATTGGCCCTGACTATGCCCGCGGTCGCGGGCTACGGCCGGTGCGAGAACCACGCCAGCTACGCTTCGTCGGCTACGACATCCATCAGCGTGCGCAATGGCTGACGCCGCGCGCGGCGCAGGCCTGGCTGCGCATGCGCCATAGCGCAGCGCTGGGACAGATCGAACTGCAACTGGTCTCGGCATTCCGTTCGATCGACTATCAGGTCGGCATCATCGAACGCAAACTCGCCCGCGGCCAGAATCTGGCACAGATACTTGAAGTCAGCGCAGCCCCCGGCTATAGCGAACACCATAGCGGACGCGCGATCGATATCACTACACCGGGCTTC